>NZ_SNUA01000001.1 GCF_004360225.1 Alcanivorax sp. 24
AAGAAAACCCAGGCCTTGGTCATACTCGCCCGCAAACTCGCTCGTATCGCCTTTGCCCTGATGAAGCACAAAACCCTCTATCAATCGGAGGGCCAAATCGCTTGATCTCCAACATAGAATCTCCCACAGCGGCTTCGTGGTTCTGTCTGTGGGAAGCTGGCTTGCCAGCGAATCGGCGGTACTAATGGGCCACGGACCGCCATGTCACTTACGCCGCCACTGCAGAAACGCATCTCCTGCCTGAGCCACCGCCTCGCGCAGCGCCTGCCGGCGTTTCTCATCCTGATGGCGAGTGCTTTGCTGCAAGGCTTTCTGTAGTGCGTGGCGTTGGCCGCGGGGCAGGGTATCGAGCCAGTGACTGTCGGCGTTGTCCAGGGCCAGCGGGTCGCGGCCGGCGTGATTGCGATCGGTGATCAGGTACCAGTGTTGCAGGGCGCGGCCGAGCACCACGTAGCCGAACTGCGGGTCACGCAGTGGTCCGAAGCGCGCCTCGCGGCCGCCGGAGGACAGCGGACCCAAATTCAGGCGGTCCAGTTTGCTGGAATAGTAGAGACTGCCGGCGGCACCGAGCACGCCGCCGATCAACGCGCCGGCACCCAGCGTGTGGCCGGCGGTGAGGGCGTCCACGCCGGCGCCACCCAGAGCGCCGGCGCCGAACCCGGCGGTGGCCAGATAGGCCCGGCTGACGCCCCAGGCCCGGCGCTCCCGTTCGCTGAACAGGTCATGCCCGGGCTCCCATTCCAGGTGCTGTTCCTGCCGTTGCAGATGGTGGTGCTGATAAAGCTGTTCCACCTCACGCCGCAGCCGCAGCTCCCGTTTGCGTTGCCAGTCTTGCCAGCTTTGCCGTAACCGGACCTCCAGGACGGAGCGGCTGGCGTCTTCGCCGAGGCGGGCGCTTTCGGCATGGCCGAGCATATCGCCGAGGGCATCGGCGATCAGCGCCCAGGCCCGCTTCCGGCGGTGCCGGCGTTGGTCCCGAAGATGTTCGACGGCCTGGTCCAGAGCGGTTTCCCACTGCGGTGCCAGCTGTCCGAAACTGCGCAGCAGACGCAGGTGGGTTTCGAACGGCGCGGTGACCGGGTTGAAGTCGCGGACGATGCGGAAGTACTGCCCCAGGGCGGTACGCCATTGCTCGCCGTGGTCGTCATCGCCGATGCGGTTGATCAACGCCAGACTGGGCTGGCCGGTCCAGCGCAGAATTTCCATCTCCGCCTCGTGCTCCTGATGATAGGGCACTGAACCGTCCACCACATAGATGATGCCGGCGCCGTCGAGAATCGGTGTCAGCAGTTCGCACTCGTCGTGAAAGCGCGGATCGTCGCGGTGCTGATTGACGAAGGCGCGTACCGTGTCGGGCCGGTCCGAGGCGGAGTGGCTGTGCGCCTGTAACCAGGCCAGCACCCGGCGGGGGCGTTGGAACCCGGGGGTATCGATCAGTTCGTAGAGCAGGTGGCCGTCCACGCTCAGCGGGTAGCGCTCGCTGTCACGGGTGGTGCCCGGCTCCAGGGCGATGGCGACGGCGTCGTTCTGTGAAAGCGTGGCGACGATGCTCGACTTGCCCTTGTTGGGGTGGCCGACCACGGCGAAGCGGGGTGCGGTGGTCATGAGGGCACCTCCGGGACGCGGCACAGACGCAAATGGGGATGTTGCCGCCGGTCCACGAACCGGCGCCATTGGGCCAGGGTGGTGTCGGATAAAGTACCGCCCGGATCGGTGGTCAGGGGAACCAGCGCGATCACGGTGTCCTCGCCCCACTGTTGGCGGGCGTCATCGAGAAAATCCGCCAGTTCGCCGGTGGGTGGTTCCCAGCCCTGGGTCAGGACCAGTACCGGTTCGCGCCTCTGGCCGGCCTGCTCCAGCACCGCCCGATCATGATCCAGGCTGGCGCTGCCGCCTGCTTCCAGCCGCAATGGGGCGCGCTCCCCGCCGACGAGCGCACCGAACAGCGCGTCATCGGCGAGGCCGGCGCCAGCCCAGTGGATCACCGTGCCGCTCTCCGGCAGCACGCCATCGGCCGCCTTGCCCTGGTCCAGTGCCGGCGCCGGGGTGGCATTGCTGGCGCCGGTATCCACCCAGGGTTGTTCAAAGCGTTGACGCAGGGCCGCCATGCCGGGGTGCCGGGCCAGCAGACGCTTTGCCCGCCAACGCAACTGGGCACGGCCCAGGGCCAGAAACACCAATCGGGGCAGCACCACGTAGACCAGCCAGACCATGGCCAGGAACGCCCACCAGGCGCCGAGCCGGGCCGGGTCGGCGGGTGTCTGATCGCTGATCCGGAAGAACCGGGATTGCTCCACCAGTTCCAGCGATGGTACCGCCACTGGCAGCCATTGCCGCCATGGCCAGGCCAGGGCGTGGGTGAGTTCGTGGTAGCCCGGGGCGGAGGTTTGCAAGGTGGTGCTCCAGCCGAACGCCAGGTCGCGCACCACCACCTGCACCAGCAGAGTCAGCAGTGCGGCGATCGCGAACGCGAGCCCACCGCTGTGCGCGACCCGGGCCGCCAGCGGCGGTTGCAGATCATGCAGGGCGGAAGGTGTGGCGCCGGCCTGGTCCAGCAGCCGCCCCCAGGGGCGCCAGCCGATTCCCGCCTGCACCGTGGTCAGGACCGCCAGCGCCAGTTGCAGGGCCGCGAAGCCGAGCAGCAGGGTGACGTTGATGCGCTGGCTGCCATCGTAATAAAGCAGCCCGAGCATGGTAAGCACGCCGAGTACCGCGCCGCCGAGAACGAACAGCACGCGGGCCCGCCGCCAGCTGCGCAGACGGGGATCGTGGCCGCCGCTGGCACGGTCGGCGCCCAGGGTGCGTAACCAATCCTCGGGGAGTGGCGTGGCGCCGTCCCGCTGTCGCGCCTGCAGCGCCAGTTGGCGATCCCGGCGATGAAGAAAGTCCGGGCTCTGGCGCTGATCCCGCTGGTATTGATCATCGAAGTCCAGCAGCAGGCGCAAAGGGGAGTAGGGCAAGGTAGGCGTCCGTTCCGGGGTTACCGTGATGTATCGAGCAGCAGGATCACCGTCTTACCGGAATGGTGTAGCTGATGTCGTCCTGACCGCAGGCGCCGCAAGCGTTGCCGAATTCACCCTGGTCCTCGCCCGCGGCGTTGAAACCGTTCACCGGATTGTAATCCATGGTGCAGACGGTGGGGCGCGGATCCGGACAGGCGGTGGCACCTTCGGGCAGATTCGCGGAGGGGGTGCTGGCGCAACCGGTGGTGAACAGGGCGGCCGCGACCGTGACGAACAGAATGCGGTGCATGTGATTCTCCTTGCTTCAAACAGCTACATACAAACGGGCCCGGCGTCAGCCCATGAATCGGTCGCCGGTAATTCGGTGGTCGCCAGCGGGCGCCACCGAACCGATAGTGTAGTACGAGATATGGCGATGGCGACAATGGCTGATTGGAGGCGCCGTATTTTCAAGTAACGATTTCATGGCATACTGCGGACTCACTGAGTCACGACCGAAGCGATGAATTGCTGTCTGCCTGATTCCGCTCACACCCACAGCCCGGTGGATTGTCCCCGCCGCGGCCGTCGGCCCTATTTCCCCGATCCGCCGGTCGTTTTCGCTTAATCTCCCGTTATAGACGGTTCTCCCGTACTCTTGGGTGTTCCACGCCCGAAACGACAAATCGACGGATAGTCTATGAATCTTGGGTTTCTGGTTTTGCTGCCCTTTCTTGGGGCGGTGCTGCCGCCGCTGGCCGAGCGGTGGCGTTTTTCACGCCCGGCGCTGGCCTGGGCGGCGGCCTTGCTGCCTTTGGTGGCGCTGGGGCTGCTGTGGTTCCATGGCCGCCGGGTGTTCTCCGGTGAGACGGTACGTCAGTTAGTACCCTGGATGCCGGATCTCGGCCTGAATCTGGCGTTTCGCCTGGACGGCCTGACGCTGCTGTTTTCGCTGTTGGTGCTGGGCATCGGCCTGCTGATCATTCTTTACGCCCGTTACTATCTTTCCGCCAACGAGAAGGCGGGGCGTTTCTACTCTTTCTTGCTGTTGTTCATGGGCGCCATGATGGGGGTGGTGACCAGCAACAATCTGCTGCTGTTGGTGGTGTTCTGGGAACTGACCAGCCTCAGCTCCTTTCTGCTGATCGGGTTCTGGTATCACCAGACCGATGCCCGTAAAGGCGCGCGCATGGCGCTGGCGGTCACCGGCATGGGAGGGCTGGCCCTGCTCGCCGGCGCAATCCTGATCGGTCAGGTGGTGGGGTCCTACTCCCTGGACGACGTTCTGGCCAATGGTGACCTGATCCGTGGCCACGCGCTTTACCCGCTGATTCTGTGTTTGGTGCTGTTGGGGGTGTTCACCAAGAGCGCTCAATTCCCGTTCCATTTCTGGTTGCCTCACGCCATGTCGGCGCCGACGCCGGTCAGCGCCTACCTGCACTCCGCCACCATGGTGAAAGCCGGGGTGTTCCTGCTGGCGCGTTTGTACCCGGCGCTGTCCGGCACCGACCTTTGGTTCTTCCTGGTCACCGGCGCCGGTCTGGCCACGTTGCTGTGGGGGGCCATCTGGGCGCTGTTTCAGCATGACCTCAAGGGGCTGTTGGCCTATTCCACCATCAGCCATCTGGGCCTGATCACCATGCTGTTCGGCCTCAATGCGCAACTGGCGGCGGTGGCGGGGGTGTTCCATATCATCAATCACGCCACCTTCAAGGCATCGCTGTTCATGGCGGCGGGGATCATCGACCACGAGACCGGTACGCGCGACATGCGGCGTATCAACGGCCTGTGGAAGTACATGCCGTACACGGCGGTACTGGCGATGGTGGCATCGGCGGCCATGGCCGGGGTGCCGTTGTTGAACGGCTTCCTGTCCAAGGAGATGTTCTTCGCCGAGACCCTGGATTCCGGCCAGTTGGGAAGTCTGAGCTGGATTCTGCCGCTGGGCGCGGTACTCGGCGGGGTGTTCTCGGTGGCCTATTCCGCCCGCTTCATTCATGACGTGTTCTTCAACGGCGAACCCATCGATCTGCCCAAATACCCGCCCCATGAGCCGCCGCGCTACATGAAGGTGCCAGTGGAAGTGCTGGTGACCTTGTGCCTGGCGGTGGGGGTCCTTCCCTCGCTGACGGTGGCGGCGCTGCTGGAAGTGGCCGCCCGTGCCACCCTCGGCGGCACCTTGCCGGACTATCATCTGTCCATCTGGCACGGTTTCAACGTGCCGCTGATGATGAGCATTGTGGCCCTGGTGGGCGGCGTGCTGGTGTACAGCCAGCGGCATAGGCTGTTCGCGCTGAATGACCGCCTGCCCCGTCTCGACGCCAAACTGGTGTTCGAAGCCTGCATTCAGTCCCTGGCCAGGTGGGCGGCCACCGTCAGCAACACCCTGCGCAACGGTTCCCTGCAGAGCTATACCGCCTGGTTGCTGGCGGTGGTGGCGTTGGTGCTGGTGACGTCGGTGACGCGGGAGTTGCTGGCCGGTGGCGGCCGCGAGATGCTGCCGCTGGATGGCGTGGCGTTGCTGTGCGGTGGCATGTTGATCGTCGCCGCGATTCTCACCACCGCGCTGCATCGCCACCGGATGACCGCGATCATGTGCCTGAGCGTGGTGGGGCTGGTGGTGTCGCTGATGTTCGTGCGCTTCTCCGCGCCGGACCTGGCACTGACTCAGTTGTCGGTGGAAGTGGTCACCATCCTGCTGCTGATGCTGGCGATGTACTTCCTGCCGGTGCGCACCCGTCGGGAATCCTCCATGCCGCGTATCGGCCGGGACGTGGTGTTGTCGGTGCTGGTGGGCGGCGGTGTCGGCATTCTCGCTTTCATGATGATGACTTCCGGGGTCGATTCGATCAGCCCGTTCTTCCTGGAAAACGCCAAGCCCGGCGGCGGTGGCACCAATGTGGTCAACGTCATTCTGGTGGACTTCCGCGGTTTCGATACCTTCGGCGAGATCATCGTGCTGGGGATCGCTGGCATGGGCATTTATGCCCTGCTCAAGGATCTTGAACTGTACTCACCACGGACCGACTCGCTCGGGCGGCCCTGGGCCAAGGACGCCCACCCGCTCATTCTGGTCACCATTTCGCGGCCGCTGCTGCCGCTGGCGTTGATGATCTCGGTGTATATCTTTTTGCGCGGGCACAATCTGCCCGGCGGCGGTTTCATCGCCGGTCTGATTACCTCGGTGGCGCTGGTGCTGCAGTACGTGGCGTCCGGGGTGGCGTGGATGCATCGCCGCATCCCCGGTGATTATCACCCGGTGGTCGCGCTGGGCGTGTTGCTGGCCGGGTTCACCGGCGTCGGCGCCTGGTACTTCGGCCATCCGTTCCTGACCAGCGCGTTCTGGCATGTGCATTGGCCGGTGGTGGGCGAGTTCGAGGTGGCCACCGCCATGCTGTTTGATACCGGGGTGTTCCTGACCGTGGTGGGCGCCACCCTGCTGATTCTCGCCAACCTGGGCAAATTGTCGTTGCTGGACGACAAGGGAGGGGTTCGCTAATGGAAGCATTGGTCGCGATCATCATCGCTGTCCTGGTGGGGAGTGGTGTGTACCTGGTGCTGCGGGCGAGAACCTTCCCGGTGATTCTGGGACTGACCCTGCTCAGCTATGGCGCCAATCTGTTTGTGTTCATTTCCGGCCGGCTCAAGCTGGATCAGGTGGCGGTGGTGGGGCAGAGCGCCGATCCCACCGACCCCTTGCCTCAGGCTTTGGTGCTGACCGCCATCGTCATTGGCTTCGCCATGACCGCCTTTCTGGTGGTGCTGGCGCTGCGCGCGCAGGGGGAATTGGGGTCGGATCACGTCGACGGCCAGCGCGATGAGCTGTCCGGCGAGCACCTGGATGAGCAACGGCAAGAGGAGTCCCGCTGATGTCGAACTGGATCATGGCTCCGATTCTGATTCCCGCCCTGGCGGCGATGATGCTGCTGCTCGAGGTGCGTGAACGCCACTGGCTGCGCCGGGTTACCGGGCTGGCCGCGACGCTGGCGCTGGTGCCGGTGAGCATCCTGCTGTTCCGGCAAGCCGCCACCGGCGATATTCAGGTGTATTCGCTGGGGGACTGGCCGGCGCCGTTCGGCATCGTGCTGGTTCTGGATCAGCTGAGTGCGCTGATGGTGCTGCTGACCTCGGTGCTGGCGGTGCCGGCACTGCTCTACGCCAGCCATGGCGACGATCGCCTGGGCCCCAACTTCCACTCGCTGTTCCAGATGCAGTTGATGGGCATCAATGGGGCCTTTCTTACCGGCGATTTGTTCAATCTGTTCGTGTTTTTCGAGGTCCTGCTGATTGCTTCTTATGGATTGGCGCTGCATGGGCGCGGGCCGGCACGGGTGCGCGCCGGGTTGCACTATGTGGTGCTCAATCTGATCGGTTCCGCGGTGTTCTTGCTGGCGCTGTCACTGATCTACGGTGCCACCGGTACCCTCAACATGGCGGATTTCGCCGCGCGGGCCGCCGAACTGGAAGGCCCGGCATTGACCCTGGTGAAAGTGGCCGGTTTGCTGCTGTGTGTGGTGTTCGGTCTGAAGGCGGCGCTGTTTCCGCTTTACTTCTGGTTGCCGGCCACCTACGCCAGCGCCACCGCTGGCGTCGCCGCGTTGTTCGCGGTGATGACCAAGGTGGGCATCTATGCGTTGCTGAGGGTGCATGGCCTGGCGTTCAGTGACGGTGCCCTGGCGGGCCTGGGGGACATGGCGCTGTGGGTGGTGTCCTTGTTGACCTTGGGACTGGCCATGGTGGGGGTGTTTGGCGCCCGCCGACTGGGGGAACTGGTGGCTTACCTGGTGGTAATGTCGGTGGGGACGCTGGTGGCGGCCCTGGCCTGGGGTACTGAAGAGGCGATCAGCGGCGCGCTGTTTTACTTGCTCCATTCCACCTTGATCTGTGCCGGCCTGTTTCTGCTCGCCGATCTGGTTTCGCGGGGGCGGGGAGAGGTTGGCGACGCCCTGATGGCGGGGCCGCGTCCGCCGGCGGCGGGCCTGCTGGGGGCGCTGTTCTTCATCGGTGCCGTGGCGGTGGCGGGGTTACCGCCGTTGTCCGGTTTTCTCGGCAAAGTGATGCTGTTGCAGGCGGTGCCCGCGCCCTTGTACTGGCTGCTGCTGTTGGCGGGTGGCCTGCTGGCGGTGGTCGGCCTCAGCCGCGCCGGCTCCACTTTGTTCTGGCGCGCCGGAGAGCCGACGGCGAATGTGGTGCTGAACAAGGGGCGGTTGGCCGCGGTGATCGTTTTACTGGCCATGGCACCGGCGATGGTGCTGCTGGGTGGGCCGTTGTCGGCGGTCACGGAATCGGTCGCGGCCCAGTGGGCGCAGCCGGATCTGTATATCCACGCGGTCCTGGGCTATCCGGGAGGTGCACAATGATCCGCAAACTTTACCCGTTCCCGACTCTGAGTGTGTTTCTGCTGCTGATGTGGCTGCTGCTCAGCGGCTTCAGTGCCGGCCACCTGGTGCTTGGCATGGTGCTGGCGACGGTGCTGCCGCTGGGTACCCTGCCGTTCTGGCCCAATGTGCCGAGGCTGCGCAATTTTCACAAACTGGTGCTGTTCGTGTTGATGGTGCACTGGGACATCGTCGTCGCCAATCTGTCGGTGGCCCGGCGCATTCTGGGGTCGCCGAAGAATTTGCGCCCGGCGTTCGTCGAGGTGCCGCTGGACATCAAGGACGACTTCGCCATCACCCTGCTCACCAGTACGGTGTCGTTGACGCCGGGCACGGTCAGCGCGGACATCAGCGCCGATGCCAGCCGTATGCTGGTGCACGCCCTGCATGTTGAAGACGAGGCGGTACTGGTGAGCCAGATCAAACAGCGCTACGAGCGGCGTCTCAAGGAGATCTTCGAATGTTAGAAACGGTCATCGCCATCGCGTTCGGACTGTTCGTGGTGGCCCAGTTGTTGAATCTCTACCGTCTGCTGCGGGGGCCGAGCCTGCCGGATCGGGTGCTGGCGCTGGACACCATGTACGTGAACAGCATCGCGCTGATCGTGCTCTATGGTTTGTCCAGTGGCAGCAAGCTGTATTTCGAGGCGGCCATGCTGATTGCCCTGATCGGGTTTGTCAGCACCGTGGCCGTGGCCAAGTACATGACCCGTGGCGACATCATCGAATAAGCCGCGAAGGAGCTTGAATGGATATCGTGATCGAATACATCACCGCGATCTTCCTGCTGATTGGCGGGGTGTTCGCGCTGATCGGTTCCCTGGGACTGGTGCGGTTGCCGGATTTCTTCCTGCGTCTGCATGGTCCGACCAAGGCCACCACGCTGGGCGTGGGTGGCACCATCATGGCGTCCCTGGTGTACTTCTCCTGGAGTGAACACACCCTGCACCTCCATGAGATTCTGATTACTCTGTTTCTGTTTATTTCGGCACCGGTGTCGGCGCACATGCTGGCCAAGGCGGCCATGCACCGGGAGCTCAAGTACCGCGAGGACACCCGCGGCAAGCCCTGGAAGCAGTAGCGGCCTAGAGGCCGTTGTTCATCGCTACGGTATTGCTACGGAGCCGCTGTGGAAAGCTTGCTTGCAAGCGAATGGGCAACGGCTCAGAGACATTCGCGGCCAAGCGGAGCGCCGCCCGGGGCGCTTCCCACCGCGGCTCCGTAGTGGCCTCGGAATTTATGCAAAAAAAGGGGACACAGCGGCCTTCGTGCGGGAGCCCTCGGGCCAGCCTGTGATCCCCATCATGAAATTTGTAAAAGATGGAACCGGCAGGAACTTTCGTTGAGATGGAACCGTCTTAATTTACAGCTACGGACTGGTAACCCCCGATCCCCCAGTACCCTCGCCGGTTCGTAGCTTCTGGACACCCCAGCCTCTTCCCCAGGAGGCTGGGGCGGCAAGCCTCCCTGGCAGCGAAGTCGTTCCCTTCCCCCCCAATTGCTGCCAGGGATTTTTTTTTGTAGCCCGCCTTCCATGGCGGTCACCCTGCCGGGCCGTTGCTGACGCAACGTCAAAAATTGCTCCCGGCGATTTTTTGCCCGAAATCCAGGTTCCGGACTTCCCCCCTTCTTTTATGACCCCCGTCTCCGGCGGTCACACCCTTCCCTGGACCTTGGCGGGGGCACCGCCCTGAATCGCCCCCCAGCGATGTGTTGGCGGTACCCGTTTCGATGCCCCGGTCCGGGCCGGTATTGCACCCAGATAAGGAGCAAGGGCTGTGCCAGTTTCGTGGGGCCGAGAAAAATGCCTTTAAATCAAAGAGTTGGTGCTCACTGCCGGGGCGTGACCGGAAATGCTCTGGGTCGAGAGGCCGACAAAATTGGGCACCGGGTGACACAAATGGGCAGTTTCGGTCAGATTCCGGAAGAGGCGTCGTCCTCGATTCGCAGCCACTCGGCCAGTTGGTCCCAGGCCTGCTCGCAACCCTGCCCGGAGGTAGCGGAAAACAACTGCACCCGCAGGGGCGCGCGATGGTCCTTGAGGGTCTTGGTGACCTGCATCAAGGCGCTTTTGGCGGCGCCGAACTTTAATTTGTCCGCTTTGGTCAGCAGGATCAGCAGGGGCATTCCGGAGCGGGCGGACCATTCCAGCATCAACTGGTCGAATTCCCGGAGCGGATGGCGGATGTCCATCAGCAGCACCAGACCGGCGAGGCATTCACGGCGCGCCAGGTAGTCGTCCAGATGCTCCTGCCATTGCATGCGCACGGCTTTGTCCACCTTGGCGTAGCCATAGCCGGGGAGATCCACCAGCCGGCGTTGCTCGTCCAGGGTGAAAAAGTTCAGCAACTGGGTCCGGCCCGGTGTTTTGGAGGTGCGAGCGAGACTGCGTTGGCCGGTAAGGCGGTTGATGGCACTGGACTTGCCGGCGTTGGAACGCCCGGCGAACGCCACCTCCAGGCCCTCGTCGGGGGGGCACTGGTCGACGATTTGCGCGCTTTTCAGGAAAGCGGCCTGGTGCAAAAGACGTTGAGCGGGATGCAATGGCATGGCGGTCCGGTCACGAGCATCAATGAAGGGCATCGCCCTGTCTCCGCGAATACCCATGCATAAACGAGGGATATGACGGAGGCGAGCCCGTAGTATATAATGCGCGCCGTCACGCGTGTGGCGCGTGGCGGGATTTCTACAGGTGTTTGTCTTTAAAGGCAAATTTAGAGACGCGCCTGTCGCCAGCATGACGCCAGCCCATTGGGAGGTATTGCATGAAGGGTTTGCTCGCGGGGTTCGCCCTGATGTTCATGGCCGTGGGCGCCAGCGCCGCCACGGTGCAGGAGCGTTACGATCAGAGCTGCACTTACTGCCATAGCACCGGGGCCGCCGGCGCGCCCAAGACCGGGGATCAGGCCGCCTGGGAATCGCGTATGGAGAAGGGCATGGATACGCTGGTGAAGCACGTCAAAGAGGGGTTCAAGGCGATGCCGCCGGGCGGCATGTGCAGTGACTGCTCCGACGAAGAATACCGCGCTCTGATCGAGCATATGACAAAATAACACGCTGCTTTAAAGGAAGGGCCATGAAGTGTCTTAAGCTGTTCGTGCTGCTAGCCGCTACGGCGGTTTCCCATGCCATGGCAGCCGGTGATGTTGATGCCGGCAAGGAAAAATCCCAGCCCTGCGCGGCCTGTCATGGCCCTGACGGCAACTCCCCTTCCGGTGAATGGCCCAGCCTCGCCGGACAGGGCGAAAAATACCTTGTCGAGCAGATTCAGGCGTTCAAGGCCGGCGACCGGCAGAACGCGCTGATGGCGCCGATGGTGGCCAACCTCAGCGAACAGGACATGGCCGACCTGGCGGCGTACTTCTCCGCCCAGACCATCAAGGTGGGGCAGGCCGATCCGGAGTTGGTGGAAGAAGGCGAGCGGATCTATCGTGGTGGCGTGATCGCTGATGGCATCCCGGCTTGTTCCGGCTGTCACGGCCCCGCCGGTGAAGGTGTCGACGCCGCCGGCTTCCCGTCCCTGGCCGGTCAGCACGCCCAGTATCTGGAAATCCAGCTGAAGGCGTTCCGTGCCGCCGGCCGGGGTGATCTGGGGGACAATGTGGTCAAGCGCACCAATGACCCGCAGGAAATGATGCGTACCGTGGCCGCCAAGATGAGCGACGCGGAAATCAAAGCGGTAGCCAGCTTCCTCAATGGGTTGTCCACCGGAGAGTGATCCCGCTCCCGCGCGAGAAGAAAGGCAGCTTCGGCTGCCTTTTTTATGGTTCATCGCGGTTTAGTGGGCCACGGCGCTTCAATCATGGGCACGGGTCTGTAACCGGAAGGGGCTACCAAGCCGCTCTATTCGCCAGCAAGCTGGGCTCCCACGGGTCATGCCACGAAGCCGCCGTGGGAAGCTTGCTGGCAAGCGAATATCCCAACACCAGAGGGCCGGAATTCGCCAGCAAGCGGGTCTCCCACGGATCTGCCACGAAGCCGCTGTGGGAAGCTTGCTGGCAAGCGAATCGCCATCGGCCCAGGGCCTTCGCGGCTAAGCGGAGCGCCGCCCGGGCTTCTTCCCACAGCGGCGCTGTAGCCACCTCTGAATGGAGGTCTTCGAGGTAAGCGGGCAATACGGGAGCCCCCACCGGAGCGACCCTTCCCGCTAAACCGCGAGGAACCTTTTTCATGGTTCGTCGCCCATGGTAACCCCTCCTCGGATTGCCACTGACGCGCGCCAAGCCTTCACTACTGTGATACAAAAAGACCCTCTATCATTGAAACGGGAACCAAGGGGGGAGTTCGTGACTCTTATTGGTTTCGGTTCTCGCTAAAGCTGTGACAACAAGGAGAATTTCATGCTGCGTATGGTTAGCGCCCTGCTGATGTCCCTGGGGCTGATGATGTCCGCCACCGTGATGGCTCAGGAAGGGCAGCCTCAATACAAGGAAGGGGTGCATTACCGGGTGCTGGACAACCCCGGCACCACCAGTGTCCCCTCCGGCAAGGTGGAAGTGCGGGAGTTCTTCTCCTACATGTGTCCGCACTGCTATTCCCTGGAACCCACCGTGGACAGCTGGCTGAAGAACAAGCCGGAAGCGGCCGCCTATGTGCGCACCCCGGTACTGTTCATGCAACACGCCGAGCCGCTGGCCCGGGCCTATTTCATTGAGGAGTCCCAGGGGCTGACCGGAGAGATTCACCGGCCATTGTTCGATGCCATTCATATGCATCGTGAGCGCCTGTTCGACGCGGACGCCCTGGCCGGCTTCTTTGAGAAGTACGGTGTGGAGCGCGACAAGTTCAACAGCCTGTATGGCTCCTTCGCGGTATCCACCAAGGTTCGTGAGGCGGATGCACTGACCCGTGAGTATCAGATTCGTGGCGTGCCGTCCCTGGTGGTGGCTGGCAAGTACGCGGTGATGCGGGATAACCTCAAGAACAACGCCGAGATGTTCGATGTGGTGGACTTCCTGATCAAAAAGGAAAGTGAGAAGTAAGCAACGCCATGCTGCTGGAACGTGCCCGTAACGCCTATCAGAACTGGAAAATCCGACCGTCGGGTTTTTCCCTGGCCCGGGAGGGGCACCGCCGCACCCGGCGGGTACGTGAGGTGTCAGTACCCAACGACACCCTCAAGATTCTCAGCTTCAACATTCAGGCGGGTATTGGCACCAGTCGGTTCCGGGATTATGTGACAGGCAGTTGGAAGCATCTGGTGGCGCACCCGCGCAGCGTGGAGATCATCGAGCAGATCGCCGACGTGGTGCGTCATTTCGATGTGGTGGGCCTGCAGGAAGTGGATGGTGGCAGCTTGCGCTCGCGCAACCTCAACCAATTGGTGCATCTGGCGAGCCTGGCGGATTTCCCGTTCTGGCATCAGCAGTTGAACCGTAATCTGGGGCGCCTGGGGCAGTTCAGCAATGGGTTACTCAGCCGCATGCCGCCTTACGCGGTGGAAGACCACATTCTTCCCGGTCTGCCCGGCCGGGGCGCCATCGTGATCAAATTCGGCCATCCGGTGGAACCGCTGGTGGTGGCGGTGTGCCACCTGGCACTGGGCGAGAAGATACGTAATACCCAGTTGTCTTATCTGGCCGGTCTGCTGCAGCCCTACCGTTACAGTCTGATCATGGGCGACTTCAACTGCCGGCCGGAGCATCTCATTGCCTCGCCGTTGACCGATCTGGGTCTGGAACTGGTGGAAGGCGATTTGCAGACCTATCCCAGCTGGGCGCCGGATCGCCATATCGACCATATCCTGGCCACACCGGAACTGCAGGTGCGGCACAGTCGTGTGTTGGAGGATTGTCTGCTCTCGGACCACCTTCCCCTGGCCACGGAAATCCGTATTCCCGATGCGGTGCGCGCGGCCAGTCTGGAGCATCGGCTGCCGCTGATCGAGTGATGTCCCGGAAGAGCCTCTTCAACGAAGCCGCTGTGAGAGCTTCTATGGTGCCCTGCAAGCTCACTGATACGCCGATTCGCCAGCAGGCTGGCTCCCAGATCATGCTACCAAGCCGCTGTGGGAAGCTTGCTGGCAAGCGAATGGCCAATGGCCCGGGGGCATTCGCGGCCAAGCGGAGCGCCGCCCGGGCCGCTTCCCACAGCGGCTCCGTAGCCACTTCTGCATCAGGTCCGGCGCCGATAGCGGCATTCTGATTTTCCTTCTTCAAGTTGATACATGTCAGTCCTGCTGGCGGCACGACATTTAACATGCTCCCGAAATACATGTCATGGGGCGTGCAATGTCGTTATTTTCCCGCTGGAAGGGGGGATGGCTGACCTTACTGTGTCTGGTCGGCACCTGGCTGTGTTCGCCCGCCCTGGCGGATCTGGATCGGCAGCGGGTGGAAGCACTGTTTCCCGGTGCTGATTGGTCCGAGCCGGAAGGGGACTTCCAGGTCCGTACCTTGTCCCGAAATGGCGGCCTTCTTGGTTATCTGTTTTACAGCCAGGATGTGGTCAATATCCCCGCCTATTCCGGCAAGCCCATCAACGTGCAAATCGTGATGGACCCTGAGAGCGTCATTCTCGACGCCCATGTGGTGGAGCATCACGAACCGATCCTTCTGGTCGGGATCCCGGAACAGAAACTTCACGATTTCAGCGCGCACTATGCCGGTGTCGGCGCCGGCCAGCGGGTGGTGGTAGGGAGGTCCCGGGATGCCGGGACCGTGGCCATCGACGCGGTGAGTGGGGCCACGGTGACCGTCATGGTGGTCAACGAAACCATCATGGGCGCGGCGCGCAAGGTGGCGGTGTCGCTGGGATTGATCGAGGCGCCGTCCGCCCGGCGCCAGCCGGCGCGCATCCGCGCAGGCAAGGCCACGGTGGCGGGCTGGGAGCAACTGGCTGGGAAGGGGGCTCTGCGCCGGCTGTATCTGACCCGGGGGCAGGTGGATGAGGCCTTTCGTGGCACCGAGGCGGAAGGAATGGCGCGGACCGCTCCTGACCAGCGCGACGACGTCTTCATCGAACTGTATACCGGCTTGCTGAACCCGCCGGAGGTGGGCGTCAGCCTGCTGGGCGAACCCGGCTACGAGGCCTTGATGGGGGAACTGGGGGAGGGCGAGTACGCGATCGCTGTGCTGGCCGACGGACGCTACTCGTTCAAGGGCTCCGGTTATGTGCGCGGCGGCATCTTCGACCGGGTCCAACTGCGCCAGAACGGCGCCATCATCAGCTTCCGGGATCTGGACTATCAGCGGTTATCCGATGTCTATGCCGCCGGCATGCCGGATTTCCCGGAAATGGCGATCTTTATTATCCGCCCGGAGCACCGTTTCGACCCGGGTAGCCCCTGGACCCTGGAACTGCTGGTGCGCCGGCAGACCGGTCCGGTCAGCGGCATCTTCACCAGCTTCGAGCTGCCCTACTCCACGCCGGAAGCCTACCTGGAGCGGCCGGAGCCGCTGGCGGCCCCGGAGGAGGCTCCGGTGTGGGTGAGGATCTGGTACCAGAAGCAGTTTCAAGTGGCGGTCATCGCGGCTGCTCTGGGACTGCTATTGGTGATCCTGTTTCTGCAGGACCGGCTGGCCCGGCACCCGCGTCAGTTGCACTGGCTGCGGCGGGCCTACCTGCTGTTCACCGTGGTTTTCATCGGCTGGTACGCCCTGGGCCAGCTGTCCGTGGTCAATGTGCTGACCTTTGCCCACGCGGTGATGGAGGATTTCCACTGGGGGTTGTTCCTCAGCGATCCGGTGATTTTCGTGTTGTGGGCTTTCACCGCGGCCAGCGTGTTGCTGTGGGGGCGGGGGGTGTTCTGCGGCTGGCTGTGTCCGTTCGGCGCTCTCCAGGAACTGCTCAACGAAGCCGCCCGCAAGCTCCGCGTTCCTCAGTACGAGTTGCCGTTTGCTCTGCACGAACGGCTGTGGGCGGTGAAGTATCTGATCCTGCTGGCCCTGTTCGGTCTCTCGCTGGAGTCCATGGCCACGGCGGAGCGCTTCGCTGAGATCGAACCGTTCAAAACCGCCTTCACTCTGCACTTCGACCGCCAATGGTGGTTCGTGCTGTACGCGGTGGCCCTGCTGGTCATGAACCTGTTCACCCGCAAGGTGTATTGCCGCTACCTGTGTCCTCTGGGCGCGGCGCTGGCGGTGCCCAGCAAACTCAGACTGTTCGACTGGCTCAAGCGGCGCAAGGAATGCGGCAACCCGTGTCAGCTGTGCGCAAAGGAATGCGAGATCCAGGCCATTCATCCGGATGGGCGTATCAACGTCAACGAGTGCCACTACTGCCTGGATTGCCAGATGACCTACCACAACGAAGAAAAATGCCCGCCGCTGATCCTGAAGAAAAAACGGGCCGGCGGACGAAGGCGGAGCATCCCCGAGGTGGAACGTATTCCCGCCTTGCAACTGGAAGAAGGTTGAAGGCCGGCGCACCGGCCGCACACAACGGAGAAACGACAATGACACACGATCAGTTCAATGACGACAACGGGAGCGCCCCGGGCGGAGGGCTGACCCGGCGCGGATTCCTCGGTGCCGGAACCCTCGGTGGCGCCGCCCTGGCCGGTGCCGCGACGCTGGGTGGCGTGGTGATGACACGGGAAACCTGGGCCGCCTCGGTAAAGGAGGCCATGGCCAGGACCCATGTGGGGCCGGGTGAACTGGATGAGTATTACGGCTTTTGGAGTGGTGGCCACTCCGGCGAGGTGCGGGTACTGGGGGTACCCTCCATGCGTGAGCTGCTGCGGATTCCGGTGTTCAACGTGGATTCCGCCACTGGTTGGGGACTGACCAATGAAAGCAAACAGGTGCTCGGCGACAGTGCCCGTTACCTCAACGGCGACAGTCACCACCCGCATATCTCCATGACGGATGGCCGTTATGACGGCAAATACCTGTTCATCAATGACAAGGCCAACAGTCGGGTGGCGCGCGTCCGTCTGGATATCATGAAGTGCGACCGCATACTGACGGTGCCCAACGTGCAGGCGATCCACGGTCTACGCCTGCAGAAAGTGCCGCACACCAAATACGTGTTCGCCAACGCGGAATTCATCATCCCGCATCCCAATGACGGTTCGTCCTTCGATATCCAGGACGATGGCAGTTACACCATGTTCAACGCCATCGACGCGGAGCGGATGGAAATGGCGTTCCAGGTTATCGTCGACGGTAACCTGGATAACACCGATGCCGACTATACCGGCAAGTACGCCGCGTCCACCTGTTACAACTCGGAGAAGGCCACGGACCTGGGCGGCATGATGCGCAATGAGCGCGATTGGGTGGTGGTGTTCAATATTCCGCGCATCGAGGCCGCCATCAAGGCCGGCAAGTTCACCACTCTGGGGGACAGCAAAGTGCCGGTGGTGGATGGCCGGCACGGATCGGATCTGACCCGCTACATCCCGGTACCGAAAAATCCGCACGGTTTGAATACGTCTCCGGATGGCAGGTACTTCATCGCCAACGGCAAGCTCTCGCCCACCTGCACCATCATTGAGATCGCCCGGCTGGATCAGCTGTTTGGCGGCAAGCTCAAGGAGCCCAGGGAGGTGGTCGTGGGCGAGCCGGAGCTGGGTTTGGGGCCGCTGCATACCACCTTCGATGGTCGCGGTAACGCCTATACCACCTTGTTCATCGACAGCCAGGTGGCGAAGTGGAATATCGAAGAGGCGATCCGTGCCTATAAAGGGGAAAAGACCAACTACATCAAGCAAAAACTGGATGTGCACTATCAGCCGGGCCATAACCACGCCTCGCTGACCGAAAGCCGGGACGCGGACGGCAAGTGGCTGGTGGTGTTGAGCAAGTTCTCCAAGGACCGTTTCCTGCCCACCGGTCCGTTGCACCCGGAAAACGATCAATTGATCGACATCTCCGGCGAGGAAATGAAACTGGTGCACGATGGCCCCACCTTCGCCGAGCCCCACGACTGCATTCTGGTGCGCCGTGACCAGATCAAGACGAAAAAAATCTGGGAACGGAACGATCCGTTTTTCGCCACCACCGTGGCCCGGGCGAAGAAAGACGGCATCACCCTGGAACAGGACAACAAGGTGATTCGTGAGGGCAACAAGGTGCGGGTCTATATGACCTCCATAGCGCCGGCCTACGGGTTGACCGAATTCAAGGTGAAACAGGGGGATGAGGTCACGGTGACCATCACCAACCTCGATCGCATCGAGGACGTTTCCCACGGCTTCGTGATGACCAACCATGGTGTCAGCATGGAAATCAGTCCGCAACAAACGTCCTCCATAACCTTTGTCGCCGATAAACCCGGCGTGCATTGGTACTACTGCAGTTGGTTCTGTCATGCCCTGCATATGGAGATGGTCGGGCGGATGCTGGTGGAGAAAGCCTGATTGCAAGGGGAAGGGAGCGCGGCGGTGCGGGTGTGGTGATGGGGGAACTGAGCCGAATCGGGTTGTGTTGCCTGGCACTGTGGGGCGTGTCCGGCATGGCGGCCCAGGCCGGGATGTCATCCCGCGACCTTATCGCCGCGGCGACGGCGGCCCCGGAGGAGAACCGCTGGCGTGTGCCGGCGGGGATTCACCGGGGGCGTTTTCGCATCGATGAGGAAGGCACCGAGGTGGTTTGCGATCCCGGCGCGGTGCTGGACGCCGAAGGCCAGGGTAATGGCCTGACCATCGCCGCCGCCAATGTGGCGGTCAGCGGCTGCGCATTGCGTAACTGGGGGAAGGATCTCACCGCCATGGACGCCGGGGTGTTTATCGAGAAGCAGGCCTCCGGAGCCACTCTGCGTAACAACCGGCTCACCGGTCCGGGCTTCGGCATCTGGGTGGACGGCACCGCCGATGTGACCGTGACCGGCAACCATATTCAAGGGGAGCCCGCGTTACGCTCCCAGGATCGTGGCAATGGCATTCATTTGTACGCCGTACGCGGTGCTGTGGTGTCCCGCAATTACGTGCGTGAAACCCGCGATGGCATCTACATCGACACCTCCAACGGCAACCGGTTGGAAGGCAATGTGCTGGAGGACCTGCGCTATGGCGTTCACTACATGTTTTCCCATGACAACAAGGTGGTTGGGAACGTCACCCGGCGCACCCGAACAGGGTATGCCCTGATGCAAAGCCGTGCGCTGTGGGTGGAAGGCAACTGCTCCGAGAATGACCAGAACTACGGCATTTTGATGAACTACATCACTTATTCCACATTGCGCGGCAACCACATCCGCGGCGTGCGCCGGGGAGCCACCGGCGACGCCATGATCCGCGGCGCCGAGGGCAAGGCGTTGTTCGTTTACAACTCACTGTACAACGACATCACCGATAACCGCTTTGAACAGAGCACCCTGGGGATCCATCTGACCGCCGGCTCCGAGGACAACCAGCTCAGTGGCAACCGGTTCATCGTCAATCAACAACAGGTGAAGTACGTGGCTACCCGTACCCAGGAGTGGTCGCGACACGGCAGGGGCAATTACTGGAGCGACTACCTGGGCTGGGACCGTGACGGTGACGGTATCGGCGACGTGCCGTATCAGCCCAACGATGATCTGGACCGGCTGCTGTGGTTATACCCCCAGGCTCGCTTGTTGATGAGCAGCCCATCCGTGAGCCTGCTGCGCTGGGCGCAGAGTGCGTTCCCGGTAACACGCTCACCGGGCGTGCGCGACAGCCACCCCTTGATGACGGCGGATGAGACCGCCGCGGAGCTCTGTCATGACAGCCATTGAGATGTGCTCGGTGCGGCACGGCTATGGTCGGACCACGGTATTGCACGACCTGAGCCTGACGGTGGGGGAAGGGGAAGTGCTCGGTCTGTTCGGTCATAACGGCGCTGGCAAGACCACCACCATGAAACTGATTCTCGGTGTATTGCGGCCGGATGCCGGTGAGGTGCGGGTGCTGGGCGTGCCGGCGGGCGAAGCGCGGGCCCGCCGCGAGCTTGGCTATCTGCCCGAAAGCGTCAGCTTCTATCCGCAACTCAGTGGGCGGGAGACTCTGGCTTACTTTGCCCGATTGAAAGGCACACCGGTGTCCGGTATCGCGGGGCTGCTTGATCAGGTGGGCCTGACGAACGCCGCGGATCGTCGGGTCCGTACCTACTCCAAGGGCATGCGTCAGCGTCTGGGCCTGGCCCAGGCGTTGCTCGGCGAGCCTCGGCTGTTGCTACTGGATGAGCCCACGGTGGGCCTGGATCCCATCGCCACCGCGGAACTGTACGCTCTGATCGATGATCTGCGCCGCCGGGGCACGGCGGTGGTGTTGTGCTCCCACGTGTTGGCCGGGGTGGAGGGCTATATCGATCGCGCCGCCATCTTGTGCCAGGGCCGGCTTCGGGCGCTGGGCAGTCTACCGGAACTACAGCGAGAGGCCGGACTGCGTTGGCATTTGACCAGTCTGCGGGTGGACCCTCAGGGGCGCACGCTCCGATACGAGCGAACCGTGGCGGCGAAAGACAAGATGGCCTGGTTGCGCGCTCTGGCCAGCCAGCCGGAAACCGTGGACGTGGAAGTGCGGGCGCCGTCCCTGGAAGACCTCTATCGTCATTTCCAGGCTGGAGTTGATGAGCAACGGAGGGAGACAGTGTGACCGTATTGTGGTCCATTGCCATGAAGGAATTGCGGGACGCACTGCGCAACCGCTGGCTGCTGGCCATCAGCGTTCTCTTCGCCGTTCTCGCCGTGGGGATCGCCTGGTTTGGCGCCGCCGCCTCGGGCACGGTGGGATTCACCAACGTGCCCGCCACCATGGCCAGTCTCTCTACCCTGGCCACTCTGTTGATCCCCCTGATCGCTCTGATGCTGGCCTACGACGCCATCGTCGGTGAGGACGAAGCCGGCACTCTGCTGCTGTTGCTGTCCTATCCGCTGGGGCGGGAGCAATTGCTGCTCGGCAAGTTCGTCGGGCATGGCTTGATTCTGGCCCTGGCCACGGTGGCCGGCTTCGGTGCCGCCCTGGTGGCTATTCTGGTCGGGGTGGACGGCGTGCCAACGACGGTGCTGGTGGGCGCCTTCGCACGTTTCGCGGTGTCGTCGATGATGCTGGGCTGGGTGTTCCTGGCCATGGCCTATGTGCTCAGTTGCCGGGTGCGGGAAAAATCCACCGCCGCCGGACTGGCCCTGGCCGTATGGTTCTTCTTTGTGCTGGTGTTCGACTGGCTGCTGCTGGCGCTGCTGGTGCTCAGCGAGGGGCGTTTCAGTCCGCAGTCTTTGCCCTGGGTGCTGCTGTGCAGCCCCACCGATCTGTACCGGCTGATCAACCTGAGCGGCTTCGACGCCGGCGCGGAGATTACCGGCGTGCTGGCCCTGGGCCGGGAATTGCCCATGCCGGTCTGGGGGCTTTGGGGCGTTCTGGGGTTGTGGGTGCTGCTGCCGTTGGGGTTGGCAGGGGTTCTTTTTCGTCGTCGGGTATGAGGTACACCATGGGAAAATCGGGAATCGGGTTCGGTCTGCTGATGTTGTTGGTGTTGGCGGGCTGTGAGGAACCCTCGTCGGCGGTGCTGGGCCCGGTGCCCTTTCATGCCGATGATGAGTGCCATGTTTGTGGCATGATCATAGCGGATTTTCCGGGCCCCAAGGGGGAGGCGGTGTCGGCGCATCAGGTGCGCCGTTTCTGTTCGGTGGCGGAAATGCTCGGCTGGTGGCATCAACCGGAGAATCAGGTGGGGGAATCCCACCTTTATGTCCACGACATGGCGCGTGGAGACTGGAACCGGCCTGATGACGCTCATTTGATCGACGCGCGCCAAGCCTGGTTCGTGATTGGCGGTGATTTGCCGGGAGCGATGGGGGTGACCGTGGCGTCCTTCGCCGAGAAAGCGGCGGCCGAGGACTGGGCCGGACGACACGGCGGCCGGGTGTATCAATTCAAGGAACTGGAGCCCGCGTTATGGCGCCCCTCGGCGCCCATGGCCGGGCATCATTGATCAGGGCACGCCTATAGGCTGATTCGCTGGCAAGCCAGCTTCCCACAGCGGCTCGGTAGTTCCCTTCGTGGGAAGCGAGCTTGCTCGCGAATACGGGGCAAGTTCATGCCTCCAAGATCGATGGACCGGATATGCCCATGGATTCAGTGGTCAGGCGCCAGAGCTTCCCCAAACCGAGGGACGGCGTCTTCGGTGGTCCTATTTCTGCTGCAGGATCCACTCGGCCAGGGTTTTGGCTTCTTCATCGGTCACCGCGTTCGGTGGCATTGGAATGGCGCCCCAGATGCCCTGGCTGCCTTCCTTGATGTGTTTTGCCAAGGTGGTGGCGGCGCCGTCCTGACCAGCGTATTTCTTCGCCACATCCTGATAGGACGGGCCGACCATGGGGCCGTCGATCTTGTGGCAGGCCACGCAGGCCTTGGCTTGATAGAGGGTCTCGGCGTCCGCCGCCAGGGCCAGACCAGGACTCAGGGAAGCGGCCGCCAGGGCGGCCAGGGAAAAGGCGGTTACTTTCATCGGAGACTCCGTCACGGGACTGCCAATAGGGATCGGAGTCGATTGTAGGGTTGGTCGCGGAAGCGGCCTTGATCTGCATCATGCTTGATCCTCTCGGGTTGGCATCGGCATCAACTAACCGAGGCGTTCCGTGCTTCTGGCCCGCCCGCCTTGCCTTCCCGGGCATGGGCTGATCAAGGCAGGGTGATGGGCGGAGGGGCGGGGCTCAAGGCGGGAGACTTGAGGACGCGGGCGGCCAGTTCGTTTTGCCGGGTCGTACCGGTTTTGCGGAACACGGATTTCAGTTGGCTGCGTGCCGTTTGCACCGAAATGCCCTGGCGGTCGGCGAGATCGGCCAGTGTTCCGCCTTCGGCTATGGCGCGGGCCACCTTGGCCTCCGCGGGTGTGAGCCCAAACAGAGTGGCGACGTGCTCCTCATCCACATGAACAGTCTCCTCGGGCAGATGGAAATGCAGCAGCGCCCGTCCTTCCACGGGGAACAGAATCCGGCCGACTTCCGGTGCCAGTGGACTGAGCAGGCACGCCAGTGGCTGATCGCCGAGACGAGGCGCCAGTAGCAGATCCCCGGCATGCCGCCAATCACGGCCAGCGCTGGTCAGAATGCCGTTGACCGAATGCAGGAAGCGTTGCTGTAGTGGGCGGTGCCTGAACATCAAACGCCCGTTCCGGTAGAGCAGGGCATTTTCATTGGCCAATAGGGCCTCCGCCCGTTGGCAGAGGTAGTCGACACGGCCGGCGGGGCCCAACAGGATGAAAGGGCGATGCGCCGCCAGCTCGCCGGCAAGGGCGCGGCGGCGAAGCCCGGCGGCTTCAAGATTCAGTTGAATGGCGCGGCGTATATGCGGCACCAGCCCGTTGAACCAGGTGGTATCGACGTGATGGTATGGACCGTGATCACGGGTGCGCTGCACCAACAACTGAACGGTATGGTCCCGGTTCTGATAAACGGTGCCGCAAACCCCGTGGTGGATATCCAGCCCCCGGGCCCAGTCGTTGTAAAACTCGGTCTGGTAGAACCGGTTTTGCCGGCAGGAGAAGTCCAGATAGGTGGAATAGAGCTGTCCCGGTGGTTTCTGTTTGAGCTCCGGACGCCAGGGGCAGGCGTTGACGAAGTGATCGACGTACTGCTGGTGAGCGCTGTCGTCGATATTGATCTTCATACTGGATTGCACTTGTTCCGCGACTCGGTCCAATACCAGTAGACGGGCCGAACGAGAGCGGCTCACGCGTACCAGTTTGTCCAGAAACATGGACCAGTAGTTCTGGTCCATGGGGGTTGCGTACAACACATCCAGGAGTTCATCGTACTGCCGTCCCGAAAAGGGAAGTCGACTTGAGCTTTCCATTTCGACTCTCAATGCCTTCTTGTTTGTGAACTATGTCACAAAATAAAAGATGCAACGAGTAAGCCAAAAATGGCCGTGGGACATTACCGCACTGTTGGTTTCTCCGGTGGCGGGGGCTTCGAGGCGGTTCCACTCACCGATTGAAAAGCCTTTCATAGCCTTGCCGCCGCTGCTCCGTTCCGAGACCTCCCGATTTGGGGGGGATCGGGTTCAGTAGCGGGTTTCCGCCATCCCGGAGAACTGCTTGGCCAGATAGGTGGCGTAGTTGTCGGTCATCCCGGAGAGGAAATCCAGCGCCCGCATGATGCACTGATAAATACGCTCCTGTTCCGGCAGGGTTGGCAGGTCATCAGGGAAACTGTGGCGGCCGATCAGGTCGATGATGCGCTCGTGGCGATAATTGCGCGCGGTGCCACGGGCGTGGGACAAGGCCGCGTCGATCAGGCCGTCGAGCAGAGCGCCCATTACCTCGAAGGCACCGATTTCCAGTTCGATTTTGCGCGGGTGCTCGAACACCTTGCCGCGAGCCAGCTGCTTGGCGTTCTCCACCACATCGTGCACCACCGGCTCACAATGGTGCAGCAGATCCCCGTCCATGCGTCCTTCCAGCAAGCGCTGATGATTGGCAATGAAGGCCTCGACGCCGGCCTCGATGAAGCGTTCAATGATCTTGCCGCGCAGCAGCGCCGCTTTGCGGCCGTCGCGCAGCCCTGAGTGCACCAGGTTACGGACTTCGGCGCTGTCCGGCAGTGCCGGTTGCAACAAAGCGTAGACCTCGTCCCAGTGCAGCAGATCCATCTCCAGGCCGTCTTCGAGGTCGATGATGGCGTAGCAGAAATCGTCCGCCGCCTCCATCAGATAGGCCAGGGGGTGGCGGCAATAGCGGTCCGCGTCCAGCGGGCGCAGACCGGTGGCCTGGCAAACTTCCCGGAATGCCCCGGCTTCGGAGACGAAGGCGCTGTACTTGCCCGGCTTGATGCCGCTTTCGCCAGCCTGGGCGGAGAGCCAGGGATATTTGAGAAAGGTGGCCAGAGTGGCGTAGGTTAGACGCATGCCATCCTGGTATTGGTGGTACTCGCTTTTGGTGAGGATGCGGAACCCCTGGGCATTGCCCTCGAAGTAGATCAGATCGGATTGTTGGGCGGGACTGAGTAGTTCCAGATAACGCTGGCCCCGCTCCTGGAACCAGGCGCGGATGGCGCGCTCGCCGGTATGACCGAACGGTGGGTTGCCGATGTCATGGGCCAGGCACGCGGATTGCACGATGTCACCGAGATCGGTGGCGTTGGTGCTTGCCGGTAACAGCTTCAGACGTTCCAAGCGTTCACCCACCTGGATGCCCAGAGTCCGGCCCACGCACGACACTTCCAGGGAATGGGTGAGGCGGTTGTGCACGTGGTCGTTGGTGGCCAGCGGGTGCACCTGGGTCTTGCGGGCCAGGCGCCGGAAGGCGCCGGAGAAGATGATTTTGTCGTGGTCGCGCAGGAAAGCGGTACGCCCGGTTTCATCCTTGGCGCCACGGTGTCCCAGGCGCTCCTTGTTGAGCAGGTGTTCCCAATGCATGGTCTGGATGCCATTGAAGAGAGGAGCGGGGCTCCCCAACTGCGTTTACATCGGTGAGGCGGGCCACCGATACCGTTGATGTCATCTTGGTGGACCCGGTGCCGGGGTCAAGCCTCTTTTCGCCCCGGCGGCGGGTCGAAGTCATAAATCCTTTGGGTCGTCAGAGTAAGGAGCAGTAATGAATCTGGACAAACCCCTACTGATGTTGGTGACCAGCGCCGGTCAAATGGGACAAGGGCAACAAACCGGCCTGTGGCTTGAGGAATTCGCGGTGCCTTATGGCCTGTTCCGTGAGGCCGGTATCCCGCTGCGAGTGGCCAGCCCGCTCGGTGGCAAGGTGCCGGTGGATCCGCGCTCGGTACCGGATGATGCCGAGAAGGACGCCTGGCGGGAGGCGATCGCCGCGTTGCAGGAAACCCGGGCGTTGGAAGACATCTGGGAAGACGGTTTCGCCGGCGTCTTCGTGCCCGGCGGCCATGGCGCCATGTTCGATATGCCGGATCATCCCATGGTGGCACGGGTGCTTAACCGTACCTGGGAACAGGGCGGGCTGGTCAGTGCCGTGTGCCACGGTCCGGCGGCCCTGGTGGGCGCCCGCGACGGCGCGGGCAAGCCGCTGGTGGAAGGCCGCGTGGTAAGTTGCTTCAGTAACGAGGAAGAACACGAAGTGGGGCTCGACGACGTCATGCCCTTCCTGCTGGAGAACCGGCTGCGTGAACTGGGCGCGGAAATCCGCAACGGTGAGATGTTCCAGCCGCGGGTGGTGGAGGACGGGAATCTGATCACCGGTCAGAACCCGCAATCCAGCACGGTGGTGGCCGAGGCCGTCCTGAAACGATTACTGTCCCGATAAGCCGGGCGGCGGGTGCGCCCGCCGCATCGGCCGGGGAACCAAGGAGTAAGACAAGTGGATATCTACGACTACAGCGCCGTCACTCTGGACGGCGAGGAGCGTTCCCTGGCCGATTTCAAAGGCAAGGTGCTTTTGATCGTTAACACCGCCAGCAAATGTGGTTTCACGCCCCAGTACAAAGGGCTGCAGGCACTGTATGAGCGCTACAAGAATCGCGGCCTGGTGGTGTTGGGTTTCCCGTGTAACCAGTTCGGTCGTCAGGAGCCCGGCGATGAGGTGGAGATCGGCGCTTTCTGCGAAAAGAACTACGGCGTCGACTTCCCCATGTTCGCCAAGATCGACGTTAACGGCAGCGACACCCATCCCCTTTATCGCCACCTCAAATCGGAAGCCCCCGGCCTGCTCGGCAGCGAAGGCATCAAATGGAACTTCACCAAGTTCCTGGTCGACCAAAGCGGCCGTGTGGTACGTCGCTACGCCCCCAAGGATAAACCGGAGGCGCTGGCGGCGGACGTTGAGAAGGCCTTAAAAGGAGTGGACAGTTGACAGCGGAAAAACAAAACAGGTGATCTTGAATCACTGTGGGAAGCTTGCTTGCAAGCGAATATTATTAAGCGCCTGAGCGACACCATTCGCTTGCAAGCAAGCTTCCCACAGCGGCTAAAGGTCAGACCATTTCGCGATCTTTTTCTTTTCGCTGTCAACTGTCCACTATCAACTGTCAACTATCTTCAAAGCTTTACTTCTATTCCCGCCACCCAGGTGCGGCCCGGGCCGGGTTCGAAGTAGCCGCGGCTGGCCAGCGGTCGGTCGCTGTTGGCGTTGATGCGGATGTTGGCGTAGTAGTCCCGGTCCAGCAGGTTATGGGCGGCCAGGTAGGTGGTCAGTTGATTGCCGCCGGCGAGCCGCCAGCGGTGGCCGACCCGGCCGTTGACCAGAGCGTAGCCGCCGACACGGGTATGGTTGCCGTTCTCCGCGTAGACCGAGCTGCTCATCAGAGTTTCCAGGCTGGTGAAGGTACCGCCGCGATAGTCCCGCTGCCATTCCAGGTAGAGTTGATGTTCCGGCAGTCCCGGCAGGCGATGGTCCCGCAGGGATTCCCCGCCTTCCTGAAAGCGGCGGAACCGGTAATTGCCATAGGTCCAGGCGGCGCTGATCCGGTTCCAGTCGTCCGGGAACCAGCTCAGTCCCAGTTCCACGCCGTCCCGCCGGGTACGGCCGGCGTTTTCATAGAAGGTGCGGCCGTCCTGCTCGAAGGGCACGATCTCGTCGCGGGTGCGCACGGTGAACAGAGTCAGTTCATATTGCACGGTGCCGGACAGGTCGCCGCGGGCGCCGATTTCGCCATTCACCGCTTTCTGCGGTTCCAGGTCCGGGTTGAAGCCGCCGCCGGATGGATTGGCGAATTCCGTGAAGGTGGGGCTCTCGAACGCCGAGCCAATGTTGGCGAACAATTGATGGCGGGGATGGAGACGCCAGTTCAACCCGGTGCTGTAACTGCGTTCGGTGAAACGCCGATGACCGTCGTCGTTGCCGTCCGTCAGCAAACGGTCGTCGATGGACAGCTGCAGCCGGTCCAGACGTCCGCCGAAGGTCCAGGACCAGTGCTCATTCAGTGGCAGGGTGGCCTGGGCGAACAATCCGGCGGCGGTGGCGTTCTGCTGTTCATCGGCGGTGCGGCCCTGGCGCTCGCCGCTGGCGCCGACCTGATAACGGTCTCGATCGTCTTCCTGCCGGTTCACCTCGGCGCCGATCACGTAGTTGAGTTGGCCCGCCTGGCCGGCGTAGCGCAGGCCGGTGCCGTAGAAATGCCGCTCATAGCCCAGTTCGCTGCTGCCCGGGAAGGGTAACTGCTGTTCGAAATCGCGGTGGGTGTAGTGCAGATAACCCTGCCAGGCGCCTTGCTCCGTGGGCTGATCCCAGACCCAGCCCAGCCGTTGCTGGCGCACCACCTGGCCGGCGTCGAGCAGGTTGGCGAAGCGGGAGGCCTGGTCACGATCCTGATGCGCCTGGGCCCGGGTCAGGCCGCCAGGATCCTCGGCGGTGGGAATGTCCAGCACTTCCAGCACGGTCGTGACGCGCCCGCCATTGGTGAGGGCGTGCCGCCATTTGCCATTGAGCTGATATTTCTCCACCCGGCTTTGTTGCCGCTGGCCATCGAAGGACAGGGCGGAAACACCAAGCGCGTAATCGTTATTTTCGTCGCGCTGATACAGGGCCGCGCCGAGCTTGTGGTAGTCGTCACTACCGCCGGCCACACGCAAGTGCGCCCCGGGAGGCTGGCTGCCGCCGTCGTCGCTGTTCAGCAACAGCACGCCGCCGGCGGCGTTGCCGTACAGGGAAGAGGCCGGGCCGCGCAGCACCTCCACCTGCCGCAGCCGGTCCAGATCGATGGCGTCCACCTGGGATTGGCCGTCCGGCAGGGTGTACGGCAGACCGTCCACGCGCAGGTGCAGACCGCGCACCCCGAAAGGCGCGCGGGCGCCGAAGCCGCGGCTGGAGATGCGCAGGTTCTGGGCGAAATTGTAGCGGTTTTGGAAGAACAGGCCGGGGACCCGGTTGAGAGTCTCGTCCAGTTGCAGGTTCGGACGGCCCTCGCCGTGAGCCTGACTGTCCACCACCGTGACCGCCGCCGGCGTTTCCAGCAACGCCTGGCTCTGACGGGGCGCGGTCACGGTCACCGTCTCCAGGGGAATGGGGTGGGCGCCTTGGGCAAGGCAGGGCAAAAGCAGCATGGGGGACAGCAGAACCGGATATCGCATGAGCACCTCTTATTGGAATTATGGAATTAGCCGGTTTCGGCGCCCCGGGTCAATGCAACTTCCGTGCTGATTCCCCGGTACCCATGGGCGGGGGGGGGAGAGGGGAAAGCGCGAGGGGAAAGAGAGAAGAGTGACGCGGAATGAAACGGCCCGGTGTTCACTGTGACTTGTTTCGAGACAGCCGGGGTTAGAGCCTGTTCATGATCCTTACGCCACCATGCCGGCGTAAGGATCATGAACAGGCTCTTGGAATCAGACGGGCAGCACGCCGTGGTACACCGCGAGGAAATGACAAACGCTGCCACCGACCACGAACAGATGCCAGATGGCGTGGTTGTAGGGCAGCCGGTCGGCCAGATAGAACACCACGCCACCGGTATAGGTGAGGCCGCCGGCCAGTACCAGCCAGAAGCCAACCTCGTTGAGCCGGCCCACCAGTTCGCCGGAGGCGAACAGCACCAGCCAGCCCATGATCAGGTAGATCGCCACGCGGGCCAGTTTGTAACGGTTGCCGAACACCAGTTTCAGAGCGATACCGGCCAGCGCCAGCGACCAAATCACCGCGAACAGCACCCAACCCACGGTGCCACGCATGTTGACCAGCAGAAACGGTGTATAGGTGCCGGCGATCAGCGCGAAGATGGCGCAGTGATCCAGCATTTTGTAGAACGCCTTGAGGGCCGGGCGGCGGGCACCGTGATAAAGGGTGCTGGCGGTATAGAGCAGAATCAGGCTGGCGCCGAAGATGCTGAAGCCGACGATCTTCCAGGGGTCGCCGAGCAGACTGGCGGCCACCACCAGGACCACCGTGCCGACAATACTGAGAACGGCCCCGATTCCGTGGGTAAGACTGTTGAGCGACTCTTCCAGTCGGGAATAGGAGGCCGTGGCCACGGTTGTCGAGGTCATGTGGATTGGAATCTCATGAGCGGATGAAAAAACGCATCATGCGATGATTGCCGGCGGGCTGTAAAGGCAGTCCATGCTTAAGCGCTATGGCTTAAAGGTCAATGATCGAAGCGGGCTATTGGTCTCATGCCGTCTTGCTGTTCGTTTTGTCACTCCGTTCGTCGTAACCTCGAAGGGTCATCCTAAACAGGCTCCCACCCCAGGTTAAACCCAAGGAGAGGCATCATGAGCAAGAAGAAACAGACCCTGACCACCAGCGCCGGGATTCCGGTGGCGGACAACCAGAACAGCCTGACGGCGGGCCCCCGCGGGCCGCTGCTGGTGCAGGACTGGCAGTTGTTCGAAAAGCATGCCCACTTCAATCGCGAGCGGATTCCCGAACGGGTGGTGCACGCCAAGGGGTCGGCGGCCTTCGGCACTTTCAAGGTGACCGGTGACATTACCCGGTACAGCAAGGCAAAGGTGTTTCAGCCTGGTACCGAAACCGACGTGCTGTTGCGCTTTTCCACCGTGGCCGGTGAACGGGGGGCGGCTGACGCCGAGCGCGATGTGCGCGGTTTCGCTCTCAAGTTCTATACCGAACAGGGTAACTGGGACCTGGTCGGTAACAACACGCCGGTGTTCTTCGTGCGCGACCCCTATAAATTTCCCGACTTTATTCGCACCCAGAAACGTGACCCGCGCAGTAACCTGCGCTCGGCGACGCACATGTGGGACTTCTGGTCGCTGAGCCCGGAATCCCTGCATCAGGTCACCATCCTGATGTCCGACCGAGGCCTGCCGAAAAGCTACCGGCACATGAACGGGTATGGTTCCCATACCTACAGTTTCATCAACGACAACAACGAACGGTTCTGGGTGAAGTTCCACTTCAAGACCAGGCAGGGCATTGAGTGTCTCACCGATGCCGAGGCCGGAGAGGTCGTCGGCGGTGACCGCGAATCCCATCAGCGTGATCTGTACAACGCCATCGAAAACAAGGACTTCCCGACCTGGCGTGTGTGCGTGCAGATCATGCCGGAAGCGGAGGCGGAGACCACGCCCTACAACCCGTTTGATCTGACCAAGGTCTGGCCGCACGGTGATTATCCGCTGATCGAAATCGGTGAACTGACCCTGAACCGCAATCCGGAAAACTACTTCGCCGAGGTGGAGCAGGCCAGCTTCAGCCCCGCCAATGTGGTGCCGGGGATCAGTCACAGCCCCGACAAGATGCTGCAGTTCCGCATCTTCAGCTACGCCGACGCCCACCGTTACCGGCTTGGTGTCAACTACGAGAGCCTGCCGGTGAACCTGCCGCGCTGTCCGGTGCACGGTTACCACCGTGATGGGCGGATGCGTTTCGACGGCAACGGTGGCGGCAGTGTCAACTACGAGCCGAACAGCTTTGGTGGTCCGGTGGAGGATCCGGCGTTCCGGGAACCGCCGCTGAGCATCAGTGGTGATGCGGACCGCTATGATCACCGGGAAGGCAATGACGATTACAGCCAGGCCGGTGATCTGTTCCGGCTGATGACGGCGGAGCAACAGGAACGTCTGTTCGGTAACGTCGCTCGTGCCATGGACGGTGTACCGGAAGAGATCGTGCGCCGGCAGCTTGATCACTTCGAGAAAGCCGACCCGGCCTATGCCGCCGGAGTGGCCAAGGCGCTGGGCCTGAGTCGCTGATTCGCCCGGTGTTCACCAATCGCGGTCCTCGGACCGCGATTGGGTTATGAACGCGCTGCGGGTACCGGCTTGCTGGTGAATGGGCTCTGCTGTCTTGCCGTTGCAGGGAGGCCCGCATGTACGCTGGCACGCCGGGGTTTAGCGTGTCAGCGTGTTGCGTGCGGGCGTGCCAGCGCATCATGAGACGCCAATGCCTCCTGGGCCGTGAGGCTGCCTTACACTCCTTACCAAACTGTGGATTAAATGTGGATTCCCTCGGGCGCGGTTGCACCCGAGGGAAGGCGCTCTCTAAAATGCGAGTCGTTATCATTTGATCGCCCTGCCCGGCAAGGTTGTTGGTGTTTGCGTTCGCCCGAGCGTGGCCGCCGGCGTCGCTGGCGGGTTGACCTTGTGCCGGTGCCGACTCCATGTCCGAAACGCGTTCCTCTTTATTGACCCGTTCCCGCCTGATCTGGGTGGTGCTGATCGCTGCCGTTCTCGGCGGTCTCTGGTATTTCCTGTCCCATTCCACGTCGGCGCCCACCGGCCCGATGCCACGTAACGCCTGGGAAGGGCCGGTGGCGGTGCGGGCGGTGGACGCCGAGGCCGGCGATCTGAGCGTGCGGATCAAAGCGATCGGCACGGTCACCCCCCTGAACACGGTGACGGTGCGCAGCCGGGTGGACGGCGAACTGTCACGGGTGCTGTTCGAGGAAGGCGCCGAGGTGACCAAGGGGACTCTGCTGGCGGAGATCGATCCGGACCCGTACCGCGTGCAACTGGCCCAGGCTCAGGGCCAGTACCGTCAGAACGAGGCGGAGCTGGCCGGCGCGGAACAGGATCTGGCGCTGTACCGCACGCTTTATCAACAGGACTCCATTGCCCGGCAGCAGCTGACCCAGCAGGAAGCGCTGGTCAATCAGCTGCGTGGTTCAAGGCAGGCGTTGCAGGCACAGATCGACGATGCCCGCCTGCGGTTGTCCTGGACCCGCATCGAGGCACCCATCGATGGCCGGCTCGGCCTGCGCAACGTGGATGCCGGGAACCTGGTCAGCAGCGGCGATACCGATGGTTTGGTGACCATCACCCAGATGCGCCCCATCTCGGTGGTCTTCACGGTACCGGAAACGCAACTGGACGCGGTGCGCAGCGCCTTCGCCACTGGTAACGCGATGCCGGTACAGGCGCTGGATCGCAACGGCGCCACTCAAATCGCTGTTGGCACCCTGACCACCCTGGACAACCGTATCGATACCGCCACCGGCACCCTGCGGCTGCGAGCGGAATTCACCAACGAGCACAACGAGCTGTTTCCCAATCAATTCGTCAATGTGCGGTTGCAACTGCGAACGCTGCCGGAGGCGGTGACCATCCCCACCGACGCGGTGCAGTATGGCTCCCAGGGGACCTATGTGTTCGTGCTGGAGGATGACAAAGCCCAGCTGCGGCCGATCACCCTGGGGCCGGTGGACGGTGATCGCATAGCCGTCAGCGAGGGGCTGGCCGATGGCGAACTGGTGGTTCTGGAAGGCATGGAACGGTTGCGCGACGGCCGTGAGGTGATCCTGGTGGAAGGCGACAGCCTGCCGGTGCGGGAACAGAACGGTGGTGGTCCCGACCGTGCCCGGGGCGGCCGCCGATGAGTTTGTCCCGGCCATTCATCCTGCGTCCGGTGGCGACCTCGCTGCTGATGCTGGCGCTGCTGGCCGCCGGGTTGCTGGCCTGGCGGCTGTTGCCAGTGGCGGCGCTGCCGCAGGTGGATTACCCGATCATCCAGGTGTTTACCTTCCAGCCGGGGGCCGGGCCGGATGTGACCGCGCGCACTATCACCGCGCCGCTGGAGCGCAGTCTCGGGCAGATCCCGGGACTTAAGCAGATGTCCTCCACCAGCTCCGGTGGGGCGTCGGTGATCACGCTGCAATTTTCCCTCGAAGTGGATCTGGGGGTGGCCGAACAGGAAGTGCAAGCGGCCCTGAACACCGCCGACAATCTGTTGCCCAATGATCTGCCGACGCCACCGATATATCGCAAGGTAAACCCCGCCGACGCGCCGATTCTGACCCTGGCGATCACCTCGGACACCCTGCCGTTGCCGGATGTGTACGATCTGGTGGATACGCGCATGGCGCAGAAGCTGGCGCAACTGGGCGGGGTCGGCATGGTCAGCCTGGCCGGCGGGCAACGGCCGGCGTTGCGGGTACAGGTCAACCCGATGGCGTTGGCCGCCTACGGCCTCGACCTGGAAGACGTGCGCAGCGCCATCGCCGCCACCAACACCAATCAGCCGAAAGGCAGCTTCGACGGCCCGCAGCGCTCCACCATGCTTGACGCCAACGATCAGATCCGCTCGGTGGAGGATTATCGCCAACTGATTCTCACCTGGATCGGTGGCGCGCCGCTGCGGCTCGGTGACGTGGCCACCATCGTCGATGGCGCCGAGGACCGCTTCCTCGCCGCCTGGGCCGATACCCAGCCGGCGGTGTTGCTGAACATTCAGCGGCAACCCGGCGCCAATGTTATCGACGTCGCGGACAGCGTGCGTGAGCTGTTGCCGCAACTGGTCAATACTCTGCCGGCGACGGTGGATGTGGCGGTGCTGACCGACCGGACCCAGAGTATTCGCGCCTCGGTGCGCGATGTGCAGAAGGAACTGGTGTTCGCCATTACCCTGGTGGTGCTGGTGACCTTCGTGTTTCTGCGCAATATTCCCGCCACCATCATTCCCAGTGTGGCGGTGCCGTTGTCACTGGTCGGCACGTTCTCATTCATGTACCTGGCCGGTTTCTCGATCAATAACCTGTCGCTGATGGCGTTGACCATCGCCACCGGTTTCGTCGTCGATGACGCCATCGTGATGCTGGAGAACATCGCCCGCCATCGTGAGCAAGGCGCCTCGAAGCTGGACGCGGCGCTCAAGGGTGCCGGTGAAATCGGTTTTACCCTGGTGTCGTTGACGCTCTCGCTGGTGGCGGTATTGATCCCGTTGCTGTTCATGGGGGACGTGGTCGGACGCCTGTTTCATGAATTCGCGGTGACCCTGGCGGTGGCCATCATCATTTCGCTGGTGGTGTCGCTGACGCTGACACCGATGATGAGCGCGCGCATGCTGGAGCGGCCGCCGGGCCATGATGACAGCGCGCCGGGCCTGATGAACCGGGTGATTCGCCGTTATGGCGAGGCGCTGGACTGGGTGTTGGAGCGGCAGGCCCTGGCGATGCTGGTGATGCTGGCGACCATTGCTCTCACCGCGGTGTTGTACCTGATGGTGAAAAAGGATTTCTTCCCGGTGCAGGACAGCGGTGTCATCCAGGTGGTGACGGAGAGCCCGCAGACCAGCTCTTTCGAGCATATGGCGCAGCGTCAGCAGGCGCTGGCGGCGGCACTATTGGAAGACCCGGGGGTCGCCAGCCTGTCGTCGTTCATTGGCGTCGATGGCACCAACACCACCATCAACAGCGGCCGTATGTTGATCAATTTGCCGCCCCACGGCGAGCGGCACGGCTCCGCCTTCGAAGTGATGGACAGGCTGCGGGAACGGGCGGCCGGAGTGGACGGTATTACGGCCTGGTTCCAACCGGTGCAGGAGTTGAGTATCGAGGACCGGGTCAGCCGCACCCAGTATCAGTTCACGCTGACCACACCGGAAAGCGCCACGCTCAATGAATGGGTGCCGATACTGGTGGACGCCTTGCAGCGGCAACCGGAACTGGCCGATGTGGCCTCGGATCTGCAGTACGATGGCCGGCAGGCCTATGTGGACATCGATCGGGACGCCGCCTCCCGGCTCGGTCTGAACGTGTCCGACATTGCCACCGCGCTGCAGAACGCGTTTGCCCAGCGTCAGATTGCCACGCTGTTCACCCAGGCCAACCAGTATCGGGTGATCCTGGAGGTGGATCCGGAGCATGCCCGCGGCCTGGCGGCGCTGCAGACCACCTATGTGCCCACCGCCGATGGCACGCCGGTGCCGCTGTCCAGCGTGGCGCGCGTCACCCAGCGGCCGGCGGCGCTGCTGATCAACCACCAGGGGCAGTTCCCGGCGGCCACCATCTCCTTCAACCTGGGGCCGGATGCCTCCCTGGGGGATGCGGTAAAAGTGATCGAACGGGTGCAGCGGGAAGCCGGCCTGCCGGCGGAAATCGAGAGCCGTTTCCAGGGTGCGGCGGAAGCGTTCCGCGCCTCGTTGTCGAACACGTTGTGGCTGATTCTTGCCGCCATCCTGACCATGTACATCGTGCTCGGCATTCTTTACGAGAGCACCATTCATCCGATCACCATTCTGTCCACGCTGCCGTCCGCCACGGTGGGGGCGTTGCTGGCACTGCTGCTGACCGGCCGGGCGCTGGATCTGATCGCGGTGATCGGGGTGGTGCTGCTGATCGGGCTGGTGAAGAAGAACGGCATCATGATGGTGGATTTCGCGCTGGACGCGCAGCGCAACCAGGGCATGCCGCCGCGTCAGGCCATCCATCGTGCCGCCATGCTGAGGTTCCGGCCGATTCTGATGACCACGCTGGCGGCGCTGTTCGGTGCCGTGCCGTTGATGCTGGCCAGCGGTTCCGGCGCGGAGTTGCGCCAGCCGCTGGGCCTGGTGATGGTGGGCGGCTTGCTGGTCAGCCAGGTACTGACGCTGTTCACCACGCCGGTGGTGTATTTGTTCTTCGATCGCCTGACCCGGCGCCCGGCGCCGCTGGCCGATGATGGCGGAGCGCGCCCGTGAACCCGTCCCGGGCCTTTATCCAGCGGCCAATCGCCGCCATGCTGATGGCGGTGGCGGTGGTGCTGTCCGGTTTGCTGGCCTGGCGCCTGCTGCCGGTGGCACCGTTGCCGCAGGTGGATTTTCCGATCATCACGGTGTCGGCGAGCCTGCCCGGTGCTAGCCCCGAGAGTATGGCGGCGACGGTGGCGACACCGCTTGAGCGGGCGCTCGGCAGCATTGCCGGGGTTACCTCGATCACTTCGTCGAGCAATCAGGGCGCCACGCAGATCGTGCTGCAATTCGAGCTTGGCCGTGACCTCAATGAGGCGGCCCGGGACGTGCAGGCGGCGATCAACGCGGCGCGCAGTCAATTGCCTTCTGGCATGCCCGGCAATCCGGAATACCGCAAAGTGAATCCGTCCCAGGCGCCAGTCATGGGGCTGGCGCTGTCGTCGCCCACGTTGGCACCCAGCGAACTGTACGATGCCGCCGCCTCGATTCTGGCGCAGAAACTGTCGCAGATCAGTGGTGTCGGCGAGGTCAGCGTCAGTGGCGCGTCGCTGCCGGCGGTGCGGGTGCAGCTGGACCCCGGCGCCTTGTTGCAATACGGCATCGCTCTGGATGATGTGCGCAACGCGATCAGTGAAGCCAATGCGCTGCAACCGCTGGGGCTGGTGGAAAACCAGCAACACCGCTGGGAGGTACGCACCAGCGATCCGCTGCGCAAGGCGCGTCAATACCGTGATCTGGTGATTCGCCATGAGGAGGGCGCGGTGGTGCGCCTCGGTGACGTGGCGGAAGTTTCCGACTCGGTGGAAAACCGCTACAGCAGCGGTTTTCACAATGACCATCCGGCGGTGATCGTGGAGATCAGCCGTCAGCCCGGCGCCAATATCGTCGAAACCATCGATGCGATTCGCGAACAACTGCCGGGCCTGCGCGCGCTGATGCCCGCCGACGCCGATCTGGCGGTGATCATGGACCGCTCGCCGGGGATTCGCGCCACGCTGCGCGAAGCGCAGACCACCTTGCTGATCGCGGTGGCACTGGTGGTGCTGGTGGTCTGGGTCTTTCTCGGCAGTGCCCGCACCGCGTTGATCCCGACGGTGGCGATCCCGGTATCGCTAATCGGCAGTTTCATCGTCATGTACTTCTATGGTTTCTCGGTGAACAACCTGTCGTTGATGGCGTTAATCATCGCCGCCGGCCTGGTGGTGGACGACGCCATCGTGGTGCTGGAGAACATCGAGAGGCACATCGAGGAGGGCCTGCCGCCGTTCCAGGCCGCGCTCAAGGGGGCCGGTGAAGTCGGTTTCACGTTGCTGGCGATGAATCTGGCGCTGGTGGTGGTGTTCGTGTCGATTCTGTTCATGGGGGGCGTCATCGAGCGCCTGTTCCGCGAGTTCTCCATCACGCTGGCGGCGGCGATGCTGATCTCCCTGCTGGTCTCGCTGACGTTGACCCCCAGCCTGTGCGCGTTGTGGTTACGGCGTAAAGTCGCCGCGGCACCCTCGGCACTGGCCCGCCGCAGCGAGGCGGTATTTGAGTCGTTGCGGAGCGCTTACGCTGGTAGCCTCGACTGGGCGCTGCGGCACCGGTTGTTCACGCTGCTGACCTTGTTGGCGGTGGTGGCGGTGAACGTCTGGCTGTACGTGGCGATTCCGAAAACCACCTTGCCACCCCAGGATACCGGCCAGATTCGCGGTTTCGTGCGCGGTGACGACGGTTTTTCGTTCCAGTTGATGCAGCCGAAAATCGAAGTGTTCCGGCGGTTGATTATGGATGATCCAGCGGTTCGGGACGTCACCGGAACCAGTGGCGGAGACGGTGGCATCACCAATGCCCAGCTCACCATTAATCTGAAACCGTTGGCGGAACGCGGCGTCTCCGCGCAACAGGTAGTGGACCGGCTGCGTGCCAAGGCGCCGCACGTGCCTGGTGGTATGTTGTTTCTGATCGTCGATCAGGACATTCGCCTGTCGTCGCCGTTCAGCCGCAGTGACTACGAGCTGGTGCTGCGCTCTGATTCCCTGGAGTTACTTGATATCTGGTCCCGTAAAGTATCGGAGGCAATGCAGAGACTGCCGGAACTGGTGGATGTGGATTCCGCCGGCGATGAAGAAGCGCAGCAGGTGGTGCTGGATATCGATCGCGAAGCGGCGCGGCTGCACGGTGTCGATATGGCCACCGTCGCTTCGGTGTTGAACAACTCATTCTCTCAGCGGCAGGTGGCGACGCTCTATGATGAACTGAACCAATACCGGGTGGTGATGGAACTGTTGCCCCGCTATACCGAACAGCCCTCGGTACTACAGCAATTGGAAGTGCTGACTGATGAGGGTGCCCGGGTGCCTTTGTCCACGTTTGCTACCTGGACCTATGGCCTGACCAATGACCGTATCCGTCACGATGCCCAGTTCGCTTCGGTGGGGGTGGGCTATGCGCTGGCGCCGGGGGTGACGCCACTGGAAGCGGAAGCGGCGATTCAGGCGGCGCTCAACGACATTATGTTGCCGCCGAGTGTATATGCGGGGCCCGGTTCCGATCGGGTCAATTTCGAAGGTAATCTCAGTCAGCCGTTGCTGATTCTTGCCGTGTTGCTGGCGGTGTACATGGTGTTGGGCATGCTCTATGAGAGCACCCTGCATCCGCTCACCATTCTTTCCACGTTGCCCTCCGCCGGCATCGGCGCATTGCTGGCCTTGCGTATCAGTGACACGCCATTCAGCTTGATCGCGCTGTTGGGATTGTTCCTGCTGATCGGCATCGTGATGAAGAATGCGATCCTGATGATCGACTTCGCCTTGGACGCGCAGCGCCATGACGGACTGAGCCCGCTGGCGGCGATCCGCCGGGCGGCGCTGCTGCGGTTGCGTCCGATTTTGATGACCAATCTGGCCGGTCTGCTGGGCGCGGTGCCGCTGGTGTTGGGGCTCGGCGAAGGTTCCGAGCTGCGTCAGCCGCTTGGCATCACCATCATCGGCGGTTTGGCGGTCAGCCAGTTGTTGACGCTGTACACCACGCCGGTGATTTACCTGTACCTGGAAACATGGCGTCAGCGCACGCTGCGCCGCCGGGCAGGCGGCGATCCCATGGCGTCGGTATGAAGGTCCGTACCGCGATCGGCATAAAGAGAAGAGGCCCGTAATGAAGAGTTTGTCCGCTGCTTGCCTGTTGTGTGCGCTGGCCCTTGCCGGCTGTACCTTGGGACCGGACTATCGCACGCCGGACAGCGCCATTCCGGCCCGATTTCAATACCAGGACGGCTGGCGGACCATGCCCGAACAGCCTTGGGTGGCCCAGGGCACCTGGTGGGAGGCCTTTGACGATCCGGTGCTGACCGACCTGATCGAGCAGGCCGATCAGGCCAGCCAGACTCTGGCCCAGGCGGAAGCCCGTTTTCGTGCTGCCGAGGCGCAATGGCGTCTGGCCCGGGGGGAATACAGCCCGCAATTGGACGCCTCGGTTAGCGGTACTCGCAGCGGCGGCAGCGATACCGATCCCGGCAATCTGTTCAGCGGCCGCCTGGATATCAGCTGGGCGCCGGATCTGTGGGGCCGGGTGCGGCGCCAGGTGGAAGCGGAACGTGCCGGTCTGGCCGCCAGCGCCGCCGATATCGCCGCCGCCCGGCTGACCCTCCAGGTAGCGGTGGTTCAAGGCTATGTACGGATCCGCGCGCTGGATCGCCAGCGCGCGATTCTCGAACTGACCATGGCGGCATATGATCGCTCGGCGGAATTGACCCGCAACCAGTACAACGCCGGCATTGTGTCCCGGTCCGATGTGATCCAGGCGGAAACCCAGCGCCAATCCCTGCGCACGCAGCTCTATGATCTGCAACAACAACGCGCCCAGGAAGAAAATGCGCTGGCGGCCTTGCTGGGTGTGGCGCCGGTGTCGTTCAGCATTGCCGCCACCAACGCCCTGCCGCTGTTACCGGCCTTGCCGGCCGCCCTGCCATCGGTATTGATCGCGCGCCGCCCGGATGTGGTGGTGGCGGAACGGGGTGTGGCGCAGGCCAATGCGCTGATCGGCGTGGCCCAGACCGCCTGGTTGCCGGATCTTACTTTGAGCGCCTATGGCGCTTTGCAGGACGACACCTTCTCCGGCCTGTTCGACGCGCCGCAACGGATCTGGTCGGTGGGGCCTTCTCTGGCGCTAACACTGTTCGATGGCGGCCGCCGCCGCGCCACTCGCGACATCGCGGTGGCCCAGTACGATGAGCAGGTGGCCAATTACAGACAGACTATCCTGGACAGCCTGCGCGATGTGGAAGATGCCCTGGCCACGATGCAGGTTCTCCGCGAGAAAGCGGAACAACAGGATGAGCTGCTGGCCTTGGCGGAACAGAACGAAAGCGTCATCGCCAACCGCTACCGCGCCGGCATGGTGTCTTTCCTGGAGGTGGCCACGGCGCAGAACCTGACTCTGGAAGCACGCCGCTCGCGCCTGGATATCACTAGCCAGCAATTACAGGCGGCGGCGGAACTGGCCGCCGCCATTGGTGGCGGCTGGGACCTGGATGACCCGGTGATTCAACGTATGGCCCGCCCCGAGCCCGGAGAATAATCGCAGCGCATTCTCTGCTTGACCTTAAGTTAACTTGAACTTCTATAGTCCGCCACGCCGGTTGGGATCCTGGTGATCCGGCCGGTGTGGCTCCCGCGTTTCCGTGCCGTTGGTCGGGGACGTGGGGATGACCCGGGCGAAAAGAAGGAAACGAGGTTATGCAGCGGATCATTGATGCGGTGTTGGATAGTGGCTGGCTCTGGTTGCTGGCCAGGGTGTGTCTGGCGGTGGTGTTCGTGTCCTCCGGCCTGGCGAAGCTGATCGATTTCGAGGGTGGCCTGACGGACATGCGGCAGGCTGGCCTGGAGCCGGCTTGGCTGTTCAATATTGCCACGGCGATGACTCTGCTAGCGGCGTCCTTGCTGATTCTTTTGGACCGGGCGGTGTGGCTGGGCGCCGGCGCTTTGTCCGTCTTTCTGATTCTCACCATCGTTATCGTGCATAGATTCTGGGGCCTCGAAGGGGAGAGCGCCAAGCTGGCCCTGTTTTTCGCCCTTGAGCACGTCTCGGTTATCGGCGGCTTGATCGCCACGGCCATTGCCAGCCACCTGCGGCGTTGGCGTGAATCCGACGGGCCGGACCATAGCAAAGCGCTATGGTTGAAATAGGCCTAGTTGCTTTTATTAATTTCGGACGGTCGCTTACTCTTTTCGCTGTCAACGAGCCGTGGATGAACCAATAAGGAGAGTGTCTATGTTGAGCAATCGGGAAGGCCAGCCTGTTCCGGAAGTCACCTTCCGTACCCGCGCGGGCAATGACTGGCGGGACCTGACCACCGCGGACCTGTTCCAGGGCAAAACGGTGGTGGTATTCGCATTGCCAGGTGCTTTCACTCCGACCTGCTCATCCACTCACCTGCCGCGCTACAACGAGTTGGCGCCGGTGTTCAAAAGCAATGGCGTGGACGACATTCTGTGCCTGTCCGTCAATGATGCCTTTGTCATGGATGCCTGGGCGGGTGATCAGGCGGCGGAGAACATTCGCTTCATTCCCGATGGCAACGCCGAGTTCACCGAGAAGATGGGCATGCTGGTGGGCAAGCAGGAGCTCGGTTTCGGATCGCGCAGCTGGCGTTACTCGATGCTGGTGAAGGATGGTGTCATCGACAAAATGTTTATCGAACCGGATAAGCCGGGCGACCCGTTCGAAGTGTCCGACGCCGACACCATGCTCAGCTACATCAATGGCGAAGCCGCTTTGCCGAAGCGGGTCACGGTCTTCACCAAGCCCGGCTGCCCGCACTGTGGCCGCGCCAAAAGTGCTCTGCGCGAGGCAGGTTACAGCTTCGAGGAGATCGAACTGAGCAGCCGCGGTCTCAGCTACAGCACTCTGGCGGCGGTCACCGGCGCTGGCACTACCCCGCAGGTCTACATTGAAGGCGAACGCATTGGTGGTGCCGACGAATTGGAAAAGTGGTTGGCGTCCGCTGTTTCCTGACTCTTACCCGCGCTCACCGGGTAGCGGCGCACAGGGACGCGCGCCCACTGTTTTCCCCCAAGTAACTTCCCCTTCCTTGGCCGGCTCCTCGCCGGCCTTTTTTTGGGTTCATCGCGGTTTGGAGGGCCATGGCGCTTCAATCATGGGCACGGGTCTGTAACGGAAGGGACTACCAAACCGCTCTATTCGCCAGCAAGCAGGTCTCCCACAGATCCGCCACGAAGCCGCTGCGGGAAGCTTGCTGGCAAGCGAATATACCAACACCGGAGGGCCGGAATTCGCCAGCAAGCGGGTCTCCCACGGATCCGCCACGAAGCCGCCGTGGGAAGCTTGCTGGCAAGCGAATATCCCAACACCGGAGGGCCGGAATTCGCCAGCAAGCGGGTCTCCCACGGATCCGCTACGAAGCCGCTGTGGGAAGCTTGCTGGCAAGCGAATATCCCAACACCGGAGGGCCGGAATTCGCCAGCAAGCGGGTCTCCCACGGATCCGCCACGAAGCCGCTGTGGGAAGCTTGCTGGCAAGCGAATCGCCAACGGCCCAGGGCTTTCGCGGCCAAGCGGAGCGCCGCCCGGGCCTCTTCCCGCAGCGGCGCTGTAGCCCCCTCTGAATGGAGGTCTTCGAGGTAACCGAGGAATACGGGAGCCCCCGCCAGAGCGACCCTTCCCGCTAAACCGCGAGGAACCTTTTTTATGACCACCGCCCACGGACCCTGATCGGCTGGCGCCCGGCGTTCACCAGGCCGTTTTTGGCATTCGGGGCAGGGTAAAATGGCACGAGCGGCACTAGTGTGCCAACTCGCCACGGCCGCATAGTAAAAGTCATTGATGAAGTTCATCGGGAGACCGGGCATGAACGCCAAAGTGACCGCCATGCGGACCAATGCCAGCGACATCCAGCCGCGCCGTATGGATTTTGAGTTTGATCCGTCCATGTCGCGCTACTGGTTCGCTGACGATCAATTCAAAACCATGCTGCTGACGGCCTTGTCCTGTACTTTTCCAGAGGGCGAGCGCTTTTTCGTGCGTTCAGTGCGCCATTATCAGAAACGCATCGAGGATCCTGATCTGCGTGAGCGGGTGAAGGGGTTCATCGGCCAGGAGGCGCACCACGGCAAGGAGCACGAGGCCTTCAACGATTTCATGGAAGAAAAGGGGGTGCCGACCCGCAAGGTCCATGACTTTGTGCATAACGGCATGAAGTGGATCGCCCAGAATCTGTCTCCTGAGCGGCAGCTGGCCAAAACCTGCGCTCTGGAGCACTTCACCGCCATGCTGGCGGAACTGATTCTGGAGAATCCGGAGTTTCTCGAGGGCATGGACGAACGCATGCTACCGCTGTGGCTGTGGCACGCGGTGGAGGAAAGCGAACACAAAGCGGTGGCCTACGACGTGTACGCGGACCAGGTCGGCAGCTACTGGATTCGATCGTCGGAGATGGTGCTGACCACGGTGGAGTTCATTGGCTTCACCATTTTCCACTATATCCAGTTGCGCCAGGGCATGGATGACAAGCGGGATCTGCGTTCCGTGGGTAACGGCCTCAACTGGTTGTTCGGCCGGCCGGGCTGGCTCCGGCGCCTCGGGCGATCCTATGTGGCGTACTACAAGCCGTCTTTCCACCCGGAGAAGAAAGACAGCCGCGCGCTACGCGAACAGGCATTGAAAAAACTGGCGTTGATGCTTGATCGTCCAGAGCTGCGGGGGGCCGGTTAAAACACCAAGAGGTATCTGGAGCCGTAGTGGGAGCGGCTCACCAGCCGCGATGGGAGTGTTGGCGTGCCGGCGTGTTGCGTGTAAGCGTACCGTGCCCGCGAATGGTGAGGCTGTACGGAATCGACACGGCCGGCTGGGTTTGATCCCGCCGGCCGTTGCCGTTATTGCAGGGCTTCGGTGATGGCGTCGAGGGCCGCCGTGGTGGAGGTATAGGTGAAGCTGGAGCTGGCCACCGGGTGGGAAGAGAATTTCACCACCACCAGTTCCGCTTGCGGGTCGATATGAATCATCTGGCCGTGGATGCCGGCGGCTTGCAGAGCGCCGTGGGCATTGTGAGTCTGGTACCACTGATTGTGGTAGGACTGCCCCTGACGGAAATCCAGACCGCCCCCCTCGAATTTGGAGCGCTCGCCACCTTTGAAAAGGTCCTCTATGGCGGCTTTGCTAACGATCTGCTCACCGTTGTAATGTCCGTTGCGGCGTACCATTTCGGCGAAGCGGGCGAGGTCGCGCAAAGTGGTGTTCATGCCACCGCCGGCCAACGGCGTGCCGTGGTCGTCAACCAGAATGTAGGCGTCCCGCTCGGCGCCCAGCTTGCTCCAGATGCGTTCGGAGAGCAGGTCGGTGTAGTCCCGCCCGGAAGCCTTGCTGATGATCCAGGCCACGACTTCCGATTGCACCGTCTGGTAGGTGAACTGTTCGCCGTGCTCGCCGCTCTTTTCGGTCAGGCTGGCGAGGAACTCATAGAGAGAGGCCGGGCCCTGATAGTTTTTCGGCTTCGGCAGAATGCCGGAAGAAAACGCGTAGCGGTAAACGTCGGAAGTGAAGTCCTTGTAGTCCTCGCGATAACGCACCGCGGCGGTCATATCCAGCACCTGCTGCACGGTGGCGTCACCCCAGGCGCTGCCTTTCAGTTCCGGCACGTAATGGCCCACGGTGGCGTCCGGGTCCAGCTCGCCGCGCTGAATCATGTCGGCGGCCAGCAGGCCGGTAACCGACTTGGTGACGGACCACAAGATGTGCTGGTCCTGGTCGTCCATGCCGTCGGTGTAGGTTTCGTGGACCACCCGGCCTTTGTGCAGCACGATGAAGGCATCGGTATAGGTATCGAGAAGCCACTTTGAAACCGTGGTGGTCTGGCCGCTGCCGTCATCGAAACGGAGGCTGCCCAGGTCACGGTCCTTGTTTTTCAGCTTCGCCACATCAGCCAACGGATCGCGGGCGATGCCGCGTGAGGGTTGCAGTTCGCGCATGTGGTGCAGTGCCCAGCGGCCATTGGGAAAACGGTTGAAATTAGCCCGGGTGACCAGCTTGTCCGGTGGTGGCGGAAAGCCCTGCATCAGCCCCAGTTTGGGCAGGGTGGTGCTCTCCGGTGGTGGCAGTTGCGGAGTCTCGGTATGGCCCTGGGTGGCGATCAACAGGGCCGTGGCCGCCAGGCCGTAGCGCAGGCTTTGTAGCATGGTGTGCTCCCGATGGTTGTTGTAATTGGGTTCCCGGGATAACAGGATCACTCAACCGTACATGGCCACGCGCTTGCGGCCCGGCGATTCACCGAACCAGTCGCGGAAGGCGCGATAAAACTGCGCCGTCTGGCTGTAACCGAGCCGCGCCGCCAGTTGCTCGGTGGTCAGGTCACGCCAGGGCATCAACGTCAACGCCAGTTGCCGGCGGCTGTCGCTGAGCAGGGAGCGGAAATCCTGCCCCTCCGCTTCCACCCGGCGTTGCAGGGTGCGTTCGCTCACCGCCAGTAAGGAGGCACACAGAGCCAGTGGCTTGCCCGGCAGCCCGACCACGGTTGGCAGCAGACCGCGTACCGAGTCGCTCCAGCCGAGGCCGGGCCGCATGCGCCGCAGATACCGTTCTCGCTGGCCCAGGGTGTCGAGGCTCCCGGTGGTGGCGGAGGGTTGCAACAGGTGGGTGTTATCGAACACCAGGCCATCCTGTTCTTCCCCGCAGCTCACCGGTACTCCCAACAGCGCCTCCAGGTCCCGTCGCTCGCGTTCGCCCTGACGGACCCGCAGAGTCACCCGCCGGATGCGCAGGCGGCTGCCGCGTTCCAGCAGTCGGCAGGTGGAGTACAGCAAGGCCAGGGCCTGGCCGTTGTACCCCTCGAAAGCGGGGCGCCGGAACAGTTGCAGGCTACTTTCCTCGGCGCCGATCCGCAGACGGTAGTCACCCAGCTCGGAATGCAGACACAGGTAGCGCGGGTACTGATTGATCCGGTCCAGAATGTCGCCGGGTACCGGCGACAGGCCCGGAAACAGCTGGCGCTGTTGCTCCAGAGTCTGGAATCCCCGCGCCAGTAGCGCCGGATCGCCCTGTTGGTCGGCCAGCCGGGCGGTCAGGTCGGCGCAACGCCAATGATTGATTCGCTCCGCTTCGGTGCTGCGTTCCAGATGGTACTCGTTGAGTGCCTGATCCAGTCTCCCGCCGGGCACACGTGCATCCAGGGCCGCCACGACGTGATGGAAGTTCTGGCGGGACATGGTGGCATCAATGAGCATGGTCGGGAGGGTTCCGGGAACAGACTGGCTTCCATTGTCGGTGTGTCCCGGTGAGCGGCAAGTGCAATTCACGTCAACCGCCTCCGTCAGTCACACAGGAGCCGCGGACGGGGAACCCCGCGTTCCCTGAACAGGGTGGTGACCCGTGTCACCACATCGCTGCGGAAGGCGGTTTCGTAGCGCACGTCCAGCACATAGGCCTTGGTGCGGAAACGGATCGCCAGGGTATTGCCCACCTGCACCTCCTCGATGGCGAAGGACACCGGTTTTTTCAGGTAAGCGTAGCGGCTGGTGACCACCACTTCGCGAATCAGCGCCTCGATCCGCTCCAGATCCGCGTCCAGGGCGACATGAAAGTCCGACACCACCATCATGTCCAGGGCGCCGGCATTGCCGGAGGCGACGGCGTCGGTAATGAACAGGGAGTTGGGGATGGTGACCAGGTTATCGTCCAGAGTTTGCAGCCGCACCGCGCGCAAGCCAATGGCGACGATCTCGCCGTAAGTGTCGCCAAACTGCACCCGGTCGCCGACCTGGAATGGCCGGTCGAATAACAGCAACAGGCCCGCCACCAGGGAGGCCACCACGTCCTTGAGGGCGAAGCCCAGCGCCACCGCCAGGGAGCCGGCGGCGGCCAGGATGAACTCCCTGGGCGGGTTCAGAACACCAAGGATGAGGGCGCCGGTGCCCAGTGTATAGATCAGAAAACTGATCAGCGTGATGAATTGAAGGATCAGGAAACGACGGCTGGGCAACCGTTCCATCAGGGAGTGGCCCAGCCGGTTCAGCCCCCAGTTGAGGGCCCACAGGCACAGACCGCCCAGAATCAGCAGCAGTATGGCGTAGGCGTTGAACAGGTCGATCACCACCGCCAGATCGCTGACAATGTCGCCATTCTCACTCATGGAGCAGATTCTTCCTGTTCAGTTGATTGATCACCGTGCGATACCACATCGGCACCACGCGGTAGCGGCTGTCTTCCCCTTTGTAGATGAACCCGGCGTCCTGGCCCGCCTTGAGTGCGGAGCGCACCACATTCTCGGAGAGATCGGTGACGGCGACGATTTCGTCGCTGGACAGATTCTCGTGGCTGACGATGGCGGCGTAGACAAACATCAGCGAATCGCCGGACTGGCCGGCGGCCAGTGATGACGACGGTTGCGCTGGCAGTCCCACCAGCACCTGCCGGGGGGTAACCTTGATCGATGTCAGCCACAGTTTCAGCGCGACCATCGGGTTGCCGCCACAAGCGTCCCAGAGCAGGCTGAAATAACGCTGTTCCGCATTGCGCATATTGCCGGCTTCCGGCCCACGGGAGGACAGCAGCAAGTCATCGTAGCGCAGCTTCTGTTTGCTGAGGTGATGACGCGACAGGATCAGCGAGCGGATCTCGCTTTGGTCCCAGCGTTTCACCTTGATCACCCGGCGGAACTGATAGTCGCGGCCGAACACATTGGAGAGATAGGACCAGCTCTGGTTATTGATCAGGACCAGCCAGAACAGATTGTCCAGACGGGCGTTGGTCAGCGTCAGCAGAGCCTGCCAGCCGTCCAGTCCGCCAATGCGGGCGAGGAAACAATTCTGTGTTTCGTCCAGGATCAACAGCGTAGGCGGGCGCTGCTCATCGTTCTTCACCAGGCTGGCGGGGCCCTCATCCAGGGATTCGCCTAGCGCCTTGGCGATCATCGAGGTCACCGCTTCCGGTGTGACCGTGCGTGGCGGCACTGATACTGTCACCAAACGCAGATCCGGTTGTTCCTGTTCCATTTTGCGGACCAGCTTGCGCATCGCCATGCTTTTGCCGCTGCCTTTCTCGCCGGTCACCAGCAGAGCGTTTTCTTCCACGCTTTCGGAATGCCATTGCTCCACCGCCTTGATCATCGCGTTGAGCAGACCGGTGTCGATAAACGGGGTTTCCTGGTCGTCCGGCAACTGATTGGCGAACCATTTCTGATATTGCTTGCTGGCCTCGCTGGTGTCTTCCCGGACCGGCTCCTCATCCTCGCCGACCCCCTTGGTGCGCAACCGGAACCAGCGTGCCTTGAGGCGCAGGTACCAGTCCAGCTCACCGAGCAGCGTATCCAGGTAATGAAACAGGAAGTTCACCAGCGCCACCGGTAACAGTCCCGGCGCGGTCCAGCCAAAACGCAGGCCCTTGAGCAGGCGTTCCGCCAGAGGGTCCAGGGAGGACGGCAAAACGTTCTGCAAACACAGCAGATAATCGTCCCGGCGGAACGCCAGCAGCCGGCCGATGGCGATATAAAGACACAGCCCCACCAGCACCGTGCACAACAAGCCGGCGAGTGAGTGGCCAAGCAGCCGATCCACCGCGAACCACAGGGCCCAGGGCACCATCATCCACAGCGCCAGGCGGCGGGCCAGAGCGCTGGCCTCGGTAATCTGGTTATCGTTGAGATAGCTGTGGGCGCTCTGGCAGACGCGGAACATCAGCCACTCCCCGAACAGCCACAGCAGGCCGAACAGCACATACAGGCGTGCCAGCGGCAACAGCCAGCGCACCACCTGGGTGGACGGAGAGTCGAGCAGCGGTGCCAGCAGATGGATCACCAGCCACAGAAGCAGCCAGGGTACCAGGGGCGCGACGCCGCTGAGCAGCCGGCTGGCGTTCCACAGCCAGCGTTTCTGGCCGGCCCGGGAGACCAGGCGCTCATGCAGGCGCAGCAGGCCCCGGCGACCGCGCCGGCCCAGTTTCATCACCAGAGCCAGGATGGCGAGGCCAAGTATCACCGCCAGGGCGTTGCTGACCAGTGGGGTGTAGTGGCGGATCTCCCGGTTCAGGGTCCACTCCCGATACGTTTGGATCAGCCCCTGGTGGAGACGATCGAGGGTCATGCGCGCCTCAAGGCCGAGCAATGGGAGCCATTCCGTGGGTCGATAGCTGAACCACGAGCGCAATACTCCCTGGCGTTGCCACAGCCCGGAGCGCAGCGCCAGCTGCAGTCGCCGGGTTTCATAATGATGACGCCAGAGCGTCAGGCGTTGCTGGGCGGGGATATCGGCCTGGATTACCGGCGCCGGTGGCGGCCACAGAACATCCAGCTGGCGGGCCGCGTTGGCTGGCTGATTGCGTAACGGCGGGAGCAGGGCGATAAGGGCGCTCAGATGGTCACGCAAGGGCCCCGGGGTGACCAGCGGATCGGCTTCCAGAGTGGTCAGGGACTGATATTCCTCAAGCAACCCCAGCAGGGCGGCGCGTTCCGGACGGGACAGCGAGAACCATTGGTCTCGTTGATCATCAAGCAGAGCGCGGACGCCACGGCGTTCGGTGACCGCCTGATTGAGGCGCTCCTCGAGCTGTTCGCAACTCAGCGAAGGCGGCGTGATGGGGCCGGGTGGGGGGCGGTTGACGGCGTCCGCCGGTGCGCCAAGCGCCTGATCCAAGGTGTTCGGAGCAATCGGTGTCCCGTCAAGCAAACGCTGCAGGGGCTCCACCTGCCGATCCATGTCGACGGTTTGCTGTTCCCATTGCTCCAGCTGTCGCTGCTCCCGGGCGCAGGTGGTCTCGGTGGCCGCGTTGACCTGGCTGGCGAAAGCCAGTAGCAGGCCGGCCATCGACATAAACCAGCGAAGCCCCATAGTGTCTCCTTTGCCTGTCCGCCCTGTCCCTCGATGACCCATTGTAGGGAGCTGGGGCAGGGGCGTCATCCGTAGCGCCTGTTCAGGGTTTTGTGCCGTGGTGGCGGCGTAAAATCCTGAACAGGCTCTTACGCTTCCCCCGGCTGACCGGGGTGCTATAGTCGAAGCAAGGGCGGCTTTCTTTGATCATGAAAAGCGTTGGAAAGGGCCCTGTGAAGGCTTTTTCAGTATCTGGTGTAGTCAGTATCGTGATGTAGGGAGAAGCGTTATGGCGGGTCTGTTGGTGAAAGACGTGATGATCAAGCATCCCATGTCCGTCCCGGCCGATATGGACCTCACCCTGGTGGTCGACACGCTGCTGCAATATCGCATCACCGGCCTGCCGGTGGTGGATAACGAAAACCGGGTTATCGGGTTCGTGTCGGAGCAGGACTGCCTGCGACAACTGCTGGTCTCCAGCTATCACAGTGAAGGCGCGGTGCGTGTCGAGCAGGTGATGCACGGTGATCCGCTCACCGTGGACGTGGAGGAATCGCTGGTGGATCTGGCGGAGCTGATGCTCAAGCAGAAACCGAAAATCTACCCGGTGGTGGATGAGAAACGCCGGCTGATCGGGTTGCTGACCCGTGGTCACGTACTGCGGGCCCTGCGCGACAGCCGTCGCGGCGGTTAAGAGCCTGTTCATGATCTCTACACCACCGCGTTGCCGCTGAAAAAGCCGCCAGACGGCGTCGCGGACCGCAGGCTCTGGTGGCGCCAAAGGCAAAGGCCGGGGCGTCGTCTGGCGGCTTTTCCAGTGCAACCCGGAGGGTCGGGCCCCTTTTGTCGCCAGGCCGCGATTACGCTTGTTTATGTAGACTAACTACACCGCACAATCGGAATCACGGCCTGACAACACTTTCCACCAGGAGAGAAGGGAACTCCGGCGCGGTGGTGTAGAGATCGTGAACAGGCTCTAAGCAGCCATTCCATACAATTCCCGGAGGCGGGCACGGGCTAATCTGTCATCGATAAAGTCGTGCTGGCCATGGCGCCACAATCGCCATGGCATAACAACAACAGGGAGGCGGAAGTCATGCGTGATTTAAGTACGTTTTTGAGTGACTACGGTGAGAGCCACCGTAATCCGGTGAACCAGTGGGTGCACATCGTCTGTGTGCCGCTGATTTTTATCTCCACCCTCGGCCTGTTTTGGCTGATCCCGGTGGGCCGCTGGCTGGGCCTGGAGGGCGCCGCCGCCTACTGGGTCAACGGCGGTTCGATACTGGCGGTGTTGTGCATGCCGTTCTACCTGCGCCTGTCCATGGGCGTGTCGCTACTGATGCTGGGCTGGCTGGCGGTGTCGATCGCGGTGGTCACCGGCATCGATCGCAGTGGTCTGTCATTGGGTTGGACCGCGCTGCTGGTGTGGGTACTGGCCTGGGCCGGTCAGGCCTGGGGGCATAAAGTGGAAGGCAAGAAGCCGTCGTTCTTCGACGATCTGATCTTTCTGCTGGTGGGGCCGATTTTTGTCAGCCTGGAACTGATGCACAAACTCGGTCTGAGCCGCACCCCGGGGCATGGTCGCCCGTCCTGACCGGGCCGCGCGAGTGCCGTGACGCCACTGTCGCCGCTGTTCATCTGGCAAGGAGGCTGGCTGATACTGGCCTCCGCTTTGCGCAACCGCCCCCATCGCCATGTGGCCGCCTCCCTGCTGGTGGGGTTGGAAGAGCCGTTGCGCGTGCAGATTGCCGGGCACTGGGTGCGCTCGGCGATGGTCTGGGTGGCGCCGGATGTGGAGCAGGCCCTGGAAAGCCCCGGCCCGGTGGCGGTACTGCATCTGGATCCCGACGACGGCGCCTGGCGCGGCCTGCCGGTACAGGGGCCGGGCGGCGCTCTGCCGGAGTCGCGTCTGCCGGGTTTTCGGGAGGCATTGGCCGGTCTCGCAACACGGCCTGACATCGGGGCGGTACGGGGTCTGCGTGAGCGCCTGCGGGCCGCCGCGCCGCCGCTGGATCCGCGCGTCGCCGCGGCCTGCCGGGCCCTGCGCCGGGAAGACCTGGACAGCGCCTGTCTGGCATCGGCGGCCGGGCTATCCGAATCCCGTTTCCGGCATCTGTTCCGGGAGCAGGTCGGTGTGTCTCTGAAACGCTTCCAACTGCATCTCAAATGCCAGCGCGCGCTGAGGCTATGGCGCGATGGCATGAGCTTCGCTGAATTGGCCGGTGCCGCCGGCTTCTACGATCAACCCCACCTCAATCGTACCCTCCGCGCCATGTTCGACGCGCTGCCTTCCCGTTATGCTAGGGCCTTTCCGGTCCAGGTGGTGCACCTGGATTCTTTCTGACGGCCCCTTTTGTTCGGCCGTCCCGGCGATCTGTTGGCGCCGGCCCAATAACAAGGAGCAGCTTATGGAGTACCAACACATCCAGACCGCGTTGGCGGACGACGGCATTCTCACCGTCACCCTGAACCGTCCCGACCGTCTCAATGCCTTCACTCTGCGGATGAAGGATGAGTTGGTGCACGCCTTTGGCGACGCCAGCCAGGATAATCGGGTGCGCGCGGTGGTGGTCACGGGTGCCGGCCGCGTATTCTGCGCGGGTATGGAGATGGAGCCGGAGGACGGTGGCAACCTGTTCGGCTATGACCGTGCCGACAGTGAAGAGCCGCCACTGGAAGTCATTCGTGATTCCGGTGGTGAGGTGTCACTGGCCATTTTCGAGTGCCGCAAGCCGGTCATCGCCGCCATTAATGGCGCCGCCGTTGGCGTCGGCATCACCATGACACTGCCGATGGACTTCCGGGTGGTGGCGGAAGGTGCCAAGATCGGCTTTGTCTTCACTCAGCGAGGCATCACCCCGGAAGCCTGTTCCTCGTGGTTCCTGCCTCGTCTGGTGGGCATGCAGCAGGCCTTCGAATGGGTCTACAGCGGAGATATCTTCCTCGCGGAGGAAGGCGTGGAGGCCGGCCTGTTCCGCGGCGCTCACCCCCGTGACCAGGTGTTGGAGGCGGCCCAGGCGCTGGCCCGCAAGCTCACCGCGAAGAGTTCGCCGGTGGCGGTGGCGCTGGCCAAGCAGATGTTGTGGCGCAATCCGGTGTTCGAGCACCCGATGCAGGCCCACGCGGTGGAGTCGCGGCTGATTTATCGCTCCAGTGAATACTGGGATGGCAAGGACGGTTTCAAGGCCTTCCTGGAAAAACGCGATCCGGTATTCGACACCGACCTGAATTCGGTTCCAACCCAGTTCGATTTCTGGCCGGAACCGCCTTTGCGGTAAGCGCGAAGACGCTTACCTTTTTCAACCGTTTAAAGGACTAGGGACAAGAACAATGAAACGAGAAACCATAGCGATTCACGGTGGCTTCGCCGGCGACCCGGAAACCCATTCCGTGGCGGTGCCGATTTATCAGACCACCAGCTATTATTTCGACAACACCCAGCACGGCGCTGATCTGTTCGACCTGAAAGTGCCTGGGAATATTTACTCGCGCATCATGAACCCCACCAACGGCGTTCTCGAAGAGCGCGTGGCGCAATTGGAAGGCGGTATTGGCGCTCTGGCCATGGCCTCCGGCATGGCCGCCATTACCGCGGCGGTACAGACTCTGGCCCGTGCCGGTGACAATATCGTCTCCGTCAGCCAGTTGTACGGCGGCACCTATAATCTGTTCGCCCACACTCTGCCGACCATGGGTATCGACGTCCGTCTGGCGGATGGTCGCGATCTGGAGGCCATGGCCGCCGCCATTGATGACAACACCAAGGCCGTGTTCTGCGAGTCGATTGGCAATCCCGCCGGTAATATCGTTGACCTGGCCGGGTTGGCCAAGGTTGCTCACGATGCCGGCGTGCCTCTGATCGTCGACAACACGGTGGCGTCTCCGGCCCTGTGCCGGCCGTTCGAACATGGCGCCGACATCGTGGTGCACTCCCTGACCAAATACATGGGCGGTCACGGCACCACCGTCGGCGGCATCATCGTCGATTCCGGTAAATTCCCCTGGCAGGGCAATGCCCGCTTCCCGCAGTTCAATGAGCCGGATCCCAGCTACCATGGCGTGATTTACACCGAGGCCATGGGCCCGGCGGCGTTCATCGCCCGTGCCCGGGTGGTGCCGTTGCGTAACATGGGCGCGGCGCTGTCGCCGATGAACGCCTTCCTGATTCTGCAGGGTATCGAGACGCTGAATCTGCGCATGGAGCGTCATTGCGAGAATGCCATCAAGGTGGCCCGTTGCCTGAAAGCCCACGACAAAGTGGAGTGGGTCAACTATGCCGGGCTGGAAGGTGACCGTGACGCGGAGCTGGCCAAACGTTACATGGACGGCGGTTTGCCGTCGGCGATTCTCAGTTTTGGTATCAAAGGCGGCCGCGAAGCCGGCGCGCGCTTCATCGATGCGCTGCAAATGATCAAGCGTCTGGTGAATATCGGTGACGCCAAAAGCCTGGCCTGCCACCCCGCCACCACCACCCACCGGCAGCTTAATGACGACGAACTGAAGACCGCCGGCGTGAGCGCCGATCTGGTGCGCCTGTCCATTGGTATCGAGCACGTGGACGATATTCTCGCCGATATCGAGCAGGCCCTGGACGCCGTTTAGTCACCGCGTTCCGCGCGGAATCGGGCCGGCGTGCTGCCGGTCCAGCGCTTGAACGCCTTGACGAAGGCGCTTTCGTCGGAGAATCCCAATTCCTCGGCGATCCGGCCGGCGCGTTCGCCGTCGGCCAGCGCCCGTTCCGCCCGTTCCCGCAACAGGGTGTCACGCAACAGCTTGAAGCCGGTGCCTTCATCGGCCAGCTTGCGGATCAGATGGCGCCCGCTCATGCCCAATTGCTCGGCGATGCGCTCCTTGCCCCAGTGCGGGTGGCCACGGATCAGGGTGCTGACCTGCCCTCCCAGGGACGGGTTCTCCAGGCCGGCCAGCAGGTCATCGGCCAGTCCACGCAGATGGCGGCACAGGGCGGGATTGGCGTGAATCAACGGTAACCTCAGCTGCTCTGGGGCGAATACCAGAGCATTATGGTCGGCATTGAACCGTATCGGCACTCCCAGCCTGTCCTGGTAGCGTGAGAGGTCGCTCCGGGGAGCGTGGCATACCGTCAGATGGCTCGGGCGAAAGGCCTCGCCGGTGCTCCAGCGAGTGAGGCTCAGCATGCTCGCCATCACCGCCTCCACCCGGGTGGTCAGGCAGGTATGGTAAAGCGGCTGATAGCGGAGCTCGCAGCGGCCGGCGGTGATCGTCCGGAAGTCAAAAGTTCCGCCCTCTCCGACAATGGGGTGGTAGTCGAGCAGCGACTCCACCGCCTCGCCCAGGGTTTCGCAGCTCATCAGGATCATTCCGGCGGTATCCAGGTGCCCCACCTGTAGCGCCAGCCCCAGGTCCACGCCCACCAGTGGGTCGTCGGCGGCCTGGCAAAATGCCTCCCAGAGCCGGTTCTGGCTTTCCAGATCCACCCGATCCCGGGCGCTCATCTCCGTCACCAGCGCTTCGGGCAAGCTCAGGCCCAGGCGTTGTGCCGCCTGCATGATGGCCTGGGAGAAGTGCACCGTCACCGTGGGGCTGTGGTTCATGAGTGAAGTCCTGAATTAACCGGATCCGGGTCGCGAATCAGCCATGCCCGACCGTCGCCGCCGAATTAACTTAAGACAATAACAAGGTGACCACAAACCGTCTGGGATGATTTTCAACGCCGCTTTGCCGGCGCTCCAGAGAGCCGCCGCGATAAAAACAAGGAAAACGATTCATGTACGCAGTGATCGGTGCCGGACCGATGGGCCTGGCCACGGCCAGGAACCTCGGCAAGCAGGGCTTGCCCTTTGTCGGCTATGAACTGAATAGCGATGTGGGCGGTTTGTGGGATATCGAGAATCCCCACAGCACCATGTACATGACCGCGCATCTGATCTCATCCAAGCGGATGACCGAATTCCATGAGTTCCCCATGGATGAGGGGGTGGCCACCTATCCCCATCATGCCGAATTGAAGCGCTACTTTCAGGATTATGCCCGTCACTTCGGCCTCTACCAGCACTACCAGTTTGATACACGGGTGGTGTCCGTGACGCCGGAAGGCGAGCGCTGGCGGGTGACGGTGGAGAAAGACGGCGGTCAGACCAGCCGCTGTTTCGACGGCGTCCTGATCGCCAGTGGCACCCTGCATACGCCTAACCGGCCCACGCTGCCCGGGCGGTTCGCAGGGGAATTGCTGCACGCTTGCGATTATCGCGACCCGGTATTGTTCAAGGATAAACGGGTGCTGATCGTCGGTTGCGGTAATTCCGCCTGTGACATGGCGGTGGACGCGGTGCATCAGGCGAAAAGCGTGGACCTGTCGGTGCGCCGGGGCTATTACTTCCTGCCCAAGTTCATTGGCGGTCGTCCCTCCGATGCCATTGGCGGCAAGTTCAAGTTGCCGCGCCGGCTCAAACAGCGACTGGATGCCTGGTTGATCCGCATGATCATTGGACGCCCCAGCGACTATGGGCTGCCGGATCCGGATTACCTCATGTACGAGTCCCATCCGGTGGTCAATTCCCTGGTACTGCATCACCTGGGCCATGGCGATATCTCGCCCCGTTCCGACATCGCCGACATGCGGGGACGCACGGTCATTTTCAGCGACGGAGCCCGGGCTGAATACGATCTGATTTTGCTGGCCACCGGTTACAAGCTGGATTACCCGTTCATTGACCGTGCGCTCCTCAACTGGCGTGGTGATGCGCCGAGCCTGTATCTGAACCTGTTCCATCCGCACTACGACAACCTGTTCATGATGGGCATGATCGAGGCCGCCGGCCTGGGTTGGGAAGGACGTAACGAGCAGGCGGAACTGGTGGCGCTGTATTTGAAACGTCGTGCGGAGGGCCATCCGGCGGCGCGGGAGCTGGCCCGGCTGAAGCTTGAACAGGCCGGACAGAGCCTGGATGGCGGTTATCACTATCTGAAGCTGTCGCGCATGGCGTATTACGTGCACAAGGACAGTTATCGGGCCGAGCTGGCCAAACGGCGCCAGGCGCTGCAATAACCGGGAGACCGTTTCATGGGCCCTGATTCCCCGATTGATTTCAGCACCGGCAATCTGATCGTGCTCAACGTGATTCTCGCGTTGATGATGTTCGGTGTGTCTCTTTCCCTGCGCGTGGAGGATTTTCGCCGTGTGCTGCGCATGCCCCAGGCGCCAGCGGCTGGGCTGCTGGCGCAGTTCCTTTTGTTGCCGGCCTTGACCTGCGTGGTTACCTGGATGCTGGATGTGGAACCGGGGCTGGCGTTGGGAATGATTCTGGTGGCGTCCTGTCCGGGGGGCACCTTTTCCAACATCATGACCTGGCTGGCGCGGGCCAATGTGGCGGTGTCGGTGAGCATGACCGCGGTGTCCAGCCTGGCGGCCACGATACTCACACCGCTCAATTTCGCCTTTTATGGCTGGCTCAATCCCCACACCCGTGATCTGGTCACCGAGATCGCCTTGAACCCCTGGAACATCCTGATGCTGGTGGTTCTGGTCCTGGCGGTCCCGTTACTGCTGGGCATGCTCACCGGCCGCCATTTTCCACGCTTCGCGGTCAGGGCGCAGAAACCCATGCGTGTGTTCACCTTGCTGGTGTTACTGGCCTTTGTCGGTCTGGCTTTCGCCAAGAACCTGGATGTGTTCCTGCAAAACGCCCACCGCATTGTCGCTCTGGTGATTGGGCAGAATGCCCTGGCACTGGCGTTGGGGGCCGGCGCCGGCATGATGATGCGGCTCGATCGGGCCGACCGGCGGGCGGTGACCCTGGAAGTGGGTATTCAGAACTCCGGGCTGGGGCTGGCGATCCTGTTCACGTTCTTCCCGCAGGCGGCGGGCATGATTCTGATCGCCGGTTTCTGGGGGGTGTGGCACCTGGTCAGTGGCTTGATTCTGGCATTGATCTGGTCGCGCGGCGCCGCACCCGCGCGGGCCGGGTGGGAGGCATCATGAGTCGGGTGCTGATCACCGGAGCCGGCGGCTATATCGGTCGCCTGCTCGGCGAGCGGTTGGCGTCCGGGCATGCCGTGCTGGGGCTGGATCTGCGGGTACCGGCGGATTTGCCGTTCGAGTGTCGGCAGGGAGATATCCGTGATCCTGATCTGGCCGAACTGATGCGGGAGTGGCGCGCCGATACCGTGGTGCACCTGGCGGCGGTACTGGAGGATTCCGGCGACCGGGCCCGCGATCACGACATCGACGTCAACGGTACCCGCAATGTGCTCGACGCCTGTTTGATCGCTGGTGTCGGCCAGTTGATCGTCACCAGCTCCGGCGCCGCTTACGGATATCATCCGGACAATCCGGCCTGGCTGGATGAGCGGGATCCCCTGCGTGGTAATCCGGAGTTCGCCTATTCGGACCACAAGCGCCTGGTGGAAGAGATGCTGGCGGATTATCGTCGGCGCCACCCTGATCTGCGCCAACTGATCCTGAGGCCGGGAACGGTGTTGGGAGCGGGTACCCGCAATCAGATCACCGCCTTGTTTGAGCGCAAGCGGGTTCTCGCCATCGCCGGTTCCGAGTCGCCGTTCGTGTTCATCTGGGATCAGGACGTGGTGGGCGCCATTGCCCATGGCGTGGAGACGGGTGCCGAAGGGATCTACAACCTGGCCGGTGATGGCGCCCTTGGCGTCCGCCAGGTGGCCTCGATACTGGACAAACCGCTGCTGGTTCTGCCGGTCGGTGTATTGCGCGTGGCGCTGTGGCTGGGGCACCGGTTGGGGTTGACCGCCCATTCGCCGGAAAAAATCAATTTTCTCCGCTATCGGCCGGTATTGAGCAATCGCCGTTTGAAGGAGGAGCTGGGTTATTGCCCACAAAAAACCTCCGAGCAAACATTCCGGTTTTTCGTTGAACAGGCCCGTGCCCGGGAGCCATCATGAGCGGCAACGCTGATACCGTCACGCTGATTACCGGCGCCGCCTCCGGCCTGGGCTGGGCGTTGGCGCAAGTGGCGTTTCAGCGTGGCCATCGGCTTATTCTGGTGGACCGTGACGCTGAAGCGCTCGCCGACAAGAGCGCTCGCCTGGCCGCCACCGACCCCCAGCGGGTGACCTATCACACCCTGGACCTCACCGATGGGCCGGCGCGGGATCGTCTGGTCGACCGGATCGCGGCCCGGGGGCGGCTGGACGTGTTGATCAACAACGCTGGCATCACGCATCGCTCGCTGGCGGCGCGCACCGATCCGAAGGTCTTTCACCAGGTCATGGCGGTGGACTGGGAAGCGCCGGTGGCCCTGACTTTGGGATGCTTGCCGCTGCTGCGCGACAGTGGCGGTTGCGTGATCAACATCGGTTCCATGGCCGGCTGGATGCCGGTGCTGGGGCGGGCCGGCTATTGCAGCGCCAAGGCCGCCCTGGCGCAGTTCTTCGAGGTGCTGCGCGGCGAAGTGGCGGATCAGGGGATCGATGTACTGATGGTGTATCCGAGCTTTCTGGCCACACCGATCGAACGTAACGCCCTGGGTCACGACGGTGGACCCGCCGCCCACGCCCGTTCCTCGGTGGGCCGGGTGCGCAGCGCGGAATGGATGGCCGAGCGCGTTTGGGATGCCTTTGAGAGGGGCGACAAACGCCTGTTCCCGGATCGTTTCACTTTCCTGGCCAGTTTGCTGTGGCGGCTGGCGCCCGATCTTTATCATCGGCTGATGCGTCGTCGCTTTGCCATGGAGCTGGATTCCTGACCGCTGGGGCGGTACAAGCTCCGCTTCCTCTGTTGCCTGCCCAACTGTCGCCGCCGGCCTCTTCGGCTCTGGTGTGGGCCTGTTCATACTACTTGCACCCGACAGGCAGGATGCAAGTAGTATGGACAGGCCCCAGCATCGACGGCAGCAGTCAGGAGATCAGCAGTATGTCCAGTGTGGAAATTCGTCCGGTGAGCGGGATCGCGGTGGAACCCTGGTTGGATGAGTTGGCCGGATTACGCATCCGGATCTTTCGCGATTACCCTTATCTCTATGACGGGGATGAGAGCTATGAGCGCCGTTATCTGGACCGCTATGCCAGATCCGATCGCAGCCTGTTCGTGTTGGCGCTGGAGTACAATCAGGTAGTGGGCGTGGCGTCGGCGCTGCCGCTGGAAGACGCGGACCAGGAATTGCTGGCGCCGTTCCAGCAACGGGGCCTGGCGCCGGAGCGGGTCTATTATTTCGGTGAGTCGGTGTTGTTGCCCGAATATCGTGGCCAGGGGATAGGGCATCGTTTTTTTGATTTGCGTGAGTTGTACGCCAGTGATTTCGGTTTCTCCACCACTGCTTTCTGTAGCGTGGTCCGGCCCGTTGATGATCCGCGCCGGCCGGATGGGTATACCGGCCTGGAGCCGTTCTGGCGCAGCCGCGGTTACCGTCCGGCGACGGGATTGACCACCGGTTTTTTCTGGCGTGATCAGGGAGAGCAGGAGGAGACGCGGAAAGCCATGCAGTTCTGGCTGCGAGATGCCGTGGAATAAATGTAAAACTTCCCAGGTGTAGGATGTCCTTCTCGTGCTCGTGTCTCGAGGCTGTCTATAGTCCTGGTGGCAACGGAGGAGCCGCTATGGATTGGTTTAACCGGGGAGCCGGAACGTTCAAACGTCTGGCTATCATTATCGCCCTTGCGCTTATCGCCTTGTTCATCGCCATGGTGGTGGCCGGGTGACTTCTTTTCTCTCGATTCATTCGCCGGCCGGGTTCCGGCCATCATCATCACACCAATCTAAATTTCTGATGCAAATGCGTCATTGATTGGATTCCTGTTCGCCCACCCGCTGGGCCAAGATGACCGGGAAACTTTAAGCGGGTTTTGCGTGTCCACATTTCGGACCGCTTGTCGATTAATGAAAACGCCCGGGGATCGAGGATGAAATGGCGCAATGACGGTCAGCGTTACGGTGTTGTCACCGTGGGGCTGCATTGGCTGGTGGCGGTGGTGGTGTTCACCTTGTTCGGCCTTGGGTTGTACATGGTGGAGCTGGACTATTACCACCCCTGGTATCGCAGCGCGCCAAACTGGCATCGCAGTATCGGATTGTTGTTATTGGCGGTGGTGCTGGCGCGCCTGATCTGGCGGGTGTTGTCGCCGCCACCGCCGGCTCCCGAACAACACCGTGCCTGGGAGAAAGCCGGTGCCAGACTGGCCCACTGGGCGCTTTATGTGCTGCTGCTGGTGGCGATGATCAGCGGTTATCTGATCAGTACCGCTGATGGTGCGTCGATCCAGGTGTTCAATTGGTTCGCGGTGCCCTCACTGACAGGCCACCGCGGCGGCCTCGAGGATACCGCCGGGGCCGTGCATTACTGGGCTACCTGGGCGGTGATCGTGCTCGCCGCGCTGCATGCGCTGGCGGCACTGAAACATCACTTCATTGATCGCGACGATACCCTGCGCCGTATTTTTGGCCTGGCGCCCCGCCGGCCTTGATCCCACCGCTAATCCAAGGAGAACGACCCATGTACAAGCTGTTCACTACTCCCGTGTTGGCTCTGATGTCGGCACTGATGTTGAGTTCCGCGGCCATGGCCGCGGACAAACCCGCCGGGACCTACCACTTCGATACCGAAGGGCAGCACCAGTTCATCATGTTCAAGATTTCCCATCTGGGTTACAGCTGGTTGTATGGCCGCTTCAATGATTTCGATGGCACTTTCACCGTGGACGCGGACAACCCGGAAAACAGCACCGTGGAAGCCACCATCAAGACCGCCAGTCTGGACAGCAATCATGCCGAGCGCGACAAACATTTGCGCAGCGATGATTTCCTCGACGTGAGCGAATACCCCACCGCCACTTTCAAAAGCACCGGGATCGAAAAGACCGGCGACGAAACGGCCAGGATCACCGGTGATTTCACTCTGCACGGGGTGACCAAACCAGTCACTCTGGATGCCCGGCTGATCGGTTACGGGGATGATCCCTGGGGTGGCTACCGCATGGGTCTGGAAGCGTCCACCACGCTGAAACTGGCGGACTTCGGCATCACCAAGAACCTGGGGCCGGCCTCGGAAACGGTGGAGATCATTATTTCCGTGGAAGGGGTGCGGCAGTAATCGCCGGACGCCAGACGCTAAAGTCAAAACCTGGCGCTGCGGGCGTTGCGGCAATAAAAAATTGCCGGGAGCAATTTTTAACGTCGCTTCGGCGGGGACTCCCGTATTGCCCGGTGACCTCGAAGACCTCCCTTCAGAGGTGGCTACAGCGCCGCTGTGGGAAGCTTGCTGGCAAGCGAATCGCCAACGGCTCAGGGCATTCGCGGCCAAGCGGAGCGCCGCCCGGGCCGCTTCCCACAGCGGCTTGGTGGCAGATCCGTGGGAGGTCAGCTTGCTGGCGAGTTCCGGCCCTCTGGTGTTGGGATATTCGCTTGCCAGCAAGCTTCCCACAGCGGCTTCGTGGCATGATCCGTGGGAGACCAGCTTGCTGGCGAATACAGCGGTTGGTAGCCCCTTCCGGTTACAGACCCGTGTCCATGATTGAAGCGCCGTGGCCCGCCAAACCGCGATGAACCATAAAAAAGCGTTTTAGTGCTTGCCAGGGCGTTGGGTCTGGTTTTGCATTACCGGCGTCCGGCGTCCGGCGTCCGGCGTCCGGCGTCCGGCGTCCGGCGTCCGGCGTCCGGCGTCCGGCGTCAGACCTTCCTCAAAATCACAGCCGGATTTTCCGCGTACACCACTTGCCAACCGTCCCGCCGTGCCAGCCAGGCGAAGGTCTCTGGTTTCCAGAAACAGACGTGGGTGGGATCCCGCCGGTAGTGCCAGCGAGGAAAGTGAGCGTCGTCGGTAAGCCAGCGGGTCATCAGTCCCAGCCATCCACCGGGGCGCACCAGCTGGGCGAAGCGACGCCACTCAAGATGGGGCCAGTGCAGATGCTCGATCACCTCGGTGCAGGTGATGAAGTCATACTGTCCCGCCAGCACATCGGTTTCCGGACGGTAGAGGGGGTCGTACACCGCCATGGGGAAACCCCGTTCGCCCATCAGGCGGGCCAGCGCGGGGCCCGGGCCGCAGCCATAATCCAATCCTTCGGCGCCGTCCGGTAGCCGTTCGGCCAGTGGTGCCGCCAGTTGATCCAGAAAGCGGCGATAGCCGGCGTCTCCCGGGTTGTTCTGGTGCAGATCGTACTGCGCTTTCTCCTGATCCCGGTCGGGCAACTGGCCCTGATCCAGAAACGTCAGCTGGCAACGGGAGCAGCGCCAATAATCGCGGCCATCGACGCTGGCGAAGGCTCGGCTATCGCTGGCTTGGCACAGGCGGCAGCTTACCTTCACAGCGCCAGCCAGTCGCTCAGAGCACGGTAGGTGCGGGCATCGGAGAGCATGGCCATGTGGCCCATGCCATGAAACAGAGCCCGGGTCAGTTGCGGCGCGTCCGGGTACAGGCGGCGGGCGAGAGCGCTGTCGACACCCACCAGCCAGTCGCCCAGGGGAGCCGGAGTGCGATGCTCGCTCAGGGTGCCGGCCAGAAACAGATGCTGGATGTGCTCGTCCAGCGGTACTTTGCTGCGTGGGCGGGGCGCGTCTTCCGGCAGACCTTGCCACTGTTCCTCGACCACGTAGCCGAAGCGCAAGTCGCGGATACCGTCGGAGCGCAGATTACCCAGCCGCATCAGCGGGCGGGAGTAGGGGGTGACCGCCAGCAGCCGGTTGGCCTGATTACCCATCTGTTCCAGCAAGGCCCCCTGGTGGGGCGAACCGAGGCAAGCCAGGTGCGATACCCGTTCCACCCAGCGGTGGCCATGCTGGCGGGCGTGGTGCACGGCGCTGCGGGCCAGCAGGCCCCCCATGCTGTGTCCGATCAGGATCAGCCGTGGCGGCAGGGGAGTGTGCTCAAGCAGCCGGGACAGGCGGGCGCCATTGTCGGAAATATGACGTCCGGTGTTGTAGCGCAAATAGGCGATATCCGCATTCAAGACACTTTCGAGACGCTGATTGAAACGCTGCTGCGCGGTGTGCTGCCAGCAGCTTTCATTCATGCAAAGGCCGTGCAGATACAAGACCAGAGTATCGCGCCCCGGTTCCGGCCGTGGCGGATGCAGGGTCATTGGCAGAGCGTAGTGGCTGCGCTGGGCGCTGAGCAGCTGGCCAAAGACGCCATTGAGGACACTTTGCAGATCGAGATAACTGACCCGGCGATGAGGATCCGCGGCCAGGGCACCGAGGGCGGCCACCTCGCCGGCGTGGCGCAGGCCCCGGCGCACCGCGCCGTAGACGCGCGGCGCCGGCGCGTAGTCAGCACCGCGCCAGCCCAACGGGTTGGCGATGGCGCCGTGCATGTCTTGTACCACCTGGGTGATTTCACTCCCCATGGCGGTGATCAACTGGGTCAGGCCGCCCAGTTGCCGTCCGATGCGCTTCATTCCTGGTCCTCCGCCAGGAAGCATAGCAAGGGCATCGCGGGCCTCCCAGCGCACATCAGTGACCGTTTGGTCATGATGCCCTTTCTCTTTGCTATACAATGCGCGGCCTCCCTGTCCAACGGAGCCTTTGATGACCCCTGAACAGCAGTTCAGCCGCTGGGTGCGCCGTGCCCTGGTGGTGTTCGCCCTGGTATTCGCTTATGTGGTCTGGATGGACCTGCATGCGCCTTTGACGACCTTGTCGCGGGTGCAGCGTTACGTGGTGCAGGTGGCGCCACAGGTGGCCGGAGAGGTGACCGGCGTGGCGGTGACTAACGGCGACCATGTGAATCAAGGGGATCTGCTGTTCACCGTGGCGGAGCAGGATTACCGGCTGATCATGGATGGCGCGGAACTGCGGGTGGCGGAAGCCGGGCAGGACAACGCCGTGTTATTGGCGGATCTGGCTGGTGCCCGGGCACGTGAGACCAGCGCCCGGGCGACGCTGGAGGAGGCCCGGCGGCAGCGGCAGAGACTGAAGAATCTGTTCGAGGGCGGGGCGGTGTCGCGCCAGGAATGGGAGCAGGGCGAACTGGCGGTGGATAACGCCGAGTCCGAGCTGGAATCGGCCCGCGCCACCATCCGCAGTTTGGAAACCCGTCTGGGCGAGGACAAGGAACACAACCTGGCTCTGGCGCAGGCCATGAACGAGCTGGAAAAGGCACGGCTGGATTGGTCGCGGACCCGCATCACCGCGCCGGTGGCCGGAGTCGTGGACAACCTGCAACTGGAATCGGGGACCTACGCCAGTGCCCGCGAACCGCTGGTCAGTCTGATCGCCGACGCGCCAGTGTGGGTGGCGGCGGATTTCCGAGAAAAGAGCCTGCGCGACGTACATCCTGGTGATCGTGCCGAGATTGTTTTCGATGCCTGGCCGGGGCGGGTCTTCGATGCCCGCGTGCAATCCATGGGCAAAGGGGTGCGCGACGGCCAGGGCGTGCCGGACGGCCAGCTGGCTCAGGTGGAAAACACCGATCGCTGGGTGCGCGATGCGCAACGGGTCCGGGTGCGGCTGGTACTGGAGGGCGGTGACGAGGAACCGCCATTGCGGGTTGGCGCGCGCACCACCGTGCAGCTCTATCCGAGGGACCGGTTGTCGTGGCTCAGTCACGGCTTTGGCTGGTTGCAGATCCGCGTTCTCTCCCTGCTGCACTACCTGTACTGAGCGGGGCCGGTATGACGGCACGTGATGCTCACAGCCTGACTCCGGATCAATTCCGGCAATGTCTGCGTATCAGCCTGGGGTCCCTGATCGGATTTGGCTTCGCCCACCTGACCGAGTGGAGCACCGGTCTGTTTTTTTGCGTTTATCCGGTGCTGTTGCTGGGGATGGTGCCGCGCTTCAGCGCCCATGCCAGTTTGCAGTTCGTGGCCGCGTCGCTGGTCAACGTGCTGGAAGTCTATGTGCTGGCGGGAATGTTCGGTGATCAGCCGCTGTTGATGACGCCTCTGGCCTGGTCTCTGTTCGCGATCCGTTTTTATTGCATGGCCAGCGGGCGCTTTTTCCTGTTCGGCGCCAATGGCTTGGTCTCTTCCAGCGTGCTGTTCCATTTCGCCAGTTATCCGGACATGGATTTCGGTGGCATGGCCAAGGCCAATGTGGCGGCCTCGCTGCTGACGGTGGCGGTGGCCTGGTTGTTGTGCGGTCTGTTTCCGCCGAAGCAGGACGCCGCGCCCCCTTCGCCACCGCAAAAGAGCCCGGAGCAGTTGCGGCACCAGGTATTGCTCGGCTCGACCGTGGCCACCGTCAGTTTCCTGGTCTTCCAGATTTTTGATTTGCGCGACTCTCTATCCGCTCAGGTCACCACCTTGTTGATGTTATTCCCGATGACCTATGCCGGCGCGGTGCAGTATGGTCGTGCACGGGCGATGGGTGTGCTGCTTGGTTGCAATGCCGCGTTGTTGATTCAGTTGCTGTTATACGACTGGTATTCAAACTGGCTGCTGGTCGGCCCACTCTACTGGGTGGCGCTGATGTTTTTTGCCCGACAGCATGTGCGGGAAGGTGTCAGTGGCGTGGGGTTTGCCGGTGCAACCACCATCGCGGTGATTTTCGGGCAGTATTTATTACCAGAGCAGGACGCGATTTATCAGACGTTGTATCGATTCAGCTCCATTACCGTGGCAGTGGTGGTGGCGCTGACGGTCATATATATAGTTCATAAAATGCTCAATTTATTGCCTGCCACCCGTTATACCGTTTCGTAAAATCATCGCGGATATTCGTAAAATCCCCGGAAAACGCCGGACATTTAGCTGACATAAAACGGGGAAAAGCCTAGATTTGCCGCAACGTTCATGGATACGTGCAAGGAGCAATTATGCGTACGTTCAGCAAAGGTTTTGTCGTTGTGTTGTTTGGTGCTCTGCTGGGTCTGGCTGCCTGTGATCAACAGGAAGGCCCAATGGAGGAAGCGGGTGAGAAAGTGGATCAGGCCGTGGACGATATGACCAACGAAGGGACCATGGAAAAAGCCGGCGAGAGCGCCGACGAAACCTGGCAGGATACCAAGGAAGCTGGTCAGGAAGCCCTGGATAAGACCAAGCAAGCCGGTGAGGATGCCTGGAACAAGACCAAGGAAACCGGTGAAGACGTTAAAGACGCGGTTACCGGTGAAAACCAAAACTGATCTTTTCGTTGCAGTCTGAAAACACACCGCCACCCTGGCGGTGTGTTGTTTTTCCGGCGGCGCGCGCGCCGTCGGCAATCTTCTTTTCCCACCGCCGTGGGTGTCATGCCCAACCGATACAATCGGCTACATCCATTCACGCAAACGGCACTGTTTCCCTCTTTGGTGATTCCGGTCGGACTGACTAAAGTTACAACCCGGTTGCGGTGTTTGTGGGTGGTCCGCGAACAGCGCTCCGTTTTCCCCAGTGTGAGGTGGACCCATGGGATGCCAGGAACAGATCGATGCCGGGGGTTACCCCGTCGACCTCGCCCTGTGTGCGATTCAGGGTCGTGTGCAAGCCTTGCGGGAATATCTGGCGGTGTCCCGTTCCATGGGGCGCAACCGGCATGGTCGTGCCAGGGAACTGCGCCGTGACATTCGGCGGTTGCGGGCCTGGGCTTTGTATCTGAGTGAATCGCGGCGGCAGCCCTGGTGGTGGCGCTGGCTGAGCCAGTGCGCGCGCCGCACCACTCCTGCAGCGGGCAGGGTGAGCACCGGCCGCAGCGGGCTGGGGGTAAGAGGCGTGCAACGCCTCAGTGCCTTCAGCGTGGTGGAACGTGCCTACGCCGCCTTGCAGGAGGAATACCAGGGGCGGCTGCTGACGCTGCGTCTGGCGCAATCCCGCCACCCATTATCACACCGTGTCGGCGTAATTGATGAAATGGAGCAGCGCGTCCAGCTGCTCACCTCCATGAGGACTGTGCTGGCTCGCCATCCCGCCGGGGTTGCCCTGGTTTGCTCGGTGGTCAGTCCGGCTCTGCGGATTCGCCACTGGCTGGGGTTGCGCGAAGAGTCCGTGTTCACGGTGCGCCAATGATCGAAACAGGTCCGGTGTTCACTCTGGCCGACATCAAACAGAGCGGCAGCAGTGACGATGAGGCGATGGCACAGGTGTTGCGCTGGTTGGAGAGCGGCCGGGTGCGACAGGTGGCGCCGCCGAGACCGGTGTTTGTCCGTTGCGCGGTCGGCGAAGTGCTGGCGGATGAGCATCTGGCCACGGCCTTGCGGTTGGCATTCCCTTCCCTGGTGATCATCGGGGGCTCGGCATTATGGCGGCATCAGGTCAGCCGTGAGCGCGATGCCCGGCTCGACTGCGCGGTTTCCGAGGAGACCGACGGCTGTGTGTTTTCTTCCGTGCGTTTGCATCGCCGGCCCAGCGAGTGGCTGCGGGAAGTATCCCAGGCCGGCGGCCTGCGTGGACAATGGTTGCGGGTACCGCTGTTGTCGCCGGAGATGGCGGTGGCGGATGCCGCCGCGTTCACTGATGTCTGGGTGCCTGATCAGGGCTCGGTGGATTGGGACAGTCTCGATCCGGAAGCCATAAGCACCGCCCAAAGCATTATGCGTTCCTTGTCCGGGTAATCTATCCGCCTCCTCTCCGGTTCGCCCACCTTGACCCTGCCCGAGCTGAAGGGTTATAAATGCGAATCGTTATCATGATTTATTGCCTTTCCCCATGACGCTACTTCTGGTGGTGGTGACCCTGTTGGGCGCCGCCTTGCTTTATTTCTCCGATCGGCAGCAGCGGCTGCTGGCCTTGCCGTTACCGCCGGCGGCCCGCCTCGGCGGGTTGCTGATGGTGGTGGGCGGACTGGCCGGCTGGGCCGCGCATTGGGGCACTGGTGTGGGGCTGTTTACAGGGTTGTGGGTGTTTGCCCTGGGGAGCATGGCGCTGCCGATGATAGTGGGCCATCTGGTGGACGGTTACCGGGCTCAGGGGCGATCCCGATCATGAGGGTGCTGCTTGGAACCGTGCTGGGACTGCCGCTGGCCTTGATGCTCTGCGGTCTGATGGCGGCGATAGTGCCGGTGGACTGGCGGCAATGGCTGGTGCTGTATTTGCTGTTATCCGTGGTCCTGTGGTCGGCACTGATCATGTTGGCCGCGCTGCCCGCCACCCACGGGCGCACCGCGGTCTGGCTGGTGGCCACCAACGGTGCCGCCTGGATACTGCTGCAGACCACCGGACTTTACGGAGCGGCGGCATGAAAGCGGAGACCCTGCGCAAACACATTGATCTGCACGGTTGGCTGGGCATGCTGGCCGGGCTGGCCCTGTTCGTGGCGTTCTTCGCTGGCGCCCTGAACATGTTTCATGAAGAGTTACATCATTGGCAGGAGCCTTATGTCGCCGAAAGCGGTGGCGGTGAGGGCGACCTCCAGGCGCTGCTGGATCAGGTGCTGGCGGTCACGCCGGAGGCGGCCAAACTGATGTATCTGGTGCCGGGGGATGACCCGGTGGCCCTGTGGCAGGACGCCAATCAGGAATGGCGGTTTGACCATGCCAGTGATTTCAGCGCCGCTGGTGAACGGGTCAAGACGCCGCGTTCGGAACTGGCCGAGTTCATCAATGAGCTGCATTACAAGCTGGCGCTGCCGGTGGTCGGCCTTTATCTGATGGGCATTATCTCGGTGCTGTACGGTGCCGCCCTGATCGGCGGGCTGGTTATCCACTGGCCGAAAATGAAGAAGGAATTCTTTGCTCTGCGGCATCAGGGCAACCTGCGGCGCTATTGGAAGAATCTGCACAATTTGGTCGGTGTCATCAGCTTTCCTTTCCACGCCATCTTCGCCATTACCGGCGCGGCCATGGGCTGTTTCGCATTGCTGGCGCTGGTGGCGGGAACCTTGGTGTTCGGTCCACAGTTGCAAGGGGCCATCACTGAAGCCACCGAAGCCTGGCCAACACCACGGGCCAGCGGCGAAATGGTGGAGATGGCCGGCGTGGCGGCCTACGTGGCCGCCGCCCGGGCTGAGTTGCCGGATCTGCGGGTGGATTGGATCGAGGTTCAGCAGTATGGGGACCGCAATGCGGTGGTGGATGTGGCCGGGTCCGTGCCAGGCTGGATCGCCCATCATGCCCATGTGGTGCTGGCCGGTGATAACGCCCGCACCCTGACTGTCTCCAGCCCCGGTAACCGCCCGTTCAATCACGCCGCTTTGTCACCTGTGTATTCCCTGCACTTCGGTGACTATGGCGGGTTGCTGGTTCGTGGCCTGTATTTCGTTCTCGGCCTGTTGGGGTGTTTGTTGTTCTTCTCCGGCAATGTGATGTGGGCCGAGCGGCGCACCGACCGCCAGGGGCCGAACCGGTCCGCCATCATTATGTTGCGGGTGACACTGGGGGTGACTTTTGGCGTGATGGCGGGGCTCGCGGTGAGTTGTATCGCCAACAAGGTGGTCAGCCATTCGCCATGGGCCGGCGCCGTGGCCTGGTCGGAAAAAGGGTCTTTCCTGGCGGTGCTGTTGCTGACCCTGCTGCTTGCCCTGCGGGCGGCGCCACTGGCCATGTGCCGGTGGGGATTGCGCGGCTGCATTGCTCTGTACGCTTTGGTTCCCGTGGTGCAGGGCGGTCTGGAAGGCTTTGCGTCCTGGAGTGAGCCTCATATCTACCTGGTCAACATTGCCTTGTGGGCGGTGGCGGCCAGTCTGGCGGCGGTGGAGTGGCTGCGAGTGCGGCGCTTGCGCCGGGCCGGACCCCATCCGCTGTGGGAATCCGCTCCGCCGGCTCCAACCGGTGAGGCCGGTCTGGTCCGTTCCTGACACAAGGGCCTGGCATCAAGGCCAGGGCTGGCGCATCCTGCCTCTTCTGCCGATGGCGAGCGAGGGTCGAAAGCGGATGAATCTGGAACGGGAGTGGGCGAACCTGACGCCCCGTGATGCCATCGCCTTGCAGCGGAATACCGCCACCGCCGTGATCACCGAGGATCAACTGCCCGTGGTGCGTACCGTGGCCGGCGTGGATGTGGGGTTCGAGAACAAACACACCGCCCGGGCGGCGGTGGTGGTGTTGGATGCCGCTACCCTGGAACCGGTGGACCACGCCCTGGCCCGTTTGCCGGTTTCCTTCCCCTATGTGCCAGGTTTGTTGTCCTTCCGCGAGTGTCCCGTGGTCCTGCGGGCGCTGTCGTCGCTGAGCGTGACGCCGGATCTGCTGCTGTGCGATGGTCAGGGCATCGCCCACCCGCGCCGCCTTGGGGTGGCCTCTCACCTTGGCGTATTGACCGGCCTGCCCAGTATTGGCGTGGCGAAAAGCCGCCTGGTCGGTACCCATGATCCGGTGCCGGACCGGCGTGGCGTCTGGGTGCCGCTGCGTGACGGCGACGAAGTGATTGGCGCGGTGCTGCGAACACGGCAAGGGGTCAAGCCGTTGTTCATCTCACCGGGCCATCGTCTGTCACTGGCCACGGCGCTGGAGTGGGTGATGGCCTGTGTCACCCGCTACCGTCTGCCGGAAACCACCCGCTGGGCCGACGGGCTGGCCTCCGATCGCGGCCAACGCTGGCTGGATCGCCTGAAATAGCCTGGCCTGCTAATCTGCCCCTTTGTCCGGCGAAGTGCCGGTATGACCAGGACACGGAATGGAGAGTTGTATGTATTGTCGACCCCGCACTCAATGGCGCTGGATGACGCTGGTGTTGTGTTTGTCATTCGGGAGTGCCGTTGTTCAGGCACAGGAGGCGCGCTATGACGCCCCCAAGGCCGTGGTCGGTCCCTTGCCCTATTTGGGTGTGCACGGGCTGGGTGTGGACGCTGAAGGGCGTTTGTACGCCGGCAGCGTGGTGGGACAATCGCTGAATCGCGTGGACATCAACAGCGGCAAGGTGACGGTGTTTGAAGGGGCGGATGAGGGCATGGCCGACGATGTCGCCTTCGGGCCCGACGGCGAAATGGCCTGGACCTCCTACCTCAGCGGTATTCTGCGCATTCGCGATGCCGAGGGCGAAGTGCGTGACGCCGCCCTGGGGCTGCCCGGCATCAACTCCCTGGCTTATAACGAGGAAGGCCGGTTATTCGCCACCCAGGTGTTCATGGGCGATGCGCTCTACGAAATCGACCGCCAGGGTGAAGCGCCGGTCCGTAAAATCAAGGAAGACATGGGCGGCCTCAATGGTTTTGAATTCGGCGCCGACGGCAAGCTGTACGGGCCGTTGTGGTTCAAGGGCAAAGTGGTTCGGGTGGACGTGGACAGCGGCAAGATGGAAACCGTGGCGCGGGATTTTCAGGTTCCCGCGGCAGTGAATTTCGATGCCGACGGCGGGCTCTACGTAGTGGACACCAAAACCGGTGAACTGGTGCGCGTCGATGTGGACAGCGGCGCCAAAACCACGGTGGCCACGCTGAAGCCGGCCCTGGATAACCTGGCCGTGGACGATAAACGCAAGCGCATCTATGTCTCCAATATGGCGGACAACTCGATCCAGGAAGTGGATCCGGAAAGCGGCAAGGTCCGCACTCTGGTGAGTTCGGATCTGGCCGCCCCGGCAGGGCTTTCGGTGGTCGGTGACGACATCTACATCGCCGATGTGTTCGCCTTGCGCCGCTATGCGGTGGGTGAAGGCAAGGTGCACGAACTGGCGCGGGTATGGGGCTCGGACCTGGAATACCCGATGAACATCTGGGCGGATCAGGACACCGTGGTCACCGCCAGCTGGGCCGCCGGCGTGGTGCAGGAGTTCGACCGGCACAGTGGTGAATTGAAGCGCTCCCTGCATGAGTTCAAGGCGCCGCACGATGTGGTGCGTCTTAACGATGGCAGCCTGCTGGTGGCGGAACTGGCCAACGGCAATCTGGTGCGGGTGGCCGGCAAGGAAGGTAAAAAACGGGATGTGGTGGTGGAGGACCTGGAAGGGCCGGCCGGCTTGTCCCTGAGCAAGGACGGCTCGACGCTGTATGTCGCCGATGCCGGCGGCAATCTGTGGGCGTTCAATACCGAGGGCTGGTCCCGTCGCCTGATCCGTGATGACCTGACCTTGCCGGAAGGCATCGATCTGACCCGGGAGGGCAAGCTGCTGGTGATGGAAGTGGGCAAGCGCCGTTTGCTGGAAGTGGACCCGGTCCGGGGCGACCAGCGAGTGTTGGCGGAGGAACTGCCGGTGGGGTTGCCCCAGCTTCAGGGCTTGCCGCCCACCGGCGTGTTCAATGATGTGGTGGAGGCCGCCAACGGCGATCTCTACTTCAGTGCCGACCGCAAGGGCGGCCTGTATCGTATGAAACGGCGCTGAGGGCAAGGATTACATCGCCTGGCCGTTTCCATGAACCTCGACTACAAAGCCGCTGTGGAAAGCTTGCTTGCAAGCGAACGGCCGACGGCCCGGGGGCGTTCGCGGCCAAGGCCGCTTCCCACAGCGGCTTCGTGGGAACCACTGAATTCATGTTTCCAAGGCCGGTAAACAGGCTTTGGGTGTGGCACGCCAGCAACTTGCGGAACATCAATGGCCCCCGGACCATTGATGTCCCTGTTCAAACAAGCGGATCAGTTCTTCTTGCGGGGCAGGGTGAGCCAGTCATTGGGGCTGGGGGCGCTGCCCGAGGTGGTCTCAACCACGGACAGACCTTCACCAACCCACTGAGTCACTTTCACCTTGCCGGCAACGGCGCCGGGCCGCCAACCGATCACCTGACCGGACGGCGCCTGGATGGCTTGTCCCGGCTGCCGCACCTCCAGTTCGGTGCCCAGTGCCAGCCCGTTGCGGCGGCCGGCGGGGATATAAACATGGCCGTCACCGCCGTCGAAAGCCCGTACTGACCAGCGGGCGCTGTCAGCGCGGGCGGCCAGCTCATCCAGCAGGGCGTCGGCGCCGCCGTTGCCATCCGTTCCGAGGGTCACCGTGGAGACACCGTCACGGGTGGTATCACGCAGGGAAACCTGTAATTGATTCTGACCCGTGGGAATCACTTCCACCAACAGGCGCACGCCCGGGTAGCTGGTCAGACCGTCAAGGCAGCTTTCGCTTTGCAATGGTGCATTGCCGCAACCCTGGGTATTACTGAGAGCGTCGCGCAGGGTGCCGGTGGGTACGATCACGAAGCCATGTTCCGGAGCGCCTTCGATGAGGGTGTTCCAGAAGGCATCGGCACTGCCGAGCTGGCCCTGTACCAGCACGCCGACATTATTGAGGGGTTCGTCGCGATGTTGGAATGCGGTGACGGCACCCTGTTCACTGGCGTCGCGTTCCCAGAACGGCGTCTTCCATTCCGGTTTGGGCGTGTTGAGCTCGGTCGGAGAATCGACCATTGCCAGTGCGTTTTCAGTGTCCAGGTTCTGGTTGGCGCAGCCGCTGACAAAGGCGGCCGCCAGGAGACCAAGCAGGGCTCGACGGGGGCTGTTATTCATGGATGTTTCCGTTTCTACCGCATTGAGGGGGCGGGTCGGAACTGGCCGGCCCGGACGTCCCTTGGAGTTTGCGCAACTGAAGAGGGAGTGTCCAGTGTCAGACTCTCCGACCCGAACGAAAAAAGCGCCGCGTACCAGCGGAAATGGCACGATCCGCGGGTGACGCGACGAGAGGCGGACAACAGGGCGAAGGGACCCTCATGCCGCGCGGTATGGTGCAGCGAATCCAAGCGGATTCCAGGAGGGCGGTCCATCCTGGACTGCCCTAACCACACGGAACTGGGAGCTTAGAAATTGACGGTCATATTCAGGCTGGCGGCCTTCACATCGTCGTCGGCGAAAGCCGCCGAGGGCAAAGGACCGACCAGGCCGTTGCTGGACAACACGCCGGCTTTGTTCTCTTCCAGCATACCCACGGACAGCCAGGTTCTCAGGGTTTTGTTGACCTGATAGCTGAATTGCAGGTCATAGAACATGCTGTCGTCGTCGACGACGCTGTTGTCCACCGATAGCTGGCCCACGGCGCCGGTAACGGCGAACTTGTCGGTGAGATTCCAGGTCAGTTTGCCGGCGATCACTTCCTCATCGTAGCCTTTGACCCCGAGTGTGCCACCCATGCGATACATACTGGTGGGACTTTGGGTGGAATCAGGGTTGTTGTTGATCAGGCTGGAGTAGGTGTCGAAGCCGGGGGAAATCAAACCGCCGTCCTTGGACATGATGTACTGCAGTCCCCAGTCCACGACACCGGCGTCGCCTTCAAGGCGTAGATAGCCGGACGGGGACTGATCGGTGAAGAACTGGTCGTCCACGCCATTTTCCACGTTGCCGTTGGTGAAGTAGTTGAAGCCCAAGGTGGCCTTGGCGACATCACCGAGGCCGCCGCTGACATAACCGGAGAACAGGGTGACGTTGTTGAGTACATAGGGCGCGGCTCCGCCGCCGGGGTGTGGGGTCATCCCTTCGTAGTTGTTCATCCACTGCACGTAGACCAGGCCAGCGGTCCAGTTGTCGGTGATCTTGCTGGTGATACCCAGCGTGGTCATATCACCGTTGTCCTGGTTGGCGAAAGGCGTGGAGTCCTGGCGGCGATCATAAAGTGCCACCAGCGTGGTCTTCTTGCTCAGGGGCTGAATCATCAGGACCCGGTCACGGCGGTCGTCACACACCAGGAAGCAGTTATTGTAACTGGTGGCCTGCCGGCCCACGCGGAAGATGGTGTGACCCACTGGAATCTGCACATAGCCGAGATCCAGGCGAACATTGTCGCCGCGGCTGCCGGTGTTGAAAGCCTGATCATTGGCGGGAGAGGCGGCGCCGTGACTGTCACCGACCCAACGGTCACCGGCCAGCTCCACACTGGTGTAGACGGAGATGCCGGTGTCTTCATCCAGGAAGTTGGCTTTTACCCGGATCAGATGACCGAAGCCGGTATCCGTGTCCGACGTGCCAGGGGTGCCGGTGTCAAAAGCGTCGGAGGTAACGCCGAACGCGGTGGCGCGGTATTCCATACCGAAATCGGTTTTCAGTGCCATGGCGGAAGACGACATCAGGGTGCCGAGGCCGATGGCGGAGCCGATCGCGGCGGCTTTAATACTTTTTCGGAGTTGATTTGAAGGGGTGCTGGTGCTCAGCGGTGTATTTTGTTTTTCGGTCCACTTAAATGCCATTGTTGTTGCCCTTTATTGTTCGAAGTTTATTGGTATCCGGGAACTTCGGATGGCGTCGATGCGCCATGGCGACCACACCCGGTTTTTATTTGTACCCGTGTGCCAATCCCCGATGTCCCTCGCGCCCTTCCGAAGGCAGTTTCTCCCGAGTGAGCCCGTCTTATTCTGGAGGGCTCTTAATTGCCAGAGCGTATTTCTGGTTAAACGTATTAATACGCGCCGGTCAGCTTATCTTTCCCTTCATGGAGAAACGGTAACAATCGTCGTTTCCGACGAGATGTGAAATTTATACTAATTGGGATGTTTCTAATTTTTAGTCGGGATAAAAAGACTGAGTTACGGGTTAATAAAATTATTATTTAAAATGTGGAACGATTGTTCTATTGATATAAAAATAGAAAGGAAAATACTTAGATATATAAACCAAGTTGAATTAAACAATAATGATGAGGTGAGGGATGTTTTGGGAGCGACCGGGAATGGGGATATTCATCCTTCCCGGAGAGGACTGATCGTGTGCTGGCGCACGGGTATCCCCCGTGGAAAGCGGCCTGGAGGTGTCAGGATTGGCGCGGAGGAGGGCTCTGTGGATCCTGAAGCGGCAGAGGAAAATGGAAGCCGGAAGGGGCTCTGAGGCTATCGCCGGCGGGGCAATATCAGCGCGGGCGGAGAGAAGGCAAAAGAAAAGGGGCGGCTGAGGCCGCCCCTTTCCAGAGGGTTACTGATTGGGAAAACAATCAGAAGTTCACGGTCATGTTCAGGCTGGCGGCTTTCACGTCGTCGTCGGCGAAGGTGTTCATTCCCGACAGAGAGCCAATCAGGCCATTGCCGGACAGGGTTCCGGCCTTGTTTTTCTCCAGCATGCCCACGGACAGCCAAGTGCGCAGCGCCTTGTTGACCTGATAGGCGAATTGCAGGTCATAGACCATGCTGTCGTCGTCCACGGTGCCGGTATCCACGGACAGTTGGCCCACGGCGCCGGTTACGGCGAACTTGTCGGTGACGTTCCAGGTGAGCTTACCGATCACCAGATCCTCATCGTAGTCCTTCACGCCCAAGGTGCCGCCCATGCGGTACATGCTGGTGGCGCTTTGGGTTGCGTCGGGGTTGCTGTTGATCAGGCTGGAGTAGGTATCAAAACCGGGTGCGATCAGGCCGCCGTCGCGTGCAGTCACGTACTGGACACCCCAGTTCATCGGACCAACATCACCTTCCAGACGGAAGTAGCCGGACGGAGACTGGTCAGTGAAGTATTGCTCGTCCGCCGCGCCTTCCACTTTGCCGTCGCTGAAGTGGTTGAAGCCCAGGGTGGCCTTGGCCACGTCGCCCAGGCCGCCGGTCACGTAACCGGATACCAGGTTGACGCCGTTCAGTGCGTAGGGGGTTGGCGTATAAGCCACGGTGCCGTCGTAGTTGTCCATCCACTTAACGAACAGCAGGCCGGCATTCCAGCTTTCGCTCAGCTTGCCGGTAACGCCCAGCAGGACCATGTCGCCGTTGTCCTGGTTGGCGAACGTATTGGTGTCGGCGCGACGGTCGTAGCCAAGCACCATGGTGGTGGTCTTGTTCAGAGGCTGAATCATCAGCACCCGGTCACGGCGATCGTCACACGTCAGGAAGCAGTTGTTGTAACTGGTGGCCTGCCGGCCCACGCGAAAGATGGTGTGGCCCACCGGAATCTGCACATAGCCCAGATCCAGACGGACATTGTCGCCACGGCTGCTGGTATTGAAACCCTGGGGATTGGTGGTGCCGTATTTGCGGTCGTCACCGGTCCAGCGGTCGCCGGCCAGCTCCACGCTGGTGTAGACGGAGATGCCGGTGTCTTCGTCGAGGAAGTTGGCTTTGACGCGAATCAGGTGGCCAATACCGTTATCCGTCTCGGAGGTGCCGGAGCCGCCATCGAAGGCGTCTGATTGTACCGCGAAGGCGGTAGCGCGGTATTCCATACCGAAATCGGTTTTCAGTGCCATGGCCGGAGCCGACATCAGGGTGCCGAGACCGATGGCGGAGCCGATAGCGGCGGCTTTGATGCTGGTGCGGAGTTGGGAACGGGCAGGACTAGCCTGACCCCCTTCGTGATTGCTGGTCCACTTAAGTGCCATTGTTATTCGTCCTGTGTTCTTCGAAGTTTATTGATAGAGGGGTCGCTGTTTTGATTTATGACCCCAGGCCTCCCTTCGCCCTTCCGAAGGCAGTTTCTCCCGAGAGAGGACCTCCATCCCGGAGGCACCCTAGAAGACGTGCAAGTATACCCGTTTCGCAGGCATTAATTGGGGAACGGGCGTACTCCCTGTCGACGATATGGTTGTCTCTGTGACCGAATGGTAACAATCGTCGGTTTCGACGAAATGCCTGGAGCGCCCGAAGCCCCTTGCCTTCGCGCTTTTCCCCCGCGCGTGAAGAAGGGCGACGTTTCGATGTTAAGCGGCTTTCGTGGGCTTCGCGAACCCCTCCTTAAGTCGCATGTTCATGTGAATAATTCTTCCAAAACAAGGGGTTGCATGCGAGTGGCTATGAACTGAAGTGTTTTGCGCCGTTTGTTGACGGTGTCGCCTGTTGTCGCGAGCGGGTGTTCACTGGCTGATGAGTTTCATGGAAAAGGCGAAATGAAAAGAGGAGGGGGCGACGAAAAGAATTTCCAAATATGTCACGCCAGGACGAAATTGGTCGAAAATTGAGCAAAAAGAAAAGGGCCTAACATATTGTTGGGAAGAAAAAATCGTCCATACCGATAAGAATTATTTCAAAATAAAACCAAAAAATCGGTAAGTAAGCACGCACACTTAAAGAAGACCTCTGGAAAGCGGATAGATTCCCCGCCTTGAAGGCAAATCGTCGCTTCGGACGACGAGTCTTTCCCGTTCGCCCCCTAACAATGGAAAGAGAAGAACAACATGGACCCGGCAGTCGGGAGAGATCAGTAATGGGTGACCTATATGGGTGACAAGGCCCCTTTCGCCGTTCGCCATGAGTATCACTTTGGCGATCGTCTGGTGCGCTGCTACGCGTCCAGACCGGCCAATCTGTTGGCTTCCTTTCGCCGTGCCGTGAGTCAGGCGCCGAACAAGGAGTGTCTGGTCTGCGATGGCCAGCGGTTCACGTATCGGGAGGCCAATCGGCGTGTGCAACATATCGCGGCCCAGTTGGCGCGGCGTGGCGTGGTAGCCGGTGACCGGGTCGCCTTGCTGATGGCCAACAGCAACGAGTTCGTGTTGGCGCTGCTGGGAGCGTTGCGGCTTGGCGCCATCGTGGTGCCGGTCAATATCCGGGAATCGAAATCCGGGCTCGCCTACATCCTTTATCATTGTCAGGCCAAGGCGCTGATTCACGACCATGCCCAGAGCGACAAGGTCAGCGGCCGCGAGACCTTGCCGGCGCTGGCTTTCCGTTTCGTGGTGGGAGATCGGGTCGCTGGCACCGAGCCTTTCGAGGCTCTGTTGAAAGAGGGGGCGCCGCGTCTGCCTTTGCCCTCCCTGCAAGAAGATGATACCGCCATTCTGCTGTATACCTCGGGCACCACCGGGCGCCCCAAGGGAGTACGCCTGACCCATCTGAATCTGCTGCACAGCCTGATCCACTTCGAGCAGTCCATGGCGCTTGGTGACGATGAGCGCTCCTTGTTAGTGGTGCCGGCGAGTCATGTCACCGGTGTGGTGGCCGTGATTCTGACCCTGTTCCATGTGGGCGGGTGCGTGGTGATCCAGCGGGAGTTCGACGCCCAGCGTTTCCTGGCGCTGGCTGATCGGGAACGGATCACGCACACGGTGATGGTGCCCGCCATGTACAACCTCTGTCTGCTGAGGGCGGACTTCGATCAATTTGATCTGTCCGCCTGGCGTCTGGGCGGTTTCGGCGGCGCGCCCATGCCGGAGGCCACCATCAGGCGGTTGGCTGACCGCTTGCCGAACCTGCGGTTGGTTAACGCATACGGGGCCACCGAAACCTGCTCACCGGCCACCATCCTGCCATTGGGTGAGGCTGCTCGGCGCGCCGACAGTGTCGGCAGGGTAGTCACGTGCGGTGACATCAAGGTGATGGACTCCAATGGCCGCGAACGGCCGCCGGGCGAAGCTGGCGAATTGTGGATCGCCGGCCCCATGGTGACGCCGGGATATTGGAACAATGCGGAGGCGGATCGCGCGGAATTCGCCGGTGGCTACTGGCGTTCCGGTGACATCGGTTCGGTGGACGAGGAAGGTTACGTGCGTGTGCTGGACCGCAAGAAGGACATGATCAATCGTGCTGGCTACAACGTCTACAGCGCCGAGTTGGAAGGGCTGCTGCAAGGGCTCGACGGGGTGATCGAGAGTGCCGCGGTGGCTCGGCCCGACCCGGTGCTGGGTGAGAAAATCCAGCTGTTCGTGGTCAGTGACGACCCGACGCTCAGCGCCGCCCGGCTCAAGGCCTACTGCGCGGAACATCTGGCCGATTACAAAATCCCTGATTTCATCGATTTTCTTGAAGAGCCGCTGCCCCGTAACGCCAATGGCAAGGTGTTGAAAGCGCAATTGAGGCAGCGTCTCGGCGATACCCAAACGGCGTCCGGCTAGGCCACGGCGGTTCACCGCAACCGCCGGAGGATGGTTCCTGCGCTCCCAACATCGACACGGATAAGCCGGTTGCGTTGCCGGGGAGGACATCTTTATGCGCATGGTACGTTTGCTTCTGGTTATGGCACTCACGGCGATATCGGCGGTGTCCGCCGCCGCGCCGCTGAGAATTTCCGCCGGCATGGGGCAGCAGCACTTCTGGGTCGGCCAGCACATGGACCCGTTCGTGGACGCCATGGAAAAGGAAACGGACCTTTCCTTCGTACGTTTCTATTCCGGTTCCCTGGTGACGCCGGGACGGGAGTGGGATGCACTGAAGACGGGCACGATTTCGGTGGCCGCGCCACTGCTGGCGCCCTACCACGAAGGCAGTTTCCCACTGTCCGATGTGACCCAGTTGCCCACGCTGAATACCACTTCGGTGATGGTCACCAAGGCGCTTCAGACGCTGATGGACTCCGATCAGGAACTGGCGGACGGCAAGACCTTTTACCAGTATGAGTTGGCCAGCAAGGGGCTGCGCGGCTGGCCCCTGGGGGCCACTTCCGCGTATTCGTTATCCACCATCGGCAGGGTGCTGGATTCTCCGGATGACCTGAAAGGCGCGCCGATCCGTGCCGGTTCCGCGCTGCACACCATACTGCTGCAGGAACTGGGCGCGACGCCAGTGACCATGACCAGCGCCGACTCCTACGAGGCGCTGTCCCGCAAGACGGTGATTGGCACCATCCTGTCGGTGGCGGATTGGCCGTCGTACTCGTTCGAGGACCTGCTCAAGTACACCATCACCGGCATTTCCATGGGACATTGGGAAAGCTACCTGGCGGTCACCGACCAGACCTGGAACGGATTGACCGAACAACAGCGCGCCACCTGGGACCGGGTGGCGCGGCAAATAGCTCTGGATAACGCGGCCCATATTGACCAGCAGGAAGAGGCGGTGCGGGCCAGAACCCAGAAGGCGGGCGCCACCTTCGTGGAATTGAGCGAGTTGTCCGATGACATGGCCCGGCATCTGCAGGATGCCGCCAGCCGTACCTGGATTCGCTGGATCGAGCAGATGGAGCAGGCCGGGCATCCGGGTAAAGCCACCGCGCGCCTGTGGGCGGAGCTGATTGAAGAGCTGGGCGGCACCATTCCGCGGAGTGCCGTGGATTACCTTGAGAAGGATTGAGCCGGTGCCATGTCGAATACGCAGATAATCTGGATGGTGCTGGCCTGGTTCGCCGCCTTTCTGGTGCTTGGTCAGAACGTGGCCACGGTGCTGTTTGGCGCCGGCATGCTGGGTATCGTGCTGGTGGTCGGCGTCGATGTGCTCGGCGGGATTCTTGGTTCCGATACCTTCTACACCGCGTCGATTTACTCCCTCTCGATCGTGCCGCTGTATTTGCTGATGGCTCAGTTGCTGTTGCGCGGCGGCGTGATACGGGATCTGTTCGCGGTGGGCCACAGGTTGTCGGGTTATCGGCGCTTCCCATTGGGCGTGGCGACCATCGTCACCGGCTCGTTACTGGGCGCGGTGTCAGGTTCCGGCGCCGCCAGCTCCGCTTCGTTGGCCTCCCTGGCCTCGCCGGAGCTGGAAAAACTGGGTTACACCCGGCGTTTCTCGTTGAGCCTCTCGGCGGTGGCCGGCTCGCTGTCGGCGATCATTCCACCGAGTTTGATCATGATTATTTATGGTTCGCTGGCGTCGGTGCCCATCGGTCATCTGTTCATCGGCGCGATCGGGCCGGGGCTGTTGTGCATCGTGATCTATATCATCTGTCTGCGACTGTTTGGCGAATTGCGCGAGGGCGCGGTGGATGGTCAGGCGCCGGAGCAGGCGCCGCCCTCCGGGGAAGCCCGTCGCAGCATGACCGCTTTTTTGTTCGTGGTGGCACTGATGCTGATTGTGTTTGGCGGCATCTACGGTGGTGTGGTGACGGTGGCGGAGGCCGGCGCACTCGGCGCCTTCACCGCCATGGCCGGCATGATGTTGATGAGAAGGGTCAATGTGCGCGGTTTGTTCGAGGCGCTGGCGGAGTCCGTGAAGGTTACCGCCACGTTGATGATGCTGGTGCTTGGCGCCAAGATTTTCGCCCGCTTTCTGACCTTTTCCCGCTTGCCCAATGAGCTGCTGTCACTGATGGATCCGATACTGGGGCATCCCAATGTGGTGGCGGCGATCCTGATGGCGGTGTTTTTTCTCGGTGGCATGTTCCTGGAATCGGCGGCGGTGATCGTACTGTTGGTGCCGATCATTTTGCCGTTATTGCAAAGTGCCGGCATCGACCTGTTGTGGTTCGGGGTGGTGGCGTCGTTGATGATCGCGCTGGGACTGCTCACGCCCCCGGTGGGGTTGGCCACTTTCGCCGCCGCCAGCGCCGGCAACTATCCGGTGGCGCGGGTATTCCGGTCCGCCAGCCTGTTCGCGCTGGTGGCCGGCGTGGTGCTGACTGTTCTGCTGATCAGCTATCCCGCTCTGATTACCTGGCTGCCACAGCAAATTCGCTGAGCCGCGCGAGAGGAGAAACCATGGTGTTCTGGAAAGCCATTGACCGGTTGGAAGGTGGTCTGGCCTCGGTGGGCGCCGGCCTCTGCCTGTTTCTGATCATGATGATCACGGTGATCGGCGTGCTCGGTCGTTACTTATTGGGGATGGACCTGATTCCCGGTGGTTACAACATGATCGAACGTATGCTGTTTCCCCTGTTGGTGTTCTGGGCGGTGCCGCTGGGGCATCGGCAGGGCACCTTTCCCCGCTTCGATATTCTGGCTGACAAGCTGTCGCCGGGATGGGCGCGAGCGGTGGCGGTGCTGGTGCTGACCGTGGAGATCGTGATCTTCGCCGTATTGCTCTGGTATCTGTGGCAATTCGCCTGGGATGCGGCGCAAAGCGCCCGGCAGATGCAGATCGGTACCCGCTTGTGGCCGGTATGGCCGGTGATGTTGATGATGCCGCTGGCGTTCGCGCTGATGTTGCTGGAGATGGTGCGGCTATGGTGGGAGGCCCTGGCCGGCCGCCAAGCCGGCGCCGGTGATGTTGAGACCAGTGGCTAGAGGAGGCGGTCCGCTTCGCGGCGGGCCCGCCAATTCGCGTGCCGCTCAGAACGGGCGGCTCATGGCCAGGCGCAGGGCGAATCCGATCAGAACAGTGGCGAACAGGCCGCGCTGAAGCCGCTGCGCCCAGGGGCGATGTTGCATCCACAGGCCGAGTGCGCGGCCGCCGGCGATATAGAGCAGGTCAAACAAGACGCCCAGGCCTACCAGAATCGTCCCCAGCACTAGAAACTGCGTGCCCACCGAGCCGTTGTCGATATCGACGAACTGGGGCAGCAACACGGAGCAGAACAGCAGCGATTTGGGATTGGTGAAATTGGTCAGCAAGCCACGCCAGGCCGCCGAGCGATAGGCTCGGGGCGGGCTCCCCAGTAGCGCCGCCGAATCCTCCAGCGACCAGGATGAGGCGCGGCCGATCTTGATGCCGAGCCAGACCAGATAGAGTACCCCGATCCAGCGAACCAGCTCGAATAGCCACGGTGAGGTTTTCAGCAACGCGGCCAGACCGGCGGCCGCCATGACCACATGGGTCCCACGGGCCACCGCCAGCCCCGCCGCAGTCGCCAGACCCTGGGCGCGTCCCCTGACACTGGCGGTCTCCAGTACCAGAACCAGGTCCGGACCGGGTATCAGATAAGCCACCACCAGGGCGCCGATAAACATTTCAAGATGGGCCATGCTCAGTAGGGTCCGAGTGCTTTTCCATGGCACTAAAGGGTACGGGCTCCGTGGATGGGCCGGATTGCGTTTTGGTGGGTGATGGCGCCGTATGGTGGCATATAATGCTAATGGCCAACCTGAAAGGAGCTATTTATGCCAGAAATGAAATTGGACAATCTGGACCGGCGGATTCTGACCGCGTTGCAGCGGGACGGCAGGTTGAGCAACGTTCAGCTGTCCGAGGAGGTGGGGCTATCGCCGTCACCCTGTTTACGCCGGGTTCGCCTACTGGAGCGAAGCGGGATCATTCGCGGCTACCGCGCCGAGCTGGACCGCGCCGGGGTGGGGCTGGGGTTGACGGTTTTCGTCGGCATCAAAGTGGGGCAGCACGATGACGAGGCGGACAGCGCCTTCCGCGGCGCCGTGGCGGATCTGCCGGAGGTGGTGGCCTGTTATCTGCTTTCCGGAGAGTCGGACTTTCTGCTGCAAGTGGTGGTGCCGGATCTGCCCGCCTACGAACGGTTTTTGCGCGGCACTTTGCTGAAACTTCCTGGTGTCATCGATATCCGCAGCAACTTCGCCATTTCCACGGTCAAGCGGGAAACCGCTTTGTCGCTGGCGCATCTGCCGGGGGCGGCGGGATGATGGGACGGAGGGGCCGGAGCCCCTCCTGATCATAGTCCTTGGAACTCGGCGATCTCATCCAGTGGCGCCCGTTTGGCGCGCAGCTGATTCACCTCCGCGCTCTCGTCCCGGTAACCAATGGCCATACCGGTGAACAGCATCCACTCATCCGGCGTCTGCAGGAATTCGCCCAGGGTTTGCGGATACAGCGACCAGCATTCCTGCGGGCAGCTGTCCAGACCGGCTTCACGCAGCAGCAGCATCACCGATTGCAGGTACATGCCCAGGTCCGACCATTGCGGCGGCCCCATGGTGCGGTGCACATAGCAAAACAGGGCCACCGGTGCTCCAAAGAACTGGAAGTTGTTGGCGAACCAGCGTAACCGTGCCGCCTTGTCCTCGCGGGGAATGCCAAGCAGGCCATACATGTCCTCGCCGACCTGAAAACGCCGGTCCCGGTAGGGGGCGGTCAGGTTCGGCGGATAGACGTCGTACTCCCTGTTTTCCCCACCAGGTGAGTCTTGCAGGCGCTCACGCATGATTGCCTTGAACTGGTCCAGGCGCTCGCCCCCCACCACATAAAGGTGCCAGGGCTGCAGATTGCCTCCGGACGGGGCCCGGGTGGCTTTTTCCAGAACGGCGCGCAGCAGGGCGCCGTCCACCGGACGATCCTGAAAAGCGCGGATCGAGCGCCGGGATTCCAGTGCCTCACTGACGGTTTTGGCATCGGTCATCGGGCATCACTCCTTAAACGGCGGTTCGCTCTGCCATTCGAAGCAGTCGGGCATGTCGGTGGAAACACGGTCGGGGAAGTTCGCCGGGCGTTTTTCCAGGAAGGAATTGACTCCCTCCCGCACGTCCTCGGAGCCGCCCCGGGATTTCATGGTCGCGCTGTCCAACCGGTGGGCTTCCATGGGGTGGGAGGCGCCGGCCATGCGCCAGATCATCTGCCGCATGGCGGCAATGGACACGGCGGAGGTCTGATCGGCGAACTCGCGAGCCAGTTTCACGGCCTCGCCGTACAGCTCATCGGCGGGATGCACGGAACGCACCAGGCCACGCTCCTTCGCTTCCTGAGCGTTGAAGACGCGGCCGGTGAAGCACCATTCCAGCGCCGAGGAAATGCCCACCACCCGGCTCAGGAACCAGGAAGACGCCGCCTCGTTGACGATGCCCCGCTTGGAGAAAACAAAGCCGAAACGGGCGTTGTCGGCGGCAAGCCGTACGTCCATGGGCAACTGCATGGTGATCCCGACACCTACCGCGGCGCCGTTGACGGCGGCGATCACCGGCTTGAGGCTGCGGTAGATACGCAGGGCGACCTGGCCGCCGCCGTCACGGTGAGCGTCGTCCGGGTTGGCGCCTTCGCCGCCGCGTTTCTTGTAGTCGAAGGTGTCGCCGCCGGAGGCCAGGTCGGCGCCGGCGCAGAAGGCACGGCCCTTGCCGGTGACGATCACCGCGCGCACCTCGTCGGTGGTGTCGGTGAAATCAAAGGCGGCGATCAGTTCGTCCTTCATCTCCCGGGTAAAGGCGTTCATGCGGTCCGGGCGATTGAGATAAAGGGTGGCGATACCGTCATCGACGGTCAGTTCCAGAGTTTGAAAGGAAGGAATTTCCATGGTGGCTCCCGAGTACAAAAAAAGGTAAAGGACGGTCAGCCCGCGATCATCGCGGAAGCGCCGCCGTCCACCAGCAAAAACTGGCCAGTGGTGTGCTTGCCGGCGTCCGAAGCAAACAGAAGCGCCACGCCCTTGAGCCCTTCCTCGTCACCGATCTGGTTGAGGGGGACCCGCCGTGCCAGGCCTTCGTCGCCGTGCCGCTCACTAAGGTAGCGGGACATCTTGCTGGGGAACACCCCCGGGCCGATGGCATTGACGGTAATATTGTAAGCACCCCATTCCGCCGCCAGGGCCCGGGTGAAGGTGACCACCGCGCCCTTACTGGTGCTGTAGCCCACCGCCTGCATCAGATCACGGTTGCCACCGAGCGCGGCGTTGGAGGCAATGTTGACGATGCGGCCGTAGCGGCGCGGGATCATGCTCAGGCGGCCGATCTCCCGGGTTAGCAGAAACAGGTTGCGAACGTTGAGGGTCATCACCTTGTCCCAGCCGTCCATGGGATAGTCCTCCGCCGGAGCCCCCCAGGTGGCGCCGGCGTTGTTGACCAGAATGTCCACATGGCCGAGTTCCTTGACCGCCTGCTCCGCCAGACTCAGCACATGCGCCTCCTGGGAGAGATCGGCCGGCAGCAGTAGCACCTCGACACCCCGTTGGCGCAGATGTTCGGCGGCTTCCTCCAGTTCTTTGACCTTGCGGGCACTGATCGCCACGCGGGCCCCGGCTTCGCCGAGAGCCTCCGCCATCTGCAGGCCGAGACCACGCGAGCCGCCGGTGACCAGGGCGGTTTTGCCGGTGAGATCGAAAAGGGCTTGGACGGTACGTACGGGCTGCTCGCTCATGGCAGGGCCTTCTCCGCTGTGCTGGACATGGGGGATACAGATTCACGACCCCGGTGACAGGCGGCAATCGTCGGTTAGGACGAATCGTCTTTTCGGACGACGCCCGCCAGGGGGCTTCCCAACGATGATGCGGAGCCACTTCATTTGGCCTGCAAGGAGTCACCATGACCAGCGAAGCGCTTGTCGATTATCGGGTGAACGGGGCCGTGGCGATCGTCAAGATGAACCGCCCGGACGCCCTCAACGCCTTCAATATCCCCCTGCGCGAGGCCCTGTTGGCCGCACTCAACGAGGCGGAGCAGGACGACCGCGTCAAAGTGGTGGTGCTCGGTTCCACCGGTCGTGCCTTTTCCGCTGGTGCCGATCTGATGGAGTCGCCGGAAAACAAGCCCAGCGTGATTGAAACCCTGTTGGATGGTTATCGGCCCTTGCTGGAGAAAATCTCCACCCTGCCGCTGCCGGTTATTGGCATGACCCCCGGGGTAGCCGCTGGCGTCGGCGCGGCGGTATTGATGGCCTGTGATCTGGTACTGATGGCGGAGGAAGCCCGGATATACATGGCTTTCAGCCACATCGGGCTGGTTCCCGACGGCGGTGCCACCTGGTTTCTCTATCAGCACCTGGGTTACCAGCGTGCTTTCCAGTTGATCGTCGAGGGCGGCAGTCTGGATGCTCAACGCTGTCTGGCGCTGGGTATCGCCAATCAGGTTCTGCCGGTGGATCAGCTCGAAGCCCGGGCGCTGGAATGGGGTGGCCAACTGGCGCAACGCTCTCCTTTGGCCACCGCCGAAGCCAAGCGTCTGCTGCGCGCGGCGGCCACCAGTAGCTACGCGGAAACCTATCAGCAGGAAGCGGTGGCGCAACACCGTTGCATCGCCAGTCCGGAGTCGAAGGCGGCGGTGGAAGCCTTTAAAGCGAAGTCGAAGAAATAGGTGCCACTCAGCAAATCGTCTGATTCGACGACGTTAATCCGGTTGGCGGGTTCCTAGAATTTTTACGCAACATTAAAAATTGCTCCCCGCGATTTTTAATGTCCGCCGCCGGAATCTGAGTCCCGGTGGCGGTTGAACCGGGGTCGCGGACCCAATGAGCAGCCAGCATGGGGAACTCATGGAGTTAAACCAAGAAAACGTGGGTAAGGCGCTGCAGGCATTGTCCTCGCGTCTGCTGCCCGGTGCCGCGATTGACAAACTGACCCGGCTGACTGGTGGCGCCAGCCAGCAGATGTGGTCCTTCAATCTGGTCAGTGACGATGATGTGGAGCCGCTGATTCTGAGAATCGCAAGCCCCATGAACGGCTCGGATTCCACCACGCTGACCATGGACCAGGAAGCGCGTCTGCTGCGGGAAGTATTGCGCCATGATGTGCCGGTTCCCATCGTGCGTTACGAACTGAAGGCGGAGGATGACCTGGGTGTGGGCTATATCATGCGTCGGGTCGACGGGGAAACCTTGCCGCAACGAATTCTGCGCGACGAGGCGTATAGCAACGCCCGCTCGGTGTTGGCACGCCAATGCGGACAAGTAATGGCGGGCATTCATCAGGTGCCCTTGGACAAAGTGTCATTCCTGCGCCAGCGCACCGCCGAACAATTGATTGACACCTACTACCAACGTTACCAGGCCTGCGGCGAGCCGCGCCCGGTCTTCGAGCTGGCGTTTCGCTGGTTGCGCGACAATCCGCCCTCCGAGCCGTCTGAACCCTGTCTGGTTCATGGCGATTTTCGGAACGGCAATCTGATGGTGGATCGCAACGGCTTGCGTGTGGTGCTGGATTGGGAGCTGTCTTATCTCGGTGACCCGATGGCCGACCTGGGCTGGATTTGCGTCAACTCCTGGCGCTTTGGCAACAGTGCGCTGCCGGTGGGTGGCTTCGGCACCCGGGAGGAACTGTTCCAGGGGTATCAGGAAGCCAGTGGCCGCCGGGTGGATCCGGGCCGGGTGGCGTTCTGGGAAGTGTTCGGTGTTCTCAAATGGGGCGTGATCTGCCAGAAGATGGCCCAGGCCTTCATCAGTGGCACCGACCGCACGGTGGAGCGGGGCGCCATCGGCCGTCGTGCTTCGGAAACCGAAATAGATTTGTTGACCCTGTTGGCGCGCTGAGCGCCTGTCCAAGGAGCGACCGATGCAAGATTTGCCCAAGGATCCTGACCTGCTGGCGGTGGTGGCGGAGTTCCTGCGCCGTGAAGTGATGCCGGCGGTCAGTAATGGTCTGGCGTTCCGCGTGCGGGTGGCCGCCAATGTGGTGGATATGGTCCAGCGGCAATTGACCCGGCCGGAGAGTGTGGCCGAGGAGGAACAACAACGGCTGCGTGACCTGCTTGGTGAGGACGGTGAGGTCCGGCTGTTGACCGAACGTCTTTGCGACGGTATCGCCAGGGGCGAATTCACTCTGGATACCCCGGGACTGGCCGACTTTCTCTGGTTTGTCACCATGAACAAGGTGGCGGTGGACCAGCCCCGTTATTCCGGCTACCTCAACGCGCTGGACAAATAGGGTGTACGGGCCCCGGCGCGCCGGCGATGGCGGCCCGAGAGGAGCCCGCCCACAAAACCCACGAAGGAGGGTGTGATGGATTTCAATCTGCCGGCGGAGTTGACCGCCTACCTGGAAGAGCTGGACGCCTTCATCGAGGCGGAAATCAAACCGCTGGAAAATCAGGACGACAACATTCGCTTCTTCGATCATCGCCGGGAATGGGCGCGCACCGATTTCGATAACGGTGGTCTCCCCCGGGAGGAGTGGGAAGCGTTGTTGATGGAGGCACGCCGCCGCGCGGACCAAGCCGGTCATTGGCGTTTCCCCTTACCGAAGCAATATGGCGGCAAGGACGGCTCCCACCTGGCGATGACGGTGATCCGCGAGCACCTGGCGGCGAAAGGCCTCGGTCTGCACAACGATCTGCAGAACGAACACTCCATCGTCGCCAACAACCCCTTCGTCTTGATGTTCCGGGACTTCGGCACCGCCGAGCAAAGCGACACCTTTATCCATGGCATGCTCAATGGTGAACTGAAGCTATCCTTTGGTCTCACCGAGCCCAATCACGGTTCCGATGCCACCCACATGGAAACCCGCGCGGTGAAACAGCAACGGGACGGTGTCGATGGTTGGCTGATCAACGGCGAAAAGATGTGGATCACCGGCATGCACACGTCCACCCACTGCCTCACGTTTGCCCGCACCAGCGGCAAGGACGGTGACGCCAAAGGCATCACCGCTCTGCTGGTGCCCTCGGACACGCCAGGGTTGAAGGTGGAGGAATACCTGTGGACCTTCAACATGCCCACCGATCATCCGCGCATCAGCTTCACTGATGTCTGGGTGCCGGCGGACACGCTGTTCGGCGAAGAGGACAATGGTCTGGCGCTGGCTCAGCATTTCGTTCATGAGAACCGTATCCGGCAGGCCGCTTCCAGTCTTGGCGCGGCGGTATTCTGCATTCAGGAAAGTGTGCGTTATGCTCGCGAGCGTAAACCGTTCGGCGAAGCGCTGGCGAAGAATCAGGGCATTCAGTTTCCGATGGTGGAATTGCATACCCAGACGGAAATGCTGCGGCTGCTGATTCGCCACACTGCCTGGCAGATGGACCAGTTGCCCAAAGTGGAAGTGGAGAAACAACTCTCCGACAAAGTGGCGATGTGTAATTTCTGGGCCAATCGGCTGTGCTGCGAGGCGGCGGATCGTGCCATGCAGGTCCACGGTGGTATGGGTTACTCCCGGCATAAGCCGTTCGAACACATTTATCGGCACCACCGCCGCTATCGGATCACCGAAGGGGCGGAGGAAATCCAGATGCGCAAGGTGGCGGCTTATCTGTTCGGTTATCTGGGGCCCAACCGCTGGCGTGATGAATAAGGAAACGGTCATGGATTACAACTCGATCCAATTGCAACGGGACGGTGCCATCGCGGTGCTGAGCCTGCATCGCCCTAAAACCATGAACGCGTTGGCGACGGAGCTGCAAAAGGAAATGCTCCACGCCCTGGCGGCGATTGAACAGGACGATGGCGTGCGTGCGCTGATTGTCACCGGCAGCGGCCGTGCCTTCTGCTCCGGCGCTGATCTGGGCACCATGGCGCCGGCCAGCGACGAGTCGGTGGGCACGCGAGTGGCGCGCATGATGCGGGAAACCTCGGTGCCCCTGATCCAGGCGCTGCGCCGCTGCCGGGTGCCGGTGGTGTGCGCGGTGAATGGCGCCGCGGCGGGGGCGGGAGCCAGCCTCGCGCTGGCCGGAGACGTGGTGGTGGCGGCGCGATCCGCTTATTTTCTGTTCCCTTTCATTCCCACCCTGGGCATCCTGCCGGACCTGGGTGCCACCTGGCACCTGCCGCGTCTGGCCGGTTCCGCCCGTGCCATGGGGGCAACCCTGCTGGGGGAGCGTATTCCTTCGGAGCAGGCGGAGCGGTGGGGTATGATCTGGGCCTGCTGTGAGGACGAGGCGCTGGAGAAAACCAGCCGCGAGCTGGCCACACGCCTGGCGGCCTTGCCCCGGGGCGCTGCTTTGGAGGCCCGCCGCGCCCTGGACTCCGCCCAGCACAACACCCTGGATCAGCAAATGGAGCTGGAAACCCAGGGGCAACAACGATTGATCGATAGCGATGCCTTCCAGGAAGGCGTCCAGGCCTTTCTGGAAAAGCGCAGGCCGAACTTCGATTGATTCGCCGCCGGTGACGATGTCGGCACGGTCGGCATCGTTCCTCTATCCCTTTCTCCGGTTGGAGTCACACCACGTGAAAACACAACCCTGGCAACGGGACCCCGAAGCCTACGATTTTCAATTCACCTTCACGCCGCTGTTCTTTCATTTGGATGTGGAGCGGCATGTCAACAATGTGGCGGTACAGAGCTTCCACACCGAGGGGCGACTGCGTTACCTGATGGAACTGTCAGGTGCCGATGGCATCTGGTGTTCCGACCAGGTGCTGCTGCGCCCGCGCCGTACCGTGACCCAGTTTATCGAGGAAACCCACTACCTCACCGACGTGCGGTGCGCGGTGAAACTGGTGGCGGTGGACAAGGACGCCTGCCGTTTCGCCATCGCCCTGTTCCAGAATGGAGAGTGCACCAGTGTGCAGGACTGCCTGATGGGCGCCTGGCGTGACGGTCAGTGGCAAGCTTTGCCAGCGGCGCTGTTCGATACCTTGAGTGCCCGGCTCGGAGACGTGCCGGAACTGGCGCCCTGGCCGGATTTCGACGCCGGCCCGGAGACGGATCGGGGGTACCCGTGCCGGATGCCGCTGGAGCCGCGCTTTATCGATCAGGACACCGACCGCCGGCTGGGGGAGCTGACCATCGCCCGTTATCTGGAACAGTCCCGGGTCAGCTCTCTGGACGCCATGCGTCTGCCTGGCCTGGGCTTGCTGGTGGCGCGCATTGATATTCACTATCTGGACTGGCCGGCGCCCCTGCACAGCGCTTCACTGGCCACCGGGATTGCCGGTTTCGGCAACAGTTCCTTCCGGGTACACAGCGGTGCCCGTGTCAACGATGTTCTGGTCGGTGCCTGCGAAAGCGTGATGGTGTTGATGAACCGCGAACAGCGGCGGCCCACTCAGATTGATGAGGCCATGCGGGAAGCGATGGCGGGGTCGCTCGTGCAGGGTTGAAGCCCGGATATTCCACGTACATGCAACACGCCTATTCGCGAGCAAGCGCGCTTCCCACAGCGGCTTCGTAGCTCCTGTGGGAAGCACGCTTGCTCGCGAATAAGGCGTGCCGGCGTGCCAATCAGTCGTCCTTTTCGACGATGCGCGCCTGTTCAACCAGTCGCACCATGAATGTCCTTTGATAATGGTGGTTGGTGAGGAGGACAGCATGTCGGGACCCCTGAAAGGTTTGAAAATCATCGAGATGGTGGGCATCGGGCCGGGCCCGTTTTGCTCGATGATGTTCGCGGACATGGGCGCGGAGGTGATTCGTATCGACCGCCCCGGACGCGGCGAACCCGGCTCCGCCCGGTTCGATGTGCTGGCCCGGGGGCGGCGTTCCCTGGCACTGGATTTGAAGAAACCCGGCGCCGCCGATCTGGTGCTGGACCTGGTGGAACAGGCCGACGTGCTGATCGAGGGCTTCCGCCCCGGGGTCATGGAAAAAATGGGGCTGGGACCGGAAGTCTGCCTGAGCCGAAAGCCGTCCCTGGTATTCGGCCGCATGACCGGGTGGGGTCAGTTCGGTCCGCTTTCCAGTGCCGCCGGCCATGATCTGAATTACATCGCGCTGACCGGAGCATTGCACGGCATTGGTCGTGCCGATGGCCCGCCGCCGCCGCCGCTCAATTACGTCGGTGACTTTGGTGGCGGCGCCATGATGCTGGCCTTCGGTGTTCTCGCCGCCGTTTACGAATCCCGTGCTTCCGGCCAGGGGCAGGTGGTGGACGCCGCCATGACCGATGGCGCCGCGTTGCTCTCGGCGATGATGTACGGCATGAAAGCCGCCGGTGCCTGGCGCAACGAACGCAGCGCCAACCTGCTGGACGGCGCCGCGCCTTACTACGACACCTATCAATGCGCCGACGGCAAGTTCGTGGCGGTGGGCGCCATCGAGCCGCGGTTCTATGCCGAGTTGTTGAAACGCGCGGAAATCGACGATGCGGAATTCGAAGCACAGAACGATCGTGAGCGCTGGCCGTCTCTGAAGAGCAAGCTGACCCGGCTGTTCGCCAGCCAGCCCCGGGACTACTGGTGCGAACGGCTGGAAGGCAGCGATGCCTGTTTCGCGCCGGTGTTGGATTGGGAGGAGGCGCCGCAGCATCCGCACAACCGCGCCCGCCATACCTTCATCACCGTGGACGGTGTGGTGCAGCCAGCGCCGGCGCCGCGTTTCAGCCGTACTCCGCCACCGGCGCCACGGGCCCCTTCCGCCCGTGGACAGGACAGTGAAGCGATACTGTCGGATTGGGGCATCGACGAGGCCCGTCAGACCGGGCTGCGCGAAAGCGGCATTCTTTAAGACCGTGCGGGTTCCAAGCAGAGGCGTTTATGAGTGAGTCCCTGATTATCGAGGAACGGGATGGCGTCGCCTGGGTGACGCTCAATCGTCCCGAGCGATTGAACGCGCTCAGTCGTGAACTGATCCGTTCCCTTAACCGTTACTTCATTGAGCTGTACCACCGCGACGAAATTCGCGTGGTGGTGCTGCGCGGCGCCGGCCGTGCGTTTTGCGCCGGCCTGGACCTGAAGGAACGCCACGATGGCCCCACCGAGCGTCAGGTGCGGGAGGTGCTCAACGGGCAGCGTGAAGTGCGCGACATCATGGTCAACATGCGCCGCTGCCCGCAGCCGATCATTGCCCTGGTGCAGGGCAGCGCCAGCGGTGGCGGTTTCGCCCTGGCGCTGGCCAGCGACATCCGGTTGATCACGCCGGACGCCCGTTTCAATGCCGCTTTCATTCGCATCGGTCTGGGCGGCTGCGATGTCGGTGTCAGCTATTTTCTGCCACGCATGGTGGGCAGCTCGGTGGCCGCTGAATACCTGCTCACCGGCCGTTTCATGGACGCTGACCGTGCTTACCAACTGGGGCTCGCCAGCCGTGTGGACGACCTGCCGGCACTTGAGTCGGAAGCCCGTTCGCTGATCGATGACATGCTCGCCACCACGCCGCTGGGCCTGCGTTTGACCAAGGACGCCCTGGGGCTGGCGGTGGATCTGCCCAGCCTGGAAGCGGTGGTGGCGCTGGAGGATCGCAATCAGGTCCTGTGCGTGAAAGACGACAATTTCGCAGAAGGGGTGGCGGCGTTTCTGGAAAAACGTCCGCCCCGGTATGCCTGATCCGGAGGAAATAACCGTGCAAGCCAGTGATTTGATGTTTCGCCCCGATCTGCTCAAAGGCCACCGCATTCTGGTGACCGGTGGGGGTACCGGCCTGGGCCGGGAAATGGCCGAGGCTTTGCTGATCCTCGGTGCCCGCGTCTATATCTGCGGCCGCCGTGGCACGGTCCTGGAAGAGACCGCGAAAGCATTGATGGACGCCCATGGCGGCACCGTGGTGCCGGCGACCTGTGATATTCGTGACGCCGACGCCATCGAGGCGATGGTCGATACCATCTGGAAGGACGGTGGCGCTCTGACCGGATTGCTCAACAATGCCGCCGGCAACTTCATCAGCCGCACCGAGGACCTGTCCAGTCGCGGTTTCGATGCCATTTCCAGTATCGTGTTTCGTGGCAGCTTCCTGGTCACCCGGGCCTGTGGCAAGCGCTGGCTGGCGGAAGGCGTCAGTGCGTCGGTGGTGTCCATCCTTACCACCTGGGTGTGGAACGGCTCCCCGTTCGTGGTGCCTTCCGCCATGTCCAAGGCCGGCCTTCACGCCATGACCCAGTCGCTGGCGGTGGAATGGGGCAACCGCGGGTTGCGTTTCAACGCCATCGCACCGGGTCTGTTTCCCACCGAGGGCATGAGCAAGCGGCTGGGGCCGCTCGGAGGCATGCAGGTGCGGGGGTGTCCCATGGGACGTCCGGGCAGGATGCCGGAACTGGCCAATCTGGCGGCGTACTTGCTGGCGCCGGGTTCCGAGTACGTGAACGGCCAAACCATCGCCATCGATGGCGGGCGTTATCAGGCGGACGGTGGTAACTTTGCCGAACTCGCGGCCTGGGGTGATGAGGAATGGCAACAGGCTCGCGAAGCCATTACCCGCCAGAACGAAAAGGATAAAAAACAGCGTTCCTAGGCGTTGGCGCCACAGCCCTGAACAGATTCCAAGGAGAGACCATGAGTGACGTGATCCGTGTGATCGAAACCGAGACGCCCGGGGTGGTGGAGGTTCGCCTCAACCGGCCGGACAAGCACAATGCGTTGAACAGCGAGCTGTTTGCCGCCCTGGCCGGGATGGCGGAACGGCTTTCCGCCTGGCGGGGGCTGCGCGCCGTGGTGCTCAGCGGTGAGGGCAAGAGTTTTTGCGCCGGGCTGGATATGGAAAATTTCTCGCGCATGGCGCAAGGCAGTGGCGCCGGTGTCGGCGGCCGCAAAACCCTGGCCGAACGCACCCACGGTGACAGCAATCTGGCCCAGTACGCCGCCATGGTCTGGCGCGATGTGCCGGTGCCGGTGATCGCCGCGGTCCAAGGCGTGGCCTTTGGCGGTGGCCTGCAAGTGGCCCTGGGCGCGGACCTGCGCCTGGCCCGCGCCGATTCCCGCTGGTCGGTGATGGAAATTCAGTGGGGGTTGGTGCCGGACATGGCCGGCATGGTGTTGATCAGTGAGCTGGTACGGCCGGATCGGGTGCGCGAACTGTGCTATTCCGGCCGTATTTTCGATGGTGAAGAGGCGGCGGACCTGGGATTGGTGACGCGGGTCTGTGAGTCTCCCCGCGAGGAAGCTCTGGCCATGGCCCGGGACATCGCCGGCCGTAACCCTCATGCGGTGCGTGCCATGAAACGCCTGCTCAATCAATCCGCCATGCCACAGGAGCAGACCGCCCGGGTGCTGCTGGCGGAATCGGTGGAACAGGATGCGATCATCGGCCAGCCCAACCAGGTTGAAGCGGTTTATGCCAGAATGGAGAAGCGCGCGCCGGTGTTCCGTGATCCGGAGTAGTCGCTGACAGGCGACGCCAGCTTGGGCGCTCCACGGGCCATTGCTGTCCCACCGTTGTGGAACGGGCCGCTAACACGCAACACGCTGGCACGCCAACACGCGTTGAAAACACTCGGGCATCCCGGGGTTGCTTTGAATTCGTGTCCCCAAGGCCGGCAAGCGGGCCTTGGGTTTGGCGTGCCGGCGTGTCAGCGTGCCAGCGGATTGTGGGACACTAATGCTCCACGGAGCACGATAATTGGGTGAGGAAAGACCGGTGAACCTGTTCGAGGATCCGGAGGCGCCCCGGCGCTTTCTGCGTGAACTGTTCGACGCGGCGGTCCTCGCCGCGCAACCGGAACACTGTGTTCCGCCCTGGCTGCCGGAAGACGATGGTGGTCCGTTGCTGGTGCTCGGTGCCGGTAAGGCGGCGGCGGCCATGGCGCGGGCGGTGGAAGCGCATTGGTCCGGCCCACTCACTGGTCTGGTGGTGACCCGCTATGGCCACGGTTTGCCCACCCGCCACATCGAAGTGGTGGAGGCCGCGCATCCGGTGCCGGACGAAGCCGGGGAACGGGCCGCCCGGCGTATTCTGGAGTTGGCACGGGCGGCGGGACCTGGAGACCGGGTGCTGTGCCTGATCTCCGGTGGTGGTTCGGCACTGCTGAGTCTGCCCGCCGCGGGGCTGTCCCTGTCTTGCAAGCAAGCGCTTACTGGTGAGCTGCTACGCTGCGGCGCCGCCATCGATGAAATCAACACGGTGCGCAAGCATCTGTCGGCGATCAAGGGCGGGCGCCTGGCCGAGGCGCTGGCGCCCGCCGAGTCTCATACCCTGGTGATCTCCGATGTGCCTGGCGATGACCCCAGTGTCATCGCCTCCGGCCCTACCGTGGCGGATGCTTCCACCTCGGCGGAAGCGCTGGCGGTGCTGGAACGCTACGGTATCGAGGTTCCGGAGGCGGTTCGCCGTCACCTGAACAGCCCGGCATCGGAAACCCCGAAACCTGGTGCCACCTGCTTTCAATCCGCTCGCCTCAACTGCATCGCCACACCGGCGCTGAGTCTGCGCGCCGCTGCCCGGCGGGCGCGGGAGCAAGGGGTGGCGGCGGCGGTGCTGTCCGACCGTATCGAAGGTGAGGCGCGGGACATTGGCGTCCTGCACGCGGAGTTGGCTCATCAGGCCCGGCGTGGCGGCGGGTTCGGCGGTTTGCGACTGCCCCTGGTGTTGTTATCGGGCGGCGAAACCACGGTCACCGTGACCGGCAAGGGGCGGGGCGGTCGCAATGCGGAGTTTCTGCTCGGGGCGGCTTTGAATCTGGACGACGTGCCCGGCATTCACGCTCTGGCTGGTGATACCGATGGTATCGACGGTACCGAGGATAACGCCGGCGCGGTGTACCACCCCGGTTTGATGGCCGAAGCCCGGACACGCCAGCTGGATGGTCACCAGGCGCTGGCCGACCATGACGCCTACGGCTTTTTTCAGGCCCTGGGCGGCCTGGTGGTCACCGGCCCCACCCATACCAACGTGAATGACTTCCGCGCCTTTCTGGTACTGGGGTAGCTGGCGGTCCACTGTTGCCCCGCAGCTTTGGACCTGCCCGTTTACAATGCTCATTCGCTGGCAAGCCAGCTTCCCACAGCGGCTCAATAGTCTCTTCTGTGGGAAGCTGGCTTGCCAGCGAATACAGCTGTGATGGTCCGGCCTCCCGAATTTGCGGAGCCCCCGTGGCTCACCGCCCTCGATTCAACCGACGGTGGCTCTAAACCACCCCGGCCTTGCGGGCGATGGCCACCGCCTCGGTGCGGTTGCTGGCGTTGAGCTTGGCATTGATGTTGCGCAAATGAGTACGGATGGTGCTGTCGGAAACAAACAGCTTTTCCGCCATGGCGCTGTTGGAATGCCCTTCCGCGAGCAGCTTGAGCACGCGGATTTCCTTGCGTGTCAGTGGTTCGGGCAGCAGCAATGCCTGTGCGTCTTCCACCGGTGGGTAAGCGTTGAAGACGGTGGGACCAAACCCTTGCAGCAGCTGCTGCAGGTATTCGGCGAACAGAGGCTCGCGGCGATCCTGTTTCCGTTCGAGCGTATCGGACTGCAGATGCACCACCAGCGCGCCCACCCGTGGGCCTTCGTCCAGAATCAGACGGAAATAACCTTCGCGGCAGGCTTCCTTGAGTACTTTTTCCATTTCTTCCAGGGCGCCGCGCAACTGTCCTTTGCGCTGCAGCGCCACCGCCAGGAACAGGCGCAGCTTGCAGGCGCGGCGGTAACGGGAGTCGTTCACCGCTTCGGCGATCGCCTGGCGCAGCTTCTCCACCGCGATACTGGCGTCGCCGACCAGGCTTTCCCAACGTAACCGGCCGATTTGCGCGGTTTCCAGATCGTTGGCCAGCAGCCGCAGTCCCTTCACCCGGTCCCATACCTGCGGGTCGTCGGCCCGCTCCAGCTCGGCCAGGGAAGCCTCTTCGTCGCCCTGCAGCAACATCAGGTGGGCCCGTTCCAGGCGCGCCGTGGCGACCATGCGGGGCTGTTGGCGTCGGTGTCCGGTCAGTTCCAGGGAGGCCAGAATCTGGAACGCCTTATCCAGGTCCCCCTCATGAAAGGCGATACGGGAGAGCATCACGTCGCCAAGGATCATGTGATCCGGCAAACCAATATCGCGCACCAGCGGCACATAGACGTTGAGCAACCGAGCCGCCTGTGGCAGATCATTGGATTCGTAGACGGCGCTGGCATGCAGTACGCCGGCCCAGGCATTGCCGGTGGTGCCGCTGAAGGAAAAGGCGCCACGCGCCCGGGTCATGCCCACCGCGAGACGGAAGCGGGCGGCGGCCTGGCGCTGGCGGCCTTCCTGCAGATCGATGATGCCTTCCACGGATTCGGAATACATGGCGTTGAAGGCGCTTTCGTAGACACCCTGGACGTCGCGGGCACCGTCCAGTAACTGCCGGGCTTCCTGATACTCGCCCATCACCGAATAGGCATTGGCCACGGTATTGACCAGCGCGGTGTCGGCGAAAGGGTCGCCATTGGGCAGTTGCTTCAAGGCTTCGCGGCCGATCCGGTAGGCTTCCTCGAAGTCGTCCATGATCGCCAGAATGGACGGGCGCAGCGCCAGCACATGGGGGCGGATTTGCGGATCGCGGGAGTTTTCCAGGCCGGTACGCTGCAGCAAATCCATGGCCTTGCGCGGGCTGGATGTGAAACACAGAGCCCAGACATGGATCGCCTGCAGCAGCGGAAAGCCATCCAGGCGCTCCGCCGGGATGGTGTCGAACCAGCGCGCCAATAGACGCATGCGTCCCTGGGCCAGCAGCTCTTCACCGTGCACCGCCAGCAGTTCCAGAGCGCGGCGGTAATCCTTGCCCTCCAGGGCATGATCAATGGCCGGCACCGGGCGGTGCTGGTCCTCGAACCAGTGTGAGGCGGCACGGTGCAGATAAGGGACTTCCTGAGGCAGGTGTTGCTCCAATTGCGCGCGCAGGAAATCGGCGAACAGGCTGTGATAGCGGTACAACCGTTCCTGGCCTTCAATCGGCACCAGGAAAATGTTGGCCTCGTTGAGCAGGTTGATCAGTGATTCGCTGTCGGTGTCCGGCAACAGGGCGTTGCACAATGGCACGCTCATGTAGCGCAGAATGCTGGTGCGCAACAGGAAATTCCTGACCCGCGGTGGTTGCTGAGAGAGCACGTCCTCGGCCAGATAGTGGGCCACCGCGCGATTCTCGCCGGAGAAGCCGGCAATGAACTCCGCCGGTGCCGGATGGTGCTCCAATGCCAGGGAGGCGAGCCAGAGCGCCGCCACCCAGCCTTCGGTTTTGTCGTGGATATGGCCGAGGTCGTCCAGTGACAGCGACAGTTGGCGGCAGCCATTGAGAAAATGATGGGTTTCCTCCTTGGAGAAACGCATCAGCTCGGAGTCGATTTCCAGCAACCGTCCACGGGCGCGCAGTCGGCCCAGGCCCAGTTCCGGCACGCTGCGGGAGCCGATCACCAGACGACAATTATGGGGCAGGTGATCAATGATTTCGCGCACCAACCCCAGCACGGTGGGCTCGTGAATCCGTTCGAAATCATCCAGGAACAAGGCGAAGGCCGCATGTTCGGCGGCCAGACTGGTTACCAGTTCCAGAGCGGTGTCGCCGGGCGACTTGCTCGAATGCAGGCCGCGCTCCGGCTCCTGGGGCAACGCCATCATCGAAGAGATCGCCGCTTCGACACAGGAGAGAAAGCGCTGGATGTCGTTGTCGGCATCGTCCAGGGTCAGCCATGCGGTGGCCACACCCTCGGATTCAAACCGTTCCAGGCATTGCGCCATCAGTGTGGATTTACCGAAGCCCGCCGGCGCCTGGAATAACACCAGCTTGGCGGCGCTGGCGCCCACCACGGAGTCACGGATGCGGGTACGGGTAACCTGTGAAGAATGCGACGTGGGCGGGCTCAGCTTGCTATTGAGCAACGTCCTCGTGGAAAGCAGATAGCTCGACGTCTTCATGGAAGCCTACCTCAAGGGTGAACCGAGCCGATGCAACCATCGGTTCTTGTTGTTATGGCTTTATTGCTGCCAGGGCACAGTGCGGGTGAAACGCGGTGAGCAGAGAGTCGAGCGGCTCCCGAGCCGATCTTGCCGCTCTCTGGTACCTGCTACCTTCCGGCTGATTCTTGCCAATTTCCGCACCTACCAAAGGGTATCCTGAAACCTACAGCCGTGGGAGCTTATGTTCAAGCCAGTGCGGTTACTTGTAGGGGGGTGGCAAGGGGTTGTCAATGAACCGGGTCAGGTGGCGAGATTTTGCCAACCTGAACCGGCAGTTTTCGCCAGGGATCAGACGGGAAAGCCAGGGCCTTATTTCTGTTTATTCCATAAATATCAAAGGCCTTGCACTGTTTCGTCCATTTAGACGATATCCAGTGTCGGTGCACTCTCCTAGCCTTTTAGAGCCTGAACAGGCAGGCAGCGGCGCGGTCATGCCGTGGTATCGAAAAGAGAACGAACGTACACCGTCAGAGCCTGAATACTTCCTGGAATTTCAGTGGTCATTGCGATGCAGTGTTCTCGGAACCGCTCCGGCGCCGTTGCCATTCCTTATATGAGTTAATTGAAGGATTTCCTATGAAACTGGATTCTTCCGTGAGCGCAGTGATTACCGGTGGGGCTTCCGGCCTGGGGGCGGCCACTGCCCGGCGTCTGGCCGCCCATGGGGTGCGGGTGGCGCTGTTCGACGTTAACGAAGAGCAAGGCGAGGCCCTGGCGGCCGAACTGGGCGGCGTGTTCTGCAAGGTGGACGTCACCGATGACGCGTCCGTGGACCAGGGCTTCGAAAAGGCCCGTGCCGCCATTGGCCAGGAGCGCATCCTGGTGAACTGCGCCGGCATCGGGGGTTCCGCCAAGACCGCCGGCCGGGACAAGAAAGACGGCTCCACCAATCATTATCCGATCGACCAGTTCAATCGCATTGTCCAGATCAACCTGGTCGGTTCGTTCCGCTGTTCCGCCAAGGCGGCCAAGGGCATGTTGTCCCTGGATCCGCTGGAGCATGGCGAGCGAGGAGTGATGATCAACACGGCCTCGGTGGCCGCTCAGGATGGTCAGATCGGGCAGACCGCCTATTCCGCCTCGAAGGCCGCCCTGGTGGGCATGACGCTGCCCATGGCCCGTGATCTGATGAGCGAGGGCATCCGTGTCAACACCATCATGCCGGGAATCTTCGAAACCCCGCTGCTGGCCCGTTTGCCGGAAAACGTGAAACAGTCCCTGTCCGCCTCGGTGCCGTTCCCGAAACGGCTGGGCAGCCCCGATGAATTCGCCCAGTTGGCGGAAACCATGATCGTCAATGGTTACTTCAACGGTGAGAGTGTGCGCCTGGACGGTGCCATCCGCATGGCGCCACGGTGAGCCGGCAAGGGCGGGAAAATCGTCGCTTCGGACGGTGCTCCCGCCCGGCCACGCTTTGAGAATTCAATCAATCGGTGCCGTTCGTATCGGGCGGCACGCCGCAGGAAGGATCAAAACATGAGTGAAGCCTATATCGTTGCCGCGGCCCGCACCGCGGGTGGCCGCCGCGGCGGCCGTCTCTCCGGCTGGCACCCCGCCGATCTGGCCGGCCAGGTGCTCAATGCCCTGCTGGATCGCGCCGATGCGGACCCGGCTCTGATCGAGGATGTGATCATGGGCTGCGTCGGCCAGGCTGGTGAACAGTCCAACAACGTGGCCCGTAACGCGGTGCTGGCCTCGCGCCTGCCGGAATCGGTGCCGGCCACCTCGGTGGACCGTCAGTGCGGGTCCTCCCAACAAGCATTGCATTTCGCTGCCCAGGCGGTGATGTCCGGCACCCAGGACATCGTTATCGCCGCCGGCGTGGAATCCATGAGCCGGGTTCCCATGGGGTCGCCGTCCTCTCTGGCGCGTCAGCAGGGGCTCGGGCACTACTTCAGCCCGGCGATGAAGGAACGCTACCCGGATATTCCGGATTTCAGCCAGTTCATGGGCGCTGAGATGATGGCCGAGAAGTACGACCTGGCCAAGGACGAGCTGGATCGCTTTGCCCTGCTTAGCCATGAGCGTGCCAGGCGTGCCACCGAGGCTGGTGACTTCAAGGACGAAATCGTGCCGCTGCCGGTTCGCAGCGTCGATGGTGCCGGTGACGGCGAAACCCATGATGTGGATGAAGGCATTCGCTTCGACGCCACTCTGGAAGGCATTCAGAACGTCAAATTGCTGAAGGAAGGCGGGCGTATCACCGCCGCCACCGCCAGCCAGATCTGTGACGGTGCGTCCGGTGTCATGGTGGTCAACGAGCGTGGCCTGAAAGCCCTTGGGCTGGAGCCCATGGCCCGCATTCACCATTTGACCGTGATCGGTCACGATCCGGTGATCATGCTGGAAGCGCCGATTCCAGCCACCGAGCGGGCGCTGAAGAAAGCGGGCATGAGCATTGATGACATCGATCTTTTCGAAGTCAACGAAGCCTTCGCGCCGGTACCGCTGGCCTGGCTGAAAACACTGGGCGCCGACGCCGACCGCCTGAACGTGAACGGCGGCGCCATTTCCCTGGGGCACCCGCTGGGCGGTTCCGGCACCAAGCTGATGACCACGCTGTTGCATGCTCTGAAAAAGCGCGACAAACGCTATGGTCTGCAGACCATGTGTGAAGGCGGCGGTCTGGCCAACGTGACCATCGTCGAGCGCCTCTGATTCCGGACGCGCTGATCTCCCCGCGGGCCGGGGTATACCGGCTTGCGGGGTCCGTTCGGTGGACGAACGGTATAACGAATAACAAAAGGAGGTATCCATGCAGGGTCTGATGCAAGACAAGCCGCTATTGATTTCCTCGCTCATCGAGCACGCGGCCACTTTCCATCCTGATCAGGAAATTGTCTCGCGCAGCATCGAGGGGCCTATTCATCGTACCAATTACCGGCGGATCGCCCATCGCGCCAAACAGGTCGCCAACGTTCTGAACGAGCTGGGCGCCGAATTCGGTGATCGGATTGGTACCCTGGCATGGAACACCTGGCGTCACATGGAGCTTTATTTCGGGGTTTCCGGGTCCGGTGCGGTGCTGCATACGGTGAACCCCCGTCTGTTCCCCGAACAAGTGGAGTACATTCTCAACCACGCCGGGGACAAGGTGCTGTTTTTTGATATCAGCTTCGCGCCGCTGGTGGAGAAACTGGTACCGAAACTCAAAAGTATCGAGCATTTCGTGGCGCTTACTGATCGCGACAACATGCCCGACGCCGATATTCCCGGCCTGCTCTGTTACGAAGACCTGGTGGAAGCCGCCAGCGCTGAATTTGAATGGCCGGAGTTCGACGAGCGTACCGCTTCCAGTCTGTGCTATACCTCCGGCACTACCGGCAATCCGAAAGGCGTGCTGTACTCCCATCGTTCCACCGTATTGCACTCGCTGATGGCGATGGCGCCGGATGCCTTCAATGTCAGCGCCCGATCGACCTTGCTGTTGGTGGTGCCGATGTTTCACGCCAACGCCTGGGGCATGCCCTACGTGGCGGCCATGGTCGGCGCGAAAATGGTTCTGCCCGGCGAACATCTGGACGGTGAGCATCTCTATCCGTTGATGCGTGACGAGCGCGTGACGTTTTCCCAGGCGGTGCCGACAGTGTGGTTGATGTTCTTCCAGTACCTTGATGCCCATCCGGAACTGGATCTGGAGAAGGAACTGTGTCTCGACACCATCGGCATTGGTGGCAGCGCGCCGCCCCGGGCCATGGTGCGGCGGCTGGAGACGCAGCTCGGAGCTCAGGTGATTCAGGGCTGGGGCATGACTGAAACCAGTCCGCTGGGCGTGGTCAACCGGCCCTTGCCCAAACACGATGATCTGGATCGCGATGGCCTGGATGAGCTCAAGGTGAAGCAGGGGCGCGGCATCTGGGGCGTGCACATCAAGATCGTCAACGATGAGGGCGAGCCGCAGCCCTGGGATGGCGTGCATTCCGGCCATCTCTATATTCGCGGCCCCTGGATCGCCAGTGGCTACTTCCGGGCCGAAGGGGGTGGGGCGCTTGATGGTGAGGGCTATTTCCCTACCGGTGATATCGCCACCATGGATCCGGACGGCTATTTGCAATTGGTGGACCGGGCCAAGGACGTTATCAAGTCCGGAGGAGAGTGGATTTCCTCCATGGATTTGGAAAACGCCGCCTTTTCCCATCCCGGCGTGGCGGAAGCCGCGGTGATCGCCATTCCCCATGAGAAATGGCAGGAACGTCCGCTGATGGTAGTGGTGAAGCGCGCGGGTGCGCGGGTTGATGAAGACGAGATCATGGCGCATCTGGCGGAACGAGTGGTGAAGTGGTGGCTGCCGGACGATATCGTGTTCGTCGACGAACTGCCGCATACCGCCACCGGGAAGCTTCTGAAGACCAAGCTACGTGAGCAATTCACCGGTTATCGTCCCCGGCGTGAAGCGGTGAGATCCTGATTTAACGTTTACCTTGAATTCCGCGTCCGTATGCAGGCCAACCGTCCCATCGGTGTCTCTCAGGAGACCGGGCGCGGGGTTCCTTTTTATCCCCTCTCTCTGGATGTCCGCAACTTTGTGACTTCGTCGGAACCGACGATGATCCCCTGACAAACCGCCTCTTACACTCGAAGCACCAATCGATAAGCCTTTGGTGTTTTTCTCTTTGCGTGCAAAAAAGAGAAATTAAATCAATAAACTTTATCCAATTGGCGTTTGAACCCGGGTCATTTCAATCCGGCCCGAGTGGCTCATGGAACAGGCATGGCGCAGAAGAGGAGGTGCCTTTTCGTGGGCAGCAACTTTGTCAAGCTTCTGTCAATTGCCGCCATCTTACCCAGAGGGCCGGCATGGTACAAAAGCGTAATAATAATTATGTGGTGTCTTGTCAGAACGGCGCCGGAAAATACAGGAGTCGCGGTATGGCCTGGATAACAACAACAGCAAAAAACGATCTGCCGATCCAGTGAGGAGTTGTCCTATGTATGCATTGGGTCGTTGGTTATCCAAAATTACCAATCTCATGACCGTTATCGGTGGCCTCGCCATCGCATTGATGATGTTGCATGTCACCTTTGACGTTATCGGTCGCTATGTTTTCGGTACACCGATACCGGGAACCATCACCATCGTCTCTCACTACTACATGATCGTCGCGGCTTTCGTGCCGTTGGCTTATGCCGAACAGAAGAACGCCCATATTACCGTGGAAGTGGTTACTGAACGGTTGCCGAAAATCGTTCAGAAACACCTGGAAGGATGGGCGCTGGCCTTTTCCGGCGTGGTGTTCGCCTTCCTCACGGTGCGGACCTGGAGTGAGGCGCTTTCCAAGCACGCCATCAACGCTTCGGTGGTGCAGGGCGACGCCAGTATCGCCGTCTGGCAAACCTACTTTGTCCTGCCGGTGGGCATTGGTCTGATGACCCTGGTTCTTTTTTACAAATTCATTGTCTATTTGTTCGGCTTGAAATCCGGATTGGATGACGAGCGCGTGCAGCCAGACGAGATGCCGCTAGCGTCGAGCCATCATTCTGACGCGAATTAGGAGACCGGCGATGAGTGACGTACAAATTGGTTTGACCGGTCTGGCCCTGCTATTGGTCTTGATCGGGTTGCGAGTGCCGATAGGCATGGCGCTGATTGGCGTGTCCTTCGGTGGTCTGTGGTATCTGATGGGATGGGGTGTGGCCTGGGGTTCCCTGGGGCTGATCCCCTACCAGTTCGCCGCCAACTGGGTGCTCAGCTCCGTTCCGATGTTCTTGCTATTGGGATTCATCTGTTTCCACGCCCAGTTGACCCAGGGACTGTTCCGGGCGGCACGACTATGGCTGGCGTCGATCCCCGGTGGTTTGGCGGTGGCATCGATTTTCGGTTCCGCCGGCTTCGCCGCGGTGTCAGGCTCTTCCGTGGCGTGCTCCGCGGCCATGGGACGTATCGCGGTGCCGGAAATGATCCGCCATAAATATCACCCGGAGCTGGCCACCGGCACGGTGGCGGTGGCAGGTACCATCGGTGCGCTGATCCCGCCGTCCATCATCATGATTCTCTACGGTATCATCGCGCAGGTGCCAATCACCGGGTTGTTTCTGGGCGGCATCAGTGCCGGTATTCTGACCACCGTGGGCTACATTCTGGTGGTGATGATAAGGGTGAAGCTGAACCCCTCCTTGGCTCCGGATGTCAGGGAAGAGGTTTCCAAAAAGGAAAAGGTCGCGGCGCTGAAGGAAACCTGGCCGGTGATCCTGATCATGGTCGGTATTTTCGGCGGTCTGTTCGGCGGCATTTTCACGCCCACCGAAGCCGGTGCCGTCGGTGCGTTCCTCGCCTGTATCGTTGCCTGGATGCGCAAGGCCCTGACCTGGGAGCGGTTTCGCAACGCAATTCTGGAAACGCTGCTTACCACCGGCGCCTTGATGGTGATCGCCGTGGGCGCGAGCCTGCTGACCCGTTTCCTGGCGCTGTCCGGCGCCGGTGATTATCTGTCCTCTCTGGTTATTGGTGGCGGTGCCAGTACTTTCATGGTGTTGGTGATGATCGTGCTGATCTATCTGCTGCTGGGCATGTTCCTGGAGCCGATTGGCGCCATGCTGCTGACCCTGCCCATCGTTCTGCCGATTATCGGTGCCGCCGACTTGAGTCTTCTTTGGTTTGGCGTGGTGCTCACCAAGTTGCTGGAAATCGGCATGATCACGCCGCCGATTGGCATGAACGTGTTCGTGATAAAAGGGGTGGTGGGTAATCTGGCCTCCACCACCTCGATCTTCAAAGGCATTTTCTGGTTCCTGATCATGGATCTTTTTGTGCTGATCTTCCTGATGAGCGTGCCGGACTTTATTTTGTTTCTGCCTCGTATTATGGGGTAGGCCTGCGCGCGGCGCGCCATGCCCGGGCGCGCCGCTACTTACTGATGACGGATAACAACAGGGAAGAACCCGATGACAAAACAATACGACCTTTCTGACTCTGTTCAGGTGGCCATTCGCAACACCATTGGCGACGCCCTGCGCCGATCCGCCGGCCGGCAACCCGCGGCGCCGGCGCTGCAATTCGAGGACCGTATCTGGTCTTATCAAGAGCTGGATCTTGCCGCCAACCGGGTGGCCAATGGTTTGCTGGCGCGGGGATTACAAAAAGGGGATCGCGTCGCCGCCTATGGCAAGAATTCCGACGCCTATGTTCTGCTTTGGCTGGCTTGCGCCCGGGCCGGCCTGATTCATGTGCCGGTGAACTACGGGCTGGTCCAGCGTGAACTGACCTACATCTGCAATCAGTCCGGCGCCCGTGCCCTGTTTTGCGACGACAGCCTGGCGGCCAACGTGGAAGCGGTGCGCAATGATCTCGGTGTCGAGCTGTACGGTTCCCTACGCCGTGGCGCCTTGGCTGAAGGTGTGGATATTCTGGCGTTGGCCCAGGGACGTGGCGAAGCGACGGCGCCGGATATCGCACTCAGCGATGACGATGTGGTACAGATTCTTTATACCTCGGGTACCACCTCCGATCCCAAAGGAGCCATGCATACGCATCGGTCTCTCATGGCGGAATATCAGTCTTGCCTGCTGCATCTGGACATTAGCGGAAAAGATCGCGGTCTGGCGGCGCTTCCTCTGTATCACTCGGCGCAGATGCACGTTTTTCTGATGCCCAGCCTGCTATGTGGAGCATTCAATTACCTTATTGACGCACCGGTTCCGGACCAGGTTCTGGCTCTGATCGAAGAGCAGAAGATCACGTCATTCTTCTCCCCGCCAACGGTATGGATCGGCCTGTTGCGTCACCCGGATTTTGACCGCCGTGACCTGAGTACGCTGGAAAACCTGTACTACGGCGCTTCCATTATGCCGGAGCCGATTGTCCATGAACTGGCGGAACGTCTGCCGCAAGGGCGTCTGTTCAACTGCTATGGGCAAAGCGAAATCGCTCCCATGGCGACGGTGCTGGAACCCCATGAGCATGCCGACCGACCGAGCTCTTGCGGCCGCCCTCTGACCTCTGTGGAAACCCGGGTGGTCAAACCTGGCACTCTGGAGGATTGCGCGCCGGGCGAACAAGGAGAGATCGTGCATCGCTCGCCGCATCTGATGGTGGCGTACTGGGACAAGCCCGAGGAAACCGAGGAAGCCTTCAAGGGCGGTTGGTTTCATTCCGGCGATCTCGCCTACCAGGACGAGCAGGGCTACCTGTACATCGTCGATCGCATCAAGGATGTGGTGAATACCGGCGGCGTGCTGGTGGCCAGCCGCGACGTCGAGGAAGCCCTGTATGGCCATGAATCGGTGGCGGAGGTGGCGGTGATCGGGGTGCCCCACGAGAAGTGGATTGAATCGATTGTCGCCGTCGTTGTGGTAAAAGAAGGCAAAGCCGCCGATGCCGCCGCTCTGATCGATCACGCGCGGCAGCATCTGGCTCCGTTCAAAGTGCCCAAGGCGGTGCATTTTGTTGAGGCTCTGCCGAAGAATACCGCGGGAAAACTGCTCAAACGCACGCTCCGTGAGCAGTACGCACGCTGAGAAAGGCAGTGCGTTGGAATAGTCGGTTCGGACGAAGCAATCTTTGCTCCGCTACCTCAATAATGCGCGCCTGCTGTTCCCTTTCTGGGTGGAGATTTCCATGTATTTGACACAGCCGCTACACAAGGCTTTGCGCGAGTGTCCCGAGCGGGAAGCCCTGGTATTCGCCGATCGCCGCTCAACCTATCGGGATCTGGTACGCCAGGTAGCGACGCTGGCGTCGGTATTGAAAGACCTGGGTCTGGAGGACGGCGATCGTGCCGGCATTCTGGCCCTGAATTCGGATCATTATGTGACGTTTGTGTTTGGCGTGCTCTGGGCAGGCGGTGTCTTCAATACCGTCAATATTCGATGGAGTCCGGTTGAGATCGCCTACTCACTGGACGACTGCGACACCCGGATTCTGTTTGTCGACGACGAGTTCGTGCCGTTGATCGACGAAGTGCGGGCTCGGTCAAAATCGCTTGAGACGGTGGTGTACGTCGGAGAAAAAACCTGTCCCGAGGGCATGTTGAGTCTTGCCGGGCTGATGGCCGGGACCGATCCCGTGGACGACGCCGGACGCAGCGGCGATCAGTTGGCCTGCATTCTGTACACCGGCGGCACCACCGGAGCACCGAAGGGCGTGATGCTCAGCCACGCCAATCTTTACACCTGCTCGATCGGAGCGGTGATGCCCGCATGCCGTGGGGACGGTGTGGTGGGATTACATTCGGCCCCCTTCTTCCATGTGGCCGGAGTGGGGCTGATCCTGCAGTTGACGCTGCGGCTGGGCACCCACGTGATCGTGCCCCGGTTCGAAGAGGTGGCGGTCATGAGCGCCATTCAGCGGGAACGAGTGGTGGAAACCTTCCTGGTGCCGACCATGATGCGCGCGGTGCTAGCGCACCCGCGCTTTCCGGAATTCGATCTCTCTTCGCTGCGCTGCATGATGTATGGCGCGTCACCCATCGACAGCACGCTGTTGAAGAAGGCCATGACCGCCTGGCCGGAGGCGTCCTTCCTACAGCTCTACGGTATGACCGAACTCTCACCGGTGGTCTGCATTCTCCCGGATTATTGCCATAGCGACGCCGCTTACGCCGATAAGTTAATGGCGGCCGGGTTGCCGGCGCATATGGCGGAGGTGCGCGTGGTCGACGGTGAAGATAACGAGGTCCCACGCGGCCAGGTGGGCGAGATCGTCGCCCGTGGCCCGATGGTGATGCGGGGCTACTGGAATAAGCCGGAGCAGACCGAGGAGGCATTACGCCGAGGATGGATGCATACCGGCGATGCCGGCTACATGGATGACGCCGGATACGTTTTCCTGGTGGACCGGATCAAGGACATGGTGGTGACCGGCGGCGAAAACGTTTACTCGGTGGAGGTGGAAGACGCCTTGCTGCGCATGCCAGCCATCGCGCAATGCGCGGTGATCGGCGTGCCGGATGAAAAGTGGGGCGAGCGGGTGCACGCGGTCATCGTTCCAGCCGGAGGGGCGGAGATTTCCGAGGCGGATATCGTGGCTCACTGCAAAACACTGATCGCCAATTATAAGTGCCCCCGAAGCTTTGAATTTGTTGATCAGATGCCACTTTCCGGTGCCGGCAAGATTCTCAAATACAAGCTCAAGGAGGCCCACTGGGGTGACCGTGGGCGCCGTATCGGTTGATCCGGTGAGCCCGTCAGAGATGAGTGATTTTGTAGCGGCTGGCCAAACCAACAAGAACATCGGCGGCGGATTGGCTTCTGGCTGGCCGCGATTAGGGAGAGTGACATCATGCCAATACGCGCTTATGCACAACGTTTCTTTATCGCCACGCTTTTTGTGATCGGCGCGACCGCTGCGACGCCGACATTCGCTCGTACCATCAGCTACGCCACCGGCTATCCGCCGAACTCCATCGGCTCCAATTCGGCGTTGGCTTATGCCGAGGCACTCAAAGCGCTTTCCAACGGTGACCTCAGCGTTAAAGTATTTCCAATGTCCTTGTTGAGTTTCAGTGAGGCCGCGCCGGGGATCCGTGACGGTATGGCGGACTCGGGGTTTGTCTTGTTTTCCTACTTTCCCTCTGAGTTTCCCAACACCAATCTGATCTCGGAACTCACCATGTTGCTGGAACTGGATGACGTGGCGCCGAGTCATGCGGGGCTCGCCTATGTCGGCGCCATGTCAGAGTATCTGTTCCATCATTGCCCTGAGTGTGTCACGGAATTCGCCGCGCAGAATCAGGTGTTCACCGGTGCTTCCGCCAGCGCGCCCTACATGATGCTGTGCAACGAGAAGGTGACCAGTCTGGCCGATATCAAAGGCAAGCGGTTACGCAGTGCCGGCCCACAATGGGCACGCTGGGCACAGGCGGTGGGTGGAACGCCAGTGACCATATCCGTCAGCGATGCCTATGAAGCGCTCAATCAGGGTGTTCTGGATTGTTCGATAAGCTCCAGCGTGGATCTGGATATCTTCCGCCTTTCCGAAGTGGTCAGTGACGTCACCGCAGGTGTGCCGGGTGGTGTTTTTGGTGGCACTGGTGTCAACAACTTCAACCGCGAAGTCTGGCGGGAACTGACTGAAAGGGAGCGTGAACAGGTGCTGCGTGCTTCCGCCACCTTCGGCTCCATTATCAGTTGGGACTATCAGGTGGGCGCCACCAAGGAACTCGAGGCCGCGCCGGAGCAAGGGATCAAAGTGCATGAGCCTGCCGAGGGCCTGCAACAGGCATCGCAGCGTTTCATTGTCGAGGACATGAAGACCATTGCCCGCAATTATCAGTCCCGTTCAGGGGTGAATAACGCCGAGCAAAGCATCAAGGCGTTCCAGACGATCCTGTCGAAATGGGTCAAGCTGGTAAAAGACGTCAGCAGCCCGGAAGAGCTGGCGGAAATCTACTGGCGGGAGACTTATTCCAAAGTGGACGTGAGTGAATACGGCTTGTAAGAACCTGTTTAATCAGGTTCCAAGCCGCATCGGTCTGGTCTGTTGGCCAGGCCACCATGACCGGAGCTGGCCTGCTTCGGATTTGAAAATGCTAGGAGAATAATAATGATGATACAGCCACGACGTGCGGCCATGGCCGCGCTGACCCTGTGCGCGGGAGCTATCACCTTCGGCGTCGCCGAAGCCCGAACCTTGACCTACGCCATGGGGTATCCTCCCAAGTCGATCGGTGCCAACGCCGGTGAAGCCTACGCCAAGCGGCTTGAAGAACTGTCCGGCGGTGATCTCAAGGCGCGAGTGTTTCCCATGTCATTGCTCAGTTTCAAGGAAACGTCCGCCGGGGTCCGTGATGGCATGGCGGACTCGGGGTTCCTTCTGATTTCCTATTTCCCTTCTGAGTTTCCCTATACCAATCTGATTACCGAGCTGACCATGCTGGACGAGCTGCAGGGCGTTCCCGACAGCCACGTGGGGCCGGCCTACGTGGGCGCCATGTCCGAGTATGTCTTCCATCATTGTGAGGGTTGCCAGAAGGAAATGGCGGAGCAGAACCAGGTCTTCAATGGCAGCATGTCGACGCCGCCCTATGCTCTGCTGTGCACCAAGCCGATCGCCACCGAGGAGCAGCTGAAGGGCGCGCGCCTGCGCAGCGCGGGTGCCCTGTGGGCCCGTTGGGCGGAGGCCATGAATGCCACCCCCGTGACGTTGTCCATCAGCGACGCCTATGAGGGGCTCAGTCAGGGCGTGATCGACTGCACCATGAGCTCCACCGTGGAAATGGACATCTTCAATCTGCGCGAGGTGGTGAAAGATGTGACCGTGGGCGTGCCCGGCGGCATGTACGCGGCGGTGGGGGTGAACAACGTCAACAAAGCCGTTTGGAAATCGCTCAGTGAAGAACAGCGAGCACAGGTTCTGAAAGCGTCCACGGTTATTTCCGCCAAGGGCAGCTGGGACTACCAGCTCGGCGCGGCGAAGGAGGTGCGGGACGCGAGCGGCAACGGCATAACCGTACACCAGCCGAACGAGGCGCTGGTGGCGGCCACCCGTGCCTTCGTGCGTAAGGACGTCGATACCATCGTCAAGAACTACGTGGAACGTCACGGTATCGACGACGCCGGGAAAATGGTCGATGAATTCCGGCCGCTGCTGACCAAGTGGGTCAAGCTGGTGGAAGGCGTGGATAACGCGGAGGCGCTGGCCGATTTGTACTGGCGGGAGACCTTCTCCAAGGTGGACGTCAGCACCTACGGTCTTTGATCAAGCCGGGGCGCGCTCGCGGGTGGCGCCCCTTGCCGGAGCAAACCATGGAAACCAATTCAGTGGATCTTCAGGTCTTTCGCCAGGAGGTCCGTGCCTTCATGGAACAGGAGGCGGATGAATCGATTCGGGAAGCCGGACGCAAGATGACCAGTTTCTTTCCGCCGTTCGACCAGTGCATGCGCTGGCATCGCAAGCTGCACGCGCGTGGTTGGTCGGCGGCGTCCTGGCCGGAGCAGTACGGCGGTCCCGGATGGAGCCGCGAACAGAAACGAATTTTCGAGGAGGAGTGCCGGGTCGCCGGTGTGCCGAGACTGCTGCCTCAGGGGCTGGGTATGGTCGGCCCGGCGATCATGAAGTTCGGCACCGACGAACAGAAGAGCCGTTTTTTGCCGGGTATCGCCTCGGGGGAGGACTTCTGGGCCCAGGGCTACTCCGAACCCAATGCGGGCTCGGATCTGGCCTCGTTGGCCTGTCGTGCGGAGCGCCACGGCGATCACTACGTCATCAACGGCAGCAAGACCTGGACCACCTATGCCCACCATGCCAATCGCATGTTTCTGTTGGTGCGCACCAGCAACGAAGGAAAGCCGCAACAAGGCATCAGCTTCTTTCTGATTGATCGTCTCGATCGCCCGGGCTTGGAAATCCGGCCGATCATTGGTTTGGACGGCTTCCCCGAACAGTGCGACGTGTTCTTCGATAACGTCGAGGTGCCACTGGATTGCTGTCTCGGAGAGGAGAACCAGGGCTGGACGGTGGCCAAGTATCTGCTGGAACACGAGCGCGGTGGCAGTGCGTCTTTTGCCGCCCAGTTTGACATGGAACTGAACCGGATCCGCGAACGGGCCGCTGAACTCGGTGACGGCTTCGGTGGCGTGCTGAGTGACGATCCGGTGTTTCGGCAGCGTTTCACCCGTCTTTATCTGGAGGTCGCCGCTCTGGATGCCACCGAGAGCCGCTTCGCCGCCATGGAAAAAGGGTCGCCGGAGTCGGGGCCGATGAGTTCGATGATCAAGATCACCGCAATGGAAACGCTGCAACGCATCACCGAGCTGGCGGTGGAGATGGAGGGGAGCCCGACGCTGACTTTGCAACTGGCGGCACTGACCGTCGGTGCCGGGGTGGCGCCGGAAGGGCCGGAACAGGCGCTCACCGTGATGCCCAAGTATCTCAACAACCGGGCCGCCACCATTTTTGGCGGTAGTAACGAAATTCAACGCAACATCATTGCCAAGATGTTGTTGGGCTGAGGGACGCGCCATGGCTTTTCTTAACGACGACACCCGCGTCATGCTGGAAGACAGCGTCGACAAATTTCTCAATGCCCATTACGACTTTCACCAACGCCGCACCTGGGTGGAAAAGGCGCCGGGATACAACCGCGAACATTGGCAACGGTTCGCGGAGCTGGGTTGGCTTGGTCTGCCCTTCGCCGAGCGTCATGGCGGTCTCGGCGGGGATATCACCGATACGCTTGGACTGATGCGGCGTTTCGGGGCCGCGCTGGTGGTGGAGCCTTATCTGAGCGTGGTGGGGCTGGGCGGTCAGGCCATTGCCCAGGCGGATAACCAGGATGCCGCCGACAGTCTGCTGCCCGAACTGGTCGCCGGCCAGGCCATGCCGGTGCTGGCCTGGGAGGAAAGCATCAGCCGCGGCAATCCCGAGCATCTGGCTGCCAGTGCCCGCCGCATCGACGGTGGCTGGCGCCTGGAGGGCGAGAAGGTGGCGGTGATCGGTGGTGACCTGGCAACGCACTTCGTGGTGTCGGCGCAGACCTTCGAGGACGATGCCGGGCCGGTGGTGGAATTGTTTTTGCTCCAGGCCGATGAGCTTGAGGTGGCCGGTTTCCCCACCATGGACGGCCACCGTGGCGCTCGGCTGACGCTGGCGGCCGTGGACGTCGACGAAGCGCGGCGCCTGACCCGGGACGGGCATGGCGCTGGCGTGCTGCGCCAGGTATTGGAGCAGGGCATCATGATGATGGCGGCGGAGGGAGTGGGGGCGATGCAGACGCTGTTGCGCCGTACCCTGGACTACACCCGGACACGCCGGCAGTTCGGTGTGCCGATCGCCTCTTTCCAGGTGCTGCAGCACCGCATGGTCGATATGTACATTGCCATGAAGAACTTGGAGCATCTTCTGGAAGCCACCGCGAATCGCTGGGACCAGTCGCCGTCGCATGCCCGGGACAGCGCACTGCTGAAAGCGCAGCTGTGTCAGTCTGGCCGTTACGTGGGGCAGCAGGCGGTGCAACTGCACGGAGGGATCGGCATGACCGACGAGCTGGATGTGGGTCACTATTTCAAGCGGTTGACTGCCCTCGGGTTACTGTTTGGGGATGAGAACTATCACCTCAAGCGGGCCTGGGCGGCGCTGTAAGGCGTGATCATCAGCCGCCAGCGCGGGTCGCCTGGCGAACCAGGCCCCAGATTTGTTCGCTCAGCGTCTGCTCCGTGGGGCGCGCCTCGGGCGGCAAGGCCAAGGCCCGGGCAATCAACGCCCGGGAACCCGCCAGAGTAAAGGTGGCGGCGGCGGCGGGATCCAGCTCCGCTGAAACGCTCCCCTGTTTCTGTCCCTGAAGCATATTGCCGACACCGGCTTCGATCTGCCGTTCGAGTCGCTGCTGTTCGATCGCCATCACCGATGGCTCGCGGCGCAGGCGTTGCAGGATAACGGCAGCCAGCGGATGGCGATAATGAAACGCCACGCTGTACTGAATGCGTAGCCGTTCCCGTTCAAGCCAGTCGGAAACCGGCAAGCGGGCCATCATCACCTCGTTGTCGAGGGCTTCGTAGAAGTGTTCGACGACGGCGGCGACCAGTCCGGCCTTGGAGCCGAAATAATGATAGGCCAGTCCCACCGAGACCCCGGCGGTGCGGGCGATGGTGCTCATTTCGAAATCCCCATCCCCCTGTTGCAAGGCCCGGGTTGCCGCGGCGATCAACCGGTCCGGTGAGGTCTTTTTCTCTGCCACCTGTTCCTTCTCCCAATTCAGCGGGGCTCGATGCCGGCGGCGGTTACTGGCGCCCGACCAGGGCATTCAAGGGGATTCAGGGGTAAAGATCAATCAGAGCGGAGGCCTGGAATCCAGTTCAAATACGGGTTGACGGCCGCATCGAACTGGCATTGAATTGAATTCAACTCAATTCCGCGAGGCCGCTCATGGCGATCAATCGCGGGCCCATCACAATGACAAAAGGAGAGATGCCCATGCCATGCAAGATTGCCAACCTGAGCGTGCTGGACAGTGATCTGGCTGCTCGCCACAAGGCCTTGCGGCCCTCCGCCGAGCGCAGCTCGCCAGAGATCGACCGGGACTTCGAGACCCTGATGCGTGAGGGCTACGTCATCATCGAGGGCGTGCTGGACCGGGATACGCTGGACGATATCCGTTCGCGGATAACCCCGTTATTGGACAAGACCGGCAGGAACACCTTCGAGGGGGCACGGACACAACGGGTGTATGACCTCTTCTCCAAGACCCGGGCCCTGGATTCCCTGGCGGACCATCCCCGTATCCTGGGTTTGATGGACAAGCTGTTTCTGCCCAACTACCTCATCAGCCAGGCCCAGATCATCAACATTCTGCCCGGGGAGGCACCGCAGCTTCTGCATGCCGATGACAGCTTCTACAAAGTGCCAAGGCCACGGCCGCCGTTGGGCGCGGCGACGATCTGGGCGATCGACGACTTCACCGGTGAGAACGGTGCCACCGTGGTGATCCCGCGCAGTCACACCTGGGGACAGGAGCGCAGGGGACGGTGGGAAGAAGCGATACCCGCGGTCATGCCAGCCGGCTCGGTGCTGTTTTTCCTGGGGACGACCTGGCATGGCGGTGGCGAGAACCGTTCCGAAAAGCCCCGTCTCGCGGTGACCTGTCAGTATTGCGAAGCCTATTTGCGGCAACAGGAGAATTTTCTGCTGGAGTTGTCCAAAGAGGTGGTTCGTGAAATGTCGCCGGAGCTCCGGTCGCTGATTGGCTATTCCATCATGCCGCCGTTCATGGGAATGGTGGATGGCAAGCACCCGTTACGGTTGCTGGAGGAGTGATACGCTCCGTTGTTCCCTGAGGCATGCATTGCCCCCGGGTAGCTGCTACAAAGCTGCCTTGGTAGCGATCGGCCCTGGATACGAGCCCGCGCTGGATTCGCTGGCGAGCCAGCTTCCCACGGAGGGAACTACGAAGCCGCTGTGGGAAGCTGCCTTGGCGGCGAATGGCCGAGACGATGGATACGCTCCGCTGGAGCGTCCCCTTCGGGCGCCCGTTGGGCGTCCACTCGACGGTGAAACTGTCGAGTGTCGAACGGAGGTTCGAATCAGAGCCCTCAAGCAGACCGGATAAAACACAAAAGCCCGCGCGAGGCGGGCTTTTGTGTTTTATATGGCCCGCCCGAGAGGATTCGAACCTCTGACCTCTGCCTCCGGAGGGCAGCGCTCTATCCAGCTGAGCTACGGGCGGAAAACGATTTTAATGGCACTTTCGATGGCGCCCCGGGGGCGCGGACGCGCATGATAGCGGTTCAGCGTCGGCGAGTCCACGATTGGGAATGAGCGGCAAGGCACGTATAATGATCCGGCTTGGCGCGAGGGCATGCCCCCGCCCATTCAGTGGTCCGCGTCAGGGGGTGGCGCGGACATCGGTTATCCCCGGGGGGAAAGGCGTGGAAAGCACGTTTTTCCTGGGTTTCAGCGAGGTTGAGCGGGGCGGCATTTTACAATCTTTTCCCGCCATACCGGAGTGGATTCGGTAACCTCTTGCGACATTAGGATGGAGAAAAAACGGTGCGTATCGCCTACCTAGAAGACGATCAGGCCCAGGCCGAGCTGGTGACACACTGGCTGCGCGAAGCAGGCCATACGTGTATGCACCTGTCCAGCGGTCGCGAGTTCATGAGCTTGCTGCGACGGGACACCTTCGACCTCCTGGTACTCGATTGGGAAGTGCCCGATATGAGTGGTTATGCCGTTCTCGAGGAAGTGCGTGCCAGTGGCAATCGCACGCCTGTCCTGTTCGCCACTCAACGCGATGACGAGTCCTCCATCGTGGGCGCGCTGACCCAGGGAGCCGACGACTATATGGTTAAGCCAGTTAAACAAGCGGAGCTGCTGGCCCGACTCACCGCCCTGGGGCGGCGAGCGGGTGTTGCCGACATGGATGATCAAGGAACCCTCAACGTTGGACCCTGGACCATAGACCGGGCCCGGCGACAGATCTTTCTGGACGACGAAGCCGTCAAACTCACCGACAAGGACTACGAACTGGCCTGTTATCTGTTCCAGAATGTAGGCAAATTAATGTCCCGGGCACACCTGCTGGAAAAGGTGTGGGGCATCATGACGCCGATTGAGTCCCGTACGGTTGACGTCCACATCAGTCGCATCCGCCGTAGTCTGCAAATCCGTCCTGAACGCGGTTATCGCATCAAGACGGTGTACCAGCATGGCTACCGGCTGGAACCAATGGAAGAATAAACGCCTATGCTTTCCCGCTGGTTGGCCGCCGTGGTGCTGTGTGTGATCGCCGCCACGGCGCAAGCCGATGCCAATGCCGATCACTGGCAATACACGGTTCGTCCTGGCGACACGCTGTGGAATCTGTGTGAGCGCTTCGCTCAGGACCCGGTGTTCTGTTGGCGCCAGTTGGCGGCGGACAGTGCGGTGGATGACCCCTATCGCATGTCGCCGGGCAAGGTCATTCTGATCCCACTCGCCTGGCTCAAGGAGCAACCGGTGCCGGCTCGTGCCGAGCGGGTTAATGGCCAGGTCTGGCTGCTGGTGGGCAATAACGATCCGGAGCCGGTGGAGAATGGCGCGGAGATCGCCTTTGGTGACACCATCGAGACCGGGGAGGCTGGCAGCGTGGTGGTACGCTTCGCCGACAATTCCCAAGTGGCGGTCAAGCCCGGCACCGTGCTCAAGGTGAATAATTACCGGCGTTTCGTCGACGTCGGCAACGAGCCCACGGATTTGCAATTGGAGCGGGGCGCCATCCGCAACACCGTCACCCCCCGCGATACCGATGCCCGCGTATTCCGCGTGTACACTCCGGGTGTGATGACCGCGGTTCGCGGCACCGAGTACCACGTTCGTATCACCGATGACGCCGTCACCCTCAGTGAAGTGGTTGAAGGTGAAGTGGAAGTCGCGGCCGCCCGTAGCACCACGCCGGTACCTGCTGGGTATGGCACGATGGCCAGCGCCGGCCAGGCGCCGGCCAAGCCGGTCAAATTGCTGCCAGCCCCGGAAGTGACGCTGAAGGCGGGCGGTCGCGGTCTGCGAGCGGAGTGGCCGCCGGTGGAAGGCGCCGAGGCGTATTCGGTGGAACTGTTCGATGCCGATGGCGTTCTGTTGCGGAGTGAGCAGGTCAGTAAGCCGCAATGGCGAAGCAAACCCCAGGCCGGCGATTATCAGGTGCTGGTCAGAGCGATTGATGCGCGGGGGCTACGCGGCCAGGAGCGGATGCTGGATGCCACCGTATCCAAAGGCGCCTGGCCCTGGGATGCTCTTCTGTTCATCGGCGGAGCCGGTTTGCTGCTCGCGCTTTGATCCTTCTCGCCTCGGGTGGCCACCGTCCATGGCGGCCACCTTTCCCAGGTGCCGTCGCTTTTTGTGCTCACCCTCTCCAGTGACCTTTCTCCACGACGTTGCTTCCCGGCACCGGCACGATAGCCCATTGCGTAAAAAACATTGGAAATGAAGGGCGTAGATCGGGATAGTGATGACTCCGGTTTGATGCCATGCAAAGGCGCCCGGCGGTATCCAAGGAAAGAGGTTCGGGGTTCATGAGTAGAGGGTTCGATAGCCACCAGCGCCGTTATCTGGTTGAGCACATGTCCGTGCTGTTGGTGGTGGCGAGCCTGTGCATCCTGCTGTCCATCAGCGGCGGCCTGTCTTTCCTCAATCGTTATGTCTACGACACCCTGTTGCCGCGGCTGCCGATGGAGCCCTCCGGCGACATTCTTATTGTCGGTATCGATGAGTATAGCCTGCGGGAAGTGGGGCGCTGGCCCTGGGATCGCAGCATCCATGCCCGTCTGATTGATCAACTCTCCAAACAGGGTGCCCGTGGGGTGCTGATGGATCTGATCCTGTCGGAGCCGGACCGGTCACGTCCGGCGGCGGATCAGGCGCTGGTCCGGGTGCTGTCCGAGAACGGCAATGTTTATCTGCCGGTGCATGTGGAGCAACTGCGCTCCGGTGGGCAACTGATCGAGGTATTGCCGGCGGGGCCCTTCGCCCGCGCCGCCCGGGGGCTCGGCCATGTGGATCTGGAGCTGGATGGTGACGGGGTGGCCCGTTCGGTCTATCTGCGTTCCGGGATCGGACAACCCTGGTGGCCACACATTACCCAGGCGATGCTGGAAGGCGAGGGCCTGATCCCCGAGGACCGCTTTCCCGCCGGCGAAAACGACGATTTCGTCGGTCTGGCCAATGTTCGCAAATACCCCCGTTACATCCCGTTTGCCGGCGGCGCGGGAAGCTATCCGCACGTCTCCGCGGTGGATGTGCTGGAGGGCCGGGTTCCGGACCAATTGATCAAGGACCAGTTCGTGTTCATCGGCGCCACCGCCGCGGGGCTGGGCGATATGCTGCCGACCCCCATGGCCGGGCAGGGGGACCTGATGGCAGGCGTCGAGATCAACGCCAATATCTTCGATGGTCTGCGCCATGAGCGCATGATTTCAGGCATGAGCCGGCCCTGGGCCATAGCCCTCGGCGTGTTGCTGGCCTTGCTGGCACCGCTGCTGCTGCCGTTCTTCTTGCCGCGCTGGAGTATTCCGCTGATTCTCGGCTCTCTGTTGTTCACGCTGGGAATCTGCTACGCGCTTTTGGCGGTCTGGCAGATCTGGTTTCCGCCGGCGGCCTCGGCCATCGCCGCGGTGGTGGCTTATCCGCTGTGGACCTGGCGGCGCCTGGAGTACTCCATGGCGTATATGCGTAATGCTCTGGAGCGCTTGGCGGAATACAGTGATCTGAACCGCCGTCTCACCGAGCCGGCGCCGCTGTCGCGGATGCTGCGCATGCTGGATCAGGTGCTGCCGGTGCGGGCCTGGCGGCTGCAGGCCCAGGCCGGCGCCCCGGTGTCCGGCGGCGAGCAACTGGAAGCCACGGCCTGGCGGGGGCAGCTGTCTCGCCGCTATCCGTTCCGCCATGACGGCAAACGTTATGAGCTGACCGTGGTGTGGCGCCAGGCTCTGGATGCGGACACTTATGATTACTGGATTCGCGCCATGCTGGCGCGTACCGAAACCCATCAGGCCGGCATCGGGCCACGCTATGAGGTGCTGGAAAAACACATCGAGCGATTGCGCCGGGAGGAGCACCGCCAGCAGGCGTTGACCCGCTTCTTCCAGGTCGGTCTGGCGCAAATGAGCGAAGGGGTGCTGATCACCGACGCCTGTGGCGGTGTGGTGTTCATGAACCCGCAAGCGTCCTATCTGCTCAGTATCGAGGGGGTGGCCCAGGACACCCTGGGGCTGGCGGATATTGGTCGGGAACTGGAATTCACCGGCGATCGCGGCTGGCGCACGTTGCTTCAGGAAGCCCTGGCGGATGGCCGGGTGCAGAAAGAGTGCCGCAACCGTCGCGGCATGGATCTCTATCTGGACATGATCCTGGTGCACGCCGGCGACCAGCCTGGACGCATGTTGATCGTCAGTCTCAAGGACATTTCCGATGTCAAGCAGGCCATGCGCACCCGCACCGAGATGCTGGATTTCCTGTCCCATGATCTGCGTTCGCCGATGGTGTCGGTGCTGGCGCTGGTGGGCAAGATGAGGCATGGCCCGGACGGCGAGCGATTGACCGACTTCCTGGATAACGTGGAGCACTACGCCGAACGCAACCTCAACATCGCCGAGCAGTTCCTGCAATTGGCCCGGGTCGAGGGTGTGGATTCAGTGGAAATGATGGAGCTGGACATGCTCGATGTGGTGGAATCCGCCATCGATCAGGTGCAGATCCAGGCCCAGGCCCGGGACATCACCCTGCGGTTCGCCTACGACGAGACCGAGGAGGTCTGGGTAAAGGGCAATAACGAGCTATTGGAACGGCTGATCGTGAATCTGCTCACCAATGCGGTCAAATACAGTTATGAAGGCAATTCGGTGGATGTTCGCCTGTTTACCCAGGGGGGCCAGGTGACCTGTGAGGTGCGGGATCGTGGCGTGGGTATCCCGGACGCGTTCCAGGACAAGCTGTTCGATCGTTTCAGTCGCGCCAGTACCAGCGGCGGCGCCCGTACTCGCGGTGCCGGCCTGGGACTGCGCTTCGTCAAGGTGGTGACGGAGCGTCATGGTGGCGATATCAAGGTGGCCAGCGCTCCCGGCGAGGGCAGCCGTTTTACCCTGTTGCTGCCACGAATCCAGTTATCCTGAGCTAGGGCCTGTTCAGCCTATTTCCATCCCGCCTGCTGGATGCCCATTTTGCCTCCAGATAGCTACTCCCAAGGTACTGATTTTATCCCCGCGATTTCTGAGGGTATAATCGCGCCCGCAATAACAAACAGAGCCGGCACGTCTCTGAATGAGTCCCAGTCCCAAGGGGGAGCCGGGCGTTATTCAAAGATGTGTTTCGGGACATACCAATAACCGAGGTGGAACCGTGAAAAAAATGCTGACCGCTGGCCTGGTTGTACTGGCCACTCTGTTCGCCGGCGCCGTGATGGCCGCCAGCACCAAGGACATTTCCCCGTATCCTCTGGGCGAGCGCTCCGTTCTGGGTGACCGCGCCACCGCCGAGCGGATCAAACCGGTGGGGTCCGTGTGCGTGGAAGGCGAAGAGTGCGGCAGCACGGTAGCCGCCGCGGAAGGAAGTGGTGAGCCTCGTTCCGGCCAGGCCGTGTACGATACCGGCTGTGCCGCCTGTCACGCCACTGGCGCCGCCGGCGCGCCCAAGTTCGGTGATGCGGGTCAGTGGGCCAGCCATATCGAAAAGGGCATGGACACCCTGGTCAAGCACGCTTTCGAAGGCTTCAATGCCATGCCGCCCAAAGGCATGTGCATGGATTGCTCCGAAGAGGAAATCCGCAACGCGGTGGAATACATCGTCGAGAACAGCCAGTAGTTTCGGCGGATACGCCATTCGCTGCCAAGGCAGCTCCCACAGCGGCTTCGTAGCAGAGCCTGTGGGACGCTGGCTTGCCAGCGAATGGGCCTTGGCGGCAAAGGATTCGCTTGCAGCGGCTCGCCGCCCGGATAAAGGTCCAGCGGTTTCATGGCCCGGTTCGTGGGCTTTCCGGAACCCTCTTACTCCAGCAACGCCTTGAGATTGGCCAGGCTGGCTTCGGCCATCTCACTGTCCCGTTCTTCGTTGCGCGGTGCGCCTTCCCCGATATATTCCAGATCATCCTGAGGCAACTCGTCGATGAATCGGCTCGGGGTGGTGTCCACTTTCTCACCGTACTGCTTACGGGTGCGCGCCTGAGTCAGAGTGAGTGTTTCCCGCGCCCGGGTGATGCCCACGTACATCAGACGGCGCTCCTCGACGATATTATCGTCCTCGATGCTGGCGCGGTGAGGGAGCAGCTCTTCCTCCACCCCCATCATGTAGACGTGGGGAAATTCCAGCCCTTTCGAAGCATGCAGGGTCATAAGCTGGACCCGGTCGGAGTCGTCCTCCTCGTCCTGCTGCTCCAGCATGTCCATCAGCACCAGCTTGCCGATCACCGCCTCCAGATCGCTGGAGCCGTCGTCCTCTTCTTCCTGTTTTTCCAGCATGCGTTCGATGTTGCGAACCAACTGCCAGACGTTCTCGATGCGTTTCTCGCCAATACGGGGGCTGGACGCGTTCTGCATGACCCAGCCTTCGTAGTCCATTTCAGTGATCAGTTCCTTCACCGCCTGCAGGCTATTGTGCCGGAAGCAATGTTCACGCTTGCCATCGAGCCACTGTTTGAACTCCCGCAGTTTCTCCGCCGCCTTCGGTGGCATGGCCTCGCTCAGACCAAGGTCGCCGCAGACGTGATACAGGCCCTGATCGCGCCGGCCCGCCCAGGCCGCCAGCTTTTCCAGGGTGGCCGGGCCCACTTCCCGGCGGGGCGTATTGATGATGCGCAAAAAGGCGTTGTCGTCGTCCGGATTCACCAGCAAGCGCAGATAGCACATCAGATCCTTGATCTCGCTGCGCGAGAAGAAACTGGTGCCGCCGGAGACCTTGTAGGGAATCGACAGCGATTGCAGCTTCATTTCCAGGATGCGGGACTGGAAGTTGCCGCGATAGAGAATGGCGAAGTCCTTCCAGTGCAGCCCCCGCTGCAGCCGGCGGTGAAACAGATCGCCGGCGATCCAATCGGTTTCCCCGTCCTCGTCGCGCAGCGCCGCCACCCGTATCGGTTCGCCGTAGCCGTAGTCCGACCACAGGCTCTTCTCGAACACATGGGGATTGTTGGCGATCGCCGTGTTGGCGGCCTTGAGGATGCGGCCGGTGGAGCGGTAATTCTGTTCCAGCTTCACCACTTTCAGGGCCGGCCAGTCCTGCTGCAACTGATCCAGGTTTTCCGGGCGGGCGCCGCGCCAGGCGTAGATTGACTGGTCGTCATCGCCGACCACGGTGAAGCGGCCTTCCGGCAGGGTCAGCATGCGCACCAGCTCGTACTGGGCGCCGTTGGTGTCCTGATATTCGTCCACCAGCAGGTATTGCAGGCGATGACGCCACTTCTCCAGAATCCGTGGCTGTTCGCGGAACAGCTGCACCGGCATCATGATCAGGTCATCGAAATCCACCGCGTTGCAGGCGCGCAGCATGCGGTTGTAGCCGCTGTAGGCCATGGCCGCGCGTACTTCTTCCTCGGTCTGGGCCTGGCTCACCGCCTCCTCGGGGGAGACCAGCTCGTTTTTCCAGTCCGAGAGACACTTATGCACCGCCTCCACCGCGTTCAGGTCCCGCTCGGATTCCCCTTGAAGCAGGATCTCCTTGAGAATTTCACGGCTGTCGGTCTGATCAAGAATGGAAAAACCGGAGCGCAGGCCGCAGGCCTTCAACTCGCTCTTGAGAATGCGCAGGCCCAGGTTGTGGAAGGTGGAGACAATCAGCCCCCGGCTCTGACCGCCCTGGACCAGGTTTTGTACCCGCTCCTTCATTTCCCGCGCCGCTTTGTTGGTGAAGGTCACCGCGGCGATGCGCCGGGCCGGCACGCCCCGTTCCTGGATCAGCCAGGCGATCTTGCGGGTGATCACGCTGGTCTTGCCGGACCCCGCCCCGGCCAGCACCAGCAGTGGGCCGTCGGCGTAAAGGACCGCTTCCCGTTGGCGAGGGTTCAACGAGGTCATGATGGCTCCAGGGGTAAACGAAGGCGCGTATCATAGCAGCCACGGCGGTGCGCATACACGCTAACCCCGGAGTCCGATCACCAGCGGCAAATAGTGTGCCGGCGTGTTTACCACTGCCTTTCCGAGCAATCAGGCCTTGCCGTTCCAGACCGGCCCGGCAAGCATGGCGTGCCAGCGTGCCAGCGTGCCAGCGTGCCAGCGTGCCAGCGTGCCAGCAGGTCGCTGCTATACTACCGCCATGCGTCTCGACTATTTCGTTGCCCACGCCACCGGGCTCACCCGTAAACAGGTCAAAACCCTGATTCGCTCCGGCGCCATCCAGGTATTCGATGGTGCCGGCGGTGCGGTGCCCGTCAAACCGGACCGGCGTCTGGAAACGGATATGCGGGTGGTCTGGGAGGGGCGGCCGCTGAGACTGGAAGGGCATCGATATTTGATGCTGCACAAACCAATGGGCGTGGTGTGTTCCACCGAGGATCCGGGCCATCGCACCGTGTTGGATCTGCTGCCCGGTGATCAGCGTGCCGGCCTGCATGCCGCCGGTCGGTTGGATCTGGACACCACCGGACTGGTATTGCTCACCAGTGATGGCCAATGGTCCCATCGCATCACCTCGCCGCAACACCATTGCGCCAAGCGCTATCGGGTCACCACCGCCGAGCCGGTGACCCGCGCCCAGGTTGATGCCCTGTCGGCGGGCGTGGTGTTGCGTGACGATTCCCGCCCCACCCGGGAGGCGCAAGTGGAAGTGGTGGCGCCTTTGTGTCTGCGCCTGACCATCAGCGAGGGGCGTTATCACCAGGTCAAACGGATGCTGGCGGCGGTGGGCAACCGGGTGGTGGCACTGCATCGGGAAGCGGTCGGGGATGTGGTATTGGACCCGGCGCTGACGCCGGGAGAATGGCGCCCGCTCACCGACGCGGAACGGCATCGGCTGGGCCCCCCGGACTGACCACGCTGTCGCCCGGGTTCGTCGGATCGGGCGAGGAGGGTGGGCCGTGGCTGGCCCCGGTTTGGGTTCTCCGCAAGAACAGTGCATAGTGCTGGAGGTCCGGATTATGGTTGCCGTCAATGGGATGCTCTGGACAGTCACTTGTCATTTTCGGACAGCAATGAGCGCAGGTGTATGCTTGAGGCCATGAACAGGACGCCACACAACGACCCCGCACTGGCCAGTGATCGTTCGCCGATCCCGGTCAACTATGTGCGCAATCTGGTGGAACTGGCCCGCGAAGCCGGGCTCGACCCGTCCCGTCTGCTGGCGCACGCCGGTTTGTCGGAACCTCAAGTGTACAGCGCCGAGCCGGCGTTGAGATTCGATCAGTTCCGTCGTGTCATGGCCAGCGCCAGGGCGTTGTCCGGTGATCCCGCCATCGCCCTGAGTCTGGGGCAGCAACTCACCGTTACCGCCCATGGCCTGTTGGGCTACGCCGCCATCAGCAGCCGTGATCTGGGGGAAGCGCTGCAATTACTGGAACGCTATTTCCGTACCCGCACCCGCCTGTGTCTGCCGCGGTTGGACGTGGAGCAGCAGTGGGTGCGTTTTGCCCTGATGGAAAGTTACGACCTGGGTGAGATCCGCCGTCCCTATCTGGAGGTGGTGACCGCCGCGTTGGTGGCCGGGCTGCGCTATTTGCTCGGCGACCGTTTCCAGGGCGCGGTGCTGACCTTGCCCTACGCCTCACCGGACTACGCCGGGCGGTACCAGGAACTGCTGGGCATGACCGTCCGTTTCGGCGCCGATACCGCGGCGCTCAGCTTTCCGGCGACGCTGCTGAGGGAGGCGCTGCCGATGGCGGATGCCTCCTCCCGGCAAATGGCCGCCCAGCGATGCGAGGAGGAACTGCAACGGCTGGAAGCGGATCAGGACTGGGCTTCGCGGGTGCGCGCCCGTTTGATGCAGGCGGAAGGCGCCTTGCCGAGCCTGGAGCAGCTGGCCACCGGTTTCCACCTGACCTCACGCACTCTGCGTCGCTATCTTGCGGCGCTGGGCGTGAGCTATCGCTATCTGCTGGAAGAAGTGCGAATGGCCCGCGCGGTACGTTATCTCCAGGCCAATCTCACCGTGCAGCAGGTGGCGCAGAAGCTGGGCTATGCCGAACCCAGCAACTTCACCCGGGCTTTCCGCCGCTGGACCGGCCGTCCGCCCAGCGACTATCTGGGCAATCTGTAAGCGTCCGTCCGCACCTTCGCTCTCATTCCAACCAAGATGTAACAGACCGCGACAGACTTCACTCCAGGCACTGGAAACCGGCACAATCAATGCCCTCTTTCGGGCCCTTACTCTATCCTCCGCGATCGGGTTCCCGTGGTCCATTTTTTCTTGTTTTCTTTATAGACAGGTTTGGGAGACAGCCATGTTCGATATTACCAACAAACGCATTCTTATCACCGGCGCTTCCAGCGGTTTTGGCGCCCGTTTCGCGGAAGTGCTGGCCGAGCATGGTGCCGATCTGGTACTGGCGGCACGCAGGGTGGACAAACTCGAGGCCACCGCGGAAAAAGTCCGCGCCCTGGGGCGTGACGCACGGGTGGTGGCAATGGACGTGTCCGATCACGCCAATGTGGAGCGGGCTTTCGAGAATATGCCGGCTCTGGATGTGGTGGTGAACAACGCCGGAATCACCCGGGAAGGCGCCACCGACACCCTGTCCGAGGAAGACTGGAACGCGGTGGTGGACACCAACCTCAATGGTGTCTGGGCGGTGAGCAAATTCGCCATCCAGCAATGGCGCCGGGATGAGCGCCCGGGGAACATCATCAATATCGCCTCCATCCTTGGCCTGCGAGTGGGCGCCATGCTGTCCCCGTACACCGTGGCCAAGGCCGGCGTGGTGCAACTGACCAAGTCCATCGCTCTGGATTACGCCCGCTACAACATTCGTTGCAACGCCATTTGCCCCGGCTACATTGAAACCGACATCAACCGGGACTTTTTCCAGGGCCCCCATGGCGGCAAGCTGATCAAGCGCATCCCCTACCATCGGCTGGGTCAGATCGACGAACTGGTCGGCCCGTTGCTACTGCTGGCCTCCGACGCGTCTTCCTACATGAGCGGCGCGGCGATTCCGGTGGATGGCGGCCACCTTTGTAATACGCTTTAAACAGAGGGGTGACGCTGGACGCCAGATGCCGGACGCTAAAGTCAAAACCCGGGGCTGAGGGCATTGCGGAAATAAAAAATTGCCGGGAGCAATTTTTAACGTTGCTGCGCGACGGCCCGCAGGGTGACCGCCATGGACGGCGGTCATAAAAAATTGCCGGGAGCAATTTTTAACGTTGCTCGGCGACGGCCCGAAGGGTGACCGCCATGGACGGCGGTCATAAAAAAGGTTCCTCGCGGTTTAGCGGGAAGGGTCGCTCTGGCGGGGGCTCCCGTATTACCCGGTTACCTCGAAGACCTCCCTTCAGAGGGGGCTACAGCGCCGCTGTGGGAAGCTTGCTGGCAAGCGAATCGCCAACGGCTCAGGGCATTCGCGGCCAAGCGGAGCGCCGCCCGGGCCGCTTCCCACAGCGGCTTCGTGGCAGATCCGTGGGAGACCAGCATGCTGGCGAATTCCGGCCCTTTGGTGTTGGGATATTCGCTTGCCAGCAAGCTTCCCACAGCGGCTTCGTGGCAGATCCGTGGGAGACCAGCATGCTGGCGAATTCCGGCCCTTTGGTGTTGGGATATTCGCTTGCCAGCAAGCTTCCCACAGCGGCTTCGTGGCAGATCCGTGGGAGACCAGCATGCTGGCGAATTCCGGCCCTTTGGTGTTGGGATATTCGCTTGCCAGCAAGCTTCCCACAGCGGCTTCGTGGCAGATCCGTGGGAGACCAGCATGCTGGCGAATTCCGGCCCTTTGGTGTTGGGATATTCGCTTGCCAGCAAGCTTCCCACAGCGGCTTCGTGGCAGATCCGTGGGAGACCAGCATGCTGGCGAATTCCGGCCCTTTGGTGTTGGGATATTCGCTTGCCAGCAAACTTCCCACAGCGGCTTCGTGGCAGATCCGTGGGAGACCAGCATGCTGGCGAATTCCGGCCCTCTGGTGTTGGGATATTCGCTTGCCGGCAAGCTTCCCACAGCGGCTTCGTGGCGGATCCGTGGGAGCCCAGCTTGCTGGCGAATAGAGCGGCTTGGTAGCCCCTTCCGGTTACAGACCCGTGCCCATGATTGAAGCGCCGTGGCCCGCTAAACCGCGATGAACCTAAAAGAAGGCGTTTTAGTGCTTGCCAGGGCGTTGGGTCTGGTTTTGCATTATCGGCGTCCGGCCCGCCTTTAAACATCCGCGATGTCCCGTTATCCCCGCCCGGCCTGCCGCCGGTATTGCTCCGGCGTGGTGCCGGCCAGGCGCCGGAACATGGCGATGAAGGCGGACGGGTTGCTGTAGCCCAGGTCATAGGCGATGGCATGGACGCTGTGTTCTTCCTCCAGCGCTTCCAGTGCCAGCAGGTAACGCAGCCGCTGGCGCCATTCCCCCAGTGGCATACCCAATTCCCGGTGGCACAGGCGAGCCAGGGTGCGTTCAGTCATGTTGGCCCGCCGTGCCCATTGCACCTGAGTGCGGTTGTCCGCCGGGTTTTCCCGCAGGGCTTCCAGGACACCACTGAGCACCGGGTGATCAGTGTAAGGCAGGAAGTACGGGACGCCTTGAGCACTGAGACTGAGCTGATCCAGCATCACCCGCGCCAGCCGCCGGTCGCTCTCGTGCTCCGGTTCGTGCACGCCGCGCCGGGCGAAGTCCACCAGAATGGCCTTGAGGATGTCGGTGATCGCCACCGTGCAGGCCTGGGTCGGCAGATCCTCGCACAGCGTCGAGTCGATATACACCGAGCGGTAGATCACGGCATTCGGGTTGTAACTGCCATGGGCCGCGCCGGGCGGAATCCATACGGCATACTGAGGCGGTGACAAAAACCGCTTTCCCTCCACCCGCAAATGCATGATGCCCTGAGTGGTGTAGTTGAGCTGGCCCCAATCATGGTGGTGTTCCAGCGACTCACTGCCGGCCGGAAACTCGTCGTAACGGAAGTACACCGGCGACGGCAGCGCGGTGAAATCCGGCAATGGCAGGTAATGGGGGGCTGTCATGTCCGAAATCCCCTGTGGGTTGTCTGAATGGAAGTATAAGACTTATTTCAGACAGCGCCATAATGGCGCCTCGAGAAAGGGAGGCCCGTGGTATGGCGTATCTGCTCCCGTTGGCGGCGGTACTAATCTGGTCCGGCAATAACGTGGTCAACAAGTTGGCGGTGGGGGTGCTGTTCCCCGCGGAAATAGGCTTTTATCGCTGGGTGCTGGCGGGGGCCTTGCTGACACCGCTGATGGCGCCGCGATTGTGGCGATACCGTCATCAGGTGAAGCCGCTGATCCCCCGTATCATCGTGCTCGGTCTGCTGGGCATGGCGGTATACCAGACCCTGGCTTACTACGCCGCCACCATGACCAGCGCCACCAACATGGGCATCATCCTCTCGCTAATGCCGTTGATGGCATTGGGATTGTCCTCGGCCCTACTGGGTACGCCGCTGACCCTGGGGGCGTTGGTGGGCGCGGTGATCTCCCTGTGCGGCGTGGTGCTGGTGGTGTCTTCCGGCGACCTCGGCACTCTGGTCGCCCGTGGCATTAATCAGGGCGATGCGCTGATGGTCCTGGCGACGTTCGCTTACGCCGTTTACGGCGTGTTGCTGAAACGCTGGCAGCCGCCCTTGCCCGCCATGCTGCTGCTGTACCTGCAGGTGCTGGTGGCGCTGGTGGCCCTGTTCCCGCTGCTGCTGTTCTCTCCTCAACAGGGTGCCAGTGTCGAGGCGGTGCCGCTGGTGATCTACGCGGGCGTGCTGGCCTCCATGGTGGCGCCGCTGTTATGGATGCAGGGGATCGCCCGGCTCGATCCCAGCCGTATGAGCCTGTTCTTCAATTTGATGCCTTTGCTCACCGCGCTGATCGCGTCCGTACTGTTGCGCGAACAACTGACCTGGGCGCACCTGATTGGTGGCGGGCTGACCCTGGCCGGGGTGATCCTGGCGGAAACCTGGCGGCGGCCATTGCGCCGCGCCGCCGGTGTCAGCCTTCCTGGTTCCGCCGATAGCTGAGCGCCTCGCTCAGATGGGTGCGGTCCACCTGGTCCGCGCTCGCCAGATCGGCGATGGTGCGGGCCACGCGCAGACTGCGGTGCAGGGCGCGGGCGGAGAGGCTCAGCCGCTCCATGGTCTTGATCAGCCAGCCGCGGTGTGGTGCCAGTATGGCGTCCAATGTCTCGGCGGGCAGTTCCCGGTTGAGTCTGCCCTGGCGTTGCTGTTGCCGCTGGCGAGCGTCGATCACGCGCTGGCGTACCCGTTCACTGCTCTCCCCGGGCTTGCCCTCCAGCAGTTCCGCCGCTGGCAGCGGCGGCAGATCCAGATGCAGATCAATGCGGTCCAGCAGTGGTCCGGAAAGACGCGCTTGATAGCGGCGGGCCTTTTCACAGCGATAGCCGCAGCCGCGTTCGGGGTCGCCAAGATAGCCGCAGGGGCAGGGGTTCATCGCCGCCACCAACTGAAAGCGGGCGGGAAACGTCAGTTGCTGAGCGGTGCGGGCGATGTGTACCTCACCGGTTTCCAGCGGCTCCCGCAGGACTTCCAGCACGCGCCGTTCGAATTCCGGTAACTCGTCGAGAAACAGCACCCCATGGTGGGCCAGGGAAATCTCTCCCGGCTTTGGCCGGCTGCCGCCGCCCACCAGGGCGATGGCGGAAGTGGTGTGATGGGGGCTGCGGTAGGGGCGTTGCAGAAAGTGCGCCGCCGGCCGGCTGGCGCGCAGGGAATAGACGGCGGCCACTTCCAGGGCCTGGCCCCGGTCCAGCGGCGGCAGCAGGCCGGGCAGCCGTGACGCCAGCAGACTTTTACCGGCCCCTGGCGGGCCGCACAGCAGCAGGGAATGGCCGCCGGCGGCGGCGATTTCCAGCACCCGTTTGCCGCTGAGCTGCCCCCGCACATCGGCCAGGCAGGGATGGGGTGGGGCCGCTTGTTGGTCGTCAATGCTCGGGGCGGGGTGACAGGGCAAGGGGGTGGTGCCGCGCAGATGGGCGCAGAGCGCGTTGAGGCAGGTCACCGCCAGGGTGCGGGCCCCGGCCAGGGATGCCTCGTCGGCATTCTCCGCCGGCACCACCAGGGTATGGCCGGCGCTGGCGCAGGCCAGCGCGGCGGGCAACAGCGCTGGCACCGGATTTAGACGACCTGACAGCGCCAGCTCGCCAATGAACTCGTGGCCGTCGATGTCCACCCGACCCAACTGGCCGCTGGCCAACAGAATGCCCAGGGCGATGGGCAAATCGAAGCGGCCTCCGTCCTTGGGCAGATCCGCCGGTGCCAGATTGACGGTAATGCGCCGTTGCGGAAACTCGAAGCCGCTGGTGACCAGCGCCGAGCGGACCCGGTCACGGCTTTCGCGTACCGCGGTGTCTGGCAGACCGACGATAGTGAAACCGGGCAACCCCGGCGCCAGATGGGTTTCCACCCTTACCGGAACGGCATCGATACCTTGGCTGGCGCGGCTGAGCAGGCTGGTAATGTTCATGTGGTTCAGGGTAAGGCAACGGGGCGGGGATGGCTGTCAGCCAGGACGGTGATGGTGGGTGAGATATCGTCGTCGGCACGTGTAGGAAAAAATCGCCGGGAGCGATTTTTGACGTCGCGCCAGCGACGGCCCGACGAGCGGCGGCCATGGACGGTGGTCACAAAAAAACGTCGGGAGCCATTGCTGACACGCAACACGCAACACGCAACATGCCAAACCCAAGGCCCGCTTGCCGGCCTTGATCCGGCATCTCCTTCCACGAAGCCATGTGCCCTGCGGAGGGAGATCCCGGGCCACACAACGGTGCTTAGAGCACCGTTTGGACGTCCCGCTGGACGCCCCGAAGGGGGAGTTCAATGGTCTTAAGCCAGGGAACTCTCTATCCCGGGATGCCCGGGTGTTTTCAAAGCGTGTTGGCGTGCCAGCGTGTTGCGTGTTAGCGGCCCGGAGGGTGGCCGCCACGGACGGCGGCCATAAAAAAGCTTCCTCGCTCCACTACAACGCCGCTGTGGGAAGCTTACTTGGAGGCCCGGAAGCCCATTCGCGTGCAAGCAAGCTCCCACAGCGGCTTCGTGGCGCCTTCTGTGCCAGCGTTCATTCGGAGCAGATCAGTGCTGGTCCGCCCAGGCCTGGATCAGTGACAGCGCCTTTTGCGCCGCCGGCGACAGGGTGCGGTTGGCCAGGCGCGCCACCGCCAGTTCCACTTCCTGATGACTGTCCTGAATATTCAGCCGCACCAGCCGGCCCGCCGCCTCCTGGGAGCGGCACACCGAGGGCGTGGCGCTGAGCACGGCATCGGTGCGGGTCACCACCTCGCGCAGGGTCACCAGATCGTTGCACTCGAGGCTGAGTGCCAGCGCTTCTCCGGGGGACTGGCCCAGCCGTCGTTTCAGACGATTGCGGGCGGTTTCCGGCAACGGCACGGACACCAGCGGGTAGTCGCCGAGATCGCGTGTGGCCACCGGTCTGCCATCCGTCAGGGGGTGCCCCCGGCGCACATACCAGCCGGCGGCCTCCTTTGACAGTGGCTGGCTTTCCAGGGCGGAGTCGTGGGGCACGGTGCGCCGTTCCACCACGGCGAAATCCAGTTCCTCCGATTCCACTTTACGCAGCAGGGTGGCCCAGTCGTTCACTTCCACTTTGATCCGCAGGTGCGGATGCTCACTCATCAAGGTGCCGAGCACGTCCGGCAGCAGGATGGCGGAAGGGTAGGAGCCAGCGCCGAAGCGGACCTCACCCATCTCGTGATTGCGGATCAGGTCGGCATCGCGGCGCAGGCCCCGGGCTTCGAACAGCACCCGCCGGGCACGGTTGATCAACTGCTGACCGGCGGCGGTGGGGACCACGCCCTGGGAGGTGCGGTCGAACAGGCGAATGCCCAGCTCGTGCTCCAGATTCTGGATACCACGGGTCAGGGCGGGTTGGCTCAGGTGGGTGCGTTCCGCGGCTTTGACGAAGGAACGTTCCTCGGCCAGGGCCACCAATTGTTCCAGTCGACGCAGATTCATTGAATGCGATAAATGCATTGATTTGATAAATGTTATGCATTTGTAACATTCCGGGAGCCAGCGTACAACAGGGCGCACCCTGCCAGCCCGGAGAATCCCCATGTGTGATCAATCCAAGCCCGCTCAGCCCGCGACTATCGCCTGTAATCATGGTTGGCGGGATCGTCTGCCGTTCGAGGACAGAACCGATTTCGAGAACGCCCGGCGCGGTTTTATCGCCACTTTCGATGGCGATGAGGTGCGTCGTGAGGATGGCCGGGTGGTGTGGGATTTCCGTGCCTATGATTTCCAGGAAAGCGAGGAAGCGCCGGACACGGTAAACCCCAGTCTGTGGCGGCTGGCGCGTCTGAACAACCACACCGGTCTGTTCCAGGTGTGTGAGCGTATCTATCAGGTGCGCGGTTTCGATCTTTCCAACATGAACATCATCGAAGGCGACAGCGGTCTGATCATCATGGACCCGCTGGTCAGCGCCGAGGTCGCCAAGGCGGGACTGGAAGTGTATTACCAGCATCGCCCGCACCGTCCGGTGGTGGCGGTGATTTACACCCACAGCCATGTGGATCACTTCGGCGGTGTTAAAGGGGTGATCAGCGAGGAGGAAGTACAATCCGGCCAGGTGCGGGTCTATGCGCCGGAAGGATTCATGGAAGAGACCGTCAGCGAAAACGTCTACGCCGGTCCGGCCATGCGCCGCCGCGCCCAGTACATGTATGGCGGCTTGCTGCCCAAGGGGCCGCGCGGTCAGGTGGACGCGGGCCTGGGAAAGGGCACGTCCCGGGGCACCGTGACCCTGATCGCGCCCACCAATGAAATCAGCGAGGCGTTCGAAACCCATACCATCGACGGTGTGGAAATCGAATTCCAACTGACCCCGGGTACCGAAGCGCCGGCGGAAATGAATCTGTACTTCCCGCAATGGCGGGCGTTGTGCGTGGCCGAGAACGCCTGCCAATGCATGCACAACATTCTCACCATCCGGGGCGCGCTGGTCCGTGATCCGCGCATCTGGTCCTACTATCTCGGCCAGACCCTGGCCCGTTACGGGGATCGCAGTGATGTGCTGTTCGCGCAGCATCATTGGCCTACCTGGGGGGCGGACAATATCCGCGAGTACCTGGCTGATCAGCGTGATATGTACGCTTTCCTCAACGACGAGACCCTGCGGCTGCTCAACCATGGTCTGACGCCGCTGGACATCGCCGAGCACATCAAGAGTCTGCCGCGGCCGCTGGCGCAACGCTGGCATGCCCGCGATTACTACGGCTCGGTGAGCCACAACGTGCGCGCTGTTTATCAGCGCTACATGGGCTTCTATGACGCCAATCCGGCGCACCTGAATCCGCTGCCGCCGGTGGACAGTGCCCGCCGCACCATTGAATGGATGGGCGGTGCCGACGCGGTATTGGAAAAGGCCAGAGCGGAATTCGAGCGCGGTGAGTATCGCTGGGTGGCGGAAATCGTCAATCAGGTGGTGTTCGCGGATCCGGATAACGCCGAAGCCAAGGCATTGCAGGCGGATACCCTGGAGCAACTGGGCTATCAGTGCGAGAACACCACCTGGCGCAACGCCTACCTTACCGGGGCCCAGGAACTGCGCAAGGGCGTCAAGCGGGTACCGAGCGGACAGGCACCGGATCTGGTGCGGGCGTTGACGCCGGCGTTTTTCTTTTCGCTGCTGGCGATCCGGCTGGACAGCGAAAAGGCCGCGTCACAGCCGATGACCCTGAACTGGCACTTCCCGGATCTGGGCCAGGACTTCGCCCTGACCGTTCGCAACGGCGTGCTCACCTATCTGGAAGGGCACCGCCATGATGAGGCCGACGCCAGCGTCACCATGGGCAAGCCCGACCTGGATCAGGTCGGGCTGGGCAAAGTGACGCTGCCGCAGTGCATGCAGGACGGTCGGCTGGCGGTGGCCGGGGATCAGGCCAAGGTGGCAGCGTTGTTCGGCATGCTCGACCAGTTCCAGTCTTCCTTCAATATCGTTACCCCGGCGACGCTGGGGTAACCAACCGCTACGGCTGATCCGATTGCGCGGCGCGCTCCAGCGCCGCCACCTGCTTTTCCAGCGCCTCCAACTTCTCGCGGGTGCGTTCCAGTACCCGCTGTTGCACGTCGAATTCCTCCCGGCTGATCAGGTCCAGCCGCGCCAGTGCTTCACCCAGTACTGCCCTTATACTGTGCTCCACATCGTCGCGAAGCCGCCCCGGATCCCCGGGCAGGCGCCGCTGAATGTCGGCCATTAGTCGATCGATAAAGGGTTGGCTTTGCATGGCCGTAGGCTCCACTATGCGTTCAGTCGGCGTGATGGTATCACTCCAGGTCGGGGTTGTGCGGCACTGACTGCCGTGCCCCAAAATGGAACGTGCCCCAAGTCGGTGCACTATTATACCGCAGCGGAGTCGGGGCGTGACCCGCGTCGGCGATGTAACCCTTTGAGAAAGCGTGACTTTTTAAAACTGGCATGGGTCGTGCACTAGATGGGACAGAGCGTTCGCGCAAGTGGATGGATCGGGAACCAAAGAGGGGCCTGAAACGAAACGGACGTTACCGGACGCGTTAAGAGCGTTGAGGAGATAGCAATGAAACTGGTTACAGCCATTATCAAGCCGTTCAAATTGGATGATGTGCGTGAAGCACTGTCCGAGATCGGTGTTCAGGGCATCACCGTTACCGAGGTCAAGGGTTTCGGTCGCCAAAAGGGGCACACCGAGCTCTATCGTGGTGCGGAATACGTTGTCGACTTCCTCCCCAAGGTGAAGATCGAAGTGGCCATTGCCGATGGCAGCCTGGACCAGGTGATCGAAGCCGTCACCAAGGCCGCCAACACCGGCAAGATCGGTGACGGCAAGATTTTCGTCACCAACCTTGAGCAGGCCATTCGCATTCGTACCGGTGAAACCGGTGAGGATGCTGTTTAAGAAGTTTTAGAACGTGTGCTGAATCGACCCATGCCAAGGCTTCTGGACACGTTTTTATTTCTCGGAGGGTTGCAACGTGGAAAACCAAATCTTTGAATTGCAGTACGCCATCGATACGTTTTATTTCGTGATCTGTGGTGCACTGGTAATGTGGATGGCTGCGGGCTTCGCCATGCTGGAGGCGGGCCTGGTACGCGCCAAGAACACCACTGAAATTCTGACCAAGAACGTGGCGTTGTTCGCCATCGCCTGCACCATGTACATGGTGTGCGGCTACGCCATCATGTACGACGGTGGCATTTTCCTGAAAGGCATTACTGACTTCGATCTGGGCGGCGTATTGTCCGCTTCCGCGGAAAACGGATTCGACGGTGATTCCGTCTACTCTGGCGCGTCCGACTTCTTCTTCCAGGTGGTGTTCGTGGCCACCGCCATGTCCATCGTCTCCGGTGCCGTGGCGGAACGGATGAAGTTGTGGGCGTTCCTGCTGTTCGCCGTGGTCATGACCGGTGTGATCTATCCGCTGGAAGGTTCCTGGACCTGGGGCGGCGATGACGTGTTCACGATGTACAACCTGGGCGACCTGGGCTTCTCCGACTTCGCCGGTTCCGGCATCGTGCACATGGCCGGCGCCGCCGCCGCCCTGGCTGGTGTGCTGCTGCTCGGCCCGCGTAAAGGCAAGTACGGCGCCAACGGGCAGATCAACGCGATTCCCGGTGCCAATCTGCCGCTGGCGACCCTGGGGACCTTCATCCTGTGGATGGGCTGGTTCGGCTTCAACGGCGGTTCCGTGCTGAAACTGGGTGACGCCGCCAACGCGCACTCCGTGGCCGTGGTGTTCATGAACACCAACGCCGCCGCCGCCGGTGGCGCCATCGCCGCCCTGATCGTGGCCCGTATCCTGTTCGGCAAGTCCGACCTGACCATGTTGCTCAACGGTGCCCTGGCCGGTCTGGTGGCGATTACCGCCGAGCCGTCCACGCCAACGCCGCTGCTGGCGACCCTGTTTGGTGCGCTCGGTGGTGTGCTGGTGGTGTTCAGCATCGTCACCCTGGACAAGCTGAAAATCGACGACCCGGTGGGCGCCATCTCGGTGCACGGCGTGGTGGGTCTGCTGGGCCTGCTGCTGGTGCCCTTGACCAATAGCGATTCAAGCTTCTCCGGCCAGATCATCGGCGCCCTGACCATCTTCATCTGGGTGTTCGTGGCCAGCCTGATCGTCTGGGGCATCCTCAAGGCGGTGATGGGGGTTCGTGTCACCGAGGAAGAAGAGTACGAAGGGATGGATCTGGTGGACTGCGGCATGGAAGCCTACCCGGAATTCGTGAAAAGCTGATCGATCACCTTCCGGATGAAAAAGGGCGCCCATGGGCGCCCTTTTTTTGGTTCATGATCCGTGCCCGGTCCTGAATGGAGAGAACACGTTAAATCCGCCTTGGAGGGATAAATTCAGAGACCGCTACAACGCCGCTGTGGGAAGCTTGCTGGCAAGCGAATGGCCAACGGCCCGGAGAGCATTCGCGGCCAAGGCCGCTTCCCACAGCGGCGTTGTAGCATGATCTGTTGCTGGCGAATGGCGGCATACCAGCGAGCTTGCAAGGCACCATGGAATCTCCCACGGCAGCTTTGTAGCCCTTATGTCATGCGTTTGACCACCGCCAACGGCAGCACTTTCATGGCAAAACCCAGCGGCGCCCAGGGCCAGCGTGGCACATAGGCCTTGGCCGATTCTTTTTCGATCGCGTTCACCAATTGCTGGCAGCCGGTTTCCAGATCGACGATAAAGGGCGCGTTTTTCACCTGAGCGTTGATGTCGGTGCGGATGTAGCCGGGATAGATCGTGCTTACTTTGATCGGTTTGCCGAGCATTTCCATGCGCAGGCCCTCGGCCAACGCGGCCACGCCGGCCTTGGTGGCGGAGTAGGTGTTGATGTTCTTGCGCAGTCCGCGCAAGGCACTCATGGAAGACACCACCACCAGATGGCCGCTGTTCTGTTCGCGGAAGATTTCCATGGCCGCCTCGCACTGAGCCAGGGCGGCGACGAAGTTGGTCTCGGCGGTCTGGCGATTGGCGTGGAAATGACCGGTGCCCAGCGGCTGTCCCTTGCCGATGCCGGCGTTGACGATGACCCGGTCCAACTGACCCAACTCCGCCTTGAAGGCGCGGAACACCTCGAACACCTGCTCGTAGTTGTTCACGTCCAGTGGTTGGATCGCCACGGTGATGTTTGGGTGCGCCTGTTCCAGCTCGTTTTTGAGAGCTTCCAGTTTATCCAGGCGCCGGGCGCAGAGCGCCAGGTCGCGGCCCATGGCGGCGAAACGCCGGGCCATGCCCATGCCCAGTCCGGAACTGGCGCCGGTAATCAGAATGGTTTTACGGTGCGGCATCGGGAGTCCTTATACGCCTGATGTGCCGGTGGTGGCTTGCGAAATCGCTGTAGCCCCCTGTGGGAAGCTGCTTCAGCAGTGAATCGCCTGCAAGTGACACTGCTGATTGCGGAGCTGCGAATGAGGATGGTGCCGTTAACCGTGACGGCCCGCCAGTCCCCGCGGGCCTTTTCGTGCCTTTTCACAGCAGTCAGCGATAAGTCAGCAGTTCGCCGCGCAGGTGCAGGTGTTCGTTGAGCGTGGCCAGGCGCAGGCGGCCGGCATTGACCAGCAGACGGGTGACGCTGGTGTTGACCAGGCCGCGATTGAAGGTGATCAAGGCGTCGTCGGCCAGTTCAAGCAGGTGCTGTATGGCCACGCTGATGGCGCCGCCAGAGGTGAACACCAGGGCGGAATCGCCGCGTTCCAGGCCATTGGCCAGGCTGTAAAGCGACGCCAGAACCCGCTCACGGAATGCCGGCCAGGTTTCCTTGTAGTCGTCTTCGTTGCGCTGCCAGCGTTGCAGGGCCTCCTCGAAGCGAGCCTGGAAGGCGCGCCGGGGATTGGGCTGCTCGGCCAGCCAGGCGGACAGTGCCTGATGATCGGCGGACTCCGGCCAATGCACATGCAGCAGACTCTTATGGTCGTACTCGTCGAAACCCTGATCGGTCTGCCATTCCTTCGGCAGAGCCATTTGTTCCAGTGTCGCTTCGGCGGTTTCCCGGTGCCGGCGCAGCGAGCCGCATACCGCCTGGGGGGCGCCCAGGTCCTGCTCGCTCAGATGGCGGCCGAGGATCCGGCTTTGTTCCCAGCCGTTATCGGACAGGGCGTCATAATTCTCCGCGCCAAAGCTGGCCTGGCCGTGGCGGATCAGATAAATCACAGGCATTGCGTATTCTCCCGGGGTCCGCGGGCGCCGGTGCCAGCGAACACAGCAACCATTGACCTCATGCTAGGTATCGGTTTTCAATAAATCGAATGAATATTTGAAATAATTCCGGATAAAACCCATGCATGTTTCGCGCTTCGATCTGAACCTGTTCGTGGTGTTCGACGCCATCTATACGGAAGGGTCCCTGACCCGGGCGGCACGGGTGCTCAACCTTACCCAGCCGGCGGTGAGTCACGCCCTGGCGCGCCTGCGGGAGCGCTTGGAGGACCCCCTGTTCGTGCGGCAGGGCGCGCGCATGGTGCCCACCAGTCGGGCTCGGGCCATGGTGACCCCGGTGCGTCACGCGCTGGGTGGCTTGCAGCGCTGCCTCAGCCATGAAGGGGGATTCGATCTTGGCGAAGCGGAGCGCACGTTCGTGCTCGGGCTGCGGGATGGTCTGGAAGGGTGCCTGTTGCCGCCGCTGATCTCCGCGTTGGTGGACGAGGCCCCAGGCATCCGTTTGCAGTCGATGACGGTGCCACGCCGGCAACTGGCCACGGAGCTGGCCAGCGGGCGCCTTGATCTGGCCACCGATATTCTGCTGCCGTTACCGGAGTCGGTGCAGCATCGGAGGGTCATGCAGGGGCCGCTGGTGGTGATGATGCGTGCTGGTCACCCGCTGGCCGGAAATCTTGATCTGCCGGCGTATCTGGCCGCCCAGCATGTGCTGGTGTCGTCCCGCCGGGAAGGGCCGGGCATGGAAGACTTCGGGCTTTCCCGGTTGGGTTACCGGCGTCATATCCGGCTGCGCTGCCAACATCACCAGGCCGCTTTGTCCACGGTAATGGGGTCCGATCTGCTGCTGACTCTGCCTGAATTGCTGGCCCGCCGCCTGGCACCGAAAGGCGCGCACACCGAGCCCTTGCCGGTGGACATTCCGGGGCTGGAATTACATCTGTACTGGCATCGGGATCAAAGCGCCGACCCCGGCCACAGCTGGTTGCGGCAGAAGGTCATGGCGGTTATGGAACAACTGTCTGCTCATTCTTAATGCGGTGCTTTCCGCTCCCTCTTTGTTCGTATTGTGTGACACATGTCTCACTTGTACCGTTTTAGCACCCCGTCGTCGCGGGGGTGCCAAAAATGCAAGGGGGAACCGACCATGTGGCACGTCAACTGGCCCCTGGTACGACGACGAGTATTGCTTATCGTCATTCTGGGAGTCGTGGCTTGGGCCGTAGCGGTACAAGTGGGTGGCTGATTGTGGGTTGTGGCCACTCCGGGAAAAGGGAGCCTTGGGCTCCCTTTTTTTATTTCACCATGACTCCAGCACCGTACTTCGCTGGACTACGCCTAAGCTCGATACAGCAGGTTTATCAATAACTTAGGCTAATTCATCATATGCCGGTGCTTTCCGAAACTTGACCCGGCTTCCATCCGCTTGGCTCCTAACAGGCTCCTGGAAACGGGTCTTTCCAAGGAGTCAGCTATGGCCAAGATCAAACTCACCAAGTCCGCAATTGATGCGGCAAAGCCCCAGGCGCAGCCCGTCGAGTTGCGCGACACTCTCGTCCCCGGCTTCCTGTGCAAGATCACGCCGGCCGGCCGCAAGGTCTTCATGCTCCAGTACCGGACGAATGCCGGTGAGCGGCGTAAGCCAGCACTGGGCCTGTACGGAGAGTTGACTGTCGAACAGGCCCGTTCATTGGCGCAAAACTGGCTGGCCGAGGTTCGCCGAGGCGGCGATCCGGGGGCCGCCAAGGCCGAAGCGCGCAAGGCGCCGACAGTCAAGGAGCTGTGCGTAAAGTTCATGGAGGACTACTCCAAGCACCGCAACAAACCCAGTACGCAGAAAGGCTACCAGGGCAACATCGACCGCAACATTATCCCGATCCTGGGGCGGATGAAGGTCCAGGATGTGAAACGCGCTGACGTGGCCGCGATGATGAAAAAACTGGATTACAAGCCGGGTGAGGCAAACAAGGCGCTATCTGTCCTACGTAAGATGTTCAACCTGGCTGAGATTTGGGGCTATCGACCTGATGGCTCGAACCCGTGCCGACACGTTCCGCTGTATACCGGGGGAAAGACCACTCGCCTCATTACAGACGAAGAAATGGCCAAGCTATTCAAGCACCTTGACCAAATCGAGGCCGAGGGCTTGGTGCCCTATGTCGTCCCGTTGGCGATCCGTCTGCAATTCGAGTTTGCTGCCCGGCGCTCCGAAATCGTGCTACTCGAATGGGAGTGGATTGACCTGGAGAACCGCCGGGTGGTCTGGCCCGACAGCAAGACCGGCGGTATGTCCAAGCCCATGAGCGAGGAAGCCTATCAGCTGCTTTCCTCGGCCCCTCGGCAGCCCGGAGCGCGTTATGTGCTGCCGTCGCCACGTAATCCGCTCACCCACCTGACCTATGGGGAGTATTACGGCGGTTGGACCCGGACGCTCAAAGCGGCTGGCGTACCTCACGTTGGCACGCATGGCATCCGCCACCGCTCGGCCACAGATATCGCCAACTCAGGCATCCCGGTCAAGGTCGGCATGGTGCTGACAGCGCATAAGACGGTGACCATGTTCATGCGCTACATCCACACCGAGGATGATCCGGTGCGTGAGGCGGCCGAACTGGTGGCAAACCGGCGCAAGACGATTATAGGGACGCCACACGCCAAGGGGGCTTCCGTATGAACAGGCTCAGTATCCCGGCGTCTGGGTTTACCGACCCAATAGTCGCAACGTTGTTGCGACTATTGGACATGGACGGCCTCTGGAGGCGGGTGGCGACCTGCCACTTGCAAGGGCTAGACAATCATGCCCGTTACGGGTATAGTTTTGAAGGTGAACGGATATGAACGTCTTGAAGCGAAAGGACTTTGCGCGGTGGCAAGCTGGCGAGAAACTGTCCGATGCGGCTCTGTGCAAGGCGGTCCTGGAAATGGAAAGTGGGCTGATTGATGCCGACTTGGGCGGCCACCTCTACAAGAAGCGGGTCGCCCGCCCTGGTGCGGGTAAGAGCGGTGGCTACCGTACCTTGTTATCAGCCCGTGTTGGCCACCGTTATGTATTCCTGCATGGGTTCCCGAAAAGCGACAAGGCGAACATCACGCGGGACGAGAAAAAAGCGCTGCAATATGCCGGCAAGGTATTTCTAGAGTTATCGGCCAAGGAGTTGGTGAAGGCATTGCAGACTGGTGTTCTACTGGAGGTGTGTTGTGACGAGCAAAATCATTGAATCTTTGCGTGGTGACTTGGCTGCATTGCACGACGCTGGCGCGATCAACAAGGTGACCATGCGTCAGTTCGACGAGATCTGTCCGCCGCCAGTGCGCGAGTTCAGTGCCGGCGACATTAAACGTCTGCGTGAGGCGCTGCACTTCAGCCAGCCCGTGTTCGCCCATCACCTGCATACCTCCGCCTCGACGGTACGCAAGTGGGAACAGGGTGAAACGCGTCCAGCCGGCCCGGCGCTCAAGCTGCTCAACGTCATCGCCGACAAAGGCTTGCAGGCCATTATCTGATGAGTGTACGACGGAGATACAGATAGTGGCGTCACAAATTGCCCCATTTAGCTCCCAGCACCTGGAAGCTGCCTGCCGCGTTCTTGCCGACACCGCACAAGGTCTGACCGGCACCCAAATCGGTCGGTTGCTACAAGAGATTCAGGTAGCCGACCCATCCCCGGACATGACCAAATGGAAACGGCTGTTCAATGCTCTAGCTGGTGCACAGAATCGGCACCAGGTCGGCAACCATCTCATCATGTTCATCAATCGCGCGATGAATCCAGTGAGTTATGCCAGCGATTCCGGGACATTCGCATGGCGTCGCGATGAACTCAATGTTGTCCTGGCCTTTTCGGGTTTCTACGTGCGCGAAGATGGCAAAGTCGGCTATGCCGACAAGGCCCATACGCTGGACGAGGCCCGCGCACGAGCTGGGCGCCTCAAAGCGGCGCTGGAAAGTCGCGCTGTACATGCAGAAGTCCTGAATTACTGCCGCGCAGAACTCATGGAGGAAAATTATTTTCACGCGGTTTTTGAAGCGACCAAGGGCGTCGCCGAGCGCATTCGCCAGCTCTCTGGCCTGAGTGGCGATGGTGCTGACCTTGTGAATAAGGCATTTGGGGGTCAGCAACCCGTGCTTATCTTGAAGGCACTGAACACGGAGTCTGAAAAGAGCGAGCAGAAAGGCTTTGTAAATCTTCTGGTCGGCCTGTTTGGCGCGGTACGCAATCCGCTTGCCCATGCCGCCAAGACACATTGGCCCATGTCCGAACAAGACGCCCTGGACATCCTGACGCTGGTGTCACTGATTCACCGCAAGCTGGATGGCGTCACGAGACTTGCTGCTGTATCGGCGTAAAGGGAGAGACAATGGACGAGGCGATTGTTGTTTTCTCCCGGAAAGGGATTTTCCAGACCACGATCGCGGCACGTGACGTCCGCAGCCGGGAACATGCGCGCAAGCTTTGGCCTTTGGTCTCTTCTGACGGATCGCGACAAATGGTGACCTGGGTCAGTCCTTCCTTTGAACATGGAAAATTGCGCCGGCGATCCCATTTTCGGGTACTGCCTACTCAGCACATCTTTAAGCCTAAAGAGCACTTCGACGATGAAGAAGCCAACCGATGGCGCGCCGTGCAGGAAAGCCCCGAACACCGGCGGGCGAAAGAGCTTGTCGCGGAGGAACTCACCCGACGTTTGCATGCCGGGCTTGCAATGCCCTGGGCGTTTAAAGATGTCGATGCATCGGACTATCCGCTGGAAGGAAATTTGTTGCTTGGTGCCGACCAGGTGGCAACCGAGCATCCCCTAGAGACGCCGTTTGGCAGCCAGTTCCGGCTCGACGTGGCTGTGCTCGGTCCACCGGTCCAGGCTGAGCCGATGGTGCTTGGTGGGGTTGAAATCGAACTTGGCCACGCCTTTGACGGGCGCAAAGCGCTGATCGGAAAGTCTCTCGGCTTCCCACTCATCTCCATCGATATCACCGAAATGACACTGCCCGAACTTACGCCGGAATGGGCACGGCAAGTGTTGACGGCGACCACGCGTAGCCATGAACAAGGGCGCCGACAGACCTACATCTATCTCCATGACCTGCTATACCCCCTCTATGCGCAACTACCGGCGTTTCTTGACGACGAACAGCGCCACCAGTTCCTGGTGTTTGCCGATGATAAAACGCTGAACAAGCTGGTACGCTGGATGAATCTGCTTGCCGACAAGCTGGAGTATCCGAAGGGGACGGTTTCCGTGGCGTTAGTCAACGGGAAGAACGACCAGGCTCGCAAGATGCTGGAGCGTGCCGGGCAGGTTGTTGGATCTGACTGGAAAGATTTCAATAGTCAGAAGTGTCTTCGCCTGACCCTTCCTCGCCCCAAGGGGCCAGCGGACCTTCAAGCCCACCGTTTCCACATGACCATGGCGCGTATCCTTCTGTCGCACACCGATGCGCTTGTTGGCTACAAGTATTGCAACGGCGTGGACAACAATCACCCCGAAGACGATGTGTGGGTTGCGAAGCGCTGGATTGCCGATGAAAAAACCTTTTCCCAGCACCGTGTATTACCAAAGCGATTGGCCGAGCCAGTCAATAGATTGATTGCCGTAGTTTCGGATCTTAAACACAACCACACGGCAGCCCATCACGAGGTGTGACCACGCCTCATTGGAAATCCTTCATGAGCACCCCGGCGGAGCTAAGCCAGGCTGCTCGACGAGTTGGATACCGACTAACGTTCCATGATGCTTGGCATCCTGCGAGTGTGGCATACAGAACACTATTGCAGGATTACCCAATCTAAACCGTGCATCCCGGCGTGCCGCCGTCGGGCTCGCGGGCTGCGCCCCGCGCTTCGTGTCGAATCGCGGCCATCCGGCTTTGATCCCTGAGTACCTTCGGCCCATGGGGCCTGCGCGCTCCGCTTGCCAAGAGCGAGTGTGTGCAATGGGGGGGTATGGGCGGTCTTGCTGTTCCCGTCACCGTACCACGGCGTTCTCGCCGTCAAGGGCTGCGCGTGCTCGCACGCTTGCGGCCATGGCCGTTCATGACCCTGTGACAGCTTCCGCTGCGCCGTGCTGACGCCGGTTCCGGGCAATTCCGCCCGAGCAACCGGAGCACGATCATGACACAACTGTCCTTTTCCTCGTTCGATTCCTCTTTGCTGGTTCGTGACGCGCAAGGGCGCTACCTGCCAGCGTCGGTGGATCAGATTCTTGACGCCGCGCGCCAGGTCATCGACCAGAAAATACAACGTGGTATGTCCTTCACCTCACCAACACTTGTCAAGGAGTACCTATGTGCCAAGCTGGCAGGCTTCGAGCACGAAGTCTTTGCGGTGCTGTTCCTCGATTCGCAGCATCGACTGATCGACTACACCGAGATGTTCCGGGGCACCATTGACGGTGCGTCGGTGTATCCACGCGAGGTCGTCAAGGAAGCCCTTAGGCTCAATGCGGCGGCGGTGATTTTTTCGCACAATCATCCCAGCGGGAATCCCGAGCCGAGCCGTGCTGATGAAGCCATCACCAAGCGGCTCAAGGAGGCTCTGGCGCTGGTGGATGTACGCTCGCTGGATCATGTCATTGTCGCCGGTAGCGACACCACGTCGTTTGCCGAGCGAGGGTTAATTTAACTCTGGGGCTTCGGCCCCTTTTTTTGTTTTAACAGCTATTCTGAAGATCCAGGCTGCTCATCTTCTAATAAACCTGCACTCTCAGTTTTGTTGTCATTTTCAGTCCTGGCTGTCTGCGTTGAGATGCTGGCATCCTCACTGAGTACTTCGGGTTTTTGAATGACATCTTCAAGTGTTGGTGTTGCTTTAGTGCTTGCTGCGCCAGCTGGCGGTGTCTGATCGCGTTCTATGCTTGTTGCAAGTGGTTTCTCTGCAGAGTGAAAAAGCGGGATAACAACAAAGGAAGCTAAAAATATAATCGAAGCATAAATCATGCCTTTATTAGTAAATTTGGCGGTCTTCTTGTATAGCCGGACTGCATCCAATACCGGGCGCAACGCCAACTCCCTATAGTCTGAACGGGTCAATGCTGTATGAACATTTTTGTGCCATCGCCTCATGTTTTGAAGCTCATTCACTAATGACTTCGAGCTGACATGGCGTTGAAGAATTATGCTGGCCCAAGTAATTGCGAGAACAACGAGGCAAAAAATGATTCCGACAGCTGGCCAGGTATTTTTTTGTGATGTTAGCAATGTCAGCCGAACGCCTAATCCGGTTGCTAATGCTGCAAGACCAACGACAAAGCCAGTCGATAGCCGATGAACGCGCTCTACGATACGTGAAACATCTTCTCCGACGGCTTTTCGAAGATCAGCCATTGCCTTCACCGTTTCTGCAGACTTCGATCTTACATAAGCGCGATGATCAAGCCGCGCTCCATCAAGCGCTTCTTGCAATGCTTCTGGCAATACGGTTAGCCAGTCGGTATTGGTGTCGGAATCTCTCACAATAGCGGAAAGACGACGTACGAGAACTTCATGGCGAGCTTCGGTATCTTGCTTTACAAGTAGCCACTCGGCTGCTTGGCAAACTTTCTCATACGCCTTGTTATCCTGACATTCGTCTCCAAGTATAAACGTACGCTTCCTTGACCCATTAAGAGATATTTTTGGCTTGTCTCCTTCCCAGACATCTGAAACAAAAAGAGTGGCTAGCTTCCTGGTTGCCTTGCCTTTCCAGACCTCCCAGGGTTCGCCACTCCCTTTGTCACCCAACAATATCCAACGATATGGGTCAGCAGGAACAGTGATGCCAGTTAGATCTCGTACGATTCCTTTTCTCGGGTCAATTGCATCTGGGCTCGGATCAGAATAAGTCAAACCAGACAGAGGGATGCCATCCCAAGGCAAAACGGAAAACCCTTGGGTTTTGAATCCAGTAAATGAGCCCAGTACCAATAGTTCTCTGGATAGAGTTAACGACTTATTATCAAGAGCAGATGAAAAACCTGCCATCGTAGCAAAGAAAACCCTGCCGCCTACCGGCTTCTTTACGACAAGAGTAACATCCTCGTTCGTGATGTAATCTATGGAAATCTCTGAAAATTCACCATCGCGAATTGAAATCGACCACTCGTCAGACAACTCGTTCAAGAAATCGTCGTACGCCAGTTTAAACGAATCCGATTGTTCTGGAGAAACTTGGCCGGAAATATCGAGTTGCCCAATAGTTTCCCGAATATTTGCGCTTTTTCCTAACCCATCAATCAGGGATTCTAGGCATTTTTTCGAGTTCATCGTCCCGTTCCAGACCGGTGGATCGTATCGTTATTTCAACGCCGCCATTGTCTTCATCTTTTATTTCTACGTTTTTGTTTTCTTCATGCCCTGCACTGAATAAAAGTGTAATGCCTTCGTTCGTGACTACACGACGGTACTCGGCCGCAGGCGGTGTGGCTCCCTCGAATTTGAATGCCTCCGTACTTATATTCTTATTGGCGAGTTTGCTTTTAAAGGTTTTCAGGATTTTTGCTTCCGGGGAAACTCCCTGCAATACGGCGCTCAAAAATTCTTCGGGCTTTTCAAAGTCGAAACCGTCAAGTCTTGAGATTGCAGTCCGTACAAAGCGTTTAGGGGCTTTAGCAACTTCGGGTGGAACTTCACTTTTATTTGCTTTTATAGATTCGACAGCGGCATCTTCAAGACGCTTAGTCAGTTCGATGGGCTCAAGCGTACGTTTAATATCCAGGAAGTTGGCAAAATGCTGCGTTGCGTCTCGGTAGCGGCCGGATGAATGGTCAATTACAACGACTGACGATTGAGGCGTCTTATGCTTGGCGGATTTTCTATAATCTTGGAATCGAATGACCGCAGATTTCTGCATAGCCTTGCGATCTTTTGTAAATGTTTCCACAAGCGTTTGAAGATCAGGGACAGGATTACCATCGGTGTCTAAAACTGGCGCCCCGTTCTCATCCTTAATATAGGAGTAAGAGACTACTTGCTGATGCTCATACTTAATAACTGCGACTAGTTGAACATTGCCTGTCGTTTTAAGTGCAAAGAGCATTAACACGCCTGGAGCAAGACGTTTGTCCTGTTTGACTTTGTCTTTGAACCGGTCGGCGAGATCATGCGAGACCTGAATAAACTCATCGTCCCCGTCAGAGGTTGGTAAAGCTCGATAGAGAAGATCGGGAACACCTGCACCTGGAAGAAATTCGTACGCGGCCCCACGAAGGGTTTCTTTGACGCGTTCAACAAAAAAGTCGACGCATTGCGGCGGCTTCACTTCTGCTAGAAAGGTGGGTGATTCCGACGCGGGATCGACAACGTGGAAAATCATTCGTTCAATGGTAAGGTTTTCAACCTCGGTCTCGCTGAGAAAGCTCATCGAAGCTCCATTTTTATCCGGTCTAAGAGCAAGCTATACGTAAACTTGGTTTTCAGACCGCTGTTATCGCTTTTGAGGATGGCCACTAGAAAGCATAGGAATTGATGCTTCACAAACCCTTGGATTTTCAACCCCCCCTTTGTTTAACCCCCCTAATTTACCAGAAATTCATAACACTTGGACACACTTTCACGTCTTCGCTTCGCGAACCGCGCTGCTCCAGGTTCACTATCCAGTCATCCCTGACGGGACTGGCTGGTGCCAGCCTTTCACATCCCTGACGCCTCCGGCCCGGCTTCCAGCTTCGGGCCTGCGCGCTTCGCTTGCGTGCGGTCGGCACATTGAGGCGGCCGTTGCCTGTCCAGCCATCTCTCCTGATTCCATCACCTTGTCCGCGACTGTAGCCCGCGTCCGTGTGCCATCAAGGCGCGCCGGGCCGTGTCCTCGGCTGCGCCTGCGGGCCGCACCTACCCAGCGCTTGCCTCCTTGACGGCTCCCGTCCGCGCGCTCCTGACCGTCGCGGGCGATGAACTCAGGAAAGACGGTGGCAACGAGGCCAACCGGGTTCTTCGTGCCAAACACACCGAACAGCCGGAAGGCTGGGCTCCGAATCTAGGAATCTGGTGCGCGGTGTGACCAACAACCCCATTTTGTCAGGAGTACAGACCATGCTTGCATCCCGTTTCGCTTCCCGTTCCCCGGTACTGCGCAGCGATTCCCCGCTGTCCGATGACCAGATTCAACGTGTGGCCCCTTCCATCTTCGCGGACGCCCCGCACGAGAGCCGTTCACAGCGGTATGCCTATATTCCCACCGCCGCCGTATTGACAGAACTGCGCAAGAAAGGCTTTCAACCCTTCATGGTGGCGCAGACCCGCACGCGCCACGAAGACCGGCGCGACTACACAAAGCACATGATTCGCTTGCGCCACGCCAGCCAGATCAACGGTGCGGAAGCCAATGAAATCATTTTGCTGAACTCCCATGACGGCACCAGTAGTTACCAGATGCTGGCCGGAATGTTCCGGTTTGTCTGCGCCAACGGACTGGTGTGCGGCGACACCGTGGCCGATGTGCGAGTACCGCACAAGGGCGACGTGGCCGGACAGGTCATTGAGGGCGCCTACGAGGTGCTGAGTGGCTTCGAGCGGGTGCAGGAATCCCGCGACGCCATGCGGGCCGTGACGCTGGACGATGGTGAAGCCGAAGTTTTCGCCCGTTCCGCGCTGGCGCTGAAGTACGACCCCACGGACAACAAACCCGCACCTATCACCGAATCGCAAATCTTGATGCCGCGCCGGTTCGATGACCGCCGCCCCGACCTGTGGAGCGTGTTCAACCGCACCCAGGAAAACCTAACCAAAGGCGGCTTGTCCCGGCGAAGCGCCAACGGACGCCGCCAGCGTACCCGCGCCGTGCAGGGCATTAATTCCGATGTGCGCCTGAACCGCGCCCTGTGGTTGCTGGCCGATGGTCTGCGCCAGTTGAAAGCCTGAACCCTCACGCGGCAGGGTCAGGCAGCAGCCCTTGCCGCGTCTTTTGCTGCTGCATCCCTGAACCGATAGGAGTTATCACCATGACTACCATGACCCAACCCGAAACCTTTGACACCACCACACAGGACAACACCGCTTTGACGCAAGACCTGATGCGTGTGCCGCTGTCGCAGCTTTGACCCTCGCGCCGCAACGTGCGCAAAACCACTGGCCAGTCCATTGACGCGCTGGCCGCCAGCATCCAGCGCGTTGGCTTGCTGCAAAACCTGAGTGTGATTCAGGCCCGCGATGGCGAGCATTACGATGTGGTGGCCGGTAGTCGTCGCCTTGCCGCCCTCAAGCGGCTGGCGAAGAAACGGCGCATTCCCAAGGATTGGGCAGTGCCTTGCCTGCTGGTAAGCGATGGCAGCGCCCGCACCGTGAGCCTGACCGAGAACGTACAGCGGGAGGCCATGCACCCGGCAGACCAGTTTGAAGCCTTCGCGGCACTGGTGGCCGAAGGCCGCCCCATCGAGGACATTGCAGCGGATTTTTCCGTCACGCCGCTGGTGGTACAGCGCCGCTTGAAACTGGCGAACGTCTCCCCGCGCCTGATGGCCGACTATCGAGCCGATGCGGTGAGCCTCGACCAGTTGATGGCCCTTGCCATCACCGACGACCACACGGCGCAGGAGAGTGCGTTCTACGATGCGCCGGAATGGCAGCGCAGCCCGAATAGGCTGCGCGAACGCCTGACCGAGCGCGAGATTGAAGCCCGCCGGCATCCGCTGGTGCGTTTTGTCGGGCTGGATGTCTATGAGACTGCTGGCGGCGGTGTCCGCCGCGACCTGTTCGCGGAGGATGACGAGGGCGTGTACCTGACCGATGCCCCACTGTTGGAAAGGTTGGCACAAGAGAAGCTGGCTGAAACTGCCGCCGAGGTGAAGGCGGAAGGCTGGGGACGGGTCGATGCCACACCCGCCATGACCCACGCCGATTTACACACCTTTCACCGTGCTCCCAGAGAGCGCCGCAGCCCGACCAAACGCGAAGCCGAGCGTATCGCAAAGCTGCAAACCAAGATGCAGGCTATTGATGACGCTGTGGATAGCGCGCTGGACGCCGATGACGAGGAAAAAGCCGATGCGCTGCAAGTCGAGGGCGAGCGGCTGGGCGAGCAATTGCAGGCGCTGGAAGATCGCTTGCAGGACTACGACCCGAACGTGAAGGCTGCCGCCGGTGCCATTGTCACCATTGATCGCAATGGCGAGGCTGTCATCCATCGTGGACTGATGCGCGAGGCCGAAGCCAAGGCGCTGCGCACGCTGGAACGGCTGCGGGAGGGACTGGCTGGCGTGGATGCTGAGAGCGACAATGAAGGCGACACGGCAGACGAGGCACAAGCCCCGGTCATATCCGACCGGCTGGCGCAGCGGTTGAGCGCGCATCGCACCGCAGCGCTGCAAATCGAAGTGGCCCGGCATCCGCAAACCGCGCTGGCCGCCGTGGTGCATGGTATGGTGCAGACCGTCTTGCAGGAAAGCCATTACGGGCGCGATCTGCCGTTAGGCGTGAGCCTCAAAGTGCAAGACCGGTTGGAAGGCATGGCCCCGGACTGGCCGGAATCACCCGCCGCTGTGGCGCTGCGCGAATTGCAGCAAGTCGCGGGCGAAGCCCTGCCGGAGGACACGGCCGAACTGTTCGCCGCGCTGCTGGCGAAGCCGCAAGACGAACTGGTGCGGCTGCTGGCCGTGTGCGTGGCTTCCACGGTGGACGTGGTGACGCCTCGTGCCAGTCTGCACCCGCCCGGCGCGGAACTGGCGCAGGCCGTCGGCCTCAATATGGCCGCATGGTGGCAACCGACCGCCGAAAGCTACTTCAAACACGTTCCGAAGGCAGCGATTTTGCAAGCGGTGGGTGAGTACGCGCCGGAGCACGTCACCCGGCTGGCCAAGTTGAAGAAGGCTGATATTGCCAGTGAAGCGGAACGACTGGTCGAAGGCACGGACTGGATGCCTGCTGTCTTCAAGACTGACAACCCGCAGGAACCCGCTCAGGAACAGGATGCTGAGGCGATGGAGGAAGTATCAAGCGGAACGGCAGCTGCATAGCCTTGATTGAGAACAAGCACCTTGTCCTCGGCCAGGGTGCTTCCTTGGCAGGAAAGCAGCCCATGATGATTCGCGCCTTGCCACACGCTAAATGAGACTCATCGAGATGAAGGAATAACTGGGATCAGCTACCGCGTCCTGTGTTGAAGACCAACAGCAGAGTCAAAACGCCGTTGCCTTCGGGTACTGGCCCATTCAAGGCCAGCGCCATGAAGTAGCCGGGTGGCGCACCCGGCAGTTGCAGGCCCTCATGGGCCTGAAAACCGAACCGCGCATAATACGCGGGATCTCCCAACAGCACGCAACCTGTAGCTTGCATGGCCCGCAGTTCGAACAACGCTTGTTCCATCAGGTGAGAGCCGATGCCTTCTCCCTGTCTTTGCGGCAGGACGGAGATCGGCCCCAAGCCGTACCAGCCTTTGACCTGTCGTCCATGGTCATCAGTGATGGTTACGGGCGACAGGGCCACATGACCGACAATCTGGCCTTGATCTTCGGCCACGATGGAAAGCGTCAGTTCACTGGCGACACGCAGTGCGCGCACGATGAATTGCTCCGTGTGGCTGGTATGCGCTGCATTGGCGAAAGCGGCTATTGTGACCGCTTCTATAGTGGCAATGTCGCTCGGGGTTTCGTGTCGGAACTGGATAGTCATGGGTTTATGCTTGCTTCTTTAATCTACAAATATAGAGCGGCTTGGGTGTGTTGGTGCGATACGTCGCCGATTTTCGTCAGGCTACGTACTGACGAACACGCTAGAGCTTGCTGCGACAGGTTGTGCAAATTTGTATCCTCCTCAATGCTGGCGGTGCTGTCCATTGTGTCATGAAGGAGAGTTCGCGGACACTCGCCTGATCTCGCCATGGTGAAGCCACACCTCATGTCAACACCATTGCCATTGCATGCAGTGGGGAATTCTCGTCTTCATCGTGAGGGTGACCTGACCCACGTCAGCCCGAGAGCCGGTGAAGCCTTCGTGCGGAAATCCCGAGTTGTCCAGGTCTCCTTTCGGAGCGGTTCGGCCCAAGGCGTCCTTGTGTCGTTGTGAATCCTGGCGGTGGCCCGGCTGCGCCTCGGGCTTTATGGCTGCAACCGTGTGGCGCAAACAATTTCCCCTGCGCTGGGTGCATTCCTCGCGCGGCAAATTGTTTGCGCCTTCCGGTTCTTCACTACGTTGCGACCGCAAGCGGTGCAGCCAGCCCGTCCCCCGCCGCTCGGATCACAACAAGGACGCGATGGGCGCGAACCTTGTTTAACCCGAAAGGAGAAACATCATGGCCAACATCGGCACTTTTACCGCAGACAAAGACGGCTACACCGGCACTCTTCGTACCCTGACGCTCAACGTCAAGGTCAAGCTGGTTCCCAACGACAAGGGCGACAGCGAGAATGCTCCAGACTTTCGCCTCCAGGCTGCTGGGCACGACATCGGTGCGGCGTGGAAGAAAACCAGCGAGGCCGGGCGAGACTACCTGTCAGTCACCGCCGACGACCCTTCGTTCCCGGCTCCGGTTTACGCTCGTCTGATCGAGGGCGAGGACGGCACGCACGACCTGATCTGGTCACGCAGCAGGCCCCAGGCGGTGTAACCGCCGCTCACCGTGCCCCGTCCATTACGGCGGGGCATCTTACCGCTGATGCAGCATGTCATGCGCTCACCTATGGCGCGCGCAATTCGGTTGCATTGCCACCGTTGCTTGCTTTCAGGGCTTGATCAGCTAAAGCCGCTTACGAAATATCAATTTCCAGAACGCGAACCAATATTCGCTTATCCGGGAACCCATACTTTCCAGCCGGATAGTTGGTATTAACCGGAACGGCTGATCTCAGCGACAACTCTGCGCCAGCGGCAAACACAACTTCGTTTTCATGGCCTAGATTCGTACCTTTCCGTCTGTAAGCGAAAACCTTGGTCTTCGGATTGGTCGCTCTTAGTACGAACAAGTCAATCCGGTCGGCGTCATATCCCTTGCCTTTATGGTTTGCGTTACGTAAGGCAACCTGAGGGCAGAATGAGGTGGAAAGCGGACGATCTGTTAACAAACGATTGCCATTGGCGGGCCATAGCCCTGCGTGGAAAAGACATTGTCCTTCACTGAGCACATGGCCGACCGCTTCTATCTCAGCGGAAACCTGCTCGAAATTGCAATGTGGATAGCGCTTCTGATACCGCGAAAGTTCGTCTGGTGTCTTGGATGGCATCGTTTGCCGCCAAGACCTGTACGCGACACTTTTGTCCAAGGCATCGTCAATGAAGTTGCCAAGCCTATTATCGGCGCCGACTTTTGCCATGTGAGTGGCAGCATCGTAGGCGTTAGAGATACATGCTTCCAATCTGATTGGGATACGCAGATGGGGATTTCCTGCTGCCAGCATTTCATCAAGCGTAGGATCTCTTTTTTCCCAAATTTCATAGGTGGGAGAGAACGTATCTACAAGAGGAAGTTTCACCAATAAAAGCCCTTTTCAACGGTTCTTCTGAGGGGATTACATGCCACATTCAACGAGGCGCTTCAGTTGTTGATCGGCTTTGCGTTCGCTGTTGTCGGCATACGCCCGTGTCAGCCGCGTACTCTGTAGTATTGTGAGACTACCGATCAGGGTTGAGAAAAGGCATGGCATAGCCTAAAAACTCCGAGTGCGGCGTTCTGTTTTCCTTCCACCTGCGAGGATTGGATGGTGGGGTGTCTCGGCGATCACTGACGGTCAACATCAGCCGTTGCTTAGCCCGGGAAATGCCGACAAAAAAAGCACAACGTTCCGCATCTTCATCTCCCCAGAAAGACTGATCTTCAACAGCGAGAATGACAACCGTATCAAATTCGAGTCCCTTGCTCTTGTGGATAGTCAAAATACGCACAGCTTGATCGTCGGAAAAACGCTCCAGTGCCTTGGGCAAATTGGGTTCCGACTTTAATAGTTCATCTACGCGGGTCTTGGTGTCGTTGACGACTTGCACTAGTCTCGCTTTTGACTCGTAATCATGGGACAGTGCAGACAGAGTCTCGATGCCCACTTTGCTTAGGAAGGCGCGAACAAAATCCCACCAGTCCGCGAATGGTTCACCTAATAGTGCGCTCTGTACGGCACTTTTCCTCTGATCAGCAATAAAGTTCTGAAAATCTCTTCGCACGCTGGACTGTACATCATCGTCGGCGAAAGGGATGAGTTGTGCCATCAATCGAATCCAGGCTTTGGGTTCTCGCTGCCCATAGAGAATGGACAGATAATCGACGATAAGCCTCGCGGCCGGTTCGACAGAGATATCTTGGAGTTGTTGCTCATTGCGAAAGGGGATGCGCCGCTGCTCCAACGCTTGGATTAGGTGGTCACCATAGAGGTCAGGTTGCCGGACAACCAGGATCGCGATTTCTGAAGGTGGAAGTTGCTCATGGTTGATCCATGTGTCGATTGAGTCCGCCAGATGTTCGGCTTCCTCTTGACTATTTGGAAATTGCCACGCGAATATCTGGCCCTCCTCACCGGCGAGTTGTTCATCAGGCATTACGGAGGTGGAGTCCATCACCTTAATGATCTCGTTCTGCATACGCAGCAGACGAGGCTTAGAACGGAAGTTGCGATACATATTAAGTGGTTCAGCAACAAAGTCCGCTGCGAAGGTTTGGAATATGCCATCAAGCGCACCTGCCCATCCCATGATCTTTTGCTTGGTGTCGCCGACTGCCGTCAGACGGATAGCAGTGTTCTGGAACGCAAGCTTCACCAGTGCGTATTGCTGGTCGGTGCAATCCTGGAATTCGTCCAGAAAGACATCGCTGTAGGTCTGACGGACAGCGTTGCGGGCCGCAACGGATGTGCTGAGGATCTGTATGGCGAGGGGCACAAGGTCACTGAATTCGATCTGTCGTCGTGTCACTCTTCGGTCGCCGATTTGGTAGTCGACGTCGAGGGCATCCCGTCCGGTCAGCACTGGCCGGAAACGATCAATAATCCTCTTTGCGAAAGCATGGAAGGTGTAACTGTCGAAACGTGCTGCCAAGTCGAAACCACAACGGCGTTGCACGCGCTCCTTCAGGTTTTTGCAGGCATCAACCTTAAACGAGATGGCCAGTATTCGTTTCGGGTAACGGCAGGTTCCTGTGCGCAACAGAAAATCGGCACGCTGTGCAAGCATTTCTGTTTTGCCTGCTCCCGGCCCGGCTGTCAGCGCAAGACAGCGCTCAGTTTCCCGTGCGGCACGCAAGGCATTTGGCTCAAGCGTAAGCCCGTCCGCTGGCCGCCAATCACCTGCGGCGATCATTCAGGCAATTCCTCCAGCTTGGCGATTACCGCATCCGCCAGTCGCGCCAGTGATTCAGGCATGTCGTCGCGAAGTTCCTCGTCACTCAACTGGGCCAGAGCATCAATGTGGGCCGCTGGCTTGCTGCCTAGCTTGAAACGCTTGTGATAGGTCTTGAAAAGTGCGCGTTCATCGTCATCGTACTGTGCTGCGTCGAAATGGCTATCGCCGAGAACGGCTTTGACCGTGGTTTCACTCGGTGGATTAGACTCGACACCGTACTCATCGGGAAACGAGAGTAACATCGCGAAGTCGAGGTCCAGTGGATAGGAGAAAAAAACGTCTCGATTCTCCAGTTTTTCAAGGTAGTTGAGATAGCTACGAACCTTCTCTTTTGCATCGTTCCAAGCGGGAATTCCATGGTCCGGTGGGAGCTTTTTGGCAGGAGCGTATTCGCCTAACTGATCGTTGACGTACTTGATCCGCCCCCAGCCCCCTTGATGCCGGGCGACATCCAAGTCGAGCAGAGTGAGATAGGGGATTTCAAGAGCCGAGAGCAGGCGCCAGAAGTGATTGACATGGCGACCGCCCAGAGGCGCCACGGTTACAGCAGACTCATCGACTGGAATACCTTTGGCACGCAGGATGCGGGGCAGAACGATTTCCTCGCTATCACCTTCTCCAAGAATAACCAGCCGGGAGAAATAAATTTCGGGATATGCCTGCACGGCTTCGCGGACAAACTTGTGGGCTTCATCGGTTCTTTTCGGTAAGCGAATGCGCGTGGTCTTGGTAGTTCGCTCGCTGGTGAGCCGCAAGTAGCGTATGTGCCTAGGATTGACTCGCCGAAGCATGGAAGGTGCATGGGTGGCGATCAGAGCTTGGGCATCTTCGTTACTCGTCATAGTGACCAGAGCATTCACGATTCTTCCCAAATAGTGAGGTGAGAGACTGTTCTCAGGCTCTTCAAGGGCGACGATCGTAAACACCGGGGGACGCAACTTATCCGGGTCGAAGGTATCATCGTCACCGGCAAGGACCGCACGCCCGATTGACTGTGCCGAAAGCACCAGTGACAGATAGAGCATGGACTTCTGGCCATCACTTAGCCTGGAAAAATCGACCAATTCTTCGTCATGTCCAGGAGAGAATGAAACGGACAGGTGCCGTAATAAGGCTTCGATTTCGGATGCGACGAAGGTGATTTGGGGGTCGGCGAAGAAGCTGCCTTTGTGCAAGGTGCCCCAGGTTGTCTGCAGGCTCTCGCTCAGAGTTGCGATTGATGGATTGCCCGCGAGGCTTTCACTGATTTTGTCTGTGAAGCCTTTGATTTCTTCTCGCTCATTCTCCCAGTTTACGGCTCTTAGCATACGGCCAAGCAGAGCATTGGCGCTGTAGGCGATGTGATCAGCGGGATCTCGTCGTGCAGGTAGGTAATGAACCTGCACATGGTTGCGTTCCGCTCGCGTAACCTGTGCTGTCGTGAGGGGAGAGCCATCGGCATCGAGATCCAATACATGAACCAGGGTTTCCTCGATGTCACCATTCACGCCCATCGTGGCGTCCAGGCGATATCGGACACGGGGTGGACCATCGGCGGAGTCCAGCCGCATATGGCCGAAATGGGGAGCTATCGTTGCGACATCATCGTCATCTTCAAGTTCGGGAAAGATAAAGTCGGCTTCGATCCAGAGCTGCCGCTCTTCAGGAGCTTCCTCTTCGTCATAGGGAACGTGGAAGTCTGACCGCCGGATGCGCCGTAGCGAGGGATCGAAGGCAAACAAGCGGCACAACGCCTGAAGTGCTGCCGTCTTGCCTGAACCGTTCGGGCCGATCAGATAGGTGATGTCGTTGAGGGGCAGTTCAGTGGGCTCCGGCCCGAACGACTGAAAGCTGAATAGCCGGATGCTCTGTAATTTCATGTGACGCGTTATTCCTCTGTTTTATATGGCATTTTACGACAGCGATCACTAAGTTACAGACAACAACCAAGCTATGGCTCATCATTAGCCTGTTTGAAGCTAACTTTTTGCATCGTTAATGATTTCACGCAGTTCGAGCTGTATCTGCTGGAGAAGTTGATCAACCTTATGCGGATTGTCGCCACTATAGGCCAGCGTCAGCAGCGTCAAGGGGTGAACTTCCATCACCTCACACAACTCAGCCAACTTACTGAGGGTTGGGCTTTTCAGGTCGCGCTCCAGGGTACTCAGGTAGGTGCGGCTGGACACGTCGGAGAAGGCTTCCTGGCTCAAGCCACGCGCCTTTCTGACGGCCTTCAATGCCTTCGCCAATGAGTACTGTTCTGCCACCAATGGTTTCCCCTCAAAAACCAAGATGACAGCCTATTGCGCCCTATAGGGCTACAATCTATAGTGTTCATTTGGTGTTGCTCTGTATTTTCGTGCCTTTACGGAAATCCGCTTTTGCGGATAGTGTGCAATCTGGGGAACCGTATCCGTGCCTTTCCTGACTTATGCCAATGCGCTTTCACGCTTCCACGTTTCCGTGGGTTCGTGGTGTTCCGTTTTGGTGCGTTTGCACGCAAGTGGGGATGCGGTTCGGCGATTCTTTGCCTTCGTGGTGGATAGACGGTCATGAGGCCACTCATCACCGACGCGGAGCGCGTGGCACTGCTTGCCAACGATCAGGGCGCCGACCCGGTGCCAGTCGTACGCTTATTCACCCCGGATGCACACGCTACCTGGCTGCTGGCCTCCCTCGATCCCGCCGACGGCGACACGGCCCATGGTCTGATCGACCTGGGGATCGGAATGCCCGAGCTGGGAACGGTAAAACTCTCCGATCTGGCGTCCTTCGTCGGGCCGCATGGACAACCCGTGATGCGCGATCGCTACTTCCAGCCGGTACGACGGCTATCGGAATATCTGTGGTTGGCCGAGGAAAACGGTTCGATCACCGACTGAACCACCACCCCAGTGGCGGCCCACCGTGTCTTTTTGGGTCTGACTCCAGACCGTACCGGTCTGGATGGGCGACTTTGCACCGATGAAGTGCATAGCTGATCCAAACAGTCATGATGCCCGGCGCGGCTTTTGGCAGGCTGGCCAATACGGCACGCCATTTTGAGGCGAGCCGTCGTCGCATTCGGACGAAACCAGAAACGCACCGGAGCCAATCGGTCTTGACGCTGACAGTTTATCGTTTCCCTCATGACGTTTCGATGATCGCTCCATAGCGCGCCTGTCTGCCGTGGCGACGTACCTCGAGCCGAGGGAGGTTGCGCCATGGCTGATCCCAGCGCCCCGTCCTGGTATCCGACGGCGGCCTATCTTTACGTCCTGCACCTGGATGGTCCGGCGCTGGCTTGGGAATACCTGCGCCGCCACCCTGACTACCGCCAGGATTGGCGTCGTCGCCGACCGGATGCGGGGCATCGCTGGGGACTGCGCCTGCTGGAAAACCCGGCCCTGGATGCGCGCGACGCGCACCCCGCCTGGTTTCCCGACCATGATGCCGTGCTTCAACTCTACCCGGATGCCGACCCACCGTCCGACGCGGCAGCCTTCACGCTTTGGCACCTTCCGGGTTACAAGTACCTGATCCACGATGGCCAGCGTTTACTGTTGGTAAGCCGCTGGGCGGGTGGTTGCCTGCGATTCGCGTTGGCGCCGGACTTGGCCGACGGCATGGCTTACGTCTACGCCGTCCGTGCCAGCGACACCTCCCTGGCACGTTGTCAGGCGCTGTCGGCCTCCCTGAATCAGTTGGCTGCCGCCATCAGCATGCTCCCCGTGGCGCTGACACGACCGCGGCCCTCCCTGTCGAACTTGCTGGAACTGCACACCTTGCAGGCGCTCGACGCCACCCTGGCCGGTGCGTCCTTGCGCGAGGTGGCCGAAGGGCTGTTCGGTGCTGATGTCGTCGCGGACGACTGGCACGCCGACAGCGCCTTGCGTGCCCGCGTGCGTCGCTTGGTACGCCGGGGCAATAGCCTGATGCACGGCGGCTATCGCTGCCTGGCACAGCTTCCACTCGTTGAACAGGGACGTGCGGCGGTGCCCGCAAAACGTCCCTGAGCAAGCATCTCGCGTTGCTTGAGACTGCCTCCATCCGGTCGCGCTGTGTGGCCGGACGTTTTCAACCGATGGAGGTGCCTCCCATGCGACCCGCTCCCTTGCGGCCTGCTGTTGCCGCTACTGATACGCCCGCGCAGCCCCAACGCTACCTGACCAACGACGAAGCCGCCGAATATCTGCGCCTGTCACCGCGCACGCTGGAAAAACAGCGCGTGATTGGCGGTGGCCCCAAGTTTCGCAAGTTCGGCCGCCGCGTCATGTACGCCGTAGCCGATCTCGACGCCTGGGCCGATGCTCGCAGCTACGAGGCCACGTCCGATCCCGAATACGCCGAACGCCACGCGGGTGACTACCGTGATGGCCGCTGATCGGCGGCGAGCCGGTGGCCATCGTCATGCCCGGCCCATCGCTGCCGCCCCGGCAGCAGCCAGCGCAACGGGAACAGCTCGACCTGTTCCGCGCACTGCCGGGCGAGGACATGGCGCCACGCGATGCCCAGGACCTGATGGCTTATCCTTTCTTCTCGCTGGCCAAGTCACGGCGCACCGCGCCGATCGACTTCCGCAGTTGCAACATCACTCTGCGTGTGGAAGGCACCCAGGAACACGGCATCGCCACCATCTGGGACGCCGACATCCTGATCTGGGTTGCCAGCCAAATCGTGGAAGCCCGCGATGCGGGTATTCAGCCGTCACGCCGGATGCAGGCCACGCCCTACGAGATCTTGCGCTTCATCCGGCGCGGCACCTCGCTGCGCGATTACCAGCGCCTCAAGGCCGCTCTCGACCGGTTGCAATCGACCACGGTGGCCACCTCCATTCGCGAGACCACCGGGCGGCGTCTGCACCGATTTTCCTGGATCAACGAGTGGAAAGAACTGGCCGATGCCAACGGCAAGCCGCTGGGCATCGAGCTGATCCTGCCGGACTGGTTCTATGCGGGCGTACTCGATGCCGCCCTGGTGCTCACCATCGACCCGACGTATTTCCGGCTCACCGGCGGCATCGAGCGCTGGCTGTACCGGCTAGTGCGCAAGCATGGCGGTCGGCAGGCAAACGGTTGGCAGTTCGATATCCCTTACCTGTATCGCAAGTCCGGCAGCCTGGCGCAGCCGCGCGATTTTGCCCGCGACCTGCGCCTTCTGGTGGCAAAGCAGTCACTTCCCGGTTACGAATTATCCATCGAACGTTGGCCCGGCGAACCGGAGATTCTTGCCTTCCGGCCCGTGCCGCAAACGGCACGGGGATAAGTCGGGGGATAGCAGCAGAACAAGCTGTGAATGGGCTCGTGCTATCGGGCGCGCGAGGACTCGTGCTATCAGGCGCACCGATATCGTGCTATCAGGCGCGCAAACTGAACCTAACGTTATGGGTGGTAAGGTTTTTTTCGGTCCTTAACTTAATATCTAACTTAAAAACTTATCTAACCAATAATAATAAACAGCTATTGATGCGGTGGATAACCGCCAACCCGCAACGGCCAATGCGTTTTTCAGGCCGTTCATGGTGTGGCTTTCCTGCAAGGAGGGCTACGCCATGATCGTCGCTTTGCTCAATCAGAAAGGCGGCGTGGGCAAGACCACGCTGGCCACGCACATTGCCGGCGAACTCGCGATACGTGGCCAGAACGTCATCCTGCTGGATGCTGACCCGCAGGGTTCATCGCTGGACTGGACGCAGCGCCGAAGCCAGCAAGGCTTGCCCAGGTTGTTCAGTGCCGTCGGGCTCGCCCGTGAAACGGTGCATCAGGAGGCACCTGAACTCGCCAGGCGAGCCGATCACGTCGTCATAGACGGACCACCCAGGATCGCCGCTCTGGCGCGCTCCGCGCTGTTGGCGGCTGAGCGTGTACTGATCCCGGTACAGCCCAGCCCCTACGATCTGTGGGCCAGTGCCGAGATGGTGGCACTGGTTCGTGAGGCTCAAGTGTTCCGTCCGCAGCTCATGGCGGCTTTCGCCATCAACCGACGCGTCAGTACCACGGTGATCGGGCGTGAAGCCCGGCAGGCATTAGCGGAACAACCGCTGCCTGCTTTGCGCGCCGAGGTACGCCAACGCATCGTCTTTGCCGACAGCGTGGCCGCTGGCCGCCTGGCGCGCGAAACAGCACCGGACAGCATCGCCGCACGTGAAATCACGGCGCTGGTGGATGAACTGCTGCGGTGGCCGTTATGAGCAAGGCACGCAGCAAACGCGTCGGCATCGGTGCGCGCCCACCCGCCAATCCACAGGCGGAGGCCTGGATTCGCCAGGGTGACGCCGATGCTCTCAACAAGGGCGACCTCTACACCGCACGCCTGACCCTCGACATCACGCCCGCGATGCGGGCGCGCATCAAGGTCTCGGCCTTCACGCAGGGAGTGACCGTGGCCGAGTTACTGCGCGCCTTGCTGGAACGAGAGTTCCCGGAGACCCCATCATGAACACACAGCCTTCGGCGATGCCGGTTGCATTGTCACCACCACTAGCCACGCTCCCCGATCAAGCAGACAACCTGCCACTGACGCAAGTCTCGCTGGCCTACATCGAATCGCGCTTCAAGCTCTACCTGCGCTTCGGCGAACCCGAACGCGTCATCCGATTCGATCGCTGGCGGCGTGTGGCGGTGTTCCTGCCTGGTGCCATATTCTGCCGCATCCGTTGGCAGGCCAACGACTACGGCACCGTGCGTTGGCAGCTCATGGTGATGCAGGCTGGCCCGCCACTGGATGCCATGCAGCGCATCCCTGGCGTGCAGCCCGGAGCACGCCTGCTGCTGCACACTGAAGGCGACCCCATCGTGCGCACTGTGCTGGAACGCATTGATGCCATCGAGGCACTGGGTATTGCACCGGCAACGGCGTCGCCCGCGTACTGGCGTACGCTCGCCAATCGGCTCGCTGCGCGTTTGCCATTGCCCGAATACTCTGCCGAGCGGCACGCCGCCTGGCTGGCCGGGAGGGCGTTGCCATGACGGACAATATCAGTGTGACACGCTGCCCTGACGCCGCGCCTCATCCTCGCTCGCGCCTGCGTGCTCGCATTGTGTTGGTAGGTTTGTCCCTCTGCGGCCTTGCTGCGCTGGCCTGGGCGTCTTTCGTGCAGCCGCTGCCACGACTGATCTACAACCCGTCCGACAGCGTGTCGGTGGGCTGGTATCGCCTCGATCCGCTGCAACACCGGCCCGGCTCGCTGGCACATCGGCTTGAAGTAGGCAGCATCGTCCTGACCATATTGCCACCAGAAGCCGCCGCGCTGGCCGCGCAGCGCGGTTACCTGCCGGCCCACATTCCGTTGCTGAAACGTGTGGGTGCAGTCGCACCGCAACACGTATGTCTTATCGCCGATCAGGTACGTATCGACGGTGTACCGGTGGCTACTGTACTGCCTGCTGATCGTATGGGCCGTCCGCTGCCAACCTGGCGGCAATGCCGGCAGCTTCGGCCTGGCGAACTCTTCCTCTTGAGCACAACCAACCCGGCGTCGTTCGATAGCCGATATTTCGGGCCGGTCAGCGCATCCGCCGTGATCGGCATCGCGCATCCCATCTGGCTGGAGGCCCGACCATGATAGGTCCTGACTCGCTGCACGTTGCCGTGCATCTTATGGAGCCATCGGGCGTACCGAGCCGGTGGTTTTCCGCGTGTCGTCACGCGTGCAGTGCGAGCGCATCCGCGCTGCCTTCTCATGTGCAGGCGTCTTGCCTCGAATGCGCCCGGCCTGCGGCCATTGGCGTGTTCGCTGGCGGGCTGGCTGCAAGCAGCGCAGCGCCGCCGGGCCGCCGCCGCTCTGAGCGTCAGCGAAGGGCAAAGGCGGAAGGCAAGACAAAAGGGGGCGGCACCTGGCCGTCCGCAAAGTCAGTCTGCACGTGTGGGTGGCGCGGCACATCGTGCCGTTGCCACGGTGCCGCGTCGAGCGCGAAACCCGCACTGATGTTGAACTGCCCGCGTGCTTTACACGACGGAACACGCCATAGCTTTCTAGTGACACGGCCATGAGTGACCACCACGATGATGATTTTCGTATCCGTCCCAATGCGCCAAAGCACCGGGGACAGGGCTTTGTTTCCAAAGTGCTCAAGCAGACAGGCAAAGCCAGTGGTGGCAAATCCTCGGCACGCCGTCAGACATCGGCGGGTAGCGCTGGCCAGCGGCCCGGCTCACGTTTGGGGCGTGGCCATACCGCCGCACGCTTTACGGGCTCCTCACTGACGCCGTTCTCGCGCCGTGTCACTATCAAAACCCTGTTGGTCAATCAGCGCCGGGCCAGCCCGCAGTCGCTGGAGAAGCACCTGCGCTATATCGAGCGCGACGGCGCGGGGCGTAATGGTGAGCCAGGCCGAGCCTATGGGCCGCAGATCGACGAGGCCGATCTCGATGCTTTCAAGGAACGCTGTCAGGGCGACCGGCACCATTTCCGTTTCATCCTCTCGCCCGAGGATGGAGCCGAGCTAGGCGATCTACGCACTTACGCACGTCACCTGATGAGCCGGATGGAAGCTGATCTGGGCACGCAGCTGGATTGGGTGGCAGTGGATCACTGGAACACTGACAACCCACACACGCACCTGGTTGTGCGTGGGCGTGACGACACTGGCAAAGACCTCATCATCGCCAGCGACTACATCGCCCATGGCATCCGCCATCGCGCCGCCGAACTGGCGACGGAATGGCTGGGGCGGCGCACTGAACTAGAGATCCAACAGACCTTGCGGCGCGAGGTAGAACAGGAGCGGTGGACGAGCCTGGATCGCACGCTGCAGCGAGAGGCTGGCGATGACTACCGGGTGCAGATCGAACGCTTTATCGACCCGACGTTGCAACGTCAGAGACAACTGCTCATTGGCCGCTTGCAACACTTGCAGCGCCTGGGCTTGGCGGACGAGATACAGCCCGGTACCTGGGACATTCACGCCGATGCTGAGAAGACATTGCGTGCCCTGGGTGAACGTGGCGATATCATCCGCACCCTGCAAAGGTCCATGAGCGGCCTTTCACGAGAACTGACTGTCTTTGAACCGGGTGAGAGCGGGCGCAGTGTCATCGGGCGTGTGGCTGGTAAAGGGCTCGCCGATGAACTGCACGACCGGGGTTATTTGGTGATTGACGGCGTGGATGGCAAGGCCCATTACATTTCACTCAACGCCCGTGACGAGTTGACGAACTATCCCACCGGGGCCGTGGTGGAAGTGCGCGGTTCTGCTGAACTACGTGCGGCCGACCGCAACATCGCGGAACTGGCAAGCGATGGCCTTTACCGCACAGACCATCACCTGGTCATCGAACAAGGCCGAACCAAGGTTGGGCGCGACCCGCAAGAAATCGTCGCAGCCCATGTTCGTCGCCTGGAAGCGTTACGTCGTGTGGGCATTGTGGAACGCGTGGCCGAGGGGCTATGGAAGGTGCCGGGCGACCTGCCTGAGCGTGGGCGTCAGTACGATACTCAGCGCCTGGGCGGGGTGGCGGTGGAGCTGAAATCGCACCTGCCCATCGAACGTCAGGCGCGCGTGATCGGCGCTACTTGGCTTGACCAGCAACTAATCGGCGGTGGTCGAGGATTCAGTGACATAGGCTTTGGTGGAGAGGTGAAGGAAGCGTTGCAGGAACGAGCCGACTTCCTCGAAGAACAGGGGCTGGCCCATCGACGCGGGCAGCGCGTGATCTTGGCACGTAACCTACTGGCGACACTGCGCAATAGAGAACTGGCCCAAGCCGCCAAGGACATTGTCGCCGAAACTGGTCTGGAGCATCGCCCGGTGGCCGACGGACAGAGCGTGACGGGCATCTACCGGCATAGCGTGATGCTCGCTAGTGGGCGATTCGCGATGCTGGATGACGGTGTGGGATTCAGTCTCGTACCCTGGAAGCCAGTGATCGAGCAGCGATTGGGGCAGCAGATCGCGGCGACAATGCGAGGTCGCGGAGTCTCTTGGGAAATTGGCAGACAACGCGGGCCATCCATTGGTTAGCCCGCTATTGCGGGCCTTATGCGCTGGTGTCTCTCCTGAAGCAATACGATAGTGGTGGTCGCAACCATAAAGCCAACGGCTGCCCACAATACGCCACTGGCCAGTCCTTGATCCAGCAGAAAGCCGAATAGGAGCGGGCCGATGACGCCGCCCACGTTGAAGCCGGTGGAGACGATACCGAATGTTCTGCCTTCAGCGCCTGCCGGGGATGCGGCACGGACCAGCATGTCGCGCGAAGGTGCCACCATGCCGGTCATAAAACCTGCTGCCCCAAGGGCTATAGCTAGGACCACGGGCGGCATCGGCACCCTGATCACCAACACCACAATGAATGCCGCCAACGCGAAGGTAGCTGCCGCCACATAACCGTGCTTGTCGGTACGATCTGCCAGCACACCACCGGCCAACACACCGAAGGCGCTGGCGAACAGGAAAACTGTTAGTGCCAGGTTAGCCGCCGGTAGCGTCACATCAAATCCTTGGACTAGCGCCGATACTGAAAATTTCTCGATGGCACCGGTGCTCAAGCTGAGAAGGGTGAACAGCAGGGTCAGGACGGCCAGGGTCATCACCGGCGTGGTAATTGGGCGCGCCTTAGCCTTGCGCGGTTCGGCGATATCAGCATCAGGTTGCCCTTCTGGGAGTGGCGAACTGATGGCCATTACGCTCCACGCTATCAGTCCGGCCAGAGCCGCGACGGCAAAGGACCAGCGCGGCGCCACGAGCAGTGCAACACCGACCATGACCGGAGGTGCCAGAGCGCTGCCCAGGAACCCAGCGAAAGTATGGATCGAGAACGCCCGGCCCATTCTGTTCGCGGGTATGCCGCGCGACAGCAGCGAATAATCGGCCGGGTGATAGACTCCGTTTGCCAGCCCAGCCAGGATCATGGCGGCGAGCAGGCACGGGTAATTTGGGAACACGGCGACCAGTCCGAAGCTGGCCGCACCCAGCAGGAGTGCGGCCATCAGCACCCATCTCGCACCCAGCCTGTCCACGACAAAGCCGAGAGGTGCCTGTACCAGTGCCGAAATGATGTTGAACAGACCGATGGCAATACCCAGCTCGACAAAGCCGACCTGCATGGCGCCAGGCAGCAGCGGCAAGAGCGCGGGTACCGCCATGATGTGCAGATGGCTGACCAAGTGGGCGATGGATACTTGGACCAATAACCCGTTGGGTGACGATTTCATTCTTGTCCCTCGTTAGTCCCCTACTAGGGATCAGCAACACAACGCACGCAGCACGCTCGTGAGTTTCTTGACAGCAGTTTCCAGTTCGTGGGGAGCATGGGCGGCAAACCCCATTAGGAAACCGGCTCTGTGTCTGCTCGACGCATGCAGGGCTGTTAGTCCCAATAGGTCGATTCCTGCCCGACGCGCAGATTCCACAGCTTCACGTTCGGGGATGTCACGGATGAACACGCAAGGCATCTGCATGCCGCCGGCCGGCACTCGCGGTTCCAGAAAGTCGGCCAGATATTTTTTTACCAGTTGCGCCAACACATCGCGCCGTTTGGCATAGATGGCACGCATGGTCCGAACATGTGCGCCGAAGTGGCCGTCTTCGATGAAGCGTGCCAGCGTGAGTTGTGGGATCGGTGCGCTGTGTCCGTCCAGCAGGGTGCGGGCCACGGTCATGGGCGCGACCAGTGGTGGAGGCAACACCATGTAGCCGATGCGCAGGCCAGGAAACAATGATTTGGTGAAGGTGCCGATGTAGATCGTCCGCTCGTGTGGATCAAGCCCCTGCACGCAGGCGGTGGGTTTGCCGGCGTAGTGAAACTCGCTGTCGTAGTCGTCTTCGATGATCCAGCTCTGGTGTTGCCTGGCCCATTCGATTACTGCCAGCCGCCGGTCCAGCGCCAGCGTCGCCCCGGTGGGAAATTGGTGTGATGGCGTCAGGAATACCGCCTTGGCCGGTTCATCGGGCGCCTTCGTTGGCTCAAGCAAGTGGTCTACTTGCAGTCCGTCGACATCCAGTGGCACTGGCACACACTCTAACCCGGCGGCATCGAACGCCTTGCGTGCCCCGTGATACACCGGATCTTCGATAAAGATTCGGTCGCCAGCATCGAGCAGCACGGTGGCGCACAGCATCATGGCTTGCTGAGAGCTGGTCAGCACCAGTACACGCTCGGGTGTGGCGCGTGCCCCTCGTTCGAGATTGACGTAATTGGCGATGGCGCGCCGCAGTGGCTCCATGCCCTGTGGCGGGCTGTGCAGCAGCGCCTGAGTACCGTACTCCCTCAACACCTGTCGCTCCAACCGCTCCCAGGTCTGAAGTGGAAAGCTGCGCGTTTCCGGCACGCCGGGCGCGAAGGCGCGTGGTATCAGAAAGTCGCGCACGCCGCCGCTCTGGAACATGGCGCTACCACGCTGGCTGAGGCGTGGTGTCTCCTTTTGCGTTTTCGTGCGCCGTGCCTTGCCACGCCCTGGTAGACGCTGCGCCCGCTCCGATACGAAGCTGCCGCTGCCCACACGACGTTCGATGAAGCCTTCCGCATGCAACTGGCTGTAGGCCGACTCGATCGTATCGCGGGAAACCCCCAGCGACTTCGCCAGGGCGCGCGACGCGGGCAGTGGTCTACCCACATCGAGTGCACCATCAAGGATCAACTGACGAATGGCCCGCTGCACGCGCGCATGCAGCGGCAAAGCGCCATGCGCGGGGTCGCCGATCCAGGCTTTGACGGATTCAAGTTGGGCATGCTTGAACAATTGGTCTGTACCTCTACGTAAAATTGGCAGGGACTATCCATCCATTTTAAAGCTATAAATACATTTCACAACCCGTCTATCCATTTTTCAGGAGTCACCATCAGGCCATGTCATCCGTCCCTTCACCTTCATCTATTCGCTGGAACGATCTAATTCATCCTGTCGTGGCTGGTCTGATCTCGGTCATCGTCAACTACGGTGGTACGTTCATCCTGGTGTTCCAGGCCGCCAAAGTCGCAGGTCTCAGCCCTGAGCTAACGGCCTCGTGGGTGTGGTCTATTTCCATTGGCGTGGGCGTAACAGGGATCATCCTGAGCTGGATTTCCCGAGAGCCGATCATCACTGCGTGGTCCACCCCAGCGGCAGCGTTTCTGGTCACGGCGCTGGCGACAACGCCTTATGCCGAAGCGGTGGGTGCCTACCTGATTTCGGCAGCAGCATTTGTGGTTCTTGGGCTGTCGGGTTGGTTCGAGCGTGTCATCCGCCTGATTCCCCCGGGCGTGGCAGCTGGGCTGCTGGCTGGCATCCTGCTCCAGTTCGGCATTGGGGCTTTTGATGGTATGAGCGTTGACCCGCTGCTGGCCGGACTGTTGATTGTCGCCTATGTGGTGCTCAAGCGATTCTCGGCCCGCTATGCCATCGTGGGCATCCTAGTCATGGGACTGGCCTTCCTGCTGCTTCTGGATCGTGTTGATCTATCGGGGGTGAGCCTGGAGCTTGCCGCTCCTGCCTTCACCATGCCCGCATTCTCGGTCAACGCTGTGTTGAGTGTGGCGTTGCCTCTGTTCCTGATTACCCTGACCGGTCAGTACATGCCCGGCATGCTGGTACTGCGCAACGATGGCTTCAAAACCAGTGCCAACCCTATCGTGACGATTACCGGGCTCGGCTCCCTGCTGATGGCTCCGTTCGGTTCTCATGCCTTCAACATCGCTGCAATCACGGCTGCCATCTGCACCGGCCGCGAGGCACATGAAGACCCGTCAAGGCGCTGGGTCGCCGGTATTGCCGCAGGCGTGCTCTACATTCTGGTCGGTGTGTTCGGGGTAACGTTGGCCGCGGTCTTCATGGCATTCCCTGCAACGTTCATCACCACCCTGGCGGGCTTGGCACTGCTAGGCACCATCGGCGGCAGTCTCGCCGGCGCGATGGCCGATGCCAGGACACGAGAAGCCTCGCTGATCACCTTCTTGGCGGCTGCGGCCAACATCACCTTGCTGGGCATTGGCGGGGCGTTCTGGGGGCTTGTGATCGGGCTGGCGGCCTATGCGGTACTTAATGGTCGGCTGCCGCAGCGGGCACAGGAATCCGCCGTTGCGCCGACGTCATTCAACAAGAGGGTGAACTGATGTCCATGCCGTCCGACACACAGACCCGTCACGACCAGCATGGCCGTTATCCCGAGGCCACCACGGTCAAGGATTTCCGGCACAACCTGGCCGCCGTGCGGACCCGCATCGCCACCGCCTGCCGCCGTGCCGGGCGCGACCCCGCAGAAGTACGGCTGCTGCCGGTTAGCAAGACTAAGCCCGAGGCCCGCCTGCGTCTGGCCCATGCGGCGGGCTGCCGGATACTGGGCGAGAACAAGCCTCAGGAAGCCTTCCGCAAATGGGAGGCAATGCAGGACCTGACCGATCTTCAGTGGTCGGTGATCGGCCACCTACAGACTAACAAGGCCAAGCTGGTGGCGCGTTTTGCCAGCGAGTTCCAGTCGCTGGACAGCCTGCGCGTGGCCGAGGTGCTGGAACGCCGCTTGCAACTGGAAGGCCGCGCGCTCGACGTCTTCGTGCAGGTCAACACCTCCGGCGAGGCCAGCAAGTACGGCCTGGCACCCGAGGATGTACCGGCTTTCCTTCAGGCGCTGCCGGCATTCACGGCGTTGCGGGTGCGCGGACTGATGACACTGGCGCTGTTCTCCAGCGAAGCCGAACGGGTGCGTCAGTGTTTCGTGCTGCTGCGCAGTCTGCGCGACCGGTTACGGCAAAGCGCACCCGCCGGAGTCGGCCTGGATGAATTGTCGATGGGCATGTCCGGCGACTTCGAGATCGCCATCGAGGAAGGCGCCACCGTGGTGCGTGTTGGCCAGGCCATCTTCGGCGCCCGCCCTTTGTCAGACAGCCACTACTGGCCCGGCGAACCCAGCACAGAGAAATCACAACCATGAAAACTGCCATTGCCATCCGCCACCTGGACTTTGAAGACCTCGGCACATTGGAGCCGCTGCTTGTGACACGTGGTTATGCCGTGCGCTATCTGGATGCCACCATTGACGATTTGCACACCGTGGATACGGCATCAGCCGATCTGCTAGTGGTGCTGGGCGGCCCGATCGGCGCCTTCGATGACACCATCTATCCCTTCATCGGCGACGAACTGGCAGTGATTCTTCAGCGACTGGAAAGCCGACGTCCGATGCTGGGTATCTGCCTGGGCGCACAGGTGATCGCCCGTGCGCTCGGTGCCAGTGTAGCCAGCATGGGCGTCAAGGAAATCGGCTTCGCGCCATTGACGCTAACCGAGGAGGGTGAGGCGTCACCCCTGACGGCGCTGGGCAAGGTGCCGGTACTGCACTGGCATGGCGACCGCTTCGACATTCCCGCCGGCGCCACGCGGCTGGCGGGAACGGCCATCTGCGCCAACCAGGCTTTCAGCATTGACAGCCATGTGCTGGCGCTGCAATGCCATCTGGAGGCGGACCCGCGCCGCATTGAACGCTGGCTAGTCGGTCATGCCTGCGAACTGGCGACGGCCGGCGTCGACCCGCGCGCACTGCGCGCCGAAGCACGAGCCCTGCAATCCGATTTGCCGCTGGCGGCACGGATGGCGTTCGCTTCCTGGCTGGACGGGATCGAGACAGCCCCGCCAAGAGGGGCATCATCATGACCGACATCCCCTCATTTGCGCTACCTCAACCACTTCCGCTGGATGTGGTTTCGGTGCAATCACAAGTGGTTTATGGCCGAGTAGGCAACAACGTCGCGGTGCCGACTCTGGAAGCTCTGGCGCTCTCGGTGGCCGCAGTTCCCACCGTGGTATTCAGCAACACGCCGCACTACCCGACGATGCACGGCGGCGCGCTGCCCATCGAATGGTTCGATGGCTATTTGCAGGACTTGTCGGCACGCGGGGCCCTGTGTGCCTTGCGTGCCGTTCTGGTCGGCTATCTGGGCAACCCACGACAGGCTGATGCCCTCGCGCGTTGGGCGCGGGCGCGGCTGACACAACGTGCCGACCTACGCATCGTGATCGACCCGGTAATGGGCGATTACGACCACGGCATCTATGTCGATCCCTGTCTGGTCGATGCCTACCGCCGAGACTTGTTGCCATTGGCCGATGGATTGACGCCGAACGGCTTTGAACTGGCGCACCTGACCGGGCGGACGGTGAACGATATTGAAAGCGTGGTCATCGCTGCCCGCACCTTGCTGACCGGACGTACGCAATGGGTCGCCGTGACCAGTGCTGCACCCGATACCTGGGCAAGGGACGAGATGCAGGTGGTGCTCGTTACCCGCACGCAAGCCGAAGTCATCGTGCATCCACGCATCGAGGTGACCCCCAAGGGCACCGGCGACCTGTTCTGCGCCACCTTGATTGGGCATTGGCTCAATGGCGCTGATCTGTCGGAAGCCACCACGCAGGCGTGTCGTCATGTCGTTCGCGCACTGCGTCATACCCAACAGGCGCAATGCGCCGAACTGCTGTTGCCTATGGCGGACAGCCACAAGGACCGCAGAACAACGGCACGTGAGTCCGTCAGCAAATTCACTTACAGGATTTTCCCATGCAAACAGCCACTTCCCATCTGATGCGGGCTTATGCCCGCCAACCCGTTTCCTTCGTACGCGGCAGCGGTGCGCGCCTCTGGGATGAACAAGGCGTGGAGTACCTGGACGCCATCGCCGGTGTCGCGGTCACCAGCCTGGGCCACGCCCATCCGGAAATCGCCACGGTCATCGCCGAGCAGGCTGAGATGCTGCTGCACACTTCCAACGTCTTCCGCATCGACTGGCAGGAGCACCTGGGCGAGCGCCTGTGTGCACTGACAGGCATGCAAAGGGCCTTTTTCTGCAATTCAGGCGCAGAAGCCAACGAAGCTGCCCTCAAGCTGGCAAGACTGCACGGTCACCGCAAGCAGGTAGCCGGGCCAAAAATTGTTGTGATGGAGAATGGCTTTCATGGCCGCACCATCGCGACGCTTTCCGCCTCCGGCAACCCCACTAAGCAGCAAGGCTTCGAGCCGTTACTGCCCGGCATCTTGCGGGTGCCCTATAACGATATTGAGGCGGTTCGCCGCATAGCTACCCATGAGTCCGGTATCGTGGCCGTGCTCATCGAGCCGGTACAGGGTGAAGGCGGTATCCGGGTTGCCAGTACAGACTACCTACGCGAACTGCGTGACCTTTGCGACAAGCACGACTGGCTGCTGATGCTCGACGAGATTCAGGCCGGCATGGGCCGCACCGGCACCTGGTTCGGGCACCAGCACGCGGGTATCACGCCGGACGTGATTACGTTGGCGAAGGCACTGGGCAACGGCTTTCCCATCGGCGCCTGCCTGGCACGCGGCGCGGCGGCCGATCTGTTCTCGCCCGGCCAGCACGGCTCGACCTTCGGCGGCAATCCACTGGCTTGTCGGGTAGCCTGTACCGTGCTCGAGATCATGGCCCGCGACAAGTTGCCGCAGCGCGCCGCCGCACTGGGCGCTCGCCTGCTTGCTGGCTTGCAGAAGGCACTAAGCGATCATCCGAACGTCACCTCCATCCGCGGCCAGGGACTAATGGCAGGGATTGAGCTGGACAGGAATTGCAAAGAGCTGGTCGGGCGGGCGCTGGAGGAGCAGAGGCTGCTCATCACCGTAACCCGCGACACTGTCATCCGGCTATTACCGCCGCTGGTTTGCGATGAGATGCAAATCGACGACATCGTGGTGCGTGTCACTCGCTTGTTGTCGTCAAGCGTGATGATTGGTGCTGTCACGACTGAAGCGGCTGTGCAGAAGGGGTCGACAACATGAGGCAGAAGCCAGTCTACGACCAACCCAACCTTGAAGGCTTGTTCGGTCGCTTTGGTGGGAGCTTCATCAGCGAGACGTTGGCGCAAGCTGTCGAGGAACTGCATGTGGCCTATCGGCGCTACCGTGACGATCCCGCCTTCATTGCCGAGTTCGAGGAGGAATTGGCCGATTACGTTGGCCGTCCCTCACCGGTGTACTACGCCCGTCGTCTCAACGAGGAAACGGGAGGTGCGCGCATCTTCCTCAAGCGCGAAGACCTCAACCACACCGGCGCCCACAAGATTAACAATGTGATCGGTCAGGCCATGCTGGCGCGGCGCATGGGCAAGCGGCGCATCATCGCCGAGACCGGCGCGGGCCAGCACGGTGTTGCCACCGCGACGATCTGCGCCCGCTACGGCCTGGAATGCGTGGTTTATATGGGCAGCGAGGACATCGAGCGACAGCGCCCCAACGTCCAGCGCATGGCGCTGCTGGGCGCGACCGTGGTGCCGGTGACTTCCGGCTCATGCACACTGAAGGACGCCATGAACGACGCGATCCGCGATTGGGTCACGAACGTCGATCACACCTTCTACTTGATTGGCTCAGTGGCCGGTATGCACCCGTACCCGACGATGGTGCGGGATTTCCAAACCGTAATCGGCAAGGAGTGTCTGATCCAGATGCCGACTCTGCTCAAGCGCCTGGGCTTGGACAAACAGCACCCAGACGTGGTGATCGCTTGTGTCGGCGGCGGCAGCAACGCCATCGGCATTTTCCACCCGTACATCGAACACGAAGGCGTGCGTCTGATCGGTGTCGAGGCGGCTGGGCTGGGGCTGGACACCGACCGGCATGCCGCCTCAATCCAGCGCGGCAGCCCCGGCGTGTTGCACGGCAACCGCTCACTCATTCTTCAGGACGACAACGGCCAAGTGCGGGAAACCCACAGCATCAGCGCCGGCTTGGACTATCCCGGCGTTGGACCAGAGCACGCCTGGCTGCACGAAATCGGTCGTGCCGAATACGTTGGTGCCACCGACGACGAGGCGCTGAGTGCCTTCCATCTTCTCAGTCGCGTGGAGGGCATCATCCCCGCGCTGGAGGCCAGCCACGCCGTCGCCTATGCGATCAAGCTGGCGGCTACGCTGCCCAGTGACCAAGCCATCCTGGTCAACCTGTCCGGCCGGGGCGACAAGGACATGGAAACAGTGATGGCTCAGGCGGATGCCATGGGAGGTCAGTCATGAGCCGACTTGAGACGACCTTCCAGCGTCTGCGACGGCAGGGGCGCAAGGCGCTGATCCCCTATGTCACCGCTGGCTACCCCGGCGTCGACATCACCCCGGCGCTGATGCACGTACTGGCCGAAGCCGGCGCCGACATCATCGAACTCGGCGTGCCATTCTCCGACCCGTCTGCTGATGGTCCGACCATTCAGGCCGCCAGTGAACATGCACTGCGCCTAGGCATTGGCCTGCCGCAGGTATTCGATCAGGTGCGACGCTTTCGCGAGTCGGACACCAAAACACCGGTGGTGCTGATGGGCTATGCCAACCCGATCGAACGCTACGATCTACTGCGCCAGACGGGTTCCTTTGCTGAGGACGCAGCCCGTGCGGGTGTGGATGGCGTGCTGGTCGTAGATTACCCGCCCGAGGTGTCCGGGGAACTGGCGACGCAATTGCGCCGCCATGACATCGACCTGATTTTATTGTTGGCGCCGACCTCCACCGAGCGGCGCATCCGACAAGTTACCGACCGCGCCAGCGGCTACGTCTATTGCGTTTCCATCAAAGGCGTCACCGGTACCAAGACGCTGGACATGACTCAGGTGCGCGACACGCTGGCGCGCGTTCGCCGCCATGTGCGTATTCCCGTCGGCGTCGGGTTCGGTATCCGCGACGCCTGCACGGCCAGGGAGGTCGCCCAGGTGGCCGATGCCGTCGTGATCGGCTCCTGGCTCATCGAAAGCCTGGCCGACAAGCCGGCGGCCGAGGCGCTGGCGGTGGCCAGTGATTTGATCCGCGATGTGCGCCATCAACTGGACCTGGACACGCCCAAGCCGGATCCCGCCTTCAAGCCCGAATATCCCAAAACCTGAATTCCAGAACAAAGGACCAACCCTATGTATGACACCTCCCTGACCCTCACCGATTTCGACCCCGAACTGGCCGAAGCCGTTCAGCACGAAGAGCGCCGCCAGGAAGATCACGTCGAACTGATCGCTTCCGAGAATTACGCCAGCCCGCTGGTGATGGCCATCCAGAACTCGGTGTTCACCAACAAGTACGCCGAAGGCTATCCAGGCAAGCGCTACTACAGCGGATGCGAGCATGTGGACGTGGCCGAGCGCCTGGCCATCGAACGGGTCAAGGTGCTGTTCGACTGCGACTACGCCAACGTTCAGCCCCATGCTGGCGCTCAGGCCAACGCGGCGGTGTTCCTGGCACTGACCAACCCTGGCGATACCGTGATGGGCATGAATTTAGCTCAGGGTGGCCACCTGACCCACGGCAATCCGTCCAATTTCTCCGGTCGCCACTACAAAATTGTGCCCTACGGGCTTGATCCCGAGACGGGACTGATCGACTACGACGAAATGGAACGCATCGCGTTGGAAACCCGCCCCAGGATGCTCATCGGTGGCTTCTCGGCCTATTCACGCCACAAAGACTGGGCGCGCATGCGCGCCATCGCCGATAAAGCGGGCGCTATCTTCTGGGTGGACATGGCCCACGTCGCCGGTCTGGTGGCGGTGGGCGAATACCCGGACCCACTGCCACACGCTCATGTGGTGACCAGCACTACGCACAAAACCCTGCGCGGCCCGCGCGGTGGCATAATCCTGGCCAAAGGACAGAATGAGGACTTCTACAAGAAGCTCAATTCTGCAGTGTTTCCCGGCATCCAGGGCGGCCCGCTGATGCATGTCATTGCTGCCAAGGCGGTGGCCTTCAAGGAAGCACTGCAGCCCGAATTCAAGGCCTACCAGCGACAAGTGGTGACCAACGCCCGCGCGATGGCTGCAGTGCTTCAACGGCGTGGCTACGAAATCGTCTCCGGCGGCACCGACAACCACCTGATGTTGATCGACCTGTCTTCCAAGCCATACACCGGCAAGGATGCGGATGCGGCACTGGCCGGTGCCTATATCACCGCAAACAAGAACTCGGTGCCCAACGACCCGCGCTCACCTTTCGTCACCTCGGGGCTGCGTATCGGCACACCAGCCGTGACCACGCGCGGCTTTGGCGTGACCGAGTGTGAACAGTTAGCGGGTTGGCTGTGTGACGTGCTGGATGCGCTGGAGACCGGGGGGCATGCGCTAACCACGGTTCGTGATGGGGTGCGGAAACAGGTGGTGGACCTGTGCCGCCGCCATCCCGTGTACCAATAGCGGACGACTGGCATATGGAATTGCGGCATCTGCGCTGCTTCTTGGCCGTGGCCGAAGAACTTCACTTCGCCCGCGCTGCCGAGCGGCTGCACATCGAGCAGTCGCCGCTGTCGCGCACCATCAAGGAACTGGAAGAAGACTTGGGCGAGCAGTTGTTCGTCCGCACCAGCCGCAGTACGCGGCTGACGCGGGCCGGTAAATTGTTTTTGGAGCATGTGCCGCGCGTCTTCGCTGCGCTGGAACAGGCCCGCGACAGTGTGAATGCGGCGGCCAATGGTTTTCACGGCCAGTTGCGCATCGCGCTGTCCGATGGCATCACACCCTCACGCCTGCCGTCCTTGCTGGCGCTTTGCCGGCAGGAGGAACCCGAGGTCGAAATCCGATTGTTTGAGGTGCCTCTGTCGCAGCAACTCAAGGGATTGCATGACGACCTGTACGACGTGGGTTTCGCACAGTCGGACGAGGTGGGAGATGGTATCGCGGCCGAGCCGATCTGGAGCGACCCGCTAATGGTCGCTGTTCCAGCGCGGCATCCGCTGCTCAAGCACAAACGTATCCCGCTGGACGAAGTGCTGCGCTATCCACCGGTGCTATGCGATCCCAAGGTATGCGAAGGCCATGCGCGCCAGGTCGAGCGGGTGTTGCGGCGTGCGGAGCAAGAACCCTTGATCGCCGAGCGCGTGGCCTCCTGCGACCTGATGATGGCGCTGGTATCGGCAGGCTTTGCTCTCGGCCTGGCGGGCGCGCCGCACATCGCTTCCAGCCGCGAACCTGGTGTGGTCGCTCGGCCGTTGGCGGGCCGTTCGCCGATGCTGACGACTTATTTACTGCATCGGGAAGCGGAGACGTCGGGAGTACTGGTCCGGTTCATTGAGCGGGTACAGGCTATCGAATCGCCTGAAGGCGGCAGGCTAGTGCCACCGCCCGAATCGGATCAGGAGGAAGTCGAACTATGAAGCAGATCGTCCCATTATTACTTGTCGCGACATTGGCCGGATGCGGTCAACCGGAATCGCCTCGACAGGCCGAGGTGTTGACTGTGGAAGAACTGGCTGCTGATCCCAAGCGGCTGAAGGAGTTGCGACAGCAGTGCAAAACGGAACGCGCTCAGCTGGGCGATGTGCTGTGCAACCGAGTCGCCGAGGCTACGAACCAGCGCTTCTTTGGCGACGGGAGTACGCCTTACACCCCGCCGGAGGAATCGCCCAGATTCTGACAGTCGATATTTACCAACATAGTTCTTTTTTTACTGACACGCCGCAATGCGCTCATGCTTGCGGTGTTTTTCCTGCCTCTTTCCCTGCATGAAACGATGTTTTTTGCATCATCTTGGTTCCGATAACAGTCTTTGACCGGCACCGGCCTGGCACTGATCCTCGCGTTATGCGGCACGTTCTCGTGTCGTCATTGAACGAAGCATTAACGCGGGAATACTGGAGGCCAGCCAATGCAAGCTCAGGGCGTGCTGTTTGGGCAGATCGCTGCCGTTTTCGGCATCGTGATCGCCGGTGTGTGGGGAGCCACACAATGGACTGCCGCCGCTCTGGGCTATCAGCTACGCCTCGGTTCGCCTTGGTTTGATCTCTTCGGCACACCGGTTTATCCCCCCTGGAAATTGTTCGAATGGTGGTTCTTCTTTGGCGCTTACGCGCCGGAAGTTTTTGACACCGGCGGCGCGATTGCCGGTGGCAGTGGCCTGATGGCCGTTGTCGTTGCTATCACCATGTCGGTATGGCGTTCTCGGCAATCCAAACGGGTCACCACCTATGGGTCAGCACGCTGGGCCAGCGCCACCGACATCCGTAAGGCCAAACTGTCCGAGCCGGTGGGTGTTTTTCTCGGGCTGCACAACGACCAATACCTGCGCCATGAAGGCCCAGAACATGTACTGGCCTTCGCACCGACGCGCTCCGGAAAGGGTGTTGGTCTGGTCGTGCCAACGCTGCTGTCTTGGCCCGCCTCTGTGGTTATCCACGACATCAAAGGTGAGAACTGGCAGCTCACCGCCGGCTGGCGTTCGAGCTTCTCACACTGCCTACTGTTCAATCCCACCGATGCGAACTCGGCCGGCTACAACCCGTTGCTGGAAGTACGGCGTGGCGCGCATGAAGTGCGCGACGTGCAAAACATCGCCGACATTCTGGTCGATCCCGAAGGTGCGCTGGAGCGGCGCAATCACTGGGAGAAGACCAGCCACGCGCTGCTGGTGGGCGCCATCTTGCATGTGCTCTACGCTAGCGAGGACAAGACGCTGCGTGGCGTCGCCAACTTCCTCTCTGATCCGGCGTGCCCGTTCGAGCTGACCCTGCACCGGATGATGACCACGAAGCATCTGGGCGATGTGCCACACCCCGTAGTGGCTTCCGCCGCGCGCGAAGTGCTCAACAAAGCCGACAACGAACGTTCAGGCGTGCTCTCCACGGCAATGTCGTTCCTGGGACTGTACCGCGACCCGACGGTAGCGGAGGTCACGTCGCGCTGCGACTGGCGCATCGCCGACCTGATTGCAGCCGAACATCCGGTATCGCTGTATCTGGTGGTGCCGCCCTCGGATATCAGCCGCACCAAGCCGCTGATCCGGTTGATCCTTAACCAGATCGGGCGACGGCTCACCGAATCACTCGACGGCTCCGACGGCATCGAACGCCGCCACAAGCTGTTGCTGATGCTTGATGAATTTCCGGCATTGGGCCGGCTCGACTTCTTCGAAACCGCATTGGCCTTCATGGCCGGCTACGGCATTCGCAGCTTCCTGATTGCGCAATCTCTCAACCAGATCGACAAAGCGTACGGCCAGAACCACTCGATTCTGGACAACTGCCATGTGCGGGTGACCTTCGCCACCAACGACGAACGCACTGCCAAGCGCATTTCCGAGACGCTGGGCACGGCCACCGAACTGCGCGCCCAGCGCAACTATGCTGGCCACCGGCTCGCGCCGTGGCTGGGCCACCTGATGGTGTCGCGCCAGGAGACGGCTCGACCGTTGCTTACGCCCGGAGAGGTGATGCAGCTTCCGCCTGACGAGGCCGTGGTGATGGTCTCCAGCGTGGCACCAATCAAAGCCAGGAAGCTGCGCTATTACGCGGATGCCAATTTCAAACAACGCGTATCGCCGCCGCCTGCGCTTGCCGATTCTTCCCGGGTGAAGCGCTACGCCGATGCGCCGCCTCTGCGGCCTGATGACTGGAGCGAGCTGGTGACTCCAGCCATGTCCGCTGCATCGGTTGAGGCATCCACTGATGGTTTGGGCAGCGTGGACGACGGCGGCCCACGTCGTCAGCCCGAGCTGTCCGAAAGTGTCGCCTACGACCCGGAGTCGGAACAGGAAGTCAGCGATCTGGGGCTACTCGATGACGATGACCCGGCGCCGACGCTTCCCAGCCAGTTTGACCCGGCCATGCAGCGCGTGGCGCGGCTGGCGTCCCTCGACCCTGATGATGGAATCCAGCTATGAGCCGATACCGCCTGAACCTCTTTATCCAACCCGAGCACGCCAGGCGCCTGGATGAGTTGGCCGCCAAGAAAGGCGTCTCGAAATCCAGCATCGTCGCGGCGGCGCTGGCGTCCTGGCTGTCACCGGACGCGGCCGACCAGCGCGAAGCCGCCATCTCCAAGCGACTCGATCGCCTGTCACGCCAGTTCGAGAAGCTGGAGCGCGACCAGAACATCGAAATAGAGACGCTGGCGCTGTTCGTGCGCTACTTCCTGACGGTGAGCACGCCGGTGCCCGAAGCGCACCAGGACGCGGCCCGCGCCCAGGGCAAAGCGCGTTTCGAGCAGTTCGTCGAACAACTCGGTCGCCACCTGCTGCGTGGCCGCAGCTTGGTGCGTGACGTGGTGGAGGAGCTTCATCCTGACCCGATGCGCACGGATGACGCGGCAGCGCAGTTTGAGACGCGGGAACGTGCTGAGGAATCGATGCCATGAGCGCTATTCCTCAGTCTTCCTCCACCACTTCATTGGATCGGCGCATCCAGATGCTGCGCACGGCGATGGGGCCGTTGATCGCCACCGCGCTGGAGGACCCGGACGTGGTGGAGATCATGCTCAACCCCGACCGGACCCTGTGGGTGGATCGGCTGTCCACCGGCCGCGCGCCGCTGGGTGCGGAACTGTCGGCCGAAGACGGTGAACGCATCATCCGGCTGGTAGCCGCCCACGTCGGCGCGGAAGTGCATCGCGGTCAGCCACTCCTGTCGGCCGAGCTGCCGGAAACCGGCGAACGCTTCGAGGGCATTCTGCCGCCCGCCGCGCCGGGGCCGGCCTTTGCCTTGCGCAAACGCGCTATAGGCGTGATTCCGCTGGCGCGTTATGTCGCTGACGGCATGATGACGGCGCAACAGGCTGAGTTTCTGTGCCGTGCGGCACGCGAACGCCAGAACATCCTGATTGCCGGTGGCACCAGCACTGGCAAAACCACGCTGGCCAATGCCTTGCTCGCGGAGATCGCCGCCACTGGCGACCGCGTCTTGGTGCTTGAAGACACCATCGAGCTGCAATGCGCCGCCCACGATCACGTGCCACTGCGCACCCGTGCTGGTGTCGTGAGCATGAGCGAACTGGTGCGCGCCACCATGAGGCTGCGCCCGGATCGTGTGGTGGTCGGCGAGGTGCGCGGTGGTGAGGCGCTGGATCTGATCAAAGTCTGGGGAACGGGCCATCCCGGCGGCATTGCCACCATTCATGCCGGTTCCGCTCTGGGCGCGTTGCTGCGTCTGGAACAACTGATTCTCGAAGTGGTTGTGAATCCACCACGTCCGTTGATCGCCGAGGCGGTCAATGTCGTGATTCACATCGCTGGGCGTGGCCGCAAACGCCACATCGCGGGCATTGCCCGTGTGGTGGGCTTCGACCCGAGCGGCTACCTCCTGACGGACGTGCTGGATGCGGCGTTACCCGTCTTGCCGTCACCATCTGATTCCACCCCACCTGCCAGCCCAATAGGAGAACAGCCATGATCCACACCGTTGCTTTACGTTTTTTTGACCATCCGCTGTCCCGACTGGCACGGCTGCGCCCGCTGGTCAGCCCAGCAGGACAAGGGCTGTTGCTCGCCGTGTTGATGCTTTTGCTGACTAGCACAGCACAGGCGGCCGGTTCCTCGATGCCCTGGGAAGGGCCACTACAATCCATCCTCGATTCCATCCAGGGGCCGGTGGCGCGCATTGTCGCGGTGATCATCATTATCGCCACGGGCCTGGCGCTGGCCTTTGGCGATTCCAGCGGGGGCGCTCGCAAGCTGATCCAGATCGTGTTCGGGCTCTCCATTGCCTTCGCCGCGTCCTCGTTCTTTCTGTCGTTCTTCAGCTTCTCGGGCGGGGCGGTTGTATGAGCACCGCCAACGAAGTCACAACGGGCTTTGCACCCGGTTTCGAGATTCCGCTGCACCGCTCGCTGACCGAGCCGATTCTGCTGGGCGGCGCGCCGCGGACCGTGGCCATTGCCAATGGCACCCTGGCCGCCGCTGTCGGGCTGGGATTGCAACTGTGGATTCCGGGCGTGGTGCTGTGGATTGTCGGTCACTCATTGGCGGTATGGGGTGCACGGGTCGATCCGCAGTTCATGCAGGTCTTCGCCCGGCACATAAAGCACAAGCCACTGCTGGACGTGTAGGGAGGTGTCGCGATGCTGAACCTTGCCGAATACCGCCAGCGCCCTGCGCTACTGGCTGATTGGTTGCCTTGGGCTGGGTTGGTGGCGCCGGGTGTCGTGCTGAACAAGGACGGTTCGCTCCAGAGAACGGCGCGCTTTCGTGGACCGGATCTGGACAGTGCGACGCAGGGCGAAATGATCGCCACCACCGCACGGCTCAACAATGCGCTGCGCCGACTGGGGGCGGGTTGGGCGCTGTTTATCGAGGCCGAACGCCAACATGCGGTGGACTATCCCCACGCTGATTTCCCCGAAGCGCTGTCCTGGCTGGTGGATGAGGAGCGTCGCGCCGTGTTCGAGGAATCGAGCCAACACTTCGAGAGCCGCTATCACCTGACGCTGGCCTTCCTACACTCGGAAGAATCCCACGCCCGCGCGGCCAAGATGCTGTACGAGAACGCCCCCGGCGACGGTGTGGATTGGCGGGGTCGGCTGGATGCCTTCGTGGCGGAAACGAATCGCGTATTCGACCTGCTCGATGGTGTGATGCCGGAAATCACCTGGCTGGATGACAGTCAGGCGTTGACCTACCTGCACGGGACCGTCTCCACGCGCCGCTATGAGATAGGCGTTCCCGAGGTGCCGTTCCATCTGGATGCGCTACTGACCGACTGCCCGCTGGTTGGTGGCTTGGCGCCCATGCTGGGCGATCACCATCTGCGCGTGGTGTCGGTGCGCGGCTTTCCGACCTCAACCTGGCCGGGGATTCTAGACGACCTCAACCGTCTGGGGTTCACCTATCGCTGGAGCACGCGCTTTCTGTGCCTCGACAAAACCGAGGCGGAAAGGGAACTGGGCCGTCTGCGCCGCCAGTGGTTCGCCAAACGCAAGAACGTGGTGGCGCTACTGCGCGAGACGATCTTCCAGCAGGAAAGCCCGCTCGTGGATACCGACGCCAACAACAAGGCGGCGGACGCCGATGCGGCCCTGCAGGAATTGGGCAGCGATCAAGTTGCCTTCGGCTATCTGACGGCCACGGTCACCGTGATGGACACGGATGCTGACGTGGCCGAGGAGAAGCTGCGGATGGTGGAGCGTGTCATCCAGGGACGCGGGTTCGTGACCATTCCTGAAACGCTCAACGCGGTGGACGCCTGGCTGTCCTCGATCCCCGGTAACGCCTATGCGAATGTGCGTCAGCCCATTGTCTCGACACTGAACCTGGCGCACCTGATGCCGGTCTCGGCGGTCTGGGCGGGGCCGGAGAGGAACGATCACCTGGATGGCCCTCCGCTGATCGTCACCCGCACTGATGGCGCCACACCGTTCCGGCTGGTGACGCACATCGGCGACGTGGGGCATACCCTCGTCGTGGGGCCGACGGGCATGGGCAAGTCGGTGTTGCTGGCCATGCTGGCCATGCAGTTTCGCCGTTACCCCGGTTCGCGCATCTTCGCCTTCGACATGGGCCGATCCATGCGGGCCACTATCCTGGGTTTGGGCGGCGAGCATTACGACCTGAGCGCGGACGGCGGTATCGCCTTCCAGCCGTTGGCGCGCATTGACCAGGAAAGCTATCGCACCTGGGCCGCCGAGTGGGTGGAAGGCCGCTTGTTGTACGAAGGCGTGGAGGTCGGCCCCGACGAGAAGGCGGCCATCTGGTCGGCGCTGAGCAGCCTTGCCGGTGCACCGCAGGAGCAGCGCACCATGACCGGCTTGTCCGTGCTGTTGCAATCGAACGCGCTGCGCCAGGCGCTAGCGCCCTATGTGCTTGGCGGTGCCCACGGCAAGCTGTTGGATGCCGAGCAGGACCGGCTCGGCAGCGCCGACGTACAGGGCTTCGAGATGGAAGAACTAATGCATAGCAAGGCGGCGGTGCTAGCCGTACTGGGCTATCTGTTCGCGCGCTTTGACGAACGCTTCGACGGCGCCCCCTCGCTATTGATCCTCGACGAGTCCTGGCTGTTCCTTGACGACCCGGTGTTCGCCGCACGCATCCGGCAGTGGCTCAAGACGCTGCGCAAGAAGAACGTCAGCGTCATCTTCGCCACGCAGTCGCTAGCTGACATCAAAGACTCCAGCATTGCGCCGGCCATCATCGAAAGCTGTGCCAGCCGCATCTTCCTGCCCAACCCGCAGGCCACCGAGCCGCAGATTCGCACCATTTACGAGGGCTTCGGCCTCAACGGTCGGCAGATCGAAATCGTCGCCACCGCCGAACCCAAGCGGGATTACTACTACCAGTCGCGGCTGGGTAATCGACTGTTTGACCTCGACCTGGGACCAGTCGCATTGGCGTTTGCGGGGGCTTCCACTCCGCAGGATCAACGCGCCATCGACCGTGTGCTGTTGGATGCCGGCGAACCCGGATTCGCCGGTGCCTGGCTGCGTCATCGCGGCCTCGACTGGGGCGCCGACCTGCTGCCTTCGTTCCCCGACCTGGTCCCGGCTGCCTCTCGCTTTACCAACCAACCTCAGGAGAATCCACCATGAAGCAGTGTCTTCTCGCCATCGCCGTCGCGGCTATGCTCGGCACCGTGTCTACTGCCCAGGCCCAATGGGTCGTGGTCGATCCCACGAATCTTGTGCAGAACGCGCTGACCGCCATTCGCACACTGGAGCAGATCAATAACCAGATCAATCAGCTTCAGAACGAAGCGCGGATGCTGACGAACCAGGCGCGCAATCTGGCGGGTCTGGATTTCAACGTCGTCAACCGGCTGCGCTCGACGCTGGCCACCACCGAACGCCTGATCGCCGAGGCGCAGGGGTTGGCCTATGACGTACAGAACCTCGACCGCGAGTTCGCGCGGCTGTACCCCGAGGAGTACGCCGCCACCGTCAGCGGCGATCAGATGTACCAGGATGCGCAGGAACGCTGGCGGCACACGCTTGACGGGCTGCACACCGCGATGCGGGTACAGGCGCAGGCGTCGCAGAACCTGCGCGATGACGAAAGCGCGCTGGTCGATCTGGTGGGTCAGAGCCAGTCGGCGGAAGGCGCTTTGCAAGCCATGCAGGCCACCAATCAGCTACTGGCCTTACAGGCCAAGCAATCGATTCAGGCGCAACAGCTTCAGATCACCCAGGAGCGGGCGGCGGCGCTGGAGCTGGCACGCCAGGCTGCCGCCACCGAGCGAGCCCGTGAGGTGCGGCGCCGCTTTCTCGGTACCGGCACCCCCTACACGCCGCAGCGTGTGGATTTTTATTCCAACTGACGAGGTCGGGCCATGAATGACGTGACGGTCATCGATCGCTTCCTCAACACCTTCTCCACCTACATCGACTCGGGGTTTGGGTTGTTGCAGGGCGAGGTCGCGTTCCTGACCGCCACGCTGATCATCATCGACATGACCCTCGCCGGTTTGTACTGGGCGATGAGCCACGCCACCGGTCAGGGCGAAGACGTGATCGCCAGGCTGCTCCGCAAGGTGCTCTATGTCGGTGCCTTCGCCTACATCATCGGCAACTTCAACTGGCTGGCGGGCATCGTGTTCCGTTCCTTCGCCGGCCTCGGCCTGACGGCCACCGGCTCGTCGCTGACGATGGAGCACTTTCTGCAACCGGGTCGGCTGGCCAAGACTGGCATCGATGCGGCGGCGCCGATTTTGGAACAGATCGGCGACATGGCGGGCTTCCCCGAGGTGTTCGTCAATCTCGATCCCATCGTGGTGATGTTCCTCGCCTGGCTGGTGGTGATCCTGTGCTTCTTCATCCTGTCGATCCAGCTCTTCATCACGCTCATCGAGTTCAAGTTGACCACGTTGGCGGGTTTCGTGCTGGTGCCGTTTGCCTTGTGGAACAAGACCGCGTTTCTCGCCGAGAAGGTGCTGGGTAATGTGGTGTCCTCCGGCGTCAAGGTGCTGGTGCTGGCCGTGATCGTCGGTATCGGTACCGGCTTGTTTGCGGAGTTCCAGGTGCATCCGGACGAGCCGTCCATCGATCACGCGTTGGTCATCATGCTGGCTTCGCTCGCCTTGCTGGCGTTGGGCATCTTCGGGCCGGGTATTGCCACCGGGCTGATTTCCGGTGGGCCGCAATTGGGTGCCGGTGCGATGGCCGGTGCTGCGGTCGGCGCCGCCGGAACCGCCGTGGCCGTTGGTGCGGCTGCAACGGGTGTGGGCGGAGCCGTCATGGCCGGAGCACGCATGGCCCCGGCCGCCGCCAGATTGGCCGGTACGGGGGCACGTACTGCCACCTCGACAGTCGGTAGCGCTCGATCGGCATTCCAGGCCGGTTCGACCGCCGCCGGTGGCGGCCTCAAGGGGGCGGCGGCGGGCTTCGGCAATGTCGCCAGGTCCGGCGCTCAAGCCGCCGGGCGTGGCACGGTCGCTCGTGTCTCCGCTGCCGGGCAGCGCATGGTGGCTCCCTTCCGCGCGGGCTGGAACGGCTCGTCTACCGATGATAGCGCGGGCGGCGGCGCCACTGGAACGGGCCAGACCGCGACATCGCAACCCCAACAACAACCTGCTTGGGCCAAACGCCTGCACCGTCGCCAGCAGATCACCCAGGCCGCCACGACGACCGCCCATACCTTGCGCGGTGGTGACAGTGGCGGTGCGGGTTCCGGCCCAAGTTTGCGTGATTCCGATACCTGATCCTTTAGGAGAACCCTTATGCGATTCAAACGACCGAGGGTGCGCTATGCGGAATCTCCGCAACCGGCCACCCCGTACCAATCCGCCGCCCAGGTGTGGGACGAGCGCATCGGCTCGGCGCGTGTGCAGGCGAAGAACTGGCGCTTGATGGCTTTCGGCTGCCTGGTGCTGGCGTTGCTGATGGCCGGTGGTCTGGTGTGGCGTTCGGCGCAGTCCATCGTCACGCCCTACGTGGTGGAGGTGGATCAAGCCGGACAGTTGCGCGCCGTGGGCGAAGCCGCCACGCCGTACCGGCCCAATGACGCGCAGATCGCGCATCATCTGGCGCGTTTCGTGACGCTAGTGCGCGCGCTGTCCATCGACCCGGTTGTAGTACGGCAGAACTGGCTCAATGCCTACGACTACACCACTGACATGGGCGCGGCGGTGCTCAATGACTATGCCCGCACCAACGATCCCTTCGCTCGCATCGGCAAGGAGACGGTGACGGTACAGATCACCAGTGTCGTGCGTGCCAGCGACTCGTCGTTCAACGTGCGCTGGACCGAACGCCGCTACGTCAATGGTGCTGCCGCCGGGCTGGAGCGCTGGACGGCTGTGGTGTCCATCGTGTTGCAAACCCCGCGCACCGAAGACCGTTTGCGCAAGAACCCCTTGGGCATCTACGTCAATGGCCTGTCGTGGAGCCGTGAACTGGATACGTCCGAAGGAGCCCAGCCATGAACCCATTTTTACGTTTTTACGCGTTGCCACTGATCCTGCTGGTCCTATCGGGCTGCGCCACGCAGGGCAAGCCGCCACCCGCTATCTCTCTTGATGAGCCAGTGTTAGCTCAGCCCTTGCCCGAGCCGCCCCTGCCGGTGGAAGTGGTGGCGGTGCCCGAAGTGCTACCGATGCCGGGGCAGATGAAACTACTGCCGGAGGCCGAGGAAGCGGACTCCGCATCTGAGCCCGACGATGAAACCGTGCGTGTTTCCAGGGCCAATGAGGAAGCGCGCATGGCCCCGACTCGTGAGGGCTACGTCAATGCCATCCAGGTCTGGCCTTTCACCGACGGCGCACTGTATCAAGTCTATTCTGCGGTCGGACGTGTGACGGTGATCGCGCTCCAGCCGGGCGAAGAACTGGTTACGGTGGCGGCTGGGGACACCGTGCGCTGGGTCGTGGGCGACACCTCCAGCGGTACCGGCGACGACCGGCGCGTCAATGTGCTGGTCAAGCCGATCCGTTCGGGCCTGCAAACTAATCTGGTCATCACCACCAGTCGGCGCACTTACCTGATCGAACTGTCCTCGACGGACAAGGCCTGGATGGCGTCGGTGTCCTGGGACTATCCGCGCGACCAGATGCTGGCCTTGCAGCGCCGGAATCAGGCAGCGGAGGCGGCCACACCTATTGATACCGGCCTGGCGCTGGAAAACCTGCGCTTTCGTTACGCGATTAGCGGCAGTCAGCCGCCCTGGAAACCGCTGCGCGCCTTCGACGACGGACGAAAGGTCTATATCCAATTCCCGGTGGGCATCGCACAAGGCGAGCTACCACCGCTGTTCGTGATCGGCGCCGAGGGGGATGGGCAACTGGTGAACTACCGGTTCCGTCCACCGTATTACATCGTCGATCGGCTGTTCGGGGCAGCCGAGCTGCGCCTGGGCGGCGACAAGGGCGACGTAGTGCGCATCGAACGCACTGACGGCGTGGCACGGAGGGACTGAATATGAGTCAGGAAGAGACGGCCGACCGGGCCACACCGCAAGCGGATAAAGTCTCCCCCCACAGCGTGACCCTACGTGCCCAACCGCGTCCGGTGACGCGACTGAACCGGCGCACCTTGGCGATCCTGACCGGCGGTCTGGCGGTCGCCATGCTCGGGGCCACACTCTGGTCATTGCAGCCGCCACAGCGCAGGGGTAGCGAGCAGACGGAGCTGTACAACGTCGAGCGTGTGTCACGCTCCGAAGAGCTGGAGCAGCTGCCCTCCGACTATTCCAAGCTGCCACCTGACGTACCGCCCGAGGTGCCGGCGTTGGGGCCGCCGTTACCGGGGGATCTGGGACCAGCCATCGTGAACGCGCAACAGCCAGCGGTGGCCAGCTATTCGGCTCCTGGCTATGATCCCGCCGATGCGCTACGCGAAGAGACCGAAGCCGCAGCCGCTTCGTCGCTGTTCTTCCAGACCGGCAACCGAAACCCAGCCACCACGGCAGTCACGGTATCGTCGCCGTCTTCTATGCCAGACGGGAGCAACACCTTGGCAGCTTTTGATGCGCTGGCCGGCGGAGCGGTCTCGACGGGTGTACAACCGGCTGATCCGACCGCCGTCCAGAACCGGCAAGACCAGAAAGAGGCTTTCCTGAAATCCGGTTCTACGGAAACCCGTAATGCCGGGCACCTGCAACTGCCCGATTCACCGTATCAGGTCATGGCCGGTACGGTGATCGCGGGGGCACTGGTGACAGGCATCCAATCCGACCTGCCGGGCGATGTGATCGCCACGGTCACGGAGCCGATCTACGACACAGCTACCGGCCAACACCTGCTGATCCCGCAGGGCTCCCGTATCCTGGGCCGCTACAACAGTCAGGTCAGTTACGGGCAGAGCCGGGTTCAAGTCGTCTGGAACCGCATCATTCTGCCGGATACATCCTCACTGACGCTCGACAGCCTGGTCGGCACCGATCCAGCTGGCTATGCCGGTTTGGAGGATGGCGTCGATTGGCACTGGGACCGAATCTTTGCCGGCGCCGTGCTGACAACGCTGCTGGGTGTCGGCGCCGAACTGGCCGCGCCGGAAAACCGGCAGGACGGTGATCGCGTCATCATCGCTGGCCGCGACAGCGCGCAAGACAGCATCAATCAGGTTGGCCAGGAGATGACCCGGCGCAACCTGAACATCCAACCCACCTTGACGGAGCGGCCCGGCTTGCCAGTACGCATTATCGTCAACCGCGATTTGGTACTCCGTCCTTACCAGCCACCGTTCTTCAATCAGGGAGCCTTACAATGACCACCACCCGAAAGTTACGTCTTGGTCCGCTGCCCAGCACCCAGACCACCAAGCTGACCTTCGCCTGCCCGGCCAGCCTGAAGGCTGACCTCGATCGCTATGCCGCGTTGCACGCGCAGACCTATGGGGAGGCGGTTGATGCGGTGACGCTGGTCCCGCATATGCTGGAGGCATTTATGGCGAGAGATCGAGGATTTAGGAAGGCAGCCCTCCCTGAAATGTAACAATATGTCAGAATAACCCTTAAAATGGCTGACGCCAGCTAGGAGTGAGCGTGTTTCCTAAGGTGGACACAAATAGTCGGGTATGGTGGCAATAATAACACCACTGTCATTGGCTCCTTTGCGATGTGACAGAAGAATTGGGAAATAATTAAGGGGAACGCATGCTGAATCGCGGATCGGAGTGGCGGAGGTGGGAGCCACATATTCATGCGCCCGGCACGGTCATGAACAACCAGTTCAGTGGACCAAATGCTTGGGACGACTACCTCACAGCACTTGAGCGGGCGACCCCAGTCATCGAGGCGATCGCAGTCACCGACTATTACATAACTGATACCTATCAGAAAATCTTGGAATATCGAGATGTAGGTAGGCTTCCTAACGCGACGCTTATTTTCCCCAATGTGGAGTTGAGGCTCGATGTTGCTACTGCGAAGGGAGGCTTCGTCAATCTACACCTTTTTGTGAGTCCCGAAGATCCTCAGCACATTGATGAGCTGCAACGGATACTGTCGCGCTTGCAGTTTAATGTGATCCAGGATCGATTCGATTGTACGCGCGCCGATCTGATCAGGCTGGGCAAGAAGGCGGACCCGAATATCACTGACGATGGTGCTGCACTTGCCTATGGTGCCAGCCAGTTCAAAGTCAACTTCCAGCAGCTGCGTGAAGTGTATGCGGAAAGCAGTTGGGCGAGAAAGAACATATTAATTGGTGTGGCAGGTGGGGCGAGCGATGGAACATCGGGCGTCCGAGAGGCGGCCGACCAGACCATCCGGCGCGAGATCGAAGGGTTTGCTCATGTGATATTCGCTAGCAGCGAAGCGCAGCGCGAATTTTGGCTGGGCCGTAAGCCTTCAATGTCTGCGGATGAAGTTCGCAAGGTCTATGGCGGCCTCAAGCCCTGCCTTCATGGAAGCGACGCCCATAACCTTGAGAGTGTAGCCTCGCCGTTTGGGGATCGCTTCTCCTGGATCAAGGGCGGGCTTGAATTCGACTCGTTGCGTCAAGCATGTATCGATCCTGCCGACCGGGCGTATGTTGGGAGCGAACCGCCAGCGTCTGCAACACCCTCTCAGGTGATTTCTGGAATCAAAGTTCTAGATGCACCATGGCTGAAGACGCCGGTTATACCGCTCAATCCAGGGCTGGTTGCTATTATCGGAGCTCGTGGATCCGGCAAGACCGCGCTGGCGGACATGATCGCGGCTGGTTGCGACTCGATCCCGGACGAGACTTGGAACGCAGACGAGTGGGCAAATCCATCCTTTCTCGTTCGGGCACGCCCAATTGTCGGAGACTCAAAGGTCAAGGTGAAATGGGCGGCTGGAGACCCCGAGATACGTGCGCTCGATGGTTCGGACGCGAACGGACCGTTCAGCTATGAACGGGTGCGGTATTTGTCTCAGCAATTTGTCGAAGAACTATGCTCCTCAAACGGGCTAACAGACGGATTGCTTCGAGAAATCGAGCGTGTGATTTTCGAGGCGCATCCCGAGGATACCAGGGACGGTGCGTTGAATTTTACCGAGTTGTTGGAGCAGCGTGCATCACGACATCGCCTCGCCCGCGCCAGGGAGGCTGAAGCAGTCGCTCAGATTTCTGATCGCATAAGTACGGAATTGGAAAAGGAAAAACTCGTCGCCAGCTACGAGGCAGAGGTGGCGAAGAAAAAGAAGCTGGTCGACGCGTATACGGCCGATCGTGCCAAGCTGGTATCAAAAGGCGGTGAAAAGAGAGCTCAGAGACATACGGAGTTGGCCGGCGCTGCCAACAAAGTCCGAGCAAAGCTTCGTCAGTTTACGGGGCAGCGACAGACGTTTCTCGCCATGCAGGATGAAGTGAAAGACATGCGCCGCAACCAAGCACCCGAGGCGCTTCGGCAAGCTCAGGCGCGTCATGAACACAGCGGAATGTCAGCGGAACAATGGGCGGCGTTCCTGATCGACTATACGGGGCCGGTCGATGACAATCTCACTGGCTATGTGAAATGGGTCGATGGTGAGATAACCAAACTCAAGGGAACAACACCGCCACCGGGTGACCCGAACACCACCTATGTCCCCGAGAACACTGATCTCAGCACACTCACACAGGCGGTGCTGGAAGCAGAGATGGCGCGGCTGGAGAAGCTGGTCAATGCCGACAAGGATGCACAGCGCCGCTATGCCGCGCTCTCCAAGAACATTGCGGCCGAGACCACGGCGCTACAAACGTTGACGGAAAAGCTAAAGGACGCCAAAGGAGCCAAGGACCGTGCTCTTCAGCTGCAGGCAGATCGTGAGACGGCGTATGGCAGGGCCTTCGATGCGCTCGTCGCTGAGCAATCGGTTCTGGAGGAGCTTTACGCGCCGTTGATGGCGAGGCTTGCCGCATCTTCGGGAACATTGAAGAAACTCTCATTCTCCGTTGCGCGCATTGCAGACGTGGAACAGTGGGCAGAGGCGGCCGAGGAAGGTCTTATTGATTTGAGAAAGGCCGGCGCCTTCCGTGGGAAAGGGACGCTTCAGCAAAAAGCTGATGAGGTGCTGAAAGCTGCTTGGGAAGTCGGGGATTCTGGTGCAGTGATAGCAGCGATGGCAGAGTTCCGGCGGCTCTACCAGAACGATTTGCTGGACCACTCCCCCGTCGCAAGGACGGATCAGGCGGAGTTCCGCATATGGTCGAAACGCTTCGCTCAGTGGCTGTTCAGCACGGACCATATCGAGATCCGATACGGCATCGACTATGATGGTGTCGATATCCGAAAGCTATCCCCTGGCACGCGCGGAATAGTCCTCCTACTTCTTTACCTCGGTTTGGACGACAAAGATGACCGGCCGCTTCTCATTGACCAGCCGGAAGAGAACTTGGATCCGAAATCGGTCTTTGACGAATTGGTGGGGCTATTTATTGAAGCCAAATCACACCGACAGGTGATCATGGTTACTCACAACGCGAATCTCGTTATCAATACCGACGCCGACCAGATCATCATCGCAGAGGCAGGTCCACATCCCCATGAGGCGCTGCCGCCCATTACCTACCTGTCTGGCGGTCTCGAGAACGCCGAAATCAGGAAAGAGGTATGCGAAATCCTGGAGGGTGGCGAGGCGGCGTTCCAGGAGCGTGCGAGGCGGCTGCGTGTAAGGTTGGATCGATGATCTGCCTTGTCCAGATGATGGAATGGAGGGTTTCTGCTGCTTGCAACCACGCTGTGGCCCGCCTGGGCTTACTGCCGCGATACACCTATGTGGCTCCCAGCCTACAAAATTGTACGGCTCGCAAGCAGCCAAAACCTAACCTAAGTTCTTTCCCTGTATAGTCTTTACACTTCAAGCCAACTTGGCTTTAAAGCTTGACGCCGGTCTTTTTTTATGGCCGCCGTCACTGGCGTGACGTTAAAAATCGTTCCCGGCGATTTGTTTATAACCCCCGTTCGGCCAGCGCGATCACCCGCCTTGCCGCCAGGCGGTGTCCGGTGACCGGCTTTCATCGGGCAGATCCAACTGCCGTGCCAGGGCCGGGTTGGCCACCACGGTGACATCCCGGGGGCCCACCACTTCGCCGCAATCGGCACAGGTGAGTTGAGCCTGGAAACGATGCCCGTGACCGCGGTGGACATGCTGGAGTGGGGCGCCATGATCATCGGACAGCCAGCGGTCGCCCCACTGCACCAGGTGGATGATCGCGGGATGCAGCTCCAGCCCCATGGTGGTGAGGCGGTACTCTTCCCGCACGGGCCGTTCCTGGTAAGCCCGTTTCTCCAACACACCGGCCTCCACCAGTTTGCGTAACCGGTCGCTGAGCACGTGCCGGGTGATGCCCAAACGCTCCTGGAAGCGTTCGAAACGGCGTACGCCGAGAAAACAGTCCCGCAATATCAACAGCGTCCAGCGGTCGCCAATCACCGCCAGGGTGCGGGCCATGGAGCAGGGCTCCTGATCCAGATCTTGCCAGCGCATGCCGTCCTCCTCTGTGAATCCACAGTATAGTGGTTTGACAGGTTCCAAAAAAGAATGGACTATTTAGTTCCTTTTTGGAACTCTAAGTGCTGATGATCGGTGCCATTGGGTGGGCCCGGGTATGACGGGTCGATTTCGTAATGGACGGAAGAACGGACAGGAGAGAGTTATGAGCAAACCCGCGATGCTGGTGGTGGGAGCCGGTGATGCCACCGGCGGCGCCATTGCCCGGCGCTTCGCCCGTGAGGGCTATGTGGCCTGTGTCAGCCGCCGCAAGCAGGAGTCCCTGGCGGATCTGGTGGACCAGATCGAGGCGGAGGGGGGAGAGGCCAGCGCTTTCGGCTCCGATGCCCGGGATGAGGGACAGGCCGTGGCCCTGGTGGATACCATTGAACAGGAGGTGGGCCCGCTGGAGGTATTGGTGTTCAACATTGGCGCCAACGTCAACTTCCCGATCCGCGAGACCACCGCCCGGGTTTATCGCAAGGTCTGGGAAATGGCGGCGTTCGCCGGTTTTCTCGCCGGCCGCGAAGCGGCGCGGGTGATGGTGCCCCGTGGGCGCGGCACGATTATTTTCACCGGTGCCACCGCGTCGTTGCGGGGCGGGCGTGGTTTTTCCGCCTTCGCCGGCGCCAAGTTCGCGTTGCGGGCGCTGGCCCAGAGCATGGCGCGGGAATTGGGCCCGGAGGGTATTCATGTGGCGCACAGCATCATTGACGGCGCCATCGACACCGCTTTCATTCGCGACAACTTTCCTCAGCGTTACGCGCTCAAGGATCAGGACGGTATCCTCGATCCGGAGCACATCGCCGATGCCTATTGGATGCTGCATCAACAGCCCCGCGATACCTGGACTCATGAACTGGATCTGAGACCCTGGATGGAGACCTTTTGAGATGAGCAAGACCGTGGAATTCTTCTTCGACGTGGGTAGCCCCGCCAGCTATCTGGCCTGGACCCAACTGCCCGGGATCGCCGAGCGCCAAGGCGCGGAATTGCTTTATCGGCCGATGCTGTTGGGCGGTGTGTTCAAGGCCACCGGCAACGCTTCGCCAGCGGCGGTGCCACTGAAGGGACTGTACTCGCGCATGGATATGCAGCGTTATGCCCGGCGTTATGGGGTCACGCTCAATCAGAATCCCCATTTTCCGGTGAATACGCTGAGCTGCATGCGTCTGCTCACCGCCGCGCTGAATACGCCGCAATGGGAGACCCTGCTCAAGGTGGTGTTCGAAGGCATGTGGCTGAAGGAACGCAAACTCGACGAATTGGACGTGCTGGGTGCGACCTTGCAGGAAGCCGGCCTCGATCCGGCCGAATGGGCGGCCCGGGCCCAGGAGCCCGAGGTTAAGGAAGTGCTGAAACAGACCACGGAAGAAGCCGTGTCCCGAGGCATTTTCGGCGCCCCGACAATGTTCGTCGGCGATGAGATGTTCTTTGGTCAGGACCGGTTGGATTGGGTGGAGGAAGAGCTTGGAAAGAGTTGACAGTTGATAGTGGACAGTTGACAGCGACGCGAGACAGGGTCAATTGATTTGAAAGCAAAGAGGCCGCGCCTGAAGCTTGGGCGCGGCCCCTTTGCTCTTAGAACAAAAACAACACCAGGAAAAACGGATCTTGCTGATGCGCAAAAGATTTTTGCGTAAGCGCATTTATTTCGTTTTTCGTTGTCAACTGTCCACTATCAACTGTCAACTGTATTCTTCAGCGCGACATGAAACGCGATCTGGCCGATGACGCCGGCGCTGGCGAGGACCACCGCGGCGGCCAGGGCCGGGTCGTCACCGAGCACCGCCAGGGCCGAGCACAGGGCGCCGATGGCCATCTGGGTGAAGCCATACAGGCCCGAAGCGGAGCCGGTGACGCTGGGCATCACGCTGATCGCTTCGGTGAGCGTGGCCGGCGCGGCGATACCGAGGCCGGTGGCGAACACGAACAGGGACAGCAGCAGGACGGTCAGTGACAAATGACCACTGAGCACCGCACCGAGAAACACGAACGCCGCCAGCACACTGACCTGATTGGCGCGCATCAGCACCGTGCGCATGGGGACCCGCGCCAGCAGACGGCTGGCGAACACATTGCCCATGGACATGCCGGACACCAGCAGTGCCAGATACAGCCCGACGTGTTCCGCCGGCACCTGCAACTGGTCCACGAACACAAACGGCGCCGCGCTGATGAACGCGTATACGGAAGTGGTGGCGCAGCCGCCGCCGAGGGCGAAGCCCAGGAACGCCGGTGAGCGCAGCAGCGCCTGATAATCCCGGACCAGGGTTTTGACGTTGCCGCCGACACTGCCGCGCGGTCGGGTCTCCGGCAACAGCCGCCAGGTGAACAGCACGTTGGCCACGCCCAGTCCCACCAACAGATAGAAAATCCAGCGCCAGCCCAATTCGTTGGCCAGCAGCCCGCCGAGAATCGGCGCGATGCCCGGCCCCAGGGTCACCATCAGATTCATCATCGCCAGCCGTTGCGCCGCTTCCCGGGGTGCGGTGGTGTCGCGGACGATGGCCCGCGCCAGGGTCAGGCCGGCGCAGCCGCCCAGGGCCTGAAACAGACGCGCGGCGATCAACGAGTGGGCTCCGGGGGCCAGGGCCGCGGCCAGCCCGGCCAGGGTGTACAGGCCCAGGCCGACCATCAGCACCGGCCGGCGGCCGAAATGGTCGGACAGCGGGCCATACACCAGTTGCCCCACGGCGAGGCCGAGAATATACAGGCTGACGGTCATCTGCATGGCGCTGGCGGAGGCATTGAGGTCGTCGCCAGCCAAAGCCAGGGCCGGCACGAAGATGTGCATCGCCAGGGTGCCGCTGAAGGTCAGTAGCGCCAGCCCCCAGAGCGGGGCGTTAGCGCCCGGTGTTGAGTGGGAATCGGTCATTGCTTCCGTGATTCAGCGCCCTGGGGAAGAGTGCTTCCCCGGGGCGCGGGTTGAGCGGTGCGGAATCAGTCGCCGATGGCGGCGCTCATGAATGGCGGCAGGGTCAGGGCGCCACGATGGATGGCGTCGCTGTAATAGCGGGTGTCGAAATCCTTGCCGGCGGCGTCCGCCTCACGGAAGGTGCTGACATCGCGGCCCTTGCCGGCCAGAGTGCAGCTCCACCAGCCGCTGGGATAGACCGGCTGCGGGAACGGCAGGGTCTGGGTGTGATCAAAGCCGGCCTCGCGCATGTTCACGTGCAGGTCGTGGATAATGGTGTCGCTGTGCAACAGCGGTGATTCCGACTGCTGTACCAGTACCCCCCCATCGGCGAGCACGCGGTGGCAGTGACGGAAGAACGCCGCCTTGAACAGCCCTTCCGCGGGACCCACCGGATCGGTGGAATCGACAATGATGACATCGAACTGGCCGGGCTCGCAGTCCTGCATGAACTTGACGCCGTCCTCGAAGCGCAGTTCGGCGCGCGGGTCGTCATTGGACTCGCACAATTCCGGGAAATACTTCTCGGAGAAGCGGGTGACCTGTTCGTCGATGTCGATCTGCACCGCTTTCTCCACACCGCCGTGGCGCAGCGCCTCGCGCAAGGTGCCGCAGTCGCCGCCGCCGATGATCAACACACGGCGCGGCGCCGCGTGCGCGAACAGAGCCGGGTGCGCCATCATCTCGTGGTAGAGGAAGTTATCGCGGCTGCTCAGCATGGTGGCGCCGTCGATGGTCATCAGATAGCCGAAGGTGTCGGTTTCCCACATTTCGATGTGCTGGTAGGGGGTTTGCACAGCTTCCAGCTTTTGTTTGAGGCGCAGGCCGAAGGCCACGCCGGCGGAGTCGAAATGCTCGATGAACCAATTGCCGTCTTGGGCGCTCATAGGACTCTTCCCGCTAATGGGTGGTGGAGGGAACGGCGTCGATTGTACTGGCCAGCGGCACTCGCGCCTATAGAAAAGCGCTGGACGCCAGACGCTGAAGTCAAAACCCGGGGCTGCGGGGCGTTGCGGCAATAAAAAATTGCCGGGAGCAATTTTAACGTCGCTCCGGCGGGGGCTCCCGTATTGCCCGGTTACCTCGAAGACCTCCCTTCAGAGGTGGCTACAGCGCCGCTGTGGGAAGCTTGCTGGCAAGCGAATCGCCAACGGCTCAGGGCATTCGCGGCCAAGCGGAGCGCCGCCCGGGCCGCTTCCCACAGTGGCTTGGTGGCAGATCCGTGGGAGATCAGCTTGCTGGCGAGTTCCGGCCCTCTGGTGTTGGGATATTCGCTTGCCAGCAAGCTTCCCACGGCGGCTTCGTGGCAGATCCGTGGGAGACCGGCTTGCTGGCGAGTTCCGGCCCTCTGGTGTTGGGATATTCGCTTGCCAGCAAGCTTCCCACAGCGGCTTCGTGGCAGATCCGTGGGAGATCAGCTTGCTGGCGAGTTCCGGCCCTCTGGTGTTGGGATATTCGCTTGCCAGCAAGCTTCCCACAGCGGTTTCGTGGCAGATCCGTGGGAGACCGGCTTGCTGGCGAATATAGCGGCTTGGTAGCCCCTTCCGTTACGGACCCGTGTCCATGATTGAAGCGCCGTGGCCCGCCAAACCGCGATGAACCATAAAAAAGCGTTTTAGTGCTTGCCAGGGCGTTGGGTCTGGTTTTGCATTACCGGCGTCCGGCGTCCGGCGTCCGGCGTCCGGCGTCCGGCGTCCGGCGTCCGGCGTCCGGCGTCCGGCGTCTTTGCCACCCCTTCATGATGGCCCATAATTGAGTCAGTCATTACTTCCCCACCAAGGATTGCCAGTCTATGAGCACCGCCCCGGAACGCCCCTTTGACGCCATCTATAATGTGGATCGCTGGGGGGATGGCTATTTCCGTATCGATGACCAGGGACGCTTGTGTGTGCGACCACAGGGCGGCGATGGCGCCGAAGCGCCATTGGAGACGGTGCTGGAAGCCTGCCGAGGGGCTGGGTTGCGGCCTCCGGTGCTGGCCCGGTTTTCCGGCATTCTCAAGGACCGGGTGCGGCGTTTGTCCACGGCCTTCGGGGCCGCCATCGATGATCTGGCATACCGGGGGGAGTACACGCCGGTTTATCCGATCAAGGTGAACCAGCAGCGCCGGGTCGTGCATGAGATCATCCGCGCCCGCGAGGACGGTGATCGGGTCGGCCTGGAAGCAGGCTCGAAGCCCGAGTTGCTGGCGGTCTTGGCGTTGTCCAATCCTGGCGACACGGTGGTCTGCAACGGCTACAAGGACCGCGAATACCTCCGTCTGGCGCTGATGGGGCAGACCCTCGGGTTCAAGGTGCATATCGTGGTGGAAAAGCTCTCGGAGCTACCGCTGTTGCTGGAAGAGGCGGACCGGATCGGGGTGGAGCCGATCATTGGCCTGCGCGTGCGTCTGATGAACATCGGCAAGGGCAACTGGCAGAACACCGGGGGTGAGAAATCCAAATTCGGTCTGAGCGCGCCGCAACTGATCGAGGCGGTGGCGCACTGCCGGAATGCCGGCAAATTGTCCTGTGTGCGCATGCTGCATTTTCACCTGGGCTCCCAGGTGGCCAACATCCAGGACATCAAGGCCGGTATGCGCGAGGCGGCCCGCTACTACGTGGAACTGCGTGGCCTGGGCGCGCCGGTGGATACCGTGGACGTGGGCGGCGGCCTCGGCGTGGACTACGAAGGCACGCACTCGCGCTCCTACTGCTCGATGAACTATGGCGTGGCCGATTACGCCTGGCACATTGTCCACACCCTGGCCGAACAGTGTGCCGCCCATGACTTGCCGCACCCCGACGTGATTTCCGAGTCCGGCCGCGCGCTCACCGCCCATCATGCGGTGCTGTTGCTCAATATCACAGACGAAGAGCGACAGACCGTGGCGGAGGTGCAGCCGCCCGGTGACGACGACAGTGTGGAACTGCATGAACTGTGGCGGCTGAACGGTCAGTTGGAACGTGGGGAAGGCAACCTGCTGGAGCTGTATCCTGAGCTGATGGGCGCCTGGCAGGATCTGCAGCTGCGTTACCTCAATGGCGACCTCGGCATCGTTGAGCGTGCCCGCGCCGAGCAGCTGTACGTGAATGCGCTGCTGCGCTTGCGCCAGCGCCTGGATCCGCGCCGCCGGCAGCAGCGGGAATTGCTGGATCAGCTCAATGAACGTCTGGCCGACAAGCTGTTCGTGAACTTTTCCGTGTTCCAGTCCGTGCCAGACGTTTGGGGTATCGATCAGGTGTTTCCGGTGCTGCCTTTGTCCGGGCTCGATCAGCCGGCCACCCGCCGGGGGGTCTTGCAGGACATCACCTGTGACTCGGATGGCCGTATTGATCAGTACGTGGACGGCGAGGGCGTGGAGAGCAGCCTGCCGCTGCCGGAGACCCTGAATGGCCATCTTGGCATCTTCATGGTTGGCGCTTATCAGGAGATTCTTGGTGACATGCATAACCTGTTTGGTGATACCGACTCGGTGGATGTCACTGTCACGGAGAATGGCGACATTGAACTGGCCCACGCGATCCAGGGGGATACCGTCAGCACCGTGTTGCGTTACGTCAATTTCGATCCGCAACGATTATTGGAAACCCTGGAGAACCGGTGCCGGGACGCCCATCTGGACGAATCACGCCGGCAGGTCTTTTTGAACGATATTCGCGATGGTCTGGCTGGCTACACTTATCTGGAATAATCGCCTCCATAGATTGGAAAGGAGATCAGTGCATGGATGAGAAGGAACGTCAGCGTTATCAGGCGGTGCTGGAGCGGCTTGACCGGTTCAGCACCTGGACTGATTCCAGTATCGGTATTCCTTTCACCCGCTTTCGTATCGGCCTGGAAGCCCTTGTCGGCCTGATTCCCGGTATCGGCGATGTGGTGGGCTTGCTGTTGTCCGGCTATGTGCTGCTGCAAGCCCGGAAAGTGGGTGCCAGCGGCAAGGTCAAACGGCGTATGGTGCGCAATATCCTGGTGGACTTTCTCGGCGGCCTGCTGCCGGTGGTGGGCGATGCCTTCGACGCGGTGTTCAAAGCGAATACGCGCAATACCCGATTGCTGCGTGAATACCTCCACGAGCAATTGGAGGAAGAACCCCGGCAGCGTTTCCCCTGGCGGCCGTTCATCGGATTGTGCCTGTTGTTCGGGCTCATCACCGCTCTGGTTATGTGGATCTGGTGACCGCGCGGTGATGGTGTCAACGGCGCTGTAGATACCACAGTAGCGACTGCCGCGGGCCCGGAGCCAGGTGTCGTGCCCGTTGTCGCAAATCGGCAAGGGAGCCTCCCAACCGCTGGTGCCGATGGCAGTGGACTTGCAACAGGAAATCGGCGAGTGCGCCCTCGCTATCCAGATCGCTGTCGTTGCACAGCGGCAAGGCCGGCCGGCGAGTATGAAGCCGGGCGGCGAAAGCGCCGCTGGTGACACCGACTTCCGCGCCGCTCTCGTTGTGCAGCGGTGTGGTGCCAAAGCCGCAGCTGGGCGAGCGCGATTTCAACACCATGCCATCCAGTGCCGGCGCCAGGCTGTCGGCGTACTCCGACAGAGCATCACTGAAATCATCGTCCGGCGCGGCCAGGCCGCGCACCCGTTGCGCTCCACCCACAAGCACCACCTGGATCGGAGGGCGGGGCACCGGCAGGCCGATGGCGGTTTCTGGACACAGTGGCACCAGGGTGACCCGGGCCGCCAGGGTGTTGGCCACGGCGGTGTGGTATTTGTGGCCGCCATCGTAGCGCACCGGTTGGCCCAGCAGGCAGGCGCTGGCCGCCACCCGGGGCTGTTCCAGAGCGGATTCGAAGCCCATTTCCTCGAGCAATTCCGTTAGCATAGTGGCCCGTCCGGTTTCATAACGAAGGATCTCCCATGCAAGGCGTATTTCTCGACATCGAAACCATCAAGCCCTCCGAGCTGGATCTGTCGGCGCTGCGCACCGCGCTGTCCGGTTGGACCTTCCATGATCGCACTGCCCCGGAGCAGGTGGCCGAACGTCTGGCCGGCGCCGCCGTGGCGGTGACCAACAAGGTGGTCATCGACCGGGCGGTGATGGACGCTTGCCCGGACCTCAAGTTTATCGGTATCTCCGCCACCGGCACCAACAATGTGGATCTGGAGGCGGCTCGGGAAAAAGGCATCGTGGTCAGCAATGTGGTGGGCTACTCCACCGCCACCGTGGCTCAGCACGCGGTGGCACTGATGCTGGGCCTGGCCACGCAATGGCACCGCTACGATCGGGATGCCCAACAGGGGCGCTGGAGCGAGTCGACCATGTTTTGCCGCATGGACTACCCGGTGGTGGATCTGGCCGGCCGTACCCTCGGTATTATCGGCTACGGTGCTCTGGGACAGCGGGTGGCGGCCATTGCCCGGGCAATGGGAATGGACGTGCTGGTGGCCGCGTCGTTGCGCCCTGGCGCGAGCCCGGCACCGGATCGGGTACCGCTGCCGGAATTTCTTCGTCGCGCCGATGTCGTCAGTTTGCATTGCCCGCTCACCGCCGACACCCAGGGGCTGGTCAACGATGAGTTCCTGGCCGCCCTGCGTCCCGGCGCTTTCCTGATCAATACCGCCCGCGGGCCCTTGGTGGATGAAGCAGCGCTGGAGCGCTCATTGCGGGCGGGGCATCTGGGCGGTGCCGCCCTCGACGTGCTCAGCCAGGAGCCGCCACCGGCGGATCACCCTCTGCTCAGCGGTGAGGTGCCGAATCTGATCGTCACTCCGCACAGTGCCTGGGTCAGTACCGAATGCCGCCAGCGTATGGTCGACCAGGTCGTGGAAAACATCCATGCCTGGCGGAACGGACAGCCGGTCAATGTCGTCAACCAGGGGGGATGAGCCATGTGGTATCAGCAGACCATCACCCTGAAGCCCCGGGCCCGGGGCTTCCACCTGATCACCCGCGAAGTGGTCGAAGCGCTGCCGGAATTGGGCCGTTACCGGGTGGGGCTGCTGCATTTGTTCATCCAGCACACTTCCGCCTCCCTGGCCGTCAACGAAAACGCGGACCCGGATGTGCGCGGTGATCTGGAGCGCCATTTCAATGTGATGGTGCCGCCGGACGCGCCGCACTACGAGCACACCCTGGAAGGGCCGGATGACATGCCCGCGCATATCAAGAGCGTGCTGATCGGGCCGTCGCTGTCCGTGCCGCTCCACGACGGGACCCTGGCCCTGGGCACCTGGCAGGGAATCTATCTGTGCGAGCACCGGGATCACGGCGGTGCGCGCAAAATAGTGGCGACCTTGCAGGGCGACGCGGGATAGCGGAAGACGTTGCTGATACGCCGCCCGGGCCACTTCCACAGCAACTTCGAAGAAACACTGTGGGAGCGGCCCTGGCCGCGAATCAGCGCCAGCGCCGCGTGAGCGCGGGCTGCTGGCGGTCAGAGCTTACTTGGAAATCCACTGCAGGAACTCGCGACGCTCCTCGGGCGTGGCCTGGTTCCACTGGGCTTTCAGGGTATCCACATAGCTGCCGGCCGGTGCCGCCGGTGCCGGAGAGGAGGAAGGAGCGGGGGCCGGAGCCGGCGCGGAGGCCGCTTCCTGGGGCGCGATCACGGCGGCGGGCTTGGGCGCTACCGCTTCGCTGGTGGAGGATTCCACCTCGGTGCCGGTGAGTGGCGCCAGAATGCTGCGCTTGAGCACCAGGCCACTGGGCTGGGTCGGGGTCTTTTCGCCGGTGGCGGTGTTCTCCACCCAGCCGGAGAAGTTGTTCGCCAGCTCCCGGGCTTCGCGGGCGTTTTCCGGCTGCTTGTAGTTCATGGCGTAGGACTGGCCGGCCTTGCCGCTGACCGGGAAAATCACCGGGTCGGACTTCATTACTTCGTGGCTTTCCGAGTTCAGATCCCACAGTTCCTTGTAGTAGGCCACGATTTCATAGGTGCCGGGGGTCAGCTTCAGATCCTTGTGGGAGGTATTGAAGAAGGTGTTGGCGCCTTTTACCTCCTGGCCATTGATGGTGACGACTTCCATCTGGGTCGGGACCCGCACCGTCAAGACCTGGGTGTCCGGCTTTTTCGGACCATCATAAAGCTGAACCACCGGATTGCGCGCGCAAGCGGTGAGGGCCAGGGTGGCGAAGATCAGGATCAGAAGAGAACGCGGAGAAGGCATGGTGAACTCCCGATAAAACAGGCCCGACAGTGTGCCGATGGCCGGTGAAGGTTTTATGACAACATTCCATGGCGGTATAGGCCACGGTGGCAAGAACGGGGCGGGTTAAAAGCCCCAGGTTTCCAGATTGGCCGGTGGCTGGCCGCGATTCAGCTTGTCCAGACCGCGCAGACCCCGTATTACCCACCACACCACCGTGATGGTCAACAGTACCCAGCCGATCAGCGCCAGCGTGGTCAGCCCGGAGATAAAGTAATACAACAGGCCGATCCAGAATGTCCGGTACTGGAAGCGAAAATGCGCGCGGACCGGGTCGTCGGTCTGCGGTGCATGAAGGTGCGCGATCACCACCGCCACCAGCGCGGTAAGGCCGCCGGTAAGGATGCCCAGAAGAAGCAAAACATAGGCCAGTTTGCACAGCTGGGTATGATTATCCGGCATTGAGGGTCTCCTGATCGGCCGGGCGGGAACCGAACAGCACCTTACCCCGGCCCCTGTTGTAAATGAAGCCTTGACCCTTAGCCGCGATGATCGGCGACGAAAGGGTTGTGCTGGCGCTCGTGGCCGATGGTGGACATTGGTCCGTGCCCGGGGATGAACGCCACGTCGTCGCCCAGGGTGAACAGCTTGGTCTGGATGGCGTCGATCAGGGTCGGGTAGTCGCCCCGGGGGAAGTCGGTACGGCCGATGGAGCCGTTGAACAGCACGTCGCCGACCACCGCCAGTCCGGCTTCCGGCTGGAAGAACACCACATGCCCGGGAGTATGGCCGGGGCAATGCAAGACCTTGAGTTCCGTCGTGCCGACAGTGACGGTATCGCCGTGTTCCAGCCAGCGGGCGGGGGTGAAGGGGCGAGCGGGCGGAAAACCCATCATCTGCGACTGTTGTGGCAGCATGTCGATCCAGAACTGGTCGTCACGATGGGGCCCTTCGATCGGTACGCCCAGTGCTTCCGCCAGGTCCGCGACACCGCCCACGTGATCCAGATGAGCGTGGGTCACCAGGATCTTTTCCGCCTTGCCACCGAGCTGCTCGAGAGCCTGGTGGATGCGGGGCAAATCGCCGCCGGGGTCGACGATGGCGACCTTGCCGGTGTCCTCGCACACCAGGAAAGAACAGTTCTGTTCATAAGGGGTAACGGGCAGAATGGCGTATTTCATGGCGAATCGGCTTTGAAAAACGGGGCCGACAGTATAACCCGAACAGGAAGGAGAGCAGTGATGAGTTCATCTCCCGTGGCCATTGTGACCGGCGCCGGTACCGGAATCGGACGCGCGGTGATGCTGGCGCTGGTGAGCGCCGGTTATCGCGTGGGAGCCGCCGGCCGTAATGGCGAGCGTCTGCAACAGGGGCTGGCGGACGCCGGGTTGGGGCCGGATCAGGCGCTGGCCATCGCCACCGATATCACCGACCCGGATTCGGTGAAGGCCCTGTTCACCAAGGTGAAGGAGCAGTACGGCCGGCTCGATCTGTTGTTCAACAACGCCGGTATCGGCGCTCCGCCGGTGCCGCTGGAAGAGCTGTCGGTGAAACACTGGCGGGCGGTGGTGGACACCAATCTGACTGGAGCCTTTCTGTGCACCCAGGAGGCGTTTCGCATCATGAAAGAGCAGAGCCCACAAGGCGGGCGTATCATCAACAACGGCTCGATCTCCGCCACCTCGCCGCGACCGCGCTCGGCCCCCTACACCGCCACCAAGCACGCCATGACCGGGCTGACCAAATCCACCTCGCTGGATGGTCGCGCTTACAACATCGCCTGCGGCCAGATCGACATCGGCAACGCCGCTACCGAAATGACCGAGCCGATGCGGCGCGGCATTCCCCAGGCCAACGGCGATATCCTGGTGGAGCCGATGATGGACGTGGCCCATGTGGCCGACGCGGTGGTGCACATGGCGCGGCTACCACTGGACGCCAACGTGCAGTTCATGACCATCATGGCCACCAAAATGCCGTTTGTCGGGCGGGGCTGAGAGCGAGAAGACCTGAAATCGGAGGCTGCCACGCCGTGGCTGTGGGAAGCTTGCTTGCAAGCGAATTGGCCTGGTTCCTCAAGAATTCGCTTGCAAGCAAGCTTCCCACAGAGACTTCGTAGTCCGCTCCGCGGGAAGCGGCCGATCGGTGCCGAACAGGCCTTAGCCGGCCTGTTCCGACCGTTCCAGTTCGGCCAGGATTTCCTCGTTATGCTCGCCGAGACGCGGCGGTGGTCGGCGCAGGCTGCCCGGGGTGCGCGACAGATTCACCGGGGCCGTCGCCAGTAGCGCTTCCTTGTCCAGTCCAGGAATGGTCATTGGCTGCAGCATGCCGGTGGCCTGAACCTGGGGATGAGCCAGGGACTGCGCCGGAGACAGCACCGGTGCCGAGGGGATGCGCGCCTCCGCCAGCGCGTCCAGTGCCTCGTCGAGGGTGCGTTCCGCGCACCAGGCGGCGATGCGTTCACACAGTTCCTCGCCATGGGCGCCGCGCCCCTCATCGTCCTGGAAGCGGGGATCTTCCAGCCACTGCGGCTCATCGATCAGTTTTGCCAGCCGGCGGAACAGGGGATTGCCCACCGCCTGCAGCACCAGCCAGCCGTCACGGGCTTCGAACAGATCGCCGGGGTTGGTGAAAATGCCCCGGTTGCCCGCCGGCTGACGGTCGCTGGCGATCAGATGCTGTTCCACCAGGGGCTGGGCGTGGGCGGACAGCGCGGTATTCAGCAGGGCCCCGGTGACCTCCTGACCACGTCCGCTGAGATTGCGTTCCATCAACGCCAGCAGGGTGCCGAAAGCCGCGTGGGTGGCGGTGGCGTGGTCCACCCAGTTGACCTGGGTGCGGCGGGGCTTGCCGTCCTCGCCACTGAGGTATACGCCGCCGCACATCACCTGGCCGATACTGTCGAAGCCGGGGCGGGTGCTCCACGGACCTTCCTGACCGTAGGCGCTGAGGTTGACCAGAATGATATCCGGCTTGATGGCGCTGAGCGTGGCGTAATCCAGGCCCATTTTGCGCAGGGTGGTGGGGGGCAGATTGGCCACCACCACATCGGTGTTGGCCAGCAGCCGGCGCACGATGGCGCGGCCCTCGTCGCTGGTCACGTCCAGGGCCAGCGAGCGTTTATTGCGGTTCATTTGCAGATACAAGGCACCGGTGCCGTCGTCAGTCACCGGCATCAGGAAACGGTCTTCCGCGCCTTCCGGGCGTTCCACCCGGATCACATCGGCGCCGAACTCCGCCAACAGCGCGGCGCAAAAAGGGCCGGCGATGAAACGGCCGAAATCCAGAACACGGACACCGGTCAGCGGCCCCGCGTTGCCGCCAGCGGGCGGTGTTGTTGTACTCATGATCTCTCCCGATATCGGTCTTTGTTATCGTTTACACTATAAATCCATAACCGAGGTCCGCGCCAATGGCGTAACTGGGGAGAGCCGGGTGTCGAAAAAACCGAAGACCGATCAGGAAGTGGCGGTGTTTCGTAAGCGGGTGTGCGATGTCGCCACCCGTTTGTTCATCGAGCACGGGCGGGAAAACGTGACCATGCGGCAGATCGCCGCTGAACTGGGTGTCAGCGCGATGACGCCGTATCGCTACTTCCGCGACAAGGACGAAATCCTCGCCGCCGTGCGCGCGGCTGCTTATAACAAGTTCGCCTCGTCCTTGTCCCGGGCGGTGAGCCGGGCTCCGGATGTGCGCGCCAAGGCCCGCGCCGTGGGCGATGCTTACGTCCGTTTCGCCAAGCGCTATCCCGCCGCCTACCAGATGATGTTCGACTTCTCCATGCAGGATGAGGAACGTTATCCGGAACTGGTCAAGGCCAATGCCCGTGCCCACGACACCATGATCGGATATGTGCAGTTAATGATTGATGCCGGCCTGCTGCAGGGGGACGCGGATCTGATCGGCTATATGTTCTGGGCCACCATGCACGGCATCGTGGTGTTGGAGATGGCCGGCCGCCTGGATCGGGAAATCGACGCCGATACCTTGCGCGAAAAATGCATGCGCACCCTGTATGCGGGCATGCTGGCTTCACCGCCGTCGCTGGAACCGGGCCCCCCGGTGGATGAAGATCAGGCTTGATCTTTAAAGATATACGGTGTAAATCTTACCGCCATCCCGAGGCGAGCTGTCTTCGAGCAGCTCATTGAATTTACAACGTAAACCCGTTTTTAACGTAAACCATTACGTAAACAATAGGACCGGCCGTCCACGGGGCGCCGGAACGAAGAGGACTTCCCATGGCACTTCCTGATTCCATCGCCAGCCGGCTGCGTTTGCCGGTGCTGTGTTCACCGCTGTTCATCATCTCCAATCCGGATCTGGTCATCGCCCAGTGCAAATCCGGCGTGATCGGCTCTTTCCCTTCTCTGAATGCCCGTCCGCTTTCACAGTTGGACGAATGGCTGCACCGGATCACCGAGGAGCTGGCGGCCTGGGACCGTGATCATCCGGACCAGCCGTCCGCGCCGTTCGCGGTGAACCAGATCGTGCATAAGACCAATGATCGTCTGGAACAGGATCTGGAGCTGTGCGAGAAGTACAAGGTACCGCTGGTGATCACTTCCCTGGGCGCCCGCGAGGACCTCAACCAGCACGTGCACAGCTGGGGTGGCATTACCCTGCACGACGTCATCAACGACCGCTTCGGCCGCAAGGCCATTGAGAAGGGCGCGGACGGCCTCATCGCGGTGGCCGCCGGTGCTGGTGGTCACGCCGGTAAGTTGTCGCCGTTCGCCCTGGTTCAGGAACTGCGCCAGTGGTTCGACGGTCCGATCGGGCTGTCCGGTTCCATCGCCAATGGCCGTTCCGTTCTTGCCGCCCAGGCCATGGGCGCGGACCTGGCCTACATCGGCTCCATGTTCATCGCCAGCGAGGAAGCCAACGCGGCGGAAGGCTACAAGCAGATGATCGTCGACAGCTCCGCCAACGATATCGTCTACAGCAACCTGTTCACCGGCGTGCACGGTAACTACCTGGCGCCCTCCATCCGCAATGCCGGCCTCGATCCGGAAGACCTGCCGGAAAGCGATCCGTCGAAGATGAACTTCGGTTCCGGCGGCAGCAGCAAGGCCAAGGCCTGGAAAGACATCTGGGGCTGCGGCCAGGGCATTGGCACGGTGGACAAGGTGACTTCCGCGGCCGAACACGTGGACCGTCTGGCGCGGGAATACGAAGCCGCCAAGGCCGAGCTCAACGGCAAGGTCGCCTCTCCGGCGCTGCGCGCCGCGAGCTGATCCTGATGGCGCATACCCTGATCCTCGGTGGTATCCGTTCCGGCAAAAGCGCGGAAGCGGAGCGGGCGGCGGCGAGCAGCGGCCGTCCGGTGACCTATGTGGCCACCGCCACCGCCGGGGACGGGGAGATGCGGGATCGTATCGAGCGGCACCGCCGCCGCCGTCCGGACCATTGGGGGCTGGTGGAAGAGCCGTTGGCGCTGGGCCGGGTCTTGCGCGAGCAGGCGCCTTCGTCACCGTGTCTGTTGATCGATTGCATGAGCCTCTGGCTGAGCAACCTCCTGCACGCTGGCGAGGAACGCTGCCGGGAGGAGCGTGATGATTTTCTTAAGGCTCTGATCGGCTATCCCGGCCCGCTGGTGATTGTCAGCAATGAAGTGGGTCTTGGCATCATCGGCATGGATCCCCTGACCCGCCGCTTCGGCGATGAACTGGGCTGGCTCAATCAGGCGTTGGCGCAACGTTGCCAGAACGTTCGTCTGGTGGTGGCGGGGTTGCCCCTTGATCTGAAATCCGGTGTCCCCTCCCGCTGACCCGAACACCCCCTCCCTTGACCCGGGCGTCGTCCGGCTCGCCTCCGATTGTCATGTTCATGCCAGACGGCAACGGTATACTTTTTGGCGCGCGCTGCTGGCGCCGTCTAAAACGTCTTTTTTTATCGTGTTTGATTCCGGGGGCGTACCGCCAAGAGCCAATCATGCTGATACGATTTTTTTTAATCATGACATTGCCGCTGGTACTGGCGGCCTGCACGGATGCGGAGGAAGCTTCCTCCGCCGGGGAAGTGGTGGCTCGTGATGGCGCGTCCATCTATCGACAATACTGCGTGGTTTGTCATTCCAGCGGCGCCGGCGGAGCGCCGGTCGTGGCCAAGGAAAACCGCTTGCACTGGTCCCACGAAGTGGAGGAAGAAGGCTTTGAAGCTATCGTGCGCGAGGCCGTCAACGGCGTTAACGCCATGCCGCCCCGAGGCGGGTGCATGGATTGCAGCGACGATGAAATCCGCGCCACGGTGATTCACATGTTGCAATTGAGCGGCGCGAAATAGGGTTGTCGCTAGGGCAGAAAGGACTACGAAGCCGCTGTGGGAAGCTTGCTTGCAAGCGAATGCCCAACGGCCCGGGCATTCGCGGCCAAGCGGAGCGCCGCCCGGGCCTCTTCCCACAGTGGCTCCGTAGTGGCCTCGGTATAACGGGCTCCGTGGAGCAGAAACGCTTGCTCTAGCCAAACAAACCGGACAGCAGGTCCCGCAATAATCCGGTGATCGGCGACAGCAGGTCGCGGAGAAGATCCAGCGGCCCTTCCAATACCGTATCCAGTATCGTGGTGATCTCTCTCACCAGGGTGGACAGCACCGAAGAGAGAAAGTCGCCGGGCAGGGTAGTGTAATCCCCGGCTCCGGGAATCTTGTTGAGCCAGAGCACATCGTTGACCAGATTCTCCAGGGTTTGCTGGACCGTCCCCACCAATTCGTCACCGCCGGCGCTGACATCCAGCGCCACCAGCTGCTCCAGCGTGTTGGCCAGTCCCAGGGTGACGGTGGACAGTACCGACGTGAGCCCGGCGAACACCGGCACCTCCTCGGGCATCACTTCCTCGATGCCATCCAGGATGTTGTGCAGGTTGCGGGACAGTTCCACCAGGGGGCCGGCGATGAAGGCGATGTCATCCACGGTGCTGCCCTCGCCCGGCTCGGTTTCACCGCTGCCGATACCGGCGGCCAGAGACTGGAAGGCACCGCCCAATTGATCAAACGGCGCCGGCAGGCCGCTGGTATCAATGGCCTGCAGTTGCTCGGCGGCGGCCAGCACCGCTTCCACCGACTGAGTGATTTCGCTGCTGTCACCGTTGACAATGGCGGCGGTGGCCGCATCCAGGGCGTTGAGCAGAATGTCCATGCCGGCGATCAGCTGGTCCAGTGTCTGTCGCATCTCAGGCGGCAAATCCGCACCGGCTTCGGTGAAACCCGACACCAGGGCTTCGCGCAGTTCCTTCAGCGGGCCGGTGAAGGTGGCGTCAAAGTCCTCGGGCAAAGGCAGTGGCAGGGCACCGTCGCCAATCGGTTGGCCGGTAAAATCGTTACCCGGGGTAAGACCGGTTTTCGGTTGTTTGTCATAGCAGTGCGTGAACGCCGGGGTCAGCTCAGCGCTGCCGTCGATGACGCCAAGCCCTTCCGCGTCTTTATCCACCACATAGACTTCCAGGCACAAAGATGCCGGAGTCTGGTTCTGCTCATCCGCCTCGGTGGCCTGCAGCCACATGAAACCGTATTCATCACCTTGCTGGAACAGCGCCTGGTTGCGCTGCGGATCGTCAATGGAGCGATGTTTGCCGGCGGCGCCGCTGACCATGAATTCGGTGCGGCCACAGGAGGACGGCACGCCCGGCAGGACTTGCAGATCATGATCATGACCGGCCAGGAAGAAGTCGGCCTGATCGCACACCGCCTCTTCCAGAAACGCCTTCCAGCGGGTGCCGGCCAGCACCGGTAGAATCTGACGCGGTACGCCGTCATAGTTACCGGCATTGCCGTGGGAACCGTTGGAGAGATAAGGGTGATGCGCCATGGCGATCTTGAATACCGCGTTGGAACCGGCCAGGGCGTTCACCGCCCAGTTGCGCTGGTCCACGCCATAGGTGTGGTAGGCATAGGCGATGTCCGGGTCGGCGAAACCGCCGGCGATGGGGTTGGAATCCAGCGCGAAGAAATCCACCAGCGGGCTGCCGTCACGGGTGGTTGGGGCGGGAGTGTGCCGGTAGTACCGGTCCGGCATTTTCCAGCGGTTGGACAAGCGGCCATCGAAGTAATGATAGTCGACCTGGAATTCGCCACGGGCGTTGCCGGCGCCGTCACCGCCCACATAACCGGTATTGTCGTGATTGCCCAATACCATGTAGAACGGCAATTGGATCGGTTCGAAAGGTTTCTCGAATTTTTCCTCGAACTGGGGATCATCGACGCTGGTGACCCCGGATTCATAGATGTTGTCGCCCAGTCCCAGGGCGAGGTGGCAGCCGGCGGCGGCGGATGTTTCGTCCATGCCGCCTTTGCGATTACAGACGGCGGCAATGGCTTCCCCCACCGCGTATTGTCCGGATGAACCGCTGCCGGAGTCGCCGATCACGATGAAACGCAGGGACGCCAAGGGTTCCGGTTCAGGCTCCGGCTCGGGATCCGGATCAGGGTCCCCGTTGCCATCACCGCCATCACTTCCGCCATCCCCGTCACCGCCATTATTGCCGTCGCCATCCCCGGGGGCGCTGGGATCGGGGTTGGCGCCACCGTCGGCATCACTGCCAGAGGAGCCACCGCCTCCGCAGGCGGCCAGTGTCAAAGCCGCCAACAGTGGCAGCAGGGTCCATAGGGGCTTCATGACATTACCTCTTCCTGGTTGGGCTCGACGGGAGGATGGAACAGGGCGGTGCGCAAGGTTCGAGGACGGGAAACCGGCAGGTCTTCCTTGATGCGGCTGTTGCCGCTTTCCACCGCCACGACCTTGGTCAGGCGATCATTGAGCTGCCCGCGCAGGTCATAGGCATCGATGCTGTTGACGTAGTAGTACTCGGCTTGCGCGCGTGCCCGGGTCACATCCACCAGTATGAAACCGTGGGTTTTCAGTTCGGTGTAACGGATGTGCGGATTCACCACCGGCAGCGCCACCGAGGCCAGCTCCGCCAGGCCCTCGGGGAAGCCGGGGCTGGTAACCGAAGGGGTGACGAATTCCGCCGCCAGCGGACGGGCAAACAGGTCGCCCACCAGTACCGCGGGATTGCGGTACAGCTCATTGGCCCAGGAGGTGTGAATATCCCCGGTGAGCACGATCACGTTATCGATGCGGTGGTCTTCCAGATGTTTGAGGATCGTGTCGCGATCAGCGGTATAGCCGTCCCATTGATCCATGTTGATGGCCAGCAACTGACCTTTCATTGCCGGGGTCAGGCCGGGGATTTCAAGAATATTGAGCTGGGAGAACATGACCTGTTGGCCGATGAACCGCCAGTGGCCCCGGGCGTTGTCCAGGCCGTCGAGCAGGAAGTCCATCTGTTCGGTACTGATCAGACGGCGATCCGGGGCGTTGCGCTTCGGGTCCAGTGAACCGGCCACCGCCGGCAGCGGCGCGTCACGGCTTTCCAGCCGGGTATCCAGCAGGGTCAGGTCGAGCAGATCGCCGAAGTGGAAGCGGCGGTAAATGACGTCGGTGTTGCCGGGTTCGCGGGGGCGTATCGGCATCCATTCGAAATACACGTCGCGAGCGGCGTTCTTGCGCTGTTCCCAAACGCCTTCGGTGAGGGGGTCGTGATTCTCGGCGCCACCGTGCCAGCTGTCGTTGGCGGACTCATGGTCATCCCAGATCGCGATCATCGGGAACTGTTGGTGCAGCGCCTGCAGGTCCTCATCGGTTTTATACTGGGCGTGGCGCCGGCGGTAGTCCTCCCGGGTGACGATTTCGTGCGGCGGATCCGGCACGCGTTCGGGAAAGTCTCCGTACTCGCCGGCGCCGTATTCGTAGATGTAATCCCCCAGGTGCAGCACGAAATCCAGATCGCCCAGTTCCGCCACCGCTTTGTAGACCGAGAAGTAACCATTGGGGAAATTGGAGCAGGACACCACCGCGAAACGAGCGCGGTCAACGGCATTCCAGGATGCCGGGAAAGTGCGGGTGCGGCCCACCGGGGAGCGCTGCTGCCCCACCTCGAACCGGTAGTAATACCAGCGGCCGGGCAGCAGTCCGGTGGCGTCCACCTTGACGCAATAGTCGCCATCGGCGCTGGCCACGGCCTGGTATTGAGCCACCACCGCGGTCATGGCGGGATCCGTGGCGACGGTGGCGGTGACCGTTACCACGGCGTCTTCCTCGGGAGTGACCCGGGTCCACAGGATCACTTGCGTGGAGAGCGGGTCGCCGGAGGCCACGCCATGCAGAAAACGGACGTTGGGCGGTGCCGGGGTTTCCGGCTCCGGTGATGGCGGGGTCGGCGTACCGGGGTCCGTGGGCTGATTGGGGGCTTCGGGATTGCCCACGGGCGGGCTGCCGCCACCACCGCCGCCCCCGCCACAGCCGGCCAATACCAAAGTGCTGCCTGCCCCGAGTGTCCGTACCAGAGCACGACGTTTGTGATCCATGCTGATCCCCGCTGAAAGACGGTCAATAAATGCCCCAAGGGTAGGCAGGGAATTGCACCGGCACCGTGGCACTTACGTTTAGTACGGCAGTGCCATGTGTCGGTTTGTAAGGGCCCGGTTAAAGGTGACGGGAGGATGAAGGGGGGATGAAGAAATGCGGATGGAGACCGGGTCTGGTGGAACGTAATCCGGGGACAGAGGGTCTTCAGTTTGGGTGTTTTGATCCGCAGTGTCGGAGAGCGATGTGCGTATTCTGGTCATCGAGGATAACCCGGACATTCTGGCCAACGTGATGGATTACCTTCAGTTGAAGGGGTTCACGGTGGATTGTGCCCGGGATGGAGTCAGCGGGCTGCACCTGGCGGTAACCCAGCCTTTCGACCTGATTCTGCTGGATATCATGCTGCCGGGTATGGACGGCTATCGGTTGTGCGAGCGGCTGCGTCTGGACGCGGGCGTGACCACGCCGATCATTATGCTGACCGCCCGCGATGCGCTGGATGATCGGGTCAAGGGGTTGCGTACCGGGGCCGACGACTATCTGATCAAGCCGTTCGCGCTGTCGGAGCTGGTGGCGCGTATCGAGGCGGTGCTGCGCCGCTGCCAGGGTGACCTCAAGCGCCGGTTGCAAGTGGCGGACCTGTGCTATGACCTGGATACCCTGGAAGTGAGCCGGGGAGGACAGTCCCTGAAACTGAATCCGCTGGCCTTGAAGCTGCTCGAAGTGTTGATGCAAAAAAGTCCGGCGGTAGTGCGCCGGGAAGCCCTGGAAGCGTCGTTATGGGGTGAAGACCCGCCCGACAGCGACAGCTTGCGCAGCCATATCCATCAGCTGCGTCAGACCGTCGACAAACCCTTCGAACGGGCCCTGCTGCACACGGTCCACGGTATCGGCTATCGACTTTCGGATCGTGCCGATGCCTAGCCGGCAGCCGTTTGTCCGGCGTCTGGTGATCGCTTTCACGGTGATGACACTGGTGGTCAGCGGACTGTTTTCGTTTGGCATCTTCTTCTCCGTTCATTTTGTTGAACAACATCTGATGTCGGAGGAGATGGGACGTAAACTGGATGCCATTCTTTCCGATGATTCGCGGTCACACGCTTCACCGCGGCCGGACTTCAAAACCCGTTTCTATAGTGATGCTGGCGATGGCTTGCCGTCGGAGCCATGGATGATGGTTTTGTCGCCGGGGTTTCATGAACTGGAGCGTGGTGGCGAGGCCTATTACGCCTATGTGCGAGATCAGAGCGGGCATCGTTACGTGTTGCTGCAGGAACAGCAGGAATTCGAAGCGCGCGAGCAGGCGTTGTTCCAGGTGGTCGCGGTGGGGTTTCTGCTCAGCGTGGTGGCCGCCTGCCTGCTCGGTTGGTTATTGGCCCGCAAGGTGATGGCGCCGCTGGTGACACTGGCCTGGCAGGTACGGCAAGAAGACCGGCTGTTGTCCCATTCTCCACCACTGGCCCTGCATTACGCCGACGATGAAATTGGTCATTTGGCGGAGGCCTTTGATGCCACGCTGCGGCGTTTGCATGAGTCCCTCGAACGGGAGCGTCTGTTCACCGGAGATGTCAGTCACGAACTGCGCACGCCGCTGATGGTGATCGCCGGCAGTTGTGAGTTGCTGGCGGCCCGACCGCTGGCGGACAGGGAGAAGGAGCAGGTTGAACGCATTGCCCGCGCGGTGGAGGAAATGCACGGTCTGGTGGACACTTTCCTGATGCTGGCGCGCAACGACCCGGAAGACTCGGCCTTCGCCGCCGATGCTTCTCTTGAACAGGTAGTGGCAGAACAATGTGCGCGCTGGGCACCGCGGATTCGTGCCAAGGGCCTGGCTTTTCAGGTGCGATACCGGAACGACGAGGACGGTGCCGACAATGCCTATAACCCGACTTTATTGGGCGCGGTGCTGGGCAACCTGTTGCGCAATGCCTGTCATTACACCGAGAGCGGCGGTGTCATCCTGACGGTGTCGGCGCAGGGCTTCGAGGTGGAGGACAGCGGGGCCGGTATCCCCGAGGCGGAGCAGGTGACGGTGTTTCAACCCTTCGTGCGTGGCAGCAGTGCCCGGGGTGAGGGTATGGGGCTCGGTCTTTCTCTGGTGAAACGCATCTGTGCCAGTCAAGGCTGGCGTATCTCGGTAACTTCCCTGCCCGCGGGCGGCTGCTGTTTTCATGTGTCGCTGTCATCGTCCTGATTTTTTTGGAAAAAAACCCACTTAACGAAATTTTGACATCCCTTTGACGAGTGTTTCAGGCGGCTTTTCTTACTGTTATGGCTGATATTCCCAATGGAGTAGAGCCATGTCGGATTCACGGCCGGTGGAACTGGAATTTTCCAGAAAGTACGACCTGCAACACGCCGAGCACTATCTGAACAAGCATCAGGATGGCTGGTCCCGCCGGCTGTCCAACTGGCGCGATCAGCAATTGGCGCGTCGGGCCTTGAAACAAGCCGGAGAACCCCGGTTGGTACTGGACCTGCCCTGTGGTGCCGGGCGTTTCTGGTCCACGCTGGCGGAGCACCCGAGCCGGGAAATTCTGGCCGCCGACTACTCCGCCGACATGCTGGATGTGGCCCGGCGCCATCAGCTACGTGAAAGCCAGGGGCGGGTGCGGACCTTGCGCACCTCGGCATTTTCCATCGATCTCGATGACGCCAGTGTTGACTGTGTGTTCTGCATGCGGCTGCTCCATCATGTCGCCGACGCTGAACACCGAACCACCATACTGCGCGAGTTTCACCGGGTCAGCCGCGACACGGTGATTCTGTCCCTGTGGGTCGACGGCAATTACAAAGCGTGGCGCCGTCGCCGTCTGGAGCAACGCCGCGACCAGAGCCGCAATCGTTTCATCATCACCCGGGATCGGGTGGAACAGGAGTTTCGCGATGCCGGCTTCGACATCGTCGGCCACCAGGATTTTCTGCCGGGTTACGCCATGTGGCGAGTCTATACTTTACGCAAGAAGGGTGCCGGTGGCGGGAGCGAGGATGAGTGAATCAACCTTCTCCTACTGGTGGCGGCGGCATGGGCCCTGGGTAGAGCCCGCCAACCAGCGGCGTGGCGGCGAGAGCGGCGTACAGTACCTGCGAATCGAGGGAGAGGGCGTGCCGGGGCTGTATTGCAAACGGCAAACCGGTCATCTGTATCGCTCGCTGCGCTATCCGCTGGGACGGCCTACCGTGGTTCGCGAGGCAGAGGCTTACCGGGCCTGGCGGGCTTTGGGCATTCCCTTGCCGGTGCTGCGCTACGCCGGTGCCCGGCGTGAACAGGGGCAGTGGCGCGCGCTGTTGGTGACCGAAGCGCTGACCGGGTTCATCAGTCTGGATCAATGGTACGCGCAGGCGCCGCGCGCGGAACAGGAGCGGCATGCGATGCTCCATGATCTGGCCACCATTCTGGCGCGACTGCACACCGCCGGTTGGCAACACGGCTGCCTTTACGCCAAGCATGTGTTCGTCAATGTGGGGCATGGCCGGCCGCGGGTGGCGCTGATCGATCTGGAAAAGAGCCGCCGCCGGTTCCGGCGGGCCACCGCGTCATGGCGCGATCTGGATCAGTTCGGCCGGCATCGCGGCACCATGCCGGAACGGGATTGGGCCTGGTTTCTGGAGCAGTACCAACGGGCCTGGGATCACAACACCAAGGCGGCGGCCAGTAGCACCGTGGTTTCCACCACTTCGATCAGGGCACCGGCGGTGTCCCCGGTGAAGCCGCCCAGCCGCTGACGAAGCAGACGCACGGCGCCCCAGGTGACCAGCACGCTGATCAGTACCCAGGCGGCGCCGGCGAAACCACCGAGCAGCACGCTGAGCAGCGCGGTCAGCGCCAGGGCCAGAGAGACCTTGCCCCGGGGCAGGTGGTCCGCGCCGGCGCGTCCCAGTCCTTCCGGGCGGGCGTAAGGTAGCCGCAGAAACAACGAGGCGGTGGCCGCGCGGGCCAAGACCGGCGCCAACAGCAGTGGCAGGGACCAGCCCAGATCCAGCAATGTCCACAACGCCAGGGATTTGCCCAGCAGCACCAGCACCACGGCGCTGACCCCGGCGGGACCACTGGCCGGATCCTTCATGATGCGCAGAGTACGCTCGCGGTCGCCGTAGCCTCCGAGCCAGGCATCGGCACTGTCGGCAAGGCCGTCCAGATGCAAGGCGCCGGTGAGCAGCACCCAGGCCGCCACCAACAGAATGGCCAGCGGCGCGCTTTGCCAATGAAGCCAGCCGCCGCTGGCGGCGCCCAGCCACAGCAGCAATCCGACGATCAGCCCGACCAGGGGATAGCAGGCCACCGCCAGGCCCTGATCACGGTCGTCGGGCGTCCGCTTCAGTCCGCTGGGCAGGCGGGTCATCAACGCCAGGGCGGTGCGCAGCGGCATGGCGGTCATGGCGTCAGTCCGTGGCTGAGCAGGCAGCCGAGGCGGCCGTGTTCGGTGTCGTCCAGCCGTACCCGGCTGCGCCCGGCGTAGGGGATATAAAGACGCGCCATGGCCCGCGAAGGGGCCAGATCCAGTACCGAGGCCAGTATCATCCGGATCATGCCGCTATGCCCGACCAGCAGGACGCGCTGTCCCGACAGGCGGTCGGTCCATTGTTCCCAGGCGGCGGATACGCGGGCGTGGAAGTCAGTCAGGGACTCGCCATTGGGGGGCGGATTGCGCTCGCCGTCGGCCCAGAATGCCGCCAGCCGTTCGCCGTCGCGTTGCGCCAGTTCGGTGGGGGTGAAGCCCTCCCAGTCACCGAAGTGAATTTCCTTGAGTTGCGGTTCCACGTGCAAAGGCAGGCCCCGTTGCCGCGCCACTTCCTCGGCGAAGGCGCGGCAACGCAGCAAGGGCGAGCTGAGCACCGCGTCCCAGTGCTCATCGGCACTGATGGCGCCGCGCATTTGCGCCCAGCCGGCGTCGCTGAGCGGGTCGTCACGGTGCCCGCGATAGCGGCGCCCGCCTTCCGGTTCGCCATGGCGGATCAGGTCCACCCAGGTGGTCGTTTCAATGCCCATCGCTACGGTCCTTTGCTGATGCCGGCGTCCTCGAACGACGCCATCTCGTTATGCAGGGCGCAGGCCTGGCGCAGCAGTCCCACCGCCACCGCCGCGCCGCTGCCTTCTCCGAGCCGCATGCCCAGCCGCAGTAGCGGGTCGGCGTCCAGAGCGGTCAGGACCCGGACGTGACCGGGTTCGGCGGACTGATGAGCAAAGTGCAGCCAGTCCGCCAGACCCGGTTGCAGGCGCGTCGCCGCCAACGCCGCCACCGATGCGATGAAACCGTCCACCAGCACCGGCAGCCGGGCCTGGGCGGCGGCCAGGAAAGCGCCGGCCAGGGCCGCCACCTCGAAGCCGCCGAGGGAGGCGAGAACGGAGAGGGGCTGGCCGGCCTCGGTAACGGTATCGCGATGACGCTGCAACGCCCGGTGCAGTACCGCCACCTTGCGTCGAAGGCCGTCGGCGTCGAGCCCGGTGCCGGGACCGGCCAGGGCCTCCGGTGCCAGGTCCAGCAGGGCACAGGCCACCGCGGCGGCGGCGGTGGTATTGCCGATCCCCATTTCGCCGCCGATGAACAGCTCGGCGCCGGTCCGCGCCGCCCGTTGCACGGCGCTCTGCCCGGCGTGCAAGGCGGCTTGCAGCTGTTCGGCGCTCATCGCCGGCGCCGTCGCCAGATTGGCGGTGCCGGGCGCGATTTCCGCCATTACCACCCCGTCATGGATGGGCAGTGGGTGCGCGGTGCCCAGATTGACCACCTCCAGTTCCGCGTTCAGATGACGGGCGAGCACGCTGATGGCGGCGCCGCCGTTGACGAAGTTGGCGATCATCTGGCCTGTCACTTCCTGGGGGAAGGCGGACACGCCTTCGGCGCAAACGCCATGGTCGGCGGCGAACACCACGATGCGCACGCGGTCCACCGCCGGGCGGGGGCGTTGCTGTTGCGCGCTCAGGGTAATGGCAAGTTGTTCCAACTGTCCCAGGGAGCCGGCGGGTTTGGTCAGGCTGGCCTGGCGCTGACGGCCTTGCCGCAGAAAATCAGGACCCAGGGAGGGGGGCGATTGTCGCCAGAAAGGGGAAGAAACGGGCACGGGGCTATCCAGTGGCAAAGAGCAAAATGGTCGGCACGCTTGGAGGGGCTGTCAAGGGTTGAAAGCCGGACGCCAGGCGCCAGACGCCAGACGCCAGACGCCAGACGCTAAAGTCAAAACCCGGGGCTGCGGGCATTGTGGTCATAAAAAAGGTTCATCGCGGTTTAGAGGGCCACGGCGCTTCAATCATGGGCATGGGTCTGTAACGGAAGGGGCTATCAAGCCGCTCTGGGAGCGTGTCCGCAAGCGAATACCCCACACCAGAGGCCGCATTCGCCAGCAAGCTGGTCTCCCACGGATCATGCCACGAAGCCGCTGTGGGAAGCTTGCTGGCAAGCGAATCGCCAACGGCCCAGGGCATTCGCGGCCATGCGGAGTGCCCCTTCCCGCTAAGCCGCGATGAACCATAAAAAAGCGTTTTAGTGCTTGCCAGGGCGTTGGGTCTGGTTTTGCATTATCGGCGTCAGGCTAGGCCACCCGGCTAGGCCCACCCCGCCGCCCACGCTAGACTTGGCGCCTCATTTCATTGGGATGGTCTCCACAATCCATGGGCGCCTGGCTTTGCGTATTGGCTGTTTTACTGGACACCGCTTTGGGGGAGCCCCGGCGCGGGCATCCTCTGGTGGTGTTCGGCGGCTGGGCCACGGCTCTGGAACGGCGTTGGAACCGGCAACCCGACCGCAGCGGGGGAGCCGGCGTCAAAGCGACCCTGTTGCTGGTGGGCGGGCCGGTGTTGGTGGCGGCGTTCTGTCAGTGGTGGTTGCCGTCGGTGCTGCTATGGCCGTTGCAGGTGCTGGTGCTGGTGCTGGCAATGGCACCGCGCAGTTTGCACGAACATGCCCTGGCGGTGGCGCGGCCCTTGGCCCGCGCTGATCTGCCCGCCGCCCGTATGGCGGTTGGGCGGGTGGTGAGCCGGGACACCGCCGCTCTGGACGAAACCGGCGTCGCCACCGCCGCCACTGAATCGGTGCTGGAAAACGGCGCCGACGCCGTGTTCGCCACGCTGTTCTGGTTTCTGCTGGCCGGATTGCCCGGCGTCGTCGCCCATCGCGCCGCCAACACTCTGGACGCCATGTGGGGGTATCGCAGCGAGCGTTACGAGCGATTCGGTAAAACCGCGGCCCGTCTGGATGATGTGCTCAACTGGGTGCCGGCGCGTCTTACCGCCCTGAGTTACGCGCTTTGTGGTCAGACCCGTTTGGCGCTGTCCTGCTGGCGCCGGCAGGCCCGGCAGTGGTCGAGTCCCAATGCCGGCCCGGTGATGGCCGCCGGCGCCGGAGCGCTGGGCGTATCGCTCGGTGGCGGCGCGCCCTATCACGGTCAATGGCGGCAACGGCCCGTGCTGGGGGAGGGCCCGACGGCGGAGGCGGCGACCATCGACGCCTCTCTGCGGCTGCTGCGGAGAACCCTGGGTTTGTGGTTGCTGGTGGCGGTGACCGGAAGTGTATTGCTGTCGGTGGGGAACCCATGAGCCGGGACTGGGAACGTGACCACGGTGGCGGCCGCCGGGTGGCGGCCCGGCTCTGGGGGCGGCCGGAGGCGGACTGGCTGGATCTGTCCACCGGCATCAACCCGAAGGGCTGGCCGGTGCCGCCGCTGCCACCGGAAGTGTGGCAACGGTTGCCGGAGCCGTCCCCGGAGCTGGCGGATCTGTCCCGCCAATGGGTGGGCGCGCCGTCCACGACGGCCTGCCTGGCGGTGCCGGGCAGCCAGGCGGCGATTCAGCAACTGCCGTTGTTGCGCGCGCCTTGCCGGGTCGGCGTGCCGGTGCCGGGTTATGGCGAGCACGCCTTGTGCTGGCGGCGTGCCGGTCACCAGGTGCGTGGTCTCGGCAGTGATCAGGTGGAGGCGGCGCTGGATCAACTGGATGTGCTGGTCTGGATCAATCCCAACAACCCCACCGGCGAACGGCTGCCGCCGGAACGGCTGTTGGCCTGGTGCCGGCGGTTGGCGGATCGCGGTGGCTGGCTGGTGGTCGATGAAGCCTTTCTCGATGACCCGGCAATGAGCGTCGCCGCCGATACCGGGGCGCCGGGGCTGGTGCTGCTGCGTTCCCTGGGCAAGGCGTTCGGGCTGGCTGGCGTGCGTGCCGGCTGGGTTTTCGCCGAAGCGGCGTTGTTGCAACAGCTGGCGCGGGCGCTCGGCCCCTGGAGCCTGAGCGGCCCGGCGCAGGCGGTAATGGCGGGCGCCCTGGCGGACCACGCCTGGCAACGCGAAAACCGGCAATGGCGCCGGCAGGCGGCGGAACGCCTGTCCGGGTTATTGAGCGCAGCGGGACTGAGGGTGGCCGGTGGCACTGATCTGTTCCTGTATTGTCCGCACCCCGGTGCCGACGCCCTGGCCCGGGCTCTGGCCCAGGAGGGGATTCTGGTGCGTGCTTTCGGTGACCCGCCGGCCCTGCGCGTCGGTCTGCCGCCGGACCAGAACGCCGCCTGGAAACGGCTGGAACGGGCTCTGGCCGAGCCGGCAGTGCGGGAAATCATTGACCCGCCGAGGCCAGATTGATAGCTTCGCGCCACTTTCGGGTGCCCGTGAGCCTGCCAGGCCACGGGTTAAACGGGAAGTCGGTGTGCCCTGGGTTCCGAGCAGCTACCAGGGGTGAATCCGACGCTGCCCCCGCAACGGTGATTGAGTACACCGCGATCCGCGACCGGTCCGGCGCCGGCCGCCACCACTGTGCCCCAGGCATGGGAAGGTGATTGCGACGGAAGGTGTTCCACCTTCCACCTCATCAGTCCGGATACCGGCCCGAAGGGGAGAGGCGTGCCTCTCCGCCAGGCGTCGCGGTGGGCGACCGCCGGGTGATGCGAGGGCGTTTCCCACGCCCGCTTTCGTGGCTTGCCTCCGCCGCCTCTCCCGGATGTCCCGCCGTGACACGACACCATTCGCCGTGCGGGTGAGCACGGCCAGGGGAAATTCGTGCCATGTCCAGATTCAAACTGACACCGGTGGCCGCCGCCGTTATCGGCCTGTGTGCCACTACCTCCCATGCTGGGGAAACCCCAACCGATCCCATCTTGCTGGCGCAGCTGTCATTGCCGGAAGTGAAACCCCACGAGAATCGGCTTGATCCGGTGGTGGTGACGCCGAGCATGACCACGCAAACCGCCCGCGCCAGTCTCACGCCGGTGGCGGTGATTGACGAAGAAACCTTGCGAGAACAACAACCGCTGGAAATGGCGGACATTCTGCGCGCTCAGCCCGGGGTGGATATCATCGGCAATGGCGCTTTCGGCAAAACCACCAGCGTTTATATGCGCGGCACCAGTGGCAGTTCCACTTTGCTGTTACTTGACGGCGTGCGTATCCGGCCCGCCACCGGCGGCACGCCGTCCTGGCAGTTCCTGCCGCCATCAATGATCGACCGGGTGGAAGTGGTGCGGGGGCCGCGCGGCAGTCTCTATGGCTCCGACGCCGTGGGCGGCGTGGTTCAGGTATTCACCCCGGACGGCAGCGGTGAGCCTGGCGCCTGGCTGGAACTGGGCGGTGGCAGCTTCAGCACCCGTTCCATCGGCGGCGGTGCGGCCGGTGAAAAAGACGGCACCCGCTACAGCATGGCGGTAAACCGTTTCGATACCGACGGCACCCGCCTGCGTGAGCACGGTGATGATCGCGGTTACGACAATACCTCCGGCATCGTCAAACTGAGCCATCGCTTCGGTGAGCGGGCGGAAATCGGCGTGATGGGGTTCCGCGCCGAGGGCAACACCGAGTTTGAGCCCGGCACCGCCGCCACCCGGGAAGACACCGATTACCTGATCCAGGTAGGGGCTCTGCACGGTGAATTACTGGTGTCCGATGACTGGCTGATGCAGCTGCAAGTCAGTGAAGCGAAGGATGAGAACGACAATTTCACCGACGGTGATCTGACCAGCACCTTCAACACCAAGACCCGAGCCGTCAATCTGAAGAACCACTTCCTGGTGAACGATTACGTGGAACTGATCGTCGGTGGTGAGTATCTGCGTGACGACATCGAAAGCACCACGAAATACAGTCTGGACAACCGCGAGAACAAGGCGGCCTTTGCCCAGTTGATGACCACTGTCGGTGATCTGGATGCGCAAGCCAGCGTGCGCTATGACGACAACGAAGCCTTTGGCCACAAGAGCACCGGCGGCGTGGCCCTCGGTTACGCGCTGAACCCATATCACCGCCTTCGTGTCAGTTACGGCACCGCCTTCCGGGCGCCGACCTTCAACGAACTCTATTATCCGGGCTTCGGCAATCCGGACCTGTCGCCGGAAAAATCCGAAAACAAGGAAATAGGCATACGCGGGCAGTACGGCCGTGGCTTCTGGGATCTGTCGGTATTCCAGAATGATGTCGAGGATCTGATCGCCTCGGAACTGCGGGACGGCAAATACCTTCCCTATAACGTCAACGAAGCACGCATTCGCGGCGCCGAACTGCAAACCGGTCTCGACCTGGATCAGTGGCGTCTGGCCATGGCAGTCACCGTACTGGATCCCAAGGACGAGGAAACCGATGAGCTGTTACAGCGTCGAAACCGCAAGAGCGTGCGTTTCGATGTGGACCGGGATTTCGGCTCCGTGTCACTGGGCGGCAGCGCGGTGTTCCAGGATCACCGCTACAACGACGCCGCCGCCACCCAGCGCCTGCCGGGCTACGGCTTGCTGGACCTGCGCGCCAGCTGGCGCTTCGCCCCGGACTGGACCACCCGGGTCTCGGTGAAGAACGTATTCGACAAGGAATACGCCACGGCGCGGAACTATTCCGGCTGGCATTATCTCAACGCCGGCCGCACCGTGTTCGTCAGCGTGCGCTACGATATCCGCTGATCGCAACGGGAGAACGTTATGGTGGCCAGAATGGGGCAATGGACTGTATTCACGATACTGATCGCGCTGTTGCCCCTGGCCGCCATGGCGGCACCCCGTTGCGTCGAGGACGATGTCGGCCGTGAAGTCTGCCTGGAGCATCCCGCGCAACGTATCGTGGGGTTGTCGCCGGGGGCGGTGGAGCTGTTGTTTTCCGCCGGCGCTGGCGAGCAGGTGGTGGGCGCGGTGGGTTTCAGCGACGAACCGCCAGCGGCGCGCAAAGTGCCCCGGGTCGGCAGTTACAAACGATTGGACCTGGAAGCGATCCTGGCGCTCAAGCCGGATCTGGTGATCGCCTGGCGCAGCGGCAATCCGGCCGGTCAGACCGAACAGCTGGAACGGCTTGGTCTCACCGTTTATTACAGCGAACCGGTCCGCTTCGAAATGATCGGCACGACTTTGGAACGGTTCGCCAGACTGGCCGGTACCGAGCAGCTGGGCAAGCCGGTGGCGGAGCAGTTCCGCGCCGGCATCGATGCTCTGCGCCAGCGCCACGGCGACGCCAAACCGATCACCGTGTTCTATCAGGTATGGGAAGAGCCGTTGATGACGGTGAACGACCGGCACCTGATCAGCGAAGCGATTCGGTTGTGTGGCGGCGTCAATGTGTTTGGCGAGTTGCCGGCGTTGACGCCGCGAATCGGCCGCGAAGCGGTGCTGGGCGCGGACCCGGAGGTGATCATCGCCGGCGGCATGGGCGAGGACAATCCGGCCTGGCTGGACCCCTGGCGCGAGTTCGGCTCGCTCACCGCGGTGCGTCGCGACAATCTGTTCTTCGTTCCGCCTTCCACCTTGCAGAGGCCCACGCCGCGCATGCTGGAAGGCACCCGCCGTCTGTGCAAACACCTGGAGCAGGCCCGTGCCCGGCGTTGACGCGCCGGCGCGCGCCTACCCCTGGACCGCTCTGTGGGTTCTGGCGCTGGCGGGGGGGCTGGCGATGGCACTGGCGGTGGCGGTGGGCAGCGTGCCGTTGGGCGCCGCCGATCTGTGGGCGGTGTTCACCGGCGGTGGCAACGAGCTGCAGCGGGATCTGATTTGGTCACTGCGTGCTCCTCGTGCGCTGGCCGCGTTCGCCACCGGGGGGCTGCTGGCCCTGGCCGGCGCTCTGATGCAGGTGCTGTTGCGCAATCCACTGGCCGATCCTTATGTGCTCGGATTGTCCGGCGGTGCCGCCGTCGGCGCGCTTGGCGCCATGCTGCTGGGTGCTGGAGCGATGTTGGTGTCCGGCTCCGCGTTCGCCGGCGCTTTGTTGTCCACGCTGCTGGTGTTCGGTTTGGCGCGGGGCTCCGGCAGTTGGACCCCGACCCGTCTGCTGCTCACCGGCGTGGTGGTGGCGGCGGGCTGGGGCGCGGTGATCACCTTTCTGCTCACCATGAGTCCGACGGAACGTCTGCCCGGCATGTTGTACTGGCTGATGGGCGACCTCGCCCATGCCAGGCATCCGGGCTGGGCCTGGCTGGTACTGGTGATCGCGGTGGCGGCCATGCTGCCGATGGGACGTTCACTCAATGTGCTGGCGCGCGGGCCGCTGCAAGCGGCGGCGCTGGGCGTGGCGGTGCGGCCACTGGAAACCTCGGTGTATGTGCTGGCCAGCCTGGTCACGGCGGTGGCGGTGACCACCGCCGGCAGCGTCGGTTTCGTCGGCCTGATCGTGCCCCATTTGTTGCGTCTGGTACTGGGCAACGATCAGCGCTTGATCCTGCCGGCCAGCGCCCTGGCCGGCGGGACCCTGTTGACGCTGGCGGATACCCTGGCCCGTATCCTGTTGGCACCGCAGCAACTGCCGGTGGGCGTGATCACCGCCTTGCTGGGTGTGCCGGTATTTCTGTTCCTGCTGTACCGGAGCCGATGATGAGCGTGCTGGAAACCCGCGAGCTGATCATCGATGTGCCCGGGCGAGTCTCCGGGCGCGCGCTGAGTCTGCGCATTGAACCGGGACAACGCTGGGGCATTCTCGGACCCAACGGCGCCGGCAAGACCACCTTGCTGCACACTCTGGCGGGATTGCGCGCGCCACGTTCCGGGCAGGTGCTGCTGGATGGCAAGCCGCTGTCTCAATGGCGCCGCCGTCAGGTCGCCCAGCGGCTGGCGGTGGTGTTTCAGGAACGGCAGGACGGCTTCCCCGCCACCGTGCTGGAGACCGCGCTGATCGGCCGGCATCCGTTCCTGCCGCCGTGGCGCATGGAAACCGCGGCGGATCTGGAACAGGCCCGGAACGCTTTGCGCCTATTGGATTTGAGTCATCTGGAACAGCGCCTGGTAAGCACCCTGTCCGGCGGTGAACGGCAGCGTCTGGCGCTGGCTACGGCCCTGGCTCAACAGCCGGCATTGTGGTTGGCGGACGAGCCCACCAACCATCTCGACTTGCACCATCAGGTGGCGGTGATGCGGTTGCTGGCACAGCAATCGCAACAGGGCGCGGGCCTGTGTCTGTGCCTGCACGATCTGAACCTGGCCGCGCGCTGGTGCGACCGGGCCCTGCTGCTCTATCCCGACGGTGAGCTGTGCCATGGGCCCGCCGACGCCATGCTGATACCGGAGGCGCTCGAGCGGTTGTACCGGCAGTCGCTGATCGTCACCGAAGTAAATGGCACCCGGGTATTTTTGCCGGGGTGATTCTCTGACATAAGGACCACCGCTGTTCCACGATTCACATACACGCAATACGCCGAGACCGGACTACGAAGCCGCTGTGGGAAGCGGCCTTGGCCGCGAATGCCCCCGGGTCGTTGGCCATTCGCTTGCCAGCAAGCTTCCCACGGTGGCTTCGAGGTGATCCTTAAAGAAGGTGCCAGCGTGTTGCGTGTAAGTGGCCAGACCCATAATCGCGGGGCAGCCATGACATAAGGACCGCCATCCATGACACAAGCGGTTTCCCGAGTGGAGGGCCGCGCGCCCGCCGCTCTGATCAGTGCACCCGGATCGGGGCAGGGCAAGTCCCTGATCACCGCCGGCCTGGCGCGCCTGCACCGCAACGCCGGCCGTCGTGTGCGGGTATTCAAGTTTGGTCCGGATTATCTCGACCCGATGATCCTGGCCCGCGCCAGCGGCGCGCCGGTGTACCAACTGCAGCCGTGGATGACCGGCGAGGCGGAATGCCGCTGGCGTCTCGCCGAGGCCGCCCGTGAGGCGGACCTGGTGCTGGTGGAAGGGGCCATGGGCCTGTTCGATGGCTCGCCTTCCAGTGCCGATCTGGCACGGATGTGCGACCTGCCGGTGATTCCGGTCATCGATGCGGCCGGCATGGCGCAGACATTCGCCGCACTGGCCCAGGGGCTGGCGAGGTTCCGTCCCGGGTTGAGACTGCGGCAGGTGATCGCCAATCGCATCGGCAGTCCCCGTCATGGTGAAATGCTGGCGGAAGGTTTGCCGGCGGATCTGTCGTTGCTGGGTGCGGTGCCCCGTCATTCCGATCTGGCTTTACCGGAGCGGCATCTGGGTTTGGTGCAGGCGGAGGAACTGACCGATCTGGACCGGCGTCTGGATGCGGTGGCGGCGGTGCTGGCGGAGGCCGGCCTGGATCGCCTGCCGGAGGAAGTCACGTTGAATGCCGATTGTCCGCCGCCGCCGGCGGCGCTGTTGGCCGGGCGCCGCATCGCGGTGGCCAGGGATGCCGCCTTCGGTTTTCTCTATCAGGCCAACCTGGACTTGCTCACCGCCATGGGCGCCGAGCTCCGGTTCTTTTCGCCCCTGCACGATCGGGGGATGCCGGAGGCGGAGGCGCTCTGGCTGCCCGGCGGCTACCCGGAACAGCATGGCGGCGCGTTATCCTCGAACCTGGCCATGCGGGCGTCGATCCGTGACCACCATCGTCAAGGCAAGCCGATCCTGGCGGAGTGCGGCGGGCTGATGTATTGCATGGAGACACTGGTGGACAATAAGGGCTGGCGCCATTCCATGCTGGGCCTGCTGCCCGGCGAAGCACTGATGATGGGGCGCTTGCAGGGGCTGGGGTTGCACGCGTTGTCATTGCCACAAGGGCAGTTGCGTGGGCATACCTTCCACTACTCCAGGTTGGAAACGCCACGTGTGCCGGATCAGCATAGTGAAAAACAAAGCGGCACTGGCGGGGAGCCGGTGTTCCGTGAAGGCACTCTGACCGCCAGTTACTTTCACGGCTATTTCCCGTCGGCGCCGGAAGCGGTGGCGGCATTGTTTGCAGGCAAAATGTCCGATCATTGAAAGCAGGGAGACGGATCATGCGTGAAGACGCCAAAACCCCGCACCGCCATGCCGAACGCATGGCGAAAAAGCAAAAAATCATGCAGGAACGAATCGCCCGGGCACAGAACAACCAGGGTGTGTTGCTGGTGCTGACTGGCCCCGGCAAGGGCAAAAGCAGTTCCGCTTTCGGTATGGCGGCGCGCGCCCTGGGCCACGACATGAAAGTGGGTGTGGTGCAGTTTATCAAAGGGGCGTTCAAAACCGGCGAGGAGCGCTTCTTCCGTGCGCAGCCGCTGGTGGACTACCACGTCATGGGAGAGGGCTACACCTGGGACACCCAGGATCGCGAACGCGATGTGGCCGCCGCCAAAGCCGCCTGGGCCGAGGCGCGCCGCATGCTGCGTGACCCGGACTACAAGCTGGTGGTGCTGGATGAACTGAACATCGCGCTGCGTTACCAGTACCTGGATCTGGACACCGTACTGGATGACCTGCAGGACCGCCCGGAAATGCAGCACGTGGTGGTCACCGGCCGTTACGCACCTAAGCCGCTGATCGAACTGGCCGACACCGTCACCGAAATGAAAGTGGTGAAGCACGCGTTCAAGGATCTTGGCGTGAAGGCGCAGAAAGGCATAGAGCTGTGAAGAAAGTTGATAGTGGACAGTTGAAAGTTGACAGCGAAAATCCTGGCAGTAGCTGTCAACTATCCACTGTCAACTGTCAACTGACTTTAATGGTGCAAGGCACGACTTCGGATGCCGGAAAAAGCACGGTGGTGGCGGCGTTGTGCCGCTGGCTGGCGCGGCAGGGGGTGGCGGTGGCCCCGTTCAAGCCGCAAAACATGGCGTTGAACAGCGCGGTGACCGGGGACGGTGGCGAGATCGGGCGCTCCACCGCGTTGCAGGCGCTGGCCTGTGGTCTTGAACCGCACAGTGATATGAACCCGGTATTGCTCAAGCCGCAGACCGATCGTGGTGCCCAGGTGATCCTGCGCGGACGGGTGCTCGGCAACATGGACGCCATCGCCTATCACGAATACAAAACCACTGCCCGGGAAGCGGTGCTGGCGGCCTGGCATGATCTGTCCGCACGCTATCCGATCATCATCGCGGAAGGCGCCGGCAGTCCGGCGGAGATCAACCTGCGTGAGAACGACATCGCCAACATGGGTTTTGCCGAGGCGGTGGATTGCCCGGTGATTCTGGTGGCGGACATTGACCGGGGTGGTGTTTTCGCGCAGTTGGTGGGCACGCTGGAGCTGCTTTCTGAAAGCGAACGGGAACGTGTGGTCGGCTTTGTCATCAATCGTTTTCGCGGAGACCCGGCGCTGTTGCAAAGCGGCCTGGACTGGCTGGAGCAACGCACCGGCAAACCGGTACTCGGCGTGCTGCCTTATCTGCATGGCCTGTTGCTGGACGCGGAAGACGCGGTGGCCGACGCCGGTGAGCATGTCGGTGAAGCATTGAACGTGGTGGTGCCGGTCTTTCCCCGCATCAGTAACCACAATGATCTGGATCCGCTGCGCCTGCATCCCGGTATTGCCCTGTATCTGGTCGGGCCGGGGCAAACACCGCCGCCAGCCGACTGGGTGATTCTGCCGGGCAGCAAGCATACTCGCGCCGATCTTCACTGGTTGCGGGAGCAAGGCTGGGAGCCTTATTTGCAGCGTCATCTGCGTTATGGCGGGCGCATATTGGGTATCTGTGGCGGCTTCCAGATGTTGGGCAAGGCGATACATGATCCGGACGGTATTGAGGGGCGTCCCGGCAGTAGTGATGGACTGGGGCTGCTGGATATGGAAACCACCCTGGTGGCTGGCAAGCAACTGCGGCAGGTGGGGGCACGTTTGCTGCCTGGTGGTGAAGCCGTAGCCGGTTATGAAATCCACAATGGCGTCACTGGCGGGCCGGCGCTGCAACGGCCGTTGTTCGATGTGGGTGGTCGCATGGACGGCGCGGTCAGTGACGACGGCCAGGTGATGGGCGGCTACCTGCATGGCTTGTTTGATCGGGCTGGCGTGTGCGATGCGTTATTGCGGCCACGGCAGGAGAGCACAGCGGATCATGAGCAACACCGGCAAGCGGTTCTGGATCGTCTGGCGGACAGTGTCGAACAGCATTTGAATCCGCCCTTGTTGCGCCGCTGGCTGCGGCTCTGAACTTGTCCTGGTTGTGCTGGAACGGCTCTGTTTGATTGCGCCTTTGGAGCGCTTGTCCTATCGATCGTGCCCCGTGACGAGGCAAACACCGTGCTTCGAAAGTCCGGCTCCGATTCGCCGTCGATGTTGTCATCTCCCGGTAAAAAACGCTTCTGCCCCGATCGACATGGAAACTGGTACGGCGCCTGCGTCTTTCTTCTTCAAGGTATTGACCGGTTAGTACAAGTCATCTTGACGAGGAGGGAACATGAGCAGGCTTACTGGAACGGATCCTGTGAATCGATGTGGCCCATTGGCGGCCGCCATGCTGATCGCCGCTCTGCCGGGTCTCGCCCTGGCTCAGGCCGAGTCGCTTCAGGAGGCGTTTTCCGATGGGGAAGTCAGCGGCAATCTGCGCGCCTATCACAACATCAGGGACGCACACGGCAGTGACGCCAACCATACCTTCGCGCTCGGCGGCAGCCTGCACGCGGAAACCGCGCCCTGGTCCGGTGTGTCCGCCGGCGCCACATTTTACACCTCCAACGGATTGGGGCTGCAGTACGAAGAGCGCTCCCGGCGTAACGCCAATCTGCCCGATGACGTGGACGTGCTGGGCGAAGCCTGGATGCAGTATGAGGGCGCCGGCAATCGGCTGCGGGCCGGGCGACTGAAAGTGGATACGCCTTTCTCCAATCCCTCCGATGCGTTTCTGATTCCAATTACCTATGAAGCGCTGTCGGTGGCCAACACCGCGATCGACGGACTGGAGCTGTCCGGGCATTATTTGCGCCGGATCAAGAACCGCCCGGACGATGCATTCGAACGGATCGGCCAGTTCGCGCTGGATCGTTATGGTGTTGTCGATGACAGTGACAAAGGCGCCTGGATCGCCGGCGCCCGTTATCAACCGGCGGAGCGCCAGTGGCAGGCCTGGGCCATGGCGCTGCCGGACCTGTTCACTCTCTATTACGTGCGGATGGATACCCCGCTGGCGGATTGGCGCGGCCTGGCCTTTGACCTTGGCGTGCAAGGACTTTACGGGGATGACGCCGGTGACGCCCTGGCGGATCGGATCAACGCTCGTGGTGGCGGGCTGCAACTGTCGTTGTCACGGAACGCCACGACTCTGGCGCTGGCCTGGAACCGCTTCTGGGAAGACGCCGATGCCTATGGCCGCGGCGCCTTGCCGATGCCGTTCAGCTATTCCACCGGGCCACTGTTCACCAACTCGATGACGCAGACACTGGAAAACAGCGCCGCCGGCCAGGCTTACAAGATCAGCCTGAAACAGTCGTTTTCGCCGCGCTGGAGCGGGCAAGTCAGCTATGCCCGCTATCAGCGGCTTGGCGCGGTGGACACGGATGAGGCGGATCTGGACATCAGCTATGCCTTCGGTGGTGGCCTGGAAGGGCTGTCGCTGCGTCTGCGTGTCGGCGTGATCGGTTCCGACCAGGCCGATGCGCGTTTTGTCGAGGTGCGGCCGCAACTGCAATACGTGTTTTAACACCGGGGACCGTACTCGCCAGGATTGTATTTTCGCGCAATATGTAATATTGTTTGTTACATGAAAAGAGACAGCAGATTATCAGGTGTGCTGCACGTGCTTCTGCACATGGCGGAAGTGGAAGGGCCGGTTACTTCCGAGACCCTTGCCGGGATCATGCAGACCAACCCGGTTGTGATTCGCCGTACCCTTGCCGGACTGCGCGAGCAGGGGCTGGTGACCTCGGTAAAGGGGCACGGCGGCGGCTGGCGTCTGTGCTGCGATCTGGATGCCGTCACCCTGCATGACATCTATGTGGCGCTGGGCGAACCCGTGGTGTTCGCCATGGGAAACCGTACTGAGTCGCCTGGCTGCCTGGTGGAAAAAGCAGTCAACGCTCATATGAACGATGCTCTTCAACAGGCCGAAGCGGTGCTGATGGCCCGGTTGCGTGATGTGACCCTGGCGGATCTGAGCCGGGATTTTCATCGTGGCCTGCAACAGCGGGACCACGCTCACTGCCCCTCCTGACCGCGCTATTTTTTGCCGGAGGCTATTATGTTTGACGTCATTATTGTCGGCGGCGGTTACGCTGGTATGTCCGCGGCGCTGCCGCTGGCGCGCGCCCGTCGCAAGGTACTGGTGATCGACAGCGGACTGCGCCGTAACCGCTTCGCTGACGCCGCCCATGGTGTTCTGGCCCAGGATGGACGCCCGCCGGGGGAGATCGCCGCTGAAGGGAAGCGGCAATTGCTGCTTTACCCGGATCTCACCTGGCGTGATGGCGAAGCTGTATCCACGAGTCGGCTTGATGACGGGTTTGCAGTGGGCACCGCCGACGGCGACCAGTTCCGAGGTCGCCTCCTGATCCTTGCCACCGGTGTTTCCGATACCTTGCCCGATGTGCCGGGTGTGAAGGAACGTTGGGGGCGTTCGGTGTTTCACTGCCCATACTGCCACGGTTACGAACTGAACCGGGGCGTGCTCGGGGTGCTTGCCAGCGGGCCTATGTCGCTGCATCAGGCGCAATTGATTCCGGAGTGGGGACCCACCACGCTTTTCACCAATGGCGTGTTGACCTTGGATCAGGAACAGCAACAGGATCTGGCCCGGCGTGGTGTCACGGTGGAGACGGAAGCCGTGGTGGCGGTGTCCGGCGACCGGGCCACGGTGGCGTTGAAGGACGGCAGAGAGAAGGAACTGGTGGGTTTGTTTGTGGCCACCGAGATAGTGCCCGGTCCGTTGGCGGAACAATTGGGATGCAAACTGGAATCCACTCCCATGGGCACAATCATCGCCACCGATGAGGTCAAGGCCACCTCGGTGCCCGGTGTGTTCGCGTGTGGCGACACGGCCCGGGCCGCCGGCAACGTGACGCTGGCCATGGCCGATGGCACCATGGCGGCCATGGGCGCGCACCGGGCTTTGTTGTTCGGTTTGCCGGAGAGCGGCTGACGCCGGACGCCAGCTGCTTGTGGTGGTTTGCCCGCTGGCGCGTTATTGCTCCACGAAGGCACGTTCGATGACATAGTCGCCGGGCTGCCCTTGATGTGGAGACGCCTGAAAGCCACGGGCGTCCAGCATTCTGGTCAGTTCCTCCAGCATCGCCGGGCTGCCGCACAGCATGACCCGGTCGGTTTCCGGGTTCAGTGCCGGCAGGCCGAGGTCCTCGGTGAGTTTGCCGCTTTCGATCAGGGTGGTGATCCGCCCCCGGTTGCGGAACGGCTCCCGGGTCACGGTGGGATAATAAATCAGTTTTTCGCGAATGCACTCGCCAAGGAATTCGTGTGCGGGTAGCGCCTGATGAATGTAATCGTGATAGGCCAGTTCGCTCACATAACGGACGCCGTGGACCAGGATGATGTTGTCGAAACGGTCATAAATCTCGGGATCCTTGATGATGCTCATGAAGGGCGCCAGGCCGGTTCCGGTGCCGAGCAGGAACAGGTTCCTGCCCGGATTCAGGTCGTGTACCACCAGGGTGCCGACCGGTTTGCGGCTGACGATCAGCGCGTCTCCCTCTTTCAAATGCTGAAGCCGGGACGTCAACGGGCCGTCTGGTACCTTGATGCTGAGAAATTCCAGATGTTCTTCATGGTTGGCGCTGGCGATGCTGTAGGCGCGCATCAGTGGTTTGCCGTCCAGCTCCAGACCAATCATGACGAAGTGCCCGTTCTCGAAGCGCAGGGCCTGATCACGGGTGGTGCGAAAGCTGAACAGAGTGTCGTTCCAATGGTGCACACTCAGTACGTTTTCTTTACCAATGGCAGCCATGTCTATCCTCCAATAACGAACAAAGTTGAATGCGGTCCCCTTCGGGGAGGTTGCAAGCGTGCACGCAGTGACGCGGGCGCCGGCGTCCGCTGGTGGGTGTCACGGTGGCGCCTCCGCGTTGTTGTCGAGGCGGCAAAGGTTGTCGAGACGGTAAAGATAGCTCCAGGGAAAACGGCCGCGATCGTGGCCGTCGGAGAAGGTCAATTGCAGCGCACCGAGGTCGGCCATGGCCACGTCTCGGATGCTAACGTCGTCGTCGACCAGATCAGTGCCGCACCGCCGTGCCGCTTCGCAGTGCGCGCAGCGGCAGGCACGGCGCAGAGCGGTGCTGGCGAGGCGGGAGATTTCGCCATTTTCCCACAGCAGTTGCAGAGCGCCACCGCCGTCGAGCAGACGTATTTCCTCCGGGGCATTGATCCCGCTGTGATGTGTCATTGTCGTCTCCGGATTGAGTGAGTGCCTGGGATAACCTGTCATGACAAGTTGTCGTGCACTCAGCGTTGCAGGTACCGCAGCTTGTCGCTCTTGCCTTCCCAGGCTTCGGCGTCAGGCAGGGGCTCCGACGCTTCCGCCAGTACCGGCCAGACCTGCGCCAGCTCCGCGTTCAGTGCCACGAACATTTCCTGGCCTTCGGGCAGTTCCTTGTCCGCGTGGATGGCGCCGGCTGGACACTCCGGCACACACAGAGCGCAATCAATGCAGACCTCCGGGTCGATCACCAGAAAGTTTTCCCCCTCGTGGAAGCAGTCCACCGGGCACACTTCCACGCAGTCGGTGTATTTGCAGCGTATGCAGTTCTCGGTCACCACGAATGTCATCGTCGTCTCCTTGCCGGCCGAGGCCGCCGGTCAGGCGGCACTCAACTTCGATTGCGCCCAGCGGGCCAGTTTGCGAACGTCCGGGTCCGGATCATCCAGAGCGGTTTGAATGTAAGGCCGGCATTGTTCGTGAGCGATGGCGCCGAGCGCGCCGATGGCGGCTTTGCGCAAATTGCTCATGGCATCGCGGCTGCACTCGCCCAGTGCCGGAATGCCTTCCACCCGGCCGAGTTTGCCGATGGCGTCGGCGGCCTTTTCCCGCACCTGCCAGGTGCTGTCCCGGGTCGCCTCGATCAGCAGCGGCAGGCTGTCTTGGTGATTGAGCTTGGCGATGCTGTTCATCGCCTCGGCCCGCACCTGCCAGTGCGGATCACTTACCACTTGCCGGAGCGCTTCCGCCACCGAGTCCGGCTCGGCGTAGACCAACGCACCGACGGCGGCGCGGCGTACCTCGGCATCGTCATCGTCGCGGGCGCGTTGGATCAGCGCCGGCAGGTTGCGTTCCTCCTTGAGCCAGCCGAGCAGCCCGACGGCTTCACGGCGGATCGTGGCATCGCCGGCTTCCAGGCGCGCCAGCGCCGGTTCACGGGCCGCCGGTTCGCGCAGGGGCTTCAGCGCCCGCAGAATGCCCGCCACCACGAACGGGTCGCGGCTTTCTTCCAGGGCGGCCAGTAGCGGTTTGGCCGCGGCCGGATCCTTGAGATCAGAGAGCGCATGAGCAGCGGCGTTGCGCACCACCTCGTCGCTGTCATTGAGCGCGGCGATCAGTGCGTCGGCCATATCCTCGGATTCAAATTCATCGACCACCTTGGCGGCCTCCTGACGCACCTGGGGGTCGGGGTCCCGGAGTGCCTGGATCAGCAGCGTCACCGCCTCCGGTTCCGGGCAATCGACCAGGTCCAGCACCGCCACGCGGCGCAGGCCGGGATCCGGCGAGGCCAGGCGCTCGGCCAACTCCCGCAGTTCGGGATCGTGAAACACGTTCATGGGCACCTCAGCGCAGCAAGTAGGGAATGTTCACGGTGACCGCATCGGTCGGGCAGTCCGCTTCGCAGGGCATGCAGTACCAACACTCGTCGTACTTCATGTGGGCCTTGCCGGTGCTCTCATCGATCCAGAGCACATCCAGGGGGCAGACGTCGATGCACACGGTGCAGCCTTTATCGGCGATACATTTATCCGCGTCGACGGTGACGGGCACGGCGCTGTGATGATTGGCGATAGGCATGAGAATCTCCTTGTCGGAATCAGGCGTTGGCGGCTTTTTTTACACGCAGCTGGTTGTAGGCATCCTTTTCTTCGCCGAGTGAAACGATGTACGGAGCAATCGGGCGGGTGCCGCTGGCCATCCCGCCGGACTCGTCCTTGTACAGGCGGCTGTGACAGAACCACTGCTGCTCGTCGGTCTCGGGGAAGTCCACGCGATAGTGGTACAGGCCCCAGCGCGACTCGGTGCGGTAAAGCGAGGCGCGGGCGGCCATCTCGGCGCAATCGACGATGGAATGCACCTCCATGGCGCGCATCAGTTCGTGGGCGTCACCGGCCTTGAGCAGCGGCAGGTCATCGCGGACCGAGAGAATCCGTTCCAGGCCGATCTCCATGCGGCGGGTGACCTTTGGCGGTTGCAGGTAGTCGTTGACCAGACGCCGGACTTTGTACTCCATCTGTTCCGGCGGGATACCGTCGGCCCGTTGCAGTGGCGCGCGCAGACGCACCAGTTCTTCCTCGATCAGATTTTTGTCCAGTTCAAATTGGCCGCGCTGTTGCGCGAAGTCAGCGGCGCTTTCGCCGCAGATCTGGCCATATACGAACGCGCCGAGCATGTAGTTATGGGGCACCGAGGCCATATCGCCGGCGGCGTACAACCCCGGCACGGTGGTGGCACCGGTCTCATCCACCCAGACGCCGGAGGCGGAGTGGCCGCTGCAGAAGCCGATCTCGGAAATGTGCATTTCCACCATGCGTTTGCGGTAGTCGACGTGGCGGCCGTCATGGAAGCGGCCACGGCTGGGCCGCTCATTGGTGTGCAGAATCGTCTCGATCTCCTGAATGGTTTCCTCGGCGAGGTGATCCAGCTTCAGGAACACCGGACCCTTGCCGGATTCCAGTTCCTTGAAAAACTCCAGCATCATCTGCCCGGACCAGTAGTCGCACTCTATGAACCGTTCGCCGAAAGCATTGGAGGTGAACCCGCCGAGTGGACCGGTAACGTAGGCGCAGGCCGGGCCGTTGTAATCCTTCAACAAGGGGTTGACCTGATAGCACTCGAGATTGGCCAGGTCGGCGCCGGCGTGATAGGCCATGGCGTGGCCGTCGCCGGAGTTGGCCGGGTTTTCATAGGTGCCGAACAGGTAGCCGGAATGCGGCAGGCCAATGCGACCCGCGGCGCCGGTGGCCATCACCACCGCCTTGGCGCGGATGATGATCGGCTCGGCGGTGCGGGTGTTGATACCGATCATGCCGGAAATATTGCCCTTGGTGTCCTTGAGAAGACGGGTGGCCTGATAGCGGTTTTCCACCTTGATGCGATGACGGCGCAGGCGCCGGTAGAGAATTTTCTTGACGTTATGGCCTTCCGGCATGGGCAGAACATAGGTGCCGAGGTGATGCACCTTTTTCATGTCGTAGTCGCCGGTTTCGTCCTTCTGGAAATGCACGCCCCAGGAATCCAGTTTCTCGATCATCGGGTAGGAGCGCTGGGCATAGGCCATCAGCGCTGGCTGGTGGACGATGCCGTCGTTGGCGATGGTGATTTCCCTGACGTACTGCTCCGGGGTGGCGTGGCCGGGGACAATGGCGTTGTTCAACCCGTCCATGCCCATGGAAATGGCACCGGAGCGTTTGACGTTGGCTTTCTCCAGCAAGGTCACGTCGAGATCCGGGTGACGTTCCTTGACGGTCACCGCGGCCATTGGACCGGCGGTGCCGCCGCCGATCACCAGCACATCGGTATCGATGATGGCTACGTCGTCGAAGTTCATGGTTCCTCCTATTTCCGACCCACGCGGAAGTGATATTTGAAAGAGTCGCCGCGGAAGCTCAGATACTCGAAGTCGATCGGGCGTCCACGACGGTCATGGGTAAGGCGTTCCACCCGCAGCACCGGCTCGCCGGGTTGCAGGTTCAGATGGGCGCGGGTGCCCTGATCGGAAAGCGCCGCTTCGATGCGAATGCTGGCCTCACCCAGGGGAATGGCGAACAGGTTCTCCAACATCGGAAAAATGTCACCGCTGAGCTCCATGCCGAACATGCGCCGGCCGATATCCAGCGGGAAATAGCTGTGTTCCAGGGACAGCGCCTCACGGTTGAGGAAACGGACCCGGGTGATTTCCACCACGTCCTCGCCGCTGGCGAGGCGCAGCGCGGCGGCCACTGCTTTGGGAGCCTTCAACTGCTGGATGCTGAGCAAACGGGCGGAGGCTTCATAGCCTTGCGCGGTCATGGCTTCGCCAAAACCCTGCAAGTGCTCCACGCTCTGCACCGCCTTGGGTTTGCTGACGAAGGTCCCCTTACCCTGGGCGCTGAACACCAGCCCTTCGTTATGCAGGTCGCGCAACGCCTGCCGGATAGTGATACGGCTGACGCCGAAGGCGCTCATCAATTCGCTTTCCGAAGGCAATTTCTCGTGGGGGCGATAGTCGCCTTCGAGAATGCGCCGCCGGAGCTGGTCCTTGATCTGCAGGTACAGCGGTTGTGGTGACCGGTTCGATAGCGGCCGGGTCAGGGTTTTGCTCACGGTACTGTCCTCTTGTTATGACAGGTCATGGCATTTACAGGCATGAAAGCGAACGGCATGAAGCATCTCAGCCGGCCTGTCCGTTCTGTTGCTCGAACGCGCGCAGGGTTTCACGGCGAATCAAATCCAGGCATTCGCGTTTCAGGGCCATGAAGCCGGGCTGGGTCAGCAGGTCCTGGCTGCGCGGGCGGGGCAGATCCACGGAGATGTCGGCGATGATGCGGCCGGGGCTGGCGCTCATGATCAGAATGCGATCGGACAAAAACACCGCTTCGTCGATATCGTGGGTGACGAACAAAACGGTGTTGCCGAATTCGCTCCAGATATCCAGCAGGCTTTCCTGCATCATGGTGCGGGTCTGGGCGTCGAGAGCGCCGAACGGCTCGTCCATCAGCAGCACGCTGGGGTAGTTGGCGAGCGCGCGGGCAATCCCCACACGTTGCTGCATGCCGCCGGACAAGGTGTCAGGAAAGGCATTGGCATGGGCGGACAAGCCGACCAGGCCAAGAAAGGTGCGTGCCAGACTCAGCGCTTCGTTGCGGCCGAGCCCCGACATCAAGGGACCGAACGCCACGTTGTCGCGCACTGTTTTCCAGGGGAACAGGGAATGTTGCTGGAACACCATGCCGCGATCCGGGCCCGGTGCCTTGACCGGATTACCGTCCACCAGCAGTTCGCCCCGGGTGGGGCTGACGAATCCGGCGACCGTATTCAGCAATGTGGATTTGCCGCAGCCGGACGGGCCGAGCAGGCAGACGAATTCGCCGGGGCGGATGTCCACCTGGGCGCGGTGTACCGCGGTAACCCAGTCGCCACTGCGCTCAAATTCCACCGAGACATCACGAATCTCGATATGGCCACGTTCACCGCCGGGGGCTCTGGAGCTCCGTCCTGGCGGTTGCGCCAGCCTCCGGGTCATGTCGATGGCGGAGGTCATGGGGTTCTCCTTGGCTCTGCTCTGGTCCCGGATGGTGCTTTCCGGAGTCGATTTGGTGGCCGGTTTCATCGGTCTTTCTCCTGTACTTGCCAGCGCAACAGTGGACGGCACAACCACTTGATCAACAGGGTGCAGAGCGTGCCGAGGCCACCGATCATCAACATGCCGATGATGATCTGCGGGTACTGGATCAGGGTGTAGGCGGACCAGGTGAAGTAACCGATGCCGTACTGGCCGCTGATGATTTCGCCGGCCAGCAGCGAGAACCAGGCGACCCCCATGCCAATAGCGAGGCCGGCAACGATGCTGGGCAGTGCGCCGGGCAATACCACATGCCGAAGGATGGCGGCGTTGCTGGCGCCAAGACTGCGCGCCGCCCGCACCAGCACTTTGGGTGTCTGTTCAACGCCGTGCACGGTGTTGATGACGATCGGAAACAGGGCACCGAGAAAGGTGATGAAGATGATGCTGGACTCCTCGCTGGGCATCATCAGGATGGCCAGCGGAATCCAGGCCACCGCCGGTATCGGTCTGAGCAGTTCGATGTAGGGCGTGATGATGTCTTCGGCGAGACGGGAGCGGCCCATCAGAATACCGAGCCCGACGCCGAGCACCACGGCCACCGCATAGGCGACGGTGATGCGTCGCAGACTGTGCAGGATGTGCAGGTAAAAATCGCTGTTGGACAGCGCTTCCGTCAATGCCTGGCCCACCACCAATGGGCCGGGCACGTTCTCGAAGTTGATGAACAGATTGAAGCCGCTGCTGGATGCCCAGTGCCATACCAGTAGCGCGGCCAGAAGGGCCAGGCCGCGTACCAGATAACGGCTGAGGGTTTCCGGCAGGCGTAGCGGCGAGCGGCGTGCCGTGGCGGTGTCGGCGGCTGGGGTATCGACCTGATCGATCACCGGGCTGCCGGCCTCGCCACCGATTTCACTATTGTTCAGGCTCATAATGCGCTCCTCCCTGACCCGCCATCACCGTTCGGCGACCGCGTTGTCTTTGCGGCTTTGCAGAATTTGCCGGTAGCTGAAAACCTCGCCGTCGGCGGCGAAAGCCTCCGCCTCCGGGCGGCGCATGAACGCGGCCAACTGGTCGCCGTTACGGGCGTAGAAGGCGCTTTTCCCGAACAGCTTCAGACCACTGTTTTTGTCGTAGACATAAGAGGCGTTGATACCACTGCCGTTCTGTTCCGCTTCGCGTTCGGCGGCCAGCATGGCATCAATGGAGTCATAGCCTTTGACGCCGTCTTCGGCGTACCAGATTTCCGCCGGCTGCAAGGCCGGGTTATCCGGAATCGGGGTGACCATGGCGGCGACCGCCTTATCGTAGTCGAGGCCGCTGGCGGCGTAGGCGTTACGCAGATAGCTGTCGTCCACCCAGGCGTTGAAATTCAGGTCCGGAATCTGCTTTTCTTTTTGCAGCAGTTCATGATCGTACTTCATGGCCGCTATCCAGGCGGGTTTGACGCTGGCGTCCATGGTGGTGATGCCGCCATTGCTGAAGTACAGATAGAGCACTTCTTTTTCCACACCGGTCCACTCGGCGACCTGTTCGGCGGCACGTACCGGGTCGTCCCGAATCCATTGCTGTGCTTCGAGGGTGGCCTGCAGAACCGCCTGCACCACCTCGGGGTAGTCCCGAGCGTAGGATTCACGCACCACGATGCCGTGGAAGGTGGGAACGCCGGCCTGGCGGCCGTCGTGGATTTTCCGGCCGGTACCGCGGAATTCCATGATCTCGGACCAGGGACAGAAATCGGCGTGGGCGTCGATTTTGCCGGCGGCGATATTGGCGGCGCCAACTGGTGGTGACTGATTGACAATAGTGACCTTGTCGATCAGCCCTTCGTCTCGCAGTGCCTTGAGCGTCATACCCCAGGCGGCGCTGCCCACTGGGGTGGAAATGGCTTTGCCGGAAAGATCGGAGAGGGACTGGACCGGGGAGTCCACCGGCACCACGATGCCATTACCGGTGCCCTCCTTGTTGTAACCGGTGATGGCGATGAAACGGGTTTCGGCGCGGCCGCCTTCCTGGAATTTGGCGCCATTGACGATCAGCGGGTAATCGCCCATGACACCGAAGTCCAGCTTTCCCGCCAGCATCTGGTTGGTGATCGGCGGGCCAGAATCGTAGTCCTTGAAGACAATGTCGTAGTCCGCGTCTTGATACTTACCGCTCTTGGGTAAGTGCTTTTCGATCAGATTCAGTTTTTCCAGAACAACGCCGCCCGACACGGTGTTGGTCACCATGCTCTGGTGGCCAATGCCAATGCGAATGGTTTCCGCCAGCAGCGGTGTCGAAGCAAGCCCGATAAAAACGCTGAAACAGGCCGCGACGCCGTATCGTTTGTGATTCATGTCCGGTTTCCTCATTGAGAGTTCACTTGTACTAACAAGACATCACCACTGCTTATAAAACGCATTAGACGTGCCAGTTTTCGAAAGCCTGTTCGTATCCGTATGTTTTATAAGGGCAATTTTCTTGTTTGGTGTTTGCGACGGAATCCGGGCGTAAGGTGCGCTTGCCCCTTGCTGGGGCAGGTGCACAGTGATGACGCCAGTTTTCGGGACAAGGCGAGGCGTAACGGTACGACAACTAGAACAAGTTGCTGGCCGCGGCGTGATTCCCGTCGGAGATGTCGGGCCGCCCGCGGACGGGTAGGCGGTATCGTCGAGGTGGACGATGCGAAACAGGGTATGAAAGAGCGAAGGAACAGATCAAAGAATGTTTTTAAATATGGATATCCGTTTTTTCTGTTCACGGCACACTTCGCGGCATGGAAATTGCTGCCTTAAAAGGTATGACCGTTCAGGAGCGCCTCCCATGACAACTCTGGATACCACGCACTTACGCCATCTTCTGCACCATTGGAAAGAACCAATGCAGGGCCAGGATCTAATCAACAGCAAAGCGCTCAGGAACATATCGGTGGACGGTGGCGTCGCGACTTTGAAAGTGTCCCTGGGGTTCCCGGTGGACCGCTATAAAGAAGAAAGCGCGGCGGGCTTGATCGACTATCTGGGTGCTCATGCGAATGCGATGCGGATTGTCGTTGATATGGAATGGCAGGTGCGGCCACATCGTGTCCAGGGCGGCATGGAGCCGTTGCCGGAGGTGCGCAATATCATTGCCGTGGCTTCGGGTAAGGGCGGCGTCGGGAAATCCACCACTACCGCCAATCTGGCGCTGGCCTTGCAGGCGGAAGGCGCGCGGGTCGGCATTCTCGACGCGGACATTTACGGTCCCAGCCAACCGCGCATGATGGGCGTCGATGAGCGGCCGCAAAGTGATGATGGCAAACGAATGACACCGCTGATCGGTCACGGTGTGCAGATCATGTCGGCGGGTTTCATGGTGGAAGAGGATTCGCCGGTGATCTGGCGCGGCTCCATGGTGACCCGGGCACTGACGCAGTTGCTCAAGAATACTCGCTGGCGGGATCTCGATTATCTGCTGGTGGATCTGCCGCCAGGCACTGGCGACGTGCAACTGACACTGGCCCAGCAGATTCCGGTGGCTGGCGCGGTGGTGGTGACCACGCCCCAGGACATTGCCCTGCTGGATGCGCGCAAGGCGTTACGCATGTTCGAGAAGGTGGATATTCCGGTGCTCGGCGTGATCGAGAACATGAGCACTCATGTGTGTAGCCACTGTGGGTATCAGGAACCGATCTTCGGCAGCGGCGGTGGTGGTCGCATGGCGGAGGATTACCAGGTGCCGCTGCTGGGCCAGCTGCCGCTGGACATCGGTATCCGCACCCAGGCCGATGCCGGTCTGCCGTCGATACTGGCTGATCCGGACGGCGCCGTGGCACGGCAATATCGGAATGTGGCCCTGGCCCTGGCCGGCCGGCTGGCCTGCCGGCCACTGGACCACAAAGCCCGCTTCCCGCGCATTGTGGTGGAGAACCGCTGACACGCGACACGCCATTCGCTGCCAAGGCAGCTTCCCACAGGGGGGTCCGAAGCCGCTGTGGGAAGCTTGCTTGCAAGCGAATGCACCAACCTCGGAAGAACGGTATTCGCCAGCAAGCTGGTCTCCCACGGTCGCCGCGTGGCCATCTCTGCATCCATGTCAGCAGGCAGCGCTCAGGACACCTCCGTCACCGGCTTGTGCCTGGCGAACAGCGGTGTCGCCAGCGTCAAGGTGGCGGCGCAGAGCAGGGCGCTGCCGCCGATGATGAAAATCAGAGAGCTGTGCTCGGCGCCGGCGTAAATCGGAGCCATCAGATAGGCCGCCGCCGCTTGTCCGACGGCGAACAGGGCGGTGGCCCGGCCCCAGGCGGTGGCGTGCGCATGGGCGGGTACCAACTCGCCGATGCGGCCCATGGTGGTGGCGACCATGCCAGGGATCAGCGCGCCCACGGTAAAGGACGAAAGCGATACCACCAGGGTGCCTGGTACCAGCATTGGCAGCAGGACCGCCGTTCCCTTTAAGGCCAGAGCGGTGAACAAGGTGCGGTGCCAACCGGCGTGGCGGGCGATGGCGCCGACCAGGAACGGGCCGCTGATGGCGCCGAGAGCCACCAGTCCCCACTGCATCGCCGCTGCCCAGGTGCTGAAATCTCTGTGCCTTTCCAGATAATCCACCCAGAACACGGTATGCGGCACGAAGCCCACGGCATCCAGCAGGTAGGCCAAATAGATGGCGGCCAGCACCAGCCCGACCCGGGCAGGCTGATGGCCCTGTTGCGGAGCGCTCGGCAGGCTTGGCCAGGGGCGCCACACCAGAGCAACGGGTAACAGGGCGATCAGGCCGAGACCCAGCCAGGTCAGTGCCGGCCCTTGTTGTATCAGCAACGGGACCAGGGTGGCGGAGATCAGCACACCGGTGCCGACACCGGTGAAGACCAGCGCGGTGCCTCTCTTGCGCTTGGATTCCGGTAACTGGCTGGCGATCAGTGAGGGCGCCACCACCATCAGCAGGGCGCCGGTGACACCGGCGACGAAGCGCCAGAGGCTGAACCACCACACGGGCCCCTGCCACATGCTGGCCAGGAAACTGATCGCGATCAGCAAGGTGGAAAGTTTGATCACCGCGCCCGGGCTGGTACGGCGGGCCAGACGGCTGGCGAGTACCGCGCCGACCAGATAGCCGAGCAGATTGGTGGCGCCGACGAAACCGGCATCACGGGCGCTCAGCCAGCCGGCCTCGATCAGCCCGGGTAACTGCGCGGCGTAGGCGAAACGGCCCAGTCCTATGCCCGCCAGGGTGGTGGCGGCCCCCATCAGGACAAGACGGGCGGGCGAGGCGGAAGTGGTCATGTGCGGCTCCGGTTCTCAGGGCGGTCGTTGGCAGGTGCCCAGTTAAGCAGAGTCCGCCCATCACTAAAAATGATTTATACAGATGCCAGGTATCACTGATCTGAATGCGCGGGATCAGGCGTGGAGAGCGTCGTCCTGCTGACGCAGATTGATGGCGATCTGCACCAGTTCCGCCAGGGAGTCCGCCGCCATCTTGCTCATCATGTTGGCGCGGTGGCCTTCCACTGTTTTGCGGTTGATGCCGAGTTTATCGGCCACTTCCTGATTGGACAGGCCGTTGACGACTTCCTCGAACACTTGGCGCTCCCGTTTGGTCAGGCCCTGGTAGCGTTGCCGGTGCACCGCCAGTGCCCGCAGTTTGCGGCGATGCTGGCGATCCCGCTCAAGGGCGTTCTGGACATGGTCGATCAGCACCTGATCGTCGAACGGTTTCTCGATAAAGGTCAGGGCGCCATCGGTGAGGGCGGTCACCGCCATGTCGATGCTGCCGTGGGCGGAGATCATGATCACCGGCAGGTCGATGCCGTATTCGGGAAATTTTTTCTGCGCGTTGATACCGCTGAGTTCGGGCATGCGCACGTCCATCACCACGCAGCCGCCGTCGCCAGGCTGGAAACGCTCGAGGAAGGCGAGGGCGGTTTCATGGCAGCGCACCCGCAGCCCCACGGACTCCAGTAGCCATTGCAGGGAGTCACGCACATCGGCGTCGTCGTCGATGATATGAATGGTTTGCGTTGGTTCGCTGTTTGCCATTGGGATCCGGATCAATTCGTCGTGGCCGGCGTGTCATCATCCGCCAGCGCCAGGGTGAAACAAAAACAAGCGCCCCCTTCCTCCACGGCGAGGGGCCACAGTTCGCCGCCAAGGGATTCCACCAGGGAGCGGCTGATGGCCAGGCCCATGCCCAGCCCGTTCTTTTTGGTGGTGAAAAAGCGCTCGAACAGTTTATCCGAGCTGTGTGGCGGCAGGCCAGGGCCCTGATCGCGGACACGGATCTCCAGTTGCTTGCCGTGCCGTTCCGCCTCCAGCCAGACTTTGAGCGGTGCTTGCCCGGCCGGCCTCTGGCAGGCTTCGATGGCATTGACGATCAGGTTGAGCAGAATCTGCTCCAGTTGAATACGGTCCGCCACCACCCGAGCATCCGTCAGGGTTATGCGGTTTTCCAACACCACATTGTGGCGCTCGGCGTTGGGTTCGCAGAATTGCAGCAAATCATCGACCACCGGCAGCAAGTTCATTGCCTCATGCACCGGGGCTCTTTTGCGGGTGAAATCCATCATCCGGTGGATGATGCCGCCGGCGCGCAGAGCGGTATCCACGGTTTTTTCCAGCGGCACGCGCAGGTCCTGCCAGCGGACCTCGGCCTGATCGCCGAAGCGGCGCTGGATGCCGCGCAGATAATTGACGATGCCGGTGAGTGGCTGGTTCAGCTCGTGGGCCAGGCTCGAAGCCAGCTCTCCCATGGTCACCAGGCGGCTGGCGTGTTCGATGTCCGCCTGATAGGCCTTCAATTGCGCTTCCGCCGCCTTGGCCGCGCTCAGATCCCGGGCCACCAGGGAGAAATACTCCATGTCGCCGTGATAGGAGCGGTGCGCCAGCAATTCCAGGGAAACCGGGATGGTCTGGCCACGACGGTCGCGCATCTCCAGCTCACCGCTCCAGTTACCGTGCCGCAGGGCGGTGGGGAAGGCGGCTTCGCCAAGCAGACGGTAGCCGGCCTCGGTAAACAGTGCCGACAAGTCGGCGGAGGGGGTGGCACTGTCCAGCGACAGAGCCTGGCGGGCGGACTCGTTAAGATGGGTGATGCGGTGATCCAGCGAGGTGAAGATCACCAGATCGCTGGTGCTTTCCAGCACCCGTGCCAGCCGCCGGTTGGTTTGCTCCGCCTCGATGCGGCCACTGGCGTCCCGGGACACCACCAGGATTTCACGAATCTCGCCGGTGACCGGGTCACGCAAGGTGCGGCTGGTGCTTTCCAGCCAGGTGTAATGGCCGTCCTTGCAACGGAACCGGTAGGTGTGGGTGTACAGGCCGCGCTCGTAGCGAACGCTGGGGGAGCGCCGCTGGAAATTCTCCACATCGTCCGGGTGATAAAGGTCATAGGCGGAGACGCCGACGATTTCCTCGACGCTGTAGCCGAGCAGATGGGTTACCGCTGGTGAGGCATAAATAAAACGCCAGTCTCCGGGGGTATGCCGGGAGATCATGTCGGTGGACTGCTCGGCCATCTCCGCCAGCAGGCGGTTGCGCTCGGCATCGTCGGTGAGCGCGGTGAAGCCCTCTTCCGGTGTCGGTGTGTCCATGGCGCCGTGGTTGGGTTGCTGGCTAAGGAACATAGTGTACCTCGTGCGGTGCCCAACCACCGCCGGCGTGATGCCGACGGTGTTTTCGGGTATCAGCGCAGGAACTTCTGGCTGAAGGTTTTGAATTGCGGGGCCAGGGAGTCACGAACCCACTCGAAGCCCACCATCTCCCGGGTGACCACGCGTACACCTTCGTCGCGCAGGCGTTGCAGGGCGATGTCGGTGTCCAGTGGGTTGCGCGCGGAGATCGCATCGGCCACCACGAACACTGTGTTGCCGGCCTGGTGCAGCCCCAGGGCGGTCTGCATCACACAGACGTGGGCTTCCATGCCACACAGCACGAAGGTCTTGCCGCGGGCTTCCGAGAGCAGCGGCGCGCATTCCGGTGCGTCGGCGCAGGAAAATACCGTTTTGGCGACGGCGGGGTTCCCCTCGCCGGCCAGTTCCAGCAGCTGGTCGGTGGTGGGGCCGACGCCTTTCGGGTATTGCTCGGTGAAGCGCACCGGCACGTCCATCAGTTGCGCCACTTCGATCAGCCAGCGGCAGTTTTTCACCAGGGTTTCGTGTTCATGCACGCCGGGCAGCAGACGTTCCTGAACGTCGATGACCAGCAGAGTGGAATCTTGGGCTTTGATCAGCATGGGCGGATCCTTAACTCTTTATGTCTTATTGGGAGGGGCGACGGTCCACCATATTGGTGGCCACGCCCTGGGCTACGATCTTGTCCTTGACGCGGCAGACGGTTTCCAGCTTCACCCGGCGCCGTTTTTCGTCGATCTCCAGCACGGTGGCGGTGGCCACCACGGTATCGCCGATGTGCACCGGCGCCTTGAAGGACAGTTGCTGGTCCACATAGATGGCGCCTGGGCCGGGCAGGCGGGTGCCGAGCACGGCGGAGATCAGGCCGGCGCTGAACATGCCGTGCACGATGCGTTGGCCGAACTGGGTGCCGGCGGCGTAGTCCGCGTTCAGGTGCACCGGATTATCGTCACCGGTGATGCCGGCGAACAGTACCACGTCCGCCTCGGTAATGGTCTTGGCGTAGCTGGCGCTGAGGCCGACTTTCAGGTCTTCCAGGTAGTAACCGTGCAGTTCGTCCATCGGGATTCCTTGTTTTACGTAGTGACTCTTTATGTCGTGGCTTTGGTTTGTTCATAAGGCGTGAAGCCATCCAATTAAAGCCAGTGACTGAAAAGTGTAGTGGTTTACACTTTTAAATCCAAGTAGAAATACTTGGTTTTGAAATCCGCCTTTGCTAGTCTCTTGGCCGTCGGTGTCGAACCAGCGTGGTGCGACCTGGTGGGAGAGAACAATGATGCAGGATCAGAATGACGGTCTTTGGGAGAAGGCCATCCGCAGATTGGTGCCGCTCGGACTGGAGGCCTGGAACGAGCGCCGGTTGCTGGACGGCAAGCTGACACTGACCCCGGACCTCAACGGTGGTGACGTGGAGCGCCTGATCAAGTGGATCGACGCTTGTCTGGCGGACGACGGAGGGCAAGTGGCGGCCCGCGACCGGGCGGTGACCCTGGCGCGTGAATTCAAGGCATTGAATCGCGACGGCCGTGCCCGTTTCCTGATGTTGCTGGCGGAACAGTACGCGGTGGATGAGGCGCGGGTGGAGCGGGCCATGGAGCAATGGCGCGCGGCCGGCAATGAGGGGCGCATGCAGGCCGCCTTGGCTTTGCGTGATGCTCTGGAGCCGCCGCGCATGACCCTGCTGACCCGCTTCAACGGCGTGCCGGAGGGGGTCAAGTTCCTGGTGGATCTGCGTGCGGAACTGTTGTCCTTGCGCAAGGAATACCCTCAACTGGCGCCGCTGGAAGCGGATCTGAAGCGGCTGCTCGGCGCCTGGTTCGATGTCGGGCTGCTGCAACTGGAGCAGATCAGTTGGCGGAGCAGCGCCGAGTTACTGGAAAAACTGATCGCCTATGAGGCGGTGCACGCGATTCGGGACTGGAACGATCTGAAGAACCGTTTGCGCCCGGACCGCCGCTGCTTCGCGTTTTTCCATCCGAACATGCCCAACGAGCCGTTGATTTTTGTCGAGGTGGCGCTGGTGGAAGGCATGGCCGGCAGCATTCAGGCGGTACTGGATGAGGACGCGCCGGTGCTGGATGCCCGGCGGGCGGACACCGCCATTTTCTACTCCATTTCCAATGCCCAGGCCGGCCTGGCCGGAATCAGTTTCGGCAACTTCCTGATCAAACGGGTGGTGAAACTGCTGCGCCAGGAACTGCCGCAGTTGAAACAATTCGCCACGTTGTCGCCGATCCCGGGATTCAGCCGCTGGCTGGAGCGACTCCCCGACGATGTTCTGGCCGGATTGCCCGGTGGCACGGTTTGGCGGGACACCGGCAGTGCCGGGGCGCTGTTGGATCCGGAACGGCTGGATCCGTTGCGGGCCGAGGCACTACAGCGGCTGATGGCCTGGTACCTGTGCCGGGAGCAACGCAATGGTCGATACGCCCTGGATCCGGTGGCGCACTTTCATCTCAGTAATGGCGCTCAGGTGGCGCGTCTGAACTGGGCCGCGGACCTGTCGGAAAAGGGCCGGCGCCAGTCCGCCGGCATGATGGTGAATTACCGATACGAGCTGCCGCGCATTGAAACGCGCAGCCAGAGCTACACCGTCGACGGGGCCGTGGCCACGTCGGCATCCATGAAAAAACTATTGAAGGCTTAATAATATGAGCGAAAAACGATTGGCGGTGGTGACCGGCGCCACCGGCGGCTTGGGCGTGGCCATGTGTCAGGCTCTGTGTGATCAGGGCCGCACCGTGGTGGGGACCTACTATCCGGACCCGCAACAGGAACAACAGGCGCGGCAATGGCAGGAAAGCATGGAGCAGCAGGGCTATTCCGTGCACGTGCGTCCCCTGGATGTCACCGACTATGACGCCTGCGCCGTCTTCGCCGCTGATGTGGAAGCGGAGCTCGGTCCCATCGATGTGCTGGTGAATAACGCCGGCATCACCAGGGACGCGCCGATCAAGCGCATGGAGCCGCACTTCTGGCAGGATGTGATCAATACCAATCTGACCTCCATGTACAATCTGTGCCGGGCGGTGTTCGACGGCATGTGCCAGCGCGGTTTCGGCCGTATCGTCAATATCTCTTCCCTGAACGGTGAGAAAGGCCAGTTTGGGCAGTGTAACTATGCCGCCGCCAAGGCCGGTGTTTATGGGTTCACCCGCTCCATCGCCCAGGAAGGCGCGCGCAAGGGGGTGACCGTCAATGCTGTCTCCCCGGGTTATATCGACACGCCGATGGTGCGGCAGGTGCCGGAGAACATTCTTGAAGGTATCATCGCCGGTATCCCGGTAGGCCGTTTGGGCCAGCCGGAGGACATCGCCCGGGCGGTGGCGTTCCTGACCGCGGAGGAAGCGGGTTTCATCACCGGTACAAACTTGTCGGTAAACGGCGGCCAGTACATGAGCTAGGCTTCCGGCGGGCGCCGGCCTGGCTGATTGCCGGCGCCGCATTAGCCGTTTTATCCATTTTTGCCGCGAACAACAAAACAGAGGATGCCCCATGCCGGAATACAAAGCGCCGTTGCAGGACATGGCCTTCGTGCTTGGCGAATTGACCGATATCGATGGCCTGGCGGCACTGCCGCCGTTTACTGAAGTGTCCCGTGACCTGGCCGAAGCTGTGTTGGATGAGGCCGGCAAACTGGCTTCGTCGGTGATCGCACCGCTCAACGCCGAGGGCGATCGCCATGGCGTGCGTCTGGAAGCGGATGGCGTGGTCGCCGCTCCCGGCTTTCGCGACGCCTATCAGCGTTATGTGGACGGCGGTTGGGGCAGTCTGCAGTTCGATCCCGGGTACGGTGGCCAGGGGCTGCCGTTCTCGCTGGCGGTGGCGGTGCAGGAGATGTGGCACGCCGCCAATATGTCCTGGGGGCTGTGTCCTCTGTTGTCCCAGGGCGCGGTGGAAGCGATCGCCGCCAACGCCGATGACACGCTCAAAGCCGGCTATCTGCCGTCCATGGTCAGCGGCGCCTGGAGTGGCACCATGAATCTGACCGAGCCGCAGGCCGGTTCCGACCTGGCGGCGGTGAAGGCGCGGGCGGTGCCGGAAGACGATCATTACCGCATCACCGGGCAGAAAATTTTTATCACCTGGGGCGATCACGACATGGCCGACAACATCGTCCATCTGGTGCTGGCCCGTTTGCCCGATGCGCCGGAGGGGGTGAAGGGCATCTCCCTGTTCCTGGTGCCCAAGTATTTGCTCAACGAGGACGGCTCTCCGGGCGAACGCAATGATTGCCGGGCCATCTCGCTGGAACACAAGATCGGCATTCACGCCAGCCCCACCTGCGTCATGAGCTACGGCGACAATGGCGGCGCCATCGGTTACCTGGTCGGCAAGCCCAATCAGGGACTGGCCTGTATGTTCACGATGATGAACAACGCCCGTCTCACGGTGGGACTGCAGGGCGTGGCCGTCGCTGAACGGGCCTGTCAGCAGGCGCGTGAATATTGCCGCGAAAGAGTACAGGGCGTGGCTCCCGGACAGCGTGAGGCGGGGCCGATCATCGGCCATCCGGATGTGCGCCGTATGCTGATGACCATGAATGCGCTCACCGAGGCGGGGCGCGCGCTGGCCTACGTGGGCTGCGCCGAAGTGGATCGGGTGCACGGTGAAAGCGATCCGCAACGCCGGGCCCGCCATCAGCGGCGCCTGGATTTGCTCACGCCGCTGGTGAAAGGCTGGTGCACGGAGATGGCCCAGGAAGTCACGTCCCTGAACGTGCAGTGTCATGGCGGTATGGGGTTCATCGAGGAAACCGGTGCCGGGCAGTTGTTCCGGGATGCGCGCATCCTGCCGATCTACGAAGGCACCAACGGCATTCAGGCGATGGACCTGGTGGGGCGCAAGACCTTGCGTGACCGCGGCGTCGCCATGTTCGAGATGCTGGAAGAGATCGACGCGTTCCTGGCCGAGCCGCGTCTGGATAGCGTGCTGGGCCGCGAACGCAAAGCGCTGTTGGCGGATGCGGTGGTGGCGGTTTCCGACGCCACGGAATTCTTGCTGGGCGCCAGTGACAGCGCCACGCTGCCCGGTGCTATCGCGTTCCACTATCTGATGTTGAGCGCCACCGTGGTGGCCGCCTGGCAGATGGCCCGTGCGGCGCTGAGCGTGGCGGAAGACGATTCCCCGTTCGCTCGCCGCAAGCGGCATCATGTTCACTTTTACCTCGAGCAGATATTACCCCGTTATCTGCATCACGCCCGGGCTTTGCGTTTCGGTGACGATACATTGATGGCGCTGCCCGAAGAGCTGCTGTAACCCGCAGGAGAAAACCATGTACATCAACGGTGAATGGATCAACAAGGACAACACCTTCGCGGTGTTCAACCCCGCCACCAACGAGCAGATCGGTACCGTCGCCGACGCTGACGACGCTGATATCTCGGCGGCCATCGAAGCGGCCAATACCGCCTTCGCGTCCTGGTCCGCCACCACCGCCTATGAACGGGCGGCGCTGTTGTACAAGGCCCACGGGCTGATGCTGGCGCGCAAACGGGAGCTGGCGGAATTGATGACCCGCGAGCAGGGCAAGCCCCTCAAGGCGGCGCTCAACGAAGTGGGTTATGGCGCTGATTTTCTACTGTGGTTCGCGGAGGAAGCCAAGCGCATGTACGGCGAAACCATCCCGTCCGCCCGCGCCAACCAGCGCTTCTGGGTGCGGCAGCATCCGGTGGGCGTGGTCGGCGCGATCACGCCGTGGAATTATCCGATTTCGATGATCACCCGCAAACTGGCGCCGGCGGTGGCGGCGGGTTGCACCATCGTGTTGAAACCGGCGGAAGCGACACCGCTGTGCGCCCAGGCCATGTTCGAGATTTTCCATGAGGCCGGCTTCCCGCCGGGGGTGGTGAATCTGATCACCAAGCAGGATCCGAAGCCGGTGGGTGAGGCGTTCTGCACCCACCCATTGGTGAAGAAAATCACCTTTACCGGCTCCACGCCGGTGGGCAAATATCTGTCCGGGCTGGCCGGCGGTCATCTCAAGCGGGTTTCCATGGAGCTGGGCGGTCATGCCCCGGCGATCGTCTTCAATGACATGGATCCGGTGCATGCGGCCAAAGGGTTGTCTCTGGTGAAATTCCTCAACACCGGCCAGGCCTGCATCAGTCCCAATCGCATCTTCGTTCAGCGTGACATCATCGAGCCGTTCCTGGCGGAGATGAGTAACCGCATCGCCAGGTTGAAGGCCGGCAACGGCATGGAAGAGGGCATCAGCATTGGCCCGTTGATCAATCAGGCGGCCATCGACAAGGTGGCCGGACAGGTGGACGACGCGGTGGCCAAGGGCGCCCGCCTGATGCAGGGCGGCGAGCGTCTGTTCGCCGGTGAGGCGGACCGCGGCCATTTCTATGCGCCGACCCTGTTGGCGGACGTGACCCCGGAAATGCGCATTTACCGGGAGGAGACGTTCGGCCCGGTGGCGCCGGTGATTCCCTTCGACGACGAAGAGGAAGTGCTGGCCATGGCCAACGACACCCATTACGGGCTGGCGGCCTACGTGTACACCGAGAAGCTGTCCCGGGCGATTCGCATGTTCGAAGGTCTGCGGTTCGGCATCATCGGCATCAATGACATCAATCCCACCAGCGCGGCGGCGCCATTCGGTGGTATGAACGAAAGCGGTCTGGGGCGCGAGGGGGCCCGGGAAGGCTTGCTGGAATATCTGGAAACCAAACTCGGTGGCGTGGCGGTCTGACCGCCGGGCAGCCCCGGTTCCGTTGAAAGGCCCGCTTTAGCGGGCCTTTTTATTTTGGGTGTTTTCACTTGATTAAAAAGGTATATATACCTAGTATTCAGGGGAAAACCCCTGATTCAAAAAAACGGCATTACCGCCGCATCGATAACGCCAATAAAACCGGATAACGGAGAACAACATGAGTCTGCGAAAGAGAGCGGACGGAGGCGAGCAGCCTTCGGCGCTGGGTTTCCTGAAGCTGCGCATCCCCTTTGTTCACTACAAACTGGAATTGCCCGACATTCTGCAGGGCGCGATTCTGTGTGTGGTGCCGCTGAGTATTTCCGGCCTGATGACATCGGTGCTGGGTATTCCTTTCGAGATTGCCGTGGCTTTCGTGGTGATCAACAACTTCCTGTTCATGCTGCACGGCCATTTCGGTGATCCGGCGGTGTCCGGCTGGATTACCGCCGGCATTCCCTTGTACGTGGCTTTTCTATCCGGCTACCCGGAAGGGGACGCGCGCATTCTCGCCCTGGTGGCGTTGCAGTTAACGGTGGCGGCGGTGTTTTTCGCCATGGGCCTGTTCAAGGGGGCGGATGTGCTGGTGCGCAAGATGCCCATGTCATTGAAGGCGGGGATTCTGATCGGCGCCGGCTTTTCCGCGGTGATGACCGAGTTCTCCGACACCGGCCGGGTCTGGTCCATGCCGATCACCATTCTGCTCGGGGCCACGCTCGGGTTCTTCATGCTGTTCTCCAGAACGGCGGCGCCGCTGCGTGAGCGCTACCCGATGTTTCGCTTCATTGCCCAGTACGGTATCGCCGTGCCGTTCCTGATTGCGTATGTGTTCGGCATTCTGATCGGTGAAGTGCAGGCGCCGAGTCTGCAATGGGGTTGGGTCTCGCTGCCGTTTGGCGAGATGCTCGACAGCTATACCGTGTTCGGCCTTGGCTGGCCGTCTTATCAGTATTTCCTGGATGCTTTGCCACTGGCGCTGGCCGCCTATGTGATCGCGTTCGGGGATGTACTGGTGATCGACTCTCTGTTTAAAAACGCGGACAAGGTACGCAAGGATGAGAAGCTGGTATTCAGCCCGCGCCGCAACAGCATCATCGCCGGTATCCGTAATCTGTTTCACGGGCTGTGCGCGCCTTTCATCAGTCTGTCCGGGCCGTCCTGGACCGGTGGCCAGGCACTGGTGGTCAATCGCTATATGAATAACGACCGCAAGGCCATGGACAGCTATTGGGGCGGTGCCAACAGCATCTATTGGGGTATGAGCATCGCGCTTCTGCTGCTGCCGGTGGTGTCGCTGTTCAAGCCGGGTTTGAACATCGGCCTGGCGCTGACCTTACTGATCCAGGGTTATCTGTGCGGCTACCTGGCGGTGGAGATGCTCGGCAAGGGCACCAACCTGCAACGCGGTGTGGCGGTGATCGTCGGTGCCATTCTGGCCACCAAGGGCGCCGCCTGGGGGCTGGGCGCCGGTCTGGTTCTGTGGCTGGTGCTGGAGCGTGACTGGCTGGCTGGCGAAAGCCGCGCCACCGCCGGTGCCGCCGAGCCCGCCAGCTCTGAATAGACCGGATTGTTTCGCGAAAACAACAAAGTGACACCGTAACCCGGCGCCCCGTGATCGGCATGGGGCGCCCTTGATTCAGGAGATTCCGATCATGTCCAGCTCGCTTGCTTTCGATGCGGACCTGACGCCCAACGCCGCCAATTTCTCGGCGCTGACACCGCTCACTTTTCTGGCCCGTACCGCGCTGGCGCATCCCTATCGCACCGCGGTGATTCATGGTCCGGTGCGGCGCACCTGGGGCGAGACTCATCAACGCTGTTTGCGGTTGGCCTCCGCGCTGCGGGCCATGGGGGTGGGGCCCGGTGATACCGTGGCGGCATTGCTACCCAATGTACCGGAAATGCTGGAGCTGCATTTCGCCGTGCCGATGCTGGGCGCGGTACTCAACACCCAGAACACCCGCCTGGACGCGGCGTCCATGGCGTTCATGCTGGATCACGGGCAGGCCAAGGTGTTCTTCATCGACCCTGAATTCCATGAGCGAAGCCGGGAGGCGTTGTCCTGTTGCTCGGTTTCGCCTCTGGTGGTGGATGTGGAGGATCCGACTTTCGAAGGCGGGGAGCGGGTCGGAGAACTGACTTTTGACGAACTGCTGGCTCGTGGGCGTGACGACTTTACCTGGCAGGCGCCGGCGGATGAATGGCAGGCGATCACGTTGAACTACACCTCCGGCACCACTGGCGACCCCAAGGGCGTGGTCTACCATCACCGTGGCGCCTACCTGAATGCCCTGAGCAACATTATTGGGCTGGGGTTGCCCCAGGGCGCGGCGTATCTGTGGACGCTGCCCATGTTTCACTGCAACGGCTGGTGTTTTCCCTGGGCGGTGACCGCCGTGGCCGGTACCCACGTGTGTCTTCGCCAGCCCCACCCGGAGCCGATTTTTCGTGCCATCAGCGAGCACAAGGTGACCCATTTCTGCGCCGCCCCGGTGGTGCTGAACATGATGATCAACGCGCCGGAAGAGCAGCGTCGGCCCTTCGATCACACCGTGACCGTGGCCACCGGCGGTGCCGCGCCACCGGCCGCCACCATCGCCGCCATGGAAAACCTGGGGATCAACATTGTCCATTTGTATGGTCTCACCGAAACCTACGGCCCCAGCCTGGTGTGTGAATTCCAGGACCCGTGGGCGGCGCTGTCCCTGGAAGACAAGGCCGACAAGGTGGCGCGGCAGGGGATTCTGTCGCTGTCGATGACCGACATGATGGTGGCCGATCCGGAGACGATGACACCGGTACCCCGCAACGGCGTCAGCCTGGGTGAGCTGTTCGTGCGCGGGCACAGCGTCATGAAAGGCTATCTGAACAACCCCGGAGGCACTGAAAAAGCCTTCGCCGGCGGCTGGTTCCATACCGGTGACCTGGGAGTGTGGCATGAGGACGGTTACGTGGAGATCAAGGACCGCTCCAAGGACATTATCATCTCCGGTGGCGAGAACATTTCCACCCTGGAAGTGGAGAGCGTGCTGTACGCCCACCCCGCGGTGCTGGAAGCCGCGGTGGTGGCCGGCCCTGATCCGCATTGGGGAGAAATTCCCTGTGCCTTCATCGCCTTGAAGAGCGGGCTTTCGGTCAGCGAGGAAGACATCGTCAGCCATTGCCGGGAGGGCCTGGCGGGCTTCAAGTGCCCCAAAAAGGTGTTCTTCGTCGACGAGTTGCCGAAAACCTCCACCGGGAAATTCCAGAAACACGTGTTGCGCGAGCAACTCAGCGCCTGATTTTCCCTGCGTTCTTCCGGGGGCTCCCCCCGGAAGTTTTTTCTATTCGGGATCCCCCGGTCAGGTCATGAAAGCACTGACTTCCAACGCCTCTCTTTAAAGAACCCTGTCAGTCCGAAATCTGCCCGTTAGCACTTACCCATCCCCAATTTGGGGGATGTGGATTTTTTTCAGCATGGCTACCTTGCTTTGGGCTAATGGAGGACAAGGCGATAAACGCTGCCATTGGTGGAACTAGAATGAGGGACGGGGAATGATGACAAAGAGCTGGTTCATACGGAGTGCGTTGGCGATGGGGGTTGCGGCGGTACTGTCCGCCTGTGGTGGTGGGGGAAGCAGCAATCCGCCGGCCAGTGATACCGGGGGCTCAGGGATGAAAATGTCCGGGGCTGCGGTGAAAGGGCCGCTGGCCAATGCGCCTGTCATGGCCTATCGAATTGATGTGGCCGTGGGAAATTTACAGGGCGCCAGCGTCGGCGAAACGCGCACCAGTCAGCAGGCGGCCATCGACGGTTTGACACTGAAACCAGTGGAGGCTCCTTTTCTTCTGGTGATCACCGTTGACGGCGAAACCACGGACCTGTCCACCGATGACGGCAGTGCCGCCATGCAGACACTGAAAACAATAGTGACTCAATCGCAATTAAGCGGAAATCAGCCGGTTTATGCCACACCGATGACTACCATGGTGGTTGAGCTTCTGAGCGAGAAAGAGCTCACTACGGAAAACTTCGATAGCGAACTGGTTGCCGCTCAGGCGCAAGTCGCCACGGCGCTGGGATTTGGTATCGACCCTACTCTGAATCTGTTTGAAACACCCCCTCTTTATGTATCGGGTATGGAGGAAGCGGATTATTCCTCTGTCGTGAAATACCGCATGGCGAATGAGGCCTTGGTCGCGGTTGCCACGGGAATTGGAAGTAGAACAAGTACGCCGGCGTCCTCCGATGCGGTCATCGCCATGTTGGCGGAGGACGTCAGTGATGGTGTTGCGGATGGGGAGGCGGATGGTGTCGCCATCTCCGGGTTTTCCGGTACCAACGTGGTGGATGATCTGAGCCAGGACCTGAGCATGGTTAAGGTGCCGGGTACCGATACTTTTATCAGTGACCTGGAAGATTTGCTGGCATCAGAAACAGAACAAACCGGAGTAGAGGTGAATCCTCCCGAGGATCTGGATGAAACCGTGGAAAACCCGGATCTGGAAGTGGATAGCGATCTGGATGGCCACCTTGACAGCGCGGACAACTGTCCTTCCGTCGCCAATCCGGACCAGGCGGATGAGGATGCAGATGGTACAGGCGATGCCTGTGACCAGGACAGGGACAACGATGAAATCCTGGACCATGAAGACAACTGCCCGGAAACGCCGAATTTCAACCAGGAAGATGGCGATAACGATGGTATCGGAAATGCCTGTGACCTGGACGCCGACAACGATGGCATTGTGGACGCCGAAGATAATTGCCCGGCAATCCCCAATGCCAGTCAGTTGGACACCGACAGCGATGGCCAGGGTGATGTGTGTGATAGCGACGATGATGGGGACGGTGTTGCCGACACCTCAGACAACTGCCGCCTGACCCCCAATGCCAGTCAGATCGACGACAACAGCAATGGCACGGGGGATGCCTGTGAGCAGGATACCGATGAGGACGGCGTGATCGATGACCTGGATAACGCGCCCAATGACCCGAACCCGGGCCAGGAAGATTTTGACAATGATGGCGTAGGGGATGTGGCCGATGACGACATCGATGGTGACGGCCTGGCCAACGCTCAGGATCCGAACGATTTTGACCCTGATTCGGATGATGACGGGATTGAGGATGGTATTGATCCGGCTCCTTCCAATAGCACCACCACGCTGAACCTGACAATTACCGAGACACTGTCAGCCTATACACCAGGTGAAGAGCTGACTTACTACCACGACCCGGAAAATGACCCCACCAACCGGGCCATTATGCAGTGCCATATTGATGGTCAGATTGGTGATTCCGAGAGCTTTGGTGAAACATGGCGCCTTTATGCTGACAGTGGAAATTTCACTATCGATGGTGAAAGCGCAGGGAGCTACGACAAGGCTGATCGTTCTATTTCCACCAGCGGCGCGGACCCCAAGGAAGTGATTTACCAAGGGTGCAATGGTGTTGGCGACTGCGTTACCCAGTGGGCCGAAGTGGAGTTTGACTGGAATGCAACCTATAACCCAGGCGAATCCCCCAAGATCACAGGCTCGATTGATGTCACCGAAACCTGGACGTGGGATCTCAACAGCGAAGAAAGTGTTTGCCATTACACCCTGAACTTTACGGCAGACTAAGGAAGCCAATAACCCACCGTCATCCCGGGCTCGCCCCGGGATCTCACGCCGTTGGCAGAGTGTTTGGAACGTCTGCGATGGTTTAAGAGAGGCTCCGGGGCAAGCCTGGAGTGACGAAGGGAAGTGTTAACGCAATAACGCCGCCAGAATCCGGCTGATCAGTTCCCCCTGCCGGGAGCAGCCGGTTCTCTGGAAGATATGTTTGATCTGTGTGCGTACGGTGGAGACCCCGCGGCCCAGTTGCCTGGCGATGGTCTGCACGTCCTTTTCGGCAAAGTTGAAGCGTTCGTCGCGGATGCTAAGGCAGCGCTCTCGGTTGATCAAAGCGCGGGCGGCCTTGTTGGAGTACAGTACGGTGGCCAGGCTGTCGAGTACAAAGGTGGCATCGGGGAGAACATCAATGACCGCTGACAGGGATGACGCTGCCTTGCTGCGGGTTTCCAGTTGCCGATATAGCTGCACTGTGTGGCGGATATGAGGAACCAGCCGGTTCAGGGCTCTCAGTTCCGCCTGCTGATAAGGTCCCTGGCTCACTGTGCGCTGAATGGTCAGGACAAAGGTGTGGGTGCGGGTGCTGTAAACCACCAGCCAGGCGGAGTCCAGCATGTCTTGCTCGTTCTCCCATTTGGAGTAATCCGCGTCGGGTTGAAAATCCGGCAGCAGCGGCAGGGCTGACTGGAAGAGCCCTGGTGCCTGTTTGATTGCCTGATTGCTCACCACATCCTGGGCGATCATGTTGTTTTCCAGATACCAGTCAAGGAACTCTTCCGACAGGCCGTGATACCAAAGATGTTCCATGCGCGGGGGCTGACGGTGAATCACCAATAGCTGGGCGGCACAGCCGTTGATGGCGCCAGTCAGTTTTTCCAGAAAGGCGTGAAAGCCTTCCTGGTGAGTCAGAGAGCGGTACAGTGTTTGAAGCAGATCAGGCTCATTCTGTAGTACTGGTGCCATGGTTTTCCTGGTTGTTATTGGGACATCCCCTACACAAATTCAGCTCTGTCATCCCGGGTCCGGTTCGCGATGACAGTGCGCGGGATGACATTGTCTTGTTTTCTGGTTGGTGTGTATTTTTATCCCAGCGCCCGCACCAGCATGGCCACCAACTCGGTCTGTTTACGATAGCCGTTTTTGGCCAGCAGGTTCTTGATATGCTGGCGGGCGGTGTGGACGGATATTTGTTTTTCTTCGGCGATGGCGCCGGCGCCCTGGCCCTGGATCAATGCCGCCGCCACGGCGGCTTCCGCCGGGGTGCATTGAAACAGCGTTTGCATTCGTTGCAGATCGGGCACCAGCTCTGTATCGAAACTGAACAACTCCGCGAGAACACCGTTGTTCTCGACACTTTCCGCGACCAGTGGGGTCAGGCAGATGGCAAGCCGCTCGGGCCCATTGCGAATAAACAGGGTGCGGGTATCCAGATGGCCTTTGTGGGAATGCACAATGCTGGTACTGATGGCGTCGTGCAGTTTGCGACTCAGACGTTTGTCACTGCTGTGCAGACGCTGGTCGTCACCAATGAAAAGATTGCCGGTATGGGTCAGCAGGTTTCGGGCGGCGTCATTGGCCTGGGCAATGCTGCCCAGCGCATTGAACACCATCAGAGGTTTGTTCACATGGTTGAGCGCCATGGCCAGGTTTTCGTTGTCGCTGTTTGATTGGTACAGCTTCAGGTGCAGGGCAACGGCATTTTCGATATGCGGGGCCAGCAGGTTCATCTGCAGGAGTTCGCCATCGGTATAAGGCCCGAAATCCTGGTGGCGGTTGGCCATGAAAACCACATTGGTGTCGTTTTCCCGCGTTACCAGCATGCCGGCGCTGTCCCCCATGCCAACGGCTTCCGCCCAGGCGCGGCTTTCAGGGCCGAGGATTTCGAGGATGGTGCGGCTGTCATCGCCGCGCAAAAAGGAGTCGAATTGTCGCGGTGGCAATTGTATGTAACGGGTCAGAGCCTCGTCTTTTTCCGGAAGGTCGCTGCTGATATACCACTCCTCGAATCCTTCCGGGTAGCCGAAGGTCCAGCCGTACACCATGCGCTGGGGATTGGAGGTAACCCCGAGAATTCCGCCCTGCAAGGCTTTGAAATGTTGTTGAAAGGCATTGAAGAAGGATTGAAAGCCGGTGTTGTCATGCAAACCGCTGTACAGGGTGGCGACCAGCTGGTTGTACGCCTGAAGCGTTTGTCCGTCCAGAGAAGGGAAAGGCAGGCTGGTGTCCCGGTCAGTTCCGGGCATCGTCGTCACGTGTTGCGTATCCACTGTATTGGCTCCTGGCTAGCCGATCCGCACGACTCCGGATAACAGAGTGCGAATCACATCCTGCTGCTTGTTAACACCCATTTTCAGGTAAATACTTTTCAGCTGGCTGCGAATGGTTTCCAAACTGACGCCATGCTGTTCACTGATCTGCATGGTGGACAGGCCGTTGACCAGCCCCATGGCGACACTGGCCTCGGTGGGGGTCATGTCATACAGGGAGCGCAATGCCTCGGCCGGCAGATGGAAGGAAGTGTCCGGATCGCACAGGTACAATGCTACGCCGCCGGTGGTTTGAACGGTGCCGGTCATGGCGCCCGCCAGCGGTGCGAGCATCAGATTCAGGGCATGTTTCCGGTCAGGATGGTTGAGACCAATGGCCTGATCATGAGTGCTGATATCTTGCCGGTCGGCTGTGGCCAGCTGCGCCAGTAACGTCCGCAGACGTTGATTTTCTTGCGGGTAATGCGCCTGTAGCCGGCGATCGCCGTTGATGCTCAACGCCTGGTGCCGCGAGAGGATGGCTTCGGCAACGGGGTTGCAGTAAATGGCATTGCCGTCCGGGTCAACAATGATGAGACCGGTCATGAAACGCCCGAGAGCGGATTCGAGTGTCTGCTGGCGGTTGCGCAGTCGATGAAACTCCTTATGAATGCGCAGCGCTCGTTTGAAATGCGGGTAGAGCCGTTGCAGGGTCAGACAGTCGTCATCGGAAAAGGGTGCCGCCTGGAAAGAGCGGTGCAAGCCGATGCCGACGTGCCATTCTTCGTCGTTATAGACATTCATGGCAGCCAGAAAGCCGATGTCATAGGGCTTGAGGATCAACCGGTAATAGAAGGGATGCTCAGTGCGGATGTCCTCCGCCCGAAGCAATTGGCGGGCTTTGCCCAGTGGCTCCCGGCGTTGCAGCTGGAACGTGTGATCGTATTTGGACATGCCAAACCGGTAGGCCGCCCTGACCGGTTTGGGTAACCCGTGGGCGCCGATCATACCCCGGATGCGGCCTTCGTGATCGTCCAGGAAGATGGCGCCGGAACGTGCCTTGAGGAGCTTGCACAGGCCAGCCGCCACATCATCCCAGTGCCCCGGGTTATAAGAGGCTTCATAGATTTCCCCGACGAAATCCAGCAACGCGTCCATCTGTCGGTTTTCCCCGTTATGCCCGCTTCGGTCGCCAAACGGGCGATATTGTTGGTCTGTCCCGATCGCGACCTTTCTTATCCGCGCGAATGGATTCAGGGGAAATATAGGTGACCGGGCTTTAAATGTGAATGACGTCACATGATCAGGGGCCAAGAATGGATGAGCGGAGTCGGAAGAGTTCGAAGAGCGTGCATTATCATTATTTGTGATGATACCTTTGAAGAATATTGGAAATAGGGATTTCGCCATGCTGATTCGATCTCTGGAAATCTTTCAGGCCGTGGTGGACAGCGGCAGTTTCAGTGCCGCCGCCGAGCGCCTGCACACGGTGCAGTCCAATGTCACCGCCCATATCAAGAAGCTGGAAAGCGAATTGGGCGTGCGCGTGTTGGAGCGCCGCAATCCGGTGGCGCTCACTTCCGCGGGGCATCAGCTGCTGGGATACGCTCGCCGCATCGGCGATTTGCACAGTGAGGCGCTCAACCATTTCAAGGGCGGTGGCGAACCCACAGGGGAATTGCGCCTGGGCAGCATGGAAACCACCGCCGCCGTGCATTTGCCGCGGGTGCTGCCCGCGTTCAGTCGGCGCTGGCCGGCGGTATCGCTGAATCTGCGCACCAGCCCTTCCGCCTGCTTGCTGGATGAACTTCGCGAAGGGCGACTGGATGCCGCGTTCGTGATTGCCGGTAACGTCGGCGATGGCCTGGCCATGAGGCCGGTGTTCCGTGAGCGGCTGGTACTGGTGAGTGGCCGGCCGCTCGAGAGCGTGCCGTGTGCGGCGGAGTTGTCTCGCACGTCCTTTTTATCCTTCCGTCAGGGCTGTGGTTACCGGCAGACGGTGTCGGTGCTGCTGGCGGAGCAGGGCGCGCCCCCGGCGCCGGTCCATGAACTGGGCAGCCTGGATGCCATTCTCGGCTGTGTCAGCGCGGGGATGGGGCTGGCGGTTTTGCCGGAATCCACGGTGCGCCAGTACCGTCATCGCTATCCGCTGCACACGGTGGCCTTGCCGGAAGCGCTGTCGGCGGTCACCACCGCCATCGCCACGGCAGGGGAGGAGACCTGGAGTCAGCCGCTGCGTGCCTTCATGGAGGGGCCATGGCTGCCGGACCTGAATGAACCGTCGCGGCCGGCGTTGGCGTCGGTGTAACCAATGGTCATACAAAATAGTCGGTTCTGACGAATACCCGCCGTCTTCTCCCAGGCAACATCAAGGGTCGACGCCTGCCGGGCGACATCCCAAAAACAACAATGCTAGGAGAGGTTCATGAACACGGAAGCCCGTCCGCGCCATCCGGGGCTGCACGCACAGGAAAAACCCGATCACCCCGCCGTGATTCTGGCGGATACTGGTGACACCATGAGCTACGCGGAACTGGACGCCTTCGCCAACCGCTTGGCCCGGGTGCTGCAGAACGAAGGGCTGGATTACGGTGATCATATTGCCTGTTTACTGGAAAACCGCCTGGAGTGCCCGGCGGTCCAGTGGGGTGGCCATTACGCCGGTTTGTATTACACCTTCGTCAGCACCCGGCTGAAACCGGAAGAGGTGCTCTACATTCTCGAGGATTGCGAGGCCCGGGTGGTGATCCTCAGTGCGCAAACCGCCACCCCGGAACTGGTTGAGGCCATCGGTGAGCTGCCGTTGGCACCGAGGATATTCATGCTGGATGAGCCGCTACCGGGCTGTGAGTCCCTGGAACAGGCCATGGAAGCGCAATCTCCGGAGGCGCTGCCCGGCGCCCGGGAAGGCAGCGACATGCTCTATTCTTCCGGCACCACCGGCCGCCCCAAGGGGGTGAAACCGGAAATCAGCGGCCTGCCGGTGGGCAGCACCGAAACCCTTGCGGGGTTAATTGAACTGGCGTTCGGCGGCAATGGTGACATGGTCTACCTGTCTCCGGCGCCGTATTACCACGCCGCGCCGCTGAAATGGACCCGCGGCGTGCTGGTGCTCGGCGGCACCGCGGTGATCATGGAGAAGTTCGATCCTGAGCGGGCACTGGAAAACATCCAGAAGTACAAGGTCACCCATAGCCAGTGGGTGCCGACCATGTTCCACCGCATGCTGCACCTGCCCGAGGAAGTGCGTAATCGCTATGATGTTTCCAGCCTGAAAATGGCGGTGCACGCGGCGGCGCCCTGTCCGGTGACCACCAAGCAGGCGATGATCGACTGGTGGGGCCCGGTGATTTATGAGTACTACGGCAGCACCGAGGGCGCCGGTCTGACCATGACCAACAGCGAGGACTGGAAGAAACACACCGGCACCGTGGGCAAGGCGATCTACGGCACCCTGCATATCGTCGACGAGGAAACCGGTCAGGAGCAGCCTATTGGCGAGGAAGGCGCCATCTACTTCTCCGGGGGCCATCCGTTCGAATACCACAAGGATCCCTCCAAAACCGCCGAGGCGCACAATGACAAGGGCTGGGCCTGTGTCGGTGATATCGGCTGGCTGGATGAGGATGGTTACCTGTACCTCACCGACCGTAAGAGCAACATGATCATTTCCGGTGGCGTGAATATCTATCCGCAGGAAGTGGAAAACACCCTGATGGGACATCGTGCCGTATTTGACGTGGCGGTCATCGGTATCCCTAATGAGGAGATGGGGGAATCCGTGCATGCCATTGTTCAGTCCCGCGAGGACAGGCCGGGCACCGAGCAACTGGCCACGGAACTGCTGAGTTTCTGCCGCGAGAAGCTGTCGTCGATCAAGTGTCCACGGACGCTGGAATTCCGCGATACATTGCCGCGCGAGCCCAACGGCAAGCTGCTCAAGCGGCTGCTCAGGGATGAGTATCGGGAAGGAAAAAAAGCGGAGGGGTTCTTCCGTCTTTAGGCGAAACGTGCTGGGTTGGCGCTATTCGCGAGCAAGCGGAGTGCCGCCCTGCTCGCATCCCACAAAAGAAGGCTGCGAGAGTCGCCGTGGGAAGCTGGCTTGCCAGCGAATCGACGCGCAGGCGCGCCCGCGTATAGCGGGCACGCCCACAACAACGATTAGTGGTCGTGGCCGTCCGGCCCATGCACGTGGCCGTGCTGCTGCTCTTCTTCGCTGGATTCACGGATGTCGGTGATTTCCACGGCGAAGTTCAGGGTTTCCCCGGCCAGCGGATGGTTGCCGTCGATGGTGACCTGATCGCCATTCACCTCGGTGATGGTGAAGATGCGCGGGCCGGCTTCCGTTTGTGCCTGGAATTGCATGCCCGGCTGCAGCTCATCGCCGGCACCTTCAAAGGCGGAGGCCGGAACCTGTTGAATCAGGCCGTCGTGACGCTCGCCGTAGCCTTCTTCCGGGGCCACGGTCACGTCCAGTTTGTCGCCCACTTCCTTGCCCACCAACGCCTTTTCCAGACCGGGGATGATGTTGCCGTGACCGTGCAAATAGGTCAGCGGCTCCTGCCGTTGGTGGGAGGAGTCGATGGTCTGACCGGCGTTGTTGGTCAGGGTGTAGTGGAACGCCACCACCTTGTTGTCTGCAATTTGCATGGGTGCCCTTTTCGGGTTGATGAATTTTGGGCGGGAACCGCTCCCGCGCCCACATACCGGCATGGTAACAGGGCAGCGACGGCCGTGACCAATCGCCGCCTGGCTGCGAGCCGGCCGGCGGGGCGTTATAATAGCCCCGCTTGTCGCGCCCCCGGTCTTTGCCGTTGGCGCTTCTTCCCCTGGGGGCCGAGCGGGTCCGATACACTTTGAAAGGGTTTTCGCCGTTTCTTTACGGAGCCGTTCCGGCATCATGGGGACCGGATATGGAGATTGCCCGACCATGAAAACCCTGCCGCAGCTTTTTACCAACAACGAACAGTGGCGCCACCAGATCGAGGAAGAGCATCCCGGCTTCTTCCGTACCCTGGTGGGCCAGCAAAACCCGGAATTCCTGTGGATCGGCTGTGCCGATTCCCGTGTCCCCGCCAATGAAATCGTCGGGCTGATGCCCGGTGAGCTGTTCGTGCACCGCAATGTGGCCAATCTGGTGCATCACACAGACTTCAACCTGCTTTCGGTGCTGCAGTTCGCTGTCGAAGTGCTCAAGGTCAAGCATGTCATGGTGGTGGGCCATTACGGTTGTGGTGGCGTGCGCGCCGCCATGGAGGATCAGCCTCACGGGCTGATCGACAACTGGATCCGTCAGGTGCGGGAGCTGTATTTGCGCCACCGCAAGCAGCTGGTGGATCTGGACCCCACCGCCCGCCTCGATCGCATGTGCGAGTTGAACGTGGCTCGCCAGGTAATGAACGTGTCCAATACCACGGTGGTGCAGGAAGCCTGGCGCCGAGAGCAGCCTTTGACCATCCACGGCTGGATTTACGGTATCGGTGACGGCCGCCTCGGCGATCTGGGGATCGAGGTGGACAACAACGCCCGCCTGCGTGAATTGGAAAGCCAGGAATTCGGGGCATAGGACATCGTGGCCCCTTGCGGGGCCACGATCCTTCTTAATGGTGATGGGTGTGACCGGTCTCCTCCGCCTGTTGCAGCAAAGTCCGCCATTCCTCCTGGCTCAGTTCCGGCAGGACGCTGAGCAAAGCGACCTGGTCCCACAGGGCCTCGTCATCATGACTTCGTCCCCAGGCCGGCATGCCGCTCATTTTGAGGCCGTGTTTGATCACCCAGAACGCACCACCGGGATCGTGAATGCCGTGCCGGGTGAAATCCGGCGGTGTCGGATAAAGCCCTTCGCGCAGCGCGCTGCCGTCCTGACCGGGTGTCAGGTGACAGCCGCTGCACATGTCGTCATAGGAAGGCGCCGCCCGCATCAACCGCTCCCGGGACGACAGGTCGTCCGGGACCGTGATGTCGGCACCGCGCCGTTCCACCGCCTGATGGCGGGCGACTGAAATCACCTTTTCCGTGAGCGGCCAATGGGGCTGGTCCGCGGCGAAGTTATAGAACCCGCCGAAGACCACCAGGGCCACCGTGAAGGAGACAATGGCAATGGCCGCAAGGAGCGTATAAAGAACCGTTTTCATGGCGCCTCCTTGAATCAGTACCAGACCCGGATACCGGCCACCAGCATGGTGTCACTGGCGTCCTCGCCGTGGTCACGGGCGAAGTCGGCGGTGTCGCCGAATTTCTTCTCCCAATGCACGCCGATGTAAGGGGCGAATTCGCGGCGGATTTCGTAGCGCAACCGCAATCCCGCTTCCACCGTGGCGAGTCCCTTGCCGATACCGAGGTCACGGTCTTCCTTGCCGTACAGGCTGGCTTCCACTTCCGGGGTCAGAATCAGCTGCTGCGTGAACAGCAACTCGTACTCCGCTTCCAGGCGCAGTTCGCTATGGCCGGATTCGCCCAGGAACAGGTTGGCTTCGGTCTCGAAGAAGTAGGGCGCAACCCCCATCACCCCGACACTGACCCAGTCCCGGTTGGGATCGTCCGGTTGCCAGTCCCGGCGTACACCCAGTTGCCAGTCCCAGTAAGGGGCGAAGGCGCGGCTCCAGGCCAGCCGGGTTTCCAGGCTTTCGGTTTCGCCGCCCCGGTCCATCAGCCGTTCGCCTTCGGTGGCGAAATACAGCTTGTTGATGTCACCGCCGTACCAGGCGTTGGCGGACCAGGCCGCCACGGTGCCGTCGTCGGCGTCGCGGGCTTCCAACTGATCCACCAGGATTTGGCCGAAGCGGGCGGGAACGCCCTCCATGGCCTGCGCGGAGGTGGTGACGAAGAGTGCGAGCAGTGCGGTGAGGGCGCCGCGGGTGATTGTCAGTGATTTCATGAGTGGCCCTCCTGGTGCTGGTGATGCGATTGTGGTCGCGGTATCACTCGAACCTCCCGGAACATGCCTGCTTCCATGTGATAGAGCAGGTGGCAATGGTAGGCCCAGCGTCCCAGGGCATCGGCACGAACCAGGTAGCTGAGCTTTTCTCCAGGTTTCACCAGCAGGGTGTGTTTGCGCAGCAGACGCCCATCGCCCAGTTCCAGATCGCTCCACAGACCGTGCAGATGGATCGGGTGGTGCATCATGGTGTCGTTTACCAGCGTCAGGCGTACCCGTTCGTTGTGATACAACTCGAGCGGCTTGGCGTCGGCGAACGGGATGCCGTTGAAGCTCCACATGTAGCGTTCCATGTTGCCGGTGAGATGCAGCACGATTTCCCGTTCCGGCTGCGCGCTGTCGGGCAGGCCGTGGGCGTATTCCAGGTCGGCGTAGGTCAGTACTTTCCAGTCCCGGTCGCGTAGCCCGATGCCGGGATCGTCCAGCATCGGTACCGGCGACATGGCGCGCATGTCCACGCCAGGGCCGTATTCGCTGTCGGCGTGTTCCGTGGCGCTTTGTCGTGGTGGCAAATCCGGGTTGTTCGCCGAGACCGCGAAGGGCACGGTGGCGGTGCTGTCGGTGGAGGAACCGTGCCCGCCATGCCCCATGGCGGCATGGTCCATGTCTCCCCCGGCATCGTGGTTCATGCCTTCATGGTTCATGTTTCCATGGTTCATAGAGGAATGGTCCATAGAGGAAGGGGACATGGCGGAGTGGTCCATGCCGGTCATGCTCCCGCCGTCGTGCCCCATGGCTCCATGGTCCATGGCGCCCATGCCCATTTCCCGGTGCCCGAGCAGCGGCACCGGGTCCAGCTCCGGCACTTCGGCATGGAGAGAGGGATCCGGCGTCAGGGTGCCGCGGGCGTAGCCGGACCGGTCGATGGTTTGTGCGAACAGGGTGTAGGCGCGGTGATCCTTGGGCTCGACGATCACGTCCAGGGTTTCCGCCACGCCCAGGCGGCACTCATGGAAGCGCACCGGCTTCACCGGTTGGCCGTCCATGGCCACCACGGTCATGTCCAGGCCGGGGATGCGCAAGTCGAAGATGGTCATGGCGCTGGCGTTGATGAAACGCAGCTTGATGCGCTCGCCGGGTTCGAAGCGGGCCTGCCAGTTGGCGGCCGGGGTATGGCCGTTGACCAGGAAGCTGTAGGTGTAACCGGTCACATCCGCCAGATCGGTCTCGCTCATGCGCATCCGGTTCCACATGTGGCGATCCTTGAGCGTCCGCACCACGCCTTTCTCACGGAAATCCGTCAGCGTGTCGAACAGCGTCCGTTCGCTGAAATTGTAGTAGTGGCTGAGTTTTTTCAGCGTGGCATAGATGCGCTTGGGATCCTGGTCACTCCAGTCGGAAAGCACCACCGCGTAATCGCGATCCACCGTATGCGGGTCCGGTTCCGCCGGATCAATAATCAGGCCGCCGTACAGGCCGGTCTGCTCCTGAAAACCGGAATGGCTGTGATACCAGTAGGTTCCGCTCTGCCGCAGCGGAAACTGATAGGTGAAGGTTTCGCCCGGGCCGATGCCGTCGAAAGACAACCCCGGCACGCCGTCCATCTGGAACGGCAGCAGCAGGCCGTGCCAGTGGATCGAAGTGGTTTCCGGCAGATGGTTTGTCACTCTCAGGGTCACCGTCTCACCTTCACGCCAACGCAGGGTTGGCGCCGGCAGGCTGCCGTTGACCAGGGTGGCGGGCCGGTTGCGGCCGGTCAGGTTCACATCGGCGGCACCGATGTTCAGTTGGAATTGGTTACCGCGCAGCTCCGGCGCGCCGGTCTGGCCCTGGCGGGCGAACAATTGTGCCGGGGTGAGCCCGAGCCCCAGAGCGGTGCCGCCCAGAGCCAGCCCCTGCACGAAGCGACGGCGGGGCAGGGAAAAAGACGTCGTCATGGACGTTCTCCTCAATACAAAACAAAAGACGCCACCCGTCTGCGGGGGCGCGTGTTTCGATGGGAAAAACGGTCTAGACGGAGGGTGGGCGCCACGGTGGCGTGGGGAAACCGGCGAACCGCTGGCCGGGAGAGGCAAGGCGGTCCGAGGCTGGCCGTTGAGGCGCGCGGACTGAACTGGCCTCGGTGGTCAAGGCGCCGCCCTGGCAGGCCTGAAGACAGGTGCAGCCTTCCGTGTCGCCGGCGTGATGGGGGCAGGGATGATGCTCCCGCCCCTCGCTGCTGGCGCAAGAATGATCGCCGCCATGGTGAGAAGCCATGGCGGCGATCGGGCTCAACAGGGCCCAGGTCATCAATACTCCGGCGAGCAGCGTCGCCACGGGCCGGAGGGCGGCGGAAACGGGAATCATGGTTCGCTTATACAACCCGGGGGCTACCCCGGGGTCAAGCCCTTTTCAGGCCGGTGCCGGAACCGTCTCGTCGTTCCGGGGCAGGTCCTGGGCGGTGTGGTTCTCCGTCTGTGACGGGGGCGCCACCTGAAAGCGGGATACTTGCCGGCGCAGTTGTTGGCTCTGGTCCGCCAGGCGTTGGGCGGCGGAGAAGCTTTCCTGGACCAGCCGGGCGTTCTGTTGGGTCATCATGTCCATTTGCGTGATCGCTTCGTTGGCCTGACCAATGCCCCGGCTCTGCTCATTGGACGCGGTGGCGATGTCGCTGACCAAAGTGCTGAGACGGCCGATATCCGACACCATGCCGGTGATGATCTCGCCAGTGCCGCGCACCTGCTGGCTGCCGGTGGCGACCAGGGTGCCGGCGCTTTCGATCAGGGCCTTGATCTCGCCGGCGGCCTCGGCGCTGCGGCTGGCCAGATTGCGCACTTCTTCCGCCACCACCGCGAACCCGCGGCCCTGCTCGCCGGCGCGGGCGGCTTCCACGGAAGCGTTGAGAGCCAGAATATTGGTCTGGAACGCGATCTCGTCGATGGCGTCGACGATGGCGCTCATCTGTTCAGCGCTGTCATGGATACTGCCCATGGTTTTAATCACCGCCTCCATGGCGTCATTGCCGCGGCGGGCGTCGCCGGCGGTATTGTTGGCCAGGTGCCGGGCCTGCTCGGCGTGGTCCGCGTTCTGCTGCACGGTGGTGGTGAGTTGTTCCATGCTGGCGGCGGTTTCTGTGAGCGAGGCGGCTTGCTGCTCGGTGCGGGTGGCCAGTTCGTCGTTGCCGGCCTTGATGTCCTCCACCGCGGTATTGACCACATCGGCGCTGCCATGGATGTTGCCCACCGTGGCGCCCAGGGACTGGCGCATCCGTTCGATGTCGAACAGCAGGCTGCCGGTGTCGCCGTCCTTCAAACGGGTGGATTGGCTCAGATCGCCTTCGCTGATGTAGCGCACCGCTTCGGCGGCGTAGCCCGGTTCGCCGCCAAGCCGGCGCAGCACGCCGCGAATGACGGCGCCCATCAGCAGTGTCAGCGGAATGCCCAGAGCCAGCAGGAACAGCAGCGACTGAGTGAGGCTGGCTTGGAAGGCGTCGTTGATGTCGTTGATATAGACGCCGGCGCCCAGGTACCAGTCCCAGCGCGGATAATGCACATGCAGGGACGACTTTTTCGCCAGGCCCTCCTGGCCCGGATGCACCCACAGGTAATCGACGAACCCGTCTCCGTTCTCCACCGCCTCCATGAACTCGCGGAACAGGTAGCGCCCTTCCTCGTTCTGGTAGTCCCACATGTTGGTGCCCTTGGCGAGACTGGGGTGGGTCAACATCCGGTGATTCTCATCGAAGGCGTACAGATAACCGCGCCCTTCGTCATAGGTGCTATCGCGAATCAGTTGCTCGGCACGCTGCCGGGCTTCGGTTTCGCTGATGACGCCGGAAGCGGCCAGCCGGGCCTGCCCATCGATGGCGTTGAGGGCCGAGTCCACGTACTGGGACAGCCCTGTCTTGCGCTCGGTCAGAATGGTCTGGCGGTTTTCCCAGGCGGTCCAGCCCGCCAGGAGCAGCATCGCCAGCCACAGTAACCCGAGCATGCCCCACAGTTGTCGGGTCATGGTCCACTGCTTCATATCTGAGCCTCTTTATTGTTGTCTTCAAGAGAGCTATCGGCAGAAGCGGCCGCGGGTTGATAGGTGCTAGCCGGTCAGAGCGGTACCGCGTGAAACGCGCTGACTGAGCAGCCAGCGCAGATCCTCGAAGCCGCGCCGCCATTCACCGATGCCGGAGGCACTGTTGATGTGACCCAGATCGCCGCCATTGCGAAACGCACAGCCCCAATCCCGGGCCAGACGGCGCGCCTCCTCCTGCGTCATCCAGGGATCGCTGGTGCTGGCCACCAAACGAGCGGGAACGGTCAGCGGGGCGGACAGGTGTCGTGGGATGGCCTCCGGCAGGGCTGGGGCCACCAATAATAGTCCGGCCACTTGCCGTGGCCGGGTCGTGCTCCAGTGGGCCGCGGCGACGCAGCCGAAACCGTGAGCAATAAGCACGAAGGGGGAGGGCAAAGCGGCGGCGGCCAGGTCGAGTCCATCGAGCCAGTAGGACAGCTCGGTATTCCGCCAGTCCGGTAACGAGAGACTGTGCAGCCAGGGCAGATGGGTTTGCCAGCGTTGTTGCCAATGATCCGGATCGCTGCCATGCAGTCCGGGCACCAACAGTCCATGGAAGGGGGCGCTATCGCGGGCGGACATCGTCAATGCTCCCAGTGATAAGGAGAGGGAGCGTCAGCATAGACAGAGGAGTTGTCGCTTTCTTTACCGGCGCGGGAAAGGAGGATGACAATGACCTTTGCCGGTGCCGCTGGTGGGCGGAGCCGCCTTCAAGGGAAGGCGCCCCGCCGCCAGGTGGGGCCGGTGAGGCCTTCCGCCGGTGGCGCCATGGCGCGCGCCTGCACGTGGCTGAGCCCATGCTGCAGAGCAAGGTCGGCGGTCAGGCCCAGTTGCAGGGTGAACGGTGTGCCGTGCCGCGCGGCGGCGGCGAGCACCCTGTCACGCTCGATCGCTGCCAGTTCGGGGGCCAGTTTCACCATGTCCGGGGCCAATGCCCGCCAAAGCGTGGTGCTCGGTGTCGAGGTCACGTTGTCCAGGGCGATGCGATAGCCGTGGCGGCGATAGCTCTCCACCGCCCCGCGAGGGTCTTCGGTGCCGGCGGGATCATGACGGATTTCCAGGATCACTTGTTCCGGCGCGAGACCGCATTGACGCAGAATCTGTTCGAAGGCGAGACCGTGATCCTGCCGCACGCTGGCCAGATGGCGCGGGTGGATATTCAGTGAGAGCAGGCCGCCGGGGTCCGGTTGCAGCAGGAAGTTCAGTGCGTGCACCGTGCGGCACAGACGATCCAGATAGACGATCTCGTCAGCGCTGGTGGGAATCATGAACAGTGCCTGCGGTGATAGCGGGCCGCCCTTGCCGTGTACCGACAGCAACGCCTCATGACCGTAAACCCCTTCCTGGCAGAGGGGCAGGATCGGTTGGAAGCGACTGCGCAGAACCAGGCCGGCGTAATCGGCTTCCACCGTATTGTCCCGCATGCGCAGGGTGTCTTTCGGGACAATGGCGGTGCCGTACTGACGGCGTTGTTCACGGTTGAAGTAGTCGACGAGGTCGTGCAAGGGCATGGTGGATCCCTCCATCAAGCGTCAATGGAGGCGCCAGGATAAAGAGAAATTTATTATGTTTAAAAAGAATAAATAAATAGAAATATATTACTTTTTGGTCTTTTGATTTTCTCGTTAGCATCGTCCCCATCATCAACAAAGGATGCCCACCCGACCTCGGGAGGCGTTGCTTTTCATTTCTTGCGCAACGCTGTTTTGGAGAACACCGAATGAAACTCGGGAACGCACTGGGGATCGGCCTGTTGGGGGCATTACCTTTGGTGGCGGGGGCCAACGGCCCGACGCTGTACGGCAAGATCAATGTCTCGCTGGAGAACGTGGACTTCGAGGGCGCCAGTCTGGCCGGCGCCGGCACCAACGACCAGTGGGAACTGAATTCCAACGCCTCGCGTCTCGGGATCAAAGGGGACTTCGACCTCGAAGTCGGCGGCCTCAAGGCGATCTATCTGGCGGAGTATGGCATCGACGTGGACGGCGACGATGACGACACCTTCAGCAAACGGAACATATACGGCGGCCTGGCCGGCGCCTTCGGTACCCTGCGCGCCGGCAACATCGACAGCCCGCTGAAAAGCATCGAGGGCAAGGTCGATCAGTTCAATGACCTGTACGGTGATATCGACCATTTCCTCGGTGGACAGACCCGTAATAGCAACAGCGTCCAGTATCTGAGCCCGGTGCTGCTGGGTGGCCTGTCGGTGCACGGCGCGTTCTCCCCGGGGGAACAGGAGGACACCGATGACGATGGCGATCCGGACGACGATCTCGCCGACGTGGTGTCCCTGGCCGTGGCCTGGGAACGCAAAGGGTTCTATGCCGCCCTCGCTTACGAAAAAGATCAGGCGGCGCGGCGGGCGGTGGACGGATTCCGCCGTGCCGACATTCTGCGCGCGGTGACCACCTATCGCTGGCAGGCGCTGGAGCTGGGCGCGCTTTATCAGCAGGCCAAAGATACCGCGCCGGGCAGCGATCTGGAGGATCGCGGCTACCTGATCAGCGCCGCCTGGCATGTGGATGAAAGGCTCACGCTGAAAGCCCAGGGCGGCGAAAACCGGGGTGACGAGACTGACGAAAAACTGACGCTCTGGGCCCTCGGTGCCGACTACAGCCTGGGACGCAATACCGTGGCTTATCTGTATCTGTCGAATCTGGAGCGGGATGAGGCCGGCACCGAGGACCGTGCCGTTGGCACTGGTCTGGCCTTTAAATTCTGACATTCATTAACGAACGGAACCGAGGAATACGCGACATGGCTCGGCCTGACACGCATCGCAACCCGGCGTCGGAAGAGGTGGATCTGGCCACACTGGTGACGTCGCTGATCAAGGATCTGCGCTTTGGCGCCGTGGAAATCATTGTCCACGAGGGCCGGATAGTGCAGGTGGAACGCAAGGAAAAGTACCGTTTCGACAAGCCGCGTTGAGCGGTTGAAACAACGCAATCCGGCTTGCGGCCGACCGGACCACCGGAGGTCTCCAACGCATTCGTGACACCCGATTTTTGTGGAGACTGCGTCGTGAAGTTCACTCGCTTTTTTACCGCGGCCGCGCTCGGCCTGGCTCTGTCCTCTCCGGCCCTGGCGGACCGGGAAATTCTCAACGTGTCCTACGACCCCACCCGGGAGTTGTACGAAGCGTTCAATAAAGAGTTTATCCATCACTGGAAGGAAGAAACCGGCGAAACGCTGGTGGTGCGCCAGTCCCACGGTGGCGCTGGCAAACAGACCCGCGCGGTCATCGATGGTCTGGAAGCGGACGTGGTGACCCTGGCGTTGGCCTACGACATTGACGCCATCGCCGAGAAGACCGGCAGGATTCCCGCCGACTGGCAGAAACGGTTGCCCAATAACAGCTCGCCTTATACGTCCACCATTGTGTTTCTGGTACGCAAGGGCAACCCGAAGGACCTCAAGGATTGGGACGACCTGGTGAAGCCAGGGGTCGAGGTGATCACGCCGAATCCGAAAACCTCCGGCGGCGCGCGCTGGAATTACCTGGCCGGTTGGGCCTACGCCAAGGAGAAGTACGGTTCCGAGGACGCCGCCAGGGACTTCGTCACTAAACTCTACCAGCAGGTCCCGGTGCTGGACTCCGGCGCCCGTGGCTCCACCACCACCTTTGTGCAGCGGGGGATTGGCGATGTGCTGCTGGCCTGGGAAAACGAAGCACTGTTGGCGATCAACGAACTGGGCAAGGGTGAGTTCGAGATCGTGGTGCCTTCGGTGTCCATTCTGGCCGAACCGCCGGTGACGGTGGTGGACAAGAACGCCGAAAAGCATGGCACCACCGACGTGGCCAAAGCCTATCTGGAGTACCTCTATACCCCGGTTGGCCAGAAGCTGGCGGCGGAACACTACTACCGCCCCGGCGATCCGGAAGTGGCTCGTGAGTACGCCGACGCCTTCCCCGACGTGAATCTGATCACCGTGGACAGCGCCTTTGGTGGCTGGCGGAAGGCGCAGGAAACGCACTTCAACGACGGTGGCGTATTCGATCACATTTACCAACCCCGGTGAGCGGATAACGTCATGTCACGAAACCGAGTCATACCCGGCTTCGGGTTGTCCTTGGGATACGCCACGCTCTACACCAGTCTGATCGTGTTCATCCCGTTGGCGGCGCTGGCCGCCAGCGGGATTTCCCTGGGCGCGGAAACGTTCTGGGCGGTGGTCAGTCATCCGCAGGCGGTGGCGAGTTACAAACTGAGTTTTGGCGCTTCCCTGGTGGCGGCGCTGATCAACCTGGTGTTCGGTCTGCTGGTGGCCTGGGTGCTGGTGCGTTACACCTTTCCGGGCAAACGCATCGCCGACGCCCTGGTGGACTTGCCGTTTGCCTTGCCCACGGCGGTGGCCGGCATTGCCCTGACCGCGCTGTATGGCCGCAACGGCTGGTTCGGCCAGTACCTGGAAGGCTGGTGGGGATTCAAAGTGGCCTATGCCCCCGCCGGCATCGTCGTGGCGCTGACCTTCATCGGCCTGCCGTTCGTGGTGCGCACGGTGCAGCCGGTACTCGAAGGGCTGGAGCGGGAGCTCGAAGAAGCCGCCGCCAGCCTCGGTGCCAACCGTTGGCGGACGTTCCGGCGGGTCCTGCTGCCGGCGTTGGTGCCGGCCTTGCTCACCGGGTTCGCGCTGTCCTTCGCCCGGGCCGTGGGAGAGTACGGCTCGGTGGTATTCATCAGCGGCAATATGCCGTACCGCACCGAAATCACCCCGCTGCTGATCTACAGCAAACTGGAGCAGTACGATTACGCCGGTGCTTCGGCGCTGGGTGTGACGATGCTGGTGTTCTCGTTCATTCTGCTGCTCGCCATCAACGCATTGCAGTACTGGAATCTGCGCCGGCAGGGGGGAGGTTGAAATGAGTGGTGCGGTGTCTTCCCTGTCCACGCCGGCCAACGCGGTGGTCACCCGTCGGGCGGTGACCGAGGCAGCCTGGTTGCGAATCTTGCTGACCGCCCTGGCGCTGGCGTTTCTTGGTGTGTTTCTGGTGGTGCCTCTGGTTCTGGTGTTCCAGGAGGCGTTCTCCAAAGGCTGGCAGGCGTATCTGGCGGCGTTGACCGAGCCGGACGCCTGGCACGCGGTGAAGCTGACGTTGATCGCCGCCGGCCTGGCGGTGCCGTTGAACGTGGTGTTCGGTCTCGCCGCCGCCTGGAGCCTGACCAGATTCCAGTTTCGCGGCAAGCAGGTGCTGATCACCCTGATCGATCTGCCGTTCGCGGTGTCGCCGGTGATCGCCGGTTTGATTTACGTGCTGGTGTTCGGTTCGCGGGGCTGGCTCGGCCCCTGGCTGGAAGAGCACAACCTGTCGATCATTTACGCGGTGCCGGGCATCGTGCTGGCCACGGTGTTCGTGACCTTTCCGTTCGTGGCCCGGGAGCTGATCCCGTTGATGCAGGAGCAGGGCGTCAGTCAGGAGGAAGCGGCGTTGACGCTTGGGGCCAGCGGTTGGCAAACGTTCCGCCGCGTTACCCTGCCGTCGATCAAGTGGGGGCTGCTGTACGGCATCATTCTGTGTAATGCCCGCGCCATGGGCGAATTCGGCGCGGTCAGCGTGGTGTCGGGGCATATCCGCGGCAAGACCAATACGCTGCCCCTGCATGTGGAGATTCTCTACAACGAGTACCAGTTCGCCGCTGCTTTCGCCGTGGCGTCGCTGTTGGCGTTGCTGGCGGTGGTCACTCTGGTGGCGAAATCCTTCCTTGAATTCAAGCATCAACGGGACCGCGAGCGTGCCACGCGCGCCGCCGCCCGTCAGGAGGCCTCATGAGTATTCAGGTCCGTGATTTGCGGAAAACCTTCGGACATTTCAAGGCGCTGGACGATGTCTCGCTGACCTTCAATAGTGGCGAGCTGGTGGCGCTGCTGGGGCCGTCCGGGTGCGGCAAGACCACCTTGCTGCGGATCATCGCAGGGCTTGAATACCCGGACAGCGGCGCGGTGCTGTTTTCCGGTGCGGACGCCACTTTCACCCATGTGCGTGAACGGGGCGTCGGCTTCGTATTTCAGCATTATGCGTTGTTCCGTCATATGACCGTGTTCGACAACGTCGCCTTCGGCCTGACCGTGCGCCCGCGCCGGCAAAGGCCTTCGCGGGGGGAGATCGCCGAACGCGTGCATCGGTTGCTGGAACTGGTGCAATTGGACTGGCTGGCGGACCGTTACCCGGATCAGTTATCCGGCGGGCAACGCCAGCGCATTGCCCTGGCCCGGGCGCTGGCGGTGGAGCCACGGGTGCTGTTACTTGACGAGCCGTTCGGGGCCCTGGATGCGCGTGTGCGCAAGGACCTGCGGGGCTGGTTACGGCGGTTGCACGATGAACTGCACGTGACCTCGATCTTCGTCACCCACGATCAGGAAGAGGCGATGGAAGTGGCGGACCGTATCGTGGTGATCAACCAGGGGCGGGTCGAGCAGGTGGGCACACCCCAGGAAATCTATAACGCGCCGGCGTCCCCGTTCGTATACGGCTTTATCGGTGATGCCAACCGGCTGTGCGGCCACGCCGCCGACGGCTGGGCGGAACTGGCCGGCCTGCGGGTGCCCGCTCCCGAGTTCGGTCAATCGGAACCGCGCCAGGTGACCGGCTATATCCGCCCCCACGACATCCAGTTGCAGGCCGGTGACCAGGGGGAAGGGGTGGCCGTACGGGTGGAAAGTGTGTCCCAGGTCGGCGCGGCGTTACGGGTCAGCGTACGGATACCGGACGGTGACACCTCGTTGCAGGTGGAATTGCCTCACAGTGGTGGTCGCTGGCCGTTTCAGGTTGGCGAGCCGGTAAAGGCACTGCCGCGTGCCGCGAGGGTGTTTGCGGGGTAACGCGTGAACTGAGCGCGAGCTGGCGCAATGCCTGCGCGCTCCATGGGCCATTGCTGTCCCGCCTTGCTCGGGCAGCAATGGCCGTTTAGCACTAAAAGACCTCGATTGGACGCTTTCCAGCGCCACCCGGGACCTGCCCTGGTCCAATGGCGGATTCAGTGCTCACTTCTTCCTCGATTCAGGGCATCGTCTTGCCATTGTCACTGATGCTAATGAAGATGAAGCCCGGACGACCGCCCATGGAGACCGTCTGCCGCAGGGGAGACCCGGGAGCCGGCGGCTGTTCATATGGATAGGTAAAACCAATCGCGGCTATTCCACCTATCCATTATGAATATCGTCTCGCCGGCGTTATGCTTCTCTCCGTCAAGTTGACAACCCTTCGAAAGGAGTAAGACATGTCTGTAATCAATACCGAAATCAAGCCGTTCAAAGCCCAGGCGTTCAAGGACGGTAAATTCATCGAAGTGACCGAAGCCGACCTGAAAGGCAAGTGGGGAGTGTTCTTCTTCTACCCGGCCGATTTCACCTTCGTTTGCCCCACCGAGCTGGGCGACGTGGCCGATCACTACGAAGAATTCCAGAAGATGGGCGTGGAAATCTACTCCGTCTCCACCGACACCCACTTCACCCACAAAGCATGGCACGACAGCTCCGAGACCATCGCCAAGATCAAGTACACCATGATCGGCGACCCGACCATGCAGATCAGCCGTAACTTCGAAGTACTGCGCGAAGACGAAGGCCTGGCCAACCGTGGCACCTTCATCGTCGACCCGGACGGCATCATTCAAGCCGTTGAAATCACCGCCGAAGGCATCGGCCGTGACGCCGAAGACCTGCTGCGCAAGGTAAAAGCCGCCCAGTACGTGCGTGCCCATCCTGGCGAAGTGTGCCCGGCCAAATGGAAAGAGGGCGAAGCCACCCTGGCTCCGTCCCTGGACCTGGTCGGCAAGATCTGATCCCGCCTTTGGCATGGATCAATCCCGGGCCCGAGGGCCCGGGGTTCAATCGACATTCTGTTAATCGTTCATGGAGACCGTCAGCATGCTGGACGCCAACCTGAAAACCCAATTGCAATCCTACATGGAGCGCATCACGCAACCGTTTGAAATGGTCGCGTCCCTGGATGATGGCGACAAATCCCGGGAGCTGTCGGCGCTGCTGCGCGAAATCGAGGCGATGTCCGACAAGATCACCCTGCGTGAAGACGGCGATGACGAGCGCCGGCCCTCATTCAGTCTGAACCGCGTTGGTGGTGATATCAGCCTGCGATTCGCCGGTATTCCCATGGGCCATGAATTCACCTCGCTGGTGCTGGCGCTGTTGCAAGTGGGTGGCCATCCGCCCAAGGTCAGCGACGAGGTGATCGAGCAAGTGCAAGCGCTGCAAGGCGACTTTCGCTTCGAAACCTATTTTTCCCTGTCCTGCCAGAACTGCCCGGACGTGGTCCAGGCGTTGAACCTGATGGCGGTACTGAACCCGCACATTAAACACGTGGCTATCGACGGCGCCTTGTTCCAGGACGAAGTCGACCAGCGCCAGGTGATGGCGGTGCCCAGTGTGTTCCTGAACGGCGAAGAATTCGGCCAGGGCCGTATGGGGCTGGAGGAAATCCTCGCCAAACTGGATACCGGCGCCGCCGAGCGTGATGCCGAGAAACTGAACGCCAAGGAGGCCTTCGATGTGCTGGTGGTAGGCGGTGGACCCGCCGGTGCCGCCAGCGCCATCTACGCCGCCCGTAAAGGTATCCGCACCGGTGTCGCCGCCGAGCGCTTTGGCGGCCAGGTGCTGGACACCATGGCCATCGAGAATTTCATTTCGGTGAAGGAGACCGAGGGGCCGAAACTGGCCACGGCGCTGGAGCAGCATGTCCGTGAGTACGACGTGGACATCATGAATCTGCAGCGCGCGGAGCAGCTGATTCCGGCGGACAGCGAAGGCGGCCTGCATGAAGTCCGTTTCGCCTCCGGTGCCAGCCTCAAAACGAAGACGCTGATTCTGGCCACTGGCGCCCGCTGGCGCGAAGTGAACGTGCCCGGAGAGAAAGAGTACCGGGGACGCGGCGTGGCCTACTGCCCGCACTGTGATGGCCCGCTGTTCAAAGGCAAGAGCGTGGCGGTGATCGGCGGCGGTAACTCCGGCGTGGAAGCGGCCATCGATCTGGCCGGCATCGTCGAGCATGTGACGCTGCTGGAATTCGACACCAAGTTGCGTGCCGACGCCGTGCTGCAGAAGAAACTGCACAGCCTGGCTAACGTCACCGTGCACGTGAATGCTCAGACCACCGAGATCACCGGTGACGGCGCCAAGGTGAACGGTCTGCTGTACAAGGACCGCGACAGTGGTGAAGAGCACCGCGTGGAGCTGGCTGGTGTGTTCGTGCAGATCGGTCTGGTGCCCAACACCGACTGGCTCAAGGGCACGGTGGAGTTGTCCCGCCACGGCGAGATCATCACCGACGCTCGCGGCGAGACGTCCATTCCCGGCATCTACGCCGCCGGTGACGTCACCACGGTGCCGTACAAGCAGATCGTCATCGCCATGGGCGAAGGGGCCAAGGCCGCGTTGAGCGCCTTCGACCATCTGATCCGCGCTTCGGTGAGTGACGCCGCCTGATCCTTGGCGGAATAAAAGCTGCCCCGCAATCGCGGGGCAGCCCCAGCCCTGTCCACACAACTGATATGCCCTATTCGCGGCCAAGGCCGCTTCCCACAGCGCTTAAGAGACTTCTGTGGGAAGCGGCCTTGGCCGCGAATGTAGTTGCCAATTCATCGTCCCTGGACCGCGATCCATCAGTACGCCTGGGAGACAGCGGAAGGAGTGATGCGCGGCACCGTCGGCATCGCAGGACGCTCCGCGGTCAGCCGCCGCAGATAACGGCGGCCCTCGTCCCAGTGGTGGTGACCGGAAGCCACGTTGATGTGCCCCACGCCTTCCAATAACTCGAAGTCACTGCCCCATTCCTCGGCGAAGTGCTCCGCCCGGGCGGCGCTGGCGGCACGGTCGTTGCTGGAACCAATCAGAACCGACCGGAACGGCAGCGGCTCCATGGGCGCCGGAGCAAAACCGCGCAATGCCGCCGGTGCGGTGTCCCGTTCCACATCCGCTGGCGCCACTAACAACGCCCCGGCCACTCGATGAGCCCATTGTTGGCCATGGCGGCGGGCCCAATGCGCGACAGTGACGCAGCCCAGACTGTGAGCGATCAGAATCACGCGGTCAGCAGTGCTGGTACTGACCAGATGGTGCAGGGCTTCGATCCAGTCTTCCCGGTCCGGCAATTGCCAGTCGCGCACGCGGGTGCGGCGGCTCGTGGGTAATCGGGCCTGCCAATGGCTTTGCCAATGGTCCTGACCGGAGCCATGCCAACCGGGGATGATCAGATGTTCGAGGGACATGGGTGGGTTCCTGCCGGAATGGATGTCCATACAGGGTATCGTTTTCTGAACAAATTAAAAGTAATAAATAATTGAATTAATATTCAAAATTGAAATATATGGGCGGGCCTGTCGAATGATCCACGTGTCCATGCCGGCGCCGCCATTCTGGGGTGAATTTCATTAATGTTTGCGAGCGAGTATCATTTGCGGCATTCCGCTAACCAGAGAACAGGGCGCCCGGCGTCCCGGACAGGAAGACCATGAGCACTGCAACTGCGTCTCGCGCACAACTGCTCTCCCGCATGGCCGCCGCCTTGCTGGGAGGGTATGGGTTCGCCTGGGGTTTCATCGCCCTGGGCGTGGCTACCGCCTTTGCCGCCGGTATGCCTTTCCATGACGCCGAGCACCTGTTCAGCCTGCTGGCATTTCTGCTGTACCTGGTGACCTTCTTGTGGAGCTTTGCCGCCCGTGATCCGCGCCGGGTATGGCTGGTTCTGGCTGGTGGCGGCGCCTTGATGGCGGCGCTGGCGTCCCTCATTCAACACGTGCTGGTGTGACCGGAAGGAGCCCTGCCATGTTTCAGAATTTCCGCCTCGCCATGGCCTGGGTCCATACCTGGTTCGGGCTGTTCCTGGGTTTTGTTCTCATGGTGGTGTTCTTCTTCGGGTCGCTGTCGGTGTTCGATCGGGAAATCGACCGCTGGGCGATCCCGGAGAGCCGCTTCGAGCCGCAGCCGATGCCGTCCTACGACGAGATCCTGAAACCGGTGTTCGAGGACATGCAGCCGTCCAAGGAAAGCGTCGATCAGATGCGCCCCCGCGTCGATGGGCCGATGCCGGAGCACTTCGACACGCCGGTGCGCTGGGGCGCCTACACCACGCACCGGGACCCGGTATTGGGGCTGTTCGCCGGCTACCGGGTGCCGAACGCCAAAAATCCGGATGAGCTGGTATGGGGGACCCGCACCATCGATCCGCGCACCGGCGACGCCCTGCCGGACGATCAATTGAAGATCGGCAGCCGCTTTTTCTATCCGCTGCACTACAGCCTCAATCTGCACTGGATGGATCTGGGTTACTGGATCGTCGGACTGGCGGCGCTGATCATGCTGGTGGCGCTGGTCACTGGTGTGGTGATGCACCGCAAGCTGTTTCGTGAGCTGTTCACCTTCCGGCCGAACAAAAGCAAGCAGCGCAGTATTCTCGATCTTCACAACCTGACCGGCGTGGTGGCGCTGCCGTTCCACTTCATGTTCGCGTTCACCGGATTGGTGATTTTCGCCGGTATCTATTTCCCGGTCACTCACACGCAACTGGAGCCGCTGCACGATCTACATGAAGTGGTCGAGTCCCAGGAAACCGGCTTGCCCCACGAGAGCGCCGGGGTGCCGGCACCCACCGCCTCGGTGGATGCCATGGTGGCGGAAGCGCAACGCCGCTGGGCGGCCAGGGACATGGCCGGCGATGTGGGCTTTCTGGCGTTACAGCACGTTGGTGATGCCAATGGCTACGTGAGCATTTACCGCGCTGGTACCGACCGCATTGCCCTCACCGGGGAAGGCATTCACTTCAAAGCCTCCACCGGAGAAGTGCTGCGCGAGGACCCGCCGCCGTCGGCGGTGGAACGGATTGATGAATTCCTTACCGGTCTGCACTTACAGCACTTCCGCCACTGGCTGCTGCGCTGGCTGTATGTGCTGGGCGGCCTGGCCGGCTGCGCCTGTATCGCTACCGGTTTTCTGTTCTTCGTGGAGAAACGCAAGCGCCAGCATGCCAAACGCGGCCAGATCGGCGCCCGGGTGGTGGACGCGATGGCGGTGACCACGGTCACTGGCATGCTGATCGCCACCCTGGGGATGCTGATCGCCAACCGGTTGTTGCCGACCAACCTGCCGGCCCGGGGAGACTGGGAGCAGTATTGCTTCTGGGGCATCTGGGTGCTGGCCATGGCGCACGCGTTCTGGCGTACCGCGCCGGTGGCCCGGGCCCGGCTGGCGCCGGCCTGGGGGGAACAATGTTGGGCCATCGCGGTGTTGGCGGTGGCCGCGGTGCTGCTCAACTGGGTCACCACCGGCGATCATTTGCTGAAAACGCTGAGTGTCGGCTACTGGCCCGTGGCGGGGGTGGACCTGTTCATGCTGGTCGGCGCGGTGGTGGCGATATTGGCCGCCCGGCGTCTGAAACGCCGTGCCCGGCCACAGCCGGCGGCCAGTGGGGAACTGTCCGGGGAGACCGCCCATGCCTGAGAACATCATGCTGTCAGTCGCACTGATACTCAGCGTCGCCGGCATGGGCTGGTTTGCCCTGGCGCTGGATACGCACTGGAAGCAGGTGTGCGGCAAACAGCCTCGTGGCCAGGCTTCCTCCCGAGTGCTGCGAGGACTGGGCGGTGCCGCGCTGTCGCTGTCGCTGATCCTGTGTCTGAAAGTGGATCACCCGACCATGGCGGCGCTGGTGTGGATCATGGCGTTGGCTGGTGCGGCCCTGATCGTGGCGTTCACCCTGTCCTGGCGTCCGCACTGGTTGGCGCTGCTGGCGGCGCGGCCGCCACGACGTTAATCGCGGCTCGTGCTGTCCTTAAATTCGCACGGCGTTCGCTGGCAAGCCAGCTTCCCACAGCGGCCCCGTAGCTCCGCCTGTAGGAAGCTGCCTAGGCCAGCAGTACCAGACCGGGTGCCCTAGCGTTTTACGCCGCTGGCGTTGAGATGGCTGCCGCCGTCCACCAGTAGCGCTTCACCGGTGCTCAGGTCGCCGCCGATGACCAGACCCAGTACCGCCTGCGCCACGGTTTCCGGTGACGCGGCGTCATTCAGCGCGGCGCCCCTTTTGGTTTGCTCCAACAACGCGTCATAGCGCTCCTGCCCCAGCCCCTGGGCCAGCCATTCCCCTTGCACGAAGCCCGGGCAGATGGCATTGACGCGCACCTGCGGGCCCATCACCCGGGCCAGGGATTTGGTCATGGTCAGCAACGCGCCCTTGGAGGCGGCGTAGGCGATGGAACTGCCGACGCCGGCTAGTCCGGCGATGGAGGCCATGTTCACCACATGGGCGACACCACTGTCGCGCAGTGCTTTTTCCGCTGCCCGCACCATCTGATACGGGCCGACGGTGTTGACCCGGTAAATGTTGAGGAAGTCGTCGGCGCTGAGACCGTCGAGGTTTTCATGAGCGCAGAACAGGGTGGTGCCGGCGTTGTTGACGAGAATGTTCAAACGACCGAACTGATCCAGCGTGGCCTGTACCAGCGCCTGGCAGTCTTCGTCGCGGCTGACGTCCGCCTGCACCACCAGGGCTTCCACGCCGAGGGCGCGGCAATCGTCGGCCACTTTCTGCGCCCCCGCTTCGTTACGGCTGTAGTTGATGACCACGTTGCAGCCGTATTCGGCGAACAGGCGGGCGGTGGCGGCGCCGATGCCGGAGGAGGAACCGGTGATCAGGGCGACGGCGTTTTTTATTTGCATGTGGAGCTCCCGAGTCAGGGCCGCCGGTGGCCCTGAAACAGGCTCACTCAGGCGGCGTCATGAAAAATCAGCCCCAGAGTATAGCGCTCACCCCGGCGAAGTTCGCTGACGCCGTGGCGCAGAGTGACCCGGTAATCCCCGTGCTGTCCGGCCACCGGTCTCTGGTTGACCGCGAACACCAGGGCGTCGCCCTGCCGAAGCGGTGGCACCATGGGCCGGGATTGGCGGCGCGGGCGCTGTTCGGTGAGCACGAACTCGCCGCCTTCGAACTGTTCCCCCGGCGCCGACAGCAGCACCGCCACCTGCAGTGGAAACCAGTTGTCGCCGTAGAGATCCTGATGCAGGCAGTTGTAATCACCGGGCCGGTAGCGTAGTAGCAGAGGCGTGGGGCGGCATTGGCCATGGTCATGGCATTGAGCCAGGTAAGCGCTGTGCTCCGCGGGAAAGCGCCGCTCCTTGCCCAGGCGGGCCTGCCAGCGATTGGCTATCGGCACTAGACGTGGATAGAGGTTCCGGCGCAAGGTGTCGACCAGCGTTGGCAGTGGATAGGCGAAGTACTGGTATTCGCCCCTGCCGAAGCCGTGCCGGGCCATCACCACCCGCGAGCGAAAACGATCCGATTCCGTGTAGAGCGCGGTCAGCCCGGCGCACTCGCTGGCGTCGAGCAGGCCGGCAATGACAGCATGGCCATTCTCATCGAGGTGCTGCTCCAGGGCCGGCCAATCCACCCGCTGCAGGCGAGGCCATGGTGGGGTGGATGGTGTCATCGACGGCGTCATGAACGGGCCTCTTGTGCACGGGTCTCTCGCTCCAGCAGCGCGCGTTTGCGTTCCACCCCCCAACGGTAGCCGGACAATCCGCCGTCGCTGCGCACCACCCGGTGGCAGGGGATCATCACCGCCAGCGGATTGCTGGCGCAGGCGCCGGCCACCGCGCGTACCGCCTTCGGTGAGCCGATGCGTTTGGCCAGATCCGCGTAGCTCAGGGTTTCTCCGGCCGGCACCCGGCGCAACGCCTGCCACACTTTTTGCTGGAAGGCGGTGCCGCGAATATCCAGCGGCAGATCCAGCGTTTGTTCCGGGTGCTCCATCAAGGCCGCCACCCGGGCTACCAGAGATTCGAACTGGTCGCCGCCGGGCCGCAGATCGGCCTTGGGAAAGCGATCCTGACATTCGCGCAGCAAGGCGTCGGCGTCGTCGCCGAGAGCGATGGCGCAAATGCCCTGGTCACTGCGTGCCACCAGCAGGACCCCGAGTGAGCACTGACCCACGGCCACCTCGATGCGTTCACCGCTGCCTCCATCGCGGAAACGGGCCGGTTCCATGCCCAGCAAGGCCCGAGCCTGGGCGTAGAAGCGGCCGCTGCTGTTGTAGCCGGCATCGAAGATGGCGTCGGTGATACGGCCATCCCGTTGCAGGCCCTCGCGCAACTGGCGTGCACGCAGGGCGCTGGCGTAGGCCTTGGGAGTGACCCCCAGGATCCGTTTGAACACCCGGTGAAAGTGATGGGGGCTGAGGTCGGCCCGTGCCGCCAGCTGATTCAGGGTCGGTGGTGTTTCCGCCTGTTCCATGTGCCGGCAGGCGTCGATAATCGCCGGCAGATGCGCCGGCGCCGTGCGGTCCGGGTGGCAGCGCGCGCAAGGGCGGAAGCCGGCTGCCTCGGCCTGCTCGCGGTGCTCGAAGAAACGCACGTTCTCCGGCCGCGCCCGCCGTGCCGCGCAGGACGGCAGGCAGTAGACCCCGGTGGTGATGACCGCGTAGTAGAAGTGGCCGTCGGCGTCGGCATCCCGTGCCACCAGGGCTTGCCAGCGCGGATCGGCGAGAGTGGCCTGGGCCTGTTGCTGTTTGCTTGCTGCTCTGTTCATGGTTGCCTCCTGGGAAACCGCATCGCCGGGTGTGCCGGCATGGACAGAGTCAGAGTAGGGTGGTGGGAGCGGCGTGACGCTCCGTTCCTTGCTTTCGAATTCGCCCATCCCGAGGCTGTCCCGTTCGCTGGCAAGCCAGCTTCCCACAGGGAGCTTCGAAGCCGTTGTGGGAAGCTGGCTTGCCAGCGAATATGGGCCGCGCTATCGAGCCGATTATGGCAGACCAGCCGTTGCCTTGACCGCTACAGAATCGGCAGGCCGAAAGCCTTTTTCAGATCCTCCAGCACTACTCCGGTTTCTTCCCGTGCCGCCTGGGTACCGGCCTTGAGGATACGCATCAACTCGCCTTTGTCGGCGATGAACCGTTCGCGGCGTTCGCGGATCGGCGCCAGCAGCTCCTGCAGACATTGTTCCAGAACTTTCTTTACCTGTCCGTCGCCCAGGCCGCCGCGCTGATAGTGTTCCTTGAGGCCGGCCACCAGGGCTTCGTCCGGGTGGAAGGCGTCCAGATAGGTGAACACCACGTTGCCTTCCACCTTGCCCGGGTCCTCGATGCGCAGATGGCCGGGGTCGGTGTACATCTTCTTCACCGCCTTGGAGATGTCCTTTTCGCTGGCGCCCAGCACCAGCGCGTTGCCCAGGGACTTGGACATCTTCGCCTTGCCGTCAACGCCGGGCAAACGGGACGCCTTGCCGACCAGCGCGCGGCACTCCACCAGTAATTCCTGGCCGGCCACGTTGTTGACCTTGCGGACCACTTCGTTGGTCTGCTCGATCATCGGCAACTGGTCATCCCCCACCGGCACCAGAGTCGCGCGGAAGGCGGTGATGTCGGCGGCCTGGCTGATCGGGTAGGTGAGGAAGCCGGCTGGGATGGAGGCGCCGAACTCCTTGCTGGCGATCTCCGCTTTCACCGTCGGGTTGCGTTCCAGCCGTGATACCGTCACCAGGTTGGCGTAGAACTGGGTCAGCTCGGCCAGCGCCGGCAGGCCGGATTGCAGGCACAGGGTGGTGCGCTGTGGGTCGATGCCCACCGCCAGATAGTCAGCCAGCACATTGAGAATGTTCTCGGCGACCTTGGCCGGATTATGGCCGTTGTCGGTGAGGCCCTGCATATCGGCGATCAGAATGGTTTGCGGGTATTTGTCCTGCAGTTCCACCCGGGCGCGCAGAGAGCCCACGTAATGGCCAAGGTGCAGCTGGCCGGTAGGGCGGTCGCCGGTGAGAATCTTGTCGGTCATCGGGGTTCCTTAATCTGTCGGTCAGGCGCTTTTACTCACCACCGCTTTGGTCACCGAGCCGGTGGCGATCAGCTTTTCGGTGCCGTCCGCGGCCTGGAAGAAGGCTTCGCCACGCATCGATGCCAGAGTGCGGCCGAGCCGGTCCACACGCGTGCGGATCACGATCCGCCCTTCGCCTCTGGCGCCACGCAGCAGGCTGGTATGGGTCTCGATGGACACCGCGTAACGGTCCTCCGGCAACACCGAGAGCAGGGCGAGAAAGCTGGCTACGTCGAAAAAGGCGTAGAGTATGCCGCCGTGCAGATCCCCGGTGGGGCCCAGAGTGAAGTCGTTCAGTTCCAGCGTGACCTCACTCTCGCCATCGGCGCCGCGCACCAGGGTCAGGCCACATGCGCGATGCAGGGGGCGGGCCAGGATAGTATCAATCAGAGTGTTTTTGTCCATGGTGACGGTGACCTCTCATCCAACATGGCGGCTCACTATGCCGTGCCGGAAGGAAACTGCAAGGGGGGAAGGCATCGCAGATACGTAACACACAGGCATGCAATTCGCTGCCAAGGCAGCTTCCCACAGCGGAACGACAAAGCCGCTGTGGGAAGCTGCCTTGGCAGCGAACCGTGATGCCCGAGGGCCAGGGAACTTGTCATGGCACGCCGGTTCCAAGCATACTCAGGCGCGACCGCGCTTCACTCGTGAGTCGTGTTTCTTTGCCGGTATGGATCCGCCATGGTACTTCGACGTTGTATGGCCTTGCTGCTGCTGTGCGTGACCAGCTTTCATGTGCTGGTGACGGACGTGGCCAGCCATGAGCGTGTCCCCGTGACGGACGGCTCTGAACGGGTCATGGCCCTGGACCAACCGGACCAGAATGCGGGTGTCGATCATCATGGTGGTGCCCAGCACTGCTGTCAGTGCCACGGTTTCATGGCTTCCCCCGCCGTCGAGCAGAGCGCCCGGGCGCCTTTGCCGGTACTGGTGGACAGCCGGGTACCGGCTTTGCCCGTGCCACTTCCCTCCTCGCCATACCGACCTCCCATCGTCTGATTTTCGATATCGCTTTTGTCCACGGGAAGCGCCGCCGGCGTTAAGCCGACGTTCTCCCGTGCCCATTGATCCGGGCCCGTGAACCGATTCCGGCGGGCTCTGATTCGGAGTCATGACGATGCCTATTCTTTCCGCAAGAGCCACGGGCGTGGCTTGCCTGGCTGTATTGCTGGCGGCGCCCGCCGCAGCGGACACCAGCACCTGGGCGCGTTGGGTCAGCCGCGAAATGGCGGACCTGCCGGCCAGCCGTGCCATCGAAGCGGGCCTGCAACGAGACCGGGCCGAAGCCCGTGCCCAGGCGCAACCTCTGTATAACCCTGAGTTGAATGTCGGCTATGAAAACAGTGCCGAAACCACCCGCACCGTCGGCCTTGGTCAAACCCTGGATTGGTCCGGCAAGGCGCGCAGCGGTGCCCGCCTCGGCGAGGCGCGGGCGCAACTGGCACAGATCCGTGCCGACAAGGCCCGGGCCCGGCTGTCGGTGGAGGTGCTCTCCGCCCTGGCCGCTTATGACGCCGCCCAGGCCCGTTTGCGTGGGGTACGCGAGCAGGAGCAGCGCCTTTCCGACTTGCTGGCCCTGGTGCGCAAGCGCGAGCGCGCCGGCGACCTGGGGCAAGTGGACGCGCAACTCTCCTATCTGGCACTGAGCCGTACGCAACAGGCGCTGGCCGATGCGGAGAGCGACGCCACAGCCACCACTACCCGCCTGCGCGCGGTGCTCGACAAAGCGGCGCCGGACTATCCCTTGCCCGCCGCCGACCGCTGGGCGCCAAGTGGGACGCTGGTGATGGACGCGGTCCGGGCGGAGCAAAGCTACGACCTGCGGCTGGCCCGTCTCCAGGTGATGGTCGCGGAGCGCCAGGCGGAACTGGCCCGCAAGCAACGCCGCACTGACCCCTCCTTCGGCGTCACCTTCGGCCGGGAAGGTGAGGACAATTTGTGGGGGTTGGATTTCAGTCTGCCGCTGCCGTTGTTCAACACCGGCAAGGCCGAGTATCAGGCGGCGCTGGCCGATGGTGACGCGCGGCGGGCACTGCTGGCCCAGCAACAACGGGCCATGAGCGCCGGGGTCGAGGGCGCTTTGAGCGACTACCAGCAACGCCGTGACCGCTGGCGGACCTGGCGCGATTTGTCCGGCAACCGTCTGGCGGATGCCGCGGATCTGCTGCACCGCACCTGGCAACTGGGGGAAATCACCACCCAGGACTATCTGCAGGGCCTGAATCAGCGCCAGGACGCCTTGCTGGCCGGCATCGCCCTGCGGGAGTCGATGCAAAAAGCGTGGCTGGAGTGGCTTTATCAAAGTGCGCAACTGGATAGCTGGATCGAGACATTGGCCGCCGGGAACAGGGGGCAGGGAGGACAATCATGAAAAATATGATCAGGAAAAAAAGAGCGGGACTGTGTCTGCTGTTGTTGGTTGCTCCGCTGGTCTGGGCGGATCAAGGTGAAGGCCATGATGATGGTGCCAGGGCCGGGCATGATCATGGCGCGGAAGCGTCCGTCGGCGGGGCGGAAGGGCATGATGGTGATCTGACGCTCACCGAGGCGCAGCGCCGCATGCTTGATCTGCGCGTGCTCACCCTGCGGCCCAATGCGGATGCTGACCGGGTACTGCGCTTGCCGGCGGAGATCACCAGCAATCTTTACCGCACCTGGGAAGTCCCGGTGCGCGTGAACTCCCAGGTGCTTTCACGCAGCGCCACGTTGGGACAACACCTGAAGAAGGGGGATCCCGTCGCCACCTTGTTCAGTGCCGAGATGGCGACCTTGCAGGCGGAGCTCGGGGTAGTGGCTGACGAATGGCGGCGGGTGCGTAGCCTCGGCCGGGCCACCGTGGGCAACCAGCGTTATCTGGATGTGCAGGGCCGTTATCAGGATCTGCGCGCGCGTGGGCGCGGCTACGGTCTCACCAGTGATGACCTCGCCGATATCGAAAAAGGAAAAGGCGAGGCCGGTGTCTATACCTTGCGGGCGCCGGATACCGGTCTGGTGCTGACCGACGCGTTCCAGCAGGGCCAGTGGCTGGCCGCCGGCAGTCCGTTGATCACTCTGGTGGACGAAAGCGAGCTGTGGGCGGAAGCGGCGTTGCCGCCGCAACCGGGACTCCGAGTCGACACCGGCACGCCGGCACGGGTGCGGGTGGGGGAAACCCTGGTGAACGGCGAAGTGATTTTGTCCGGTCACCGTCTTGATCCGGTGACCCGCACCCTGCAAGTCCGTATTCGTGTTCCCAATGAGGATCATCTGCTCCATCCGGGCATGTTCGCGGAAGTGGAATTGCTGCTGCCGCTGCCGGACAACGCTTTGTTGATCCCCGAGGAGGCGCTGACCCGGGGCGGTGATGGTGACTGGCAAGTGTTCGTGGAGGAAGCGCCGGGAGTCTACGAAGCCCGTGAGGTCTCGCCGGGACAGTCCCTGGACGGTGCCCGAGTGATTCAGGGCGTGCCGGCGGGCACACGCGTGGTCACGCGGGGTGCCTTCTTTCTCGCCAGTGAGCAGGCGAAGTCGGGCTTTGACGTGCACGCCCACTAACGGCCGCCTGGATCCAGCAAGGAGAACATGATGTTGAATCGCTGTATCGACTGGGCGGTGAACAACCGTCTGGTGGTGCTGCTTCTGCTGATGATCACCGTGGGGGTGATCGCCTGGCAGATGCCACGCCTGAAACTGGATGCCTTCCCCGACGTCACCAATGTGCAAGTGCAGGTGAACACCGAAGCCCCCGGGCTGGCGGCGGAGGAAGTGGAGCAATTGATCACCTATCCCATTGAAGCGGTGATGTATGCATTGCCGCAAGTCGCTGAAGTGCGTTCGATCTCGAAAACCGGCCTGTCGATCGTCACCGTGGTGTTCGAGGAAGGCACCGATATTTACTTCGCCCGGCAACTGGTGTTCGAGCGATTGCAGGCGGCGCGGGAAGATATTCCCGACGGTGTCGGAACACCAGAGATGGGGCCGAACACCTCGGGGCTGGGGCAGGTGTATCAGTACCTGCTGACCGCCGAGCCCGGCTCGGGCATCGACGCCATGCAGTTGCGCAGCCTCAATGATTGGGTGGTGAAGTTGCTGCTGATGCCGGTGGGCGGTGTCACCGACGTGCTCAGCTACGGCGGTGAAGTACGGCAGTATCAGGTTAACGTCAATCCGATCCGGCTGCTGGCCTACGACCTGACGCTGCAACAGGTGATGGACGCCATCGCCGCCAATAATCGCAACGCCGGCGGCTGGTACCTGGATCGTGGTGCCGAGCAGTTGGTGATTCGCGGCATGGGCTGGGTCGGTAGTGGCGGGAAGGGGCTTGGTGACATTGCCGCCATTCCGCTCAAGGAAGTCAACGGCACCCAGGTGCGGGTGCGGGACGTGGCGCGGGTGGAATTCGGCGGTGAAATCCGCCAGGGGGCACTGACCATGACCCGCCGCGATGCCGGGGGAAATCCGGAATTTCTCGGTGAAGTGGTGGCGGGTATCGTACTTAAACGCATGGGTGCCAACACCAAGGCCACCATTGATGGTATCGAGGCGCGGGCGGAACGCATTCAGCAAGCGTTACCGGATGGGGTGCGTTTCGAGGTGTTCTACGACCAGGCCGATCTGGTGGAAAAAGCGGTGAGCACGGTGGTCAGCGCGTTGCTGCTGGCGTTCCTGTTCATCGTCCTCGTTCTGGCCCTGTTCTTGATGAATCTGCGTGCCACCGTGCTGGTGCTGCTGTCGATTCCCTTGTCCATCGGCCTCGCGCTGCTGGTGATGGCGAGCCTGGGTATGTCCGCCAATCTGATGTCTCTGGGCGGCCTGGCGGTGGCCATCGGCATGCTGGTGGATGGCTCGGTGGTGATGGTGGAAAACATCTTCAAACACTTGAGCCGCCGGCAAGGCACCGACGATGCCGCTGGCGGTATCACGTTGCGGGTCAAGGATGCGGCTCAGGAAGTGGCGCGGCCGGTGTTCTTCGCCGCCAGTATCATTCTGGTGGTGTTCATGCCGTTGTTCACCTTCGAGGGGGTGGAAGCGAAGATGTTCGTGCCCATGGCGATCAGCATCATGTTGGCGATGGCCGCCGCCGTGCTGGTGGCCTTGATCGTGGTGCCGTCGCTGGCGTCCTTTCTGTTTCGCCGTGGCGTGGAGGAAAAGCCCAACAAACTGGTCGGTTGGCTGGAAGCACGCTATCGCGCCCTGCTCGGGCGGGCCATGGCGGCTCGCAAGGTGGTGATCGGTGCCGCCGCCGGTTTGCTGGTGCTGGCGCTGGCCACGGTGCCGCTCATCGGTACCGAGTTCGTGCCGGTATTGGAGGAAGGCACGTTGGCGTTACGGGTTACGCTGGCGCCGTCATCCAGCCTGGATACGGCGCTGGAGGTGGGGGAGAAACTGGAACGGGAAATCATGACCTTTCCGGAGGTGACCTACGCGCTGAGCCGGGTGGGGCGGGCCGAGATCGGCGGCGATCCGGAACCGGTCAGCAATGTGGAGATCTATATCGGCCTGAAGCCGGTGGACGAATGGACCAGCGCACGCAACCGGCTGGAGTTGCAGGAAAAAATTCAGGAAAAACTCGATCAGCATCCCGGCCTGTTGTTCAACTTCTCGCAGCCTATCGCCATGCGAGTGGATGAGCTGCTTTCGGGCGTTAAAGCACAACTGGCGATAAAGCTGTTCGGGCCGGATCTGAACCTGTTGCGGGAAAAGGGTGAAGCCATCACGCAGGCCGTGCGGGAAGTGCGCGGCGCGACCGATGTGCAACTTGAGCAAATCGCCGGTGAGGCGCAACTGGTGGTGGAACCGGACCGGAATGCGTTGAGCCGCTATGGTCTCAGTGTCGACCAGGTGATGAGTCTGGTCAGCAATGGCCTGGGCGGCGGCAGCGCCGGCCAGGTGATCAAAGGCAACGAGCGTTATGACATTTATGTACGCTTCGAGCAGGCCGCCCGCCGTGATGCCGAGGCCATTGGTAATCTGCGTCTGCGGGCCGCTGATGGGGCCTGGGTGCGGCTCGCCGATGTGGCCCGGGTGGCGTTGGTGTCCGGTCCGCCTCAGATCAGTCGCGACGATGTGCAGCGGCGAGTGGTGATCCAGGCGAATGTGGCTGGTCGCGACATGGGGTCGGTGGTGGCGGATATACAGCGGGCTATCGATACCGAGGTGGATCTGCCATCCGGTTACAGCGTTGATATCGGCGGTCAGTACGAGAACCAGCAACGGGCGCAGCAACGTCTATCCATGGTGGTTCCCGTGGCGGTGGGTCTGATCGCCTTGTTGCTGTACTTCGCCTTCGGATCGGTTGCTCAGGCCTTGCTGATCCTGGTCAACGTACCGTTGGCGCTGATTGGCGGCATTCTCTCTCTGGCGATCAGCGGTCAGTACCTGTCGGTACCCAGCTCGGTGGGCTTCATCACTCTGTTTGGCGTGGCGGTGCTTAATGGCGTGGTGATGGTGGAGGCGATCAACGGGCGCCTGCGCGACGGAGCAAGCGTCGATCAAGCCGTCTTCGAGGGTGCGGTATCGCGGTTGCGTCCGGTGTTGATGACCGCGCTCACTTCCATGCTGGGCCTGATGCCGATGCTGTTGGCCACCGGTGTCGGCAGTGAGGTGCAGCGTCCGCTGGCGGTGGTGATCGTCGGTGGTCTGGTATCGGCCACGGCATTGACGCTGTTGGTACTGCCAAGCCTCTATGGCCTGTTTTCCCATAACAAGATCGAGGAATCGCGGCGTTAGAAGGGGGCTGCCATGCCTTCTCATTGGGGAGGCGTGGCCAGCCGTGAATCTGGAATTTGGCGAAATAAGACAAGGAACGGCGCAAAAAGACAAACCGATGCTGTTTTAATCATGGCTTGAAGAAATTACGGCCGTGGTGCCTCCGTTTCACCCTGTGCCGTGAAGGGCACCGCTTCAATCTGGAACTCACTTTGACGGCCTCGGACAAAGTGGCGCATTTCGCCCGTCTGGCTGGTGGGTTGTATGATCATTGGTCGGTACTCTGCCAGTACCGTGGGCAGCTCGAACTGGAAGGGCGAAAAACCGATATTGGTGGGCTCTGTACCTTTGAGTACGCGCGAGCCGCGAAGGTTAATCTGCCCTTTCGTTTTTTTACCTATCAAATTATCAATATCGATAGCTGTACCCAGGTGCTGCTGACCGAGGTACTCGGTCCGTTGGGCCTGGAGGCGCAGCGACGTGTTTATGTCCGCGGGTTGAACGATCATGGTGCCGTATACGGCCGGGGGTTTGATTTTACGGTACAGGAATTCGAGAGCACGGTATCGATCACCCCAAATGGACACTCCATGCGGCTGCCGAAAATCTTTTCCTGGCGAGTGGAAGATGAAAACGGTGAGGAGGTAATAGCCATCGAAGGGCAATCGAACGGCGACTTTAATTATGGGATGACGGCCGGCCACGCGGGCAGTTACCAATATCGGGGATGCTTTCGGGGGCGGCCGGTGGAAGGCACCGGGTACATCGAGTATATCGACTTACGCGGGCAGTAGCGCTGTGGGAGAGGGCGTTTAAGGATGATGAATAAGGGGGGCTGCGGGCTTGAATATGGTTTCCCCATGGCGTTCGTTGACGTTCTTGAGTCCGTGGTACGTGCCGGCGGTGGTGATGTGGCACGGGCCAGGGCAGCCTGCGGACTGGCATCGGGAGAGCAGATGGAAAGCCTGAGGCTGGATCAATTCCGGGCAGTGTTACGGCAAGGACTGATTCATATGCATGACAAGGAGCCGGCCTCACTGCAACTGCTACGGCACTCATTGCGGTGCGCACAATGTTTCGGCCTATGAGGCGTACTATCAGGCGCGTGTGACATTCGGCGCGATGGACAACGGCTTTTCCCTTTCCCGCGCCTTGCTCGAACGTCCACTGCTCACCCGAAATCGAACCACCCACGCCGCCACGTCCGCTGTGCTGGCGACACAATTAACACAACGAGGTCAGGTCCGGCCGGTAACCATCAAGGTGACGCGGATGTTGAATATCTTGGTGCCGGAAAAGGGTGCACCGACTCAGGATACCATTGCCCGGGAACTGGCCTTGTCCACCCGGACGCTGACCCGTCGGCTTGCCGAGGAGGGCTCCTCCTTTGGGGGATTGCTGGAGCAGGTGCGTATCGAACGGGCGGAACGTCTTTTGCTGGGGACGGCTCTGCCGTTGTCCCGCATTGCCTCCAAATTGGGGTACCGCGATCCATCCAGCTTTTCAAGAGCGTTCAAAAGAGTGACAGGCGTGGCCCCCAGTGCGCGGCGCGAGGCAGGGAGAAGCAGCACGTGAGTGTCGCCGGATCAGCTGCGCCCCTTCGGTTTCTCATCGAAGGCCACGCCACTAAGTAGAGCTTCCAGTCTTTCAAATCCTTGCTCGCGACTGAATGGGGCTTCCCGCGGGGGATCGTAGACTTCCGGGTTGGTGCCCTGGAGGACCAGGTCGATGGCGTAGCAGGTACCATGGTGGACGGCGCGGTAGGCACGCAGGCTTTGAAAATGGTTCATGGCGGCGTCACCTCCCTGGTAGGTGGTGAAGAGCGCGCCATCCCGTTCAGTGGTGCCGGTCTCGCTTGACGTGGCCAGGGGGCCGGGGCGGGTGCAGTTTTCCACCTGGCCAGGATCACGGCTGACACCGAGACGCAGTTCGCCGGTGAGGATCTCGTCGGAGTCGTTGAGGCGCAACACCAGCAGACGCTCGCCAGGGGCATCCGGTTCAGCGTCCAGCCGCCAGGCCGGATCGCCGAAGTAGCCGCCGGTCTCCGTCACGGCGCGGGCCTGGTGATTGTCGTAGGCGAGGCCGATGCCGTACTCGCCGCTGTGAAAGGCGGCGGGGAAGGCTTCGGCACCGGTTTCTCCGGTGCTGTTGTCGCAGCCGGCCAGAGTGAGTGGCGTGACCAACAAGAGTGTGGCGATCCGCCGGGTATTCTCCATGTGCTTTCCTTCCTTTATGTGTTGGCCCGCGTTGTGCCGGTGTTTTTCAAGCAAGCGGTCAGGTGCCACAAAAGGTTTGCAGTACCCGTTCCGCTGGTTTTGGCGGTTGCCGATAGTCATCGATGTCATCGCGATCCTGATAAGGGCGGGACAGCGCATCGAGCAGCCGGTGCGTGGGGGCCAGATCGTCGTCGCGCACCGCCGCGTTCAGGGCTTCCTCCACTTTGTGGTTGCGGGGAATCACCTCTGGATTGTGGTTGCGCATCAGGCAGAACGAAGACTTGAGCGGTTTGGTATTGCGGCTCAAGCGCGCCCGCCAGCGCTGATGCCAGTTCTCGAACGCCTCATCCTGATAGATCTCATCCAGGGGAGCGGTCTCGCTGATCAGGTCACGGAAGGTGTTGGTGTAATCGGCCTGGCGGCGTTGCATCCAGTCCAGCAAATCCTGAATCAGGGTGGCGTCCATCGGGTCCTCGCCGAACAGACCAAGCTTGGCGCGCATCATCGCCAGCCATTTATTGTCGTAGCGTCCGCTGAAGGACTTGATCACGTTGGTGGCTTTTTGCACGGCGGCATCGGTGTCAGCGTCGATCAGCGGCAGCAGGATTTCCGCGAACCGGGTCAGATTCCACTGGGTAATCGCCGGCTGATTGCCATAGGCGTAGCGACCCTGGTGGTCGATGGAACTGAATACCGTGTCCGGGTGGTAGTGATCCATGAAAGCGCAGGGACCGTAGTCGATGGTTTCGCCGGAGAGCGCCACGTTGTCGGTGTTCATGACGCCGTGAATAAAGCCTACCCGCATCCAGTGGACGATCAGGTCCAACTGCTTCTCCATCACCGCGTCCAGCAGCGCCAGGGCTTTATTGTCGCTGTCGCTGAGTTCCGGATAATGGCGTTCCAGGGTGTAGTCCACCAGTGTTTCCAGCAGTGCGGTGTCGCGCTGGCCGGCGGCGAACTGGAAGGTGCCCACGCGCAGATGCGAGGCCGCAACCCGGGTCAGGATGGCACCGGGCAAAGCGGTTTCCCGGTATACCGGCTCCCCGGTGGCCACCACCGCCAGGCTGCGGGTAGTGGCAATGCCGAGGGCGTGCATCGCTTCGCTGATCAGGTATTCCCGCAGCATCGGGCCGAGAGCGGCGCGGCCATCACCGCCACGGGAAAAAGGCGTTCGGCCGGCGCCCTTGAGCTGGATGTCGCGGCGCCGGCCCTCGGGGGTAAGCTGTTCGCCAAGCAGGATGGCGCGGCCGTCGCCGAGCATGTTCGGGTAGCCGAACTGATGGCCGGCGTAGGCCTGGGCGATGGGTTCGCTGCCTTCGGCCAGGGTGTTACCCGCCAGCAGGGCGGTGCCGTCAGGACTGTCCAGAGCGGAGGCATCCAATCCCAGTTGCTCGGCCAGAGGGCGGTTGAACAGGATCCCCAGTGGCGCGCTCACTGGTGTTGGTTCGCAGCGGGCGAACAGGCGCTCCGGCAGTCGGGCGTAGCCGTTATCAAAGTGAAAGCCGTAGGAACTGCTCATCCAATACTCCAGAGGGGAACCAAGGTGCGTTGAGTACAGCGTAACAGACCGTGGCGACGGAAAAGAGGCATGACCGGACGGTCGAAAAGAGCGAATGCCGGACTATCGCATTGCGCCGGCTTCCATGAAAAGATTAATGAATCCGGCCCGGAGGCGCGTCGTTGGCGCTCCCTGAACAGGCTGATAATAACAAAACGGGGCTTTCCTGCTCATGGAAAGCCTTTCGATGGGGTAACCCCCGGGAGTCGCGAAGCATGAACAAAAGGCCCCTTTATCTGTTTTTCGTGGTGTTTGCGCTGATGTTTTTCGCCAGTATGGCGCTGATGGTGTTCGCTGATCGCACCCTCTATCTGGCGCCGATCATCGGATTGGCGGGTATGATCTGGGCCTTGTTGCGCCTGCGCGGGGTGACCCGGATTGGCGGTATCACCATCGGGCGCAATGATTGACGTCCTGGTTGCTAAATTGCCGGGCGCGGCTGCTGTCCTACTATTCGCTTGCAAGCAAGCTTCCCACAGCGGTTTCGTAGTCTTCTCCGTGGGAAGCTGCCTTGGCAGCGAATGGCGTGCTGCCGCGAAGGCCTGAAGGGTGCCGCCATGGATGGCAGGCCACAAAAAATCGTCGGGAACGATTTTTGACGTCGCTCGCGACGTCCCGGAGGGTGGCCGCCATGGATGGCAGGCCACAAAAAATCTGATGTAACCGCACCAATCGCTGAATCCCTTGCCTGACGCCGATGCCGTACTCTGAACACAGTCCGTGTTGGGAGTGATCCATGTCATTCGTTGCTTATGTTACTCATGGTGGTGGTCCCCTGCCGTTGCTCGACGATCCGGGGCATAGGGAGCTGGTCGCGTCGCTGCGCGAACTCGCCGGGGCGGCGCCGCGTCCCAGGGCGATTCTGTTGGTCAGTGCTCACTGGGAAGCCCCGGTGGCGTCGTTCACTGGTGGTGCCCATCCGCAGCTGGTTTACGACTACTACGGCTTTCCCGAACCCGCCTACCATCTGCGATACCCTGCTCCCGGTGATCCGGCCCTGGCGGCCCGTGCCGCCAGCCTGTTGCACGAGTCGGGTATCGAGGCGCGGGTGGACAGTGAGCGGGGTTTCGATCATGGCCTGTTCGTGCCGCTGTCACTGATGTACCCGCAAGCGGATGTGCCGGTGGTGGAGATGTCGTTGCTGGATTCACTGGACGCCGGGGCGCACTGGTGCCTGGGCCAAGCACTGGCGCCGCTGGTGGCCCAGGGCGTGGCGGTGATCGGCTCCGGCTCCTCGTTCCATAACATGGCGGTACTGATGGGGCGTGGCGATCCGCCGGGGGCATGGAATGCCAACCGGGATTTCGAGCAGTGGTTGTGGCGGACCAGCCAGAACGAAGACTGGGACGAGGAAGAACGGGGAAAACAATGGTGTGCCTGGCGTCAGGCTCCCGGTGGATCCTTCAGCCACCCGCGCGAGGAGCATCTGCTCCCCGCCCTGGTGTGCGCCGGCGCCGCCGGCAAGCCGGCGGACCGGGTATTCCGGGGGCGCATGGGCGCGGTGGAGGTCAGTTCCCTGCTGTGGCGGCCAGGGAACTGAGCGGACTCAAAGCATGACGCCGATGGCCAGCACGCCGAAGAAGCCGATGGTGTAAGCCACGAACAAATAGCCCGCGTAACGCAGATAGCTGGCGAAAGTCAGTTCCTCGACCTTGCTCATGGCGACCACGCCGGCGGCGGACCCGATGATCAGCAGGGAGCCGCCGACGCCCACGGAGTAGGTCAGGGTCAGCCACTGTGGCAGCGTCATCTCGATACCGGATTTCAGCAAGGCGGCGGTTAACGGCACGTTGTCGAACAGCGCGGAAACCATGCCCACCACGTAGTTGGCGGCCAGGGTCGGCATGATGTCGTACAGCTTCGGGAAATAGGCGAGGATGCCCAATTCCTTGAGCATGCCCACCAGCAGCAGCACACCGAGGAAGAACAGCAGGGTGTCGAACTCGATTTTGCGAATGTAGTCGAGTACCGGCTCGTCCTTGTTCATGAACTGCACCACCATGAACATCAGGGACAGTCCGAACAGGAAGGTCAGCACCGGCGGAATACCGAAGGCCACGTTGGCGCCGATGGTGGTCAGGATGGTCAGGAAGAACAGCGCCGCCACCGCTTTGTCGCCGTGGCCGAAGGTGATGTCCCGTTTTTCCAGCTCCAGATCTCCCTGCAGTCCCAGGGAAAGCAGGAACGCCAGGCTCATTACCGCCACGAAGGCGGGCAGACTCAATACCAGCAGATCGACGATCTCCACCTTGTCGGCGAGGAAGATCATCAGCGTGGTGACGTCACCGGTGATCAAGGCGGTGCCGCCGGCGTTCACCGAGAACACCACCAGCACCACGTAGCGCAGCAGTTTCTTCGCCGGCAGCCGCAGGTTCATCAGCACGGCGATGCACACCAGGGTAGCGGTGATGTTGTCGGCCATGGACGAGAACAGGAAGGCGAACAGCCCGGTCATGATCATCAGCTTGCGCTCGGACATGCGCGAGGGCATCAGCTTGTTGACGATGCCGTCGATAATGCCTTTCCCGGACAGATACGCGACGAAGGTCATGGCGGCCATCAGGAACAGCCACAGAGTGGCGATGTCGAGGAGCTGTTCGTTCAACTGCTCCATCAGGGCTTCATGAGTGAGATGAGAGGGCGGGGCAATAAAGAACAGAACCCAAACCAGGGATCCGAAGAACAGGGTGGTCTTGGCCTTGTCGATGTGAACCACGTCTTCAATGACGATGGACAGGAAGCCGAGAGCCACCAGGACAAGTAGCAATGCGGTCATAGGGGACTTCCAAGGCAGGAATCAGCGGGGCGGATTCTAGCGCTTTTGGGTCAAGCATGCGACCTTTTGGGCGATCGCGGCGGGGGCCAGGACGTTGTCGCTGACCGCCAGGGAGGGGCGCGTTCAGGCTAATGGATGCCCGCTCTCACACAACCGGTGATCGCGCAGGACTTCGATGATCCGGCACTGGCCCACCTCACCGCCGCCGCATTCCCCGATCATCCGATCCAGCTCCTGGCGTAACGTCATCAGCGACTCAATGCGGGCGGTGACCGCGTCCCGGTGACGGCGGGCAACCGCGTCCACCGCCGAACAATCCCGATGTTCGTCGTCGGACAGGGACAATAACTCGCGAATATCATCAATGGTGAAACCGAGGGAGCGGGCATGGCGGATGAAGTGCAACCGGTCCCGGTGCCGCTGCGTGTAGCGCCGCTGGTTGCCGGCGCTGCGGGCGGGTTCCGGCATCAACCGGATCTGTTCGTAATAACGGATGGTTTCCGCCTTGCAGCCGGTGTCCCGGGCCAGATCGCCGATGGAAAACATGCTGCCTCCTCTTGAAGCTATAGCTGCTACAGGTATTCAAATGGCAGGACATCGTGGCCGTCAAGGGGGCGCATATGCATCAACGTCAATATCGGGCGTTTCATCGCGAGATGGCGCGGGCGCGCCGTGCTTACCGCCGGCGGCAGTGGCGCGGGGCTTTTTACCATCTGCGGAGAGCGCATATTCTGGGGCAACGCCGTGCCGGAGCGCATACGTTGAGCCATTGGTGGATGCTAAAGGTGGGGTGGCGCCGCGGTGATGCCCGTGAAGTGGCCGGGCAATCGATTCGTTTGCTGGCCGCGCTGCTGTTCTCCCGTCCATGGGTGCCGGAAGGTAATACCGGCGGTGCTGACGTCAGCGTGCTACGGCGCATGCCGGTTCCGCCGGATCTGCGCAAATGGATGGCTTAGTGAAGCGGCCAGTGGAAACAAGGTCACACCAAGGAGAAACGGATGCACGCGCATCACGGTCATGAACACGGCCACGCCCATCCGGCGCCGGCCAGTTTCGGCAAGGCGTTTGTCATTGCCATCTCGCTGAACGTGGGCTTCACGGTGGTGGAGTTCATCTATGGGTTCCTGGCGCAATCCTCCGCGCTGATGGCGGACGCCGGCCACAATTTGTCCGATGTACTGGGACTGATGGTGGCGTGGGCCGGCGTGCTGCTGGCCCGCAAAATGCCGGACCACCGGTTTACCTACGGCCTGCGCGGCAGTTCCATCCTGGCCGCCCTGGCCAACGCCATGTTCCTGATGATTGCCTGTGGCGCCATCAGTTGGGACGCCATTCGCCGCCTTGCTGATCCGCCGGAGGTGTCGTCAATGACGGTGATCGTGGTGGCGGCCATCGGCATTCTGATCAATACCGTTTCCGCCTGGCTGTTCGTCAAGGGCAGCAAGGACGATCTCAACATTCGCGGGGCGTTTCTCCACCTGGCGGCGGACGCGGCGGTGTCCCTGGGGGTGGTGATCGCTGGCGTGGCGATCCTGCTGACCGGCTGGAACTGGCTGGACCCGGTGGTCAGTCTGCTGATCGTGGTGGTGATCGTGATCGGCACCTGGGGGCTGCTCAGGGAATCGCTGCAACTGGCGCTGAACGCGGTACCGGCGCACATCGATTTGAACGAGGTGGAAGCCTGGCTGCGCGACCAGCCCGGGGTGCTGGATATTCATGACCTGCACGTATGGGGCATGAGCACCACGGAAAGCGCTCTCACCGCCCATTTGGTGATGCCGGGCGGTGCCGATGACGCTTTTGTCGATGGCGTGGCGGACCAACTGCACCATCGTTTCCGTATCCAACACACAACATTGCAGGTGGAGCGCGGCGACAGCGAGCACGTTTGCGTGCTGCACCGCTGACGGGAGGTGGATCCATGGCATGTTGCGAACCGGAATTGAACGCGGAGACCCCGCCGGCCTACCGCCGCGTCCTGATCGCGGTGTTGCTGATCAATATCACCCTGTTTCTGGTGGAAGCGCTGGTGGGCTGGTTCTCCGGTTCCCGGGCCTTGCGCGCCGACGCGCTGGACTTCCTCGGTGACAGCGCCACCTATGGGTTGACGCTGTGGGCGTTGGGGCAGTCGCTGGCCTGGCGATTGCGGGCGGCGCGGATCAAAGGGGTATCGTTATTAGTGCTGGGACTGCTGGTGCTGGCGGACAGTCTGCTGGCGATGACCAACGGCGCGCCGCCGCCGGGGCACACCATGACCGGCATCGGCCTGCTGGCGCTGGCGGCCAATCTGACCAGTCTGGCGTTGCTGATGCGCTATCGTCAGGGCGACGCCAATATCCGGTCGGTATGGTTGTGTTCCCGTAATGACGCCATTGCCAATGTGGCGGTGATCGGGGCTGGCCTGGCAGTGATCGCCAGTGGCAGCCGCTGGCCAGACCTGATCGTGGCGATGGGGATTGCCGCGTTGTTCTGTCACAGCGCCGTGGCGATTCTGCGCCAGGCCAACGCCGAGGCCCGTGGCGAGTGCGGCGGTTGTTCCTCGTGTTAGCCGGGGCCGGTATGCTACCGGCACGGTTAAAACAGAGAGCACCATGGAATTCAAACCCGAAGATCTTAAAGCGGTGTGCCAACGCACCATGCCGTTCGGCAAATACCAGGACCGCCCGGTGATCGACCTGCCGGAGCCGTATCTGCTTTGGTTCGCCGACAAAGGCTTCCCCAAGGGGGAACTGGGAAGGCTGATGGCGTTGGCCATGATCATCAAGGTCGAGGGGCTGACCGACCTGGTGGCCGCGTTCCGGGACACCGGGCGGGGAGTGTTATGATAACCGTCCCGGATCCGGAGAACGCTATGAGCAAGGCGCTGGTCGTCATGGCCCATGGCAGCCGCGCCGCGGCCGCCAACGATGAATTCCGCGCACAGGTGGAACAACTGGCGCGGCGTTGCCCCGGGTTTGTCGCCGTCGTGCCCTGCTTCCTGGAGTTGGCGAGCCCGTCGTTGAATGAAGCGATTCAACAGCTTGCCCGCCAGCCGGTGGAACAGGTCTTCGTTTACCCCATGTTCTTCAACGGCGGCAAACATGTTTCCCGGGATATTCCCGCCCAGGTGCGTGAAGCGCGGGAAGGTTATCCGGAATTGAAGATTGAGCTGCTGGACTATCTCGGCAGCACCCCGGATCTGGCGGACCTCATGGCTCGCCATGTGAAAGAACAGACAGTCTCGTGACTCAATCCTTGCGGGCTGACCAGGCTACAATGCCGCTGTGGGAAGCTTGCTTGCAAGCGAATCCGGGGGGGCAGGAGCCCATTCGCTTGCAAGCAAGCTTCCCACGGCGGCTTCGTGGCATGATCTGTGGGAGCCAGCCTGTTGGCGAATGGCGCGCTAGAGCTTGCAAGAAGCTCCCACGAAGATCGGATCACAACCCGTATCGGCTTACATCCACCTTGGAATAGGCTTCCTTCCAGTACAGCTCCGCCAGTGCCTCGGTGCTGTCAATGTCTTGTACCAGATCGACCCAGCGTTCCAGGATCGGGAGGAATTCATCGAGCATTTCCTGGCCTCGTTCCACGCCGTGCTTGTCCTTGTAATAGTCGACGATGGTATTGAGATCCTCGCGGACGAAGTCGCGAGTCGCCGCCACCAGCTCCGGGCTGGCGTCGTGGATTCTGGCGTCGTACTCATCGCGGGCCTTGGCGAGCACGTCATCCTGGCGCTGATGGTAGATATACGGAATTTGTGCCGCCATCACCGCGCCGGCGCGGATCATGGCACGGCGTTCGTGCTCGCTGAGTGAGCGCCACACTTCCAGGTTGACGTTGGTGGTGCCGGTGCCGGCGAAGATGCCGCCGGGCACGGCCATGGTGATGTCGGTGACGGCGTCAATCAGGCCGAGGTTGGTCAGTTCCGGCGCGGAGATGATGACACAATCCACCACGCCCTGATTCAGTGCTTCCAGGGCTTCGTTGGAGGACATGGTGATGGGCGTGGCGCCAAAATGCTGGGCCCAGCGGGACCAGTGGGAACCGGCCACGCGTAGCCGTTTTCCTTTCAGCTCCGCCTGATTGGTAACCGGTTGCGTGCAGGTCAGGCCGTAGGGGGTGCTGCCGGCGTTGCTGGTGAAGACTTGCTTCTGCGCGGCGAATTCCTGGTGACATTCGGGGCAGTGCAGAAAGAGGTACTCCGCCATGGCGCCGACATAGGCCATGCCTTCCCGGCCGCGTACTTTATCGCCGATCAGCTGCAGCATCATCGAGGATTCGGCGAGCAGGTTCATGTGGGGGAATTCGGCGGGAAAATAGGGCGCCAGCACATAGCCGACCTGGGCGATGCCATCGCGCAGGCCGGCGGAGGTCTCGGCGAAGTTGAGCAGCGACAAGGGGTAGATTTTGACGGTCAATTCGCCGTCGGTGTATTCGGAGAGCGCTTTGGCGTACGCCTGGGCCGCCACGTCGGAATCGGATCCTGGAGGGAATCCCATGGCATAACGCAGTTCGCGGGCCTGGAGGGTTGTCGTCAAAACCAGCAGCAGCAAGGCGAGACAGAGTTGAACCGGAGTGTTTGTTGTTGTGTTCATGGACACCTCCCGATGACGGGTCGGCATGTTGTTGGGGGAATTAGGTGCCGACCGCGAGCTCTGACGCTAACAACGGAAGAATGGAAGGGTCTTGTGTGAACTGGCTGCGCGGGTGATCAGAACGTATGGGCGATGACCATGCCGCCCCACAGCAGAGGGCGGTCGCCGGGGCCGTCTTTCAGTTCAGAGCTCTGCGCGCGCAGCACGTAACTGAGCCGCCAGCCGTTCCGCCAGGCCAGGGTGTAGCCGAGCCAGGCCTCGCCGACCAGGTGGCGGACTTCGTCGTGATCGTAGGTCAAATCACTGTCACGGAATTGCCCTTGCAGGAACGCGTTGTAGGCGCGTCCGACGGTGCTGATGCCACCCCACACATAGTGTTCCTGAACGCCGCCGGGCGGGCTGGCGTAACTGGCGCCCTCACCATAGCGGGCCAGTTCCGGGTTGAACCGCCACCACGGGCTGCGTAGCCGGCCGGCGCGGAAGCTGAGGCTCCAGCGCGCCTCGGTCAGATAGCCGACGGATCCTTGCAGCGTGCTTTTCACTTCCAGATTGGGGCGGCCTGGTGTCAGGTACTTTTGCCGGGCCACGGTGTAGCGGGCGGTGGGTTCGCCGCCGTCGCTGATCTGATGATCCCAACCCCGCGCCCGGTTGCTGCCGGTGATTCGATGCACGGTGTTCTGCGCCTCGCCCACCAGTGGCAGGCCGAGGGCGCCAAGGGTGAAGCTGGTGTGCCAGGCCAGGTCGCGGGCACGGTCGATCTGCTCCCGGTGGGAAGACAAATACACCAGGCTGGCGTAGGGGCGATCACCGGGCAGCAGGTCCTTTATCTTGACCTCTTCCGGAGTGAACGCCTGCATGCCGAACTCAATGCTGTGTCCGTCAATACCTTCCGGTGATCGATCGTCCACCCCCACCAGCCGGTCCAGCCAGCCCAATGGGTGGTCCAGGGAGAACCAGGCATCAGCGGCCCGGGCGCCGGTATAGGAAACGCTCAGTCCGTAGGTGTAATCCTGATCCCGGGAACCGGGCATGAGAATGTCGTTGTCCAGTGCCACCGACCAGGACGCGGCCGGGCGCTCTTGTCGGGGCTCGGGGCGTGGACGGCGTGGACGTTGTTCTTCGCCAGGCAACATGGCCAGGCGCGGTTCGCTATCAAGACCGGGCACGGACACGGCGGGTTGGGCGTGGGCGGCGGCGGTCAGCAGGGCAAGGCTGGACGCGGCGATAAGCAATAGGGAGCCTCGCCGCGTTGAGGGCAACACGGTCATGGCGTCGTTTCTCCAGGGTTCATGGCCGGACGATGCCGGCGACAGGCACTATAGGCGCTGGTCGGATGCGGGCGGTAGAACGGATCCGGAAGATCATTGCCCGATTCTGCGCAGCACCATGCTCACTTCGGCAACAGAGTATGGTTACCGGGATGGCTATAAGATGGGGGCGGGCAAGGATAAGAAAAATAGAAAAAACCCGACCGGTATGATCGGGTTTCTTAATCGATGCGCGCCCTCTTGAGAAAAAACCGGAAAGGAGGACGTGTCGAACGGAGGTTAACGCAGGCGATAAGTGAGTGTGGCCATGACGCTGCGTTCGGCGCCCATGTAGCAGTAATCGAGAGAATAGCAGGACGCCACGTATTCCTTGTCCGTCAGGTTGTTGACGTTGACACGCAGGTCCATGCCGCGCAGGCCGATACGGCCCAGGTCGTAGCCCAGGGAAGCGTCGAACAGGGTGTAGGATGGCACCGTTCGAGTGTTGGCGCGATCCGCCACGATGTCGGTGACGACCCGGGCACCCAGCCCCACATCAAGACTTTCCAAAGCACCGTCGTTGAAGCGGTATTGCCCCCACAGAGCAGCTTGGTGACGGGGTGCCTGATTGACCCGGTTGCCCTCGATGTCCTGTTCCGCGTCCTGGTAGCGTATATCCGTATAGGTGTAGCTGGCCTGCAGCGCCAACTGGTCGGTGACCATGGTCTGGGCTTCCAGCTCCACGCCGCGGGAACGGATCTGGCCTATGGGCAGATAGATTGCCGCCTGCGGTTCACGAATGGCCACGTTCTCCTGGTCGATATGGAACAGTGACAGGGTGTAGATTCCACGGCCGTCACGCGGTTGGTATTTCACCCCGGTTTCGTACTGGGTGCCTTCGGTGGGTTTGAGCGGATTGCCGTCTTCATCGGTGTAGACGCTGGGATTGAACGACTCCGAGTAACTGACGTAAGGTGCCAGACCGTTATCAAACAGGTAGAGCACGCCGGCACGGCCACTGAAGCGGCTGCGGTTCTGGCTGGAGCGGGCACCGCTGGCGACATCCACATTGGCGGTCCGTACCCAGTCCTGACGACCGCCCAATGAGAAGCGCCAATTGTCGAGGCTCATGGTGTCCTGCAGATAAACACCGGTCTGGATCAGTTTGCGATCGTTGTCGCTGGCGGTGAACGGTGCCAGCGGGGCCGAACCGTATACCGGATCGAAGGCGTCGATGGGCGGGAAGGCGCCATTCAGCCACAGGGCGTCCACGTCACGATGCTGGTAGTCGAAACCCAGCAGCAGGGTATGGCGCAGCCCCCATTTATCGAAGTCCGCCTGCAACTGTGTATCCACGGCATGGGCGCTGAGGTGCTCGTCGGCGCCGGAGAAATAACGGTTCAATTCATTGGTGTCGCCGACCCAGCCATAGGCGTAGACCTGCTGCAATTGCACGTCGCTTTCCAGGTAGCGGTAGTTCTGCCGGAACCGGAAGGTATCGTTGATCACGTGTTCCAGGCGATAGCCAATCATTTTCTGGGTGCGTTCATACTGCTCATAGTCCGGCTCTCCCTCGAAGAAATGCCGGGAAACATAGAGTCCGTTGTGGCGGTACAGGGTACCTTCCGCGGGCAGGCCGCTGTGACTGCCGCCTTCCGGGTCGTCCTGGTAATAGGCCATCAGATCCAGTGTGGTGCGGTCGCTCAGATCAATGGTGAACGACGGCGCGATGGCATGGCGCTTTTGCTCCACGTGATCGAACTGGGTATCGCCGCCTTCGGTGAGGCCGATGATGCGGTAAGCGGCACGGTCGCCAAGAGGTCCGGCGAAATCGAAGGCGGCGCCCAGCGTATCATTGCTGCCGGCACGGAACTGGATTTCCTGGCGGGTCTCGAACAGCGGCTGCTTGCTGGTCAGGTTCACCAGACCGCCGGGCGAGGCGCGGCCGTACAGCACCGAAGAGGGCCCCTTGACCACCCCCACCCGCTCCAGGAAGTACGGATCGACCTGGATCGAATTGAAGGTGCCCGGGTCGCCCATGGTCTTGAGGCCATCCAGGTAAATGTTGTCGATGCTGTCATCGGAGAAGCCGCGCATCACCACATAGTCGTAGCGCTTGGAAGCGCCGATCTGATCAGTGAACACGCCGGGCGTATAGCGCAGGGCCTGCTGCACGGTTTCCGAGCCCTGGGACTCGATCTGTTCGCGGCGCACCACGGAGATGGACTGCGGTGTTTCCAGGGTGGGCTGGTCGATTTTGGTGGCGGCCTGAGCGGTCACCGCCACCGGAGCCAGCACGTTGGGCCGGGCCGGGGAGTGGGCCCGGGAGCTTTGGGCCGGAGCCGCTTCCAGGGTGTAGCTGCCGTCGTCGTTGCGCCGGTAGCGCAGTCCGCTGCCGGCCAGCAGCTGGTCCAGCGCCGCCGTGGCGGAATAATTGCCGCGCAGGGCCGGGCTTTGTTTGTCCTGGGTCAGGACGGTGTCGTAGATCAGGGTGACGCCGGTGGCGTCGGCCAGATCCAGCAGCGCCTGGTCGAGGGACTGGGCGGGCAGATTCAAAGGCGCCGCCTGGGCGGCGCAGGTCAGAATAACCGCGCCGAACAGGGCGGCGCGCAAAGGGTTCAGACGCATGGGCGGTTCGGTTTCCTGTGCTGTGACAACTATGCAAATGGAAATGATTCGGATTGCGTTCCGGAAGAAGACGAAGCCGGTCTGGATTTCTGAACCAAGGGAGAGGAAATTTTTGCTTTATCTTGGTTTGGAGGAGGAGCTTCCTCTCCATCGGAGGCTGCGGAGCAGCGTCGTCATGGAGGTATGAATTTGCGCTGTATTCGCCGGCAAGCCAGCTTCCCACAGAAGAAGGACTACGAAGCCGCTGTGGGAAGCCGGCTTGCCAGCGAGTCACTATGGGCGTGCCGGTGTGATGCGTATAAGTGTGCCTGCGAATGGTGAGGCCGCATTGGTGTACCAACCTGATCTGGTGTCAGCGCAGGATGATCAGGCCCGGCAGCCGGTACTGGTGGATCGACAGGCTGGCGGCGAGCGCGGTGAGCATGGCTGCCGGATCAGCGGTGTCGAACACGCCGCTGACCCGTCGATGGCGGGCGTCGCCGAGTACCCAGATCGGGGTGTCCTGGTAGCGCTCCAGACGGCGGGCCACCGCCTCCAGGGGGAGATCGCGCACGATCAGACGCCCGCGTGTCCAGGCCTCGGCCTGTGCCGCGTCGACGGCGATCGGGGGCCGCAGCCCACCGTCTTTCCAGCGCACCGCCTGACCGGGGGTGAGGGTTTCCCGGCGCTTTGGGCCGCTGGCCACTACCTGCCCCTCGATAACGGTAAGCAGGACATCATCACCGTCGCGGGTGACATTGAAGCGGGTCCCGGTGACGCGAATGCGGGCGTCCCCGGCTTGGACCGTGAACGGCCGTTGGTGATCGGCCGCCACCTGGAACAGGGCCTCGCCGCGCAGCAGCTCCATGCGCCGGCTGTCGGCGTCCAGGTGCCAGTTGGCGGCGCTGTTGCCATTAAGAACCAGGTGGCTGCCATCGGCCAGGTCCAGGGAAAGCTGTTCGCCGGCGGCGGTGCGCAGGTCCGCCTGCCACTGCCGCCACGGGGACTGCCCGAGCACCACCAGAGCCAGCATCACGGCGGCGGCCAGCGCCAGCGGGAACGCCCGAGGATGGCGTGACGGGGGCGCTGCTTCTCTGTGGTCCGGAGGGCGTATATCGGTGCTCACCTGCTCGGCGGTAAGGGCGCCCAGTTGCCGCCAAAGGGTCTCGGCGCGCTGGTAGGCAGCCTCGTGGGCCGGGCTGCGCCGGCGCCAGCGGTCCAGGTCCCGGTGATCCTGTTCCCGGGCCCGGCCGGAATGCAGGTGCGTGAGCCAGCGGTTGGCTTCCTGATCCAACGGGGACGGGCGGTGCTCCGGCATCGGGCTCATCCTTGTGTTTCCCAGGCCAGGCGCGCCTGACAATGGTTGAGGGCGCGCAGAATATACTTGCCGACCATCCGTTCGGATACCCCCAGCCGGCCGGCGATCTCCTTTTGCGTGAGTCCCTCCAGGCGATTCCAGAGCAGTGCCTGGCGCACATGATGGGGTAATTCGCCGAGCGCTTCCCGCAGGCTGTCGAGCACCTGGGCATCGCTGGCGGCGGTCTCCGGGTCCGGGGCGGGACTTTCCAGGTCATCGACGGCCTCTTGCAGGGTGATGGAGGCGGGTTGGCTGTTTTGCTGGCGCAGGTGATCGATGAGCAGGTTGCGGGCGATGCGGAACAGAAAGGCGCGGGGGTTATCCAGTGCCTGATGACGCGGCATCCGGCGCAGACGCAGATAGACCTCCTGGCATAACTCGGCGGCCAGTTCCGGTGACTGCAGACGCCGGTTCAGATAGCCGGTGAGTTCAGCCGCATGTTGCTGGAACAAATGGTCGCGGGGATCCGCTTGCATGAAGGTCCGCCCGGATCGCGTTAAATGATAATGATTCCGAATCAGGGCGCAATTATGCCGATATCCCCGCCTGGGCGCCAGCGGCGCCCAGGCGGGGGAGAGGGGAGAGAGCGGACAGCGTCAACGGGGGGCGTGATAGGTGCGGGAGCGCTGGCCGGGTTTGCTGAACACCCATTGCCACAGTTGAAGGTGGCGGGCGCGGAAGCCGCCGGCGCAGACATTCAGGTAATAGTGCCACATGCGGAAGAAGCGATCGTCGTAACGGTCCTTGAGCTGATCCCAGTTGGCCAGGAAGTTGGCGTCCCAGGCTTTCAGGGTCTTGGCGTAGTCGGGGCCGAAGTTCTGTACATCCTCCACCACATAGAAGGGCTCGACGGCGCGGGCGATCTGTTTGATCGAGGGCAGCTCGCCGTTGGGGAAAATATACTTGTCGATCCAGGCATCATGGGCGGCGCTGCTGAGGTTGTTGCCAATGGTGTGCAGCAGCATCAGGCCGCGGTCCTTGAGCAGGTTGGCGGCGGTTTTCATGAAGGTGTGATAGTTGCGGCGCCCGACGTGTTCGAACATGCCCACCGACACTACCCGATCGTAGTGCCCGGTGACGGTGCGGTAATCCTTGAGCATGATCTCCACCGGCAGTGCCTTGCAGCGCTCACGGGCCAGACCCGCCTGTTCGCTGGAGACCGTGACGCCATGGGCGCGCACGCCGTAGTGGCGGGTGGCATGCTCCACCAGTGACCCCCAGCCGCAACCGATATCCAGCAGGGTCATGCCGGGCTCCAGCTCCAGTTTTCGGCAGATCAGGTCGAGCTTGGCCTGCTGGGCCTGGTGCAGGGTTGAGGCGTCCTTCCAGTAGCCGCAGCTGTAGGCCATGGTCGGGTCCAGCATCAGTTGAAACAGGTGGTTGTCCAGATCGTAGTGCTTCTCCGCCACCTGCCGGGAGCGGCGCAGGCTTTGCCGGTTGCGTAGTGCATAGCCCGCCAGTTGCACCGCCACCATCCAGCGCGGTTGGCTGATGCCGTCGGCGCCGGCGCGCAGGATGCGGGTAATGAATTCATCTATGGCGTCGCAATCCCACCAGCCGTCCATATAGGACTCGCCGAGCCCGAGGGAACGTTGCGCGGCGAATCGGGACAAAGTATCTGGATGGTGAACGTGCAGATCCCAGGGGCGCCGGCCATTGATCTGAATGTCGGCGCTGGCGAGGATTTCTGAAATCATCGCGTCGATGGAGCGGGAACCGGTGTGGGTGGTGGTGTCCCGGCTGTGTGAACCTAACATACAGTGCCTCCCTTCGGGTGATGAACTGCATGGGTCACGGGCTGCAGCTTCGCTGCCCATTGCCCTGATTATTGTGCGACGATGAAGCGTGTTTCCCTGTCGGATATCACCGTCATCCGGGAACGGCGGATGCAGTACTACACGGCTCCGGCCTTTCCGGGGTCGTGCCAATCGTCGATTGGCGGTGGCTCGTCCCTGCGCCATGGCGCAATAATCCGGTTCTTCGCACGGGCGGATTAAACGCGCGTTCCCCATTCTTCGACGGTCTGATCACGGGTGCAAGTCCCCGGTTATCGCTTCTCTGTTTGAGTGCCTGATTTTTCATTAATTAATTCATGGGGTTATCGTCGTTATGTGTCAAAACTATGGAGTTCATAGGCGGGGGCGTCCGGGGCCGCAAGTGAAATGGTGGAAGGAGACACAATGGATTCTCTGACTCAGGCGGTTCTGGGGGGCGCCCTGGGTGGCACCGTTTTGGGGCGCCGTTTCCCGCGTGGCGCGATCTTCGGAGGGGCCCTGCTGGCGACCTTGCCGGATCTGGATGTGCTGATCGATTACGGCAGCGCGGTGGCGAATTTTTCCGAGCATCGCGGTTTCAGCCATTCTTTGCTGGTGCTGACGCCTTTTTCGTTGTTGCTGGCGATTCTGTTGTCTCGCCGTTGGCGTGATCCGTCACTGGCGCGTTGGTGGGCATTCACCGCCCTGGTGTTGCTGACCCACCCCTTGTTGGATGCCTTCACCACTTACGGCACCCAATTGTGGTGGCCCCTTGGTGAACCGGTGGCGTTGAGCAGTGTGTTCATCATCGACCCGTTATACACCCTGCCATTGCTATTGGCGGTGCTGGTGGCGCTGTGGCGGCCGCCGTCGCGGCGGGCGTTGGCGTTGGGGCTGACCTTGTCCAGCGCCTATCTGATCTGGAGCCTGGCCGCCCAGCAGTGGATGACGCAGCGGGTGCGCGCCGAACTGGCTGGTATCGGTGTCACACCGCAACGGTTGCTGGTGCAGCCCATGCCATTCTCGACTCTGCTTTGGCGGGCCACCGCGCTGACCGATGATCAGCGCCTGGAAATGGTGACCGGTGTATTGGATCACCCAGGCAGCATGACGTTGGAACGGTTTCCGCGTCATCGGGAGCTTGAGGCGGTCGCCGCCGGGCTGCCGGAAGCGCGACGGCTGGCCTGGTTTACCGGCGGTCTGCTGGATTATCAGCGCGAGCAGGAACAACTGGTGGTGACGGACGTCCGCCTTGGGGTTCCGGGCGCCCATCCGTTCCGTTTTGTGCTGGCGGCATTTGATGGTGATGACTGGCGGCCTTTGCCAAGCACTCGTCTGAGCGATGTCAGAATCCATGATGGAATGTGGTCCAAGTTATGGCGGCGTACGTTCGCCATCAAGCCGGTGCTTTGTCTGCGTACCCTGCAACTGGGGGAGGCACCGGCGGATTGCCTGGACACGGCGTTATAGCGGTTTTAGCGCGGTCATGGCGCGGTCCACCAGCTGTTGGCAGGCGCTCGGGGTGAGGCCGGTCCAGCGCTTGAACGAGCGGCGGAAATTGGTGTTGTCGTTGAAGCGCAAATAGCGCGCCACCTGTTCACTGTTGTAGCCATAAAACTGCAAAAGATGCAGAGCGGTATGCTTGCGCGCCCGGTCCAGCAGGTCCTGAAAGTGAGTGCCATGGTGTTTGAGTTTGCGTTTTAACGTGGCCGGACTCAGGCCCAGTTCCCGCGCTGCGGTATCCAGGGATGGCGGCTCGCGGATGCGTTCGATCAGCGCCAGATAGAGTTGGTGAACCAGACTGGTGTCGCATCCCAGGGCCAACTGTTGTTCTTGGCATTGTTGCTCGGAAACCGCCCGCGCGGTGTGCGAGCCCCTGGGCCAGGGCTGATTCAGATAATGGGCGGGAATCAGCATGGCATCCATTTGCGCTTCGAAGTACAGCTGGGAGCCGAGGTAGACCTGATAGTGCTCCGGATAGTCCGGTTGCGGGTAGCTGAATTGGAAGGTCCACGGCAACGGTCCGCCGCTGAGCCAGCGGGTCACCGAGGCCAGGGCCGACATCATGCTCTCCACCAGAAACCGGTACTCATTCCCCGCGCCACAGCTGTCCAGCCACTGCACGCAACAATATTCGCCGGTACGGATGATGCGGGGCGCCAGTAGTGGTGTGATCAAAGGCTGATAATCCTCCAGCGTGATGAGCGCTTGATCCAGATGGGCGGCGTTGCCGAGCAGCGTGCTGATCGCGCCATAGTGGCCGGGAAGCAGTGTCTGCCCATAGCGGAAGCCGAGCTCGGGATCCGGGTGCAGGCGGCGAATGTTGTGCACCAATTGCAGGTATTGGCGTGGCGACAAACGCGCGCTGGTATCCAGAAGATCATCGGGAAACAAGCCGGTATGTCTGAGCGCCTTGTGATCGTCCAGCCCCTGTTCGCGCACCATCTCCAGCAGCAGTGCCGGGTGATGGTGACAGGGGACGAAGCGGTCGTCCCGCTGATAACCGATATGGTGGTGAGAGCCGCCGCGCATGATCAGGCCGCGACGTTCGCCGCCCGCCGCCGGCGGACTTCATCCAGGTCCCGGTTGGCGCGCTCCAGCCAGGCCTCCGGCGTATCCGCGCCGGCCTCGGTGATGGCCACCACCAGCTGTGAATAATGCGTGCGGCCCTGACCGCTCTTGAAGGCGAAAGCCGCCACCGCTTGTTCCAGTTCCCGCGCCAGATCCAGTGCCTGTCTGGCGTCGATATCGGTCAGTAGGGCGGCGAAACGGTGGCCGGCGTAGCGGCACAGCAGGTCGTCGCGGCGCAGATTCAGCAACAGCAACTCCGCCACTTCCTGCAGCAGACGCTGGCCGTCCTGTTCGCCAAGATGGCGGCGGTCGGCGTCGAAGTCCGGCAACTCCATCATCAACAGAAGCGGGGGCGTGGCGCGGCGGGAAGCGAGGGCCAGATGTTCGCGCAGATAACCGGCCCGGGTGAGCGGGGTCAGACGATCAAAATCCCGATGCTCCCGGAACAGCTTTTCCCGCTTACGCAGCTGATCGCAGATCGCCTGTTGCTCCTTGTGCCAGTGATACAGACCCAGTGTCAGCAGCAACATGCCCACCGGCATGGCCCCGGATTCCAGCCAGTGGTCCCAGACGATGGTGGTCGGCAGTTGAATGACCTCGTCCATGACGTCCTGCCAGTAGGCCACGAAGATACCGCTGAGCCCCAGCGACAGAAGATTGGTGACACGGCCGGCGGGCCGGCTGTTGAGCATCAGGGCCAGCCAGATCAGCACCAGCAGGGCGGCGCCGCCTTCGCCGGCGATATCCAGCCAGACCACCTCGGCCATCGGTTTCAGGGTGCCGGTCAATGCATTGAGCGCCAGTATCGCCGAGGCGATGGTCAGCAGAGCAAACCACTTCCATCGATGTAGTGCGAATCCCCACATCCGTTATTACTCCTTTTTGAACTAGGCTGAACAGGCCCTACCACCCTTCCTACGCCGTGGGCATTGCACCGGCGTGACAGAAGTGGCGCCGTCACCGCGGGGGGTCGGATCAGCTCATGGCATCGGTGTTTTTTTCGTGCCGTGCCGGGCTGGTGCGCCGCGACCGATGGCTTCAGTGCCGGTAAATCGTCCGGGCAAGAGGGTGTGATCAGCTCAACAAGGGGCGTAAATGGCGTTCGAAGCCCTGATGGCAAGAGGCCAGGCCAAGGGGTGTAACGGAAGTGACATGGCCCCTCCCTAGGTTCCGTGCAACGCGGATGACGTTGCTGACTGCCTTGGGGGACCCATGACCCGCTATCAACTGAATACACCTGTTTTTAAACGTACGTTACTGGCCTCGGTGATCGGTGCCCTGGCGCAGGGCGCCGGCGCTGAAGAGAGCGTGGAGAGCCACCGTCTGCAGGCGGTGGAAGTGGTCGGCCAAAGCGCCAGTGTGGAAGAGGCGCTGGCCAGCCAACGCGCGGCCGACAACATCCAGACCACGGTGAGCGCCGATGCCATCGGTCAATTGCCGGATACCAACGTGTCGGAATCACTGCAACGCCTGCCCGGTGTGTCCATCGAACGGGACCAGGGCGAGGGCCGCTTCGTGCGGGTGCGTGGTCTGGCGCCGGACTACAACGCGGTGGATGTGGATGGCGTGCGGATTCCGGCGCCGGAGGCGGGGCGCCGGGCGGTGGCTCTGGATGTGGTGCCGGCGGATCTGTTGGAATCGCTCACCGTGGTGAAGACGCTGACCCCGGACATGGACGCCAATTCCCTCGGCGGGACGGTACAGGTGCGCAGCCTGTCCGCCTTCGACCGCCCGGGCCTTTACTATTCGGTGACCGGAAAGGGCAGTTACAACGAACTGATGGATGAAACCAGCCCGGAATTGTCCGCCGCTTTCAGCAATCGCTTCAGTATCGGCTCCGGTGAGGATAATTTCGGCGTGGCGGCGGCGTTCAGCTGGTCCGAGCGCGACTTCGGTTCCGATAACGTGGAAACCGGTGGCGGCTGGGACTTCGATGACGGTGATGCGCGGCTGGAGGAATTCGAACAGCGGGATTACACCATCACTCGGGAACGGCTCGGTCTGGCGTTGAACTTCGATTACCTGCCCAACGACAACAGCCGCTATTACTTGCGTACCCTGCACAGCCGTTTCCGGGATGAGGAAATCCGTCAGGCCAACGTGTTCGGCTTCGAGGAAGCCATGGCGCCCAACGAAACCGGCGCCGTGGAAGTACAGAAAGAGCTGAAGAACCGCGAGGAAACCCAGAAGATCACCTCGGTGGTGTTCGGCGGTGAGCAACGCTGGAATGACTGGGCCATGGAGTACCGTATCGGTCACAGCCGGGCCAGCGAGGACGAGCCCCGCCATACCGGTGGCGCCGTGTTTGCCGCCGAGTTCGACGATGGTGGCTATTATGGTAGTCGTAAACCTCGCCCGGTTTTCCCGTCCGGTTTTTTTGACGATGCCTTGTATGAGCTGGACGAAGTGGAGGTCGCCCAGAGTGACACCAAGGACCGGCAAACCGACCTGAAGTTGGATTTCACCCGTGATCTGATGTGGAACCAGCACTTTGCCACCCTCAAGTTCGGCGGCAAGGTGGCCCGCCGGGACAAGGAGTCCGACGCCGAAACCTGGATCTACGAGCCCGATGGCAATCTGTCGGATTTTGCCAAGGACGTGGATTATGGGCTGGGTGAGATGGGATCGGGCATCGATACCAGCGTGGACAATCTACTCAGTGGACCTGGCGAGCGGGACGACGAGGCGTCCGCCATCGAGGACTACGACATCTCCGAGGACAGCCGGGCGGCCTATGTGATGGGCACCGTGGACGTGGGGGATCTGCGTGTCCTGGGTGGGGTGCGGTACCAGAGCACCGACTTTTCCGCCCGAGGGTACGGCGTGGAAGATGGCGATATCGTCGCCAATCGCTTCAACGAGGATGAACAGCACTGGTTGCCGGCGCTGCATCTGCGTTACCGGGTGGGGCCGGATACTCAGATCCGGGCGGCGTTCACCCAGAGTGTAGTGCGACCCACCTTCGAGCAATTATCGCCGGGTTATGAAATCGATGGTGACGAGGCCAGTTTCGGCAATCCGGGGCTCAAGTCCCTGGAAGCGGACAACTACGATCTGGGCATCGAGCATTACATGGGGCGCGCCGGCGTGGTCTCCGCCTTCCTGTTCTATAAGGATCTGAAGAATTTCGTTTATCGCACCGATGTGGGCGGCGCCAGCGGTTACGAAATGTACGATGAGGCGGAGACATTTGAAAATGGCGACAGTGCTTCCCTGTACGGTCTGGAGCTGGCCTACTCGAAAACCTTCAGCGGCTTGCCGGCGCCGTTCAATGGCCTGTTGGTCGGTGCCAACGCCACTCTGGTTGATTCCGAGGCGCGCATTCGCGCTTATGACGAGGATGCCGGGGGGTACCGGGATCGCACCATCGCCTTGCCGAGCCAGTCGGACCTTACCGCCAATCTTATGGTGGGGTACGAGACCCGCAAGCTCAGCCTGCGGCTGGCCGCCAACTACACCGGAAACTATCTTCAGGAAGTGCAGGATCCTTTGGACAAGCGCTACGACATTCACGTGGACGATCACGTTCAACTGGATTTCACCGGCCATTATTTCCTGACCGAACAGCTGCAACTGACCTTCGAGGCGATCAACCTGACCGACGAACCCTTCTATGCCTACACCGGCAGGGAACGCTACAACGCGCAGTACGAAGAGTACGGTGCCACCTACAAACTGGGCCTGTCCCTGAAGCATTACTGAGGAGCCGTTGAATGAAACGGATGGGAACGAGAAGACGGTTTGCGATATTGCTTTGTGGTGGTCTGGGATTGGCGGGTTGCGCCGTGGATAGTGTGGCGGAATCGGACTGGCGGAGCTGGGAGCCGGAGCGGCGATTTCAGGATCTCTGGTATGCGCCGGGCACCACGCAGTGGGCGGCGCTGGATCAACGGGGCGGTCTCTGGATCAACGGCGAACGGCAGTCAAACGCCGCCCAGGGCTATCAGCATCTGGATGGCCGGGTTGTCGCTTCGGGAGATTGGCGCCTGGCGTTGGCGGAGCAGAGCAGCAATGAAGTGCATGTGCTGACCGTCCGCGATGGTCAGGTCATGGCAGGCAATACCATCCCCGCCCCGGACTATGAAGTGGCCGGTCTCTGTTTGTATCAGGACCGGGACGGCCTGTTGTCGGTGTTTCTGCTGGACGAGCGGGGCGGTGCCGATCAGTGGTTGATCAACGAGATGGTGGCGCCGCTGCGCCATCTGGTATTGCCGCCGGAGGTTCAGGCCTGCCGGGTGGACGACGACGATGGCGACCTCTACGTCAGTGAGGAGCGAGTTGGTGTCTGGCGTTATGCCGCCAATGCCGAGCGGGATCCCGAACGCCGGGTGGTGGACATGGTGGCGCCCCGAGGCGGGCTGCGGCTGGGCGCCGCCGGTCTGGCGGTGATTCCGGATGGGCTGGCGGTACTGGACAAGGACGCCGGGACCTTGCACCTGTATCGCGACGGCGAACCGGTGGGAGCGGCGATAACGGTGCCGGCTCAGAAGGAACCGGAAAAACTGGCGGCGCTTTGGCGGAACGGAGAGTTGACTCTGGTGGTATTGGACGACGAAGGAAGTGCCGCTCGGACCATGACGCTGCCCTGGCGGGCGGCGAACCCAACGTTCGGGAACACGGATATGGCGGTGGTGCACGCGGCGGCACAAACCGATCCGGTGGCCCGTTTCGGTGACGCCGCGGATGATCCGGCGATTTGGTTGCACCCGGAAAAACCGGAACACGGCCGTGTGCTCGGTACCGACAAAAAAGCGGGTTTGTACGTTTACGATCTGCTCGGCCGAACCCGGCAGTTTCTGCCCGTGGGGCGGCTCAACAATGTGGACGTGCGCGGTGACTGGGCGGTGGCCAGCAACCGGGATCATGACAGCCTCCAGGTGTTTCGTATCGACACCGAAGGCAACGTCTCCAACGCCGGTGAAATCGAAACCACGCTCAAGGACATTTACGGGGTGTGCCTTTATCTGGCCGGTGCCGATGAGCTGCATGCCATCGCCAACGGCAAGAATGGCGAGTTCGAACAATACCGCCTGGACCTCACCGGCGAGGCGCCCTCGGCGACCCTGGCGCGGCGTTTCCGGGTGGACAGCCAGCCGGAAGGGTGCGTGGCCGATGAAGTGACCGGCCAGTTGTTTGTCGGCGAGGAAGATCAGGCGGTGTGGACTCTGCCCGCCGACCCCGAAGTGCCCGCCACGCTGACCAAGGTCATGGCCGTGGGGGAGAAACTGGTGGCCGATATCGAAGGGCTGGCGATCTACGCCGGCGAGGACCACCGTTACCTGGTGATTTCCAGTCAGGGCAACGACAGCTATGTGGTCCTGGATGCCTTGCCGCCTTATGCCTACCGGGGACGATTCCGTATTGCTTTGGATTCACGGCGTGGCGTGGACGGGGTGTCGGAAACCGATGGCCTGGAAGTGACATCCGTCAACCTGGGGGGCGCTTACGAAGAAGGGCTGTTGGTGGTTCAGGATGGGCGCAACCGGTTGCCGCAGGCGCCGCAGAACTTCAAGTACGTGCCCTGGTCAGCGGTACGTGAGGCGTTGAACCTGACCAGAGAGGCGCGGCCATGAGCAGGCAATGGCGAACCGATCCCGAGGATTGGGAAGCGCAGGACGATCACCCGGTGCCCCGCGATACCGGGGGCCACTGGCTCAGCCTGACCCGGCGTGGTGTGCTCAAGGGTGGCCTGGGGCTGGCGGCGGTTTTTGTCGGTGGCTGCGCGGTGACTGGTGGCGCGCGGCCACGCATCGGGTTCACGCCGCTGCCGGTGCAAACCGACTCCGGTTTCGATACGGTGCGGGTGCCGGCGGGATATCGCGCGGTGCCTTTCTACAGTTGGGGAGATCCGATTGATGCCGAGGCGCCACGGTGGCGCGCGGATGCCGGTAACGATTGGCGCGATCAATTGCGGCAGGCCGGGGATAACCATGACGGGATGCACTATTTCCCGTTTGCGGATAATCCCAACGGGCACGGCCTGCTGGTGATCAATCATGAAAAAGTGGCGACGGATTTCCTGCATCCACGGGGGGCCACGATGCGGCATGATGAGCAGGGAAGGCCGCGTCGCCCCGGTGAAGAAGTGAACAAGGAACTGGCCGCCCACGGCGTCAGCGTCATCGACATCGCCAAGAACCGCGATGGCCAGTGGCGGCGAATCATGACGTCTTCCTATAACCGTCGCATCAGCGGTTTGACGCCGATGATACTGAGCGGTCCGGCGGCGGGCGCCGAAGCCATGCGCACCGCCTCGGACCCCACCGGGCGCCGGGTGATTGGCACGTTCGCCAATTGCGCGCTGGGCTATACCCCCTGGGGCACGTATCTGGCCTGTGAGGAAAACTGGCCGAACTACTTCGTCAATCGAGACGCGGAGGACTACCCGCGCCGTCCGCAACAGGCCCGCTACCGCGTCAGTCAGGGCGAGCGCAGCAACTACTATTCATGGGAAACCGTGGAGCCCCGCTTCGATGCCACGCCGGATCACTCCCGGCCTCACCAGGGGGAGGTCAATGAGCCGAACCGGTTCGGCTGGGTGGTGGAAATCGATCCCTTCGACCCGAACAGCACACCGGTGAAGCGTACCGCCATGGGGCGGCTGGTGCGCGAATGCGCCACGCCTTCGGTGGCCGACGACGGACGCATGGCGTTTTACTTCGGAGATGACACCCGGGGAGAGTACATCTACAAATTCGTGCCCCGTGACCGCTATCGCGCCGATGATCCCGGCGCCAACCGGGACCTGCTCGACCACGGCACTTTGTACGTGGCGGTATTCCATGACGACGGCCGTGGTGAGTGGCGGCCCTTGCGGCACGGTCAGGGGCCGCTCACCGCCGCCAATGGGTTCCCGGATCAGGCAGCGGTGCTGATCAACGCGCGCGGCGCCGCCGATCTGCTCGGAGCCACCCGCATGGATCGGCCCGAATGGGTGGCGGTGCGACCCGGCAGCCGCGAGGTTTACGTCACGCTGACCAATAACGATGAGCGCGGTGTCGATAACGGGCAGCCAGTGAACGCCGCCAATCCCAGGCCCAGGAATCTGCACGGACAGATTCTGCGCTGGCGGGAACGGGATAATGAGCCCACTGCCACGGTTTTTGATTGGGAGCTGTTTTTATTGGCGGGTTACCCTGCTGGCGGCGAGGCACCTGTCCATCAGTGGGGTAGCACCCAGGGCGACCTGTTCTCTTCGCCGGACGGACTGTGGTTCGATCCGGCGGGACGGCTCTGGATCGAGACCGATTACGACGATCAAAGCCCGGACCACCAGGCCATGGGAACCAACCAGCTGTTGTGCGCGGACCCGGACAGCGGTGAGGTGCGCCGTTTCCTGGTCGGGCCGAGGGGGTGTGAAATCACCGGTATTACCGGCACGCCGGACGGGCGGACCTTGTGGATCAACGTGCAGCATCCGGGAATCAGCTATCCGGCCAGCGATGGTCGCACCCGCCCCCGTTCCACCACGGTGCTGATCACACGCGACGACGGTGGCGAGATCGGCACTTAGAGGAACTGGACGCCGGACGCCAGACGCTAAAGTCAAAACCGGGGGCTGCGGGATTGCGGAAAAAAATTGCCGGGAGCAATGTTTAACGTTGCTCCGCGGTGGCCCGAAGGGTGACCGCCATGGGCGGCGGAAACAAAAAGCGTTTTTAGTGCTTGCCAGGGTGTTAGGTCTGGTTTCGCATTATCGGCGTCCGGCGTCCGGCGTCCGGCGTCCGGCGTCCGGCGTCCGGCGTCCGGCGTCCGGCGTCCGGCGTCCGGCGTCCGGCGTCCGGCGTCTAGTCTATGCCCAGATAACGAAACCACAGCGCGCGTCCGGTGCTGATGAAGTGCGGCAACAGGCGGACCACTTCGCCACGCGGGGACGGCCCGGTCCACTCTTCCGGCAGTAACGGGTCGGTGTTGAGAATTTTGGTGGCGGCCCGGCCCACGCGCAAAAAACGCGCGCACAGCACTTTGTCGGGAGCGGTGCCGGCGGGGGCCTGGTCGAGCAGCCGGCACATTTCATCACGGACCTTCTCGAGCAGGGTGTGACGGCGCCGAAAATCCCACAAGCCGGGCCTTGGGGTGACTGATAACTGATCGGCTCGCAGTAGCACGGTTTGCGGGGCCATGCCCAAGGCCCGCAATTCCTGCCGCAGGGCGGAAAAAGCCAGTGACAGGTTGGCGGGGCGGGCGAACAGATCCCGTTGCACCTCGGCGAAACCCCTTTGCCGGAGGGCTCTCTCATGTCCCCGCCAGCCGCTACGGTTGGAACGCGATACCTGGTGGGTGACCGCCACCCACCAGTTTTCTCTCCAGGGACACAGCAACTCGCTCAGACCCTGCCAGCGACCCTGCTCCCGGGCCCAGGGGGCGTTTTCCGCCAATTGCCAGCTGCCGCGTTGAGGGCTGATGATGGCGCCTTGCGTGGACAGGCGGCTCACCGCCACGCGAACGGCTCCGGCCTTGAACCCCATGATGTCGCCACCCTGGGCCAGGGCCACCGAGGTCAGAGCGGTATCCGCGGCCACGGCGAGCATATCCAGGACCAGTGTTCTGGGGGTCAATTCCGCCAGTTTGGTGAGCGAGGGGATTGACGGTCGTCCCTGGGGAGTTACATCATCTTTCATTGATTCCACTTTTGAGTAACAAGTTAAGGGGTGACCAGTGGGCATTATTTCATGAAACCCAACCGTCTTACTTACCTGCTTGAAGGCCTGGTTGCCACTTGGAATTGAAACAACGTGCCGGAGTTCGCGTTCCAATTCGACCAGCAGCGCGGCGCTGGCCAAGGGAGTATGTCAACAACAGGATGTGGTGATGGAACCTGCTATCGCGAACACCAGTGACGCGGTTCGGACTTGTCTGGAGCAGGCGCCGACGCCGTTGCGATTATTGCGTCAGGCCGCGGCCCGCCACCCGGATCATCCGGCGCTGGTGTACCTGTGCGATGCCGATACCGGCCATCGGATGACGGTCAGTTATGCCCGTTTGCTGGCCGAGACCGAGGCGGTGGCCCGCGCTCTGCGCGCCAGCGGTGTGACTCCGGAAGATGGCGTGGCCATGTTCCTGCCCCTGGTGCCGGAGGCGGTTTCCACGCTGATCGCCGCCTGTTCGGTGGGGGTGGCGTTTCCGGTGAACCTGCTGATGTCGGAACAGGCGATCGCCTCCCAACTGGCGCTGGCCCGATGCAAAGTGGTGATCACCGTGGGCCCCCATGTGGAGTCGGACTTGAGCGAACGGGTCCTCGCCGCCGCCGCGAGCTTGCCGCGACCGCCTCATGTCGTGGTCTTGCCGGTAACCGAGGCAGAGCGGGCCGTAAGCGGCGGGGAGCTTTGGCCGGCGTTCTTGGCGAAGGCGGAGAACACCGACCTGGCCGCGGATGACGACCCGGAGCGTGTGGCCGCTCTGCTGCACACCGGGGGGAGCACTTATGCGCCGAAACTGGCGGAACTGACCCTGGGTAATCTGGCCGCCGGCGCGGTGCTGACCTGTGCGGGGTGCGGCTACAGTCAGAGTGACCGTCTGCTGAACGGCTTGCCCCTGTTTCATGTGGGCAGCTCGGTGGACGCGGTGCTGGCGATCATCGCAGGCGGTGCCACTTCGGTGCTGCCCACTGCCTTGGGACTAAAGAATCCGGCGGTGATCCAGCATTTCTGGTCCCTGCTGGAGACGCTGGAGGTAACGTTGGTGGGCGGCGTGCCGACGCTGCTGTCGACCCTGGCCGATGCTCCCCGGCAGCCGTCGCGATGCGCTTCACTGAGAGCTTTCCTCACTGGTGGTTCGGCGCTCAATCCGCGGTTGGCCCAGCGGCTGGAAACGCTAAGCGGGGCGCCGGTGTATCAGCTTTACGGCATGACCGAGTCCGCCGGTATCATCACCGCTCAATTCATCGACGGGATGTTCCGGCCGCCCTTGGCCGGGCACCCGGTGCCGCTGGTGGAGGTGGCCATCGAGGAGCCGGGGCGGCCGCTCCGGGCCGGCCAGCGGGGCGAGCTGTGGGTCCGGGGTCCCAATGTCTTCGCCGGTTATCGCACCGCCACGGGCACGCAGGACCGGCCGCACAACGGCTGGGTCCCGTCCGGGGATCGGGTGGCGGTCACCGATGATGGGCAGCTGCGGATTGTCGGTCGCACCAAGGAAGTGATTATCCGCAGCGGCCATAATATCGATCCACAAATGCTGGAGCAGGTGGCGGAAGAACACCCGTCGGTCCTGGAGGCGGCGGTGGTGGCGATGCCGGATCAGCACGCCGGAGAATTGCCAGTGCTGTATGTGACGCTGCGCGCCGGGGCGGAGGCGTCCTGCATCGAGAGCATCGACGCCTTCGTGCGTGATCGTATCGCCGTGCCGCAGGCGCGCCCCCGCCATGTCTTCGTACTGCCTTCGATGCCGATGACACCGCTGGGCAAGGTGGCGCGTTATCAATTGCGGCAGAAAGCGGTGAGCTATCGGGCCGGGCAATTGATCGCCGAGCTGGATACCGGCGCCCGGGTAAGCTGCCCGCAGCCGGACGCCAAATCAATCATTATCGACTGGTCCTCATCGTCGGCCGCGGCCATGCAGGATCGGGCGCGGGAGCGGCTGGCGGAACTCGGGCTGGTGCTGATGTCCGCCTGAAGGCGATGCCGGATCAAGTCCGGCATGATGTTTTCAGGCTTTTGAATTTGGCGTGCCAGCGAGCCCTGGAACCAGTGGCTTACCAGCCGCGCTATCCGTTTGAAGCAACGCCAGTCCCTGGGTGATGGGTCATTCCTCCCAGCCGGCCAGCACCAGTTTGCCGATGGTCCGGCCATCCTCAATACGGCGGTGTGCCTGTTTCAGGTTGGTGGCGTTGATCGGGCCCAGGGATTCGCCCAGTGTGGTTTGCAGTATGCCGTCATCCACCAGTTTGGCGGCCTGGGACAGAATCTCCCCTTGGCGCTGCATATCCACGCCGAACATGGCCCGGGTAAACATGAACTCCCAGGCGAAGCGGGCGCTTTTGGGCTTCAGCGCGTTCAGGTCCAGAGGGCCGCGGGCATCGACAATGGTAACGATGCCGCCCAGCGGGTTAATCAACTCGCAGGCTTGGGTCCAGTACGGATCCGGTTCCTGGGCCAGCAGAATGGCATCCACGCCATTGATGCCGAGAGCTTTCACCGGCTCCACCAGCCCCTGGCGGTAATCGATGGTGTGGGCGGCGCCCATGGATTGGCACCAACGGGCGGATTCGTCACGGCCGGCGGTGGCGATCACCGTCATGCCAAAATGGCGGGCGGCCAGTTGAATGCCGATGGAACCGACACCGCCGGCGCCGCCCACCACTAACAGGGTCTTGCCCTTGGCGGTGTCCGGGGTCAGGCCGAGCTGGTCTTCCAGGGCTTCCCAGACCGTCAGGGTGGTCAGTGGCAAAGCGGCGGCTTCCTGCATGCCCAGACTGTCGGGTTTGTGTGCCACCAGCCTTTCATCAACGCATTGGAACTGGGCGTTGCTGCCCTGGCGTTGCATGGCGCCGGCGTACCAGACCCGGTCGCCGGGTTTGAAACCTTGAACCTCATCACCCACCGCCTGCACCCGGCCGGCGGCGTCATACCCGAGCACGCGGAAACCGGGTTCGGCCAATGGCCGTTGTCGCACTTTGGTGTCCACCGGATTCACCGACACCGCTTCCACCGCGATCAACAGATCGCGGGGACCGGGAACCGGTGTCTCCAGCTCGATATCCTGTAACGCGTGCAGGTCTTCAATGGCTCGGGGGCGGTCGAAACCGACAGCTTTCATCCTCTCCTCCTGGTAACGCAGTTTGGCGCAAAGTGAGCCCGCGCGGACCGGTCGCCGCCGTGTAGGATGACAAGCGGGTCTCGGGGCGGCATGGCAATGGGCCGCGGGTTTCAGAACACAAGGATACCATCATGAATTTCGACGAATACCGTAAGTTGGATGGCGTGGCCCTGGCCGGGCTGGTGGCCCGGGGGGAAGTCAGCGCGGCGGAATTGCTGGAACTGGCCATAGCCCGGGCGGAGCAGGTCAATCCGAAGCTCAACGGCTTGGTCATTCCGCTTTACGAGGAAGGCCGGCGCACGGCGGCGGGACCGCTTTCCGGGCCGTTGGCGGGGGTGCCCATGCTGGCCAAGGACCTGTTCCAGGAAATGGCCGGGGCGCCCTGTTATATGGGTAACAAGGCGCTCAAGAGAATGGGCTTTCGCGCCCCCCACGATTCGGAACTGGTGAGGCGCTGGCGCGAGGCTGGCCTGGTGTTGTTCGGGCGTACCAACACGCCGGAGTTTGGCGCCAAGGGTATCACCGAGCCGGATTCGTTCGGCGCCTGCCGCAACCCCTGGAATCCCGAGCACACCCCCGGCGGCTCTTCCGGCGGCTCGGCGTCGCTGGTGGCCGCCGGGGTGGTGCCGTTCGCCGGCGCCAATGACGGCGGCGGCAGTATCCGTATTCCGGCGGCCTGCTGCGGCCTGTTCGGGCTCAAGCCCGGCCGCGGCCGCACGCCCTGGGGGCCGGATTTCGGCGAAGCCCTGCACGGACTGTCGGTGAATCACGCGGTGACCCGTTCCGTGCGCGATTGCGCGGTGTTGCTGGAGGCGGTGGCCGGAGACGAACTCGCCAGTCTCTATCCGCTGGCGCCGCCCGCGCGGCCATACCGTGAAGAGGTTGAACGTGACCCGGGGGCCTTGCGTATCGCCTTCACCAGTCGCTCGCCCATAGGCACGGCGGTGGATCCGGAGGCGGTGAAGGCGGTGGAGAACACGGCTCGTCTGCTGGAATCCCTCGGTCACCAGGTGGAGGAAGCGGAACCGGAGATCGACGTCATGGCCATGAGTATGGACTGGCTGATGGTCTGGTTCACCAAGTGCGCCGACAGCGTCAACGAAATGCGCCGGCTCACTGGCGCCGGTGACGACGGATTTGAGCTGGATACCCTGGGGATGGCGGCGTTCGGGCGCAGCTTGAGCGCGCCGGATTACCTGCGGTGCTACCAGCACTGGCAGACCTATACACATCAGCTGATGGCGTTTCTTCAAGGGTATGACTTCTTGATGACGCCGACCCTGGCCATGCCACCGGCGCGTATCGGTGCCATGGCGACCCCGCCCTTGCAGCAAGCGGCACTGAAGCTGGTACTGAAAACCGGTGCGCAAAAACTGCTGATGAAAACCGGGCTGGTGGAGCAGATGGCGCGGGAAAACCTGAAATACACGCCGTTCACGCAACTGGCCAATGTCACTGGTGTGCCGGCCATGTCGGTGCCGCTGCACTGGTGTGACAACGGTTTGCCGCTGGGTGTGCAGTTTGTCGGCGGTCATGGCGACGAAGGCAAGCTGTTGTCTCTGGCGGCACAGTTGGAACGGGCCGAGCCGTGGTTTGATCGGGTGCCACCGGAGTTATAAGCGCTCCTCGGGGTTTAGTGATCTCTTCATCGAGGGCAGCGAAGCCGTGTTAGGTCTCGAGGTAACCGGCAAACTCGGGGGCTGGCCTTGGAGACATAAATCTGGAGGCCGCTACAATGCTGCTGTGGGAAGCTTGCTTGCAAGCGAATGGGCCTCTGGATCCCGAGATTCGCTTGCCAGCAAGCTTCCCACAGTGGCTTCGTAGTCCCGTCTGTGCCAGCGGTTGACGTTGCTGGTGCCCGGAAGGCCTCCGAGCAATCGGTTTAAAAACCGTAAAGGCGGGCAGGGTTGTCGACCAGAATCTTGCGAATGATGGTCTCGTCATGCCCGGCCCATTGGAAGAATTCTTCCAGCAGCGTGGTGTCATCCGGCATCGGCACGGAAATACACACGTGGGGCCAGTCACTGGCCCACAGGATCTGATCGGGATTGGCTTTGATCAGTGCCTTGGCATAGGGCGTGACGTCGGAGTAGGGAGTGTCCGGCTGGTTGGTGAAGCGATAAGCGCCGGATAGTTTCACCCAGGCCTTGCCGTCCCGGGCCAGACGCAGCAGATCACGGAATCCCGGATGCTTCACGCCGATGCTGGCCGGCATGTGTCCCATGTGATCGATCACCACCTCCACTGGCAGGTTGGCCACGGTGTCGTAGAGATCGGCGAATTCCGAGATGTCGATCAGCAACTGCAGATGCCAGCCCAGCGGCGCCACCTTGCGGGCCAGACTGGTCACGTCCGAGACCTCGACACCACTCTTGTAGATCAGGTTGACGCGCACGCCGCGTACCCCGAGGGCATCCATTTCCCGGAGTTCCCGTTCACTGGTCTGGTCACTGATCACCACCACGCCGCGATAGTTGTCGCCGCCTTGACGCAGGGCTTCCAGGGCCACCCGGTTGTCGTAGCCGTAGACGCTGGGTTGCACGATAACCCCCCGGCTCAGCCCCAGTGTGCCCTGCATTTTTCGGTAGTCGTCCAGTGATGCCGGCGGTGGCGTATAGGAACGATGTGGCGTGAAAGGGTGGACCGCCGCATCCCCGATAATGTGAAAGTGGCAGTCGCAGGCGCCTTCGGGAAGTGGCATTGATGGCGCGCGACAGCTTGATACCGGTGGTGCGCAGGGCGGGGCGTAGGTTTCGCCAAGTGACGTCATGCGGGTCACTTCCCAACCCTGAAGACCACGCAGCCCGTTGCGCTCGGCGGAATTGATGATCTGGGTCCAGGCGGCGCGGCGGGCCAGGTCCGGGTCGCCCACGGTGATCGCCTCGAGGATCGCCTCGTATTCGGTCAGCACGGTTTCACGCAGTGCCTCGGAAGTGGCGATGCGCCGTTCGAAAGAGGCGGCCTCAAAGATATGGGCGGTCAGAAACAGCACGAAATTCTTGAAGTATTCGTTGCCGGTGGCGTCGGCGATGGCGCGTTTGAAAGCCAGGCTGCTCTCGACCATGCCCTGGCCAGTGGCAAGGGCGTCGCGTAACGCGGACAGGGCGGCCCGGATTGCCGCGAGCTGGCTGCGGGAACGGCGGCGGGCCGCCATGCCGGCGGCGGAGACTTCGAGGTCAAGACGCAACTCATAGAGCTGGCGGAGCTTGGGTAGATGGCTGAGCTCATCGTGGTCGATGCGAAAGCTGTTGCGATGGGCCTTGTTGGACACGAAAGCGCCCAGACCCTGATGGCTCTCCACCAACCCTTCCGACTTGAGTCGCGCTATTGCTTCCCGGACCACGTTACGCCCGACACCAAACCGCGCCGTCAGTTGTGACTCACTGGGAATACGGTCGCCGGGCTTGAGGCGGCCGGCGGAAATCTCCGCTTCCAGATGGCGGGAGATCTTGACGGAAAGCTGGCTGCGTCCTGCAGCGGCAGCTTGTTTCATAAGGCTCATCCTGTGGTCTGTGCGAACGGTGTCGGGTAAACGGCGCCGAGGCCGTGGGCAGTAATAGTACCTCTCCGGGGGGCTGCACGCTCCATGCACGGGTCGGTGGTGGTTCGGCCACGGGAAAGGCAGCCCGGGTTGTTTCGCGGGGGAGGCACGATGACCGACTTTACAGCACTGGTAAATTTATGATCAACTTGTAGGACAAGTTGGGTGGGCGCTTCTCATTCCGCCTGCCCCCACGCCATCAACTCCATCAAAACAAACAGGAAAGCCGTGATGACGTCTTTACCCAGATCCGTCAAAACGTTGATGACCGCTGCCATTCTGGCGACGACCCTGGCCGCGGCGAGCGTGACTCAGGCCGCCACCGTGATCCGCCTGGGCTGGACCACCGCCGACAGCGAAGTGGATCCCTACGCCATTGCCGCGCACTACTTCCAGGAAGAACTGGAAGCCGCGGCACCGGGACAGTTCGAAATCAAATTCTTCCCCAACAACCAGTTGGGTAATGACACGGACATGCTGCAGGGGATGCAATTCGGAACGCTGGATGCCGGCGTTATCACCGGCACCCAGTTAGGGACCCTGGACAAGAGCTTCCAACTCCTTGACCTGCCTTTCCTGTTCAAGGATCGGGCCCAGGCCCACGAGGTGCTGGATGGCGAAGTGGGGCAGGAGTTGTTCGCACGGTTGGAAAAGCAGGGGCTGATCGGCCTGGGATTCGGCGAGGCCGGTTTCCGGCATGTCATCAACAACAAGCGGGAAGTGCTGGAGCCCGGTGACTTGCAGGGGGTGAAGCTGCGCGTACAACCAAGCGATCTGTTTATCGCCAGCTTCCGTGCCCTGGGCGCCAACCCGGTCCCGATGGCCTGGAGCGACGCCTACATGGCGGTGCAGCAAGGCACGGTGGACGGTCTCGAGATTCCGCTGGCGGTGATTTACGCCAACAAATACGCCGACGTGGTGAAGTACCTGTCGCTGACCAACCACACCTATAACGCCTTGCCGCTGCTGATGTCCAAGCAGGCCTTCTCCCGTTTGTCGTCCGAACAGCAGGAAGCGGTGCGTACCGCCGCGCGGAAAGCCATCGAGCGGCAACGCGCCGAGGTGGCGAAGAACGAGCAGGCGCTGATCGAGAAGATCAAGGCCAAAGGCATGGCGGTTACCGAGATTGCCGACACCGGCGCTTTCCGTGATGAGGTGCGCCCCGTCTATGAAGAATATCGGCCAAGAATCGGCGAAGACCTGGTCGACCGCGCTATGGAACTGGTCACGGAATAACGGTGGTACAGGGCTCTGGCAAGGTCGCGGAGCCCAATCCTCAGAGCCTTGGTATGTACAGATATCTCGAAGCAGGCAGCAAATACCTTGCCGCCGCGACGGCCGCGCTCGGCGCGGCCTGCGCGTTGATCATGACTCTGGCCTTGCTGGCGGGTGTGTTCTGCCGATACGTACTGAATTCCTCTTTGTCCTGGAGCGACGAGGTCGCGTTGCTGGCGTTCAGTTGGACGGTATTCCTGTTCGCCAGTGTACTGACGCGGGAGTTCGGACACGTGCGCGTTTCCATCGTGGTGGACGCCTTGCCCGGCTTGCTCAAACACGCTCTTGAGCGGGGCAGCGTGCTATTGATCCTGCTGTTCGGCGGGTTGATGTTCTGGGCCGGTTGGCAGTTCACCGCTTTCACCGCGCACCAGGTGTCACCGGCGCTGCGCTACCCGTTGTGGCTGCAAGGCGCGGCGGTGCCGGCCTGCGGCGCCTTGATGGTCTTCCATGCCTTGGTGCTGCTGTTCCGCCCCGGGCCGCTTGACGAGCAGGGAGGTGCCGTCGATGAGTGAGATTGGCATTGTTCTGATCGTCGGGTTGTTTGTTCTGCTGCTGTTGGGCGTCCCCATCGCCTTTACCCTGGGCCTGCTCACCGCCGTTGGTATCTGGATGGCGGACTATAATCCGATGATCCTGGCCCAGCGTCTGATCGCCGGGAGCACCATCACCAGCCTGCTGGCCATACCCGGTTTCATCCTGGTTGGGGACCTGATGAGCGCGGGTGGGTTGTCCAAGCGCCTGGTCAGGGTGGCCTCGGTCTGTTTCGGTCATCTGACCGGCGGGCTTTCCATGTCCACCGTGGCGGCGGGTACGTTTTTTGGCGCGATTACCGGATCCGCGCCGGCCACCACCGCCGCGGTGGGGTCGGTGATGATCGATGAGCTGGAGAAACGGGGTTACTCGCGCGGTTACGGCGCGGCGCTGTCCACCTCCATCGGACCGCTGGGGCAGATGATTCCGCCTTCCATCCCCATGATCATCTGGGGGGTACTGTCGGAAGAATCGATTTCCAAATTGTTCCTGGCGGGTGTCCTGCCCGGTCTGATCGCCGCGGCGGGGTTCTGCGTCGTCGGTTATGTCCATGCCCGGCGCCTGGGTATCGCCCGGGAGAAGCGGCCCGGTGTCCGGGAGATCCTGGCGGCGATCCGGGAAGGGATATGGGCGTTGTTGGCGCCGGTGGTGATCCTCGGAGGTATTTACGGGAGCGTGTTCACGCCCACCGAAGCGGCCATGGTGGGCGCGTTGTACAGCCTTGTCATTGGCCTGTTCATTTACAAGGATCTGCAGTGGAAATCGCTGATACCGTTATTCATAAAGTCGATGCGCACCACCACGGTGATCATGTTCATTATCGTGGTGGCTTACGGCTTTGCCTGGATCATCGCCAGTGAGCAGATTCCCTCCCAGGTCACGCAAGTGCTGCTGAGTCTCACCTCGAACCCGTTCCTGATCCTGCTGTTGCTGAACATCATGTTGCTGGTGCTTGGCGCGGTCATGGACACCGTGTCCGCCATGGTCATCCTCAGCGGGGTGCTGACCGCCGTGGGTACTCAGGTGGGTCTGGATCCGATTCAACTGGGCGCCATGGTGGTGATTAATTTCGCCGTGGGGATGATCACCCCGCCGCTGGGGTATTCCCTGTTCGTCGCCTCCACCATCAGTGGTTTGAGTATCGAGAAAGTGGCCCGCAATCTCTGGCCGTTCTTCCTGGTCCTCATTGGCGTGGTGGCACTGACCGCCTATGTACCGGCGGTGACGCTTTGGCTTCCGGGCCTGTTGGGGTAGAGATGGTATGACCGTGAATCAGAAACCGATGTCCGGGATCAGTGCACCGACGATCCCGGGACCCCACCCGGCGCCAAGCAAGCCGGCAAGCGCCTTGCCCCGGGGGGCGTGTGATACCCATGCCCATCTGTTCGGGCCGCAAAGTCGCTACCCGTATCAGCCCAATCGCAGCTACACGCCGCCGGACGCTTCCGAGGAAACCTATCGGGAGCTGTTGCACACCCTGGGGTTTCAGCGTGCCGTGCTGGTGCAGCCCAGCGTTTACGGCACCGATAACCGGCGCATGCTGGATACACTGGCTCGCCGGCGCGCTGACGACGATATCCAGTGGCGTGGCATCGCCGTGGTGGATAACAGCATCACCGATGCCGAACTGGAACGTATGCATGAGGCCGGGGTGCGGGGCGTGCGTGTCAATCTGGTGTTTCCCGGTGGCCTGACTTTCGCGGATATCGAACTGCTGTCCCGTCGCATCGCCGGCCTGGGATGGCACGTTCAATTCCTGGTGGACGTATCGCGGTTCGAACGGCTGGTTGAGCGTCTGGAGCGGTTACCCACCGACAGTGTGGTCGATCATATGGGGCATATTCCCACCCATCGCGGGATCGAACATCCTGGATTCCGGGCGCTCCAGGAACTTATGGAAGGCGGGCGCACCTGGGTCAAACTGACCGGACCGAATCGCATTACCGCTCTGGATCGGGCGCCTTATCACGATGTGGATCCGTTCTTCACCACACTGCTGGAGACACGGGCGGATCGTTGCCTGTTCGGCACGGATTGGCCCCATGTGCAACTGCCCGGGCCGATCCCGGATGATGGGGAACTGGTCGATGAGTTTCTGCGTCTGGTTCCGGATCCGGCGACAAGGAAGCAGGTGCTGACTGACAACCCCGCCGCTCTTTACCGTTTTGATGACTAAGGGAAGCCGGGGCTCCCGTGCTTCCCGGTCGTGATCGTGGCGATCAGTGTTCCAGCGCGAATCGCAGCCCGGCGTTTTGTTCCAGGCGTTGGATCAGCTTGTCGCCCATGGCCGGCGCCGTGGTCCAGATGCCGCCGGGGGTGTCAGTGGCGTCCCGCAGCAGGCACAAGGCGCTTTCGGTGATCATGCGTGAAGTGGAACCGTAGCCGGGGTCCTTGTCGCCGGAGACGCTGGCGGACAGGGTCCGGCCGTCGGCGGTTTCGCCCAGGAACAGCACGTCGTAGAAGCCGTTTTCCCGTTCCTCCTTGCCTGGTCCCTCACCGGGTTTGGGCGCTTTGTCACCGGTCAGCGAGCGGTCGTTGGCCACCGCCTGGGCGGTGGCTTCGCCCTTGTCGCCGGGGCCGGTGAGGATCATTTCATCGTAGACGAAGTCCTCGCCATAGGGGTGGCCGAGCAGGAAGTTGGAGCGGTGCACATTACGGGTATTGATGGCGGCCATGATGAACGGTGCCGCCCAGCTTCCCAGAGCCTGGTCGTACTCAATCTCGGCGGCGGGTGGTTGCATCGGACCCTCGAAGCCCGGGGTCAGCGCGAATGGATTGACCAGCAGTTTGCGGACTTCCGCGTCCCGCGCGGCGGCCAGAGTGGCTTGCAGGCTGGCGGCGGTGCCGCCGGAGAAGGTGCCCTTCATCCGCCGTACCCGTCCCTTGATGCGCGACAGCGGCGCGCCCAGCCTGGCCCGGGCCTGTTCTTGCAGGAACCACACGCCGAGGTCGAAGGGGATGGAGTCGAAGCCGCAGGAAAAAACGATGCGCGCGCCGCTGTCTTGCGCCTGTTCCTGGTATTTGTCCACCATGCGGCGCATCCACGCCACTTCGCCGCACAGATCCACATAGTCGGTGCCGGCGCCGACGCAGGCCGCCACCAGCGGCTCGCCGTAGAGCTGATAAGGACCGACCGTGGTCAGCACGACCCGGGCCCGACGCGCCAGAGCGCGCAGGCTGTCCGCATCGGTGACATCGGCTTTGAGGATCGCCACGCCGGGGTCGATACCCAGTTCGTCGCGCACTTGCTCCAGTTTGCTTTCGTTGCGGCCGGCCAGAGCCCAGCGCAGCCCGCCATCAGTGCCATAGCGCTGCTGTAGATACTCCGCCACCAGCCGACCGGTAAAGCCGCTGGCGCCGAATACAATCAGATCAAACTCCCGTGCCTCGCTCATGATGCTTCCCATTCTGTTGTTTGCTGGCGGGCGCTCGGCCCTCGCGAGCCCCAACGGTAAGCCGTTCGCGGCACCCAGGGCAACCGATAGCGATGTCGATGGTATGATGGGCGCGATCCAGAAAGGGGGATGCCCGGTGACGGAACACATTCTGATTGTTGACGATGAGCCACGGGTGGCGGAGCCGCTGATCTTTGCTCTGCGGCGGGAGCACTTCCAGGTCACCCATGTGGAACGGGGTGAGCAGGCGCTGGCGCAACTGGCCGGCGACAACCCGGCGCTGGTGGTGTTGGACGTGGGGCTGCCGGATCTCAACGGTTTCGAGGTTCTCAAGCAGCTGCGCCGTTCCAGCGAGGTGCCGGTGTTGTTCCTCACCGCCCGCCAGGATGAGGTGGATCGCATTCTCGGCCTGGAGCTGGGCGGTGATGATTACGTCACCAAACCTTTCAGTCCGCGCGAAGTGGTGGCACGTATTCGCGCCATTCTCAAGCGTCTGGATAAAGGCACACCGGCGCCCGTGGCGGAAGGCAGGGAATGGCGGGTGGACCAGCAGGCGGCGAAAGCCTGGTTTCGGGATCAGGCGTTATCGTTGACCCGCTCCGAATTTCTTATTCTCGAAGCGCTGATAAAACATCCGGGCCAGGTATTCAGCCGGGGTCGGCTGCTGGATATTTGTGGCAGTGACGAGGACAGTTTCGAGCGTGCCGTGGATACCCATATCAAAACGCTGCGCGCCAAGCTGCGCCCGATGGGGGGGGACGCCTGGATTGTCACCCGCCGCGGCCTCGGTTACGTGCTGGAGCGGCCATGAAGCTCAGCGGCCAGTTCCTGCTGATTTTCTTCCTGATCATGGGACTGGTGAGCTGGTTCACCATGGATCTGGTGCTGGATGAGGCCCAGCCGCTGGTGCGCCAGTCGGCGGAGGAAACGCTGGTGGACGCCGCCAACCTGCTGGCGGAGGTGATCGCCGCGGACACTCACGGAGACGAGCTGGTGGTCACCCCGGCGCTGCGTTCGGCGCTGAGGCGCTATGCTCAGCGGCTTCCAGGGGCCAATATCTGGGGGTTGAGCAAGAATCGCATTGATACCCACATTTATATCACCAGTGCCGATGGCATCGTCCTGTTCGATTCCCGGGGGGAGAATGAGGGCAAGGATTTTTCCCGCTGGAACGACGTGCATCTGACCTTGCAGGGCAAATACGGCGCCCGCACCACCCGCACGGATCCCAATGATCCGGCCTCCTCGGTGTTGTACGTGGCGGCGCCGGTGCGCCACAAGGGCACTTTGATTGGCGTGGTGACACTGGGCAAGCCGGGGGCCGCCATCGAGCCATTCATCGAGCAGGCGGAACAGCGCCTGATCCGCTACGGCTGGCAGGCGCTGGTTGCCTGTCTGTTGTTGGGCATTGGTCTGGCCTGGTGGATCAGTCACCGGGTCGGACGGCTGCGTGGCTACGCTCTGGCGGTGGCCGATGGCGGCAGACCGTCGCCGCCGCGCTTTCGCGTCCATGACGAGATTCGTGAACTGGCCGATGCCGTCACCGCCATGCGTCGCCGCCTGGAAGAGCGGGCGCGGCTGGAAAACCACATCACCATGCTGACCCACGAAATGAAGAGTCCGTTGGCGGCCATTCGGGGCGCCGGGGAGATTCTGGCCGAGGAGATCAGCGAGCCTGCCTTGAGTCGGCTGACCGGTAATGTAGTACACGAGAGTCAGCGGCTCAGTGATTTGCTGGATCGGATGCTGGCTCTGGCGCGGCTGGAAAAACTGGAAAGTCTGCCACCCAGGGAACAACAGCGGTTGGCGGCCTTGCTGGAGGAATGGCAACTCAGCCGTGAAGTGCTATTGGATGAGAAACGGCTGAGCGTGAACTTGAGCGGCGAGCCGGTACTGCGGGTGGAGCCGGACACCACCCGGCTGGCCCTGTTCAATATGCTGGACAATGCGCTGCGCTTTGCCAAACCGGGCTCCACCATTGAGGTCGAAGGCTGGCGCGAGGAGGGACAGCAGGGCGTAGACGTCAGCAACCAGGGGCCGTGTATCCCGGACTACGCGCTGGCCCGGGTCACCGAGCGATTTTACTCGTTGCCGGCGCCGGGGGAGGAAAAAAGCTCAGGCCTCGGGCTCGCCATGGTGGAGGAAATCGGTCAACTGCACGGCGGCTGGTTGCGGGTGGAGAACCTGGAGCAGGGCGTGCGGGTGCGGTTATGCCTGGGATAGGCTGCTGATACGGCAAGCCATGGCTGTAGCCAGGAGATCGGGATTAGCGCGGTATTCGCTGGCAAGCCAGCTTCCCACAGCGGGGGCTACGGAGCCGCTGTGGGAAGCTGGCTTGCCAGCGAATTGGTAAGTCAGGTCCAGCGTGGAATCCTCACAAAACCCCCACACTCCTCTCAAACAGGGCCGGCAAGCTGGTCACTCCAAAGAGGGGAGTGACCCATGGCTTCTTATAGTCCACTAACGAAAATCCTGATGATCTGCGGTCTGATGCTGGTGCTGGTCGGTCCGCTGTTGATGATTCAGCTGAAGATCGATGAACGCCAGGATCGTGCGCGGCTGGTGAGCTACGAAATCAGCAACCAGTTCGCCAAGGAACAGACCTTATCCGGGCCGCTGCTGATGGTGCCGCGTGTGCGGGAATACTGGGCGACGGAGAGCACTCGCGATGCTGTCGAGGAAGAAGCCGCGAGCCCGCGCCGCAAGCTGCGCCGTGATCTGGATCGTTATCTGCCGGATACCCTGAACATCGAGGGTAATCTGCAAAGCCGCATGCTGTACCGTGGTATTTACGGTACGCCAGTGTATCGAAGCGTGCTTGAACTGGAGGCGCATTTTCCGGAGGAATGGCTGCGGGCCGCCAAGGCCGATGCTTCCATCATGTCGTCCGGCACACCACTGCTGGTGTTTCGGATTGGTGACTTGCGTGGCCTGGTGGAGCGTCCGGTATTACGTGTCGGCGGGCGGACGTTGCCGCTGGTGGAACCCGCGTCGATGCCGCCCATTCTGCAAGGCGGTGGCGTGGTGGCGGCGCCATTGCCGGAGGACCTTTCCGGCCCTTTCACGGTCCATCTGCGCTTGAATTTGAACGGTAGCACCAGCCTGGCGGCGTTGCCCATGGCCAAGGAAACGCGCATGACCCTGCGTGGCGACTGGGCGCATCCGAGCTTCTCCGGATTGATGCTGCCGGCGGAGCGGGAAGTCAGCGAGAACGGTTTCATCGGCCGCTGGCAGACCAACAGCCTGGCCGCCTCAAGCGCCATCGACTGTATTCAAGGCAACGGCCATTGCGGGGATCACAACCAGTACCTGCGTGTCGATCTGGTACAGCCGGTCACTGGTCTTCTCTCCAGCGAACGGGCTTTGAAATACAGCTTTCTGATCGTCGGACTGACCTTCGCCGCCTTCTTCCTGTTTGAAGTGATGCGCCGGGTGGCCATGCACCCGATGCAATACATGCTGGTGGGGTTGGCGCTGGCGATGTTCTACCTGCTGCTGGTGGCGCTGGGCGAGCATGTGGATTTCGTCTGGGCTTATGTGTCGGGCGCGGTGGCCTGCGTGGGGTTGATCGGGGTGTATCTGAGCGCGGTGTTGAAATCGAAAGCGGCGGGCTGGGGATTTGCCCTGGCGCAGCTGATCGTGCTGGGGTTGTTGTTCGGCATCCTGATGGCCGAGGACTACGCGCTGCTGATGGGCTCGTTGTTGCTGTTCGCGGCACTGGCGGCGGTTATGATCCTGACCCGCCGGGTCGACTGGCATGGGCTGGCTCAACGCGAAGGAGCATCATCATGAGCGTGCGCCGCGAACACGCGCTGCGCCTGCGCGGCCTGATCGACGGTGGGGTCTGGCAACAGACTGAAGACGAGTTGCAGGGGCTGCGGCGGCGCTACCCGGGAAACGCCGCCCTGTGCAGTATCGAGGGGATCTATTGGGCACGGCGCGGGGACTGGCCCCGCGCTCTGTGTCGCTTCCAACGCGCGCTGGTATGGGATCGGGATGACGCCAACACGGTGTTCAACCTGGGCGTGACCTGGTGCCAACTGGGCGCGCCGTTACGGGGGCGGCTGTTGATGGATTACGCGGAACAGTTGGCGCATGAGCAGCCTCGTTCGGTGCCGATCACATGGCGTCTGCCCGACCCGGCGCCGGAATCGTTTCCGTCCGTTGTGGAAAGGGCGGCCACCAGGCGAGTACCCGGCCTTGTTCGATAATCGCCAGGTCACCGAATTGCAGCAACACGAACTCGCTCTGGGTGGGACGGAAGAAGATCTGGTCGTCCTCGCGCAGGGCGGTGGTGGGAGGGCCGTTGAACATCATCTGATTGGTGCTGATACCGTACACCGGATTGGCACTGATGCCTTCCGGTGAGGCCGGCAAGGCCTTCCAGGCGCCGCCGTAGATGAAATAGGTTTCCCGCCGGTTCGGGTTCCACCAGGACCAGGCCTCTCCGAGCGGCAGTGGTCCCGGCAAATTCAGCCCCGGTAGCCGTTTCAAAACCGGGGCGGCGATAAAGGCGGCGGGCTGGAAATCCGTCAGAGTATCCAGGTCGAAGTCGGTGGGCTTGAGCAGACAAGAGCCGGCGGCCAGTTCATTGAGCGGCGAGTCCTCACCGTGCAGGCGCAGTGTGGGGCTGCCGGCGCCGTTGAAGGTCAGCGATTGTGCCCGGTAGGCCGGTTCCAATTGGTACAGGCGGTCGATAAAGGCGCGATAGCGGTCCTGGGACTCGCGCAGGCTGGTATCGCGCCCCTCGATCCAGCCCGGCAGCTTGCCCACCTGGGCGTCGTAACCCATGAAGCCGCTGAAGGCCAGATGTTCGGGATGGGCGTGGATCAACGTCAGCAGCTCGTCCAGTTGTTCGGCTTCGGTGAGGCCGCCACGATGCAGCCCCACGTCGATTTCCACATTGATAAGCAGTCGCCGGTCCAGACGTTGGGCCAGGGCCAAATACTGCCGCAGACGGCCCATGTCATCAATCAGCCACTGTAATTGCCGATCCGGATCAAAACCGTTCTCGGGGAGCGTCTGATAAAACAACGCCGCGGCACTTACGGGCATCGGTTTGCCCAGCAGCAGATCGCAGTCCGGCTCCGCCGCCGCCATGGCGGTGATGAAAGGTTGGTGAAACACCATCACCCGGCGTGTTCCGGTCAGCGCCATGACTTCGCGTACCAGCGGGATACTGGGCAGGGACTTGGCGACGATACGATAGTGCCGGCCTGCTGGCAGCCCGGCCACCAGTTGCGCGCAGTTGGCGGCCAGCCGTTCCCGGTCAATCAGCAGCAAAGGCCGCCCCGGTCCGTCGCGCAAGGTGTCGTTGAGCTTCTGAAAGTAGGGCGCATGGGGGTGGCCCTGCTCTCCGGGTTTCAGCCACCTGGCGAGGATAGCGGTGCCGGCGAGGCCGATGAGGAAATGGCGCCGTTTCATACAGGCTTCTCCGTGCCGCCGAAGATTCGGTGCAGATAGGGGTTAAGCATCCTGCCCTTGGGGTCGAAGTGACGACGCAATGCCAGGAAATCGTCGAAGCGCGGGTAAAGCCTGCGTAGTTGATCGGCGCCCAGACTGTGCAATTTGCCCCAGTGTGGCCGTCCGGCGTAACGATGGAAAACCGGTTCCACGGCATCGAACAGTGGGCGGTGATCCTGCTTGTAATACTGGTGCACGGAAATACTGGCGCCGGCCCGTTCGCTGAACATGGACAACAGGGTGTCATCGGCGGCGGTATAGCGGTACTCGATCGGAAAGAACACGTTGATGTCCTGATCTCGGATTCGCTCACATACCTCGCGCAGGCAGTCCAGGCCATCGTCGGCGGGCACCGTGTACTCCATCTCATTGAACCGCACTGTGCGGCGATTGGCGTAGATCTGATGGGCCGGCCCCTGGCGTTCCTCATCGCTGACGAACAGCGTCACCAGTTTCTGCAGAGTGGCGGTGAGCCAGGGAGCCCGCAGGCTCAGCTCACAGACCATTTCCAGCAGATCATTGCTGTCATCCTGAAGCAGCGGCTGATCTTCCTGATCGGTGAGCTCCATGGTCTTGACGATGGCGGTGCGGCCAAGGGGGAAGGCGAAAAACTCGATATTGCGATAGCGGTCCCGATTGGCACCGACGAAGTCGATGGCGTTGTCCAGTGGCAGGGTCCAGGTATGTTCCCGCAAACGGTAGGCCGGCTCGCTATGCAGGGTGACCCGGGTCACCACCCCAAGGGCGCCGAGGCCACAACAGGCGGCCTGGAAAACGTCACCGTCCCGCGCGCTCAGGGACACCGTTTCACCATCCGGACGCACCACCCGCAATGCGCTTACCTGGGCGCTGAGGCAAGGCAGGGTGATGCCGGTGCCATGGGTGCCGGTGGCGATGGCACCGGCCAGGGACTGCAGGTTGATATCCGGTTCATTGCGGAAGCTGCGACCAGCCTGCCAGGCCTGGGCCGCCGCCGCGCCCAGCCGGGTGCCGGCACCGAAGGACAAGTGGCCGTTGTCGTCCTGGTCACTCAGGCCGTTGATGGCTTCCAGGGATATCAGGGTGTCATCGGTGGGCACAATGGGGCTGAAGGAGTGGCTACCGCCGAAGGCACGCACGGTGCCGCTGCTTTGGCGCAGCAAATCGATCAACTGGTCTTCGGCGGTCGGAAAGAGCAGTTGTTCCGGTGTCACGCTCTGGTTGCCGGACCAATTACTCCAGGACGGGGGTTGTCCGGCCCGGCCGCGGGCGGGAAGCGGCAGAACGGCGGCGCCGGTGGTGGTGAGCAGGGCCTTCAGCAGGGCGCGACGCGATAAGGGTGGCAACATGAATGATCCTTACTGTTCTTTTTATGGTACCAACGTACCACAAAAGAGGCTCTGCATGTCAACGTAAGGCTTTCACGGCATTGGCGGCCTCGGCCGCGGGTAATGGTATCTCAGGGATAGCGGACGCCGGTGAGTGCTTCGGATTGCTCCCACAAGCGTGCCGCATCGGCGGCGTCACGGGCCCGCTGGCTGGGGTGGACCAGTGTGGGCGGGCCCACGGCTTCCCTGAGGTAAGCGGGGCCGTAGTAGCCGCCGCCCTGAACCTGTGGGCTGGTGGCGGCATAGAGGGTGGGGGCGGCGCCGCGGGCGGCGCTCTGGGTGAACAGGGGCCACAGCCAGCGGGCAACATAGCCGACCCCGAACGGACTCTCCCGGGCAACCCCGGACTCCGCCAGATTGGTGCTGGCGAGCCCCGGGTGACAGGCTACGGAGAGCGTTTCCGCTTCCGTCGCGCGCAAGCGCCGCTCCAGTTCCAGAGCGAACACCAGATTCGCCAGCTTGGCCTGGGCATAGGCCCGTTGCCGGCCATAGCGGCCGTCCAGTTGCAGGTTATCCAGGTGCAGACGTCCGGCTTTGTGAGCCAGGCTGCTGACGGTGACGATGCGGGAATCCGGTACTTCGCGCAGGGCCGGTAACAACAGACCGGTCAAGGCGAAGTGGCCCAGGTGATTGACGCCGAGCTGGCGCTCAAAACCATCCTCGGTGTGGCCCTGGCGCAGCCACATGACGCCGGCGTTGTTGATCAGCAGATCCAGGCGTGAGTAACGCTCGCGCAGCGTATCGGCGGCGCGACGCACGCTGTCGAGGCTGGCCAGATCCAGTGCCACGATCTGTACTTCGCCGCGCCCGCCGGTCTGTTCCCGGATTCGTTCCCGGGCGGCTTCCGCCTTGGTCGGATTACGACAGGCCATCACCACCCGCGCCCCCTTGTCGGCCAGCGCCAGGGCGGTTTCGAAGCCGATGCCGCTGTTGGCGCCGGTAATCACCACGGTGCGGGCCTGTTGGTCCGGAATGTCTTGCGGGCTCCAGCTCATCATCGCATCCTCCGGGGACAGATCGCTAATTGATGCCGAGGCTGTCCCAGATTTCGTCCACCCGTGCTTTCACGGTTTCGCTCATGGTAATGGCGCGGCCCCATTCCCTGTCGGTCTCGCCGGGCCATTTGCTGGTGGCGTCCAGTCCCATCTTCGAGCCCAGTCCCGCCACCGGGGAGGCGAAATCCAGATAGTCGATGGGCGTATTGTCCACCAATACGGTATCGCGCCGGGGGTCCATGCGGGTGGTGATCGCCCAGATCACATCCTTCCAATCGCGGGCATTGACGTCATCGTCGCAGACAATGACGAATTTGGTGTACATGAACTGCCGCAGGAACGACCACACCCCCATCATTACCCGCTTGGCATGGCCGGGGTACTGCTTCTTCATGGTCACCACCGCCATGCGGTAGGAGCAGCCTTCCGGCGGCAAGTAGAAGTCCTCGATCTCCGGGAATTGCTTCTTCAGGATCGGTACGAAAATCTCGTTCATCGCCAAGCCCAGCACCGCCGGCTCATCCGGGGGGCGGCCGGTGTAGGTGCTGTGATAGATCGGGTCGCGGCGGTGGGTGATGCGTTCCACCGTGAACACCGGGAAACGCTCCACCTCATTGTAATAGCCGGTGTGATCGCCGAAGGGGCCCTCGTCGGCGTATTCGTTGGGATGGATGTGGCCTTCCAGCACGAACTCGGCGCTGGCGGGAACCTGCAGGTCCGAACCGATGGCTTTGATCAGCTCGGTCTTACCGCCGCGCAATAGTCCGGCGAAAGCGTACTCACTGAGAGTATCCGGTACCGGTGTCACCGCGCCGAGGATGGTGGCCGGATCGGCGCCCAGCGCCACCGCCACCGGGAACGGTTTCCCCGGGTGGGCCTGGCGCCATTCCTGGAAGTCCAGGGCGCCGCCACGATGGCTCAGCCAGCGCATGATCAGCTTGTTGCGGCCGATCAGTTGCTGGCGGTAGATGCCCAGATTCTGGCGTTCCTTGTTGGGCCCCCGGGTGATCACCAGCGGCCAGGTCACCAACGGGCCGGCGTCCTCCGGCCAGCAGGTCTGGATCGGCAGTTGGAACAGGTCCACGTCGCCGCCTTCAAGGACCTGTTCCTGGCAGGGCGCGCTGCTCAGCAGCTTCGGCCCCATGCTCAGGACCTTGCGGAAGATCGGCAGTTTGCTCCAGGCGTCACGGAATCCCTTGGGTGGCTCCGGTTCCTTGAGAAAAGCCAGCAATTCACCCAGTTCACGCAACTCCGCGACGGAATCCCGGCCCATGCCCAGGGCCACGCGCCGTTCAGTGCCGAACAGGTTGCCCAAAACCGGAATCGAGAACCCCTTGGGGTTTTCGAACAGCAAAGCCGGGCCGCCGGCTTTGAGAGTGCGGTCGCAGATTTCGGTCATCTCCAGGCGTGGATCCACGGCGGCCTTGATCCGCTTCAGTTCGCCATGTTGTTCCAGTTGCTGAATGAAGTCGCGCAGATCGCGGTATTTCATGGGTGATTTACTTTTCCGGTCAAAGTGATAGAAAAATGTGAACACTATGTTGCCACAGTCCGGGTGTACAATAACGCTTCATACGCCCTCACCCACAACGGGAGGATGAATCGTGGCATGGTTATGGTCAGGGAAGATGCTGGTGCTGTACACCTTCATCGTGTGCGGGACCTATGTGCACTTCCGCGGTCGGATCCGGCATTCATTCAGCCGCCAGTTGTTGGATCATTCCACCATCATGGGGCCCTATAACTGCTTCGTTTACGCCACCAGTGATGTGGACAATACCCCGTTGCTGGATCGTTCCGCCTTCCCCGATCTGGATCTGCTGCGCGACAACTGGGAAGTATTCCGCGACGAGGCCATGAGGCTGTTCGACGAGGGTTATATTCGCCAGGCCGCCAGCGATAATGATCTGGCGTTTCATTCGTTTTTCCGTACCGGCTGGAAACGCTTCTATCTCAAATGGTACGACGATTCCCAGCCTTCCGCCGAGGCGCTCTGCCCCCGTTCGGTGGCGCTGGTCAACCAGGTGCCCAGCGTCAACGCCGCCATGTTCGCGATGCTGCCCGCCGGCGCCAAGCTGGGAAAACACCGTGACCCGTTCGCGGGCTCCCTGCGTTACCACCTGGGCCTGGTGACCCCCAACGACGATCGTTGCGCGATTTACGTCGACGGCGAGCGGCACGTCTGGCACGACGGCGAGGACGTGGTGTTCGATGAGACCTTCATCCATTGGGCGGAAAACAACACCGATCAGGATCGGCTGATTCTGTTTTGCGATGTGGAGCGTCCGCTACGCTACCGGTTCGCCACGGCGATTAACCGGATATTCAAGAACGTGGTAGTGCGCGCCACCAGCACGGAAAATGTGGAAGGCGACCGCGTTGGTGTCTTGAACAAGGTCTTTGACGTGGTTTACAAGGCCCGGGCCAAAGCCAAGGATCTGAAAAAGCGCAACCGCGGTCTCTACTATATTCTCAAGTGGCTGATGATCGGAGCCTTGTTCTACTGGCTGTTCGTCCGCTGAATCCGGCTGCAACGTCTCTGTCATGAAACTGGCACGATTCCGACATCGTGCCTTCACCTCTCCTGCCTAGCCTCCTAGCGAACCCAGGCTCGCCCCGCGCGTCGGCATGCCGGTCGCGCGGGTCCCAGGAACTCCAGAGAGGCGACGATCATGTCTGACAAAGTCGTGGATAGAACGATCGAGAACAACCCCGAAGAACCGGTATCCAACTTCACTTCCAATCGCTATTTCGCCGATATCATCCAGGCCCGTTACTCCCGGCGCACCATGCTCAAGGGCTCTCTGGGCGCCGCCGCCGTGACGTTCCTGGGGGCGGGCCTGGTCGGCTGCGGGGGTGACAGTGACAACGACGATGATAATGGTGGCGATGGTGGTGACGGCACCCCGCCGCGCCTGTCCTTCGACGCCATCGCCACCAGCCGCCAGGATGCGGTGGTGGTGCCCGAGGGGTATACCGCCAAGGCGTTCGTGCCCTGGGGAACACCGATTCTCGGTAGCTATCCGGCTTATATGGATGACGGCGGCAACACCGGTGCCGATCAGTCCATGCAGGTGGGTATGCACCATGACGGCATGCATTTCTTCCCCTTGGAAGGCAGCTCCGAGCATGGCTTGCTGGTGATGAATCACGAGTATGTTGATCAAATCACCCTGCACCCCAATGGCCCGTCGGAGAGGCCTCGTCCGCTTGATGAAGTGCGCAAGGAAATGGCCGCCCATGGGGTGTCGGTCATTGAAGTACAGAAAAGCAGCAACGGTGATTGGGAAGTGGTGCCTTCCGCTTTGAACCGCCGTATCAACGCGTTTACCGTGATGGCGCTGCGTGGCCCCGCACGCGGTCATGACCTGGTGAAGACCGCCTTCTCTCCGGAAGGAACCCGTACCCGGGGCACCATCAATAACTGCGCCAATGGCTTCACGCCCTGGGGCACCTACCTGACCTGTGAGGAGAACTGGCCGGGTTATTTCCATGTGCGGATGGATCCGCAGCCCCGTCATTTGGCCCGTTACGGTGTCACTGGCTGGCAGGGATACCATTGGTACGACGTTCTGGACGAGGACAGTGATCTGTACACCCGGTTCCAGCCCAGCGAATCCGGTGACGATGCTACCCAGGATTTTCGCAACGAGCCCAACGGCTTTGGCTGGATCGTTGAGATCGACCCTCACGATCCGGACGCCATGCCGATCAAACGGACCGCATTGGGGCGTTTCTCCCACGAAGGGGTGGTGTTCGCCGAGCCCAAGGTGGGCGAGCCGATGGTGTTCTACTCCGGTGACGATGCCCGTTTTGAATACATCTACAAGTTCGTTTCCAAGAATCTGTATCAGGAAGGGATGACCGGCAACGATCTGATGGACGAAGGCACCCTGTACGTGGCCCGTTTCAATGACGACGGCAGCGGTGAATGGCTGCCTCTGTCCATGGGGGATGACGGCTTCGTCGCCAAAATGAACGCCGCGGTGGGCACCACCGTGGGCAGCATCGAATTCGATGAGCCGTTCGCGGATCAGGGCGAGCTTCTGATCAATACCCGTCTGGCGGCGGACATTGCCGGTGCCACCCGCATGGATCGCCCGGAGTGGGGCGCGGTGTGTCCGCGTACCGGCATGGTGTACTTCACGCTGACCAACAATTCCAATCGCACGGAAGACGATACCGACGCGGCCAACCCGAGAGCGGCCAACCAGGTGGGCCAGATCATTCGCTGGCAGGAAGATGGCGCGGCCTCGGCCTCCACCTTCCAATGGGATCTGTTCGCGCTGGGTGGCCACCTCGAGGGCTCCGAGCAGGAGGGGCGCAGTCTGGTGGCCGATGCCGCGCTGACCGCGGAGAACATCTTCTCCTGCCCGGATGGGTTGTGGTTCGACGGCCGTGGTCTGCTGTGGATTCAGACCGATATGTCCGGTTCCATGCAGGACGGTTCCAGCGACCATGGGGATTTCGGCAATAACCAGATGCTGGTGGCGGAACCGGATACCGGCCTGATCAAGCGCTTCCTGGTCGGGCCGACGGAGTGCGAGGTCACCGGCATTACCATGACGCCGGACCATAAGACGCTGTTCGTCAACATCCAGCATCCCGGTGATCGCTCCGAGCCGGGTGACTTCACCAGCCACTGGCCGGATGGGGGCAGCAGCCGGCCGCGCTCCTCCACGGTGGTGGTCACCCGCGATGATGGCGGGGAGATCGGCATCGCCTGATCGGAAGAGGTCTCTTGCCAGCCGCGACGCCCCGCTTGCCGGGGCGTTGCTGCTTCTGGGTCAGCGTTCCTCGAAGGACTGGTAGAACAAAGCCAGTTCGTCGATCAGGGTCCGCACCGCCGGCAGCAGCCCCCGCCGTGATGGAAACACCGCGTGGATGATATCCCGGCGCGGTGCCCAGTCCGGCAGCAGATGAATCAGACTGCCTTCTTCCAACTGCTGGCGCACGGCCAGCAGCGGTAACTGCACCACGCCCACTCCCGCCACCGCGGCCCAGCGCAAGGCGATCATGTCGGTGGTGACGAAGCGGGGATGGTGAGGCACGGTGGCTTTGTGTTCACCGGGGCCGTACAGCACCCAGACATAGCTGGGTCGCGGACTACTCAGTGCCAGACTCGGCCATTCGCCCAGGGCCTCTGGCGCTGCCGGCAGCCCGTGGCGTGCCACCAGTGCCGGCCCGGCCACCATTGCCGGGTGGCGGTCCGACAGCACCTTCAGCACCAGATCGCTGTCTTCCAATGGCGGTGGCCGTACCCGGATCGCCACATCGATGCCCTCGTTGATCACATCCACGCGCCGGTTGGTGGCTTCCAGATGTACGGTGATCTCCGGATAACGGGTCATGAAATCGGCCAGGAAGGTGCCGATGTGCACGTGCAGAAGGGTGACCGGACAGGTCAGCCGGATCACGCCTCTGGGGCTGGCCCGAACACTATCAATGGCGTCCTGGGCCGCCTCCGCTTCCACCAGCATGGCCTTGCAGTGGTCGTAGTAGGTGCGCCCGATTTCCGTGACGGAGAAGTGCCGGGTGGAGCGGTGTAGCAGGCGCACGCCCAGGCGTTCCTCCAGCGCCGCCACGCGTCGGCTGAGTTTTGATTTGGGCTGTCCGATGGCGCGGCCGGCGGGGGCGAAACCGCCGTGCTCCACGGTCTTCACGTAGTAATAGAGGTCGTTGAGGTTTTCCAAAATCAGGCTCGCTACTGTTCCAATAATGGAACACTGAGTGGCAAATTTGCTATCTACACGGCTTGGAGTCCTATTAATAGCATGATCGTCAAGATGTTCGCACTCGCGACATCTTGATCCTTCGACGAGGTTGTCGACAGCGATAACCCAACGGGCAAGACAAACCAATTGAGGAGATTGATCATGGGTAAGCAATACAACCGTTTGAATAAAGACGATGCCGCCGTGTTATTGGTTGATCATCAGGCGGGCTTGTTGTCGCTGGTTCGGGACATCGAGCCGGACAAGTTCAATAACAACGTGCTGGCACTGGCGGATCTGGCCAAGTACTTCAATCTGCCCACCATCCTGACCACCAGCTTCGAGGACGGTCCCAATGGCCCGCTGATCCCGGAGTTGAAAGCACTGTTTCCGGAAGCGCCGTACATCGCCCGGCCGGGTCAGATCAATGCCTGGGATAACGAGGATTTCGTCAAGGCGGTGAAAGCCACCGGCAAGAAGCAGCTGATCATCGCGGGCGTGGTGACGGAGGTCTGTGTGGCCTTTCCCGCGCTGTCGGCGCTGGAGGAGGACTTCGAGGTGTTCGTGGTCACCGACGCTTCCGGCACCTTTGATCCGCTTACCCGGGACGCGGCCTGGGATCGGATGTCCGCCGCCGGTGCTCAGCTGATGACCTGGTTCGGTACCGCCTGCGAATTGCACCGGGACTGGCGTAATGATGTTGAAGGTCTGGGGACGTTGTTCTCGAAACATATTCCGGATTACCGGAACCTGATGACCAGCTACAACACGCTCACCGCCGGCAAATAACCCGGTATGAAAACACGAAAGGCCCGCTTCCGCTGTTTGGAACGGGCCTTTCGTCGTTTTTTCTCGAGGTGTGCGCGGGTTATTTGCGCTTCATGGACTCGAAGAATTCCAGATTGGTTTTGGTCTGTTTCATGCGATCCAGAAGGAACTCCATGGCGCCGATCTCATCCATCGGATGCAGCACTTTGCGCAGGATCCACATTTTCTGCAGCTCGTCTTCACTGACCAGACGTTCTTCACGGCGGGTGCCGGACTTCTTGATGTTGATGGCCGGGAACACGCGTTTCTCGGAGACCTTGCGGTCCAGGTGCAGTTCCATGTTGCCGGTGCCCTTGAACTCCTCGTAGATCACTTCATCCATCTTGGAGCCGGTTTCCACCAGTGCCGTGGCGAGGATGGTCAGGCTGCCGCCTTCCTCGATGTTCCGGGCGGCGCCGAAGAAGCGTTTCGGTTTTTCCAGGGCGTGGGCATCCACACCGCCGGTCAGGACCTTGCCGGAGCTGGGCTGCACGGTGTTGTAGGCGCGTGCCAGACGGGTGATGGAATCCAGCAGGATGATCACGTCCTGCTTGTGCTCGACCAGACGCTTGGCTTTCTCGATCACCATTTCCGCTACCTGAACGTGGCGGGCCGGCGGCTCGTCGAAGGTGGAGGCGACAACTTCACCACGGACCGTGCGCGACATCTCCGTCACCTCTTCGGGACGCTCGTCGATCAGCAGCACGATCATGTGGGATTCGGGGTTGTTGCGGGCGATGGAGTGGGCGATGTTCTGCAGGAGCATGGTTTTACCGGCTTTCGGCGGGGCCACGATCAGGCCGCGTTGCCCTTTGCCGATCGGGGCCACCAGATCGATCACCCGGGCGGTGATGTCCTCGGTGGAGCCGTTGCCCACTTCCATGACCAGACGCTCGGTGGGGAACAGAGGCGTCAGGTTTTCAAACAGAATCTTGTTCTTGGCGTTTTCCGGTTTATCGAAGTTGATCTCGTTGACCTTGAGCATGGCGAAATAGCGTTCGCCATCCTTGGGAGGTCGGATCTTGCCGGAAATGGTATCGCCGGTGCGCAGATTGAAGCGGCGAATCTGGCTCGGTGACACATAGATGTCATCCGGTCCCGCCAGATAGGAGCCTTCGGCGGAACGTAAAAAGCCGAAGCCATCCTGAAGAATCTCCAAGACGCCGTCGCCGTAAATGTCCGAGCCGTTTTTGGCGGCTCTCTTCAGAATCGAGAAGATGACGTCTTGTTTGCGGGTACGGGCCAGGTTTTCCAGGCCCAGTTCCTTGGCGATGTCCAGGAGTTCGCCAATAGGCTTCTGCTTCAGTTCGGTCAGATTCATTGGTGTGTTGGGTGTCTAGAGAATGAATGATTGGAAAACACCTGGGGGCGGTGTTGTTTTATGAAAGTCCGATTATCGGATTCGTTGTCCCTACGATAAGGGACGTCGTTCTGGAGCGCTTAGCCGGCAAAGCCGTGGAAATCTCTAATTGATTGGTTCGTGAGGTTTCGGTGGGAAATATCGGGACATCCGGCCGGTGTACTCAGGCCCGTCGTCGAATCATGGGTAATGAAGGGATGCCCCTCCCGAAAATCACCCACCGATACCGCCCCTGACGCGAGGCCATGGGTGAATCTTAACTCAAGAACAAATGAATTAGAGATCCCCTGCTTGAGGGTGCGAAAACGCTGGTTTCGGAATGTACCACCGTGAGTCGGCGCCTGTCCAGCCCATAATCAAACGGATAGGAGATGAATTGATCATGGGCTGGCCGGGATTGACAGCGTACTACAGGGTGCTGTCCAGGAAAGCGGAGAGCTGGGATTTGGACAGCGCGCCCACCTTGGTGGCTTCGACGTCGCCGTTCTTGAACACGGTGAGTGTCGGAATGCCACGTACGCCGTATTTGCGCGGGGTATCCGGGTTCTCATCAATGTTCAGCTTGGCGATGGTCAGCTTGTCGGCGTATTCCTTGGACAGGTCCTCCAGGATCGGCGCCACCATCTTGCACGGGCCGCACCACGGTGCCCAGTAGTCCACCAGAACCGGACCGTCGGCCTTGAGGACCTTGTCCTCGAAGTCGGCGTCGGTCACGTTGATAATCTCGCCGCTCATGAATATCTCCTGCTTAAGGGTTTCGCGAGATTGATACTATCGGGCCGGCAACGCGGGATTTCAAGCGTGAGGGGCGATTACGCCGACAGCCGGACCCTATGGCGGGATCGATTGCCGGTTGCGGCGTGCCCTCGCGGCGCGGAAAATCAATCCATGGGCGCGTCGGGGACGGCCGCCGTTTCCGCAGCTTGGCAGAGAGGGAACAATTTGCGACAAGGCGAGCAACTGGCGGCCATTGATCTGGGCTCCAATAGTTTTCATATGGTGGTGGCGCGTCAGGATCAGGGAGAAGTACGCCTGCTGGAAGGTCTCTCGGAAAAAGTGCAGTTGGGCAGCGGTCTGGACAAGGAGAATCGGCTGGATGAGGAAACCCAGCAGCGGGCGCTGGAATGCCTGGCCCGGTTTGCCCAGCGGATCACCGGCGTGCGCAGGGGCAACGTCCGGGTAGTGGGGACCAATACCCTGCGCATGGCGCGTAACGCCAAGGCGTTTATCGCCCGCGCCGAGCAGGTTCTTGGCCATGACATCGAGGTGGTGGCCGGCCGTGAAGAAGCCCGGCTGATTTACCTTGGCGTGGCTCACAGTCTGGCCGCCAATGGCGGCAGCCGGCTGGTGGTGGATATTGGCGGCGGTTCCAGTGAGTTGATCATCGGTGAAGGGTTTGAGGCGGTGGAAACCGAGTCCCTGCATATGGGCTGTGTCAGTTTCCGCCAGCGCTTCTTCGCCGATGGCCGTATCACCGAGGCGGGCATGGCCCGGGCAGTCACCGCCGCCCGCCAGGAAGTACTGTCGATCGAGGCCAACTACCGGCGGATGGGCTGGACCCAGGCGGTGGGTGCCTCCGGCACCATCAAGGCCATCGCTCAGGTGTGTGAGGAAAGCGGCCTGACCGATCAGGGCATTACTCTGGAGGCGCTGGAGAAAATCGCCCGCAAGGTGGTGAAAGCCGGTTCCGCGGACGCCTTGTCCCTGAAAGGTCTTCGTGAGGATCGCAAGCCGATTTTCGCCTCCGGGCTGGCCATCCTGCTGGGGATCTTCCGGCAACTGGGCATTACCCATATGACGGTATCCGGCGGCGCCCTGCGTGAAGGGTTGCTCTACGACTTGCTGGGACGTTTTACCCATGAGGATGTCCGGGAGCGCAGCGTACAGGCGGTAATGGATCGTTACCGGGTGGAGCCGGCCCAGGCGCGTCGGGTGCACGACACCGTGCTGGCGTTGCACCAGTCGGTGGCGGAGGCGTGGTCACTGAATGATGAGGCGCTGCTGGATACCCTGCGTTGGGCGGCGTTACTGCATGAAGTGGGTCTGACCGTCTCCCACAGCCAATTCCACAAGCATGGCGCCTATATGCTTTCCAACGCCGATCTGCCCGGCTTTTCGCGCCAGGAACAGGCGGCGGTGGCGCTGCTGGTGCGCGGCCATCGCCGCAAACTGCCGCTGTCGGCCCTATCGGAATGGGACGAGGAAGAGCGGGAGCCGCTGTTGCGACTGTGCCTGCTGCTGCGTCTGGCCTGTCGTCTGCATCATGCGCGTAGTGACGAGCCGTTGCCGTCGCTAAGCCTGGTCGCCGACGGCAAGGTATTGACGCTGAGCTTCCCGCCAGGCTGGCTGGCGGAACACCCGCTGACCCAGGCGGATCTGGAGCAGGAGCAGGAGTTCTTCCAGAGCAGCGATTATCAGCTGGCAGTGACCTGAAGCGCGATCCGTGCCTCCCCGCTATCCCAAATTCTGGCGGGTCTCGGGAACATGGATTCAGCGATTGCTACAAGGCCACCGTGGAGCTTGCCCCGCAAGCGAATTACGGCGGGGCATCGCAAGAGGTACGCCAGCGGGGCTGGCTCCCACACCGGGGGCGTAGCCCTATCCGCGGGAAGCTGCCGGCACACGTTCAACCGTTGCTCAGTGCTTCCAGCAAGGCCTGCTGGGCCAGGAACGGCTCCTCGTCGGCGGCCGGCGCGGCGCGTTGATAGCTGCCGTCCGCGTTCAACAGCCAGGCCTGGGTGTTGTCGCGCAGATAGAAGTACAATCCCTCTTCCAGTATCTGTTTCTTGAGCTTGGGATCATTGACCGGGAAGCAGGTCTCCACCCGATTGAACAGATTGCGATCCATCCAGTCGGCGCTGGCGCAGTACACCAGGTCCTCGCCCGCGTGGTGGAAATGGTAAATGCGGGTGTGTTCCAGGAAGCGGCCGATGATGGAGCGCACCCGAATGTTTTCCGACAGACCGGGGATGCCCGGCCGCAGACAACAAATCCCGCGCACGATCAGATCAATCTCCACCCCCGCCTGACTGGCCCGGTACAGCGCCTGCATGATGCGTTCCTCGGTGAGGGAGTTGAACTTGGCGATGATCCGCGCCGGTTTGCCGGCACGGGCCTGCTCGGTCTCGAACTCGATCCACTCCATCAGACTGGGGTGCAGGGTGAACGGCGCATGCTTGAGCTGCTTGAGCCGCGCCGCCTTACCCATGCCGGTGAGTTCCTGAAAGATCTTGTGCACGTCCTGGCAGATACCCGGTTCGGCGGTGAGCATCCCGTAGTCGGTGTAGAACTTGGTGGTTTTAGTATGGTAATTGCCGGTACCCAGATGAGCGTAACGCTTCATGCCGTCGCCGTCCCGGCGCAGCACCAACAGCATTTTTGAGTGGGTTTTATAGCCCACCACGCCATACACCACGATGGCGCCGGCTTCCTGCAAGCGACGGGCCCCCTCGATGTTGGACTCCTCGTCGAAGCGGGCGCGCAGCTCGACCACCGCGATCACTTCCTTGCCGTTGCGGGCGGCGGTTTCCAGATGATCCAGGATTTCCGAGTTGGTGCCGGTACGGTACAGCGTTTGTTTGATCGCCAGAACCTTGGGGTCCCGCGCCGCTTCCGCCAACAGATTGACCACCGGACTGAAACTCTCGAACGGATGGTGCAGCAGGATGTCACCCTGGTCGATGGCGTCGAAAATGCTCTCGTATTTCCTCACCGGCGCCGGTACCCGGGGAGTGAAAGGCGGATAGTGCAGACGCGGCCGGTTGACGCTGGTGAACATGCGCGCCAGGTTCACCGGGCCGTTGGCTTTGTAAGCGTCTTCCGGGCCCAGTTCGAACTGTTCCAGCAGATACTCGATCAGGTGCTGGGGGCAGTTGTCGGCCACTTCCAATCGCACTTCGTCACCGTAGCGCCGGGACAGCAGCTCCCCTTTGAGCGCGCTGGCCAGATCCTCCACGTCCTCGTCCACTTCCAGATCCGCGTTCCGGGTGACGCGGAACTGATAGCAACCGGTGGCTTTCATGCCCGGAAACAGATCGCTGACATGGGCATGGATCATGGACGAAAGAAAGATGAAGTTATCGTCGCCGTTTTCGCACACTTCGTCGGGCAGCCGGATCAGACGAGGCAGTGATCGCGGCGCCGGCACGATGGCAAGCCCGGTGGAACGGCCGAAAGCGTCCTTGCCATCCAGAGGCACGATGAAATTGAGGCTCTTGTTGACCAGGCGCGGGAAAGGGTGGGCCGGATCCAGGGCAATGGGCGTGAGCACAGGATAGACCTGGTCCCGGAAATACTTCTTCACCCACTCGGCCTGGACTTCGGTCAAATGCTCGCGGCGCAGGAAATGGACGCCTTCCGCGGCCAGTGCTGGCAGCAGGATGTCCTGCAGGATGTGATACTGGCGCTGCACCGCTTCATGGGTAATGCGCGAAATTTCCGGCAATACCTCCTGGGGAAGCATGCCATCCGGTCCCGGCGTGCCGGTGCCGGTTTCCATCTGATTACGCAATCCCGCCACCCGGATCTCGAAGAACTCGTCCATATTGGAGGAGAAAATCAACAGGAAGTTGAGGCGTTCCATCAGGGGATGGCGCTCATCCATGGCCTGTTCCAGCACCCGCAGATTGAACTGCAGCAGGCTCAGTTCACGGTTGATGTAATTGTCGGGACTGCTCAAGTCCATGGACGGCGGATTGGCGTTGGCGTTCATGATGACATCCTGGGCCTGGGAGAGGCACTTATTGGATGACATTAACGTGACAAGCGAATGACAGGAAGAGGGGGAGGCAGTTAACCGTGGATAGTGGACAGTTGACAGCGAAAAGCAAAAGACATGGAGATTGCGATGAAGCCGCTGTGGGAAGCTTGCTTGCAAGCGAATCGTTTGGGGCCGAAAGCCCTTTCGTTTGCAGGCAAGCTACAGCGGCGGTTATTCAGGAGGGCTTGTTTTGCAGCCGTTGCGCCGCGCGTTTGGCGAAGTAAGTGAGGATGCCGCTGGCGCCGGCCCGCTTAAACGCCAGCAGGGACTCCATCATGACCTTGTCCTCGTCCAGCCAGCCGTTCTGGAAGGCGGCCATGTGCATGGCGTACTCGCCGCTGACCTGATAGGCGAACACCGGCACCTTGAACTCGTCCCTGACACGCCGGATTACGTCCAGGTAGGGCATGCCGGGTTTCACCATCACCACGTCCGCGCCCTCGGCCAGATCCAGTGCGATCTCATGGAGGGCTTCGTCGGAGTTGCCCGGGTCCATCTGATAGGTGTTCTTGTCCGCCTTGCCCAGGTTGCTGGCGGAGCCCACCGCGTCCCGGAACGGACCGTAGTAGGCGGAAGCGTACTTGGCGGAGTAGGCCATGATACGGGTGTGAATGTACTGATTGTCTTCCAGGGTCTGGCGAATCTCGCCGATGCGACCGTCCATCATGTCCGACGGCGCGACAAAATCGGCGCCGGCCTCGGCATGGGAGAGCGCCTGGCGAACCAGTGCCCGCACCGTTTCCTCGTTGAGCACATACCCGTCTTCGTCGAGGATGCCGTCCTGGCCGTGGATGGTGAACGGGTCAAGGGCCACGTCGGTGATCACCGCCATTTCCGGCACCGCCGCCTTGATCGCCCGGGTGCAGCGCTGGACCAGGCCGTCCGGGTTCCAGGCTTCCGCCGCGTCCAGACTTTTGGCCTCCGCCGGAGTGGACGGGAACAGTGCCATCGCCGGAACGCCCAGGGCCGCCAGTTGCTCCGCTTCGCGGCATAACAGGTCGATGCTCATGCGCTCGATACCGGGCATCGAGGCCACCGCTTCGGTGCGGTTCTCACCTTCGATGATGAACACCGGGTAGATCAGGTCGCTGGGCGTGAGCACGGATTCGCGCATCATGCGGCGGGAGAAATCGTCTTTGCGCATGCGGCGCATGCGGGTATGCGGCCAGGGTGCACGGGGAAAGGACATAGGGCGTTACCTTACTGTGGGCGTCGTGTTTGCGAGCCTCGGCTCATCAGCCCCGATGGGGGGCTTGGTAAGCCGGCCGGTGTCAGGCCCGGGGGTGCCGCTGGCCGTGACGTGGCAATCGCGAGATGATAGCGCGATGCGCGCCGGGCAGTTTACCAATGCCGGCAAGGTTGATCCATTGAGGCAGGCTATGGGACGTTGGCGACCCCGGGGTAATCCGGGTTCCAAATACATCACGCCAGAAGGCTATCAGGCCATGAACCGGGAATTGCAGACCCTGTGGAAGGAAACCCGCCCTCAGGTGACGCAGGCGGTGCAGGAAGCCGCCGCCCAGGGAGACCGTTCGGAGAACGCCGAATATATCTACGGCAAGAAGCAACTGCGCGAAATTGACCGCCGGATTCGCTTTCTCAGCAAACGCCTGGACGGCATGGTGGTGGTGGACCGGCCGCCGGAGGATACCGGCAAGGTGTTCTTTGGCGCCTGGGTGGAAGTGGAGGATGAGGACGGTGAAAACCACCGTTACCGTTTGGTTGGGCCGGATGAGGCCGACGGCGGGCGTGGCTATATCAGCGTTGATGCGCCCCTGGCCCGGGCTTTGCTTGGTAAACGGGAAGACGATGAGGCCTGGGTGAGAACCCCCACCGGGGAACGTTGTCTTTACGTCAACAAAATCTGGTATCAGTTTCCGGAAGCAGCCCCATGAAAGCGGACCGAGGTTTCTGGTTTTTCGTGCGCAAATCGCTGATCGGCGGTGTCATCATTCTGCTGCCGATCTCGATCATCGCGTTCTTCTTCAAGTGGCTTTACGATGCGGTCACCAGCCTGATCGCGCCGTTCACCCGGTTCGTGGTGCACACTTTCGGGTTGCCGAAGTTCGCCGCCGACTGGGTGGTGGTGGCGGTGCTGGTGGTGTTTTGTTTCCTGGTCGGCACCCTGGTGGCGACCCGCCTGGGAAGCTGGTTGTGGCAGCGCTTCGAGGCGCGCACCATGGTCCGTCTGCCGGGCTACCGGCTGGTCAAGGAGATCATTCTTCAGGTCTTTGGCAAGGATGAGGACAGCCCTTTTCATCGGGGTGAGGTGGCCCAGATATGGCTGTACGGACGTCAGGCGGACGTCTCGGTGATGGGTTTGATAACCTCGCACCACGGCAACGGCCGGGTGACCGTGTTCGTGCCCACCGGGCCCAATCCCACCACCGGTTTTATATACCATGTGAACGAAGAGCTGGTGACCCGGCACCCGGAAGTGGGTGTCGAGCAGATGATGAAATCCGTAGTGGCCTGTGGCGCTGGTAGTGGTCAGTTGCTGCGGGGTGACGGTAACGGATCCGAAATACGAGGAGAGCAATCATGAAAGTGGCCGTATTACTGGCGGGCTGTGGCGTCTATGACGGCAGTGAAATCTATGAAACCACCATTACCTTGCTGGCCCTGGACCGGGCGGGTGTGACCTATCAATGCATCGCGCCGGACATCGACCAGGCGCATGTGATCAATCACCTCACCGGTGAGGTGGATGAAGGTGAGACCCGCAATGTGCTCAAGGAAGCGGCGCGGTTGGCGCGCGGTGAGGTGATCGAGCTGGGTCAGGCGAAAGCGGAAGACTACGACGCCCTGATCGTGCCCGGCGGCTTCGGTGTCGCCAAGAATCTGTGCGACTTCGCCTTCAAGGGGGCGGAAATGACCATCCATCCGCCGGTGAAGGACTTCATTCAGGCCGTGCACAAGGCCGGCAAGCCGGTGGGCCTGATCTGCATTTCCCCGACCATGACCGGGCTGTTATTCGGTGACGCCACCTGCACCATCGGTTCCAACACTGAAGTGGCCGCCGCCATTGAGCAGATGGGAGGGCGCCACCAGCCGTGTCCGGTGGACGACTTTGTCGTCGACGAGGAAAACCGTCTGGTGACCACGCCGGCCTACATGGAAGCCGGTAGCATCAAGGAAGCCGCCGCCGGTATCGAGAAACTGGTGGACAAGATCCTGTCCATGGCGGGTTAGCCCCGGGAGTGGCTCCCGCATTGATGCGAAGCCGCTGTGGGAAGCTTGCTTGCAAGCGAAGTTCTTCCAGTATTTTGGAAACGCCTTCGCCGGCAAGCCGGCCTCTCGCAGTGGCTTCGTCGCCATGCTGAGGGATCGGTTCTACCCCGGAAAGTGGCCGTCGAATTCCTTCAGCATCGTCACCAGCGCCTCGGTGTCCTCAGGCAGATCCTTCAGCGCTTCTTCGGCCATTGGCGCCACGTCGCACCGTGACGGCAACGGATAATCCCCGTCCAGCAAGGCCCGGAAACGGGCGATGAACACCCATTGCAGCCACTGGCTGAACACCATGGTGTCGGCGAAAAACGGCGTGACGCTGTCGAACGCCTCGGGGCCGGGCGGTTGCGTTTCCCACAGATCCAGCCGTTGTAGTTCCCGTTGCAGTTGGTCGAGCAGAGTGGTGAGACGTTGCGTTTGATCAGTCATCGAACAGAGGCAGAAGGTCGGTGAGTTCATGAAGGTTGTGGATGTAGTGATTCGGCTGATCCAGATCCGATGGCCAGGACAAGTCGATCAGGTTGGCCCACACCGCATGGAAGCCATGCTGGCGGGCCGCGTCCACATCCTCCAGCGGATGGTCGCCCACATGCACTGCCTGGGTGGCGGTGACGCCGGCGCTGTGCAGGGCGGCATGGAACATGTCCGCCTCCGGCTTGCGTTTGCCGATGCTTTCCGCTGAATGGTGGAAGGCAAAGAGATCGCGAATGCCGATTTGCTCCAGGTCGGCGTTACCGTTGCTGAGTGCCCCCAGGGTGTAGCTGTCCGCCAGGGTTTCCAGTACCTCCAGCGCGCCAGGGAAGAAACTGACCTTATTGCGTGCTTCGTGGAACACCAGAAAGGCGTCCTGGGCGATGTGGCGGGCCTCGCGTTCGGCGAATCCGGCTTCAATGAAGGCCTGGGCCATGGCGTCCCGGCGCAGCCGGGTCAGATTATTCAGATAGTCCGGCTGCTCGCCGATCAGCCGGTCGCGCACCGAGCGGATGCGCTCGGCGGTGAGCGCCGCGGACGCGTCCGGATGATGCTCGGCGATCCAGGCGCTGCAGGCGCGTTCCGCCTGACGAATCACCTCGTCCACTGGCCAGAGGGTATTATCCAGGTCGAAGGTGATCAGTTTCAGTCCAGTCATAGGGAATCGGCGAACAGCGGGTTGATCGGGGTGACGGACTTTCCACTATCCCCGATCACTCCGCCGCGATCAATCGTCTTTCTTGCGCTGGGCGCGCGGGTGGGCGTCGTCGTAGATCCGCGCCAGATGCTGGAAATCCAGATGGGTATAGACCTGGGTGGTGCTGAGATTGGCGTGGCCGAGCAACTCCTGCACCGCGCGCAGATCGCCGGAAGACTCCAGCAGATGGGTGGCGTAGGAATGGCGCAGCTTGTGGGGGTGCAGATGCTCGCCGAGACCTCGCTTGATCGCCGCCTGACGCAGTCTTTGCTGCACCGTGGCGGGTGATACCCGCCGCCCGCGCTGGCTGACGAACAGGGCCGGCTGGTCCGCGGAGGTGAACTGGCCCCGCACAGACAGCCAGCGACGCAGGGCGGCCAGGGCCGGTTTGCCCACGGGCAGCAGGCGGGTCTTGTTGCCCTTGCCGGTGACGCGCACCTGGGCGGCTCGGACGTCGATGCTGTCCAGATCCAGGCTGATCAGCTCCGCCAGCCGCAGGCCGCAGCCATAGAGCAGTTCCATCATGGCCTGGTCACGCCTGTCCAGGGGGGTGCCGCTGGCTTCCTCGCTGTCGAGCAGGTGCCGGGTCTGGTCGGCGTCCAGCGCTTTGGGGAGCCGTTGGCCGCTTTTCGGAGCACGGATATCCAGGGCGGGATTATCGTTGATTCGCCCTTCTCGAATCAGAAAATGAAAAAAAGTGCGCATTGTGGACAGCAAGCGCTGCAGGCTGCGGCCTCCGAGACCGTCCCGGTGCAGCCGTGCCACCAGGGCGCGGAGGTCGTGTACCGTGACACGGCGCCAGTCGAGATTGTCCAGGGCCCGCCGGGCACGTTCGAGGTCACGGCGGTAATGTTTGACGGTGTTGGCGGAAAGCCGCCGTTCGCTGCCGAGATGGCGGATAAAATCCGCCACCCAGTCCGCGTCGTCGGCGGTGGTCACGGCGTCAGGCCCGCTGCGCCTGGCGGCTGCTACCGGAACGGCTCACTTCGCTGAGGCGGCGTGCCAGGATGTCGCCCAGGTGGTTGATGAACAGGGTATCCATGCCGCTGCGGAAGTGCATGGCGTCACGGCTGCCGATCGCCAGCAGGCCAACCGGGCCATGGAAATCCAGCGGGATCAGGGCGGCGGATTGCACTTGTTCGCCCTGCTCCTGGAACAGTGCCTTCAGTTCTTCCTGGCGGAATACGCCGCACACCGATTTGCCCGGACGCAGCATTGGCGACAGCCCGGGAGGCAAGGCGTCATCGTCGATCAGCCGCACTTGTCGGCGCAGCTCACCGAGAATCGGGATCTCCCGATCGTGCAACAGCAGAGCAACGGCGTCGCACTGGAAATCGTCCTCCAGGGTGCGCACCAGGCCCCGGAACAGTTTGTCCGGAGTGCGCGCTTCCAGCAGGGCCAGGGTCAGGCTTCGCGTCAGCTCGAACAGACGGTCATTTTCCCGTGCCACGTCAAGCAGGCCGTTCAGCCGTTCGCGCAATTCCTGATTGCGTTCGCGCAGGATCGCCGCCTGGCGTTCCAGTAAAGACACCGCCTGGCCGCGAGCGTCCGGCAGACGCAGCAACTCGAGCAGTTCCGGTCGCTGTTGGAAATAATCCGGATGCTGGCGCAGGAAAGCGGCGACCTGGTCGGCGCTGGTGGGTTTTTGCTCGCTCATGAAATCATCCCCGTGGGTTGGCTCAACGGGCTTTGTTTGGCTGCGGAATATCGATGGCGCCATCATAGACACGGCTTGCCGGGCCTGTCATCAACACGCCGCTCTGGCTGTCCTGGCCGCCATGGGGATAGTGGACCTGCAGGGCGCCGCCGAGCAGGTGCACGGTGACGGTATCATCGAGCAGGCCGCGGCGCTGGCCGCACAACACCGCGGCGCAGGCGCCGGAGCCGCAGGCCAGGGTTTCACCGGCGCCGCGTTCATAGACCCGCAGCCGGATCTCGCTGCGACTGATCACCTGCATGAAGCCCACATTGACCCGCTCGGGAAACTGCTCGTGGCTTTCCAGCAACGGCCCGACGGTGTCCACCGGGGCGTTGTCCACATTTTCCACCAACAGGACGCAATGGGGGTTGCCCAGTCCCACGGCGGAGACTTCATAGCCGTTGTTGCCGGCCACCAGGAAATAGCTGTCCGCTTCCGCCTTGGCGGTGAAGGGAATGGCTCGCGGAGCCCAGCGCGGCGCGCCCATGTCCACGGTCACCAGGCCATCGTCGGTGACCCGCAAGGTCATTTCGCCGGCGGCGGTCTCCACGCGGATTTCGTGTTTGTCGGTGAGTTCCTCGTCACGGACGAAACGCGCGAAGCAGCGGGCGCCGTTGCCGCACTGGCTCACTTCGGAACCATCGCTGTTGAAAATACGGTAGCGGAAGTCAACGCCTTCTTTGCGGGCCGGTTGCACCACCAGCATCTGATCGAAACCGATACCGAAATGCCGGTCGCCCAGACGTTGCAACTCTTCCGTCGGTAGCGGCGGGCCGTTTTCCGGCAAAGGCTGGCGCACGCCGTCCACGACCACGAAGTCGTTACCAAGCCCGTGCATTTTGGTGAATTTCAGTCGCATGCGACGCATCCGCGCGGATAACGAAAACCACCATTGTACGGGGATTTTCCAGGGAGCAGTAGGGTGGGAAGGGGACGCGCCAGACGCTTGGCGCCGGACGCCTTGGAACATGGGGCCCTGAAACACTGGGGATATAATTGGCGCTTTCAGGTCTTGCCGGGGCGGTGGGGCCGGTTTTTCATCTCTGGCGTCTGGCGTCTGGCGTCTGGCGTCTGGCGTCTGGCGTCTGGCGTCTGTTCTTATTCCAGCAGGGCGGCGCAAATCTTCAACGCGGTTTCCGTCACTGCGTCCACCGGCTGGGCGTAGCCGGTGGCCATCCAATACAGCGCGATATGAATGAAGCCGCCCTGGATGCCGGCCTGAAGCATGGGGTCGAAGGTCTGACCGGGCCGGGCCAGGGCCTGGGTCATGTTCTGAATGCCGGCTCGCAGAGCGTCGTTGATGGCCCGGTCCACCGCCGGGCTGATGCCGCGAATATCGATCAGCAACAGCCGGGCCACGTTCGGCTTGTCCTTCAGCTCCTGGAAATAGGAGCGCAGCATGGCGCGGCAGCGGGCCAGCGAGTCGCCCCCCGCGGCCTCGGCGGCGGCCATGTTGTGCTCGCGCAGGCGTCGGGTGGCCTGCTCGTAACAGGCGATCAGCAATTCATCGCTGTGGCCGAAGGACTCATAGAAATAGCGCTGGGTCAGGCCGGCGGCGTCGCACACCTGTTTGACGCTGGAATGCCGGTAGCCGTTGTGGCCATAGACCTCGGTCGCGGCGTCGATCAACTGCTGGCGGCGCTGCGCGCGCCGTTCCCGTGCGGCGGTGCCCCGGTACGGTCGCTTGCTTGTGGTTTCTGTGGCCATGGGCTTTCTGAAAATCAGCGTTGTCAAATTGTAAGTGACAATATAAATTGTCATTCATGCCCGCCAGCGGAGAGCCCGTGGCCGTTGAGGCGCGGGAGTCCGTCCTGATGCGTGGCGCAGAGGATATCAGCATGAATAAACAACAAGAACAATTCCAACCCCTTCCCCTGGATGTCCTGATCATCGGCGCGGGACTGTCCGGCATCGGCGCGGCCCGGGCCTTGAGCGACAAGTGTCCGGACAAGCGGTATCTGATCCTGGAGCGGCGGGAGGCCATTGGCGGGACCTGGGATCTGTTCCGCTATCCCGGGATCCGATCGGACTCGGACATGTACACCCTGGGCTACAGCTACAAACCCTGGACCGGCCGCAAGGCGATCGCCGACGGGCCGGACATCAAGCGCTATATCGAGGAAATCGCTGAAGAGTCCGGAGCCATTCACAACATTCGCTTCCGCCATCAGGTGGTGTCGGCCAGTTGGTCCACTGACGACGCGCTGTGGACAGTGGAGGTCAGGATTACCGGCGAGGACGGAACGACGCGGGAGGAACGCATCCGGACCCGCTTCATCGCCTCCTGCTCCGGCTACTACAGTTACGATGAGGGCTACCGGCCGGAGTTTCCCGGTGAGTCGGACTTTAACGGCCAGATCATTCATCCGCAGTTCTGGCCGGAGCAACTGGACTGCCAGGGCAAGCGAATCGTCGTCATCGGCAGCGGCGCCACCGCCGTTACGCTGGTGCCGGCGCTGGCCGAGCAGGGCGCGCGGGTCACCATGCTGCAGCGCTCCCCCAGCTATATCTTCGCCCGCCCCCTGGTGGACCGGCTTGCCCACGCCCTGCAGCGTTGGTTGCCGCTGCCGCTGGCGTATCGTCTGACCCGCTGGAAGAACGTGTTGCTCGGCCAGCGCTTCTTCCGCAATGCCCGCACCCGGCCCGGCCCCACCCGGGACTACCTGCTGCATCTGGCGCAGCGTCAGGTCGGCTCGGAAGTGGACATGAAACACTTCTCACCAGACTACCGTCCCTGGGATCAGCGTGTTTGCGCGGTACCCGACGGTGACCTGTTCCATATGCTGCGCTCCCGCCGGGTGAACATCGTCACCGACACCATCGACCGCTTCACGCCGGGCGGTATCCGGCTTGCTTCCGGCCAGGAGTTGGAGGCGGACATCATCGTTACCGCCACCGGTTTGAAGTTGAACGCCCTGGGCGATGTGCGGCTGGAAGTGGATGGCAAGGAGACGGCGGCGGCCGACTGCATGGCCTACAAAGGCATGATGCTCAGTGACGTGCCGAACCTGATGCTGACTTTCGGCTATACCAATGCATCCTGGACGTTGAAGGCCGAGCTGACCTGCAACTATATGACCCGCCTGCTGCGCCATATGGACAAGAAGGGCGTCCGGATAGCGGTGGCGCGGCGCGATCCGACCGTCAAGGCGTTGCCCTTTCTCGACTTCAGTTCCGGTTATGTCCAGCGCGGCGTGGACGTCATGCCGCAACAGGGCGATCGGGATTGCTGGCGCGTGCATCAGAATTATCTGAAAGACAAATATATGATCCAGTACGGCAGACTGGATGACGGCGTGCTGCGGTTCCAATGACCGCGATAAGAGCAAGGAACCGGATATGAAGATCGAGGGGAAGGTCGCGGTGCTGACCGGAGCGGGTAGCGGCATAGGCCGCGCGCTGGCTCTGGCGTTGGCGGATCGGGGTTGCCACCTGGCGCTGGCGGATATCAATGCGGACAGTCTTGAGGACATCGCCAGTCAGGCACGGGAGCGCGGTGTCACGGTGACGGCGCATCCTCTGGATGTGGCGGACCGGACCGCCGTCGCGGTGCTGCCGGAGCAGGTGGTGGCCGCGCACGGTCAGGTCGATCTGCTGATCAACAACGCCGGTGTGGCGCTCGGCGGCCATTTCGAACAGGTGTCGGTGGAAAATTTCGACTGGCTGATGGCGATCAACTTCGATGCGGTGGTGTGCATGACCCGGGCTTTCCTGCCTCTGCTGCGGCAGCGGCCGGCGGCCAGGATCGTCAATGTGTCCAGCCTGTTCGGTTTGATCAGCCCGGCCGGACAGACCGCCTACTGTGCCAGTAAATTCGCGGTGAGGGGGTTTTCCAATGCGCTGCGTCTGGAATTGAACGGCGGCCCCGTCGGTGTAACGGTGGTGCACCCCGGTGGTATCGCCACCGCCATTGCCGACAGCGCCAGGGTGCCGGAAGGGATCACTGAACGGGAGTGGACGATCCGGCGGGAGCGCGCCCGCAAGCTGCTGCGCATGCTGCCCTCGAAAGCGGCGCGAATCATCGTCAACGGCATTCTCAAGGACAAAGCCCGGGTGATCGTCGGCAATGACGCGCTTGTCCTGTCCTGGCTGGAGCGTTTGATGCCGGTGAGTTACTGGCGGTTGATTCCGGGACTGAGTGGCTGAGGAACCTCATGCCGGACTGGAACCGGCCTCTCTCCATATACTAAGTGGTGCTCCCCCAGAGGGGATTCCGGGGCTCGCCCCGGGGTGACGGGGCGGTTGCCAGAAACGCCCAGGAAAAAAGGAAACGGATATGGGATACCTGCTGAGTGGCGTGTTGATCCTGGTGCTGCTGATCGCGTTGGGACTTTTCGTGTTTACCGTGATGACAGTGCGCAAAGTACGGTTCGGCTTGCCGCCGGAGGGTCGTTTCATCACGGTCATGGGCAACCGCATTCACTACATCGAGCAAGGCAGTGGACCGGAAACCCTGTTGCTGATCCATGGGCTGAGCGGGGTTTCCCAGCACTTCTCCTACAAAGTGCTGGGAGAGCTGGCCAAGGACTACCGGGTGGTGGCCATTGACCGCCCTGGCAGCGGTTATTCGGAGCGCGCGGCGCGCTCTTCCGCGTCCCTGGTGGTTCAGGCCGATGTGGTGGCTGGTGTCATCGACGCCTTGCAACTGGGTAAGCCGATGCTGGTGGGGCACTCGCTGGGCGGAGCCCTGTCGCTGGCCACCGCGTTGCGGCATCCGGACAAGGTGCGGGGGCTGGCACTGATCGCGCCGTTGACCCATATGCCCGCCGCGGGGCCCTCCAAGGCGTTTGCCGCCCTGGGCATACGCCCGTCCTGGTTGCGCCAATTGGTGGCCTGGACCTTGATGGTGCCGATGGCCATGCGTTATCGCGAAAAGGTGCTGGATATCGTGTTCGGGCCGGAAACGGTGCCGGCCGACTATGCCATACGCGGCGGTGGAGCGCTCGGCCTGAGACCCAGCCATTTCATCGCGGCGTCACAGGATTTGCTGGCACTGGATGGCGTGGTGCCGGCGCTGCAGCAGCGCTACGCTGATCTGCAAGTGCCGGTGCGGATTCTCTATGGTCGTGGCGACCGCATTCTCGATCCCCGGGAGCAGGGGCAGGGGATGGTGGACCGATTCCCGGACAGAGTGGAGCTGGAACTCATCGAAGGCGGCCACATGTTGCCGCTGACCCAGCCGGATGTGACCACGGATTTCATCCAGCGCAGCATGCGGGCCTTGCCGCCGGTCTGAGGCCGGGAAAGCCGGGGTGGTCCGAAGATAGGCGCATTGGTTGCTCCCCGCGTACAATGCCGGTTTACCGCCTCGGGATCCGCCATGCTCAGTTACCGTCACAGTTATCACGCCGGCAGTTTCGCCGATGTCCTCAAGCATCTGGTGGAAGTGGCGATCCTCGATTATCTGCGGCTCAAACCCAAGCCGTTCACGGTGCACGATACCCACGGCGGCGCCGGGCGCTATGCCATTGACGATGCGCACATGCAAAAAACCGGCGAGTATGTGGACGGTATCGCCCGTCTGTTCGGTATGCGTACCGGCGTGGCGGCGGTGGACCGTTATCTGTCGGTGGTGGCGCAACTCAATCCGGTGGGGCGTCTGAGCCATTACCCCGGATCCCCCCTGATTGCCGCCCACCTGCTGCGTGAGCAGGACCGCCTGCAATGTACGGAACTGCACGGCACCGACTTTGAACTACTGCGGCGGGAGTTCGCTGGAGACAGAAGAGTGCGGGTGGAGAAACAGGATGCCTGGCAGGGCATGAAGGCGTTGCTGCCGCCAACACACCGTCGTGGATTGGTCCTGATCGATCCGTCCTACGAACTGGAAGCGGATTACACCCAGGTGGTGGAAGCGGTGCGTCTGGCGCTGCGCAAATTCGCCACCGCCACCTACGCGATCTGGTATCCGGTGTTGGAGCGCAACCGTACCGAGCGCTTCGTGCGTCGGTTCGTGGAGGCGGACATGCCGAATCTGTTGCGGGTGGAATGCTGTGTCCGCGCCGACGCCAGTGGACGTGGCATGACCGGCTCCGGAATGCTGGTGGTCAATCCGCCTTATACCCTGGCCGGTAACATGGAGCAGGTGATGCCGGTGTTGCAGGCGGCGCTGGGGGATGGTCACGGCCACCATCGGGTGGCGCGGCTTACTGGAGAGTGAGCGAGCAGCGGTATCGAGACGCGTGGGCCGGCTGATTCGCTGCCAAGGCAGCTTCCCACAGAGAGGGCTACGAAGCCGCCGTGGGAAGCTGCCTTGGCAGCGAATCAGCGCAGGCGGTCTGTTCCTCAACGGTGTGGAACAGTAATGGACCGCTGACCGCGATGCCTGGCGTCCGTAGTCTCTTCAGGGCAGCAGCGTTTCCAGCTTGAGCTGATCCTCGATGGTTTCCCGCTGACGCACCACGAAGGCCTGATCGCCATCCACCAGAATCTCCGCGGGCCGGCCACGGCTGTTGTAGTTGCTGGCCATGGCGAAACCGTAGGCGCCGGCGGAGCGCACCGCCAGCAGATCGCCGGCTTCCAGCGCCAGGGCCCGGTCCTTGCCGAGGAAGTCGCCGGTTTCGCACACCGGACCGACGATATCCCAGTCCCTGCAATCCGCCTCGTGCGGCGTCACCGGCACGATGTCCTGCCAGGCGGAGTAGAGACTGGGGCGGATCAGATCGTTCATGGCGCCGTCGACGATGGCGAAGTTGCGATGCTCGGTGGGCTTCAGGAACAGCACCTGGGTCAGAAACACGCCGGCATTGGCGGCGATGGCGCGGCCCGGTTCGATGTGCACCGGCAATTCGCCGGGAATATGCCGCAGCAGAGCGGCCACGTAGTCCTCATGGGCCGGTGGCGTCTCATCGTTGTAGGTGACACCGAGACCGCCGCCCAGATCCAGATGATGGATCTCGATGCCCAGTTCCTGCAGTTCGGTCAGCAATGCCAGCACCCGCTCCAGTGCGTCCTCGAACGGCTCCAGACGGGTCAACTGGCTGCCGATGTGGCAGTCGATGCCGAGAATCCGGATGTGCGGCAGTTCCGCCGCCCGCTGATACAGCGCCGGCGCCTTGCGGATATCGACGCCGAATTTGTTTTCCTTGAGGCCGGTCGAGATATACGGATGGGTCTGGGCGTCGACGTCCGGATTGACACGGATGGCGATGGGCGCTTGCTGGCCCAGTTCGCCGGCCACCAGGTTGAGCAGTTCCAGTTCCGCCGCCGATTCCACGTTGAAACAGTGAATGCCGACCTGCAGGGCCCGGGCCATCTCGTCGGCGGTCTTGCCGACGCCGGAGAAAACGATCTTGTCCGGAGCACCGCCAGCGCGCAGCACCCGCTCCAACTCGCCGCCGGAAACGATGTCGAACCCGGCGCCGCAGCGGGCCAGTACATTGAGCACCGCCACGTTGCTGTTGGCCTTCACCGCGTAGCAAACCTGATGGGGGTGATCGCCAAAGGCGTCATCGAAGGCGCGGTAGTGTGTTTCCAGGGCCGCCCGGGAATACACATACAGCGGGGTGCCAAAGCGTTCGGCCAGCAATGCCAGAGGCAGTTCCTCGACGTACAGGGTGCCGTCGCGGTAGGGAAAATGATCCATGGGGCTCATCCTGTTAATGCGGGTCCTGGTCCGAATCGTCGTCTTGGTCCTCGGCCGGCGCCTGTTCCGGCGTCGACGGTTGATCCTGGGGTTGGGGCGGCGGGGCCGGCTCGGCGAAGTAGAGCGGGCCTTTCTGGCCGCAACCGCTCAACAGCACCAGCACCAACAGGCTCAATGCACGCATGAAAGGCTCCGGGATACAGCGTTGAATGCGGCGAGTATAGCGGTTTCCAGGGGGCGGTTAATACCGTGGCGGCCGGGTTTCTGGTGATTGGCTGCGCGCGGCGGGCGACGAAGGGCATCGATGGACTTGCCAAAAAACACCACTGGCCTAATATCAGAGAACAACAACCCTGCGGCGTTCCCATCGGAACGCCGTTTTTATAGTGGCCGCTGTCCATGGCGGTCATTTCCGGACGGTCACCGGGGTGATGTGAAAAGTCGTTGCCGGTGATGTTTTGCCCGCGCTCCGCGAGAGGGGCGCTTCCACAGGAGTATGAACATGTTGCCGCCACCCATTACGGTGTCGCGATTGGATGTCAGCCGTATCGAACCGCTGCTGGACGACCTGGATGATGACCAGGTACTGGGATTGGAAGACGAACTGCTACGGGCCACGGTGGTGGACCCTCGCAGCATGCCGGCGGATGTGGTGACGATGAACTCCCGGGTCCGCTGCCGCGAGGAAAACAGCGGCCGGGAGTGGTCGGTGACACTGGTGTACCCGCAAGACGCGGGTAAGCCAGACACGGTGTCGGTATTGGCGCCGGTGGGCGCGGCCTTGCTGGGATTGTCCAAGGGGCAGAGCATCGACTGGCCGGGCCGTAACGGCCGCACCCTGCGTATCGTCATCCTTGAAGTGGAGTACCAGCCGGAAGCCGCCGGCGACTACGATCTGTGATCGCGCCGGGCCTGCGCCCGGCGTTGCCGACCCTGCCGTTTTCATTACCTGGAGAGATAGCCGCCATGAGCCTGGATAGCGTGCGCGCGTTTTTCACCGAAAAAGCACCGGAGATTCGCATCATCGAGCTGGACACCAGCACCGCCACGGTGGCGCTGGCCGCCCGGGCACACGGTGTCGAGCCCGGACAGATCGCCAAAACGCTGGCGTTCCGGGTCGGTGAGCGGGAAGTCCTGGTGGTGGCCCGCGGCGACGCCCGTATCGATAACCGCAAAATGCGCGCGGTATTCGAGGGCAAAGCGAAAATGCTCGACGCGGAGACCGTCTTGGCGCTCACCGGCCACCCGGTGGGCGGCGTCTGTCCTTTCGGGCTGGCCACGCCGCTGCCGGTGTATTGTGACCAATCCCTGCGCGTCTACGACGAAGTGATTCCCGCCGCTGGTGCCACCCACAGCGCGGTGCGCATCGCGCCGCGGCGGCTGGTGGAACTGGTGGAAGGCGAGTGGGTGGACGTCTGTCAATTGCCGGAACCCGCCAACGGGGAGTGATTGCGCCATCGGTCCTGGGGGAGATTTGCGATGAGAATGCTTATTATTTATTCTCTGCGCTTCACCTCTTCCTTCGGACACCGGCATGGCACAGGGCAAAGTGGCCGGCACTCGGCTGCGTAAACAGCTGGGCACCCTCTATGTGGACCATCACGGCTGGCTGTCGTCCTGGTTACAGGCCCGCCTGGGTTGCTCCCATACCGCCGCGGACCTGGCTCAGGATACCTATGTGCGTTTGCTGGTGCGGGGCTATCTGCCCGAGCCGGAGCAATCCCGCCGTCACCTGAGGCGGATCGCCAGTGGCTTGATGGTCGATCTCCATCGCCGCCGCCGTATCGAAGCCGCCTACCGGGACGCGCTGCACGCCCTGCCTGAGCCGGAAGTGCCGTCGGAGGAAATCCGGGCCGAGGTGATCGATACTCTCGTGCGCATTGATGCTCTGCTGCATAAGTTGCCGGCCAAGCCCCGGCGAGCCTTTCTCCTGTCTCGCCTGGATGGCCTGTCCTATCCGCAAATCGCGCAACGGCTCGAGGTTTCCGTGTCCTCGGTGGAGAAATACATTGCCCGGGCGCTGGAGGTCTGTTTCATCGCCGCGTTGGAGTCGCGGCCGTGACCGCCCGAGTGGATCCGCTGGTGGTGCGGGAGGCTGGCCGTTGGCTGGCCCGTTTGGGCAGCGAGGATGTCACCGAGGCGGATCATCAGGCCTGTGACCGCTGGCGGCGGGCGGACCCTCATCATGAATGGGTCTGGCAGCAGATGACCGCTTTGCAGAACGCCTTCCTGTCCCTGCCGTCCCATGCCTCCCGCAGTGATTTGCTGGAGCGGCGGGGGACGCTGTCCCGGCGCCAACTGCTCGGCTGGGGCGCGGTGACGCTGTTGTCCGGGGCGCTGGGCTACGGTGGCGTGCGCTCGGGACTGTGGCAGCGGCAATGGGCCGATTACGCTTCGGGGGTGGGGGAGACCCGGGTCGTGGTGCTGGCCGACGGTACCCGCCTGGTGCTGAACACCGATAGCGCCGTTGACGTGCGCTTCAATGAAACCACGCGGGATCTTCTGCTGCGCCGTGGAGAAGTCCTGATAACCACCGGCGCCAGCGAAGCTCGCCCGTTTCGCGTGCACGCCGGCAGCGGTGTCATCCGCCCTCTGGGTACCCGCTTTTCCGTGCGCCTTATGGGGAGAGCGACGCACGTGGGCGTGTTCGAAGGTTTGGTGGAATGGCGGCAAAGCGGTGCTGATCCGGTGGTTCTGCCCGCGGGGCGGCAAGCGACCTTTGCAGCGGACGGTATTGCCCCGGTGTCCACGCTGCCGGCGGGCGCGGCGGAATGGGAGCACGGCCGGCTGATTGCCGAGCGCATGACGGTGGCCGGGTTTTCGGCGGAACTGGCCCGTTATCGCCATGGGCTGGTGGACTGTGAACCCGAGGTGGCGGCGCTGCGGGTTACCGGTGTCTTTCCGCTCACTGACACGGATCAGGCATTGGCGGCACTGGCCCGGGCGCTGCCGGTGAAGGTGACGTACTACACCCCATTCTGGGTGCGCATCGAAAAAAAACATTGAGGGGGTGGCGGGGCTCGTTCGGAAAACAGGTAGAAGACACTGAATTTCGACGACACCAATAAGGGGACACCATGTTGGTAACCTGTTGCCGCGCCCCGCGACGCTCATTACTGAGAGTGTTGCGGACTTGCGCCTTTGCCGCCTTGTCCATCGCGCCCTTGCTATCCGTTCCCGCCCAGGCCCAAAACGGGCCCGCGCAGGAAAGCTCCGCTCTGCGTTTCGATATCGCAGGCGGTGCCCTCGATGGTGTGCTTAACCGCTTCGCCATTGCCGCCGGCCTGGTGCTTTCCGCCGACGCCGGGCTCACCGCCGGCAAGACCAGTGCTGGTTTGCGGGGCGTCTATACCCCGAGGGAAGGGCTGAGGCGGTTGTTGTCCGGAACCGGTTTGAGCGCGGATTTCGATGGTGAGAGGAACGTTACTATCGTGACCGAGCCGCAAGCACGCCGGCTGGCGCCGGTTTCGGTGCGCGGCGGCGTCGCGGCGGTGGACGCCGGCCGTAGCGAAGGGACCGGCGCCTATACCACGGAAGCCATCACCATCGGCAGGACCGCCCAATCCCTGCGTGAGACACCGCAGTCCGTGTCGGTGGTAACCCGCCAGCAACTGGACGAGCAAAACGCCCACACCGTCAGCGAAGCCATGCGCTACGCCACCGGGGTCACCGTCAGACACTACGGTACCGGCACTGACAATATTTCGGCGCGGGGCTATGACTTCAGTAACTATCAGGTCGACGGCATGCCGGTTAGCGCTGGCAAGGGCAGTTGGAGCAGCAGCTTTTTCGACCTGGCGCTCTATGACCGGGTGGAGATCTGGCGCGGCCCGTCGGGGCTGCTTGACGGTGCCGGTGACCCTGGTGGCACGGTGAATTTCGTGCGCAAACGGGCTCAGCGTCAGTTCCAGGCCAAAGGCAGCCTGTCGGCGGGTTCCTGGGATGCCTACCGGGGAGAGCTGGATGTTACCGGTCCGCTCAATGCGGACGGTTCCCTGCGTGGCCGGGCGGTGGCGGTCCATGACGACCGCCAGTCCTTCACCGATTATGTGTCTTCGAGGAAAAAAGTGGTGTTCGGCACCGTCTCCCAGGACCTTGGGGACGCCACCACCCTGACCCTGGGAGGGGCTCACCAGAGCGGGGATCACCGGCCTTTTTATGGTGTTTCGGTCTACCCCGATGGAACGCTGGCCCATCTGCCCCGGTCCACCTTTGTTGGCGCCGACTGGAACCAGAAGGATGAAGGCATGACCAGCTACTTCGCCGAACTGGCGCATACACTGAAGGGGGGCGGGCAGGCCACGGTGAGCGCGCGCCGCTCACACCGCCGCTCCGACAGCAAGCATCTGGGCTGGGGGGCGACGCCGATCGACCCGGATACTGGCGAAGTGCTGATGTTACCCATCGCCATTGAAACCGAGGAGGTGGATACCGGACTGGATGCGCGCCTGAACCTGCCGTTCAGTGCCTTCGGCGGCCAGCACGAGGCGCTGCTGGGAGTGTCCTGGCAACGTAACCGCACCGACAACGGCTACAGCAGCGACTCCTACGGGCAGGGCGGGGTCAATCAGGACATCTTCGATCCCGATGTCCACGTGCCCGAGCCGGACCTGGTGGTGCGCAACAACCGGGAGACCAAGACCGATCAATCCGCCTTCTACGGTCAGGTCCGCCTGCGGCCCTGGCAACGCACCACGGTGTTACTGGGCGGGCGCCTGGCCTGGTGGAAGACCAGTGACCGGGTGAGACCGGGGGCGGCGCAAAGTCTGCCCAGGGAATTCGTGCCCTACGCCGGCGTGCTCTACGACCTGATCCCCAGAGTGTCGGTATACGGCAGCTACAGCACGATTTTCGCGCCGCAGACCTCGCAGGGGCGCGACGGCGATCTTCTCGAGCCGAGAGAGGGCCGGCAATACGAGATCGGCCTCAAGGGCGAATCGTTCGAGCGTCGTCTGAACGCCCATGTCGCCCTGTTCCGTATCGAGGACCGCAATCGCTCGATGACCGATCCCGCCGCGCCCCCCGGTGCCGGGTTCGCCATCGCCTCCGGGGAAGTGGTCAGCCAGGGGGGCGAGATTGAGATCAGCGGCGAGATTCTGCCGCGCTGGAACCTCAAGGCCGGTTACACCTACACAGAGACCGAATTCAAGGAAGGTGGGGAAGGGGTGTTCAGCAGCCAGACCCCGCGGCACGCCTTCACCCTCTGGACCCGTTACCGGTTCGCGCCGGGGGCCCTGAATAGCTTGTCCGTTGGTGGCGGCGTGCGGGCGCAGAGCAAGATCTGGTATGAGACTTCGGGGATTCGGTCGACCCAGGAGCACTACACTGTGGCGACCCTGCAGGCGGGCTATGAATACGCCCCCGGGTCGGAGGTCACGCTCACCATCGATAACCTTTTCGACGAGTACTATTACGCCAGCCTGGGGGGAACCCGGCAGACCTATTTCGGCGAGCCGCGCAGCGTCACGCTTACCGTGCGCCACGCCTTCTAACGGGCTGCGGGTTAGTCGGACATCGATTCTTTGTGATGGGATACCGCAAGGCCCTCGGTCACAGCCAACCGAGGGTTCTTTTTTCTTTTCACCGTCGTCAATTCGAAGCTGGGCGTTTCGGATCTCGCGGAGTGTCGCCGGTCAGGGCATTCCAGGACCGGCAACGCTCCCCCGCTAGAAAGAAATATCCAGGATTGAAGAGAAACCCTTCCCGCTAATCTGCGATGAATCTTTTAATGGGGAATCACATCACCGGCACGCCGATCAACCAGGGATGCAGGAAAGCGGCGAACAGACCATAGGCCACCAGCCCCACTACCACGGTGGTAATGGTGGCGCTGGACCGGCCGCCGGCACCGCTGGCCGGCTCCCGCCGGCGGGCGGCGCGGAATGCCATAATCGCCCAGACCAGGAAGGCCGCGAACAGAACAATATCGCCGAGCCGGCCGTTGGACAGCAGGTGAGCCAGGGCCCAGACCTTCACTGACAGCATCATCGGGTGGCCCAGGCGGGCCTTGATGGCGTTGCCGGGGACATAGGCCGCCACCAGCAGAATCAGCGCCGGAATCATCAGCAGCACGGTGAGATGGCGCAGCGCCATCGGCGGATTCCAGACAAACACAGGATCAAGCCGGGTCTGACCGTACCCCCAGATCGTCAATACCAGCCCGGCCAGGGCCACCAGTGAATAGATCCCCTTCCAGGCGGGTTCGCCCAGCCGTTGAATCCGTACCTGACGCCAGGGCTCGGCGAAGATACGTACGGAATGAACGCCAAGAAACAGCACGAGGCCGATAATCATTATTGTCATGACTGGCTTCCCTTATTGTGATGGGTGGCGATGTCAGCCTGGAGCATAGCGGGTTTGGCGGCGCGGGGGCAGGTCAGGACGCCAGCGACGCCACGCACAGCGCTTTGATTTCCGTCACCAGCGTATCCGTGTCGGCGCCGTCAGGGGGAGAGAGAACCGCGCCATGAATTTGCGCTTCCAATGACTGCACCAGCAGCAACGCCCGTGCCTCGGGGCGTGGCCCGGCGACGCCGAGGCGCCGCAGTTGCGCCCCCACCGCCGCCGCCATCAGGCTTTCCAGCCGCTGGAAACGCGCCATCAACGTTGGGGAGCGCGGTGTTTGTTCGAACAACAGACGGTGCATGTTCGGATTGTGCCGGTGCAGTTCGACGGCGGCGTCCACCAATCGCGATACGGTTTCCTCCAGGCCGGGGTGTTCGCGTTCGAGGTGCTCGAACACGGTGTGCAACACGGTGCCGCTGTGTTCCATGTGTTGCTCGCTGAGCGCCAGCAGCAGCGCTTCCTTGTTGGGAAAATACTGGTACAGCGAACCAATCGAGACACCGGCCCGCTCGGCCACCTTGTTGGTGGTGGTGCCGGTATAGCCCTGTTCCCCGAAAAGCTGAGCCGCTGCTTCCAGAATCGCGTCCCAGGTGGCGCGGGAGCGCTGCTGGCGGGGCTTTTTGCGGATGCCGGTCATGGCGGTGAATGCGAGTAGCGGCGGATAGCCGGAAATGTGAGATTTACTCGTGTTTGTGTCGACGTGCAACACGTCGGCCACCGATAGCCGGCAAGGAGCAACCATGAGCGACCCGGTCACACTGCGATTTGAATCCCGCTTATCCGTACCGGAATCCCGAATCTGGCAATGGATTACTTCGGTGGATGGCATCGCCGAGGAGTTGCGTCCGTGGCTGCGCATGACGGCGCCGAAGGGGGTCCGTTCTCTGGAGGACGTGGATGTGCGTCCCGGAATACGGCTGTTTCGCAGCTATATTTTCCTGTTCGGCGTTGTGCCCATCGATTATTCGGATATGACGCTGCTGGCGTTGGACACGGGCAAGGGCTTCCTGGAACAGTCGCCGATGGGGTCCATGGCCCTGTGGCGTCATGAGCGGCGCATCCTGCCCTGCGATGATGATCCAGACAGCCATCTGCTGGTGGACCAACTGACGTTCAAGCCCCGCCTGGCGGCGCCCCTGACGCGATGGTTCATCCGCCAGGTCTTTGCTCACCGGCACCGCGTATTGCGGCGGCGACTGGCAGGGGACGCCTGATCCGCGGCGACCGATATAGGGAATGTTGGAGGAGGTTTCCACCAAGGTGATATAATGATAACAATTCGCATTATTGACTGGGGTGGGGACTGCTATGACGATCGCCGGTGAGAGGGAGGCCTTTGAGCGCCGTATCGACCAGCTCTATCACTCCCATTCCGGCTGGCTGAGAGGGTGGTTGCGGCGGCGTCTGGACTGCTCGCACAGCGCCGAGGATCTGACCCAGGACACCTTCATGCGGCTGCTGACAGCCCGTGACCGGGACGGGGTGCTGGCGGTACGCGAGCCGCGCGCTTACCTGAGTACCGTGGCCGGTCGATTGCTGGTGAACCACTATCGGCGCCTGTCCTTGGAGCGCACCTACAAGGAAACCCTCGCGCTGCTGCCGCCTGAGCAGACGCCTTCGCCGGAATGGCGGCTGGGCTTGCTGGAGACGCTGCAGGAAGTGGACGCTCTGCTGGACCGGTTACCGGAGCAGGTGCGCACCGCTTTTCTCCTGTCCCAACTGGAAGGGCTGACCTACGCCGTCATCGCCGAACACCTGGCGGTGAGCGAACGCACCGTGAAACGCTACATGGCCCGGGCCCTGGAAGAATGCATTCTGCTGATGGACTGAACTCTGATGGGGTAAACAAGGACGGCAGCCAGCCTTTGCAGCGGGAGGTGGCTCGCCGCGCGGCTGACTGGTTCCTGCGCTGGCGCGAGGCCGGTCTGGACCAGGCCGAACGGGCTGATCTGGAACGCTGGCGGGCCGCGCATCCGGATCACGAACGGGCCTGGCAGCGGGCCTTGCGTCTTGCCGAAACCTTTGAGCGCATTCCCTCCGACGTTGGCATGCGTACCCTGGATCGCCGCCAGCGTCTGGACCGGCGTGGCGCGCTCAAGCATCTGGCGGTATTGATCGGCCTGGCGCCGGCGGCCTACCTGGCGGCACGTGCTTTGCCCTGGAGCGAGTGGAGCGCCAGCTACCGCACCGGTATCGGTGAGCGCCGTGAGCTGGTGCTTGATGACGGTTCCCGGGTGATGCTGAACACCGACTCGGCCCTGGACGTGTTGTTTGATAACGAGCAGCGTTTATTGCAACTGCATGCCGGCGAAATTCTGGTGACCAGTGGGGACGATGGTTCGCCATTACCGCAACGGCATCGGCCACTGCGGGTGCGCACCAGCGAGGGCATGATCGAGGCTCTGGGCACCCGTTTCCTGGTACGGCGCGGCTCGGCGGCGCCCACCCGGGTGGCCGTGTTCGAAGGCGCTGTGGCGATTCGCCCCGGCGATGCTTTGGCATCGGCGTCACCGCGAGTGTTGCATGCCGGCGAGCAGGCCCGCTTCAGCCATGAGGCGATTACCCCGACCACGACGGCATGGCCGCAGCTGGCAGCCTGGACCGAAGGGCGGCTGGTGGCCGACAACATGCTCTTGAGCCGCTTCCTGAAGGAACTGGCGCGCTACCGTCATGGCCTGGTGCGTTGCGACGACCGTGCCGGTGCACTGCGCATCAGCGGCACTTTCCAACTTGATCACAGTGACCGGATCCTGGCGGCGTTGCCGGCCACGGTGCCGGTGGACGTGGCCTTCCTGACGCCCTATTGGGTAACGGTGCGCGCTCGCTGAGTACGGCTGTCCCCTTTTTCTGTTTCGCGTGTCCTTACTGGCAAAGACTTCTTCAGGAAACCGAGTAATGACCGTGATGCTTCCGTTTTTCCGCGTTCAACGCCGTACCGTATGGGCGCGGTCGTGGTGGGTGCTGCTCCTGCTGTTGCCGGTGTTGGCCCTGGCCGACCCGGCACCGCGCCAGTCCTACGCTTTGTCCTCCGGTCCACTGGCGCCGACGCTTTATCGTTTCGCCGATATTGCCGGCATCAGTGTGCAGGCCGGGGCCGGTTTACTGGATGGCAAGCATTGCTCCGGTTTGCGCGGCGAGTACACCGTGGACGAAGGCCTGAGCCGGTTGCTGGCCGGCACCGGCCTGACTGCCCGCCGCGCCGCCGAGGCGGTCTACGTGATCCGTGCCGAACAAGCACAGGTGCTGGACCGGGTGGACGTGAGCGCCGGTATCGGTGGTTCACCGGCGGTGGCGCTTCCGGTGCCCTACGAGGGCGGTCAGCTCGCCAGCGGCGGACAGGTCGGCATGCTCGGCAACAAGGACTATATGGACGCGCCGGTGAACATCACCAGCTATACCCGCGAAACCATCGATAATCTCCAGGCCCGCACCGTGGCGGAAATGGTCCGCAATGATCCCTCGGTACGTAACGCCAGCGGTGCCGGCGGCATGCTGGATTCCTTCTTCATCCGCGGATTCGCCATGAACGAGGGCAACTCCGGGGAAGTATCCTATAACGGTGTGTTCGGGGTGGCGCCCAACTATCGGGTGCTGACCGGTTACGCCGAACGGGTGGAGGTGCTCAAGGGGCCGTCCACCCTGCTCAACGGCCTGTCCCCCAACAGCAGTGTCGGCGGCACCATCAATGTCGTACCCAAGCGCGCCCAGGACACCGACCTGAACCGGGCGGAGCTGCAGTTTACCCAGGACCGGCAATTCGGCGGCGCCGTGGATGTGAGTCGCCGGTTCGGTGAGCAACGCCGCTGGGGCGTTCGCTTCAACGGTGGCTATACTGACGGAGACACCCGTTTGGACAATCAGGAACGGACCTCCGGCTACGCCGCGCTGGCCGTGGATTATCAGGGCGACCGGCTGCGCGCCAGCCTGGATCTGCTGGACCAGCGCGAGGATTATGACGCCCCGTCCCGAGAACTGATGATCGCCGATGGCGTGCCGTTGCCCGGTGCGCCCGACGGCCGGCGCAACGTGACCCAGGCATGGGAATGGTCCAGTGTGGATGACCAGTCGATGCTGCTGTCCGCCGAATACGACCTCGACGATCAGTTGATGCTGTTCGCCAACGTGGGGGGAGGTGACAGTGAGGTGGACCGCCTGTTTGGCTATCCGATGATTCAGAACAGCGCCGGTGATGTGAAGGATTCCCCATCCTACATGCTGTTCCGTAATCAGCGCCGTACCGCCGATGTCGGGCTGCGGGCCCTGCTCGACACCGCCCGGGTGAGCCATGAGATGTCATTGCAGGTCAGCCGTTACCGGGAAACTTACCGGCGTGGCGCGGTTTACGCCACCGACGGCTGGGACTCGAACATTTATGATCCGGTGGGGCACCCGGAAATTACGGTGGCGCGGCCAGGCAGTATTCCCAAGTTGTCCGAATCGGAATTCAGCGGCGTGGCGGTGGCCGACACCCTGTCCTTTCTGGACCGGCGCTTGCAGGTGACGCTGGGGGCTCGCCGCCAGCGTATCGAAACCGATAACTACAACGCCGGGGTGTTCACCAACGATTACGATAAAGGTGCGACGGCGCTGTTCGGCGGGGTGGTGGTCTCGCCCTGGTCCGGCGTGTCGTTCTATGGCAATTACACCGAAGGGCTCAGTCGTGGCGACATTGCGCCGGTGACCGCCGATAACAGCGGGCAGGCGTTGGCGCCGTACGTGGCCAAGCAGTACGAAGTCGGCGTCAAACTGGACCGGGGAGGGCTCGGCGCCACGCTTGATGCGTTTCAAATCACCAAGCCGTCGGCGGAACTGGACGGCAGGGTTTATCGGCGCAGCGGTGAACAGCGCAACCGGGGCATCGAGGCGATGGTGTTTGGCCGTCTCACCGAGCGTCTCCGGTTAATGTCCGGGTTGATGATCATGGACGCCGAATACTCACGCAGCGAAGACCCGGCCAAGAAAGGCAATACGCCGATCGGCGTCCCGGATTTTCAAGCCAACATGACGGTTGAGTGGGATCCGGCTCCGCTGCCGAATCTGACCCTGTCGGCGTCCGCCACCCACACTGGGGAGCAGTACCTGGACAGCAGCAACGACCGCGAACTGCCGTCCTGGACCACCTGGGATGTGGGCGCGCGTTACCGGGCGGACCTGGCCGGAACCCCGGTGACGGTGCGATTCACCGTGCAGAACCTGGGGGACAAGGCTTACTGGGCCAGCGTCAACAGCTGGAGCATGCTCACCGTGGGCGCGCCGCGTACGGCGGTGCTGTCGGTGAGCGCGGAGTTCTGAAGGTATTGCGCTTATACGCAGTGCGCGGGACCGCCAAAGACAAAGGCCCGCTTGAGGGCTTTAGCGACATGAATTCGGAGATGGCTACAAGGCGGCTGTGGAAGATTCCATGGTGCCTTGCAAGCTCTAGCGCGCCATTCGCCAGCAGGCTGGCTCCCACGGATCATGCTACCAAGCCGCTGTGGGAAGCTTGCTTGCAAGCGAATGGGCAACGGCCCGGAGGGCATTCGCGGCCATGGCCGCTTCCCACAGCGGTTTCTCGGACCGGTTCGTGAGAAGCGGCCATGGCAGCGCACAGCGTTGGGGCTCAGGCGCCGAGCGCCTCGCGGGCGCGGGCCACGGCGGCGCGTACCTGTTCCGGGGCGGTGCCGCCGATATGGTTGCGGGCACTCACCGAGCCTTCCAGAGTCAGCACTTCGAACACGTCGTCATCGATCTGATCGCTGAACTGGCGTAGCTCGGACAGGCTCATGTCGCCCAGGTCCTTCTTCTTGCTGACGCCGTAGGCCACCGCCTTGCCGACGATTTCGTGGGAGTCGCGGAACGGGATGCCCTTGCGCACCAGGTAGTCGGCCAGGTCGGTGGCGGTGGCGAAGCCGCGGCGGGCCGCTTCGCGCATCACTTCCCGGTTGGGTTCCAGCGCCGGGATCATGTCGGCGAAGGCGCGCAGGCTGCCGGCCAGGGTGTCGACGGCGTCGAACAGCGGTTCCTTGTCTTCCTGGTTGTCCTTGTTGTAGGCCAGCGGCTGGCTTTTCATCAGGGTCAGCAGGCTGATCAGATGGCCGTTGACGCGGCCGGTCTTGCCGCGCACCAACTCCGGCACGTCCGGGTTTTTCTTCTGCGGCATGATCGAGCTGCCGGTGCAGAACCGGTCCGGCAGATCGATGAAGTTGAACTGGGCGCTGGTCCACAGCACCAGTTCCTCGCTGATCCGTGACAGGTGGGTCATGGACAGCGCCGCCAGGGCACAGAACTCGATGGCGAAGTCGCGGTCGCTGACCGCGTCCAGGGAGTTTTCGCACACGGCGTCGAAACCAAGCAGCTCGCAGGTGCGTTCCCGCTGGATCGGGTAGGTGGTGCCGGCCAGCGCGGCGGCGCCCAGGGGCATGCGATTCACTCTTTTACGGCAGTCCAGTAGCCGCTCGCGGTCGCGTTTGAGCATCTCGAACCAGGCCAGCAAGTGGTGGCCGAAGGTCACAGGCTGGGCGGTCTGCAGGTGGGTGAAGCCGGGCATGATGGTGGCGGCTTCGCGCTCGGCCAGATCCAGCAGGCCGGTCATCAGACGCAGCAGTTCGGTGTCCAACTGGTCGATCTCATCGCGCAGCCACAGGCGGATGTCGGTGGCCACCTGATCGTTGCGGGAGCGGCCGGTGTGCAGCTTCTTGCCGGTGATGCCGATCTTGTCGGTGAGCCGCGCCTCGATGTTCATGTGCACGTCTTCCAGTGCCACCGACCAGGCGAATTCCCCGGCTTCGATCTCCTGGCGGATTTCATCCAGCCCCTGGAGGATGGCGTCGCGCTCCTCGGTGGTGAGCACGCCGACTTCCGCCAGCATGGTGGCGTGGGCCTGGGAGCCCTGGATATCCTGCCGGTACATGCGCTGATCGAACAACACGCTGGCGGTGAACGCCTGCACGAAGGCGTCGGTGGATTCGCTGAAGCGGCCGCCCCAGAGTTTGTTTTGCTGCTGCTTGTCGCTCATCTTGCTGCTCGTCTGTTCGTTGATGCGCCGGTACCCACCGGGCCGGATAGCGGGCGCGCAGTATAACACTCCGGGGCTGGCTGTGGTGCTTCCGGCAGGGTATAACCGCTAGGGCCTGTTCAGCCTATTTGCATCCCGCCTGTTGCGGCTAAAACGTCACCAATCCAGGCACGAGGAGAGAAGTTTGGTCATTCCAAATGAGCGACGAGTAACGCAGAGTGGTGACGTATTAGCCGCAACCCGAAGGGCTGGAGCCCTGTCTGCCTCCAGCGTCGTTGTCGGTTGCTCATTTGGAATGACCAAACCGCGCGCCCTCCGCCTGGCTGGAGGCAAAAACGGCATCCAGCAGGCGGGATGCAAATAGTGAGAACAGGCCCTGGCATGGATACTTCCTCGCAAAACGCCTTCCTGCCTGATCTGTGCTCCGCCCGGGCGGTGCTGGTGGTGGTGGTGGTGGCGGAACTGATGGCCATCGTGGTGGCGTTGGTGGCCAGTTACTATCAGGCGTTCGGTCTCGGCCGGCTGGCGCTGACCTCGCTGTTCATCCAATGGGTGGCGCTCAGCTCGGCGGCGCTGATTTGCCTGCTGCGCCGCTGGCTGAACCGCCTGCCGCACTCCTGGGCGGCGCTGGCTGTGGTCGGCGTGGTTTCCGCCAATACGCTGGTTTTCAGCATTGCCGCCAACATGCTCACTGGCTTGCTGTCCTGGACACCGCCTGGCAGTGCTCTCTGGCACCCGAACATTCTCATCAATGTGCTGATCGCCACCATCCTGGCCGGGTTGGTGATGCGTTATGTCTATGTGCAGGAGCAACTGCGGCGCCAGGGACAGGCCCAGCTGCAGGCCCGGCTGCAAGCGCTGCAGTCGCGGATCCGGCCCCATTTTCTATTCAATTCCATGAATATCATCGCCAGTCTGATCAGTATCGACCCGGACGCCGCCGAGCGGGCGGTGGAGGACCTGTCCAGGCTGTTCCGGGCCAGCCTCAAGGACAACGCCGACCCGGTGCCGATGACCGAGGAATTGTCGTTGTGCGAGCGCTATATCAATATCGAACAACTGCGTCTTGGTGAACGGCTGCGGGTGAACTGGCGCTTAGACCTGGATCCACGACATCAGGAAATGCCGCTGCTGACCCTGCAACCCTTGTTGGAAAACGCCATTTACCACGGTATCCAGCCTCTGCCCGGCGGGGGTGTGATCACCATCAGAGCCTGGTGTGAGGAAGGCCGTATAGTGTTGAGCGTGCGCAATCCGAAACCGGAAGGGGAAGGCCATCATCGCGGCAACCGCATGGCGCTGGAAAATGTGCGCCATCGTCTGGAAGTGCTGCATGGTAACCAGGTGGAGGTGCGCGCCCGCGATCTGAGACGCCATTATGATGTGGAAATCCGTTTCCCCGCCCGCCCCGAGCCGGTGACCGCGCGGGAAAATATGCCAGAAGACATAACGATAGAATGAAGCACGGACAGGAAGGGGGGACGCATGCGCGTATTGGTCTGTGACGACGAAGCCCTGGCCCGAATGCGACTGAAGCGGCTGGTGGAACGGTGCGACATGGAAGTGGTGGCGGAGGCCAGCACCGGACGCGAGGCTCTGGCCAGCGCCAGCCGCTTGCACCCGGATGTGGTGCTGATGGACATTCGCATGCCGGACATGGATGGCCTTGAGGCCGGTGCCCACCTGACCCGCCTGGAACCGGCGCCGGCGGTGATCTTCTGTACCGCTTTCGAGGAACACGCGCTGCAAGCCTTTCGGGTCCATGCATTGGATTATCTGCTCAAGCCGGTGAGTGAGGCCGATCTGCGTCAGGCGCTGGAGAAAGTCCGTGCCCTCAATCAGGTGCAACTGGCGGAAGTACAGCATCGCATGGCCGCCAACCGGCCGCGTCAGCGCCGCCATATCAGCGCCCGTACCTACCGGGGGCTGGAACTGGTACAGGTGGAAGATGTGCGCTATTTCCAGGCCGACCAGAAATACGTCACCGTCTATCACACCGGCGGATCGGTGGTGATCAACGAACCGCTCAAGGATCTGGAGAAGGAATTCGACGGCCTGTTCGTGCGCACCCACCGCAGCACCCTGGTGGCGCTGCATTGTATCGAAGCGCTGGAACATGGTGGTTCCGACGGCGGTTATGAAGTGCGGCTGCGCGATCTGGACGTGCGCCTGCCGGTCAGCCGGCGCCACCTGGCCGGGTTGCGCCAGGCGCTGCTGAATCGGAATTGACGGTTGGTTAACCGCCCGCCGCCTTCCCTCGGACCGGGCCGTGAAGCCATCGCCACCAAGCAACCACGGGGCTTGCCTGCCAGCGCGTGGTGATATCAACGCCCCATGGCCGGGATCTCCCCGGCAAACCCGGCTCTGTTTCCGGTAGAATGTGCGGCCCACGGTTCCTTATCAGTTCAGGAGAGTTGCATGAGCCGCATTCTGCGCATCGCCACCCGTTCCAGCCCCTTGGCCATCTGGCAGGCCGAGTATGTCCAGCGGCGGTTGGAAGCGCTGCATGAGGGGCTGACCGTGGAGCTGGTGCGGATCAAGACGCAGGGTGACAAGATCCTCGATACACCTCTGGCCAAGATTGGCGGCAAGGGCCTGTTCGTGAAGGAACTGGAGCAGGCGATGATGGATGGCCGCGCCGACATCGCCGTGCATTCCATGAAGGACGTGCCGATGGAACTCCCCGAGGGGATGGCGCTGCCGGTGATCTGTGAACGGGAGGATCCCCGCGACGCCTTCGTCTCCAATCACCACGATGCCCTGTTCGCCTTGCCGGAAGGCGCCTGTGTCGGCACCTCCAGCCTGCGCCGGCAGGCCCAGGTGTTGGCTAACCGGCCGGATCTGAAGGTCGCCAGCCTGCGCGGCAATGTACAGACCCGGCTCGGTAAGCTGGACAGCGGTGACTTCGACGCCATCATTCTGGCCGCCGCCGGCCTCAAGCGGCTGGAGATGCACGATCGTATCCGCTATGAAATGCCGCCGGAAGAGTCCCTGCCGGCGGTGGGCCAGGGCGCGGTGGGTATTGAATGCCGGGCCGGAGATGAGCCGGTGCGGACTCTGCTGGCACCGCTCAATGACCCGCTGACCTGGGACCGGGTCAGCGCCGAGCGGGCCATGAATCGCCGTCTGGAAGGCGGCTGCCAGGTGCCGATCGCCGGTTTTGCCCTGCTTGAGGGCGATACCCTCTGGTTGCGCGGTCTGGTGGCCAGCGAAAGCGGCGATACCGTGCTGCGGGCTGAGGCCCGGGCGCCTCGCGAAGAAGCCGCGTCACTGGGTGTGCGGGTGGCTGAGTCCTTGCTGGAGCAGGGCGCCGAGCGCATTCTGGCGGAGCTGTATCAACGCTCATGAGTACGGTGCTGATCACCCGGCCGCGAGGGCAGGGCGGGACGCTGGCGGCGCTGCTGCGCGATGCCGGCCATGTCCCTATCCACCAGCCGGCGCTGACCATCGAGCCGTTGCCGCTGTCGGCGGCGGACCGGCGCCGCATTCTGGATCTGGACCTTTACCACGCGGTGTTCTTCGTCAGCGCCAACGCCGCAGAGTTGGCGCTGGAAGCGTTCGCCGATGTCTGGCCGCAGTGGCCGGTGGGCGTGCACTGGTTGACGGTGGGCGAAGCCACCGCCCGGGTGCTGTCGGCGGCGGGGATGGCACCGGAATACCCCGGCGCCGGTTTCAATTCCGAGGCGGTGCTGGCGCTGCCCTGTCTGGAGGTGGTGGCGGGTCAGCGCATCCTGATCTGCCGCGCGGACAGCGGCCGTGACTGGCTCGCTGCCCGGTTGCGTGAACAGGGGGCCGAGGTCGATATCATTCCTTTCTATCGGCGCCGTGCCGACCCGTCCTTCCTCTGGCCTGAATCCGCCTCCGTGGTACTGGTGACCAGTGTCGAGGGCTGGCGCGCGATAGCGGCGCGGGTGCCTCCCGCGACCCGGGTGGTGAGCGCCGGTGAGAGGGTGGCGCAAGCGGTACGTGAGGATCACCAGGGCCCTGTAACCGTGGCCGCCAGTGCCCATGATAGGGACATGGTGGCGGCGCTGGTTAGTGCCGGTGATTGAAGTAAAAAATTGCAACCGTGGCGCCACGGCCAGGCATCAAAGGTTTTCTTCTTTCCGCAGCGGGTTATGCTGTGGCTTATTGGGCGCTCCGTCGCCCGGCTTTTCAGGCTTGCTCTGAATCATTTCAAAGGAAAGGCCTTATAAGGGCAATCGCCGGCGCAGCGCGCCGGGATGACAACACGGGATGACAAAAAAGGGAGCTCCCATGACGCTGTACCGTCCACTTTCGTCCCAGCGGGGCCTGGCCCTGTGGCCGTTGATTATCCTCCTTATCGTGATTGCCGCGCTGGCGGGTGCCGGCTGGTGGGGATGGCAGCAATGGCGGATCCTGGAAGGGCAGCGCAGTGGTCTGGAACAGCAGGTGACCGGTTTGGAAAAACGGCTGGACCAGCAGGGTGAGGAAAGCCGCAAGCAAGGTCAGGCGCTGGCGGCGTTGCGCCACACCCAGGAAGAGACAGAAGCCCGCATGGCGAGGGACCGCGAAAAACTGAATGACATGAGCCAGGGCGGCCAGCGCCTGTGGCTGATCACCGAGGCGGAATCCCTGGCCAGCCTGGCTAGCCAGCGCTTGTTGCTCACCGGCGACGCCGAAGCGGCGCGACGGTTGCTCAAGGCCTCCGACGAAACCCTGGCCCGTCTGGATGATCCGCGGACACTCCCGGCCCGCCGTGCCCTGGCCGCCGATATGGAAGCGCTCAACGCCGCCCTGCAAATGGACGTCCAGGCCCTGGTGTTAAGACTCGGCGCCTTGCGCGAGCGGGTCGACGAGCTGGCGGTGCCGTTGCGTGAACGTCCGCGAAACAGCAACGCCGGTGACGGCGACGCCAAGCCTTCCTGGTGGCAGCGGCTTCTTTCCCATCTGCCGGTGAACATCCGCCACCATGACGCCGCCGAGCCGCTGCCGATGACACAAAGTGAAGCGGCGCTGGTGCGGTTGAGCATCAATACCAGCCTGCAGCAGGCGCAACTGGCTCTGTTGCAGGGGCGTGCGGAAAGTTACGGACAAGCTCTGAATCAGGCCCGGGAAACCATCGAACAGTGGTTCCGTGGGGATAATCCGGCCACCCGCCACCTGCTTTCCGCACTGGATGAGTTGGACGAAGAGGCGGTCAGTCAGGCGCTGCCGGACATTGGCGGCGGTCTGGCGGCGATTCGTGAGCTCAAGCGCAAGGAGGGTGACGCATGAAAAAAATCCTCCTGTTGCTGGTTCTGGCGCTGATCGCGGCGGCGGCGCTGGGTCGCTGGATGGCGGCGGATTCCGGTTACCTGCTGTTGGTGCGTGGTAATTGGGAAATGGATACCACGCTGGGCTTCGCCGTGTTGGTGGCGGTGCTCTCGGCGGTGGCCTTGATCGTGGCCACCCTGATTCTCAACGGATTGTGGCAATTGGCGGAGCCGGTGCGCGCCACGCGCCGGTTCCGCCAGTCGGTGGCCCGCCGTCGTCTGAAGAGCGGTCTGGTGTTGCTGGTGGATGGCGATATCAAAAAGGCGGAACGGCTGCTGACCGCCGCCGGCCGTGAAGGTGACTGGCCGCTGGCGGCCTGGCTGCTGGCGGCGGAATGCGCCCGCGAACGCGGTGACGGCGAAGCGCTGGAGCAGTATCTGGGCGAGGCGTCGGTGGACCGCCGGGGGCTGCTGATGAGTGGTCTGATGCGGGCCCGGTTTGCTCTCGACGACGGTCAGCCGGAACAGGCGCGCCATGAACTGGAAGCGCTACTCAAACAGGCCCCCAACAATCGCCGGATTCTGACCCTGTACGCTGATGTGCTGGATCGGCTGCATGACTGGCCGACACTGTGCGACCTGATTCCCCGATTGCGCAAAGTGCTCGACGAACAGAGCGTGGCGCGCCGCGAGCGCCGGGCATGGTTGGCACGGGTTCAGGAGGTGGCGCAGAAGCCCGGATTCAATGACGCCGAGTCCCGCGCCGCCGAGCTGCGCCGGCTATGGAAATCGGTGCCGCTGGCCCTGAAGAACGATGCGGCGATGAAGGCCCGCTACGCCGGTTTCCTGGCGCAATTGGGGCAGGGCAAAGTGGCGCTGGGCCTGGTGCGCGAGCAACTGAACATCGAGTGGGATGACCGTTTGCCGCCGGTTCTGGAGGCCATCGATGACGTGTCGCCGGATGACCTGCTGCAGGTTCTGGAAGGGTGGCTGGCGGAGCGGCCCGGCAATGCCGCTGTATTGATCACCGCCGGACGGGTGGCGCTCAAGGCGCGTCTGTGGGGCAAGGCGCAGAGCTTCTTCGAAGCCGCGGCCAACTCCAGTCAGAGCGCCACCGCCCTGGCGGAACTGGCGCGGCTGTATCGGGCGCTGGGGGATCACGGCAAAGCAGACCAGGCACTGGAACGAAGGGTGTCCCGGTTGGACAGCGAGCTGCCGTCCCTGCCGATGCCGAACTGAACGGTTAGGGAGGGCGGCACGCTGGTACGCTACCCCATCGCCGCTCGCGTAGCTTTGTGGACAGAGGTCACATGTATTCGCTGGCAAGCCAGCTTCCCACAGCGGCTTCGTGACCCCTCTGTGGGAAGCTGGCTTGCCAGCGAATTAGCGTGCGGTGTAGGTGGCGTCTATTACCGGGAAGGGCCGGTCAAGCCGTTCGCGATGCCATCCGCCACCGCGTTCCAGCCTTCATCCAATTGTTCCACCAGAGCCGGGTAGCCGTCCCTTGGCAGCGGTCGCCGCTCCAGGAAGTGCTCGCCCGCCCGGGCGCCCTGATCTCCCAGGAAACGCCATTGACCCTCAATGACCGCCTCGCCTTCGGCGGTGCCCTGGAAGCGGGTGACCAGCACTTCCAGGCGCCCGGGAGCGTTGACGCCGTTCCGTGCCAGCCGTGCCGCCAGTGAACGCGCCAACTGCCGGGGCAGTGGCTCCGCCCATTGGTGCTGACGGGCGGCGCGCACTTCCACCGGGCCGGTCTGCATCACCACCCCGGACTGATCCAGGTAGCCGGCGGTGTCCAGGCGGATGTCCGGCAACGCCCCGCGCAGCGCCGACTGCGCCGCGCCCGGCAGCAGATACTGGACCGAGGGGCCGGCGGGGCTGCTGGCGCAGCCGGCCATCAGCGTCGCCAGTAACGGCAGAACAAGAAAAAGCTTAACGGGCCGCTTTCGGCTCATAGTCCGGCTCCGGGTCAGTGCTGAAAATCAGGGCGTTGGGGTGTTCCTTGAGCGTCCGCATCAAGGGCTCGGCGTCGCGCAGTAACCGCTCCATCCGCTGCAGTGTTCCGGACAGCTGCTGATAGGCGTCGGAGCCGGGCTCCAGGCCCGCCAGGGTTTTCTCAAGAGCACCCAGTGTGTCGTTGAGACGCTCCGGCATGCCGGCCACCGCCGGATCCTCAAGCAGCTGTCGCAGCCGTTCGGCGGTACCCGCGAAGGCCTTGAGCGTGGATTCCGAGGCCGCCAGATTGCGGTCCAGCTTGTTGCCGATCTGCTCCAGCGGCAGGCTGTTGATCTTGTCCATCAACTCCGCCACCTGGCTTTCCAACTGAGCCAGCCCACCGGTGCTGCTGGGGAAGACCGGGACCCCTTCAAACCGGGCCTGCTCGAACGGTTCGGCATTGCGCTGGAAATTCAGGTCCACGAACAGGGCGCCGGTCAGCAGATTGCCGGATTTGAGCGTGGCGCGCAGGCCATGAGTGAACATGCGATCAAGACGTTGGCGCCATTCGTCCAGATCCGCTTCCTCGTCCTCGAGAATCCGCTGGGGCTCGATGCGAATCAACACCGGAATGGCGAAACGCGTCAGCGTTTCCGGCTGATCGGCGGTGAAATGCCAGGGTACCTGCTCCACCGTGCCCAGGCGCACGCCCCGGTATTCCACCGGCGCGCCCCGGCGCAGGCCGCGAACCGAGTCCTGTACCAGCAGCACGTATTCCAGGTATTGGTCGAACAGACCGCGCCGGGCGGCTTCCTCGTCGGCGTACAGTTCGAATTCACTGTCCGCCTTGGCTGGCGCGCCGGCGGGCATGTCCTGATCCGGCACGCCGAAGGTGATGCCGCCGCCGATCAACGTCTCCATGGACTGCATGCCTACTTTGAAACCGCCGGAGTCCAGTTGCAGGGTGACGCCGGATACGTTCCAGAAGCGCACGCTGTCGGTGACCAGCACGTCGTAGGGTTCCTCGATGAAAATGCGGTGGCGAATGATCTTTTCCGCGGCCAGGAATTCGGTGTCCACCACCCGGCCCACGGTGAGGTTACGGTAAGTGACCGGGTCACCGGTGGCGACGCTACTGCCGGGGCGGGCGTTCAGCGTCAGATACAGGCCCTTGGCGCCGGCTTCGGTGATCGGCGGCTTTTCCTCCACCTGGAAACGGCGTTTTTCCTTTTTGCCGTCGCCGGGCTGCAATTCGATATAGGCGCCGGAGAGCACCGTGCCGAGGCCGCTGATGCCTTCCCGGCCGATGCGCGGTTTGACCACCCAGAACCGGGTCTTGTCGTTGAGCATGCGGGCGGTGTCCTGCTGCATGCGCACCGTCACCAGGGTATGGCTGAGATCCTCTGACAGCGCCACTTCCTCCACCTGGCCGACCTGCACATTGCGTGTCTTGACCGATGTCTTACCGGCCTCAATGCCTTCCGCGTCGGTCATTTTCAACACCACTCTGGGGCCCTGGCTGGCCCAGTGATCGTAGCCCAGCCACAGACCGATCAGTAGCGCGCCCAGCGGGATCAGCCACACGGGTGAGAGTTTCGGGCGCCGTTCAGGCGCGGCGTTCGAGGGCGTCGTAGTCATCCGTTCGTCGCTGTTGTTGGTCCCAAATCAGGCGCGGGTCGAAGCTGTGCGCGGCCAGCATGGTAAGAATCACCACGGCGGCGAACGCCATCCCTCCCGGGCCGGGGTCGATGGACATCAGATTACCCAGGCGCACCAGCGCCACCACGATGGCCACCACGAAAACATCAATCATCGACCAGCGGCCGATCCATTCGGTAAAGCGATACAGCGCCATTTGCGCCGGCATATCCAGGGGTTTCTCGCGGCGGCTGGCCAGACACAGCCAGCTCAGGGCCAGGATTTTGCCGAACGGCACCACCACGCTGGCGGTGAAGATCACCAGGGCAATGGGCCAGTCACCGTGCGCGATGAATTGTAATACACCGGAAATGATGGTGGCCGGTTGTGTGTTGCCCAGGCTGGTGGTCACCATGATCGGGTACAGATGGGCCGGAAAGCAGGCGATGGCGGCCGCCACCAGATAGGCAACGGTACGCTGGATACTGTCCGGATGGCGTGAATGCAGACGCGCGGAGCAACGTTCGCAATGGTGATATTCAATCGGCTGTAACTGGCTGCATTGCTCGCAGCCCTGATAATGTTGCAAGCGCGCGGATACCCCCGGACGCAGGGCGGATGGCGCTTGCGGTGGTCCTTCCAGACGTGTCCACAACACCAGTGGATTGACCCTTTGCACCACCATCAGCAGGAACAGGGCGAAGCCGGCGAAGCTCCAGAAACCCGGTTTCAGGAACACCTCCGCCATGCCGATGATCTTGACCAGGCTGACCAGCGCGGCGATGGCGAACACGTCGGCCATCATCCATGGTTTGCAGTAATGCAGGGCGCGGATCAACGTGCGGGTGCCCGGCAGGCGCGGCCGGCGGCCGAGACTGAACTCGATCCACAATACCGCCAGCAGATACAACGCCGGCAACACCACGATGGTGCCGAACACCAGCAAACCCAATTCGGGATGGTGGAAGGCGGCCAGTTTGGTGGCGGCGTCGAGCACGGTCATGCTCTCGCCGATACCGGAGCGTTGGAATTCGATATAGGGAAATGACAGCGCCACCGCCAGCATCACCAGCGCGGCGACGGCCAGAGCGGGGGTCAGATGGCGGTCCTCCGGCGGTCGCACCAGTGGATGGCGGCAGCGCGGGCAGCGCACCCACTGTCCCTTGTCCGGCGCCGAAACCCGCAGTACCAGGTCGCATTCCGGGCAGGCGACCAGGGTCTCGGGTTTCGAGGCTGTGTTCGGATCGTCCATGGGCCAAGGGGTCCGCGCTGATAAACAGTGCCTATTGTGCCGTCTGGCCGGGCCCGGAGCCAGACGGCGGGGCGGTCATCGGCGTGCGCCGATGCCGGATTATTCAATTTTTTCGAAATAACCCAGGATGCGCAGGGCGTCCAGCTTGTCGCCGTCGATGTTCAAATCATCGCCGGCCAGCGCCAGGGCGGCGCTTCGGGACCCGGCGGCGATGGATTTCCAGGTGATCTCGCTGGTGTCCAGTGTCGCCACGCTGTCGTCGTCGAGCCCGCTCTCGATCAGGGCGATTCCTTGCCGGATACGCAGAGTGAAGGTTTTGCCGGTGTCGCGGAAGCGGAAGCCCAATGCTTCGTTGACCTCCAGGGTTTCCTCGGCCTTGAGCAGGGATGGCATGGCGCCGAGGAAGTTCTCGATCGGCAGGGTGGCGAGAAACTCCGGAGATGTCTTGGTCCGTCCCGGTTTCAGCCCCTGTTCCAGTTCACGGGCTTCGGTGAAGTAGTAGTTGCGGGCGTTGGGATTGCTCTCCTGTTCCGCCAGTTGCCGCAGGGCCCGGGCGCGCAGATCGGTCACCGCCTGATCGCCCTGCGTGAGCACCTGGAGGTGGTCGGTCAGGGACAGCGCCCATTGGGCGTCCTGGTTTTTCAGCGCCTTTTGTGCCGCGGACATCAATGCTTCGGTGCCGCCGGCCAGATCCGCCATGCGCTGTGCCTGCTCGCTGTCGTATCGCGGTTGCAGCGTGCTGGAGTTGCCATCGAACCAGCCCAGATAGCCGCTGAAGATGGAGCGCACCGACCAGCTCACCTTGCCGTAGAACTCCTGTAACCAGGGATCGCTGGCCAAATGTGGCGGCAATTGCACTTTTTCGACGATCTGGTCCGGAGTCAGTCCGAGGTTCATGTAGCGCAGAGTCTGGTCGTGCACGTACTGGATGGCGTCCCGGTAATGGGTGAGGGTGGTGTGGATCCGCTGGGCGCCGATCAGCGGGCGGGTATGGCTGGGCACCAGATACTCTGGTTCGAGGGCGCGGATTTTGTCCAGGCTGCGGGCCCATTGGGCCACATCCCGGTAGGCGGTGCCGCGAATCGTGTAGAGATTGGGGAAGGCCTGATAGATATTGTCACCGGAGAGCACGACTTTCTTTTCCGGCAGCCACACGAACAACTGATCATCGGTCTCTCCGGGCGCGTGGATCAGGCGTAGATGCAGGCCGGCGATATTGAGATCCAGCTCGTCCTCGAAGGTATGATCGGGGGTGAGCGAAAACAGATTGCTGTCCTCGTTGACTCCCAGGTGCGGGCCGATACCATCGTTGATCCGCTCGCTACCGTCGAGATAAGTGCCGAACATGCGCATGGAGCGCAACGTGATAATCGGCCGGATCTCATTGACCACGCGGTTGATCTTGTCCTGGGTGGTGGCGTGAGCGTACACCGGGACCTCTCCGGGAGCGGCGAAGGCCCGGGCACCGAACACGTGATCGGCGTGGTTGTGGGTGTAGATCAGGGCTTTCACCGGCTTGTCGGTGATTTCCCGGAACGCCGCCAGTACCTCCTGGCCTTCCTCCTGGGTGCTCATGGTGTCGACGATGACGATACCGTCGTCGCCTTCCAGCATAATGCTGTTGGCAAGGCCGTAGCCGATCGCCACATAGACGCCGTCGGTGACCTCCTCGACCCCTTTGCGGAACAGCGTGCTGTGTTCGCGCAACGCCTCCGGTGCCAGTGCCGGCGCCGGGCCGGACGCGTTCTCGCCGCCACAGGCGGTGAGCACAAGAAACAGCGGAAACAGCAGGGAAAACGACAGGAATCGCATAATGAACCGTCCTTATGAAGATAACCGGCACAGGCTAGATGTCGCTGCCGGAACGGCCAAGGTGCCGACCGGCCAACGGCTGGTGCGTGATGGCCGTTGGCGTGGTTGATGGGGCCACCACGGTGGCGGCCTGGCCGCTGGCGGTATGCGATGTGCTGGCGCAACGCGGCTTCGACGCTGACCGGGCGCTGGCCGAAGCGGGGCTGGACCGGGCGCGGTTGGTCGGCAACGCCGGCGGGCGGGTGCCCACGGAGGCCATGGCACGGCTCTGGGAAGCCTCGGTGCGCCTCAGCGGTGATCCCGCTTTGGGGTTGGCCGTCGGTCAGAAAGCGCAGCCGATGCATCTGCGGGTAGTGGGGTTGCTACTGCAGATGGTGCCGGATCTGGCCACTTTGCTGGAATACACCGAACATTTTCAGCGCCTGATCTCCACCAGTGTGGTGGTGGCGCGGGTGCACAGGCCGGAGGCCATCGGATTGCATATCCGGCCCCTGGCGGGGGTGCCGGTGCACCCTTGCGCGTTGGACGCTTTCGTCGCTGCCCATGTGCACCATTTGCGCCGGCGTGGCGCGCAGGACTGGATTCATGGCGTCAGTTTGCCGCGACGGGCTTCTGGCGGGGACCCGCAGCGGTGGCGGGATGCCCTGGGTTGCCCGGTTCGTTTTGATGGCGACGAGGCCTGTATCTGGCATGAACGCGGCCGGTTGCATCAGCCGTTGCCCCTGGGGGACCCGGAGCTGTGCCGTCTGCATTACCACCTGGCGGAGCAGGCTCTGGAGGACCTGGATCGGGAACCGCCCCTGATTCAGACCCTGAGAGGGCTGTTGCGGGCGGCGGCCCCGCACTCACCGACGCTGGCGGAGTTGGCCGGGGCGGTGACGCTGAGCGAACGAACCTTGCGCCGCCGTCTGGCGGAGCTGGGTAGTGGCTACCGGCAGTTATTGGAACAGCAGCGCTCGGAATGGGCGGCGGAACTGGTGGCGGACAGTCATGAGCCTCTGAGTGAAGTGGCGGCACGGCTGGGGTTTACCGACCCCAGCAATTTCGGCAAGGCGTTCAAGCGCTGGCATGGGATCAGTCCGGACCGCTACCGTCGCCGGATCCGTGGCGATCAGTAGCCGTGAGTGTTCTTCAAGAAGGCGGGGTGAAGACTTGATCGCGGGGCGCGTAATCGAACACGTCGGAGTGCATATTGCAGGCCGGTACCCCTTCTTCCACCAGGGCATCGTGTACCGCCCACACCATGGCCGGTGAGCCGCCAATGTAGAACAGCGGTTGCTCGGGTTGTTCCAGCGCTTCCAGAGCGGCCTCATGCACCAGCCCTTGGGCGTGCCCGGGTTTGCTGATGTCGGACAACGCGGTGACCGCGTGGAAGTCCGGTAGCGCGTCCCGCCATTGGGCGGGGAGGCCGGGCAGGTACAGATCCTGCTCGGTGCGGGCCCCCCAGAACAAGCGCACCGGGTGTTCAAAACCCACCTGGATCAGACGTTCGATCATCGCCTTCACCGGGGCGAAGCCGGTGGAGCCGCAAATGAACCACAGCGGCCGGGGCGGCGGCGTGTCCAGGTAACGCAGGCCCTGAGGCAGAATCACCGATACCGTGCTGGCGTCGGCGAGGTCCGCCATGATGCGACGGGCACCGGGATTGTCACGGCCGTGGCGGATATGCAGTTCCAGCTCGCGGCCACCAGGGGCATTGGCGATGGAAAACGGGTACTGGCCGTGGGGTAGGTCGAGAATCAGGTATTGGCCGGCATACCAATGGGCTTGCCGACCGGCGGGCAGCCGCAACCAGATCCGACTGACGTCGTGGTTGAGGGGCTCCCGCTGGCGAATCTGGCAGCGCAACGTCTGCTCCGGAATCTCTCCGGGGGCGGTTATATCTGGCACATCGATCTCGCAGTCGCTGATCGGAAAGGCCACGCAGTATAGCACCGCATCGGCACCGCTTTCTCCCGCGCTCAGCGGGCCGGGAGGGCGGCTCAGATGAACGCTGCCGCGCTGAAGCTGTCCTTCGCAGCGCCGGCAGACGCCGTTGCGGCAGGCATGGGGAAAACCAAATCCGGCTTCCCGGGCGGCCTCCAGAATGGTCTTCGATTCCGGACAATCCAGGGTGTGCCGCTGATTGATGCGTATGCGGTACGGCATGGCATGATGCGGGGCGCCGGGCGCCCCATCGGCCCGGGGGTCAGCCCACCTTGCGGCCGGTAATGATGCTTTTTACGTGCTCCAGGTCGGCCCAGGCGCCTTCGGCGAAGATCTTCTTCACGTCTTCCACCACCGCGGCATAGCCGTAGCGGGGATGGGCGTCGTGCACCGCCACCCGGGCACCGGGATTGAGGAACGGCTCGAAGTCCTTGAAATCCTGGTAGGCCTGCTCGTGGTTGCCGTCGATCCACAGGAAGTCGATTTTCACTTCCGGATTCCAGTTGTGGGCGGCTTCCTGGGAGAAGCCCTCGATCAGCTCGAACATGCCGTCGAAGCCGTTGCGCTTGAGGCGTTGTTCCACCAGGGATTTGGTCGGTTTGTTCTCCAGTGGCACGCAGTCGTCGGTGAGCTCTTCCTGCTTGTCCAGATCCGAATTGAACGGGTCGATGGCGTGGATTTTGCCGCCCTTCTTCTTCAGACCGTTGAGCAGATAACTGGTGGACAGGCCGCCATAACAGCCGATTTCCACGATCACGCCGCCGGCGGGGACCTGGCTGGCCCACTCGGTGAGCATGCCGGCCTCGGTGTGGCGGATCATGCCGCCGTAGGCGCGTTTATCGTATTTGCGGCCTTTCAGCAGGCCCACCAGATTGTGGTACAGCGGGCGTGAAAAGCCGCTGACCAGCTTCGGGCCCTTGTCGGACCAGGCTTTTTCCAGAAATTCGTTAACCGACATGAGAATCCTCAGGCACCGGTGCCAATAAAGAGTGCAATGATACAGCCGATGCCGAAAAACCACACCAGGGAGCGGGCGCTGGCCCAATCGGCGATGTAGCAGACGCCGTACATGAAACGGCTCAGGACAAAGGCGATGGCAATGCCGTCGATGGTGGGTTGCGGCGACGTCTGTGCCAGATGGGCGATGATCACCGCGGCGGCGAACGCCGGAGTGATCTCGAAACTGTTTTGCTGGGCCCAGTGAGCCCGCTTGCGTGCTCCTTCCAGGGTATCCAGGAACTCGCGGGGATTATGGTTCTGCCGGGGGCCGAAACCGCCCTGGAACTTGGCGAAGCCGGTGAAGGCGTAGGGCAGTAGAATCGCCGCCAGTACGCACCAGTAGGCAAGGGTCATGAGTGCCGTCTCCTTGATCGGTTTCACGCATCATAACGCGCTGCGGCGCCGGCTCCCATGACCGTCGCTACTAAAGAGGAGCGCCTCACGGCCGCTTCCTACAGCGTCTTCGTAGCCCATTGCTGTGGGGAAGCGGCCTTGGCCGCGAATGCCCTCCGGGCCGTTGGCGATTCGCTTGCAAGCAAGCTTCCCACAGCGGCTTCGTAGCATGATCCGTGGGAGACCAGCCTGCTCGCGAATACAGCCTCTGGTGTGGGGTATTGGCTTGCGGGCAAGCTCCCACTTCCCAGCGTCTGCAATTGGACTGCCTACTCCCCGATCTGGCTGAGATCGCGCACCGCGCCACGGTCGGCGCTGGTGGTCAGGGCGGCGTAGGCCTTGAGCGCGGTGGAAACGCTGCGCTGACGGATCTCCTTGGGTTTCCAGGCCAGCTTGCCGCGTTTTTCCATGCGCTCACGCCGCTGCGCCAGCTCGCGGTCATCGATGGCCATGTGGATACGGCGATTGGGGATATCGATCTCGATGGTGTCGCCTTCTTCCACCAGGCCGATGGCGCCGCCTTCCGCCGCTTCCGGCGAGGCGTGACCGATCGACAGGCCGGAGGTGCCGCCTGAGAAGCGGCCATCGGTGAGCAGCGCGCAGCTTTTGCCCAGGCCCTTGGATTTCAGGTAGCTGGTGGGATAGAGCATTTCCTGCATGCCAGGCCCGCCTTTCGGACCTTCGTAGCGGATCACCACCACATCTCCGGCCACGACCTGATTGCCGAGGATGGCGCGTACCGCGGAATCCTGGGATTCGAACACCCGGGCGCGGCCGGTGAAGGTAAGGATGGACTCATCCACGCCGGCGGTTTTGACGATGCAACCGCGCTCGGCGATGTTGCCGTAGAGCACCGCGAGGCCGCCGTCCTTGCTGTAGGCGTGCTCATAGTCACGGATACAGCCGTTGGCGCGATCGATATCGAGGCTCTCCCAGCGGGTATCCTGGCTGAAGGCGGTCTGGGTGGGGATGCCAGCGGGGCCGGCGCTGTACATCTTCTTCACCGCGTCGTCGCTGGTGAGCGTCACGTCGTATTTTTCCAGCGCTTCCGCCACGGTGGCGGAGTGCACCATGGGCAGATCCCGGTGCAGCAGGCCGGCGCGGTCCAGTTCGCCCAGAATGGCCATGACGCCGCCAGCGCGGTGCACGTCTTCCATGTGGTACTTCTGCGTGGCGGGTGCCACCTTGGACAGGCACGGCACCTTGCGGCTGAGGCGGTCGATGTCCTCCATGGTGAAGTTCACCTCACCTTCCTGGGCGGCGGCCAGCAAGTGCAGCACGGTGTTGGTGGAACCGCCCATGGCGATGTCCAGACTCATGGCGTTCTCGAACGCCTGATGGGAGGCGATATTGCGCGGCAGTACGCTGTCCATGTCCTGCTCGTAGTAGAGCCGGGCCAGATCGACGATGCGGCGGCCGGCTTCCAGGAACAGTTCGCGGCGATCAGCGTGGGTGGCCAGCAGCGAGCCGTTGCCCGGCAGCGACAGGCCCAGAGCTTCGGTCAGGCAGTTCATGGAATTGGCGGTGAACATGCCGGAGCAGGAGCCGCAGGTGGGGCAAGCGGAACGTTCCACTTCGTGCACGGTTTCGTCGTCGACGCTGTCATCGGCGGCCATTACCATGGCGTCCACCAAATCCAGTTTGTGCTCGGCCAGTTTGGTCTTGCCCGCTTCCATCGGGCCGCCGGAGACAAAAATAACCGGGATGTTCAGCCGCATGGCGGCCATCAGCATGCCGGGGGTGATCTTGTCGCAGTTGGAAATGCACACCAACGCATCGGCGCAGTGGGCGTTGACCATGTACTCCACCGAGTCGGCGATGATGTCGCGGCTGGGCAGCGAATACAGCATGCCGTCGTGGCCCATGGCGATGCCGTCGTCCACCGCGATGGTGTTGAATTCCTTGGCGATACCGCCCGCTTTTTCCACTTCCCCGGCGACCAGTTGGCCAAGATCCTTCAGATGCACGTGGCCGGGCACGAACTGGGTGAAGGAATTGGCGATGGCGATGATCGGTTTGCCGAAATCGCCGTCCTTCATGCCGGTGGCGCGCCACAGAGCGCGGGCCCCGGCCATGTTACGGCCATGGGTGGTGGTACGGGAGCGGTATTCGGGCATGGGAACCTCGTTGTTGCTGCGACCGGTGCGGAAAAAGGGGAGCCATTGTAGCGTACAATTCGCTGGCACGCTTATAGGCAACACGTTGGCACGGCCGTATCTACAAGGCCGCCGTGGGAAGCTTGCTTGCAAGCGAATATTGCAAACGCCCGAGCAAACCCCATTCGCTTGCGAGCAAGCTTCCCACAGCGGCTTCGTAGCATTCTCCGTGGGAAGTTGCCTTGGACTTCTTGTTAGAGGATGTAGCGGCTCAGGTCCTCGTTGTCCGCCAGTTCACCCAGGTAACGATTGACCGCCTCAGCGTCCAGACTCAGCGGTTTGTCGTGATACTGGGTGGCGAGGTCATCGGCGTCGTAGCTGATTTCCTCCAGCAGCTTCTCCAGCACCGTATGCAGCCGGCGGGCACCGATGTTCTCGGTCTTCTCGTTCACCTGCCAGGCGACTTCGGCGATGCGGCGGATGCAGTCCCCGGTGAATTCCACCTTGAGGCCTTCGGTGGCCAGCAGCGCTTTGTATTGCTCGGTGAGTGAACAACGCGGCTCGGTGAGGATGCGCTCGAAGTCTTCCGGGGTCAGTGCACTCAACTCCACCCTGATCGGCAGGCGGCCCTGCAGTTCCGGGATCAGGTCGCTTGGCTTGGCCAGATGGAAGGCGCCGGAAGCAATGAACAGGATGTGGTCGGTATGCACCATGCCGTACTTGGTGCTTACCGTGGAGCCTTCGATCAATGGCAGCAGGTCCCGCTGCACCCCTTCGCGGGACACGTCGGTGCCGCCGGTTTCGGAGCGCTTGGCCACCTTGTCGATTTCATCGAGGAAGACGATGCCGTGGTTCTCCACCGCGTCGATGGCCTCCACTTTCAGCTCGTCCTCGTTGATGAAGCGGGTCGCTTCCTCGTCGCGGAGCAGACGCAGGGCGTCGCGCACTTTGAGTTTGCGGTGCCGTTTTTTCTGGCCGCCCATGCGCGAAAACATCTGCTGCAGCTGACTGGTCATTTCCTCCATGCCGGGCGGTGCCATGATTTCCACGCCGGCCGGGTTGGCACTGACTTCGATGTCGATCTCACGGTCGTCCAGTTCACCCTCGCGCAGTTTCTTGCGGAAAATCTGGCGCGTGCCAGAGTCGGTATTGTCGGCTTCCTCGCCACGGGCGGCGGGCAGCAGGGCGTCGAGAATGCGTTCCTCGGCGGCGTCATCGGCTTTGGAGCCGACCCGCTGGATGGCCTTTTCGCGCAGCATCTTGATCGCCATTTCCACCAGGTCACGGATGATGGATTCCACGTCCCGGCCCACATAGCCCACCTCGGTGAACTTGGTCGCTTCCACTTTCAGGAAAGGGGCGTCGGCCAGTTTGGCCAGGCGCCGGGCGATCTCGGTTTTACCGACCCCGGTGGGGCCGATCATGAGGATGTTCTTGGGGGCTACCTCGGCGCGCATTTCCGCCGGCAGTTGCATGCGGCGCCAGCGGTTGCGCAGGGCCAGGGCCACGGCTTTCTTGGCCTCATCCTGGCCCACGATGTGCCGGTTCAGCTCGGATACGATTTCTCTCGGTGTCAGGGAAGCCACTAGTTCAGCTCCTCGAAGGCATGATTCTGGTTGGTATAAATACAGATGTCGCCGGCGATCTTGAGGCTTTTCTCGACGATCTCACGGGCGCTCAGATCGGTGTTTTCCAGCAAGGCGGTGGCGGCGGACTGGGCGAAGGGGCCGCCGGAACCGATGGCGATCAGTCCCTGTTCCGGCTCCACCACGTCGCCGTTGCCGGTGATGATCAGGGAGTTGTCCTTGTCGGCCACCGCCAGCAGTGCTTCCAGGCGGCGCAGGGCGCGGTCGGTACGCCAGTCCTTGGCCAGTTCCACGGCGGCCCGGACCAGATGGCCCTGGTGTTTTTCCAACTGCGCTTCGAAACGCTCAAACAGGGTGAAGGCGTCCGCGGTGCCGCCGGCGAAACCGGCGATCACCTTGCCATGGTAAAGGCGGCGTACTTTGCGGGCGTTGCCTTTCATAACGGTGTTGCCCAGGCTCACCTGGCCGTCGCCGCCGATCACCACGTTGGTGCCGCGTCGAACGGATACGATAGTGGTCACGCGTCTATCTCCTTATTCGTGTTCCGGGGGATATGCGGGTGGAGGGCGGGATTTCAATGGTGGAATCGCTGGCGGGCAACACGCTGGCACGCAAACACGCCATGCTTGCCAGCCCCGCGGCCAAGCGGAAAGGCCGGATTGCCCGGAAATCAGGGCTGAGCCAGCAGAGGCCGGCCCGCTTAGCGTGTTTGCGTGCCGGCGTGTTGCGTGTAAGCGATTACTTTTTTACCTGGATCGGCAGGGTTTCCACGCCGTTGGAGGCCAGTTGGTCCTGCGCCTTATGCAAGGTGTTGACGCTGTTGTAGGGGCCGATCATGACCCGGTGCCAAGTGTCGCCGTTTTCCAGTTTTACCGGTTGCAGGCGTACTTCATAGCCCTTGAGGATCAGCTCGGCGCGGCGGCGGTCGGCGTCGCCGGCATTGCGGAAGCTGCCGGCCTGAAGCATATAGATCTTGCCGTCACCGGTATCGGCGGTGGTGTTGTTGCTTTTACTGGTGTCGGGCTTGGACGCGGTGGCCGGTTTGTCGTCGCGGCTGGTGGTGGCCGGCTTTTTCGCCGGGGCCGTTTTCTCGTCCTTGGATTTGGGCACGATCACTTCCATCTTCGGCAAGACCGCGTAGAAGTCGAAGGTCGGCTCATCGCCGCCGGCCTTGGGCTTGTCCGTGCCCTTGGCGTTGTCCTGGCCGGACTGCTCTGGAGCCTTCACCAGAGTGGCGGTGCCCGCTTCTTTTTGTACCTGGGCGAGGTGGACCAGAAACGCCAGGAACAGACCGGCCGCCACGCCAGTGAACAACCAGACCCAGCCGGGGACCTGACGCTTTTTGCTGTTCTTGCGGGGGCGGCGGCTGGCGCCACGGGTGTTCTTTGCCATTACATGCGCTCCAGCGGCGTCAGTCCAAGCAGTCGCAGGCCCTCGGACAGGGTGCGGGCGGTCAGGGCGGCCAGCTTCAGGCGGCTGGCGCGCAGGGCGTCATCATCGCCGGACAGGATCGGGCAATGTTCATAGAAACTGGAGAACAACCCGGCCACGTCATACAGGTACGCGCACAGCAGGTGTGGCTGGCCTTTGTCCGCCACTGACTGAACCGCCTCGCCGAACTGCACCAGGCGGGCCGCAAGCGCCTGTTCCGCTTCCTCGCGCAACAGGAACTCACCCTGCGCCTGATCCAGCGACAGGCCGGCCTTGCGGAACACACTGACCACCCGGGTGTAGGCGTACAACAAGTAGGGCGCGGTGTTGCCGTCGAAGCTGAGCATCAGGTCAAAATTGAAAATGTAGTCGCTGCTGCGATTCTTGCTCAGATCCGAGTATTTCACCGCGCCGATACCGACGGCGTGGGCAATGGCTCGCAGCTCATCCTGGCCCAACTCCGGGTTTTTCTCGCTGACCAGCTGATAGGCCCGTTGCTCCGCTTCGTCGAGCAGATCGATCAGTTTGACGGTGCCGCCGTCACGGGTCTTGAACGGTTTGCCGTCGGGGCCGTTCATGGTGCCGAAGCCCATGTGCGCCAGATCCACTCCGGCGCCGACAAAACCGGCCTCGCGGGCTACCGCGAACATTTGCTGGAAGTGCAGGGCCTGACGTTGATCGACGAAATACAGAATGCGATCGGCGTGCAGCTGGCCGGCACGGTAACGCAGAGCCGCCAGATCGGTGGTGGCGTAGAGATAGCCGCCGTCCGCCTTGCGTACGATCACCGGCAGGGTGTCACCGTCCTTGTTACGGAACGCGTCCAGGAACACGCAGAGCGCGCCCTGGTCCTCGGTGAGCAGACCGGCGGCGTCCAGATCCGCCACCACTTTCGGCAGGTCATCGTTATAGGTGCTTTCGCCACGCACATCGGCGGCGGTGAGGCTGACGCCCAAGCGCTCATAGACCGCGTAGCAATGGCTCAGAGAAACCTGATTGAACTCGTTCCACAGTTTCAGACAGTACTCGTCACCGGACTGCAGTTTCACCACCAGTGCGCGGGCGCGGTCGGCGAACGCCGGAGACTCGTCGAAACGCAGTTTGGCGGCACGGTAGAAGGTCTCCAGATTGGCCAACTCGCGGCTCAGCTCGGTTTCGCCTTCCTCGGCCTTTTGCTCCTCCAGATACGCCAGCAGCATGCCGAACTGGGTGCCCCAGTCGCCGACATGGTTTTGCCGGATCACCTGGTGGCCGAGAAACTCCAGTGAGCGCACCACGGCATCGCCGATGATGGTGGAACGCAGGTGGCCGACGTGCATTTCCTTGGCCAGATTGGGCCCGGAATAGTCCACCACCACGGTCAGCGGCCGTTGAGGGCGGGGGACCGCCAGATGGTCGTCGGCCAGGGCTGCTTCCAGTTGCGAGGCGAGCCAGTTGTCGGATTGAAAAAAGTTGATAAAACCGGGTCCGGCGATCTCGGCTTTCGCCAGAGCCGGGTCCGCCGGCAGGGCGTCCAGCAGGGCCTGGGCCAGATCGCGGGGCTTCAGGCCGGCGGGCTTGGCCAGCATCAGCGCGATGTTGGTGGCGAAGTCGCCGTGGCTTTTATCCTTGGTGCGCTCGATCCGCACTGGTTGGCGTGCTTCCGCGGGCAGTACGCCGTTGGCGGTCAGGGTATCCAGGGCGCTGTCGATCAGCGCGATCAGACGGTCTTTCATGGTTTCTCAAGACGGGTTCGATTGGGCGGCGATTGTACGTGAATCCGGATCGAATTGCCGCCCCCTGGGGGGCGCCGGACGCCGGATGCTGGACGCCAGACGCTAAAGTCAAAACCCGGGGCCGCGGGCATTGCGGTCATAAAAAAGGTTCATCGCGGTTTAGAGGGCCACGGTGCTTCAATCATGGGCACGGGTCTGTAACGGAAGGGGCTACCAAGCCGCTCTGGGAGCGTGTCCGCAAGTGAATACCCCACACCAGAGGCCGCATTCGCCAGCAAGCTGGTCTCCCACGGATCATGCCACGAAGCCGCTGTGGGAAGCTTGCTGGCAAGCGAATATCCGAACACCAGAGGGCCGCATTCGCCAGCAAGCTGGTCTCCCACGGATCATGCCACGAAGCTGCTGTGGGAAGCTTGCTGGCAAGCGAATATCCGAACACCAGAGGGCCGCATTCGCCAGCAAGCTGGTCTCCCACGGATCATGCCATGAAGCTGCTGTGGGAAGCTTGCTGGCAAGCGAATATCCCAACACCAGAGGGCCGCATTCGCCAGCAAGCTGGTCTCCCACGGATCATGCCATGAAGCTGCTGTGGGAAGCTTGCTGGCAAGCGAATCGCCAACGGCCCTGGGCCTTCGCGGCCAAGCGGAGCGCCGCCCGGGCCGCTTTCCACAGCGGCGCTGTAGCCCCCTCTGAATGGATGTCTTCGAGGTAACCGAGCAATACGGGAGCCCCCCGCCGGAGCGACCCTTCCCGCTAAACCGCGAGGAACCATAAGAAAGGCGCTTTAGAGCTTGCCAGGGGGTTGGGTCTGGTTTTGCATTGCCGGCGTCCGGCCAACACCTATCCCCCGCTCACATCAATATCCACTTCCACCATCATCCCCGGGCCGATCAGATCCAGCGGGCCGTCTTCCAGACGGATGCGCACCGGCAGGCGCTGGGTGATCTTGGTGAAATTGCCGGAAGGGTTGGGGTCCGGCAACAGGGCGAACTGGCTGGTGGCGGCGCGGCCGATGACTTGCACCGAGCCGTTGAAAGATTCGTCCGGATAGGCATCAACGGTGATGTTCACCGGCTGCCCAAGGCGCAGTTCGGCCACGTCGGTTTCCTTGATATTGGCCGCCACCCACAGGTCATCCGGATCGTGCATCATCAGAATCGGCTGCCCCGGTGCCACGTATTCGCCCTGGTCGATCAGGGTTTTGTTGACCACGCCGTTGATCGGGCTGCGTACGGTGAGATCGCGCAGGCGCAGTTCCTGCTGTGCCAGCCGTGCGCGGGCCTCTTCCAACTGCTGTCGGGCGATTCGTACCTGGGCTTTCATCACCGTCGGGGGCGGCAACGGCACCTGCACGCCATTGAGAAAACCGACATGGGCGTTGTCGGCCTGTGCCTGGCTGACCGCCACCTCTTCCCGGGAGCGTTGATATTCGGCCTGGGCGGCCTGGTAAGTGTAGTAGTCCTGATCCCGTTGCTGCTGTGAAACGGCGCCGCGCTGGTGCAGGGCGTCGGAACGCTCGAAATCCTTGCGCGCCTGGGTCAGCCGCGCCCTGGCCGCTTTCTCCGCGGCTCTGGCCGATTGCAGTTCCTGGCTGGTGATGTGCAGGCCGCCCTCGAATTGCTGCTGCCCGAGCGACAGCCGGGCCTGCTCGTAGTCGAGTCTGGCCTGCATGGCGGCGACGTCGGCCTGCAGGGTCTTCAGTTTTTGCTGGTCCGGCTCACTGTACAAACGGGCCACCACGTCGCCCTTTTGCAACCGGTCGCCCTCGGTGAGGGTGAATTCCGGCACCCAGCCGGGCAACCGGCTGCTGACCGTGACCTGGCTGGACATCACTCGCGCGTCCTGGGCACTGACATGGGTGAGCCGATGGTGGATGGCAAGGGCCATCCAGATCAGGCAGGCCACCACCAGCGCCACCAGCGCGGCGAGCTTCAGCTGCCGCGAGGGGCGGAGTGGGGGACGGGAGCGGGACGAACTGTCGGTCATGGTGTCGTCTTCCTTCATTGTGGGGCCGGGTTGTTGGCGGAAGGCCGGTTGTGCAGCCGGCTTAACAGCACCGAGGGGATCGCCACCAGCACCAGGCTGACAACCAGAATCCAGAACCCGTCCTGGTAAGCAAAAATCGACGCCCAGAGGGTTTCCAGCCGACCCATCAAATGCCCGGCCATGGCCTGCAGGTGGGGGTCTGGAACACCCAGCCGGCCGGCCAGTTCGGCCAGTTGACTCAGTTGATGCTGGGCAGTGCTGTTACCGGCGTGCACGCCGGCGTTGAGCTGTTGGCCATGCTCCACGGTGCGGCGTTCCAGCATGATCACCAGGCCGGCGGTGCCGAGGGCGCCGCCCAGCTGCATGGCGAAATTGATGGCGCCGGAGCCGTGGCCGGTGAGGCGAGGCTCCAGCGCGGCGATGGCCTTGGACAGGGTGGGTGGCGGAAACGCCGCCATGCCCACGGAGAGCACCGCCATGGTGGTGGCCAGGTAGGCGAAGGAGGTATCCCAATCCATCAACGCCATATGCCAGACCGCGAACAGAGCGCAAGCCAGCCCCGGCAGCGTCAACCAATGAGCCGGATAGCGGTCGCTGAGCCGGCCCACCAGAGGCACCAGAATCGCCAGAACCAGAGTGGAAGGCAGGAAGATCTTGCCGGCACTGACCGGACTGTAGTGCAGGATGGTCTGCACGAATTGGGGCAACAGATACATGATGCCGTAGAAAGTACCGCCGAACAGGAACATGGCGGTGGTGCCGGTGACGAACAGGCGATTGCGGAAAATGGCCAGGTCCAGCAGCGGGTGGCGGCACCGCTTCTGCCAAAAAAAGAACGCGGTGCCCAGCAAGATGCCGGTGACAATCAGCACCGGTACCCGGGGGTCATCCCAGCCCCAGCGCTGGCCGTTGGACAGCGCCGCCAACAAGGAGAAAACCGCGGCGAAGGAGATGATCACGCCACCCCAGTCAAAGGGGGAGCGCGGACCTTTGCTCTCGCGGGGCGGCAAAAAGAAGTAGCCCATCACCACCGCGGCGACACAGATCGGCAGGGTGATGAAGAACACATAACGCCAGGTGAAGTTCTCCACCAGCCAGCCGCCGATCACCGTGGCCAGGGTCAGTGGCAGGCCCAGACACATGCCATACATGGCGGTGGCCATGCCCCGCCCTTCCGGCGGGTAGGCGGCGAACAGCGCTTCCATGGCCACCGGCCGGATCAGTCCAGTCATCGCTCCCTGAATGACCCGGGCGGCCACCAGGGCCGCCATGCCCTCGCCGAGGCCGCCAAGCAGGGAGGCGATGATGAATACCAGCAACAGCCCCATGAAAGTGGCGCGCTGGCCCACCGCGGACACCAGCCAGGGCGCCACCAGCAGGGATACGGTGGTGGAAGCCAGGAAGCCGGTGGACAGCCATTGCACCTGGCTGTCGCTCATACCGAAGGCGCCTTTTATATAGGGGATGGCGACGTTGACGATGGTGATGGACATGCCCAGCGCCACCAGGCCGAGCATGACGGTGAGCGTTACCCACAGACGGTAACGCGGGCCGTAACGCTGGAACAGAATGTCCACCTGACTCATGCATGCTCCTGACGGCCCGGGGATCGGAAAAGCCCGGGCAGGATGCGGGGGAAACCGCCAGTTTAGTCAAGTGAGGTGACGTATTCCAATGGCGAATTAGACCATTTCGGTGGGATCCACATCCAGATGCCAGCGGCAGTGGCGGGCGGAGGGCAAGCCGCGGGCGTGCCGCACCAGGGCGTCGAGTACCCGGTGCAGTGCCGGCCGCTGCCGTGCTTGCAGCAGCAGTTGGGCGCGATAACGGCCAGCCCGTTTTTCCATCGGCGCCGGCGCTGGTCCGAGGAGATTCACGCTGTCGTCGTCGATGTTCGTCTGTTGCGGAAAGGGCGCCGCGCATTCATCGAGAAAGGCCAGGGCCTTGTCCATGGACATCGCCTCGCAGCGCAGCAATGCGAGGTGGCCGAACGGCGGCAGCCCGGCCAGGCGCCGTTCTTCCAGCAGCGTGTCGGCCAGGGCATGGTAGTCGCCGGCGGCGGCCAGACGCACCAGATGATGATCGGTATGGCGGCTTTGCAGCAGCACCCGGCCACGCAGATCTTTCCGCCCGGCGCGGCCAGCCACTTGCAGCAGCAATTGCGCGGCCTGTTCCGGGCCACGGAAGTCGGCGCTGAGGAAACCGGCGTCCAGATTGGTGATCACCACCAGACTCAGGCGTGGAAAGTGGTGGCCCTTGGCCAGCATCTGCGTCCCCACCAGCACCGCCGGCGCGCCGGCGCGGATCTCCGCCAGTTTGGCGTCCAGGCTGCCCTTTCGGCGAGTGGTGTCCCGGTCGATGCGAACCACGGGAGCCTGGCAATGATCACTCAACAGAGCCTCCAGTTTTTCCGTGCCGGCACCGGCATCGATCAAATTGCTGGAGCCGCATTGCGGACACCGGCGCGGGACCCTCTGTTGATGATCGCAGTGGTGGCAACGCAACTGCGAGAGGCTGCGATGCCAGGTCATGACGCTGTCGCAGCGCGGGCATTCCGCTTGCCAGCCGCAGTCCCGGCACAGGATCACCGGGGCGAAGCCGCGCCGGTTGAGGAACACCAGCGCCTGCTCGCCACGGCGCACGGTGTCCTCGATGGCGGTCAGGGCGGGGGGCAGCAGTGGCGTGTCCGGTGCCGCGTCGCGGGCATCCAGCAGTTCGATCTCCGGCAGCGCGGCGCCACCCGCCCGTCCGCGCAGGCGCAACCAATGGTAGCGGTCGGTGTGGGCCAGATGCAGGGTTTCCAGAGCCGGCGTGGCACTGCCATGGACCACCGGAATGTCCCACTGGCGGGCGCGCCAGGTGGCCAGATCCCGGGCGTGGTAACGGAAACCGTCCTGTTGTTTGAGGGAGCCGTCATGGGCTTCGTCGACGATGATCAACCCCGGGGCGTGCAACGGGGTGAAGACCGCCGAGCGGGTGCCGATAATGATGCGTGCCCGGCCGTCGCCGGCGGCGAGCCAGGCCTCCAGTCGTTCACGGTCGTTCAGGCCCGAGTGCATGACGGTCACCGGCACCGCGAAACGCTGGCGGAAACGACGCAGTGTCTGCGGTGTCAGACCGATCTCCGGTACCAACACCAGCACCTGCCGGCCGGCCGCCAATACCGGCGCCATGGCTTGCAGATACACCTCGGTTTTACCGCTGCCGGTGACGCCGTCCAGCAGAAACGGCTGAAAGCCGCTGGCCTGGTTGATCGCCTCGATCGCCAGACGCTGCTCCGCGCTGGCGCTCAGAGCGGGCTCGGCCAGGACATCCGCTGGCAACGGCGGTACCTGGGGCAGGTGCTCTTCGCGCTCCGCCCACTGCTTGTCACGCAGTGCCTGGAGCGCCGGGCGCGATACCGACAGCGCTTCCAGCATGGCCGGGGTGAGGCCGTCCGGGTGTGCGGCCAGCAGGGCCAGGGCTTCCTGCTGGCGCGGAGCCCGCTTCAGGCGATCCAGTGCCACGTGCCGGCCGCGGTCGGTGATACGCCAGCGGACCTCGGCGTCCGGCCGTGCTGCCTGCCCCTGGCGCAGCAGTGTTGGCAGCACGAAATTCAGTACTTCGCCAAGGGGATGGTGATAGTAGCCGGCGGCCCATTCGCACAGGGCGTAGAGCCGTTCATCAATGATCGGCGCCTCGTCGAGTACCCGTTTGACCGATTTGAGCGTCTTCAGGTTGCTGGGCTGATGGTCATGGACCACGCCCACCAGGGTCCGTTTTCCGAACGGCACTTCCACCCGGGTGCCACGGGGCGGCACCGGCGTCTCCGGCGGCAGGGAATAGTCGAAACAGCCCGGCAGAGGGACCGGCAAGGCAACCTGTAAGGTGGAGAGCGGCACGTGGAAATCCGGAAAACGGCGGTTACAGCTTGCGCATCGGGCGCAAACTGATATAGTTCGCGTTCACTTTTCCCGGCGTAAGCCAGTGTGGTGCCCGGCCAGGATCGGGTAGCGACACGCAATGGAGCCCAGTTATGAAAGCAGACATTCATCCTGAATACCAGGACGTGGCGATTTCCTGCAGCTGCGGAAACGTCATCCAGACCCGGTCCACCCGTGCTGGTGATTTTTCCGTGGACGTATGTTCCGCCTGCCACCCGTTCTACACCGGCAAGCAGAAACAGGCGGACAGCGGCGGCCAGATCGACAAGTTCAAGCAGCGCTTTGGTGTGTTGCGCTCCAAGAAGAACTGATCGTTCTCATTGCTTTGCGTTCCACCTGTAAAAAGCACCCTTCCGGGTGCTTTTTACGTTCATCGCCGGCATTGTTTTACATAAGCAGCGGTTTTTCATCAATTGAAGCTTTCCACCGGTAGAATCTGGTATCGATGGAAATTTACGTCGATTGATTTTTATTTGGCCAATATAGTGTTTTGAAGCCCGTTTCGGGGAGCGGAGACCACCATGTCCGAGGATTTCAAGAAGGCGGCCCTGGATTATCATGCCAAACCACGTCCAGGGAAGATCAGTGTCGAGGTGACCAAGAGCGCGAAAACCGGTCGCGACCTCAGCCTGGCCTATAGCCCCGGCGTAGCGGAACCGGTGCGTGAGATCGCGCGCGAACCGGAGCTGGCCTACCGTTTCACCGCCAAGGGCAACCTGGTGGCGGTGATCAGTGATGGCACCGCTATCCTGGGACTGGGCAACCTGGGTGCGCTGGCGTCCAAGCCGGTGATGGAAGGCAAGGGCATTCTGTTCAAGCTGTTCGCCGGTATCGACGTGTTTGACATCGAAGTCGAAGCAGAGGATCCGCAGGCGTTCATTGATACCGTGGTGCGCATTCACACCACCTTTGGCGGTATCAACCTGGAAGACATCCGCGCGCCGGAGTGCTTCGAGATCGAACGCGTGCTCAAGGAAATCTGCGACGTGCCGGTGTTCCATGACGACCAGCATGGTACCGCCATCGTGGTCGGCGCCGGGCTGCTCAACGCCCTGGAAATCCAGAACAAGCGCATCGAGGACATCAAGGTGGTGTGCGTTGGCGCCGGTGCCGCCGGGGTTGCTTCCGTGCGGCTGCTGATCGAAATGGGCGCGCGCAAGGAAAATATCCTGGTATTGGACCGCAAGGGCGTGATCCACAACCGCCGCGACGATCTCAACCAGTACAAAGCGGCGCTGGCCAATGACACCGACAAACGCACCCTGGATGACGCCATCGAAGGCGCCGACGTGTTCATCGGCGTGTCCGGCCCGGATATGCTGACGCCGGAAATGGTGAAGAAGATGGCCGACAAGCCGATCATCTTCGCGCTGGCCAACCCGGACCCGGAAATCCGCCCGGAAGTGGCCAAGGCCGCCCGCGCCGATGCCATCATCGCCACCGGCCGTTCCGATTATCCGAACCAGGTCAACAACGTTCTGTGCTTCCCGTACATGTTCCGGGGGGCCCTGGATGTACGCTCCACCTCCATCAACGAGGACATGAAGCTGGCGGCGGTGCACGCCATCGCCGAGCTGGTGCGTGAAGCACCGCCCCGGGAAGTGCTGGAAGCCTATGGTGGCGAGCCGCTGAACTTTGGTCCGGAATACATCATTCCCAAGCCCAACGACCCGCGCCTGCTGGGCCGGGTCTCCGCCGCCGTGGCCCGTGCGGCCGTGGATTCTGGCGTCGCCCGCAAAGGCTACCCGTCTCACTATCCGCTGAAGTCCCTGGACGATATCTTCCCGGAGCTTTGACGGACGGGTTCGTTAGCCGCTCCCACGGCAGGTCGTCGAGGCCTTCGTGGGAACAGCTGGCGAGCGCGACGTCTGTACCCCTCACCCTCCGCGCCGCGCGCAAACCGGTCCGCATGACTATACTGTGTCGGACAACGGCAGACGCATGGAGCGCGATGTTTGGACAATACCAACAAATCTGAGCCAGCCATCGGCGGCAAAGCCGTTGTTGTCATCGCGGTATTGGTCAGTATCGCCAGTGCCCTGGCGATCTGCTGGACGCTGTCCAAGGGGGCCGACGTAGACCCCGCTGATTATCCCCGTAGCCGCTATGCCCACGATGACGCCGGTGGTGTCTGGTTTTTGCGCCCCGGCGATGGCTATCAGCGGGTGGAAGGCGCCGACGCGGACAGCTTCGAGCCACTGCCAGCCAATGCCAGTGGGCCCATTGAGTACAGCGGCCTGGCCCGGGATCGCGACCATCTCTATGCCATGGGGCAGCGTATGCCCGGTGTGGCGCCGGACGGCGTGCACTATCTGGAGTCCCGTTACTACGTTGCCGGTGATCAGGCGTATTACGGTGCCACGCTGTTGGAAGGGGCGGATGCTGACCGGCTGCGGGTATTCCAGAACGCCCCAAGGTACCCCAACGAGTACGCTCACGATGACCGACGCCTGTATTTCCAGGGTCGGTGGATCCAGGGTGCGGACATCGCGTCCTTGGCGAAGGTCCCCCGGGAAGCGCCGACGCCGGCGGAACGGGGGTATCTGAAAGACCGTCATCGGGTGTACTACCGGGACCGCGTGGTGGTGGGCGCGAATGCGGATTCCTTCGCGCTGGTGGCAGTGCCGGGGTTGATCGTGGATCGGAGTCACCATGCCTTTTATGGCCACGATGGCCGGCATTACTTCCTGAGAGACCAGGCACTGCCGGAGCGGGTGGCAGGCACCGAGCAGGCGTTACCGCCGGGTGGCCTGGAACTGCTGCTGGCGGACCGGGATCTGGGTTGGCATTTCCTGTTTTATCAGGGGCGGCAACTGTTCTATCACCAACCGTTCACCAATGAATTGGAACCTCTGTGCCGGCGGGATTCCGGGGCGCCGCTGGAGCAATTGGGGCGGGGTCTGTACCGGGATGACCGGCATCTGTACTACGCCTGGACGGCACTGGATCATCGCAAGGGCCGGTACGCCAGCGGCCTGCGTGGATGGTATACCGGGTTGGAAGTGGTGCCCGGTGTGCATCCCGATGAGTGGCGTCTGATCGGCGAGCGCCGTTTGCACATGCCAGGCAAAACCCTGACCGGGAATCTGTATCAGGCCGATGAGCGCCGTTTTCTCAATCCCGCCGAAGGGTATGTGGCCGGGCTGTGGGGCGTGAATGGAGACGGGCAGCTACAGAGGCTGGATAGAGAGAACGAGTGCCTGGCGTACACGCGCAATCCGGACTGGAATTACGTTCCGGCGCGTGCCCGCGCTATCCTCATCCTGCTCGCCATCGTGCTGACTGTCATCGGTGGTATCCGCTGGCTGCTGCGGCGAAAGGCAACAGGAACCAAGGGAGGGCATCAATGAGACGATGGGGGCAGGGGCTGGCCTGGGTCATGGCGATTCTGGCGCTGATGGTCTCGCTGATGCTGTGGCTGGATCCCGGGGAAGAACCCGAGGTGAACCGCACTGATTATCCGGTAAGCCGCTACAGCCATGATGAGAACGGTGGTATCTGGTTTCTGCGAGCGGGAGAGGGCCATCATCGGGTCGAGGGGGCCGATCCGGAGACTTTCGAACCGGTGCCCGGCGATACTGGGAAAGGCTACTTTTACAGTGGTCTGGCCCGGGACCGCGAGCACTTCTATGTCGACGGCCAGCAGCAACCGGAGGTGAATCCGGATTCCGTCCGTTATCTGGGCCGCCACTACTATCGTGCCGGTGACCGGGTGTATTACCGCACCACGTTACTGGATGGCGCCGATGCCGCCAGGGTCCGCGTCCGCCACGGCGATTACGCCGACGATGGACGGCGGCTGTACTATCAGGGGCACCGGATCGCCGACGCCGATGTTTCCTCGTTGAGCGAAGTGGCGGTGACGGAACGGACCTCGGCGGACTTTTACTACCTCAAGGACGCCGGCAGGGTCTATTACCGGGGCAAGGTGGTGGAAGGAGCAGAACCGGGGGACTTCACCGTGATCAGGGTCGAAGGGGACACCTGGGGCAACCACTACGGCCACGATGGTGATCGCTACTTCTTCAAGGACCAACCATTGCCCGATCAGGCGGCGGATTCCGGTCAGGCGCTGCGGCCGGGTGATCTCAAGTTATTGTTGGCGGACAAGGAGTTTGGCTGGCACCTGCTGTTCTATCAGGATGACAGCGTCTTCTACCATCAGCCTTACACCAATGAGGTGAAGGTGCTGTGCCGGCGCGATTCCGGCGCTCCCATGGAGGCGTTGGGGCAGGGGCTTTACCGGGACGACCGGCATCTGTATTTCGCCTGGGTGGAATGGGACTGGAATCGGCAAAGCCGAGGCGGAGGGCGCGGGCTGCAGGGTTGGAGCAGTGGCCTGGCGGTGGTGCCGGGTATTGATCCCGACACATTCCGTATTATTGAAAAGACGCATTACCGCCGGTCGGGATCCGCGCTGCGTGGCGAGGTGTACGAGGCCAACGGAGAGCGTTTCTTCCATCCGGATTACAAAGGAGCGGCCCCCTACCAGGCGGCGTTGATGGGCTTCGATGAGAGCGGTGAGTTGCGCCACTTGCGACATGACGGCCGCTGTGGTGCCTATACGGAGTCCCCGAACCGCTCGAGTTTCCTCAATGATCTGAAAGGTATGGTGAAATGGATGATCAATCGCGGCTCGTGAGCCGCGATTGATCCGGCAACCGGGAACGGATCAGAAAATCTGTTCCGGGCTGCCGCCACTGCCGCCATTGTAGGGGCTTTCCTGTTCTGGCACTTCATCCTCACGGAAATACTCGAAGATGGCATTGCCGTTGCCGGACCGCGCGACCAGGCCGCTCTTCGGATCAATGCGGACCGAGACAATGCCCGGCGGCTGACGCAGGGAGGTTTCCGGAACGCCCTCCAAGGCCTTGCCCATGTAGCTGATCCAGATCGGCAGGGCGGCGCGACCGCCGTATTCTCCCCAGCCCAGGGAGGTTGGCGTGTCCAGTCCCACCCACACGGTGGTCACCAGGCTCGGCGCATAGCCGGAGAACCAGGCGTCCACATGATTGTTGGTGGTACCGGTCTTGCCGGCGAGATCCTTGCGGCCCAGGGAGCTTGCCTGGCGACCGGTGCCGCGCTTGATCACGTCCTGCAGCATGGAGTTCATCAGCCAGGCCACCTGCGGGTCCAGCGTGCGTGGTGCCAGTACCGGCGGCGGCTGCAGGGTTTCCGGAGGTTGCTCATTGCCGTTGTCACTGTTGCCGAGGCTCACTTCCTCGCGTTCCAGCAGGGTGGGCAGTTGTTCGCGCTGTTCCCAGGTCGCTTCCTCGGCGGCGATTCGGGCCCGTTCATCGGCGCAGGGCAGGTCGCACCGCAACACCTCCGGTGCGCGCCACAGCACATGGCCGTCGCGATCCTCGATGCGATCAATGTACCAGGGCGCCACCCGGTAGCCGCCGTTGGCGAACATGGCATAGGCGGTGGCCAGCTCCAGCGGTGTCAGCGACCCGCTGCCCAGGGCCAGGGACAGGTCCCTCTGGAAGCGATCATAGGGCAGCCCGAATTCCTTCAGCGTTTCCATGGTCTGCTCGATGCCCACCTGGCGCAGAATTCGGATCGACACCAGGTTAAGGGAGCGGTACAGCGCCTCACGCATGCGGGTGGGGCCGTAGAAACGGCCGCTGGAACCTTTCGGCCGCCAGGCCTTGCCCAGCTCGGAACTGTCGTAGACCACCGGGGCATCATTGATGATGGTGGCCGGCGTGAAACCGTTTTCCAGTGCCGCGGTATAAACAAACGGCTTGAACACGGAACCGGCCTGGCGCTGGCCCTGCATCGCCCGGTTGAAGTTGGAGGCGGCGAAGCTGTAGCCGCCTTGCAGGGCTTGCAGGGCTCCGGTTTCCGGATCCAGTGACACCAGCGCGGATTGTGCCTGGGGCAATTGCGCCAGACGCCAGCGGGCGCCGTTTTTGTCATCCACCGGGCGGACATAGACGACGTTGCCGACTTTGAGGACGTCGGCGACTTGCTTCGGTTTTTCCCCGACATAGCCCTTGCGCAAGGCCGGGCGGGCCCAACTGATATCCTTCCAGTTCACCACTGCCTGCTTGCCGTCGCCGAGCAGCATGGCGGCGGCGTCTTCCCGTACCTCGGTGACGACGGCCGTGCGCAGCGGGCCGTAGGCGGGCTGGTTCTTGAAGGTGTCGAGCCAGGCCACCACGTCGTTGCTCAGGCCTTCCTGATCTTCCTCTTCCTGACGGGCCAGTTCCGGCTGCGGTGCCTCATCCTCGGGGGCGGCCTCCGCCTCATCGCCCCGGGGCCATGCCAGTGCCGGCAGGGAGCCGGTATCCACCTCGGCCAGCGGGCCACGATAGCCGTGGCGCTCATCGTATTCGTGCAGGCCCTCGCGCAGGGCGCGTACCGCTGCTTCCTGACGCTTGCTGTCGACCGTGGTGATAACCCGCAATCCCTGGGTGTAGAGGTCGCCGGGGATGATGTCGGCCACCGCCAGGCGCGCCATTTCCGCCACATAGGCGCCCTCCACTTCCGGGCGCGAAGTGTGATAGCGGGCGGTTACCGGTGCCTGCCGGGCTTGTTCCATTTGCTCCTCGGTGATGGCGCCGGTTTCGAGCATGCGGCCGAGAATCCAGTTGCGGCGCTGTACCGCCCGCTCCGGATTGGTGATCGGGTTGTAGGCGGAAGGGGCCTTCGGCAGGCCGGCGATCATCGCCAGCTGCGGCAGGGTCAGTTCGCCGATGTCCTTGCCGTAGTAGACCTTGGCCGCGGCCTGGGCGCCGTAGGAGCGGTGCCCCAGGTAGATCTTGTTGAGATACAGCTCGAGAATCTGCTCCTTGGTCAGGATGTTCTCGATCTGCATGGCAAGCACGATCTCGTTGAACTTGCGCAGGAAACGCTGTTCCCGGTCGAGAAAGAAGTTGCGCGCCACCTGCATGGTGATGGTGGACCCGCCGGAGCGGATCTCGCGATAGCGGATCAACTCCACCGCGGCCCGGGCCAGCCCTTTCACGTCCACGCCGGCATGACGGAAGAAGCGCTCGTCCTCCGCCGCCAGCACTGCCTGGACGAACATCGGCGGCAGATGGTCGAAGGTGACCGGCTCGCGGCGCTTCTCGCCGTATTCGGCCATGAGTTTCTCGTCGCTGCTGTAAATGCGCAGCGGCGTCTGGTATTCGACCTCGCGAATGCCAATGGCATCAGGCAGTTGCGGCGCCAGATACAGGTAGGAGCCGGCCATGACCAGGACGGCGCCACAGACGGCGGCAAAGGCGAGGAGGAGAAGGGGGCGGATCCAACGGACGGCAGATTGCATATAGTGGCAATTGATGTGGATTCAGAATAAAGGCTTAGAGCATGCTCTCGGCGGTCCGGGCCAAGTCACCTGGGACGGTTTATGCGCGGGAACAGCATCCAGCCGTGAAGCACGTCATTATACGGCGTAAAGGTTGTTGTGATCTAATAACCTTTCTGCTACTACTAATTTCTCATGTTGTACAGCATAAGAACTACGTAAGTATATCTTTTTCTGGGTAAAAAAGTACTTCCAATCTACTCTCTTGGGGCGAAAGACTGTGCTGCCTTTTCTAAGAAAAAAGGCCCAATCCATGCTGGGGGTCGATATCAGTTCCACCGCCGTGAAGCTGCTGGAGCTATCCAGGTCCGGGGGGCGCTTCAAGGTCGAGAGCTATGCCGTCGAGCCGCTCACGGCCAATACCGTGGTGGAGAAAAACATCACCGATGTGGAAGGAGTGGGGGACGTGATCGCCCGGGTGGTCGCCCGGGCCCGCCCCGGGGTCAAGGCCGCCGCCGTGGCGGTGCCGGGCTCCGCCACCATCACCAAGGTGATCGAAATGGACGCCTCGCTCGGCGAGGACGATATGGAAACGCAATTGCGGGTGGAGGCGGACCAGTACATCCCGTTTCCGCTGGACGAAGTGCGCATGGATTTTCAAGTGCTCGGCGCCACCGAGGATTCGCCCGACCGGGTGGAGGTTCTGGTGGTGGCATCGCGTACGGAAAATGTGGAGATGCGCGCCGATGCTCTGGAGATCGGTAATCTCCAGGCCAAGGTGGTGGACGTGGAAGCCTACGCCATGGAGCGGGCCTTCCAACTGATTGCCCCCTCCCTGCCCAACGCCGATGAACTGGAAACGGTGGCGGTATTCGATATCGGCGCCACCATGACCACCCTCAATGTGTTTCATCAGGGGCGCAGCGTCTATACCCGCGAGCAACTGTTCGGCGGCAAGCAACTCACCGAGGAAATTCAGCGCCGCTACGGCATTTCCATGGAGGAAGCCGGGCTGGCGAAGAAAACCGGTGAATTGCCGGAAGACTACGAGAACGAAGTATTGCAGCCGTTCAAGGATGCCATCGTTCAGCAGATCAACCGGTCCCTGCAGTTCTTCTATGGCTCCACCCAGTTCAATCAGGTGGATTACATCCTGCTGGCCGGCGGTTCGGCTTCCATCGCCGGGCTGCCGGCGCTGATTCAGGAAAAGGTGGGCGCGGGGTGTTCCCTGGCGGATCCCTTCGCCAGCATGGGCAAGGCCGGCAAGGTCAACGCCCGGGCCCTGGCCAACGACGCCCCGGCGATGATGATCGCCTGCGGCCTGGCGCTGAGGAGCTTTGAACTATGAGCACCAGCATTAACCTGCTCCCCTGGCGTGAGGCGCGCCGCAAGCAGCGCCAGCAGGAATTCGTCGCCTTGCTGATTTTCGCCGCGCTGCTGGCCGGTCTGCTGTTCTGGATGTGGAAAGGGGTGATGGAGGATCGCATTGCCGATCAGCAGACCCGCAACAGCCATATCCAGACCGAGATCGCCAAGCTCGATGAGCAGATCAAGGAGATCAAGGAACTGGAGACCCGCCGCGCGGAACTGGTGGCGCGGATGAAAGTGATCCAGGAATTGCAGGGCAATCGACCCACCATCGTCTACGTCTTCGATCAACTGGTCCGGACCTTGCCGGACGGCGTTTATTACAGCTCGGTGGAGCGCGCCGGCGATATCTTCACCATTAAGGGCGTGGCCGAATCCAATAACCGGGTGTCGCGGCTGATGCGGAATCTGGACGGCTCCGATTGGTTCGTCGAGCCCAACCTGATCAACGTCACCGCCCTGGAGGGCAGTCAGCAAGCCAACCAGTTCACTCTGACCGTGAAGCAGGGGCGTCCGGACCGTGAAGGTGAAGGGGAGGGTGACGATGAAAGCCTCTGACCTGAAGAATCTCGATATTCGTGAGCTGATCGACGAGATCAACAGTCTGGATTTCGAGAACGTTGGCGGTTGGCCGCTGCCGATCAAGATCGGCGCCGCCGTGCTGGTGTTCACCGCGGTGTTGCTGTTGGGCTATCTGCTGTCGATCAAGGATCTGAAAGCCCAGCATCAACGTCTGGAGCGGGAGGAGCAGAGCCTGCTCACCAGTTACGAGAAAAAAGCGTTCAGTGCCCACAACCTGGAGCAGTACCGGCGGCAACTGGTCGAGTTGGAAGAGAACTTCGATACCTTGAAGAACCAGTTGCCCCGCGACACCGAGGTGCCCGGCTTGCTGGAGGACATCACCCATACCGGTTTGAGCAGTGGTCTCGAATTCGAGGTGATCGAGCTCAAGGATGAAGTACAGAAGGAGTTTTACGCGGAATTGCCCATCGATATCCGGGTGACCGGGGATTACCACGGATTCGGGGCGTTCGTTTCCGGCGTGTCGGCGTTGCCGCGGATCGTTACCTTGCACGACTTCAAGGTGGAGCCCGGTAGCAAGGACGAGAGCGGCGGTTTGTTGAATCTGGCGATCACCGCCAAGACCTATCGCTACGCGGCGCGGGATAGCGATGAAGGCGGCAATAATAAAAAGGTGGCCGGCAAAACGGCGAAGGCGAACAAACGGAACGGCCGTTCCTAGAGCTCTAAAGGGGGAATCATGAAAGCGCTTAATTTAGCGGCCGCACCGTGTCTGCTGGCGGCGATATTGTCTCTTGGGGGGTGTGCCGCCGGCGCTGATCTCGGCCAGTTGGATGCCCGTCTCGAGGAAATCAAAGCCCGGCCGCGCGGACGCATCGAGCCGCCGCCGGAGTTCAAGCCCATCGCCACCTTTACCTACGGGGCGCACAAGTTGCGACCGCCCTTTTCACCGCCGGTGGAACAGGAACTGGTGAAAGTGCCGGAAGGCCGCAAGGTGGAGCCGGACATGAGCCGGCCCCGGGAATACCTGGAGCGCTTCAGTCTGGACGCGTTGCGCATGGTGGGCACCATCACCAAGCCGGGGAAGGCGCTGGAAGCGTTGATGGAGGATCCCGCCGGTGCCGTTACCCGGATCCGGGTAGGCAGTTACCTGGGGAAAAATTTTGGCCGGGTGGTGGCCGTTCGCGATAACGAAGTGTCGTTGGTGGAAATCGTGCCTGACGGCCACGACGGTTGGGTGGAGCGGTCCCGCGCCGTTTCCATCGCCGAATAATGTTGCTGGGGAAGCCTGTTATGACAATCTGCAATGCAATAAAAAACCGATTCGCTCCCCGGCGCTGGGGAATCAGGGTGCTGGTGGTGCTGGCTTGCTGTGCCGCCTCGTTGGCGTCGGCGGCCACCATAACCGGCCTCGATGCCAATATGCTGCCGGGGGACGGCATGGAAGTGCGCGTTCGCTTTGATGGCGCCGCGCCGGAGGTAAAGGGGTACAGTATCGAGCGCCCGGCCCGCATCGCTCTCGATCTGGTGGGCACGGACAGCGCCCTGAAAACCCGTCAGCATAACCTTGGCACCGGCAATGCCCGCAGTGTCACGGTGGTGGAGGCCAAGAATCGCACCCGGCTGATTTTCAATCTGGATCAACTGACCGGCTACAGCACCGAAGTGGACGGGCAGGAACTGGTGGTGGTGCTCGGCCGCGACCGAGCGCCGGCCAGTGATCCGGCCCGCGCGGACCAGGAAGCCACCGCCGAGCCACCACGGGGCGCTCAGGAGAGCATTCGTGACATCGATTTCCGTCGCGGCAGTGACGGCGAAGGCCGGGTCGTGGTGACGCTGTCCAAACCGTCCATTCCGGTGGATGTGAAGGAAGAGGGCGGCCGCATCCAGGCGCGCTTCGTCGGCGCCGGGGTCGGTAATAAGCTGGTGCGCCGTCTTGATGTCACCGATTTCGCCACGCCGGTGCAGTACGTGGAGACCCGCACCGATGATGGCAGCACGGTGATCACCATCGAACCCACCGGCACCTGGGAATATCTGGCCTATCAGGCGGACAACGAGTTCAGCATCAATATCAAGCCACTCACCCGCGGCGAGGCGGAACGCAAGAAACGTGAGTCCTTCAAGTACACCGGCGAGAAGTTGTCGCTGAACTTCCAGGACATTGAGGTGCGTTCGGTGCTGCAGTTGATCGCTGACTTCACCGAATTGAACCTGGTGGCGTCCGATACGGTGGCGGGCAAAATCACCCTGCGGCTGCAAAGCGTGCCCTGGGATCAGGCGCTGGACCTGATTCTCAAGACCAAGGGGCTGGATAAGCGCAAGGTCGGCAATGTGTTGTTGGTGGCGCCAGCGGACGAGATCGCCGCGCGTGAACAACTGGAACTGGAAAGCCAGAAGAAAATCGCTTCACTGGCGCCGTTGCGCACTGAGTTCATCAGCATCAACTACGCCCGCGCCGAGGAGCTGAAAACACTGATTACCGGGGAAAGCGGCGCCACCGCGTTGATCAGCGAGCGCGGTTCGGTGTCCGTGGATCAGCGCACCAATACCCTGATCATCCAGGACACCGTGGCTAAGCTGCAGGAGATCCGCGATCTGATCCAGCAACTGGACATTCCGGTCCAGCAGGTGCTGATTGAGGCGCGAGTGGTGGTGGCCACCACCGATCTGTCCGACGAGTTCGGGGTGCGTTGGGGCGGTCTCGGTTACGACGGCAATTCCCTTGCCAATGATGGTCGCTCCCTGGCGATTTCCGGCCGGCTCACCTCCTTGCGGGAGCTGCATTACGCCAACGTTGACCGTGATGACGATGGCTCCCTGGGGGAAATGGAGGAATTCGACGAGGACACCAATAACGACATGATCGTCGACATGGGAGTGGATTCCGCCGATGCCACCCGCTTCGCCATCGGTTTCACCTCCCTGAGCTCCGGCCTGATCGAGCTGGAACTGTCGGCACTGGAGTCCGAGGGGCGCGGTGAACTGGTGGCCACGCCCAAGGTGCTCACCGCGGATCAGCAACCGGCGGTGATCGCCTCCGGTCAGCAGATCCCGTTCAACGTGGCTACCTCCTCCGGTGCCACCGCGGTGGAGTTCATCGAGGCGGAGCTGCGCTTGGAAGTGACGCCGCAGGTCACCCCGGAAGGCGATGTGATCATGCAACTCAAGGTCAACAACGATGCTCTTGGCTCGGATCTGGACAATCCCACCATCAGCACCAACCGGGTTGAGACCACGGTGTTGGTGAATGATGGGGAAACCGTGGTTTTGGGCGGCATTTTCCAGCAGGAACAGATAAACTCCCTGATCAAAACCCCCTTCCTGGGTGATATTCCCTGGTTGGGAGCCCTGTTCCGCAAGAAAGTGAAGCGTGACAGCAAGCAGGAATTGCTGATATTCATTACGCCACGCTTGGTGAAAGAGACAATGGCCCGTCGGTGAACGATAGAGAAAACACTCCCTCTCTTTTTTTGGTGGGCCCCATGGGGGCAGGTAAAAGCACCCTGGGGCGCCAGCTCGCACAGTTATTGAATCGCCCTTTCCATGACTCGGACCGGGTCATCGAGGAGAAGACCGGTGCCGATATCCCGTGGATTTTCGATATGGAGGGGGAGGAGGGCTTTCGCCGGCGCGAAAGTGAGGTCATCGATGAGCTGAGCGCGCTGCCCGGCATCGTGTTGGCCACCGGAGGTGGAGCGGTGGTGACCGAGGAAAACCGGCGCCACCTGCATGAACGCGGTTGCGTGATCTACCTGTGGACACCGGTGGATGTGCAACTGGCCCGTACCCGTAATGATCGCAACCGTCCGTTGTTGCGGACCAGTAACCCCAAGGCCCGCCTGACCACGCTGTTCGAGCAGCGAGATCCGCTCTATCGGGAAGTGGCGCATCATGTGGTTTCCACCGCTTCCAGCAACCTGAAAAAGGTCGCTGATCAGATCCTCGGTTGTCTGGCCGATTTCCCCGTCCGATAATGCTTCGACGCCGGACGGCTCCGGCGTTCCCTTCCTTGTCCGGAGACACTATGCAGACGCTTGACGTGGCGCTGGCCGAACGCAGTTACCCGATCCACATAGGCCCCGATCTGTTGTCCACTTCGTTGATTCGCGAGCGCATCCGTGGCAATCAGGTCATGGTGGTGACCAATGAAACCATCGCTCCGCTGTATCTTGGGCAGGTGACCGCCTCCCTTGGTGACCTCCAGTGCGACACCGTGATTCTGCCGGATGGTGAGCAACACAAGACGTTGGCGACCCTGGAGCGGATTTTTGACGCGCTGATGGAGAAGCGACATTCGCGCACCACCACCCTGGTCGCCCTGGGCGGCGGCGTGGTCGGCGATATGGTCGGGTTCGCCGCGGCGTGTTACCAGCGCGGCGTGGATTTCATTCAGGTACCGACCACGTTGCTGGCCCAGGTGGACTCCTCGGTGGGCGGCAAGACCGCGGTGAACCATCCCCGTGGCAAGAATATGATCGGCGCCTTTCATCAGCCCCGCTCGGTGATTATCGACATCCGTGTGCTGGACACCCTGCCGGAGCGGGAATTCGCCGCCGGCATGGCGGAAGTGATCAAGTACGGTTTGATTCGCGATCCGCGGTTCTTCGACTGGCTGGAGCAGCACCGCCCCGAACTGCAGCGGCGCGATGACGCCGCCCTCGCCGAGGCGATCCTGCGCAGTTGCCGCAACAAGGCGGAGGTGGTGGCCGCCGACGAAACCGAACAGGGTAACCGTGCCCTGCTCAATCTGGGGCATACTTTTGGCCATGCCATGGAAACCTTCACCGGTTATCGCCAGTGGCTGCATGGTGAGGCGGTGGCCGCTGGCATGGTGATGGCGGCACGCATGTCCCGGGAATTGGGCTGGCTCGACGACGACGAAGTGGCCCGCGTGGCCGGCAGCCTGACGCCCTGGGGGCTGCCGGTAACGGCCCCAGAGGGGATGACGACGGCGGATTTCTCCGATTTGATGGCCCTGGACAAGAAAGTCCGTAATGGACGCCTGAGACTGGTATTGCTGAAACGAATCGGCGAGGCTCTGGTCACAGGGGAGTACCACCCCAATGCACTGACGCGAACGCTTGAGGCCTTTTGTGATAAGGGATGACGAGTACTTTTACGAAGGCGCGGAACGGGGCGATCTGCTCGACGCGCTGAACGGCTACGCTCACGAAGGCAGCACCGCGGTGCTGGAGGGCGAGCATGGCAGTGGGGTATCCACTCTGTTGGGTATGGTGTGCATGGCCCTGGTGGATGATTTCGAGGTCATCCGTCTGGACGGCGACGATGAGCTGAACGCCAACGCGCCGGTGGAAGCCATGCTGACGCACTTCGGAGTGGATCGCGAAGGGCTGGCGGACGCTCTCAAGCAGGCGCTGGCGGACACCCGGCTGGTGATCGTGGTGGACAACGCGGATCGTGCCGACGAAGCGGCCCTGGCCACCATGGCGGCGTTGAAGGAAAAACTGGGAGGCCGTTTGGCCTATTTGTTCGGCGGTTACCCGGGTGCCGCCGAGCGGGTCGTCAGCGCCGGCCTGGCGGTGGCGGATACGCTCGCGCTGCCGCCGCTGGATGAGTCCGAGGTGGTGGCGTTCGCCGATGAGGTGTACGGCGTTACTCTGGGTGAAGAGGAAGCGGAAAGTCTGCTGGCGGAAAGTGAAGGGCAGCCCGGGGCGCTGTTGGCGTTGCTGGATGAGCGTGCCGACGCGGCTCCGGCGCCGCTCGCCGACAGCCCCGCCCGCAGGCCTCTGCCCTGGCGTCATGTGCTGGCGGTAGGGGCGTTGGTGCTGGTGGTGCTGGTATTGTGGTTGGCCAGTGGCGGTGATGAGGAACCGCGGCCGTCGCGGCCCGTGGCCCTGGATTTGCCGAAGCCGCCGGCCACTCCCCCGGAGGAGCCGGCACAACAGACCGCGCCGACATCGGATGAACCGCCGTCGTTACCGGCGATTCGTGATCCGGAGCGTACCCGGGAAGCGTTGGCCTCCTACGCGGATAACGCCAGGACGTTCAAAAGCCGGGAAGAGCCGCCGAGCAAGCCGCGCCAGAGCGAGGAGGCGCCGCGGGCCGCGGACCCGGTCAGTGAGCCGGATGCCGGCACCGCGCCGGCGGCCACTCCGCAACCCGCTGCCCGGCCCAAGCCGCGCCCGGCGTCCAGTGACGATGGCTATCACCATGATGGCTGGCTGGCGTCCCGTCCGGACAGTGAGTGGTTCCTGCAAGTAACCGCCACCGGTCGCGAGGACGGCGCCCACGGTGTGCTTGACGTGTTGGACCGTAAGGGCGCCTACTACCCTGCCCGCAGGGGTGAGGAGACGGTATATGTGGTGCTGGCCGGCCCTTACGCCAGCCGCGACGCGGCGGTGCGGGCCCGTGACGGCCTGCCCGAGCAACTGCGTAAAGCGGGGCCTTTCCCGCGCAGCATGGCGTCGATACGAAAAGAACTGCAATGACATAATCCGCCGGGGCCCGCGGGCTCCGGCGCCTTCGGGGCCGGGACCGGCTCTGTGCGGTGGTGTTTGTCGGCTACCCCCTCAATGTGTAGAATGTTCATCCCTTTTTTGCCGTCGTCGTTTTTCCGGCGCCAGTTCCGCCTTCTGTAAGTCTCTGAATTTCAAGAGGAATAGGTTTTGATGCAGCAGAACTCAACGCTGGTGCAGGGGCTCTATGGGCCCGGAGAATTCCGGGACAACTGTGGCTTTGGCCTGATCGCCCACATGGAGGGGCAGGCCAGTCACGAGCTTTTGCAAACCGCTATTGAAGCACTCACCTGCATGACTCACCGGGGCGGGATCAACGCCGATGGAAAGACCGGTGATGGATGCGGGCTGTTGCTGAAAAAACCCGACTCCTTCTTCCGGGCGCAGGCCGGGAAACAGGGCATTGAACTGCCGGACATCTACGGCGTCGGGATGGTGTTCACCCATCCGGAAGCCGAGCAGGCGGCCGCCCAGAAGGCGGTGATCGACGCCGAGCTGGAAGCTCAGGGGCTGAAGGTTCTGGGTTGGCGCGAAGTGCCCACCGACGCTTCCTGCCTCGGTGAGCTGGCGTTGCGCTCCCTGCCGGGCTTTCACCAGGTGCTGGTGAGCGGTGAGGAGACATCCGAGGACGCCCTCAACCGCCGTCTGTTCTTCGCCCGCCGTCTCGCCGAGAAACGCATTGCGAAGGACGGTTACTTCTATGTCTGCTCGCTGTCGGCCACCACGGTGTCCTACAAGGGCCTGATGATGCCGGTGGATCTGCCGGCGTTCTTCCCGGATCTCGGTGACGAGTCCATGGAAACCGCCATCGTGGTATTTCACCAGCGGTTCTCCACCAATACCTCACCGCAGTGGCCGCTGGCCCAGCCGTTCCGTTATCTGGCCCACAACGGCGAGATCAACACCATCCAGGGCAACCGTAACTGGGCGTTGGCCCGTGAGAACAAATTCGAGAACGAACTGCTGCCCGATCTGGCCGAACTCAGCCCGCTGGTTAACCGTGAGGGCTCCGACTCCTCCAGCATGGACAACATGCTGGAAGTGCTGCTCTCCGGCGGCATGGACCTGTTCCGCGCCGCGCGCATGATGGTGCCGCCGGCCTGGCAGAACGTGGAAACCATGGACGCGGACCTGCGTGCTTTCTATGAATACAACTCCATGCATATGGAGCCCTGGGACGGCCCCGCCGGGCTGGTCATGACCGACGGGCGCCATGCCGTCTGCATGCTGGACCGCAACGGCCTGCGTCCGGCCCGCTGGGTGATCACCAAGAACGGTTTCATCACGCTGTCCTCCGAGATCGGTGTATACAGCTACCAGCCCGAGGACGTGGTGGCCAAAGGCCGCGTCGGACCCGGCCGGATCCTGGCCGTGGACGTCGAGAAGGGCGAGCTGCTGCAGACCGAGGACATCGACAATCGTCTGAAAGTGCGCCACCCCTATCGCCAATGGCTCAGGGAGAACGCGCTTCGTATCGAGGCCGATTACCTTCCTGGCACCAAACACATCGATGACATAAAACCGGAAGAGCTGCTCAGCTACCAGAAATTCTTCCAGGTCAGTTTCGAGGAGCGTGACCAGGTGCTGCGTCCGCTGGCTGAGGCGGGCCAGGAGGCCACCGGCTCGATGGGCGACGACACGCCGATGGCCGTGCTGAGCCAGCGCCAGCGCCCGCTGTATGACTACTTCCGGCAACAGTTCGCGCAGGTGACCAACCCGCCCATCGATCCGCTGCGTGAAGCGATTGTGATGAGCCTGGAAACCTGTATTGGCGCCGAGCGCAATGTGTTCGAGGAAACCGCTGACCATGCGGACCGGGCCATCCTCTCCACGCCGGTGCTGTCCTACGCCAAGTATCACAACCTGCTGGACATCGACCGGCCGGGCTACCGCTCCGAGCGGTTGAGTCTGCACTATGACCCGGCCCTGGGACTGCGGGCGGCGGTCCATGCTCTGTGTGAAAAAGCCGAGCAAGCGGTGCGTGACGGTGTCGTCCTGTTGGTGCTGTCCGACAACGGCATCAGCCCGGATACACTGACAATTCATGCGCTGATGGCCTGTGGCGCGGTGCATCACCACCTGACCGGATGCGGCTTGCGCAGTGATGCCAACATCATTGTCGAGACCGCCACCGCCCGTGACGCCCACCACTTCGCCGTTCTCTTCGGTTTCGGTGCCACCGCGGTGTTCCCCTACCTGGCCGAGGATATCCTGGCCGATATGGTCAAGCGCGGCGAGTTGCTGGGCGACGTGGTGGAACTGCAGAAGAATTTCCGCAAAGGCATCAACAAGGGATTGATGAAGATCCTCTCCAAGATGGGGATCTCCACCATCACCTCCTACCGTGGCGCTCAACTGTTCGAAGCCGTGGGTATTGCCAGCGACGTGGTGGATTTGTGCTTCCGGGGGGTGCAGAGCCGCATCGAAGGGGCTACCTTCGAGGACTTTGAGAGCGACCAGAAAACCATCGCCGCCGACGCCTGGAAACAACGTAAGCCAATCGATGCCGGTGGTGTGCTCAAGTACATCCACGGCAAGGAATACCACGCCTACAATCCGGATGTGGTGCACGCTATCCACCGTGCCGTGCAGAACGGCGATTACCAGGCGTACAAGGAATTCGCCGAGCTGGTCAATGACCGCCCGGTGGCGACCCTGCGCGACCTGTTGAGAGTGCGCGGCGATGTGACGCCGGTGCCGCTGGAAGAGGTGGAGCCGATCGAAACGATTTTGCCGCGTTTCGACTCCGCCGGTATGTCGCTGGGCGCGCTCAGTCCGGAAGCTCACGAAGCCATCGCCACCGCCATGAACCGTCTGGGAGGGCGTTCAAACTCCGGTGAAGGCGGCGAGGACCCGGCCCGTTATGGCACCGAGCGTGTTTCCAAGATCAAGCAGATCGCTTCTGGCCGGTTCGGTGTGACCCCGCATTACCTGGTCAACGCCGAAGTGCTGCAAATCAAAGTGGCCCAGGGCGCCAAGCCTGGTGAGGGCGGCCAGTTGCCCGGTGGTAAGGTCAATGCGTTGATCGCCCGCCTGCGTCACTCCGTGCCCGGCGTGACCCTGATTTCACCGCCGCCGCACCACGACATTTACTCCATCGAGGATCTGGCTCAGCTGATCTTCGACCTCAAGCAGGTCAATCCGCAGGCCCAGGTGTCGGTGAAACTGGTGTCCGAGCCCGGTGTTGGCACGGTGGCTTCCGGCGTGGCCAAGGCCTACGCCGATCTGATCACCATCTCCGGTTACGACGGCGGTACCGCCGCCAGCCCGCTGACGTCCATCCGTTACGCCGGTTCCCCTTGGGAACTGGGGCTGGCGGAAGCGCACCAGGCACTGCGTGCCAACGATCTGCGCCAGAAGATCCGCCTGCAGACCGATGGTGGTCTGAAGACCGGGCTGGACGTGATCAAGGCGGCCATCCTCGGCGCTGAGTCGTTCGGCTTTGGTACCATGCCAATGGTCGTGCTCGGCTGTAAGTACCTGCGTATCTGTCACCTGAACAACTGCGCCACTGGTGTGGCCACCCAGCGGGACGACCTGCGCAAGGAGCATTTCATCGGCGCGCCGGAAATGCTGATGAACTACTTCACCTTCGTTGCCCGTGAAGTGCGCGAATTGCTGGCGGCGCTCGGTATCAAGAGCTTGCCGGAACTGATCGGCCGTACCGATCTGCTGGAGCGCATCGAAGGTCTGACCGAGAAACAGAAGCGTCTGGATCTGCTGCCGATCCTGCGCAATGACCATGTGCCGGCGGACAAGCCGACCCATTGTCAGGTGCAGCGCAACGAGCCGTTCGACAAGGGCGTGCTCAACGCCAAAATGATGGAAGAAATGCGCACCGCCGTGGAAGGCAAAAGCGGTGGCTCGTTCCACTACACCATCACCAACTGCGACCGTTCCGTGGGCGCCACGGTGTCCGGGGAAATTGCCAGACACCACGGTAACCTGGGCATGGAAAGCGCGCCGATCCGGGTTCGCTTCACCGGCACCGCCGGGCAGAGCTTTGGTGTGTTCAACGCCGGCGGCTTGCACCTGTATCTGGAAGGTGATGCCAACGACTATGTCGGTAAAGGCATGGCCGGCGGCAAAGTGGTGATACGCCCGCCCAAGGGCAGCCCGTTCAAGACCCAGGATACCGCCATCATCGGTAACACCTGTCTGTACGGCGCCACTGGTGGCAAGTTGTTCGCCGCCGGCACCGCCGGTGAGCGTTTCGCGGTGCGTAACTCCGGCGCCCATGCGGTGGTGGAAGGGGCTGGTGATCACTGCTGTGAATATATGACCGGCGGTTGCGTCACCGTGCTGGGCCATACAGGCCACAACTTCGGTGCCGGCATGACCGGGGGCTTCGCCTTCGTGCTGGATCAGGATAATGACTTCTTCGACCGCATCAACCCGGAATTGATTGAACTGCATCGGATCAGTTCCGAGTCCACTGAATCCCATCGCGCTCATCTGCGTCATGTGATCGAGGAATACGTGGACGAAACCGGCAGCGAGTGGGGCCGGGAGATCCTGGACAATTTCGATGCCATGAGCCGCAAGTTCTGGCTGGTCAAACCCAAGGCGGCGAGCCTGGAAGACCTGCTCAAGAGCACGCGTGCGAACCCGGCATAACGAGAGAGCGACATGGCTGAACGTTTAAGCAATAACTTCCAGTTTCTCGATGTCCCGCGGCACGATCCGAAGAAGAAAGACATCGAACTGCGCAAGCACAAGTACGAGGAAATCTACTACCCGTTTGAAACCCGGGAAGTGGAGCATCAGGCCCATCGGTGCCTGCACTGCGGTAACCCGTACTGCGAATGGAAATGCCCGGTACACAACTATATTCCCAACTGGCTGAAACTGATCAGCGAAGGGAATCTGATGGAGGCGGTGGAGCTGTGTCACCAGACCAACTCCCTGCCGGAAGTCTGTGGCCGCGTGTGCCCGCAGGACCGTCTCTGTGAAGGTGCCTGTACCCTGAACGACGGTTTCGGCGCGGTCACCATCGGCGCCACCGAGAAGTACATCACCGATACCGCACTGGCCATGGGCTGGCGCCCGGACATGTCCAAGGTGGTGTGGACCGACAAGAAAGTCGCCGTGATCGGTGCCGGCCCGGCGGGTATCGGCTGTGCCGACGTGTTGGTCCGCAATGGCGTCAAGCCGGTGGTGTTCGACCGTTATCCGGAAATCGGCGGTCTGCTCACCTTCGGTATTCCCGAGTTCAAACTCGAGAAGCCGGTGATGGCTAAACGCCGTGAAGTGTTTGAAGGCATGGGTATCGAGTTCCGTCTCAACACCGAGATCGGCACCGACGTCACCATCGATGAACTGCTGGATGAGTTCGACGCCGTATTCATGGGCATGGGGACCTATACCTACATGAAGGGCGGGTTCCCCGGTGAGGACCTGGATGGCGTGCATGAGGCGCTGCCGTTCCTGATCTCCAATGCCAACCGTAACCTTGGCTTTGAAAAAGACGCCGCCGATTTTATCGACATGGGCGGCAAGCGCGTGGTGGTGCTCGGTGGTGGTGACACCGCCATGGACTGTAACCGCACCTCCATTCGCCAGGGCGCCGACAGCGTGGTGTGTGCCTACCGCCGGGACGAAGAGAACATGCCGGGCTCCCGCAAGGAAGTGGCCAACGCCAAGGAAGAAGGCGTTCGCTTCCTGTTCAACCGTCAGCCCATCGAAGTGGTCGGCGAGAACGGCAAGGTGGTTGGCGTGAAAGTGGTGGAGACCAAGCTGGGTGAGCCGGACAACAATGGCCGCCGCCGCCCGGAGCCGATCCCGGGCAGCGAGGAAGTGCTGCCAGCCGATGCGGTGATCATTGCTTTCGGCTTCCGCCCCAGCCCGGCGGACTGGTTCGAGCCCCAACGTATCAATCTGGATGACTCCGGCCGCGTGCTGGCGGCGGAACAGCAAGCGTTCCCGTTCCAGACCAGCAATGAGAAAATCTTCGCCGGCGGCGACATGGTGCGCGGTTCCGACCTGGTGGTGACCGCCATTTGGGAAGGCCGGGAAGCGGCCAAGGGTATTCTCGACTATTTGGATGTATAAAGGCGCTTTCACGCAACACGCCCGCACGCAACACGCTAAGGGGCCTGCTTTCGCAGGCCCTTTTTCTATATGATGCGATAGTCTTTTTATGCTTTGCGTGTTCGCGTGCCAGCGTGTTGCGTGAAAACGCTTTTCAAGGAATCCCCATGACCCACGCCCCGCTCCAAAACGACCGCTTCCTCCGCGCGCTGGCCCGCGAACCCGTGGACCGCACCCCGATCTGGATGATGCGCCAGGCCGGGCGCTATCTGCCGGAATACCGTGCCAGCCGGGAGACGGCCGGGTCGTTCATGGATTTGTGCCGTAACGCCGAACTGGCCTGCGAAGTAACGCTGCAACCGCTGGAGCGCTACCCGCTGGACGCGGCGATTCTGTTTTCCGACATTCTCACCGTGCCGGACGCGATGGGGTTGGGCCTCTATTTTGAAACCGGAGAGGGGCCGAAATTCCACAAGACGGTGCGCACCGAGCAGGACGTGGCGGCGCTGCCGGTGCCGAACGCGGAGAGTGACCTGGATTACGTCATGCGCGCGGTTTCCACTATTCGTGGCGCGCTCAATGGGCGGGTGCCGCTGATCGGCTTCTCCGGCAGCCCCTGGACGCTCGCCACCTACATGGTGGAAGGTGGCTCCAGCAAGGACTTTCGCCACCTCAAGGCGATGATCTACAGCCAGCCGGAGGTGGCCCACGCGCTGCTGGAGAAACTGGCCCTGGCGGTGACCGATTACCTTAACGCCCAGATTCGTCACGGTGCCCAGGCGGTGCAGATTTTCGATACCTGGGGCGGGACCCTGTCCGCCGAGGCCTACCGGGAGTTTTCCCTGGCCTACATGCAACGCATCGTCAACGGCCTGATCCGCGATCACGAAGGCCGCAAGGTGCCGGTGATCCTGTTCACCAAGAACGGCGGCTTGTGGCTGGAAGCCATGGCGGATACCGGTTGCGATGCCTTGGGGCTGGACTGGACCGTGAACATCGGTGACGCCCGCCGCCGGGTCGGCGAGCGGGTGGCTCTGCAAGGCAACATGGATCCGGCGGTGCTGTACGCCGATCCCGCCGCCATCCGCACTGAAGTGAAGCGTATCCTGGACGATTTCGGCGATCATCCGGGCCATATCTTCAACCTGGGGCACGGCATCACCCCCCATGTGGACCCGGAACACGCCCGGGCCTTCATTGAGGCGGTGGTGGAGTTGGGCGCCAAGAAAGACGGCCCGTGAAGGGCCGTTAAAACTAGGAAAAAACAGCAAAAACAAGGAACGCATGTCGACCGTTTGGATGCGGTAACGGCGCCATGCAATTGCCACCTTACTCCTGTTTGTGCATAAGAAAAACCCCTGGCTACGAAGCCTCCGTGGGAGGTCCCCATGGTACTTGGCAAGCTCACTGATATGCCGCCACGCTAGCACGCCATTCGCCAGCAGGCTGGCTCCCACGGATCATGCTACGAAGCCGCTGTGGGAAGCGGCCTTGGCCGCGAATGCCCCGCTGGCCGTTGGCCATTCGCTTGCCAGCAAGCTTCCCACAGCGGCTTCGTGGCGATCTGTGAATTCATGCTGAATGAGCCTGGCTTTCCTTTTGCTTACTGACCAATCCGTCGCAACTGATAAAGATTCCGGGTGGTGGCCACCACCTCGCCGTGGCTGTCCTTGAGTTCGGTGTCCCAGGCGAAGTCGCATTTGCCATTGGCCTCGGCTTCGGCCTGAATTCGCTGAACATCCTCCTCGCTGATGCGGACTTCCACTTCGATATCGGTGGTGGCCGGGCGTCGGAAGCGGATCTGCATGTCCTTGACGATGGGGTAGAAGCGGGAGGTATCGAAGCTGGTCATGTAGATCACGCCGCCGGGCAGTTCCGCCAGGGTATAGAGCGCCCCGGCGTACATAGTGCCCACGTGGTTGTGGTTTGGGGCCAGCGGCATTTTCATCCGGCAATAGCCCCGGTCCACTTCCAGGGTTTCCACCCCGCACCTTTCCACGAAGGGGAAGGCACGGCCGGCGTGGGTTTGGATCTGTTCCCGTTGTTCTTCGCTCAGGGTCATTAACCGGCTCTCAGATAAAGTTGATCGGTCTTCGCCGCGCAGATGAAGTCATTTCGGTGCAGACCGTTGATCTTGTGGGTCCACCAGGTCACCGTCACCTTGCCGTACTCGGTGAGCAGGGCAGGATGATGACCTTCTTCCTCGGCCATGGCGCCCACCTGGTTGGTGAACGCCAGAGCGTCATTGAAGTCGTGGAAGGAGTATTGGCGTTGCAAGCGTTCCTCGCCGTCTTCCTCAATGCGCTTCCAGTCCGGAATTTCCTCGGCCAGGGTCTCGGCCTCCTGGTCGCTGATCAGGGGCGCATCGGCACGGCAGGCCTCGCAACGCTGTTGATGCAGAGACATGATGAGGCTCCTTGTAGGGGTTGCGGGTCATTTCCAGATTAGTGCATTGGCACGGTGCTCGCATCCGTCTTTCCGGTGATCAGCCGCGGCCCAGCAGATCCCGGGCAATGGCGATCACCTGCATTTCGTCGGTGCCGGCATAAATCTGCAGGATCTTGGCATCGCGCATCAACTGCTCCACCCGGGACTCGCGCATGTAGCCATAGCCGCCATGGATCTGCACCGCTTCGGTGGCCACTTCCATGGCGGCCTGGGCGGCATAGAGTTTCATCGCCGAGGCCTCGGCCAGGGTCATCTGTTTGCCGGCGCCGGTCAGGTCGATGTAGCGGAACACCATGTTCTGCAGATTGCCGCGGGCGACTTCCATCTTCGCCAGCTTCAGCTGGATCAATTGATTCTCGCCGATGGCACGACCGAACTGGACTCGCTCGCGGGCGTAACCGACCGACAGTTCCAGAGCCCGCTCCACCATGCCCAGCGCCATGGCGGCGACGCCGGCCCGTTCCTGCATGAAGGTGGACTTTGCGCCGGAACGGCCATAGCTGGTTTCGCTACCGCCAAGCAGGCGGTCCACGCCGACTTTGACGTCATCGAAAAACAGTTCTCCGGTGGGCGAGGAACCGATGCCCATCTTCTTGAACGGTTTGGACTGGGTCAGACCTTCCATACCGCTGTCGAGGATGAAGGAGACGATTTTGCGGTCCCGGGGCTCAATCCCTTCTTCGTCCAGTTTGCAGATCAGGATGATGGTGTCGGCGTAGGGGCCGTTGGTAATCCAGGTTTTGGAGCCGTTGATGATGTAACCGCCATCGCCGTCACGGCGGGCCACGGTCTTCATCTGGCCGAAGGCGTCGGAGCCGGAATTGGGTTCGGAAATGGCCCAGGCGCCGATCTTCTCCATGGTCAGCAGGGGAAGGGCCCAGCGTTCTTTTTGTTCCAGGGTGCCTTTGCTCATGATGGCGCCACCGGCCAGGCCCATGGACACGCCCATGGCGGTGACCAGCCCCTGAGCGTGGCGACACAGCTCAATGGTGGGAATCAGACGTAGAGCCGCCTGTTCGGCCGCGGCGGAGGCGCTTTTCTTGCCCTCCTCCTGTTTCGGTGTGCCGGCCTTTTCCCTGGCGATCTGGCGTTCGAAGCTCTGCCGCGCCATTTCGTCCATGCCGAAGGTTTTGATCATCTTGCGCAGGATGTCGTAAGGCGGGACGCCGTTGTATTCGATGTCGTCCAGATTGGGCACCACTTCCTTGGCGATAAAGTCGCGCACCATTTTCTGGATCATTTGTTGTTGTTCGTTCCACTCGATCATGACACTGGGGATCCTGAGGCTCTTGGGTTCCACTGACATTAGCAGTGTCCCGATGGCGGGTCATTGATCTGGAGTGGTGGCGGAATTGGCGGAAATGGTCAGGGGGTGAGCGCTGGATGCCAGATGCTTAAGGCATGGGGCGTGACGCCAGACGCCAGACGCTAAAGTCAAAACCCGGGACTGCCAAGCCGCTATATTCGCCAGCAAGCTGGTCTCCCACGGATCATGCCACGAAGCCGCTGTGGGAAGCTTGCTTGCAAGCGAATCGCCAATGGCCCAGGGCATTCGCGGTCAACGGAGCGCCGCCCGGACCTCTTCTCACAGCGGCGCTGTAGCCCCCTCTGAATGGAGGTCTTCGAGGTAACCGAGCAATACGGGAGCCCCCGCCGGAGCGCCCCTTCCCTCTAAACCGCGAGGAACCATAAAAAAGGCGTTTTAGAGCTTGCCAGGGCGCTGGGTCTGGTTTTGCATTGCCGGCGTCCGGCGTCCGGCGTCCGGCGTCCGGCGTCCGGCGTCCGGCGTCCGGCGTCCGGCGTCCGGCGTCCGGCGTCCGGCGTCCGGCGTCCGGCGTCCGGCGTCCGCTCAGCCCACCCTGTCGATCCGTGGCAGCGGCTCGAAGCTTACCTTCATCACCAGCCCATCATCCCCGGCGTTGCTACTGGCCATGTGAATATCCTCGGGGCGCAGGCGCGGGTGGCTGCCGTCGAAGAACTTCCGTGCCGCGAAGGCGTTACGGGTGCGCTCCTGGGCCTGTTCCAGGGTGATGCCGTCGCCGCCCAGCAAAGCCCGAATGTACTCGGCGCAGGCCACGTCCTCGTCCCCGGTGGGGTGGGAAGCCACCAGCACCACCGACGGTGGGGCTTTTTCTTGAATATAACGGGCGGTGGCCTCGGCATTGATCAGCGCCGCCACCAGCACCTCCCGGCTGTCCCGTGCCCGCAGGGTGGCGGTGACGCCGTTGGTGGTGCGCAGGATCATGGTGCGGTCCGTCACGTCGCTGTTGGCGATTTCCCAGGGGGAGTTGCCGTAGTCAAAACCCTTGATCGGCAACGCCTGCACCTCGCCGGCCAGCAGTGCCTGGGGGTGGTGCTCGCGCAGGGCGAAGGCTTCCTCCGCCGTGGCCACCGGCAAAATGTGATCGAGACCGCCGACGAACGCCTGATGGCTGGTGGTAAAGGCGCGGATCACATCAATGATCACGGTGATGCCGTCGATATTGTGTGGCGGATTGTGGCCTTGAGCGATGCTGATTTTCATGGCGCGAGCGGATCCCTCGAATGGAGCAAGCGCGTATTGTAGAGCCTGGTGCCGCCGACGGCACCCTCAATCAGGACCCGGCCTGGTCATGGCCGGCGCTGAGCGCTAGCAGGTCCGTGACAGCACCCAGACCCGCACTTCGGCGGCACCGGCGGCCAGCAGTGTGGCGGCGGCTTCGCGGGCGCTGCCGCCGCTGGTCATGACATCGTCCACCAATAACAACCGGAGCCCCCGGACTGGCGTCTGGATAGTGAAAGCGCCGTGCAGATTACGCAGCCGCTGGCGCCGGCTACTGCCCTGCTGATGCGCGGTGGCCCGCTGTCGGCGCAGGGCGGGGAGAACCGGCCTGCGCCAGAGTGGGGCCAGCAGATGGGCCAGACGCTCCGCCTGATCAAACCCGCGCCATAGCCGCCGGCGCCAATGCGCGCTGATCGGGCACAGGACATCGGCTTGCGCCCAGGGCAAAGGTCGCTGCGCCAGTAAGTGCGCGAACGCGCGCTCCTGGTACAGCTGACCATGGTGCTTATAGGCGGTAATCAAGCGATCCAGCGGGAAATCATAACGCCAGTCACAATGGGTGGTGGTGAAGGGAGGCGGTTGTTTCAGACAACGCCCACAGAGGGTGCCACAGCCACCGGCGGGATCCGGCAGGCCACAGCGACACAGGGTGGCGGGCAGACGGCAGCGCTGCTCCAGGAACTCCTGGCAGGGCGGGCACAGCGGCGCCCCGGCGCCCCGACCACACAACAAGCAGATCGAGTTGGGATGTTTTTTAACCAAATGTAAACTTTGGAAATGCTTCATGGTTGACAGGGTGCCCGGGGCTGCCTAGCCTTTGGGATCTCAAGAAGGAGAACCAGCATGACCGTAGCCGCCGCCAACGCCCAGACGACTTCTTCCCGAACCGCTGTACGCCATGACTGGCATCGGGGTGAGATCGAAGCCCTGTTCGCCCTGCCCTTCAATGATCTGATCTTTCGTGCCGCCACTGTGCACCGGCAGTTCTTCGATCCCAACGCGGTGCAGGTGAGCACGCTGCTGTCGATCAAGACCGGCGCCTGCCCGGAAGACTGCAAATACTGCTCCCAATCCGGTCACTACAACACCGAGCTGGAAAAGGAAAAGCTGCTGGAAGTGGCGCGGGTGGTGGAAGAGGCCAAAGCGGCGCGGGACAAAGGCGCCTCCCGGTTCTGCATGGGCGCTGCCTGGCGCAGCCCGCGGGAAAAGGACATGCCCTATGTGCTGGACATGGTGCGTCAGGTGAAGGCGCTGGGCATGGAAACCTGCATGACCCTGGGCATGCTGGATGAAAATCAAGCCCGGAACCTGGCCGAGGCCGGCCTCGACTACTACAACCACAACCTGGACACCTCGCCGGAGTATTACGGCCAGGTGATTACCACCCGCACCTACAATGACCGCCTGAGCACCCTGGCGAATGTGCGGGATGCCGGCATGAAAGTGTGCTGTGGCGGCATCATCGGCATGGGTGAGAACCGCGATGACCGGGTCGGTCTGCTGCAACAACTGGCCAATCTGCCCCACCATCCGGAATCCGTGCCGATCAACATGCTGGTGAAAATCGAGGGCACACCGCTGGCGGACGTGGACGATCTGGATCCGCTCGAGTTCGTGCGCACCGTGGCGGTGGCCCGCATTCTTATGCCGGAATCCTATGTGCGGCTGTCCGCCGGGCGTCAGGAAATGCATGACGAAGCCCAGGCACTCTGCTTCCTGGCCGGTGCCAATTCCATCTTCTACGGTGAGCGACTACTCACTACCGACAACCCGGAAGCGACCCACGACCGGCAGTTGTTCCAACGTCTCGGCATCCATCCGCTGGATCCTCGCCACGAAGCCTCCGACGAGGCCCACGAAGAGGCGCTGCGCGCCCAGGTGGCGGAGCAGCAGGCAGAGGAGCAGGGGCTGTTCTACGATGCGATGAGCAAGCGCCCCGCCAAGCATGTACTGGACCGCGACACCGGCCGGCCCACCGCCGGCGCCACGCTTGACTCCTGACCCCATGGGGTTCGATCTGCGGGCGCGGCTGGTGGAACGCCGCGCTCAACACCGCTATCGCACGCCACCGCTGATGAATGCCGCCTGCGGACGTACCGCCGTGGCGGACGGTCGGGAATACCTCAACTTCTGTTCCAACGACTATCTCGGCTTGGCCGGTGATGCGCGTATCGTCGCCGCGTTCCGCGATGCCGCCGATCAATGGGGGGTGGGCAGTGGCGCCTCCCATCTGGTGTGTGGGCATCAGAGCCCGCATCAGGCTCTGGAAGAAGCGCTGGCGGAGCATTGCGGGCGGCAGCGGGCGCTGTTGTTCTCCAATGGCTACATGGCCAATCTGGGGGCCGTGACCGCTCTGGTCGGCCGGGGTGACGCGGTCTTTCAGGATCGCCTGAACCACGCTTCGTTACTGGATGCCGGCCAGCTCAGCGGCGCCCGTTCCCGCCGTTTCGCCCATAATCAGCCGGATGCCCTGGCCAGCCTGCTGGCGCGCAGCGACGCGGCCCGCAAGCTGGTGATCACCGACGGCGTCTTCAGCATGGATGGTGACGAGGCGCCCCTGCGCGCCTATCTGGACGCCTGTGAAGCGCATGACGCCTGGCTGATGGTGGACGATGCCCACGGCCTCGGCGTGCTTGACGAGGCCGGGCGCGGCTCGCTCTGGCATCAGGGCGTGCAGGACCGGGTGCCAGTCTACATGGGCACGCTGGGCAAGGCGCTGGGCACCGCCGGCGCTTTCGTGGCCGGCTCCGACGAACTGATCGAAACCCTGATACAATTCGCCCGCACGTACGTCTACACCACCGCCATGCCGGCGGCGGTGGCCGCCGCTACCCTGGTCAGCCTGGATATCGCGCGCCGGGAAGCCTGGCGCCGGGAAAAACTGACGGCGCTGGTGCAGCGTTTCCGGCGCGGTGTGGCCGGGCTCGGCTACACCCTGATGGACTCGGCGACGCCGATCCAACCCTTGTTGGTGGGCGAGGACGCCGATGCTCTGGCCCTGAGCCAGCGTCTGTGCGCCAACGGTCTGCTGATCAGCGCGATCCGGCCGCCGACCGTGCCCGAAGGGCAGGCGCGGCTGCGGATCACCTTCTCCGCCGCCCACGAGGAGGCGGATGTGGACCGGTTGCTGAACAGCCTGGAGGCCGCTTGCACGCAACACGCTGACACGCCGGCACGCTAAGAATGGAAGGACCAGAGAGGCCGCACATTATGAAGCAAGTTCGCCAGGCAGTGAGAGGGCAGGTTTTTGTGTTTGCGTGCAAGCGTGTTGCGTGCAAGCGTGCGAGCGCCAGGGTGTAATCCATGCCCCGTCTCATCCCCTTTCACAACACCTACCGCTGTACCGGCAAGGCCGGTGAACAGGCCGAGGACCTGGTGCTGATCCATGGTTGGGGGCTGCACGCCATTGTCTTCGACGACATCGTGCCGGCTCTGCTTGAGCACTTCCGGGTGACCGTTGTGGACCTGCCGGGCATGGGCCAGAGTCCGTTACCCAATGACGAGTACACGCTGGATTTTCTGGCTGACCAGATTGCCTCGGTCATGCCGGAACGGGCCCATGTGCTGGGCTGGTCCCTGGGCGGGCTGGTGGCGCTGAATTTGGCGCAACGCCATGCTGAACGGGTGGTCTCGGTGGTAACGGTGGCGACCACGCCGCGTTTCACCCGCGCCGACCACTGGCCGCGGGCCATGCGCCCGGCGATTCTGCGGACTTTCGCCGAGGTCTGTGAAGAGGATTTCGAAGGCACCCTGGTACGCTTTCTGGCGCTTAACTGCAAAGACAGCGAGAACATGCGGGAGGACGTTGCCCGGCTCAAGGAAATCCTCTACTTTTGCGGCCTGCCGGCTCGCCGCGCACTGATCGAAGGACTGGTAATCCTGGCGGACACCGATCTGCGCGAGGCCCTGTCGGCGCTGAGCCAGCCCCTGCTGATGGTGTTCGGCGAACGTGACAACATCGTGCCGGTGACCCTGGTGGATGACATCCGGCCGCTGCTGAATGAACACGGGGAAACCGCGGTGATCGAGCGAGTGTCCCATGTACCGTTTCTATCCGCGCCGGAGCGCTTCTCCGCCGTGGTTCTCGATTTCTATCGGCGTCACGGCACCGTTGCCAGCGCCGCCGACTGGTAATGACCGTAATGTCTTCTGCTTTCAATCCATCCGCTGGGTATGAGCCCGCCGTCACCTCCTCCACGGCCACCAAACGGGCGGTAGGGCGCCAGTTCGGCCGGGCCGCGGCCAGTTACGACGCTCACGCGGTGCTGCAGCTGTCCTGTGCCCGCAGTCTTCTGGCCATGGCGCCTGAGTCTCTGCCGATCCCCCGGGCGGCGGATCTGGGGTGCGCCACGGCGCCGTTGAGCCGGCAGCAACAGGAGCGCTGGCATGAAGTGCGCTGGCTGGCCCTGGATCTGGCGCCGGCCATGCTTCAGGAAGCGTCCCAGCGAGGCCGTACTGGCCGGCTGTTTTCACCAGTGTGCGCCGATGCCGAAGCCCTGCCGCTGCCGGACCGTTCCCTGGGACTGGTGTTTTCCAGCTTTGCTCTGCAATGGTGTGATCCGGCGGTGGTGATCGCCGAAGCCGGGCGGGTGCTCGCCCCCGGCGGCCATTTGTTGCTGGCGGTGCCATTGCGGGACTCACTGCAGGAGCTATCCGAGAGTTGGAAAGCCGCGGATCGCCGCCCCCACGTCAATGATCTGCCGACCATGGTGCAGTGGCACGACGCCCTGGCCACGGAAGGATTGTCCACGGTAACTCAGCAAACCCTGACGGTGACCCAGCACTATCCCGACGTGCGTGCCATAGCCCGTACCCTCAAGGCCACGGGCGCCGATCATGTGCAAGGTGGTGGTGGTGGTCTCACTGGCAAGCGTGCCTTCCGTGCCATGCTCGATGCCTACGAAACTCTGCGCACCCGGGACGGTCTGCCGCTGACCTGGCGGGTGCTGTTTCTGCATGCCAGCAAGGAGAGGCTCTGATGCCCGCGCTACCGGCCCTGAAAGGGGTGTTTTTCATCACCGGCACCGATACCGAAGTGGGCAAGACCTGGGTCAGTTGCCGGCTGCTGGAACGGGCCCGGGAGGCCGGCTTGAGCTGCTACGGGCTGAAACCGGTGGCGGCGGGCTGTGAGGAAACACCGGAAGGGTTGCGCAACGACGACGCCGTCAACCTGATGGCGGCCTCATCGGTGCAACTACCCTATGATGTGGTCAACCCGGTGGCGCTGAAAGCCGCCATCGCGCCGCACATCGCCGCGCAACAAGAAGGGCGCCGGATCACTTTGGCCCAACTGGCCGGCTATGTGCGTGGTGCGATCAGCAGTCATCCGGCGGATCTGATCCTGGTGGAAGGCGCCGGCGGCTGGCGTGTGCCTTTGAACGATCACGAAATGCTCGCGGGTCTGGCGGTGGAATTGTCCCTGCCGGTGATCCAGGTGGTGGGGATGAAACTCGGCTGTATCAATCACGCCATCCTCACCGCCGAGGCGGTCCAGGCGGACGGTTTGCGCTATACCGGAACCGTCGCCAACTGCTTCGGTGACATGGATGTGCGCGAAGAAAACCTGCTCACCCTGCGTCAGCATCTGCCCGGGGCTTTTACCGTCATCTGAAGGAAAGGCCGGCCTGCTTGAAGTTACGCCGATCACCCATCGCGCTCCACCAACCACTGTGCCACGCGCGGCCAGCTTTCCTGCTGCGCTTTGCCGCCGCCGAGAATGGCCATATGTCCGCCGCTCACCGACAGGCACTCGACATCGGTGCTGCTCACCAATGGCAGCATGGCCCGTGAGCATTCGGGGGTGACGATCATGTCGGTGGGGCTGGTGATGTTCAACATGGGCACCGTGACTTGGCTCAGGCCGCCTTCATCACTTTCCATGGGCAGCCGGCCTTCGGCCATGACATTGTCCACCCACAGATAATGGATGATGTCCTGAATCACCGCGCCGGGGTACGCCACCATGTCGTCCAGAAAAGCGCCGTTGGTGGCGTGATTGCTCACATAGTCGTGGTCGTCCAGGTGGCGCAACAGGTCCAGGTAGCCCTTGAGGCTGGCCACCGGACTGGTCAGTTTGAACGCCAGACTGTTGAGCCAGCCCGGTGAGCGGAACCAGCCGGGAGAGAGTTCATGGGCGCGCCAGCCGGTACGGTGCCGCAGCCAGCCCAGGGTACGGCTGATGCGTTGATACTGGCGGCCGAGGACACCGTTGCGGTGATAGTCCGTAGGGGTGCCAACCAGAACCAGATTGGCGATGTCCGGATCACGTCCCAGCGCGCAATAGCACAGACTGAACAACCCACCGAAGCTCCAACCATGCAGATTCAGGCGGCGCTCGCCACTGTGCTCGCGTACCCGTTCCAGCAGGGCGGGAAAGCGTTCGGAAAAATAATCGGCCAGCCCCTGATGGTCGTTCTCCCGGCCCGGACGTCCCCAATCGACCAGATACAGCTCGAACCCCCTGGCGCGCAAGTAACGCACCAGACTGCGTTGCGGGAACAGATCGTAAATCAGCATGTTCACTGCCAGCGGCGGCACCAGCACCAGGGGGGTACGTTGCCGTTGCGTGCTTACCACCAGCTCGCTGCCGTCCTCCAGCGGGATAGCGGTTTCCGTCAGCGGTGGGTAGTAGCGCAGCCGGGCCAGCCCGTCGTCATGGATGACTTGAAAAGGCGTGGTTTGCGCCTGAATCAGAGGGCGCGGACGGGTGATCCATTGACGGGCGTTGTCGAAGGTAGCGCGGGCGGTGTCCAGGGTGGGAACGGACAGCGGCATGAAACAAGCCTCCGTAAATAGGGAGGCGCAGTGTACGGCGTGGCTCTGATGTCAGCACTTGCCGTATCGACGGAGCGGACCGGCGTCCCCGTCAAACGGCGGGAGGGCCGTCAATCTGGCAACAGTCGGGAGCAGCTCTCGGCAAACTGGCTCATGATCAGCTGCCGCATCCATCGGCTTGCCGGGTCCATGGTCACGCTTTTCGGCCAATAGAGATTCCAGAATAAAGGCGGCACCTTGAGCGGCGCCTCGGTGATATACAGGCCGGTGGTTTCCGCCAGCATTCTCGGTACCGTCCATAAAAGGTCGCTTTCCGCGGTGATGTTCGCCGCCACCAGGTAGTTCTGAACGCGCATGGAGATATGACGCTGCTCCCCGAGAGCGTGCAGGGCCACATCCACTTGTCCGCGGCCGCGCTTGCGGCTTGAGACGTGAATATGGTCGGCGCCGAGATAACATTGCAGGGACAGCGGGCCCTTCGCCAACGGATGGCCGTGGCGCATGGTGACGACGTAAGGCAATTCGGCAAGGAACGCCTGGTCCAACTCCAGGGAGTTGATGTCCGGTGCATCGATCAATAAATCCAGGCCGCCGGATTTAAGGTCCTCCTCGCCGATACGGCGATCCACGTAATAGGTGCTGAGCGCCACTTTAGGGGCCTGCTCACGTAATTTCTCGCGCAGCCCGGGAAGTATCAGAGCCTGCCCCAGATCATTCATGCCAAGGCGGAATTCCCTTTCCGAAAGCTCCGGTTGAAAACGTAGATTTTCTCCCACACTGCGGCTGAGCAGGTCCAGAGCCTGGCGCACATCCACGATCATGTTTTCCGCCACTGGAGTGGGCACCATCCCTTCGGGGCCACGTACAAAGAGAGGGTCATCAAAGGTCTCGCGTAGCCGCCGGAGCGCGTTGCTTACCCCGGACTGGGTAATATTCAAATGGCGTGCAACCTTGGTTACACGGCGCTCACGGTACAGCGCTTCAAAGACAATGAACAAGTTCAGATCTATGCGGTTCAGTCTCATGGTTCTGTCTTTATTTGATGTATTTGTGATGAAAATGATGGCGTATTTCAAAAAGTGATTTGAGCCCGCCTGCCGCGATTACTACTCTTCCAAAAAGTATAAGCGTGAAATCAATGGCAGGTTGGATGCAAAAATGAATACCGGAAACCCTCTCAAAGTCCTTATGCCCGTGCCGAATAAGCATGCAGGCGCCTCTCTCGCTTATCGGAAAAAATGGGGTGCCATTGATATCGCCAGCTCTTCCCTTGTGAATTCACATCTTATGAAGCGTGCCTTTTCCCGGTTTGACCGGCGTGGTCGCGCTTGCCGGAAGCGGGCGCGCGCTAATTCAATTTAACTCTATTTTTTCGATAAAAAAAGCGGACCTTTCGTTCTGCAATAAAGCAATGGGAGGCAGGCTTTGTGGTGCGAATACGGTGAGGGGCGTTGCCGTCGGTTTCGGAGTGAGGCGGATATGAATTCAGGTTGGTACCAGTATATTGCCCAGGACCGTGTTGTCTGGGGCGTTCCCGCCGGGGAGGCGGTACGTTCCGAAGTGGAGCGTCTTGGTGCCGAGCGTGTTTTCATCATTACCGGCAGAACGTTGAACAGAGCGACGCCGGTGGTTGACGGTATCAGACAGGCTCTGGGCGTAAAAAGTGTTGGCGTATTCGACGGCTGCCGTGAGCATACGCCCCGCCAAACGGTGATCGAGGCCGCCGCCGCGATACGACGCGCCGGACCGGATCTGATCCTGTCCGTGGGCGGTGGAACAGTCATCGACACCGCCAAGGTGGTTCTCGTGGCGCTGGCGGAAAACGTGGTCGATGTGGCGGGTCTGGACCGCTGCCACATAACCGTTGATGCCTCGGGTGAGCGGCGGATTCCTGATTTGCGGGCGCCGCCAGTTCGTCAGATCGCGGTCCCTACCACCCTGTCCGGTGCCGAGTTTTCCTGTCTGGGCGGCGCCGTGGATGAGCGGCGGCATGTCAAGGATGGTTACCATGGCGCCGCTTTATGCCCCGCGACGGTGATCATGGACCCGGCCGTCACTCTGCCAACACCTGAACGCCTTTGGCTATCGACCGGGATCCGCGCGCTGGATCACGCGGTGGAATCCCTCTGCAGCCGTTCGCCGGCGCCACTGGTGGATGCCTGCGCCTTGCACGCACTGTCGCTTCTAAGTGAAGCCTTGCCTCGTAATCGGCGTGCGCCCGAGGATCTGGACGCACGGCTGCGGGCTCAGCAGGGCGCCTGGCTGGCCTCCCAGGGCATCCTGCGGGTCGATTATGGCGCCAGCCACGGCATCGGTCACAGCCTCGGTGCGGTCACCGGTCTCAGTCACGGCTATACCTCCTGTGTATTGCTGCCGGCGGTACTGCGCTGGAATCGTGGACAAGGGGAAAACCGCGCCCGCCAGAAACGAGTCGCGGCATCTATGGGGCGTACCGACGGCGACGCGGTTAGCGCCGTGGAAACTCTGATCAAAGATCTGGGACTGCCTGTCCGGCTGCGGGAACTGGAGGTTGATCCGGGTTGCTTCGAGTCGGTGGCGGAAGGCGCCATGGGCAATATCTGGGTCAATACCAATCCCCGGCCGATACGTACCCGGGAGGACATTGTCGCCATTCTCAACGCCGCCTATTGAGCGGCGTCCACGAATAATGACGTTATTAGTAAAACAAAGGTGGTGAATCATGTTTCTGATCAAAAAGAACTGGAAAAAATGGACGACAGCGGCCTCGCTGGCGGCCTTGTTCGCGGCGCCGCCGGCATGGGCTGATGATCTTGATGCCCCGCAGGGTGTCACCGACACGGAAATCCGCATCGGTCATCTTGGCCCGCAGACCGGACCGGTAGCGGCTTACGATAAAATCCGAATGGGTATCCAGTCCTACTTCAAGCACGTCAACGAGAATGGTGGAGTGAAGGGGCGAAAACTGCGGTTGATCGCCTATGACGACCAGTATCAGCCTGGCCGGACAGTGCAGCTGACCAAGCGTCTGGTGGATGAGGACAAGGTGTACGCCATGCTTGGCAATGTGTGTACTCCTTGCAATGTGGCGACCCGGCGGTTCAATGAACGCAGTGGTATTCCCATGCTGATGACCAGCTCTGGCTCCAAGCAGTTCGTTGATCCGCCTATCGCCAACTATATGGGTTCCAGCCTGGCCAATTATGAATTCGAAGCCCGGGTTTTGACCAACTATATTGCCACGTCTCTGAAGGCGAAGCGGGTGGTTGTTGCTTACCAGAACGACGACTACGGGAGCCCGCTGGCGGAGGCCGCCAAGGAAGCGTTGAAGGAGTATCAGGATGTGGAGCTGGTCGGTGAAGTGAATTTCCAGGCGGCGGATTCCGATCTGAGTACTCAGGCCCAGCGTATTCGCCAGGCTGATCCGGACGCTATACTGGCCTTCTCAACGCCGGCTCCGGCGGCGCAGCTGAAAAAAGCACTTTATAACATCGGATTGTCCGAGCCGGCTTTCCTGGTGTCCTCGGTTGGCGGTGACTCTGAAACGATGTTCGACCTGGCCGGGAAGGAGGTATGGAACGGTACCATTTCCAGCGCGGTTTTACCCAAGCCGGATCAAAGCGACGACGAAAGCATCAAGCAGTACATAGAACAGTTTGGCAAGGACTACCCGAAGGTGGCGCTTGCCGACTGGGGACAAACCGGGTGGGCCGCGGCGGAGGTGCTGGTTGAGGCGTTGAGACGTAGCGAGACACTGAGCTGGGATGATTTCCTGAGCGCTTTCGATTCGTTCGATAACTGGACCGGTTCCATGTACGCCGGGGTCAGCTTTTCCGAACATAACCATTATGGACTGACCTCCATGTTCATCACCGAAGCCAAGGATGGGCATATTGTTCCGATTTCCAAGCCGATCACCTTTGATCCGGTGACGGGGCAGATCAGCGGCGGTTGAAGAACAGTGTCGCTCGCAGTAGGCGGCCCCGCTCTGCCTCGGCTGATAGCGGGGCCGCATTAAGAAGAAAAACATCTCGGGAGGTATGTCCGCATGGGACAGATCGTAGTAAGCGGCCTGATCTTCGGCTGTGTCTATGGGCTCGCGGCGCTTGGCCTGGTGCTGATTTTCAGAACCACCGGTCTGGTCAACTTTGCTCATGGCGAGATGGCCATGGTCAGCTCGTTCGTGGCGTTCTCATTACTGACAAACTTTGAATTACCCTACTATGGGGCGTTTCTCGCCGCCATTGCGTTCTCGGCGTTTTTTGGCATCGCGGTGTTCTGGGTGCTGATACGTCATGTCAGTCAGGCATCCCATCTTAATCAGCTGGTGATGACACTGGGTGTGTTTCTCGCCATACATGGCGCGGCGGGACTGATTTGGGGCCACACCCCCACCAGTTTCCCCAAGGCGGTGGAAGGTAAATCCTTCTCCATCGCCGGTGTCTTCATCACGCCCAACGAAATCTTTGTGTTGGTGATCACCTTCCTGCTCTCCATGATTCTCTTCGTCCTGTTTCGCTACACCCGGGTGGGGCTGGCGATGAGGGCCTCTTCGCAGGATCTGGTGGCGGCGCGGCTTATGGGTATCAATGTCAATGCCGTATTTCTGGCGACCTGGGCCGCGGGTTCCGTGTTGGGCGGCATTGCCGGCCTGTTGACGGCGCCCTTCACGTTCCTCGGGGTGTCGATGATGTTCAATGTGCTGATCATGGCCTTCGCGGCAGCCGTGCTGGCCGGATTCATGAGCTTGCCCGGGGCGGTGATCGGCGGACTTATGATCGGCGTATTCGGCAATCTGGTGAGTTACTACTGGGCGCCGGAAATGGCTCTGGTTTGCACCTTCGCACTAATCGTCGCGGTTCTTTATATCCGCCCGCAGGGTATCTTCGGTGACGCCCCGACCATGAAGAAGGTGTGACAATGAAAAAAGTATTTGATCGGCGGTGGTTCGTATCCCTGCTTGTACTGGTTTTGCTGGCATTTCCATTTCTGGTCGGTCAGTCCTCGTACTTCATGGGACTGGTGGTCACCATGGCGATTTATGCCATTGCCGCCATGTCCTTGAACCTGTTAACCGGTTACGGCGGCCAAGTGTCCATAGGTCAAGGCGGCTTCTTGATGATGGGGACGTATTCAACTGGCGTTCTATCAACGACTTTCGGCTTGCCGATCTGGTTGGCCTTGCCGTCGGCGGGCGTCATTGCCGCGCTGGTGAGTCTGGTGATCGGGCTGCCGGCGGTACGTCTGAAAGGCCATTTTCTGGCGGTGGCAACGCTGGGGTTTGGATTGTCCATTCCGGAAATTGCGTTGAATTGGAAGTCGGTGACGGGAGGCTATTCGGGCCTGCCTTTGATGCGCCCGGAATGGGCATCCGATGACCTGACGTTCTTTTATGTCATTCTGATGCTCACTTTCCTGGTGACCTGGGTGCTGATGAATATCGCCAACAGCCGGCTCGGGCGGGCATTCCTGGCGATCCGGGACAGTGAAATCGCCGCCGCGGCCACCGGTATCAATGTTGCCGGCTACAAGACCGTCATGTTCATGATCAGCGCCTTCTTCACCGGCCTGGCCGGCGGTCTGTATGCCTATTGGATTCAATACATAAGCCCGAATGACTTCACCATCATGGCCTCCTTCTTCCTGTTGGCGATGATCGTGGTAGGTGGTTTGGCGTCGATATGGGGCGCCATTCTGGGCGCTGTCCTGTTTACCGGGATTCCTCACTTCTCCGATGCTTACGTCGGTGTCACCAATTTGGTCATCGGGTTGGCCGTGGTGCTGGTGATTCTGTTCCGTCCGGCCGGGCTTGTTTCACTGGGTGAGTTCTTCCAGCGGAGGAAACAGCGTCCGTCCGGTGAGACACCTGTGGAAAAGGTACCAGGGCAGGATTTCGAGGAGGCCGACAATGCTTAGTTTCGATCGCCTGACGGTCCGTTTCTCTGGTCTTACCGCCGTGTCCGAGCTGTCCTTGCGGGTGGAAAAGGGAAGCATCCATTCCATCATCGGGCCTAACGGGGCCGGCAAGACCACGGTGTTCAACTGTATCAGCCGGTTCTATACGCCGGCGTCCGGATCGATCAGCTTCGAAGGCACTGACCTGGGGCGGCTTAACCCTCATCAGATTATTGGCCTGGGTATTGCCCGCAGCTTTCAGAACGTGGAGCTGTTCTCGAAAATGACGGTCATGGACAACTTGCTCACCGGCCTGCATTCCCGGTTGAATCACAATCTTCTGAAAATTTGTTTCAACCTCCCCTCTATCCGGCGTACGGAAGCGGAGGCCCGCCGAAAGGCGGACGCCGTGCTGGAGATGTTCGGCCTGTCTCACTGCGCCAATGAACGTGTTGAAAACCTGCCGTATGGGTACCAGAAGATGGTGGATATCGGCCGGGCGGTCATGGTCGAGCCCCGGCTGATACTGCTGGATGAACCGGTGGCGGGAATGAACACCTCCGAAACCGGAGGTCTTTCCCGACTGATCCGAAAACTGCGCGATGATATGGGGATCTCGGTATTGTTGATTGAGCATGACATGTCGTTGGTAATGGACATATCCGATCGCATCACGGTAATGAATTTCGGTGAAAAGATCGCCGAAGGGAGCCCGTCGGCGATCCAGAACGACCCGGCGGTGATCGAGGCCTATCTTGGGGAGGTGGACGATGTTGAAGCTTGATGATGTCAGCCTGTACTACGGGCGGGTGCATGCCTTGCGGGGTATTTCCCTGGAGGTTCCTGAAGGGCGGATCGTCTCATTACTGGGCGCCAATGGCGCCGGCAAGTCGAGCACCTTGAAGGTGATTTCCGGCTTGTGTGCTCCGCAAAGCGGCGACGTGCGGTTGAACGGAGAATCCGTGCAGGGACGATCCTGCGGCGACCTGGTCAAGAATGGCGTCATTCATTGCCCCGAGGGCGGCGGGTTTTTCCGCAGTTCACCGTGGAGGAAAATCTACGTGTAGGCGCCTACCGCCGTATTGGCAACAAGGATGTCGACGAAGACATGGAGACGGTGTTCGGCTATTTCCCGCGCCTGAAGGAGCGTATGCAACAAAAGGCGGCGACGCTGAGCGGCGGTGAACAGCAAATGCTGGCCATTGGCCGTTCATTGATGGGCAGGCCCAGGCTGTTGCTGCTGGACGAGCCTTCGCTGGGCATCGCGCCGAAGCTGGTGATGGAGATTTTTGAGATTCTCAAGCGGATCAATAAGGCCGGCACCGCTATTCTGCTGGTGGAACAGAACGCCCATATGGCGATCAGGATATCCGACTATTCCTATGTGTTGGAGAATGGCCGCATTGGATTGGAAGGCGACTCCGCCGAAATCAGTCAGCGGCCGGAACTCAAGGAATTGTATCTGGGCGGTTGAAGAGAGGGCTCCTGTTCTCCCTCCCCCGGGCCGGGGAGGGGAACGGGTCAGGCAAATTCCGCTTGTTTGAGCAGGCGGCGCTGTATCTTGCCGGTGGCGGTCTTGGGCAGATCCTCCACGAAGGCGATTTTGCGAGGGTATTTATAAGGCGCGGTGAGTGCCTTGACGAAAGTTTGAATCTCCCGCGCCAACTCGTCGCTGGCCTGATAGCCTGGTGACAGAATGATAAAGGCTTTCACCACTTCACCACGATCCGGATCAGGGCTGGCGGCGACGGCGCATTCATGGATGGCCGGGTGTTCCAGTAAAGCGTTTTCCACTTCCACCGGACCAATGCGGTAACCCGCGGAGTTGATAACATCGTCACCGCGTCCCTCGTAATAAATGTAGCCGTCTTCGTCCATATGTGCGTTGTCACCGGTGATGAACCAGCGTTCTCCATTGGCCTCCACATAACTGCTGGCGCTTCGCTCCTCATCTTTATAGTAGCCGAGCATGATTTGCGGGTTGGGCGTCTTGATTGCCAGACGGCCGGTTTTGCCCGGTGGCAGTAACCGGTCCTGTTCGCCAAGAATGGCCGCTTCCACGCCGGGCAGAGGCCGCCCCATGGAACCCGGTCTGACCGGCATGGACGGATAATTCAATACCGTCATCAGGGTCTCGGTCTGGCCATAACCATCCAGCAACTGAGCGCCGGTGCGGTCACGCCAGGCGTGCACGATGTCCGGGTTTACCGCCTCCCCGGCGGAGACCGTCAAGCGCAGCCGGTTCAGGTCCCGGTTTGTTGTATCCTCGAGCAGAAGACGGCGCAGTTCGGTGGCGGACGCGCAGAAAACGCTGACCTGATAACGCTCCAGCAGTGCCAGTCGTGATTCCGGGTCGAAAGGGCCATCGTGGAACAGGACGGCGCTTCCGCAGCTCCAGGGACCATAAAGAATGCTGGTGCCGGCTTTGCTCCAGCCAGTGTCGGCGGTACACCACATCAAATCATCCTGGTCGAGCGACAGCCAGTACCAGGCTGATCCGCGCCAACTGAACAGGGCCGCACTGGAGTGCAACACCCCTTTTGGCATACCGGTGGAGCCGGACGTATAGAACAGGATGGCGGGATCCGTCATGCGCAGCGGGACGGGCGAAAAATCCTCGGCGGCGGCGGCCACGGCCTGATCGAAATCAAGCCAGCCCTCTGCTTCGCCAACACTGATACGGACTTTGAAATGATCTCCGAACTTGGCGGCGTGTTCCGCGGTGGTGATCGCGGCGATGGCGCCGGAATGCTCGCGGCGGTAGCGGATGTCTTTCTCGGTGAGCATGGTGACACAAGGAATCGGTATGGCGCCCAGTTTGTTACAGCCGACCATGGCGATCTGCCAATGGGGCAACCGGGGCAGCACCACCAGAACGCGGTCGCCCTTTTTGATGCCGTGGGAGGCAAGCACATTGGCGAACTGGTTGGTGAGACGTTTAATGTCGGCGAAGCTGTAGATCTGCTCCTGGCCGTGTTGATTGGTCCAGATCAGTGCGGTTTTTTCCGGCGTACGCGCCCAGTAGTCGACCACATCGCCGCCGAAGTTGAAATGGTCGGGAAGCTGCCATTCGAATTGGGAGTGGGTTTTTTCGTAGTTATTCATCGGCATGCGTTGCATCGGCCTGCTCCTTCTCACTTAAAAATACTGGCCCCGGCTAACATCCAGGGCGAATGAACACAATTCCCGGGCGAGTTGCCCGAACTCAACGCCGGAGTCGTTGTCTTCTCCGTTCAGAGTTTTGCGCTGGCATATCTGCTGAAACACCACGGCACTGCGCAGTAGTGCCAGTACCCGGAAATAAGTCAGGGACGTCAGTGTGGTCCCGGTCAGATTCTGGTAGAGAGTGGCGGCTTGTTCGCGGCCGGGGAAGCCGTCACCGGCGGTGGGCATTTGATTCAGGGCGTGCATACAGGGCGGGTCGTCGCGCTCGGTCCAGTAGCTGAGGAGCACCCCCAGGTCATAGAGCGGGGCGCCCCGTGTGCCCATGTCCCAGTCGATCACCGCCACTGGTGACAGGTCGTGTTCACGAAGCAGCACGTTGTCGAGTTTGAAATCATTGTGGATAAAACAATGACCTTGATCCGCGGGTATCCGCTGTTGCAGCCATTCAATCAGCCGGATCAGATCCGCCGGCGGGTGGTTGCTCCAGGCCAACCGGGCCCGCTCAACCCAGCCGGTCAGGGTGCGCTGAATGAAACCGTCCGGTTTGCCCAACTGGTCCAGACCAACACGCTCGGGAGGAACGGCATGCAGGTCCGCCAAAAGGCGAATCAACAGGGTGCCCAGATGCGATCCCAGCGGGACCTCGCCGCGCCAGTTTTGCCGGATCGTTTCCGGGATCTGCCCGCCGATGCTGAGGCCGGGCCGGTATTCCATGATGAAGAACCGGGCGCCCAGCACCTCGCTGTCCTCACAATAATGTAAGGCCCGTGGTGCCAGCGGGTAAGCCTTTGGAAGCCGGGACAGGATCAGACTTTCACGGGCCATGTCATTGGCGCCAGGCGGTATTGGTCCCGGGGGCGGGCGGCGAAGCACCGCCCATTGCTGATCAAGGCGAATCAGATAATTGAGGTTGCCGAAACCGGTGGCGAATTGGCGGGGCGGGATATCGCTATCGAAGTCCAGTCCCTGGCCGTGGAGATAATTTGCCAATCGCCGCCAGTCCTGAGGGTACTGATTGCGCGCATCGTGAAAGTGCGCTTCTGTAACAGTGTGAATCGTATTGGACATGCCGCCTCCCGGATCACAGCGATTTGAGCAGATGGCCGCCGTCGACCGCTAATGCCACGCCGTTGACAAAACTGCCGGCGTCGCTGCACAGCAGCAACAATGGCGCGTCCAGTTCCGATACCTGGCCGAGCCGGCCGGCGGGGGTGTGCCCGATATACCGCTTGCCTTGCTCGGTGGCGAAATAATCCTGGTTCATCTCGGTTTCGAAATAACCGGGACACAGGGCGTTGACGCGGATGCCCTGTTCCGCCAGTTCCAGTGCCATGGCCCGGGTCAGTTGGATCACCGCGGCTTTGGACGCGCTGTAGCTGCTTTGTCCGATACCGACCCGGAGGCCGAGAATGGATGCCACATTGACGATGGCGCCGGGCAGGGATCGGGATACCAGCCGCCGGCTTATTTCATGGGCCACGCGCCAGACGCCGTTCAAATTGGTTTCGATGACAAAATCCCAACGGGGCTGGTCGATCTTGAGGAAGCGCCCGGGATCGGCCACACCGGCATTGTTGATCAGAATATCCACCGCTCCCCAATGCGCTTCGATACCATCAATGGCGTCGGTGACGCTGGCCGGATCGGTAACGTCCATGGCGACGGCATAAGCTTCGCCGTTATTATCGCCAATTTCTCTGACCAGTCGCTCCAGGGCGCTGGTACGCCGGGCGGCCACGGCCACGCGGGCGCCGGCCAGAGCCAGCACCCGGGCAAAGTGCGCGCCAAGACCGCTGGAGGCGCCGGTGACCAACGCGGTCTTGCCTTTCAGTGACAAGCGATCGGCAACGGGGCTCATGAGGCCGCTCCGTTCTGATCGGCGTAACGGCGGATGATGGTTTTGCCCAGGGTCATTTCGTGAACCTGGTCGGGACCGTCGGCGAGCCGGCACCAGCGCGCGTAGTTGAAGCCTTCCGCCATGCAGTAATCGGCGGTAAGGCCACCGGCACCGTGGATTTGCATACAGCGGTCGATGATGTTCTGCACCAGCCGGGGCACGGTGGTCTTGCTGGCGGCGATCAGATCCAGCGCTCCCTGAGTACCATGCTGATCCATCTGCCGACAGGTTTTCAGGAGGAGCAAACGCGCCATCTCGATTTCCGAAAAACAACGGGCGATATCCTCGCGCACGGACTGATGCTGGCTGAGCGGACGGCCGAAGGTGGCACGGGACTCCGCACGCTGACAAGCCAGTTCCAAAGAACGCTGAGCGACACCGATCAGGCGCATGCAATGGTGGATGCGGCCCGGTCCCAGACGCCCCTGGGCAATTTCGAAACCGCGTCCTTCACCGAGCAACATATTGCCCAGCGGTACGCGAACATTATTGAAATGAACCTCGGCGTGGCCGAGAGGCGCGTCGTCGTAGCCCAGGGTGCTGAGCGGACGGACCAGCTCCACGCCGGGCGTTTCTTTGGGCACCAGCACCTGGCTTTGCTGTTGGTGCCGGTTCGGGTTGTCGGGATCGGATTTGCCCATGACGATAAGAATCTTGCTGCGTTCATGGAAGGCGTTGGTGATGAACCACTTGCGGCCATTGAGCACCCATTCGTCGCCGTCACGCCGAATTTGCAGCTGTACGTTGGTGGCATCCGAGCACGCCGTGTCGGGTTCGGTCATGCAGTAGCAGGAACGAATGTCGCCGTTCAGCAGCGGTGTCAGCCATGTTGCCTGCTGGTCGGCGTTGCCGTACTTCATCAACACTTCCATGTTCCCGGTATCCGGGGCATTGCAATTGAATACCTCCGGTGACCACAGCACACGGCCCATGATTTCAGCCAAAGGCGCGTAATCAAAATGACTCAGTCCGGGGTGATCGGCGAAGTGGCTCAATTCCGGGGTAACGAACAAATTCCATAGCCCGGCCTGCTTGGCCTTGTCCTTTAATTGATCTATCAGGGGGAGCGGGGCAAACCGGTTGTCGGCGTGATCCAGTTGTTCGGCGTGGGCCCGTTCGTTGGGATAGATATAATCGTCCATGAAGCGAACGAGCCGATCCTGGAGTTGTAGAGAGGTGTCGCTGAAGGAATACATTCGGTGTCCTTATGATCACGGTATCAGTTTGTTATATCAGTGATTGGTCGGCTCCGGGGCCAGGCCCGGACCCTGGCCCGCCGGTTACGCCGGGATAGTCAGAGGCCGTGGAATTCCGCGATGTCATCCAATCGTGCCCGCTGGGTGCGAAGCCGGTTCACGTCGGCGCTCTCATCCCGGTAACCGATGGCCATGCCGGTGAACAGCATCCATTCGTCCGGGGCCTGGAAAAACGTCCCCAGCGTTTGCGGATAGCGCGACCAGCACTCCTGCGGGCAACTGTCGAGACCCGCTTCGCGCAGCAGCAGCATCACAGATTGCAGGTACATGCCCAGGTCCGACCATTGCGGCGGACCCATGCTGCGGTGCACGTAGCAGAACAGCGCCACCGGCGCTCCGAAGAACTGGAAGTTGTTGGCGAACCAGCGTAACCGTGCCGCCTTGTCCTTGCGGGGAATGCCAAGCAGGCCATACATGTCCTCGCCGACCTGAAAACGCCGGTCCCGGTAGGGGGCAATCAGATTGGGAGGATAAACGTCGTATTCACGGTCTTCTCCGCCGGGGGCCTGCTCCAGGCGTTGGCGCATTACTGCTTTGAGCGCCGCCATGCGCTCACCGCCGATCACATAAAGATGCCAGGGCTGGAGATTGCCGCCAGATGGTGCCCGGCTGGCTTTCTCAAGCACGGTGCGCAGCAGCGCACCGTCCACCGGCCGGTCCTGGAAGGCGCGGACCGAACGCCGGGAATCGAGCGACTCACTGACGGTTGTAGCCGTATTGGTCATTGGCGATTACTCCTTCAAAGGCGGTTTGCTCTGACATTAAAAACAGTCAGACATGCGGTCGGTACCGACCAGCGAAGGCGGCGCTGGAATGCGGTGTTCCAAGTCTGAAAAGCGGTGTTGAAACGGTAAATTTGAGTGTGATGTTTCTCAAATCAATTTTCAGAATGACGAATTATTTCTCATGGAAATATACCTGGTGCCCGGGTAGAGGGCAGGCAGGGGCGATTCGCCATCAGACTGGCTTCCCCCAGCGGGGGCTTCGTTTGGAGGCGAATCAGAAAATCCCGTTGTCCAGACCGGCGGCCAGATACAACCCCAATTCCTCCACCTGGTCGACAAAGGCATCCCGCCAGTCGCCCCGGCAAACCAGCGGCGGTTGCACCCAGTTCCAGCGCAGGCCGGTGACGATGGACTCGATGGCGCGGCGGGTGCCGGTGCCGTCGTGGCCGGCACGGATATAAAGCGCGCAGGGCAATCCCTGTTTGTGCTCCAGCACGGCGTAGTAGGTACGGTCGAAGAAGTCCTTCAGTGCGCCGCTCATGTAGCCCAGATTCTCGGTGGTGCCGAGCAGGATGGCGTCGCAGGCCATTACGTCCTCGGGATCGGCTTCCAGCGGCGGTTTCCAGATCGCGCGGACAGTCTCGATGTCGTCATGCCCGGCGCCGCGCAGGGCGGCGTCCACCAGTTTGCGGGTATTGGGCGAGGGCGCGTGGGCCACGATCAGCAGGGTTTTGGTATCGCTCATGTGATCCAGTCTAGGGGGCGCCTCCCAGATTCACCAGATCCGGATCGATCCCCAGGGCCGAGAGGTTGTCGGTGACCACCCGTTCGGTGCAGAAGCGCATCAGATAGTGCGGGCCTCCGGCCTTGAAACCGGTGCCGGAGAGGCGTTCGCCACCGAATGGCTGGCAGCCGGGTACGGCGCCGATCTGGTTGCGGTTGATGTACAGATTGCCGACGCGGGCCCGTTTCACCCAGCCGTCGATGTGTGCCTGGATGCGGCTGTGAATACCCAGGGTGAGGCCGTAGCCGGTGCGCTCGATGTAGTCGATCACTTTGTCCCGCTCATCGTGGCGCCAAGCGGCGATGTACAGTAATGGCCCGAAAATTTCCTCTTCAGGCAAGTGTTCCCAGTCCACCAGTGCCGCTTCCGGTGCCACATAGAACCCCTGTTCGCCCAGAGCCGGGTCGACCTGCGGCGTCACCGCGCTCCAGCGAGCGTGGCGGCGCAATCCGGCGCGGGCCTGTTCCAGTTGATCGCGGGCGCCGGCGTTGATGACCGGCCCCACGTCGCTGGCCAGCAAGGCCGGATGGCCCACTTTCAAGGATGCCATGGCGCCCTGGAGTTTGGGCAACAGGCGGTCAAGCAAGGTATCCTCCACCAGCAGTACCCGCAGGGCGGAGCAGCGCTGGCCGGCGCTGGTGCAGGTGCTGGTCAGCACATCCCGCACCAGTTGTTCCGGCAGCGCGGAACTGTCGGCGATCAGAACATTGAGTCCGCCGGTTTCGGCGATCAGCGGTAGCAGGGGCCCCTCGCGGGCAGCCAGGGCACGCTCGATGTGTTTGGCGGTGGCGGTGCTGCCGGTCACCGCCACGCCGGCGAGAGCGGGGGCGTTAAGCAGTGCGTCGCTGATCCGGCTGGCCTCGCCGCCGATAAAATGCAGCGCCGCCTCTGGCACGCCCGCCTCGTGTAGCAGTTGTACCGCCCGCCAGGCGATGAAGGGTGTGTCGGAAGCCGGCTTGGCCAGTACGGTGTTGCCACTGACCAATGCCGCCAGAACCTGCCCGCAAAAAATCGCCAGGGGGAAATTCCAGGGGCTGATACAGAGGAAGACACCCCGGGCATGCCAGGTCAGTTGGTTGGCTTCACCGCTGACATGGTCCAGAACCCTCGGAGCCCCTTGCAGTGCCTCCGCCTGTTGCGCGTAGTAACCGCAGAAGTCATGGGCTTCGCGCCAGTCGGCGAAGGCGTCGGTGAAGGTCTTGCCGCCCTCCAGCATGAGCAGATAAAGCAGCTCCGCCTGATGTTGTTCCAGCAAGCCGGCGAATCGCCGCACGGTATCCGCGCGTTCCGACACCGGCCGGCGGCTCCAATCCTCGAAGGCCTCCCACGCCCGGGTATAGGCCCGATGGACGGCGTCGGTGTCGGCCAGGTACACGTCTCCGAGTTCACGGCCATCGGCGGGGCTGCGGCGAATCCGGGGTTGGCCGTCCGCTTCCCCGGCACGCCAAAGGTGGCCTTGCCATTGGCTCAGGGATGCCCGTAACGCATGCAACGCGACCGGATCGGTCAGTGACGGTAGTGTCGGCACCCGGCGGGGCGCGAACCGTTCCGGTGGCGGCAGCAATTCCCGCGGTTGTTCCCGGGCGGGACGCCAGTTCAGGGTGGGATCCCGCGCCAACTGTTCCGCCGCGATGTGTTCGTCCAGCAATAAGTTGACGAAGGACTGGCTGCTGCCGTTTTCCATCAGACGCCGGACCAGGTAGGGCAGCAGCGTATTGAACGGGCCCACCGGCTCGTACAGGCGCAGGGGATGGCCGTGCCGCTCGGCAAAGACCCGATGCTGGGCCTCGCCCATGCCGGCCAGCCGCTGGAACTCGGCATCGCCGGTGAAGCTGTCCAGATGATGGTGCAGCCAGGCCAGGGTGTGGCAATTGTGCGTGGCGAATTGCGGATAAAAGAAGGCGGGCTCGGACAACAGGCGCTTGGCGCAGGCGAGGTAACTGATATCAGTGTGCGTTTTGCGGGTATAAACCGGGTAATCACGCAGGCTCTGCTGTTGTGCCAGCTTGATCTCGGTATCCCAGTAAGCGCCCTTGACCAGGCGTACCGGCAGTTTCAGGTTATGTTCGCGCGCCTGATCGGCGAGCCAGTGGATCACCATCGGCGCCCTTTTCTGGTAAGCCTGCACCGCCACGCCCAGGCCCTGCCAATCCGCCACTTCCGGCAGGGCGAGGGCTTGCCCGAACAGACGCAGGGTGATCTCCAGGCGGTCCGCCTCCTCAGCGTCCAGGGTCACCGGAATGCCGGTGGCGGCGGCGCGGGACAGCAGATCCCGCAAGCGGGGCCACAGTTGCTCCCGTACCGTGGCCCACTGGGCGAATTCGAAGCGGGGATGGAGCGCGGATAACTTGATGGAAATGCCATCCCGGGCCAGTACTGGCAGGTCCGGGGCCTGGCCGGCGAGGGCCTCGATGGCCTGGCGATACTGGCGGTGGTAGTGCTCCGCTTCGTCGTCGCTCTGCGCCGCCTCGCCGAGCATGTCGAAGGAATAACGTAGCGCCGGATCTCGCCGTCGCAGCGCCTGGGGCAGGGTCTCGCCGACCACGAACTGGCGCGCGATCAATTGCACGCCTTGTACCAGGGCCCGGCGGAACAGTGGATCACCAAGGCGCCGGCGCAACCCGTGCCAGGCGTCCGGCAGTGCCTGGTCCGGCTCCAGCCAGCGGGCGGACAGGGACAGGCCGCGGGCGGCCATCTGAATCAGCGCCGGGGTGTTGTCGTCCGGCAAGCTCCAGTCACCGCGAGTCAGCAGATCGTGGATCAGATCGTTGGCGTTGTCGGCATCGGGAATGCGCAGCAGTGCTTCCGCCAGCGTCAGCAGCAGGCGGCCCTCGCGGGAATTCAGACGCCAACTGTGCAGGAACTGCTCGAACAGGGCGGGACGGGCGGCGCGGGCCGCTTCCACCAGAGACCGGCACTCGGTGGCAATGGCCTGCCGGTCCGGGCCGGGCCGCAGAGAGCGCAACAGTTCGGCGATCAGGGTGTCCTGATCCGCCAGATGGTACGCCCGCAGCGGGGCCAGGTCGGGGCCGGGGTCGGGCAGGTCGGCAAGCGGTGGGATCATGGTGTCGATCTCCAGGCTCTCCATGATGCCATCAACGGGGGTATGCTGGTGGCGAACCGGGCGTGCGGAATGGCGTCACGTCTGCTTTGAGGATAACCGCGACGGGCGGTTTCGGCGAGGATTGGCCATGTTGTCGTTACCCGCGCTGGCGGCGCCGTCCTATCTGGGCGGACGGCGACCGGAAAGGCCCTGGCGGCCTGGAGACATCCGCCTGGAACCGTTGTGGCGGAGGCTGCGTCAGCGTCATGGCCTGACGCTGGACTGGCGCGACTGCCTGCTGCCGCCGGACAACGCGTCCGGGCCGTCGGTCCTGGCCGATTACCTGAGCCGACTGCGAGACCGCGTGTACAACGAACTGAGTAGCGGCCGGCCGTTGTTCGTGCTCGGCGGCGATCACGCCAATGCCATGGCGGTGTGGGACGCTGCCCTGGCGACGGTGGGCGAGCGCCGTTTCGGCCTGCTGTGGATCGACGCCCATCTGGACTGCCATACCTTCATGACCACCCCCTCGGGCAATGTGCACGGCATGCCGCTGGCGGCGTTGCTGGGGCTGGCGGATCCTTCACTGGCGGCGCTGATGCCCGGCCGCCGCCGGTTGCGGCCGGAAGCACTGTGTCTGTTCGGGGTGCGCAGTTATGAGCGTGCCGAACAGGACGCCATGGAATGCCTGAAGGTCCGTGTGATTCAGGCGGCCCGGGTGCGCCGCGACGGTGTGGATGCGGCTCTGGACGGAGCGCTGGATTACCTGGACCAGCATTGCGAGCACTACGGAATCAGCATTGATCTGGACGCCATTCACCCACGTCAGGCACCGGCGGTGGCCACGCCGGTGGTCGGGGGGCTCAATGGTCCCGCCTTGTGTCAGGCGTTGTGCCGGAGGGTGGATCCGGATCGCTGCCGGATCCTGGAAATCGCCGAGTTCTACCCGTCGCTGGATCGCGCCGGTCGCACCCAGCGGCTATTGGCGGATCTGGTTGGCGCCTGGTGGTGGTCCCGCGGCAGCCGTCGGCGGGGGTGGGCCTGAGGCCTCGTCAATTGCCCGCCACCAATGAAAACAAGTCCTTCGGATCGGCCAGATCCGGTACCAGGGTCACCTCGCTACCGATGTCGTATCGCTCCGCCAACCGTGCCACCAGGTCCAGCACCGCCAGGTCCTCCACGGCGATGCCCACGGCATCGAACAGGGTGATGTCATCGTCGTTGTCACGGCCGGAGCGCTGATTGGTGAGGATTTCCCATAGTTCGGAGTGGACGCTGGCGGCCCCGGTTTGCTGGATCTCGCCTTCCTGTTCGCTTTGCGGCCGGTACTCCACCACGGTTTTGCAACGGCGTATCACCTCTGGCGACAGTTCCGTTTTACCCGGGCAGTCGCCGCCCATGGCGTTGATGTGGACGCCGGGACGCAGCAGCGCTTCGTCGATCAGGGACTGGTGTTGTTTGGCGGCGGTGAGCGTAATCCAGACATCGGCCTCACGGAGCGTATCGGCGATGTCTTGTCCTCGCCGCAGGTGAAAACGGTGGCCGAGATGACCGGCGAATTTGTCCATGGCAGTGGCGTCGATGTCGAAGTAGCTCACCTCGGTCACCGGCAGGCGGCTGGCCAGAGCCAGCACCTGAAATTCCGCCTGGGCGCCACAACCGATCAGCGCCACCCGCTGGCTTTCCAGCCGTGCCAGCAGGCCGGCGGCCAGGGCCGCCACGGCGGCGGTGCGCACCGCCGTCAGCAAGGTCATCTCACTGACCATCAGTGGGTAGCCGCTGGGTACGTCGGCCAGCAGGCCGATGGCGGTGACACTGAGCTTGCCCCGCGCCGGGTTGCCCGGGTGGCCGTTCACGTATTTGACGCCATAGAGCCGGTCATCGGCGCAAGGCATCAGTTCGGTAACGCCGAAAGGGTAATGGAAGGCGTGGCGGGGGGAGAGCCGCAATTCCGGCCAGCGGCGCAGGTAGTCTTCAATGGCGTCCACCGCCAGCGCCAGGAAAGGTTCCGGGCCGACGCGCCGGATCAGCGCTTGCATATCGGTCACGGTGATCAGCTTCATGGGCCCTCCCGCGTGGCGTGCTTCCATGCTACTCCCTGGGGAGGGTGTGAGCACGCTTCATGGATAACCCGAGACCCGCCCTCAACGGCCCCGAAACACTGCTTGCCGTTTTTCAACGAATGCCTGGGCTCCTTCCTTGAGATCCTCGGTGGTGAAGGCCAGGGACTGCATGTCGGCTTCATGATCCAGGGTCTCGGTAAGCGAAGCGCTCCAGGAATGGTTGATTTGGGCTTTTATCATTCCCAGGCCGAGAGAGGGCCCCACGGCTATTTGACGGGCCACGTGCAGCGCCTCGTCGCCAAGCTGGTCGTCGTCGACACAGCGCCAGATCAGTCCCCAATCCGCGGCCTGCTGCGCGTTGAGTGGTTCCGCCAGTAACGCCAAAGCTCGCGCACGCGGCACGCCGATGGCGCGTTGCACGAACAACGAGGTTCCCGCGTCCAGAGCCGCGCCGAGGCGGGCGAAACTGAGAATAAAGCGGGCGGAGCGCGCGGCGAGGACAATATCGCCGGCCAGTGCAAGGCCAACACCGGCGCCTGCCGCCGCGCCATTGACCGCCGTTACCACAGGAATGCGGCCAGCGCGCAGCCTTTCCAGAGTAGGGTGCAGATGTCGGCGCATACGGGCACCGATATCGGCGCCTGATTTGAACAGGCCTCCCCCCAACTGCGCGCCGGAGCAGAAACCCTTGCCCGCTGCGGTTATCAGGATGGCGCGGATGTCCGCGTCCGCGCTCACCGCGGCGGTAACGGTGTCCAGCTCCCGCATCAGCGTGTCGTCAAGTGCATTGTATTCGGCGGGCCGGTTCAATGTGATGATGGCGACGCCATCGCGGTCTTCACGCAGCACGGTTGGCATGGTTTTCTCTCCGGTGTAGAAGGAATGGTCGTCTCCATTCACATGAGCAGACCGCCGCCGCATACCAGCATCTGGCCGCTGATGTAATTGGACTCCGGTGCGCAGAACAGATAGACGGCATCGGCGGCTTCCTGCGGGTGGCCAGCTCGTCCGAGAGGAATGGTCCTGGCCATGGTGTCCAGTAACGATGGCTGAACGCCCACTTTGATGGCTCTGCCTTCCACTTCGATGGTTTTTTGCTCTTCCTCGATAGCTTGGGTGAGACGTGTTTCAATCAACCCGAAGGCGACCGCGTTGACGTTGACCTTATAACGGCCCCATTCCTTGCACAGGGTACGAGTCAGACCCAATAAAGAGGCTTTGCCCGAGGAGTAACTGGCTTGGCCGGCGTTGCCGTATAGCCCGGCAATGGATGAGATGTTCACGACCTTGCGAAAGACCTCGTGACCTTCCGAGGCTTCCTTTTTCGCCATGATTCGGATCGGTTCCGAAGCGGCACGCAGGATGCGAAAAGGGGCAACCAAGTGCACATCCAGCATCGCCTGGAACATGTCGTCGGTCATCTTGCCGATGGTGGCGTCCCAGGTATAACCGGCGTTGTTGACGATAATATCGATGCCGCCGAACGCCTCCAGGGCACCTTGTACGAACCGCTCCGGGAACGCTTCCTCGGTCACACTGCCATTGATGGCAATGGCGTCACCGCCGGCTTCGGCAATCTCCGCGGCGACCGCGTCTCCGGTGTCGGGATCAAGATCATTGACCACCACCCGGGCCCCTTCGGAAGCCAGTTTGAGGGCGATGGCACGGCCAATGCCGCGTCCGGAACCGGTAATCAAGGCGACCTTTTTTTTCAGTTTGCCGTGGGGGTGGATCACCAGAGTTTCGTTATTGTCCGTCATTCTTGTTCTCCTTGCGGGTCGAATGCGACGACCGCTTCGCCCTTGAGTTTTATGTCGCCATCCTGGTCGCGGGCGGTCATTTCCAGGCGGGCGCGCTGCTCACCGTCTACGATTTCTATAGCCGTGACACGGCCCTGGCAGGTGATCCCGGCTCCGACCTGTGTGATGGCGGTAAAGCGTACGCCGAACTCCCGCACCGATGAGGGCGGAAACACCTCGTTCAGCGCCACGCCCAAACGCGCCATGATGAACATGCCGTGAGCGAAAACATCGGGAAAGCCAGAAGATCGGGCGAAATCGATATCGACATGGATCGGGTTGTGATCGCCGGAAGCACCACAATAAAGCGCCAGCTCATGACGCGTGATGGGATCGAAATGGCGGTTTACCGGAATCTCTCCGACCGTCAAGGACGTCGGACCGGCGGGACAGTGATTCATTGCGTTGCTCCGGCGGTATGGGGCGGGTTTCGAACCACGATAGTGCTGACGATATCCGCGACGTGCTGGTCATGGCCGTTATCGACGCGAATGGCCTGGGCGATCATGGTGAGCGCCCCGCCCTTTTTATTGGAGATGTCTCTGATGCGGGTGGTGAAAACAAGCTCGTCGCCAACACAGGCGGGGTGATGGAAGGCAAACTTCTGTTCGCCGTGAAGAATACGGCCGATATCCACTCCCAGCAGTTCCAGCACCGCTGGCGGGCCCGGGTTGTCGAGGGATTGCAGGCAGAACAGATAGGTCGGCGGAATCGGAATATCGCGATAGCCTGCTTCGCGAGCCGCCCGGGTATCGTGATACACCGGATTCGTTTCGCCGATGGTCTCGAGAAAGAATTTAAGGCGCCGTGGCTCGACGAAGGCGCGTTGAGAAGGGAAGACATGGCCGACAGCGGATTGCGGATCGATCGAGAATGTCTCTGATGTCATGATCAGGCCCTCTCGTAAAGTGTCACGACGCAAGCACCACCAAGACCCAGGTTGTGCTGCAATCCGATGCGGGCGCTATCCACCTGGCGCGGGCCGCATTGGCCCCTGAGCTGCCAGACGATTTCGGCGCACTGTGCGAGCCCGGTGGCGCCAAGGGGGTGGCCCTTGGAAAGCAGCCCGCCGGAGGGGTTGGTGACGACTTTACCGCCATAGGTGTTATCGCCATCCATGATGAAACGTTCGGCGGTCCCTTCCGGGGTCAGCCCGAGCCCTTCATAGGTGATGATTTCGTTGGCGGTGAAGCAGTCGTGCAGTTCCACCACGTCCACCGCCTCGGGGCCGAGCCCCGCTTCTTCGTAGACGCTTTGCGCGGCGGCCGCGGTAAGGTCGGCGCCAACCACTTTCATTAGGTTTTGTTCCGAAAAGGTGGATGGGAAGTCCGTCGTCATCGCCTGGGCGCGGATAGCAACGTCGGCCTGAATCCCCAAGCGTCGGGCGAAACCTTCCGAAACCAGGATAGCGGCGGCGGCACCGCAGGTGGGCGGGCAACATTGCAGGCGTGTGAGAGGCCCGTACATTGGGGCGGACGCCAGTACTTCCTCGGTGGTGATGGGTTCGCGGAAAATGGCTTTGTCGTTATGTTCCGCGTGGCGCCGCGCTTTAACAGAGATCAAGGCAAAAGCTTCATCGCTGGCGCCGTGGCGTTGCTGGTATTCACGTCCGGCACCGCCGAACAGCTTGATGGCCATGGGAATGCCGGATGTGTCTCCGTTTTCATCGGCGGCCTCGACGAAACGGCTGAGCGGGCTGGGGCGGTCGGACCATACATCCCCCAAAGCACCGGGCTCCATCTGTTCGAAGCCCAGCGCAATGGCACAGTCGACCATGCCGGAAGCCACTGCCTGACGGGCCAGAAACAGCGCGCTGGATCCCGTTGAGCAGTTGTTGTTGACGTTAAGCACCGGAATGCCGGTCATACCGGCTCGATAAAGCGAGGCCTGTCCGCTGGTGGAATCCCCGTACACATAGCCGACGTAGGCCTGTTGGATGTCCCGGTACTCGAGGCCGGCATCAGCGAGTGCGAGGCGAATCGCCGTTTCGCCCATCTTGTCGTAGCTATCGCTGGTGCCGGGTTTGACGAAGGGGATCATGCCGACCCCCGCCACTCTGACTGATTCGCCCATGGCCTTCTCCCGTGAAAATTGGCTTTACAATGTTTTTCTGATTGGTCAGTCTTTGTATTACCGGTCGGTAACTTATCGAAGAATGGCGCAGCGCAAAACCGGCGTCAAGAGAGTTCGGAGACCGATGAGCCGGTGTGAGGGCGTGTCAGGTGTGAGCAATCGAACCAGGAGCAACTATGTCCAGGAGCAACTATGTCAGGTGACGCGGATAAGCGGGCCGACGCGGCGGAAATGAAACTGGCCGCTTCCCCTTGGAAGCCATTCGAGGCTCGGCGCCGTGAGAGAGACGTCAAGCGTGGAGCGGTATTGCGAGTGGCGGTGAGTTTGTTTTTGGAGCAGGGCTACGATCGCACGTCGCTTAACGAAGTGGCGGAACGTCTCAATATTACCAAGCCGGCTCTTTATAACTATTTCCGCAGCAAGGAAGAGATTCTCGTTGAGTGTTATCGGCTGGGGCAGGAAAAGGCGATGGCCGGTATCGAACGTATCCTGGCGAAGCCGGATACCGGTCTGGTCCGCTTGCGTGCCTTGATTCGTCACTATTGCGAAGTGATGACACTCGATTTTGGTCAATGCCTGGTAAGGGTCGACGACCACGTACTTTCCGCTCTGGCTCGCGATCAGGTACGCGAAGGCAAACGTCTGATTGACCGTTATTTCCGTGATTTTCTCACCAGCGGGATGGAAGACGGCTCGATCAAACCTTGTGATGTGCGCTTGACGGTATTCGCCATTACCGGGGCGATTAACTGGGTCGGGCATTGGTATCGGGCGGATGGTGAAATGACCGCCCGGGAGATCGGTGATACCTACGCCATGCAGTTGACCGGGAGTCTGGCCGTGGAGGAAACCTGATTCCAGGGCATTGGCGGGACAGGGCCGTTCACGAGAGCAGTTCACCGAGAATAACAAAGCTTACCGCAGGCGGTTCAAGCTAACCGCAGACGGTTCAACAGGAGTGAAAGGAATGAACATAACTCAGGGCCTGCGCCGCGCGCAGCAGATTAACCGAAACGGAACCGCCATCATTGAAGGTGACCTCACACGCACCTGGGCAGAGGTGGGTGACCGCGTTGCCCGGTTGGCAGGAGCGCTTGGCGAATATGGCGTGAAGCCGGGAGACCGGGTTGCGGTGTTGATGCTCAATAGCGCCCGCTATCTTGAATTGTATCTGGCTTGCGCCTGGTCCGGTGCGGTCATCGTGCCACTGAACATTCGCTGGAGCACAAGGGAGAACGCGCTGGCTTTGGAAGACTGTGGTGCCCGCCTGTTGTTTGTCGATGCGGCTTTCGAGTCCTCGGCACGGGAACTGGCCGACGACGGTATGGCAACCACCGTGGTGTGGGCTGATGATGGCGCGTCGCCAACGGGTTCGCTTGATTACGAGACACTGCTGAATGAGGCCGCCCCGGTGGCGGACGTGATGTGCGATCAGAATGATCTCGCCGGTATCTTTTATACCGGTGGCACCACGGGCCGCTCGAAAGGAGTGATGCTCAGTCACGGCAATCTGGTCGCCAATGCCTTCAACGCGCTGGCGGAAGGCCTGTTTCCCAGAGGCAGTGTGTATCTTCACGCGGCGCCGATGTTTCATCTCGCCAACGGCGCGGCGATGTATTCGCAGCTGTTGTGTGGCGGTACCAACGTCATTATCCAGGCGTTCAGCCCGGAAGCCTTGACCGCGGCGGTGGAACGTCACGGTGTCACGGATATGTTGCTGGTGCCCACCATGATCCAGATGCTGGTCGACAGTGAGGCCGTGGTGTCCGCGGATTTGTCGTCGGTTCGCCGTGTTCTGTATGGCGCCTCACCGATCAGCGAGGCGGTGCTTGACCGGGCTTTGGCACGGCTCCCGGATGCCGGTTTCGTGCAACTTTACGGTATGACGGAGCTGTCGCCGATCGCCACCCTCAACCCGCCTGAGAACCATCTGGGAGAGGCGCGTGAGCGAGGACTTCACAAATCCGCCGGACGAGCCACGCTGGGGGTCGAGGTGCGTATTGTTGGTGACGACAATAACCAGCTGCCGCCCGGTCAGGTCGGGGAGATCGTGGCGCGTGGTGATAATCTGATGCAGGGGTATTGGAACCGTCCCGAGGAAACCGGCAAAGCGATCGTCGACGGTTGGATGCATACCGGTGATGGCGGTTATCTGGACGCCGACGGCTATCTGTTCGTGGTTGACCGCGTCAAAGACATGATTATCTCCGGTGGGGAGAACGTCTATTCCGTCGAGGTGGAAAATACCATCGCCGAGCATCCGGCGGTGGCGCAATGCGCGGTCATCGGTATTCCGGACGATCATTGGGGGGAGGCGGTTCACGCGGTGGTTCTGCCAAAGCCTGGAGAAGCCATTGGCGGTGACGAGCTCATCGCTTTTTGCAAGGCCCGTATCGCTGGCTACAAATGTCCCCGCAGCGTGGAGGTGCGCGACCAGCCGCTGCCGATGTCCGGCGCCGGCAAGATTCTCAAGACCGAATTGCGCCGGCCCTGGTGGGAGACCCGCGAACACGGTATCTCCTGAACGGCTGTCGCCGGGCCGTGTGAGGGCGCGCGGTGGTCCGCGCGTCCGGGTTCCCTTTTCACTACAGATAGTCCAGAGGCAGGGCACTGGTGTCGATCACCCGCCGCATCACGAAGCTGGAGTGCACGCCGCTGACGCCCTCGATGCGGGTCACCTTGTTGAGCAGAAAGTTCTGGTAGTGGTCGATGTCCGGCACCACTACCTTGAGCAGGTAGTCCGCTTCCTGGCCGGTGACCAGATAGCACTGTTGCACTTCCGGGTACCGCGACACGGTGGCCTCGAAATTGGCGAACCGCTCGGGGATGTGGCGGTCCATGCTGACCTGAATCATGACGGTGAGGTCCAGACCCAGCTTACGGGGATCCAGCACCGTTTCCCGCCGCAGGATGATGCCCGCCGCTTCCAGCTTTTGTACCCGCCGTGAGCAGGGTGAGGGAGACAGGCCGACCCGCTCCGCCAGTTGTTGATTGGTAAGGCCGCCGTCGTCCTGGAGAGCGCGCAGGATGCGGACGTCGGTGCGATCCAGATTTGCCGGTTTTTCCATGGGTGCGGTGTTTCCTTTCGTTTTTTTCGGTTTGCACGAGATAATATTGCCAAATATTCGGAAAATGGGAGAAAAAAAGCAAGCACGTTGCCCTGTTGTCTCCGTAAACTGTCTCTTGTCGTCACGGGTCACAAGTCCGGGCGACACCGGAAGCGGCCCCGCCCTACCCGGCGGCGGTCGTACCCGGACCCGCGTTGACCGGTGATCCCGGAGAACGATCGAGGGCCTGCCTGGCGGGCCCCGGAATCCAAAAAAGACAGGGTTTCCCTTACCAGGGTATCAATTGGAGTCACCCCATGAGTTTCGATCATCGCAAATACAGTCCTTTCGTTACCGTCGACAAACCGGATCGCAAGTGGCCGGGCCGCCGCATCGAGAAAGCGCCGCTATGGGCCGCGGTGGATCTGCGGGATGGTAACCAGGCGCTGATCAAGCCTATGTCGGTGGCGCAGAAAAAGCGTTTCTTCAAGCTTTTGGTGGAAGTGGGGTTCAAGGAAATTGAGGTGGGTTTCCCCTCCGGCAGCCAGATCGATTTCGATTTTTGCCGTGCCCTGATCGAGGAAGACCTGGTGCCGGACGATGTCCATATCCAGGTGCTCACCCAGTCACGGCACGAACTGATCGAGCGCACCTTTGAAGCGGTACGTGGGGCCAAGAACGCCATTGTTCATATTTACAATGCCACCTCGCCGACGTTCCGCGAGCAGGTGTTCAATGTGGACAAGGAAGGGTGCAAGGCCATCGCCGTGCAGGCCGCCACCTGGGTGCGTGACATGGCGGCGGAGCAGCCGGAGACCCATTGGAGTTTTGAGTATTCGCCGGAGACCTTCAGCGCCACGGAGACCGATTTCGCCGTCGAGGTGATTGATGCCGTGAATGAGGTTTGGCGCCCGGATCAGGGCCAGCGGGTGATCATCAACCTGCCGGCCACGGTTGAAGTGAGCACGCCGAACGTGTTCGCCGATCAGGTGGAGATCGTGCATGAAAACATCCGCTATCGGGAGCATGTACTGATCAGTGTCCACACTCATAACGATCGTGGTTGTGGTGTGGCGGCCGCCGAGCTGTCGATGATGGCCGGGGCCGATCGGGTGGAAGGGACGCTGTTGGGCAATGGCGAGCGCACCGGCAACATGGATCTGGTGACCTGCGGTATGAACCTCTATACCCATGGGGTCGATCCCGGGATTGATTTCTCACGGATGAAGGAAATCGTGCAGGTGGTGGAGGAGATCACCGATATCCCCACGCACCCGCGTCATCCGTACGCTGGCGATCTGGTGTTCACGGCCTTCTCCGGCAGCCACCAGGACGCGATCCGCAAGTGCCTCGGCCTGTATAAATCCGGTGACATCTGGCGTGTGGCGTATCTGCCCATCGACCCGGCGGATCTGGGGCGGCGCTACGAGGAAGTGGTGCGGATCAACTCCCAATCGGGCAAAGGCGGCGTGACGCACGTACTGGAGCGGGACTATGGCATCAGTCTGCCACGCTGGTTGCAGCAGGAAATGGCGAAACTGGTGCAGACCGATGCCGAGCAGGATGGTGGCGAGATCGATAGCCGCCGGGTGCATCAGCGTTTTAATAGTGACTATTTGGAAGTGCCGAATGGCTGGACGCTGCGTTCCTATGATCTCCATCGCGGAGAGCAGGGCGTGCAGGCGCAGATCAGCATCGGCGATGAGCGTTCACCGGTGACGGTGCTCTCCGGCCGCGGCGAAGGCGCTGTCGGTGCCCTGGTGGAATCGCTCAACCGCCGGCACGGTTGGCAGTTGCAAGTGGAAGCGTTCGACGAGTACTCGTTGGGCGACAACACCGAAGCCAATGCCATGGCCTGTGTCCGGGTGCAGGTTGGTGGTCATACGCGGAGTGCCGTGGCGCTGGCCGCGGACACCACCGCCGCCGCCCTGCAGGCGATCCTCTCCGCCGCCGGCCGCATGGCCGAGGCGGAGGCGCAAAAAAGCGCTTAACCGCGAACCGAGCCGGTCCGCTCATGATCACCGGCCCCGTTGGGGGCCGGTGATTTTGTTTCTGGGGGGTGGCTGGGGGACAGTTGCGCGGGCGACTCAGGCTCCGGCACGCAAGCGGCGATACCGTTGACCAGATCACTGGGTACGAAGTAGTTGGTGCCGGGGTCGCCGGTATGCTGGCGGACCACATAGCGCCCTTCGGTTTCCAACAGGATTTTTACGTCGCGGGAGCGGCGGTCATCCAGAGTAATGGCCTTGAGTCCCGGAGGGGGGGCTTGCCACAGCAACACGGCACAATGGCGTGCGCCGGAAGCGGATGTTTGCAAAGTGTAGCCAGCCAGTTTGGCGCTGGCCGGAGGGAACAGCCCGATCAGCACGACAAGCGCGAAGCCCCGCAGCGTGATCCAGGCAATGGGATTGCGCTGGTTCTGTATCGTCGCAATAAGCACCAAACTGATGAATTGCAATAGGCCAAACACCAGGATGACCAGCAGTCCCAACGGGTAGCCCCAGGTGTCTTGTTGCTCCGTTGAAGCCAGGAAGGACATAACCGCGGTTCCAAGGATCATCAGGAGCAATATTTGCGCGAGGCCGGCGCCCAGGGCCATCAATATGAAATCAGGCGAGAACCGCCAGAAACGCCACAAGCCTTTGATGGCGACAACAGCGAACAGGGTGATAGGGAGCAACAGCGTGAAAAGCGCCGCGATGGTGCTGTCGGAATCCTTGAACAACTCCGCGAGTGTCAGCCAGGTAACGGCCATCAGCGACAAGGCCAATAGCCAACGGCCCAGCAACCTCCGGCGAGCCGGCTGCCGGTTTTTATCCTTGAGGTTCTCCAGCCCCAGCTCCTCTATCAGTTTGGGACCATCAAGATGTGTCGGTGTGAACAGTATCGCCGTGGGCAGCAGCAGCAGAGCCACCAGCAAGGCAATGATGAAGACCTGAACCGCGAACAGGATGGGCAAAGCGGTGATGATGGTGGGCGAAGTCAGGCTGAGCGGTACTTTTTCTTCAATGATGTAGTTATGCAGATACAGCGCGGACGTAAACAGGGTGCCGGCGGCGAGTGGCCAGGCCCGGTCGTTGAGCCAGGCCAGTCCCTCGGTCAGTTGGCTGTCCCAGGTCGGCGAAGAAGGCGCTGTTTCCGTGCGTTCGACGTTGTTTTCCATAACCATGAACCCTGTCGATCCTGTAACCATCGGCGGGCATTAAGAATACGGGATGAGTCCGAGCTGTCCAGGATCGGTCAGGCAGAGCCGATACCCAAAAAACGCCCCAGCAATACCGACAGCAAACGCTGATTGGTGGTGAATATCTGCGGCAGGCTGAGGATTTCCGTGACGCTCTGGGTCCAGGGGCCGGGGCTGAGATCGGTGGCGCATTCCTGGCACAGGGTGCGGGCGTTGTCCTCGCCCATTTCCAGGTGAAATTGCAGGGCCAGGACGTTGTCGCCGTAGCTGAAGGCCTGGTGTTCGCATCCCCAGCTGCGGGCCAGATGGAGAGCGCCGTCGGGTATCTCGAAAGTATCACCGTGCCAATGAAACACCGCCGGGGCATCATTGAACAGGCTGCCCAGGGGGTGCTGCTGGCCCAACTCGGTGCTCTGGACCGGAAAGAAACCGATTTCCTTGTTCGGGTTTTCGTGCACCCGTGCACCGAGCGCGCGAGCAATCAGTTGAGCTCCCAGGCAGATGCCAAGCACTTTGTGGCCACGGTCGATACAGGCGCGAATAAAACGCTTCTCGTCAGCCAGCCAGGGGTAGCGCTGATCGTCATCGGCGCCCATGGGGCCGCCCATGACAATCAGCGCGTCCAGATCATCCGGGTCCGGTAACGCTTCACCGTGATAGAGACGGGTGGCGGTGATGTGCGCGCCATTGGCGTCCAACCAGGGCTTGATGGCGCCCAGTTTCTCGAAGGGCACGTGGGTCAGGTAATGGATGCGCACGGCCAGCCTCCCGGATTCCGGTTACAGATACTCCGCGGTGAACACCGCCAGCAGATGGTTTTCCTGATCGTAGAGGCTAAGCCGTTCGCCATCGATGCGGAAGCCCCGGGTCTGCTCCAGGCCCGTGAGGAACGCGCCGGAGACAGTGTCTCCAGTGCAAGCCCGTTCGGTGGTGGTTAATTCCGTGAAGGTGAGGTTGTCGCCGTCCACGGTGAAACCGCCGGTAAGGCGATTGCAGCTGGTATTGCCCTTGACCGTGTTATCGCCGGCGAGGATCAGGTGGGCCTGGTTCCGGCCTTCGGCGGGGGGCGAGGCGGCCCGGCCGTCCACGTCAATCAATTTCCAGTAGGTGTTGGTCAGTTGCGCGGAGGGTTGTTCGCACTGCTCGGGCTCCATCACCTTGCGATAATCGCGAACCACCAGGGCGTCCACCAGCGTACCGGCTTCCCGGCCGCGCCGTTTTTCCAGGGTCCCGTCCAGTTCCATGAACAGGGGGGCCATGGGTTCCAGGCCGGCTTGCTGGTAAGCCTTGGCCAGGGCATCGGCCATGGCGCCGGTCACGGTCAGGCGCCGGTCGCTGTCGCAGGGCGTGAAGATGGCCTGCTCATTGTGGTAAAGGTAACGACCGACGAAGCTGACCGGTGCCGGCCCGCTGTCATGGGCGGTCAGGTTCACGGTGGCGAGCCGCCCTTCATCGTCCCGCTGCAAAGGGGTGTCCCCGGTGGTCATGACAACACCGCCATCGACGATGACCCGGGCGTTCACCGAATAGTCGGCGCCGGCCTTGAGGCGTCCGCTGGCCAGGTAGAGGTGAAAGGGTTGGGGTGTTTCCCGCAGATGGATCAGGCGCTGCAGTAACGGTGCCCGGTTGCTGTCCATCAAGGTCACCGCCAGTACCGCCTGGGGGGGCAGCTTGGTGTCGTCAGCGAAAGTGATTTCGCCGCTGACCTGTTCCACCGCTTCGTCGTCCCGTTGGTAAACGCCAGCATAAGGGGTGTTTTCGTCCTGTTTCCCGGCCTGGCCCGCGAGGGTCAGGGTGTCTTTCTCCAGCGTCGGGCTCAGAACGGCCTCGTTGACGTTGTCCTGCCCATTCAGATAGCGCAGGGCCAGTTGATTGTCGCGGCGTTCCCAGCTCAATCCCTGATGTCGGGTATCGCCTACCAGAAACAGTTCGCCGTCCTCCGCCAGTACCAGAATGCGCGCCGCTTGATCGCCGGTGGGGCGCCAGGCGCCGCTGATGCTGTCCCGTTCCTCGGCGGCCGGCTCGGGGGCCGGGCTGGCTTGCTCGGTCCGCGGTTGTGGCGCGGCGGGGGTATCGGCATCGGGAGAGGGGCTGTCGTCACAGGCAGCCAACAGCGCTACCAGGGGCAGCACGAGCCCGATTGCTTTCATAGGAAGCTCTCCAAATTCTGTCTTGAATATCTAGTCGAATCGAACGCCGGGTTCGAACCCGTGGGTATGTGATGGTGAGATACCATCCGCCCCGTTTTGTTCAGCCCGGATCTGGCAAGGCCACCAGGGGGAGCTGATTTTGTATCCACTGGGTGCGTTGGTGCACGTAATCGGTGACACCACGCACGTCATAGTAGCTGGGGCGCGGCAGCATTGCCGCCAGTTGCGCCGCCTGCGCCGGCCCCAGGGACGCGGCGCTGATGCCGAAGTAATGCCTGGCGGCGGCTTCGGCACCGAAAATCCGGTTGCCCCATTGGGCAGTGTTCAAGTACAGCTCCAGAATCCGCTGCTTGGACATGGTGGCTTCCAGCATCAGCGCGATCAGGGCTTCCTGCCCCTTGCGCCAGTAGCTGCGGTCGCTGTTCAGGAACAGATTCTTGGCCAGCTGCTGGGTGATGGTGGAGCCACCGGCCACCGGGCGCCCCGCCTTGCGGTTGCGCTCGATGGCGTGACGGATCCCGCGCCAGTCAAAGCCGATATGCTCAACGAAGCGGGCATCCTCCGAAACCAGTACCGCCCGTTTCAGGTCCGTGGCGATTTGATCGTAGTCCCGCCACAGATACTGCACCGTGCCGTGTTGGCGGGACCGTTCCATGAAGGCGGTATTCTGCGGGTTGTAAGCGCGTAAATACAGTACCTGGCCGAGGAACCACAATTGTGTCCCCAGCACCGCGATGATGGCCAGTCCCAGCAGTGACAGAAAAAAGCGTTTCATGGCGTACCCGTTCCGTCCGGCGATGCCGGAGGCGTCCCTTCTCATGATCCCGGTCTATGTTGTCCAAAAGCGGCCGGTTTGTCAGGTTGAAAACATCGGGAACGTGACCGGAGCCGGGTCCTGGTCAGCGCCCAGGCACCGGCAGATCGAGCTTGGGTTGCTCTCGGCGCTTCGGTGAGGAAAACGGCTTGGCGGTGTTTCGGGGCAGGCCCTGGCCTTCGGCGCCGGTCATGTCCTCGATTTCCAGCTTGTGTTTTTCCATGGGGTTCTCCCCGCGAGAGCCGGAATCATCGTTTTGCAACCGGGTGCGCGGGGTGCTGCTCAGGCCCTCGTAGTTGAGGCCATAGTTGTAGTCTTCTTCGTAGACGTCGTCGCCGCGGATGTAGTCGTAGCCGTCGGCATGAACCGCGCCGATGGCCAGCAGGCCGGCCGTGAGGAGGGCGATGGGCAGGCGCATGGGGCTTCTCCCTGTGGCTTCATGGAAGATTGGACGCCGCCGGGTCCGAAGCGGTTCCCGCGCCGGCCGGCGGTGCATGCTCTCGCGGCGATGAGCGAAGGCCGCGGTGAGCGCCCGGTCAGTCGTGTTCCCGGGGGGGCGCCGCCAGCGCGTCGATCGCCTCGCGATTGTTAACGAACAGATTGTCGTCACCGAGCCGTTGCAGCAAGCCGATGTGGGCCAGACGATCGCGGACCTGCTTTTTCACCCCGGACAGGGCCAGCCGGATACCCCGCCGTTGCAGGTCCTGATGCAATTGGGACAGGGTGTCCGCGCCGGTGGCGTCCATGTCGTTGACCGCGGACGCGCAAATCAGAATAACCCGGAGATCGGTTTCTTTTTGCAGACGTTCGCGGATGAAGCGGTCCATGAGCGGTGCGGTGATGTAGGTCAGGGACGCGTCCAGGCGCAGCGACAATACCCCGGGCGCAATCGGGGGCAGGCCGTTGAGGGAGCGGTCTCGAAGGGTACCGGCGGGGTCCAGCCCCAGTTCGATCAGGCGCGGGTGGGCGCGCCGATAAAGGAAGAACAGCATCGCCAGCAAGAAGCCTGTGAGGACACCCCAATGGAGGTACGGAACCGCGATCAGCGTGGCGATAAAGGTCGCCACCGCCACCACGCCGTCATCCCTGGAGGTACGGAACAGATGCAGAAACGCCTTCGGCTGGATCAGGTTGAGGACCGGTACGATGATGATTGCCGCCAGCACGGCGCGTGGCAGATGCTGCAGGTAGCTGGTGAAAAAAAGCAGGCAGACCAGGGTGCACAGGGCCGCGAACAGTGCTGACCAGCCGCTGGTGGCTCCCACATAAAGATTCAGGGCGCTGCGGGAGAAGGAGCCGCTTACCGGGAAGGCCCCGCTCAAGCCACTGGTGATCTTCGCCAGCCCCTGTCCCACCAGTTCCTGATTCTGATTCCACAGGCGGCCATCCGGGTTGGGCAGGGTGCGGGCACTGGCCATGGCCTCGGTGAAGCTGATCAGGGCGATGATCACCGCCGCCGGCAACAGGGCGCGGTGCTGTTCAAGGGTGAGGGAGGGCGGCCACTGGGGGGCGGGCAAGCCGGCGGGAATCAACCCCACCACATTGCCTCCCAGCGCTTGATAGCCGAACAGGGCGCTGACCGCGATGCCCACGACACACACCACCAGAACGCCGGGCAGCCGTGGCGCGAAGCGTTTTTGCAGCCACAGCAAAATAATCGAGCCCAGGCCGAAAGCCAGGCTCCATAGCCAGGTGGCGTCGGCATTGGCCAGGTGGTGTTGGAGGCTGGCCACCGCAGTGCTGAAATCCTGGCTTTGCAGGCCCAGCAGAGCAGGTAGTTGAGACAGCAGAATGATCAACGCTGCCGCGTTAATGAACCCCGTTATCACGGCGTTGGATATGAAGTTGGCGATCACTCCAAGCCGGAAGGCACCGAGCAGGAACTGGATCAGGCCAGCGTACAGCGCCAGCCAGATGGCCAGCATTACCCATTGTCCGCTTTCCGGTTCCGCCAGGGGGTGCAGAGCGGCGTAGGTCAGCAGACTGGTGAGGGCCACCGGGCCCACCGCGAGCAGTGCCGAGGAACCCCACAGGATTCCCACGATACTGGGAAGCAGGGCGGCATAGAGCCCGGTGACCGGAGGCATGCCGGCCAAAGTGGCGTAGGCGATGGCTTGAGGAATCAGTACCAGTCCCACGGTGATGCCGGCGAAGGCGTCCTTGCGCAATGACCGGGCGCTGGGACGGGGCCACTGCGTGAACGGCAGCAAGCGGCGGATCCAGGACTTCATTGAAACTCCATGAACGGACTGTGGCGCGGGGCACGGCAAAACCGGACCGCTGGGGTGCAGGCATTCGGGCTAATGTCAGGCAATTATAAATGAGGAGTGGGCGGTATTGAAATTGGTTCGCTAGGCTATTTTTTGATGGCTGGTTATTAATGGAAGGGTGGTGCCAAACAAAGCGGGAAGCGGCCCGCGGCCGCTTCCCATGGGAGGGTCACTCCGCCGTAATGAAGATCGGATTGGAGTAGAACCACAGATCGTTGTAATTGCGGGCGTTGATGGCGTCAAAGCGAGCGGCGTCATTGGCGACCTCCACCTTGGCGTCCGGCAGTGGTTCGCCGTCTTTCATTTGTCCCGGTACGTTGACCGCCAGATTGGTGCCGCGTAAGCGCAGGTACTGATCGCCGGACGCGGTGAAGGTGTGGGTGATGACGCTGTAGCCGTCCTCGTCCACGGTCCAATCATTGGCGGTGAAACGTGCCAGCACCCGGGTGCTGGGGTTGCTGGCGGACTGATAAGCCACGGAGTCCGGCCGCGCCGGCGCCTGGACATCGCCGACAATCAGGTCCACGTGATCCACGGTCGGCTTCATATAAGCGGACTGGCCGCTCTCCAGTGGATATTCGTAGTGATTGGTCTCCGGGCTGCGGAAGCGAATGGTCACCGTTACCTGGTCGCCGGGGGCCGCGTTCAGGGTGCCCCCCATGACCGTGCCGCGATCACCGTTGGCGGCCCGGAACTCCAGAGCGTCGATCAGATCGCCGAAAACACCAAACAGACGGCCGCCGCGCAGTCCTTCCAGCAGGGCGGAGGCGTCCTCCCCATCCTTCCAGACATAGGTCTTGGCATATTCACCGGGGGCGTAGCCGCTGCTGTAACGGCCCTGGGCGGTGGTGAAATGGTAGTCGGAGTTGGCCAGGTTCCAGATCCGCCGGCCCTCTCCCAGGAGCGCGTCCCAGGTGCCTCCCAGTTGTGCCACCAGATAGTCGGTACCGCCGTAGGTGCGCGAGCTCAGGTTCTCCTCGACATAGGCCTCGGCGTAGCCACCGCGATCGGGCTCCATCTGATTGCCGACCATGCCTTCGATGGCGAAAAACTGATCCGGGGCCAGGTCATGCATTTCGCGAATCTGGGCGATGGTGTATTTGCCCGTGTAGCGGGAAGGGTGGTTCAGCAGCATATAGCTGTCGGGATGATTGTCGCGCAGCCAACGCAATGCGGTCAGGGCGTCCTCGTGGGTGGTGTTGGCGCGCGGCTGATCGCCGAGACGTTCCACCAGGGCGGGATCAAAAAGGCCGGCATCACGGGTGGTGAACAGATACTCGAACTCCGCCATCGCCCGTAGATTGGCCTCGGACATCGGGTCGTCCATGCCGATACCCACATTGACGTGGTCGTGAGTCGGCATATCCCACTCGAACGAGGAATAGATCAAGGCGCCGGGATAGCGGTCTTGCTCCAGGGCTTGCTTCAGATAAGGCATCTCGTGGTCGATAAGCGCCTGATAAAAGGGTATGGATTCTCCCAGCTCGGCGCCGTCATGATCCCGGTAGGACGTGCGCAGATGATTGGAAATGGTGAGCCAGTCCAGACCGTAGCGAGTAAAAGCATCCTCCAGAACGCTCTCCAGGGAAACCTGGGCGTCGTCGGATTGGTAGGTATGCACATGCAGATCCCCGGCGCTCCAGGAACCGGTGGGTTGCGGTTCCGGAGTCGGCTCGGGGGTGGGCTCGGGAGCCGGCGAGGAGCTGCTTCCGGATCCACCGCAGGCGCTCAGGAAAGTGGCGAGGGTGATGGCCGACAACAAGGAAGCGCGAGTGTTGCGGGGAAAAAGAAAAGACATTGAACGTGCTCTCCGGATCAAGGCATCAGGATCGATGCCGTGAAAAAGAAGGGCACTTTGGACCAGTCAGGTGACGATATAATGACGTGTGGAACACATACTGATCAGTCTTTCTTATGATTCCAAAAGCGCAAGTGAAGAGCAGCGGCTTCTTCTTCCAGTAGTGGTCCGATCACTTGCACGGTGCTCCGGCCGGCTGCGAACGCCTGAGACACATTGAAAAACGAGGTGGAGAAGGCGATGAAGAATCCCAGTCCGTTTTCGGCGGCGACGAATTCCGCTACCACGGCACCAATGATGGCCAGTGTGATGGAAATGCGCAGCGCGGAAAAAATATGGGGCACCGCGAAGGGTAATCGAATGTTGCGGATCTCACGCCAGCGGCTGGCGCCGAGGGAACGGGACAGCTCGATCAATTCCGGGGGCGCCGACATTAATCCAGTGACGGTTGAGACGACGATGGGAAAGAAGGTGATCAGGAAGGTAATGACGATACGGGGAGCGTCACCGGCCCCCAGAACCACCACGATAATGGGCGCCAAAAGCAGAGATTTGTTGCCAGACCGGCATCATTCTGAGCTGCGAAAAAATACGGGCGGGAAAGCCCGGGCCCGCGTCCACTTCCGCCCCCTTCGCTTTCAGCGCTACTCCCACTTGTTGGGGATCACCAATAGCTTTTTTTCGCGCCTGGCGCTGAATGGACAGTACCTTTTTGACCAACTCCGGCTTTTTCTTGATCAGACGGTCGAATGCAAACATCGAGAGGTCATAGCCATCAAAGCCATAATCGGGCCAGGGTAAACTCCGGGTCTCTTTGCTGGCTTGCTTAACTAAGGCGTTGAAGGCCGGCATCCTGGTGACCCAGTTGATGATGCCGTCCACCCGGTTGGTACTCATCAGCTGCCCATGGCCGCGGGATCCGCCTTGGTCACACGCACATCGTCCGGCGACATGCCGGTGCCTTCCAGGACCAACGGCCAGGTGACATTGGAGGCGGAGAAGGTGGCGGTGGCGGGATTCTTTCCTTTCAAGTCATCCAGACTTTGACGTTGGAGTCAGCGCTGACAAAAAATCGCATCCAGACATGATCTCCAGTTCAATGTCTTCGGGCCGGCGAACAGCCTGATCAAAGCGGATACCCCGCGGATGGAAGACGCGCTGATCGCTTACAGCATCGATAAGATGCAAAGCGAGAGGATCCTGCTTTCCAGCGATGCCGAGGGCGGCCGGTGCGGTATCATGAGTGACCTGCGCTTTGTGCGAGGGCTTTATCCGGAGGATTGATTGTCCGGAGAGGAGGACGGGATGGAGTCCGGACCGCCACGGGTATCCAGATAGTCCCGTGAGGTGCGGTGGGCATGCAGAACATGGTCGCGAATCAACTGGGCGGCCCGCTCGCTTTCGCCACGAACGATGGCCATGACAATGTCGCTGTGTTCGGTGAAGGAAGCGGACAGGCGCTCCCCCACTCTGAATTGCGCGCGGCGGTAGGCCAGCACCCGTGAGCGGGCGGCCATGGCGGTTTCATACAGATAGCTGTTGTGGCAACCGCGAAACAGCTTTTCATGGAAGAGCAGGTTGGCCGCGTCGTAGGCGTCGACGTTACCGTCGGCCACATGAGCGTGGCTGTCCAGATGGCTGGCAAGCAGATCTTCCCGTTCCGCGCGGGTCATATTGAGCGCCGCCATGCGCGCGCAGGCCGCTTCCATTTCCGCCGCGTATTCAAACATTTCGCTGAGCCGCTGTTCCGGCACTTCAATGACGAAGACGCCGCGCCGGTGCTGGTGCTCCACCAGGCCGGCGGAGGCCATCTCCCGCAACGCCTCGCGTACCGGAGTGCGCGATACGTCGAAGCGCCGGGCCAGGGCAATCTCGTCCAGACGTGTGCCCGGCGGGAGCAAGCCGCCGAGAATCTCATCGGACAGGGCACGCCGGATCTGTTCCGCCAGCGGGCGGTCGTCCTCGTCGGCGGCACTGAGCACGGTGGTCTGTTGTGTCATGACACTTACTCCTCCATGAACGACACATGGGCGGCCACGACCCGCCATCCCTCCGGGCGGCGGGCCCAGACCTGACTCTGGCGACCGGTGCGCGGGTTCCCCGGGCGGCGGAACTCGGTCCAGGCGGTGGCCAGATCGTCGCCATGGGCGGTGATCACGGTGTTATGTAATTCACGTTGCAGTCCCTTGGACGGTCGTTGCGCGCGGAAGGCGGCAATTCGCCGATAGCCGTAGAGATTCTCGCCGGCACCGTAGCGCACCACCCGTTCGTCGTTCCAGAACAATTCGTCCAGGACCGTCACATCATTTTCGACCAGTGCTTTCTCATAGCGCAGGAATGCGGCTTTGACTTCCGCCACCACGTTCGGTCGGTCCAGTTCCAGGGTCATTATTACTACTCCTCATTATTACTCTTCGGGGCCGGCGCGTCAGGTGCTGATGAATTCGGGCAGGCGGGCCGCCAGATCCAGCAGCTGTTGATCGCTGCCCGCGGGCCCGATCAGTGACAGCCCCACCGGACCATGCTGGTCATGCAACAGCGGCAAACTCAGTTGCGGCAGCCCGGTGGTGCCAGCCAGCGCCGTCATTCGCAGGGTGCGGCCGCGGATGTTTTCCACCCTGGCTTCGTCGGCTTGCAAGGGCAGGGCCGAGGTCGGCGTGGTGGGCAGGCAAAGCAGGGTGTCTTCGCCGAGCAGAGCGCGGATCCGGGTGCGCAAGGCCTGACATTGTTCACGGGCATCCTCGGCTTCGGCGGCGGTGATGCGCGATGCCGCTTCGAAGCGTTCCTTCACACCGGGACCGAAGACCGGTTGCTCGACTTGGATCCAGGAGCCGAAGCGGGCCCAGGCCTCATAAGCCTGCAGGGGCCGGAACGCGTTGAAGTAGGTGTCCAGGTCGCCAACACTGATGCTGCCGCCAAAGGTCACGCCGGGCAGGCCGTCGCCGACCCGCGCTTCCAGCTGCGACACCACGTCGGCATCGGATTGCGCCAACGCCTCCTCCACCAGCAGTAAACGACGCGGCGCGGGCCGGTTACTGGTGGGCAGCAGAATCCGGCCAAGCCGGGACATGAGTTCGGCGTCCCGGGCGAACCAGCCGAGGGTATCGAAACTTTCCGCCAGGTGGGCGCAATGACGGTAATCCACCACGCCATGGGTGGGGCGCAGCCCATGGATGCCGCAGTAGCTGGCCGGCACCCGCACTGAACCGCCGGTGTCGCTGCCCAGCGCGAAGTCCACCAGCGCGGCGGCCACCACCGAGGCGGAACCGCTGGAAGAGCCGCCGGGTACCGCGCCCGGCACCGCCGGATTGGGCGGCGTGCCATAGTGTGCGTTCTGGCCCGCCAGGCTGTAAGTCAACTCGTCGGTGTGGGTCTTGCCGATCAAATCCGCGCCCGCCGCCAGCAGGGCTTCGATCATCGGGGAGGTGTGCCGCGCTGGCGGCTGGCTGGCGCGCCAACTCGGCTGGCCGACGCCGGTAATGGTTCCGGCCACGTCGAACACGTCTTTGACGGCGAAGGTCAGGCCTTGCAGCGGGCCCTGTCCGGTGGCGTCGAGGCGCACTGGGTCGAAATCGAGAAAGCCGTTTTCCAGTATCACCGCCGGATCCTCCGGGGGCAGCGGCCAGGAAGGCGTTGCATTGGTGTGCTCCTTGAGATCCTTGATACGTCCAAGGCGGACGGAGCAGTGTTCGTGCCAATCTTCGGTGCCCGGAAAATGCGGGGTTGAGAGGCGCGCCGGATAGGGCGGGCCCCGTTACGGGGCAGGGAGGTGATGGTGTATACAGAAATGGGGCAGGCGGACATTCACGAGTGAGCTTTCCACAGCGGCCTCGTGATGCTTGCTGGCAAAGGCCGCTAGCCTTATAGCGACCTCCAAAGTCAGGTTTCCAGCCCCCGCCGCTAAGCAGGGGGGCGTGGATTGCGGGCCCGCCAGCGTCCCGGCAAACCGAAGTCGGCGCCAAGCCTGACTACCGTGGAATAAAAGATATGAGGTTTACTCATGAATTTCTGAAATATTATCATTATTTTTCATGGTGCGGTTCCGGTATAAAACCCCCCGTTGTTCATTACCCGGGAACACACCAAGGCTGATTCCCCGGCAGACCGCCCAGTGCAGGCATTTGGAGTCTGAGCAGGCCGCCGGGTCGATCCAGTCCGGGGTGTTCCGGAACGAATCGGCAATATGAGCCGATCTCATCTTGGATTATCAGGATGCCCGACAGCCATGAATAAAGAGTTTGTATTCTCCCTTGACAGCATTCGTTTCGATGAGCACTACCAGCCGTCGAGCGCGACGCGCCTGACCACCAACTTTGCCAATTTGGCCCGGGGTGAGAGTCGCCAGGAAAACCTGCGTAATACGCTGAAGATGATCGACAGCCGCTTCAACGACCTGGCCCACTGGGATAATCCGGAAGGCAATCGCTACAAAGTCGAGCTGGACATCATTTCCGTACAAATGGAGATCGGTGCCGACGGCCGCGCTGCCGCGCTGCCGCTGATCGAGATACTGAAAACCACCATCGTCGATGGCAAGCACAACGCGCGCATTGAGGGCATCGTCGGCAACAACTTCTCGTCCTACGTGCGTGATTATGATTTCAGTGTGCTGCTGCTGGAATACAACAAGAATCGCGATCGCTTCAGTGCGCCGGACGGTTTCGGCGTCCTGCACGGGCAGATATTCCGGAGTTTCGTCAACTCGGATACCTACCGGGAGAACTTCAGCAAGGCGCCGGTGATTTGCCTCAGTGTGTCAAGTAGCAAGGTGTACCACCGCACCGACAATCAGCACCCGGTGCTGGGCGTCGAGTACCAACAAAACGAACTTTCGCAGACCGATGAGTACTTTAAAAAAATGGGCATGAAGGTGCGTTATTTTATGCCGCCCGACAGTGTCGCACCGCTGGCGTTTTACCACACTGGTGATTTGTTGTCCGACTACACCAACTTGGAACTGATCTCCACCATCAGCACCATGGAGTCTTTCCAGAAAATCTACCGTCCGGAGATCTATAATGCCAACTCGGCCGCTGGACACTGCTACCAGCCTAGCCTGAAGCACCAGGATTACTCCTTGACTCGGATTGTTTACGACCGTGAAGAACGTAGCCGGTTGGCCATTGAGCAGGGCAAGTATGTAGAGGAATGTTTCATCAAACCGTACCGCGGCATTCTTGAGCAGTGGTCGGCCAATTATGCCCATTGATAAACGACAAGCATGGGATCATCGGTCATGAATAAATTATTGCCCACTTCGACAGCGGGCAGTCTGCCCAAGCCCTCCTGGCTGGCACAGCCGGAGACCCTTTGGTCGCCGTGGAAACTGGAAGGCGAAGAACTGGCGTCTGGAAAGCAGGACGCCTTGAGCTTGTCGTTGCAGGAACAACAACAGGCAGGCATTGATATCGTCAGTGACGGCGAGCAGAGCCGCCAGCATTTCGTCACCACCTTCATAGAACATCTGGACGGCGTGGATTTCGAGCAGCGCGAGACGGTCAGGATCCGCGACCGCTACGACGCCAGCGTGCCCACGGTCAAAGGCGCGGTGAGCCGCCAGAAGCCGGTGTTTGTCGAGGACGCCAGGTTCCTGCGCCAACAGACCTGCAAACCGATCAAATGGGCTTTGCCAGGTCCTATGACGATGATCGATACCCTCTACGACGCCCACTACAAAAGCCGCGAAAAGCTGGCTTGGGAATTCGCCAAGATTCTCAACCAGGAAGCCAAAGAGCTGGAAGCGGCGGGGGTTGACATCATCCAGTTCGACGAACCAGCCTTCAACGTGTTCTTCGATGAGGTGAACGACTGGGGCATCGCCACGCTGGAGCGGGCTATTGAAGGACTCAAGTGCGAAACCGCGGTGCATATCTGCTACGGCTACGGCATAAAAGCCAACACCGACTGGAAAAAAACCTTGGGGTCCGAGTGGCGGCAGTATGAGGAGATCTTCCCCAAGCTGCAGCAATCCAACCTTGATATCATTTCGCTGGAGTGCCAGAACTCCCGCGTTCCGATGGAGCTGGTCGAGCTCATTCGTGGCAAAAAAGTGATGGTCGGAGCCATTGACGTGGCCACCCATGCCGTTGAAACACCGGAGCAAGTCGCCGACACACTGCGCAAGGCGTTGCAGTTTGTCGATGCGGACAAGCTGTGTCCATGCACCAACTGTGGCATGGCACCGCTGCCACGTGGCGTGGCACGTGCCAAGCTGCGGGCACTGAGTGCCGGCGCCGAGATCATCCGGCGGGAATTGGCCGGTTGAGTGCAGCCATGGTATCGGCAGGGTGAGGGGACGATGATTCCGGCCGCACCTCATTGGCGAGGGCGGATGAGGCCGATCGTCCGCAGCTCCGAGTGACCACCCAGGAATCAGGATTGACCATGTCATGTTTCAGTTCGGCCATTGATCCCGCTCGCTTTCGCGAAGCGCTGGGTTACTACGCATCCGGCATCACGGTGATTTCGTCACAGCTGGACGACGAGCCGGTGGGCTTCACCTGCCAGTCGTTCTACAGTGTGTCGATGAACCCGCCTCTGGTGTCTTTCAGCGTGATGTCCAGCTCGTTGAGTTATCCAAAAATCCGTTGCGCGGGCCGCTTTGCCGTCAACATCCTGGCCGGTGAGCAGGTGGCCATTTCCAACCAATTTGCTCGGCGCGGCGCCGACAAATGGGAGGGGATCGAGCGTCACCAATCGCCGCTCGGCAATCCGGTGATCGCCGGGTGTTTGCATTGGTTTGATTGCGAGGTTCACGCTGAACATGTCGCTGGTGATCACGTCATTGTGATCGGTGAGGTGAAGGCACTGAAGCTGCAAGAGGCGGGGGAGGAACAGCCGCTGTTGTATTTCAAAGGGCAATACGCAACCCTGCCGGGTCTGGCGTGAGGCGGGGCCTCATGTCTGCTGGGTGAGCAGGCGCTGCTGTTCCGTGCCGGCGTCTATGAGTTCAAGGTCCGGCCAGCGGCGTCAGTGTGCGCCGCCAAGCGGCCAACGGTGTCCGCTTCAGTCTTCCGGTTTTGAGGCGTCCGCCTCAAACCACTGTGGCCAGGAGCTGCGGTGCCGGTCGTCCGCACTGATGCAGGGGATCAGCGTTTGCGCCAGCATCGGTAACCGATCGGCGGATTTGGCAAGGCGGTATTTGACGCTGTGTATGCACTCCCGGTCGCCAAACTCACAACGGTTCAAATAAGTGCCGCCACAGGGGCCGTTGGCGAGACCTTTCGGGCAGGTTTCCGGGCAAACGTACACCGTGTCTTGCAAGCGACAGCTGCCACAGGTGTCGCAGCCCACCAGCGGTCGTTTGATGGCCCGTTCCGCCGCATGCAGTGCCGCACCGCCTATCGTTGTCTTCCAGATCCGTCGCGTCACCAGCCAGCCGAACGCCCGGCTGAGTAAACTGCCGCGTTGGAAAAACAACCGGTGGACCGTGGCAAGCCTGCGGTAGCGTCGGTGCTCCGAATCGGTGGCTCGGGCGCCGGGCCGTCCCAAAGCACGGACGTCGATATCGGGAGTAAAGCAAACCTCGGGCCCGCCGGGCAGTTGCCAGCTTGCGCGCCACTCTGAGTGCCACGCATCCAGTGAGCTCACGCGCTCACGTAGAGCGGTCAGATGTTGTTCCAACAAGAGGAGTTCCTCCAACGTATGCACGCCGGACAGATGGATGCCGGCATATCCCATCCATTGCAGGCCCAGTATTTGCAGCGCCAGACGTTTAAGGCTTCGTGTATCGGCGTCGTCCTGCGACAGGCGTGTTTCGCTATCCAGCATCTGGCGCATGGAGTCGGTGATAACGATGCCGGGTACCGACTGCAACGCCGCGGCGCGCTGTGCGGTTAGCCGCATCACACAGGCCAACATCGGCGTGCTGTGTGGCTGCGCGTGCATCCACTGCTGGGCTTCAAGGTGCCTGGCGGCATCGTAGCCGAGCTGAAGGGTGAAAAAGTCAGCGCCGGCACGCTGCTTTTTCCGCGCCTTCAAATACTGTGCTTCGGCTTCTTCTTCCAGGTATTTGAACGGATTCAGCGCGGCGTCCAGCAGCCAGTCCGGACAGGATTCCCGGACAATTTGCAGTGCAGGCACCGACTCCAGATAACGTACCGGGGCTTGGCCGGGACAGTGGCCAGGCAGGCGGTCGCCGGTGAGCAGCAGCAGTTGTTTCAAACCCCGCGCCTTCATCAAGCCCAGTTGGTTCAGCAAGTCCGAGCGCTCGCGATCCTTGCCGGAAAAGTGCAGCAAGGACGAGGTCGGGCAACCCAGCGCTTCCGCTCCTTGCAAGGGGCCTGGATCCGAATGCGGGCCGACACGGTCGGCGAAGGACGGCACTAGCAGTCCACCCGCGAAATGACCGCGCTGCAGGATTTTCCCAAGCGCCGCCACGTGCGCTGCGGACTGCCGGGGAAGAACCTCCATTACGCAGACGAAGCGGTGTGCGTCCAGCGCCTGTTTCAGTATGGTCAAAACTGTCCGGTACCTTGGCTGTTGGAGGCCCTTGTTGTGATGGCCCCCTGACAATTGAGTTTGGGATGGGATATTGGTGGCGGAAGGCCTGGGGCGCCTGGCAGTGGCGGCCCCGAGGGTGTGGGTGCGGGGCTCAGAGCGTCGCGACGGTACCGTCGCTGCGCGGGTCGGCGGCGCCTTCCAGTAGGCCATTGGGATGGCGTACCACGGCGCCGGCGTGGCCCATGGTGTCGCTGAAGTCTTCGTCCAGCACTTCCACCTGATGGCCGGCATCGCGTAGTTGTTGCGCCAGGGCGGGGTCAAAACGCGCTTCCAGTTTCAGGCTGGTGCTTTGTTCCCCCCAGGTTCGGCCGAGTAGCCAGCGCGGTGCGGTCACGGCCTGTTGCAAGGGCTGATTGAACAGGGCGTAGCGGCTGAAGACCGCGGCCTGGGTCTGGGGTTGGCCCTCGCCGCCCATGGTGCCGTACACCATGGTGCGGCCGTCATCGAAGCGAGCCATGGCCGGGTTCAGGGTATGGAACGGTTTGCGCCCCGGTTTCAGGGTGTGCAAGGCGGCGTCATCCAGGGAGAAACTGACGCCCCGATTTTGCCACAGTACCCCGGTGGCGGGCAGCACGATGCCGGCACCAAATTCCCAGTAAGTGCTCTGGATGAAACTGGCGCAGCGGCCTTCGCGGTCGATGCAGCCCATCCAGATGGTGTCGCCGGGTTGCGCCGGGTAAGGCCAGGGCAGCGCGCTCTGGCGGTCGATGCGGCGCACCCGCTCGGCCAGATCCGATTCGCTGAGAAAACGGGCCGGATCCTCGCTCATATAGGCCGGGTCGGTGCAATACTGGTCGCGTACCAGGAACGCCTGTTTAGTGGCTTCCACCAGCCCGTGGAGGTGATCGAAGCCCTCGCCGTCCGTTACCCCGAGCCGGTCGAACAGGCCAAGAATCATCAACGAGGCCATGCCTTGAGTGGGAGGGGGTTGGTTATACAGCGTGCTGCCCCGCAGGCGCACCGACAGCGGTGGTAACGTCCGCGCCTGATAGCCGGCCAGATCCTCGCGGGTGAGCGGGCTGCCGGCCCGGGCCAGGTCCTCGGCCATGGCGGTGGCCAGCTCGCCCCGGTAGAAATCCTCGGTGCCGGCCTGCCCGATACGTTCCAGGGTGGCGGCCAGTCCTGGCTGCCGCAGAATGGCACCTTCCACCGGCACCTGGCCCTGGTCCAGGAAGGTGTCGGCGAAGCCGGGCACGGAAGCCAACTCTGACAGCTTCCGCCGGGTCAGTTGTTCCTGGCCGCGGGTCACCGCCACGCCGTCCCGGGCATGCCGCTGGCCGTCTTCCAGCAGGCGAGCGAGTGGCAGTTCGCCTCCCCATTGACGTGCCACGTTCATGGCCTGACCCCAGCCGCCAACGGTGCCCGCCACGGTGAGCGCCGCCAGCGGGCCACGGGTGGGGATGCTGTCGTGGCCATGTTGCCGGTAGTAGTCGACATCCGCGGCGGCAGCGGCGGTGCCACAGGCTTCGATCGCCACCGGCGCCTCGCCGGGAGCACCCAGGATCCAGAAACCGTCGCCGCCGATGGCGTTCATGTGCGGGTACACCACGGCGATGGCCGCCGCCGCCGCCACCATGGCCTCGGCGGCGTTACCGCCTTCGCGAAGCACATCCCGGCCGGCTTGGGCGGCCAGATGATGGGGGGCTACCATGACGCCACCGAGAGCGCGTTTGGTCGTCAACATGTCGTGTTCTCCGGGCCGTGGCGGTTACAGCAAACCGTACAGCATGCGTAGTGAAGTCAGGAAAAGGAAAAAGGCAAAAACCTGCCGTAACCGGTCGGCGTTCACCGCGTGGGCGATGCGCGCGCCGATGGGTGCCATCATCATGGTCATCGGCACGATCAGCGCCAGACCGGCCAGATTGATGTAGCCGAGGCTCATCGGCGGGCGATTGGGCACGCCCAGACCATTGATCAGAAAGCCAATGGCACCGGGCAGGCTGATCACCATGCCGATGGCGGCGGCGGTGCCCACCGCGCGGTGGATCGGGTAGCCGAAAGCGGTTAGCAAGGGGACGCTCAGCGTGCCGCCGCCGATTCCCATGAGCGTGGAGAAACCGCCCACCAGAGTGCCGATGATCTGTTTGAACGGGGTCGGCGGCAGATCGTCGGTCAGTGCCAGGCCCTTGCTGCGGAACGCCATGTTGGCGGCCACCAGCAGAGCGACCACGGCGAAGATCGCGGTCAGGGTGGTACCGCGCAGATAGCCACTGATGGCGATGCCGATCAGTACGCCCACCAGCAAGGCGGGCCCCCAGGTTCGCAGCAGGGAGACGTCCAGATTGCCCTTCCTGGCGTGGGCCCGGGACGACATGATCGAGGCGGGAATAATAGTAGCCAGGGAGGTCCCCACCGCCACGTGCATTTTCACTGACTCGTCCACACCGAGCAGGGTGAACAGGTGATACAGCACCGGCACCACCACGATGCCGCCGCCCACCCCCAACAGACCGGCCAGCAGGCCGGCGATGATGCCGGTGGCCAGCAGCGCCACTACCAGCCCGGCCAGCCATCCGACACTGTGACCACTCAGAAGCTCCACGATCATCCCCAGACGATTTGATCTTCGCCGGCCGGGCTATTTCCCGGGCGCGACTCCAGGTTCCCCTAAAGGAAATTTTGGCTAGGATGCCATTTTTGTATACAAGAATAAAGTGCTGATTTATAGGTGTTTTTAGGAATTACATGGGCTATTTGGGGGCGACCTCATGTTATTGCACCAATATTGTGCATTGCTGTTCAGGGTTTGGCACGGCGTGGTGGTTGCGATGTGTTTTGTTGTGGCAAGAGAAGCGGGGGTAGATTTCAGATCGAGGTTTGTGACTTGTTGACTTTTATGGTTTTGTTTTGTCTTCCGAAGCCGGTGGGTTGATTGGATGCTCGGTCCGGCATTCCAATAGTGGTTATTGAGTATCCACTCTTCTGAACGGGGGCATCCGTGTTTGCAGTAAAAGCCACCCAGCATGTTTTGGCGGTCAAGGATCTTGAGAAGACTGAAAGCTACTTTCTCGACAAACTGGGGTTTTCCGCCCGCTTCCGTGTGGACGGTTGGTCGTTCTTGAGTCTTGGTGGTTTTCACGTGATGTTGGGGCACTGCCCGGACGAGCTTCCAGCCAGTGATACGCATGAGCACTCGTACTTTGCCTATGTAAACTGTGAGGACATAGACGAGATTTACCGAGACTACCAGCAACGTGGTGCCGAAATTTTCCAGGTAATATCCGACAAGCCCTGGGGACTACGTGAGTTCGGCGTGGCGACGCCCGAGGGGCATCGAATCATGTTCGGTGAAGAGATTGAACCATCAGGGAACTCATAACCTGTTGCTCAAGTACGTTCCCTGCCTTGCGGCCGTCCAGCGGAACGCCGTGGTTGGAGGTAAACCTGGCCCTGACCCATCGCAGCAAATCACGCTTTCGGCGCCCGGACACTCGCCTTTGTGTGTATCAACAATTTGTTGTGGCTTAGTTAACGATCAGCCAGGCGCGGTTGGGCGCGGAAGTCGTAGGTGGCGTTGAGGCGTTGCGCCAGATAGTCGCTGCAGCTGACCGGCGGGTAGCGGGGCTCCTGGCCGGGGAACAGATCGCGAGGGTCGACCATGGCGTCCGGGTCCGCTTCCATGAAAAACGCCACGGAGTAGCGTTCCGCTTCCGGAGTGCGTACCCGATGAGGCGTGGACTGGTAAAGGTCGTTGCTCCAGCGCATCAGGCAGTCGCCGATGTTGCAGACAAAGGCGCCGGGAAAACTGGGGGCGTCGATCCACTGGCCATTCTTGGTGCGGACTTCCAGGCCGGGAACATCATCGGTTTTCAATAGCGTGACATTGCCGTAATCGGTATGGGTGCCGGCGGCGCCGTCCTCCCGGTACGGATCGCCCTGGGCGGCCGGGTAGCGCAGCATGCGCAGGGTGGCGATGGGCTCGATCAGGCGGGACTCGAAGAAATCCTCCGCGGCGCCCATATCCAGGGCGAAGCCCCGGTGCAGGGTGCGGGCCACGTTCAGGCAGCGGTGGTAATAGTCCAGGGTCCGCTCACGCCAGCCGGGTAGATCCGGCCAGTAATTCACTCCGCGGAAGGGCTTGTTATTGAGCACGTCGGGGTGGTCCGCCGGCAGGTCGTGGCCGATGTTGAACGCCTCCTTGCTGTCGGCGCCGGAAACCGGGTTGAGTTTTTCGTCCTGGATCGCCACGTAACCGCGATTATGCGGGGAGCGTTTGATGGAGAGCGCTTCCTTGCGGTCGGAGGGCAATGAGAAGAAAGCCGAGGCGTCCTCGAACAACGCCTCGAACACGGAGTCCGGAATCCCATGATCCACCAGGTAGAAAAAGCCGATATCCCGGCAGGCGCGCCCCAATTCGCTGGCCGTGGCCTGACGCTCCGCCGGTTGCTCGCTCAACAACCCCGCCATGGAAATGATCGGTAAGGATTCCATCGTTGTGCCCTTGATTACCCGTTGGTCCGAAATCCGAATTTCGATCATGGTGACCTGGCTTGCATGGGGTCAACAGTTTAACCGGCAATTGGCGATGCCGATTTTCGTTCGGGGTGAGCGCCAATTCAGCGCGGGCGTTCGGGAAGACGGGCCTGCAAATACTGTTTGAGGAAATCCAGAAACAGGGTAACCCGTGGAGCCAGATGACGGCCATGCAGGTAGAGAGCGTTCAAGGGCGCGGCGGCGGGAGCGTGGCGGGGCAGTAGCTGGACCAGACGGCCGCATTGTAGATCCTCGCCCACATCCCAGATGGACTTCAGTACGATGCCGGCGCCTTGCAGGGCCAGGGCATGGGCGGCCTCGCCGTCGTTGCAGCAAAAGGCGCCGGTGATGCGCACGGTGCTTTCACGTTGCCCGCGTCCGAAATGCCAGTCTGCTTGCGGTTGCTGTCCAATCAGAATGCAATCGTGGCCGGCCAGGTCCGCCAGTTTGCGCGGGGCGCCCTTGCGTTGCAGGTAATCCGGGCTGGCGCACAGCACCCGGCGGTTGGGGGCCAGCCGGCGCGCCACCATACGGGAATCCAGGGGTTCGCCGTAGCGGATGGCGAGATCGAATCCGCCTTTGGCCAGGTCCTCCACCGTGTCGGTCAGGGCCAGTTGAACACGCAGCTCCGGGTATTGGCGGGCGAAACGTGATAGTGCCGGCACCAGATGACGGCGTCCGAAACCGGTGGGGGCGGTCAGGTGCAGGGTGCCAGTGACCCGGTCGTGGTGACGCAGCAGAGCCGCCTCGGCCTCGTCCACCTGGGATAAAAGGCGCAGGCAATGCTGATGAAGGATGTCGCCTTCCTCGGTGAGTGACAGACGGCGGGTGGTCCGGTGTAGCAGGCGGGTATCCAATTGCCTTTCCAGTTCGCCCAGACGCTTGCTCACCACCGCCAGGGACAGGCCCAGTTCGCGTGCGGCGGCGGAGAGGCTGCCTCGTGCCACGATGCGTTCGAAAATGCGCAGGTCGTTGATGTCCTTGAGCATGATTATTCTCAACGATTTGGAAACAATCCTTATCCTATTACGGTGATTGTGCAACGTCTTTTGAATGCGCACATTATCTGTTCACGACGGTTTGCAGGTTTGAACCCGAAATCGGAAGGTTGAGTATGAATATTGATTTATCCGGGAAGACCGCGCTGGTCACCGCTTCCACGGGCGGTATTGGTTATGCCATTGCCGTGGGGTTGGCGGCTTCCGGCGCGGAGGTGATTCTCAATGGCCGTAGTGATGACTCGGTGGCTGCTGCCAGGGACGGACTGGCCGCCGATGTGCCGGGCGTGAATTCGCGCGGAGTCGTGGCGGATCTCGCCGACCTTTCCGGGTGTAAGGCGTTGCTGGCGAAAATCCCGGCGGTGGATATTCTGGTCAATAATGTGGGCATTTATGGCCCGAAGGATTTCTACGAAACCGACGATGACACCTGGGACGATTATTGGGAAACCAACGTCATGTCCGGCGTGCGGCTTTCCCGGGCTTATCTGCCGGGCATGGTGGAAAAAGGCTGGGGCCGGGTGGTGTTCATCTCCTCGGAGTCGGCCCGCAATATTCCCGCCGACATGATCCATTATGGCGTCTCCAAAACCGCGCAGCTGGCTTTGTCGCGCGGCCTTGCCAAACATGTGGCCGGCAGCGGCGTTACCGTTAATTCAGTTTTGCCCGGGCCCACGCTTTCGGACGGCTTCCGCGCCATGATGCAGGGCGAAGTGGAACGCACTGGCAAATCCGTTGAAACGCTGGGCCAGGAATTTGTCATGGCGGAGCGTCCGAGCTCGGTGATCCAGCGTCCCGCCACCGTAGAGGAAGTGGCGAACATGGTGGTCTATGTCTGCTCCACCCAGGCTTCCGCCACCAGCGGTGCGGCGCTGCGCGTGGATGGCGGTGTGGTGGACGACATTTGCTGACCCGGCTTGCCGATACGAGCAGGCCGATACCAGGATAAGGAGGTGTTCTCATGCTGTCCCGACGCACGCTGTTGCAAGCCGGCGCGGCTTCCGCCGCCGGACTGATGTTATCGCCGCTTTGGGCGGCCGGTGAAAAGGACGCCGCCATGGCGGCGCGGACCATTCCGTCCAGTGGCGAAGCGATTCCGGTTATCGGCATGGGCTCGTCCGGCAGTTTCGAGGTGGGCACCTCCGATCAGGAACGGGATCCCCTGCGCGAAGTACTTCGGCGTTTTTTCGCCGGTGGTGGCCGCCTGATCGATACCGCGCCCAGCTATGGTTCGGCGGAAACGGTGATCGGTGACTTGTTGAGTGAACTGGGGCTGCGGCAAAAGACGTTTCTGGCCACGAAAATTTCCAGTACTGGCAGGGAGGCAGGAAAGGCCCAGTTTGAAAACTCTCTGCGCCGCCTGAAAACCGACAAGGTGGAACTGCTGCAGGTGCACAACATGCAGGACTGGCAAACCCAGATGGCGCTGATCAACGACCTCAAGAAAGAAGGCAAGGTCCGTTACAGCGGCGTGACGCACTGGCTGGATGGCGGTCAGGATCAACTGGCCGAGGTGGTGGAGGCCAGTAAACCGGATTTCCTACAGATCAATTATTCGGTGATTTCCGCCAAGGCGGAAGAACGGTTGTTTCCGCTGGCCCGGGATCTGGGCGTGGCGGTGTTGATCAACCGGGCCTTTGATGATGGCCGCCTGTTCCGTCAGGTGGCGGATCGGCCATTGCCGGAGTGGGCACCGGAAGCCGGTATCGATTCCTGGGCCCAGGCGTTCCTGAAGTTCTCCATCAGTCACCCGGCGGTCACGGCGGTCATTCCCGCCACCGGAAAGCCCCACCGGCAGAGTGATAATCTGAAAGCCGGCTACGGGCCGATGTTGACCGAACAACAGCGTCGCGATCTGCGCGCCATATTCTCCTGACCATGGCGTCCACTCACCCGGTGTCACGGCTGGCGGTCCGGTTGTTCAATGTCCGGGCCGTCGAGGCGCCGGCTGTGGTGGCCGGGCTGCTGATGTTTTTCTGCCTGTTCACCGGTTATTTCATGTTGCGTCCGGTGCGTGAAACCATGGGCGTGGCCGGTGGCGTCGATAATCTGCAATGGCTGTTCACCGCTACCTTCGTGGCCACCCTGGTGGCGCTGCCGGCGTTCGGCTGGATCGCCTCAAGGGTGTCCCGGCGCCATATTCTGCCCTGGGTTTACGGCTTCTTCGTTATCAATCTGCTCGGTTTCGCCGCCGTCATGATCGGGTTGCCCGGAGATGTCTGGGCCGGGCGGGTGTTCTATGTCTGGTTATCGGTGTTCAATCTGCTGGCGATTTCCCTGGCCTGGAGTGTGTTGGCGGATGTGTTCGTCAGCGTTGAGGCCAGGCGGCTGTTCGCCTTGATTGCCGGTGGTGCCAGTCTGGGTGGCCTCGCCGGGCCGGCGTTGGGCGCCCTATTAGTGGCACCCATCGGCCATGCCGGATTACTGGTCCTGGCGGCCGGGCTGCTTGCCGCCAGCGCGATCGCGGCGGCGTGGTTGCATCGCTGGCGGGACCGCCATCGCGAGTCGGGCGGAGAGCGGGCCGGTGACGGGCATCGTGAACGCGCTTTGGGGGGCAATCCCCTGGCCGGTATCAGCGAGGTGCTCGGCTCTCCCTATCTGATGAGCATCGCGATTTTTGTGTTGTTGTTGGCCAGCGTCAGCACCTTTCTCTATTTCGAGCAGGCCAGGCTGGTGGCCGAGACGTTCCCCGATCGCACCCGGCAAACCCAGGTGTTTGGATTAATTGATACCGTGGTGCAGGCGCTGGCGATTCTGACGCAGGTGTTTTTGACCGGCCGTATCGCCCAGCGTCTTGGTGTGGGGGTTCTGCTCACGGCGGTGCCCTTGGTGATCACCGCGGGGTTTCTCTGGCTTGCTCTGGCGCCCACGTTCGCGGTCTTCGTTGTCGTTATGATCGCCCGGCGCGCGGGTGAGTACGCGCTGGTCCGCCCTGGCCGCGAAATGCTTTACACGGTGGTCCCCGCCGAACAGAAATACAAAGCCAAGAACGCCATCGACACCGTGGTTTATCGAGGTGGTGACGCGCTCAGCGGTTGGGTGAAAAGCGGGCTGGATCTGCTTGCCTCCGTCCCCGCGCTGCCGATGGTGATTGGCGCGGGAATTGCTCTGGCCTGGGCCGGCGTGGGTGTCGGCCTGGGCTGGGCGCAGAAGCGAAAGGAAACCGGGGCGGACCGTGGGCGTTAATCCAGATTCAAATAATAGGTTTGTCCCCAGGCCTCATCGACCTCACCCGGCTTAGCGGAAAAACGCACCTGCCGATACGTGGCGGAAGACAATAACTTGGCCAGTGTCTCGCTGGGAACGTTGTAGTTCCGGGAAGTCAGGTTCAATTGGCGTGCGCGCCGGTTGGGGCTCAATGCCGGTTCGGACAGACCCTGGCGGAAGGCGTCCATGGAAGGCCGGAGTCGTTGCATGGTGAAGCCCCGCAGTTCGCATTGGAGTACGCCGGCGACCGAGCTTTCGACACAGGCATCGTTCACGAACCAGTTGTTGGGCGGTTTGGCGAAGACGCCGTCGATCATTACTATCTCGCCCGCGCTCAAGTCAAAGGTGGCGAAGTCGCGATCCATTACCGTGGCCACGTCGACGGCCTGCCTGGCCACCTCCTTCACGGTGGTGTGATAGCCGGCTTCCCGCATCACCCGCTTGCGGGATTCCATTACATTATGGGGGATGCAATGGCCGCCCATCGTCGGGGTGCAATAGGTCTTGAGGCGGGGACGATCATTCCAGGAAATCTCATCTTGCCATTCCTGGGTCCATTCGTGGTCTTTGTAGGCGCCGCTGCTCAGGTAGGTGACTCCCAGGCCTCGTGAAGCGACCGGTTTGTCGGCCAACTTCATGTTGTCGAGGTTGGCGTCCCGGGCCTGATAATTGACCACCTTGAGGCTGTAGCGGCCCGGCTCTTCCACGGAGATCAGATAATCCCGGCCGTCGACCCGAATCTGGGGGGCTTGCAGCCAGGTAAGGGAGTAGCTGCCGCCGGCCTGATTGGGGTTTTCCCAAAGCACGTCCAGGCCGTCCTCGCCACGGAAGCCCTGATGGTAGGCGTCCTTGGTGAAAATGGGGGAGATGATCACGGACTTGCCGTCGGCAAGCGCGGTTTCCAACTGCCGCGCCAGATCGTCCATCCGTGTCTTTTCTTTTTCCGGATCGACCCCGGCCAGTTCGGGAGGAATGGGGAGCAGCTCTGGGGTGTTGTGGGATTTATAGGCGTTGTAGACGCCGCAGCCAGAGCTCAATGCCATGCTCGTCAGCAGCATCAATGACAAACCGATTCTGACCATGATGTTATTCCTGTCCCTTTCGCGAGTGTCTCCGAGGATGCTGGTCCGCTGGAGGCCACGGATCCGGCGGTAGGCGTCTGATGGCTCAAGAGCATATCGCGGCCCGCGGACCGCTCCTACCCTACGGTGGTTGGGTCTGTCGGGGGGGCTCACTGAATCAGCGGACGGGAACGAAAAAGGGGCGCCCCGAATGGAGCGCCCCTTTTTGACTGGTGAGTCTTGATTGGTGGAGCCGGCGGGAATCGAACCCGCGTCCGTCAGCAATCCGCCTGCAGATCTACATGCTTAGCCGTGTCTATTGATTTAAGCCCTTTCAGCCCGACGGGCAGGACGAAAGAGCCGAGCCCCTTTAAGTTTTAACAGCGCGGCCCGGGGCGGACTTTGCTGCGAGCCTGTGTAGCGATGCCGGTCGCGCTTCCCCACAGGCTGGGTCGCTTGACCGTAGGCGGGCCTTAGGCCGCCAGTGCGTAAGTATCGTCGTTTGCGATTACTTTAAAGATGCCACAAATGTTTTACGAGACTCGTGACCTTCTCGGCATGCACCACAGAGTTCAATACCGGCGTCGAAACCTTGTCGGCCCCTGGGGTGGCGTAGTTTACGAGATGGGGGCGAAGAAGTCGAAAACAAGTGGGGGGAGAGGAGATGGTGGTAAAGATGTTGCGTTAACAGGAGTTTACATAAATTGTCCGACAATCATACATGTTGCCAGGGGAATGCTTGATTCCAGGCGCATTATGGGCTCGTCGCACGGGGTGCGGCTGGGTGTGCCGACGGGCCTGGCGCCAAAAGCGAAGGGCAGCGGGGGATACCCATGTGATCCACACGATGACTTACAGCGAGCCCCCAATCAGACTGAGAAAGTGGCCGTTGATCAAGGCATCGTCGTTCATTGAGGAGAAAACGATGAAGACGATCTTTCGGTCAGCCAAAGAGGGTGCCACCTATTTGCTGGCTCCAATAACCGCGCGGCCGTTGCTGGCCCGCGGCCTGCAGTTACTGCTGGTGCTCTGTGCCTATGGCGCGGGTGTACTGCTGGTGGAGCGGGTTTCCGGAGACGCCCGGGTGCCGGTGATTCTGTTCGCGGTGTACTTCCTGCCGGCGGTGCTGCGCTCCTGGTTGCTGTTCTACTGGTGTGTCCGTGACGAGGTAAAGGCGCTGATGGCTAACCATCGCCACACGGCCTCCTGACCGTCCCGCACTGCCTGTCAACGCGCCTCGGCGCCGCGCTAGTTGCGGCGCAGGAGGCGTTGTTTCTGGCGGTTCCAGTCGCGTTCCCGCTCGGTGGCGCGCTTGTCGAACTTCTGCTTCCCTTTGGCCAGGGCGATGTCCAGCTTGGCCAGCCCCCGCTTCCAGTACAGGCTCACCGGCACGCAGGTGTAGCCGTCCTTTTGCACGCCACTGAAAATGCGGGCCAGCTCGCGCCGGTGCAACAGCAACTTGCGGTTGCGCAGCGGGTCCGGGGTGATGTGGGTGCTGGCGGTGGGGAGCGGCTCGATGCGGGCGCCGAACAGGTAGGCCTCCCCGTCGCGGAGCAGGATGTAGGCCTCCGACAGGTTGGCTTTCCCTTCACGCAGGGATTTCACTTCCCATCCTTCCAGCGCCAGTCCGGCCTCGAAGTGCTCTTCCAGGTGGTAGTCGAAGCGCGCCTTGCGGTTCTGCGCCACGGTGCTGGATGGTGTTTTCGCTTTTTTCGCTTTGCCCATGGGGGCGCGATTATAGAGACAGCCCGGTGCTTTAGCGAGCGTCATTGGCATGCCGGCATGGACGTCCGGCGGTTTTGCGGCTTGAGCGCCTGTCGCAAAATCAACACAATGATCGCATTTCACCAAGGGGTAAGGTTTGCATGAAGCAAGGTGACAAGCCGGTCCATGGCATGTGGACCAGCCGGTGGGCGTTTATTCTCGCCGCCACCGGATCCGCCGTCGGGCTCGGTAACATCTGGAAATTCCCGTATTTTGCCGGGGAATATGGCGGTGGCGCCTTCGTGCTGGTCTACCTGCTTTGTATTGCGCTGGTCGGTGTGCCGATCATGGTGGCGGAGGTGATGCTCGGTCGCAAAGGCGGCATGAGCCCGGTGCATACGATGAAAAAACTGGCGGCGGAGAGCAAGGTGAGCCGCCGCTGGGCCGGGATCGGTTACATGGGCGCTCTGGCCGGGTTTCTGATTCTGTCATTCTATTCGGTAATCGCTGGCTGGACGCTCTATTACATCTGGGACATGGCTCAGGGTGGCTTCCAGGGCATCTCCGCCGCCGGCTCTCTGGCCCATTTCGAGGGGATGCAGGCGAACGCCTGGTTGATGCTGGGCTGCCATACCGCCTTTATGATCCTGACCATGTGGGTGGTGGCCCGTGGCGTCAGCAGGGGACTGGAAAAAGCGGTGCAGGTGCTGATGCCGCTGCTGTTCGTGCTGCTGATCGGCCTGGTGGTCTACGCCAGTACCACGCCGGGGTTCGCCCAGGGCGTGAATTTCATGTTCCACTTTGATTTCTCCAAGCTCTCCGGCAAGGCGGTAATGGCCGCTCTGGGGCAGGCGTTTTTCACCCTGAGCCTGGGGATGGGCGCGATCATGGTGTACGGCGCCTATATGCCCCGTGAGGTCAAGGATCGCCGTAGCGGCCAGGCCCGGCGGGTGTCCATCGTCTCCACCGTGGGGATCATCGCGTTGCTGGATACGCTGGTGGCGCTGGGTGCCGGCCTGGTGATTTTTCCGGTGGTGTTTTCCAACGGCCTGGAGCCCTCCCAGGGCCCGGGGCTGCTGTTCGTGACCCTGCCGCTGGCTTTCGGACAGATGCCCGCCGGCGTCATCGTCGGGACGGTGTTCTTCGTGCTGGTGATGTGCTCGGCGTTGAGTTCCTCGATTTCCCTGGGGGAACCGATGGTGGCCTGGCTGGTGGAGCGAGGGCTGGGGCGGCCGCTGGCGGCGGTCGCTGTGGGCCTCACGGCCTGGGTGATTGGTATCGGCACGGTGCTGTCCTTCAATTACTGGAAGGACGTGACTTTCCTGGTGGGCACCTTCTTCCAGAATGTGGACTTCCTTGCTTCCAGTCTGATGTTGCCCCTGGGCGGCATGCTGATCGCTATTTTCGCCGGTTGGGTGATGAAGGAAACCCAGGCACGCAAGGAACTGGCGATGAAGAGCTTCGGGCTGTACATGGTATGGCGCGCGGTGGTGCGCATCGTGGCGCCACTGGCGGTGGCGGCGGTGTTGCTCAATGCCTTGATCGGCGTGCTGGGGGGAAGCTGAGGCATGGCCGGGACGATTCGTGTCGAGGTGGTTTACGCCCTGCCGGAGAAGCAGGAACTGATTTCCGTGGAAGTGCCGGAAGGCGCTTCCATGATGGAAGCGGTGACCGCTTCGGGGATCGCCGAGCATTTTAACGGGCTGGATCCGGCCGGGCTCAGTATGGGGGTGTTCGGCAAGGTTGAGCCAAATCCGGCGGGACGGACGCTGGCGGAGGGGGAGCGGGTGGAACTCTACCGGCCGCTCAAAGCGGATCCGAAATCAGCGCGCCGGGCCAGAGCCCGGCGTGCCAGCCAAGGCTGAGATTGGATTACTTGGCGGCTTCCTGACGCCGGTCCTCGGCGCGCCGCAGCAATTCCTGATCCTGGTGACCGGAGGTGCGCTCACGCAGGTCGCTGGTGGCCTGACCGTCGTAGTGGCTGTACTGCCCCTGGTCGAAGTGCACCACGATCTGCTGTTCCACCATTTCACCGTTACCGGGCTGATACTGCAGCAAGTAGTACCAGGTGTTGGGGGTGAACGGATCGGTCAGTGTGGGCGGGCCGAGCACGAAGCGAACCTGTTCGGGAGTCATGCCTGGTTGCAGGCCGGACAGCATATCCTCGGTGACCACATTCCCCTGGGGAATGTCGATACGGTACACCCCGGGAAAGCGCAGGGAGCTGCAACCGGCCAGCAGGGTGGTCAATATGGCAAAAAGGGCGATGATCCTTGGCATGGGTTTTCGACTTGGCATAATGTTCGGGCGATAATACAGACTTGAACGGGGGGAACAAGGTTCCCTGAAAGTCAGGCGATTCCCATAAGGCGGCTACGGAGCGAGTACATTGGATAATCAGGATCTTAGAAAGGCAGGACTCAAGGTGACCTTGCCGAGGGTGAAAATCCTTCAGCAGCTGGAATCCTCGGAATCCCGGCATCTCAGCGCGGAAGATATCTACAAGGCCTTGATGGAGGCCGGCGAGGACGTGGGGCTGGCCACCGTCTACCGGGTGCTCACTCAATTCGAGCAGGCGGGCATCGTATTGCGCCACAATTTCGAGGGCGGCTCCGCGGTGTTCGAACTGGCTGATGAAGGCCACCATGACCATATGGTCTGCACCGAGACCGGTGAGGTGATCGAGTTCGTCGATGAGGAAATCGAGAAGCGCCAGAAGATGATCGCCGACAAGCACGGCTACGACATCGTCGATCATGCCCTGGTGCTGTACGTCAAACCGAAGCGCAAATAACCGATCAGCCCAGGCCCGGTTCCACCGCCAGCCAGCCCAACGCCGCCTAGCGGCGCCACGCCCGCAAGCCCTGCTCCCCGACCCAATCCCCGTGCTTCAGGGCACGGGCGGTGGGGTTTTGTCAGGCCACTTCCTGGCCCTTCTCGAGCATTTCCCGGGCGTGGGCCAGGGTGGAGTCGGTGATCTCCACGCCGCCCAGCATGCGCGCCAGTTCCTCTACCCGGGCGTCCGGGGCCAGGGGCTGGATGCGGGTGCGGGTGGTGTTCTTGCTCTGAATCTTGTGCACTTGCCAATGTTGGTGCCCCTGGCTGGCCACCTGCGCCTGGTGGGTGATGCACAGCACCTGGGCGTGTTCTCCCAGTTCCCGCAGCAAGCGGCCGACGATTTCGGCCACGCCACCGCCAACGCCCACATCCACTTCATCGAACACCAGGCTGGGTACGGTCAGGTTGCGGGCACAGATCACCTGGATCGCCAGGCTGACCCGGGACAATTCGCCGCCGGAGGCGACTTTGGCCAGTGGCCGCAATGGCTGGCCGGGATTGGCGGAAAAGCGGAATTCCACCAGGTCCAGGCCCTCGGCGCCGGGGCTGTCGTCTTCCACCACGGTTTCCAGTCTGGCGGCTTTCATGCCCAGGGCCTTGAGCTGGGTGGCGATCTGGCGAGTGAGGGTGGTGGCGGCGGTCTTGCGGGCCTTGCTGAGTTTGCGGGCCTGACCCATGTAGTGCTCCCGGGCCTCTTCCTCCGCCTTCGCCAGGGCCTCAAGATGCTCGTCGAAGTGCTCCAGGGTGTCCACTTCCCGGGCCAGTTGCTGGTGGTGCTCCGCCAGTTCTTCCGGGCGCACCCGGTGTTTGCGGGCCAGGCTGTAGGCCTGCCCCAGGCGCTCTTCCACCTGTGCCAGCCGCTCCGGGTCCAGGTCCAGGCGATCCAGGTAGTGGCGCAGGGCTTCAGCGGCTGCTTCCACCTGCAGGCGCGCGGATTCCACCGTGTCCAGGGCTTCCGACAAGGCGTTGTCGTGGTCGCGGGCTTCTTCCAGCCAATGGCGGATCTGGCCCAGTTGATCGTTACAGGTGCCTTCCTCGCCATCGTACAGGGCCGCCACGGACTGCTGGCACAGCCGGATCAGCGCATCGGCATGGCCCAGGCGTTGTTGTTCCTGATCCAGTTCCATCAGCTCGCCCTCGCCCAGAGCCAGGGCGTCCAGTTCATCCAGTTGAAAGCGCAATAACTCCTGGCGTTCGCTTTGTTCGCGGGCGCCGGTGAGGGCCTGGTCGTGCCCCTGGCGGGCCTGCTGCCACCGCCGCCAGGCGTTGCGCACGGAAGCCGCCAGGTCGCCGGCGTTGGCGAAGTTGTCGAGCAGTTGGCGGTGAGTGTCCCGATGCAGCAAGGCCTGGTGTTCATGCTGGCTGTGAATGCTGATCAGCAACTCGCCGAGCTGGCGGACGTCGGCGAGCGGGGCCGGCGTGCCGTTGATATAGGCCCGGGAGCGGCCGTCGGCGCGGACCGTGCGGCGCAGCAGGCAGTCATCGCCATTGTCCAACTCCCGCTCTTCCAGCCAGGCCTTGGCCTGGGCGTGGTTGGCCACGGTGAAACTGGCCAGCACTTCCGCCCGTTCGCAGCCCGGCCGAACCACGGCGGAATCCGCCCGTTCGCCCAGGGTCAGGGAAAGGGCATCGATCAGTACGGATTTGCCGGCGCCGGTCTCGCCGCTGATGACGGTGAGGCCGGATTCCGGTTCCAGTTCGAGTTGATCGACGGTGGCGAAATGGCGAACGCTCAAGTGAGTGAGCATGTACGGAACCCCCGTGTTTCCTGGTTTGGGCATTTGCATTGGGGCGTGTGGCGGAGCCCGCCACACAGCCTGGACAACTGTTATTCTGGCCAGTGCCTTGTCGATGTTAGGCGATTCCGGCCGCGAGCGTAAGAGCGAGGTGAATAGGAGTAACACTGGACGGCGACCGTTTCGCTGGCAACAATCGGCAGTGGGTGGGCGCTCCGCCCATCCCGATTGGCAGTAATGGGTGACGAAAGGCAGCTGTGGAACTCAACGAACGCAAGCAACGGTTACTCATGGCCCTGGTGGAACGTCACATCCGTGACGGTCAGCCGGTGGGCTCGAAAACTCTGGCCCAGGGAGGCGGCCTGGCGGTCAGCCCGGCGACTATTCGCAATATCATGGCGGAACTGGAGGATCTGGGGTTGCTGATCAGCCCTCACACTTCGGCGGGCCGGGTGCCCACCGAGAGGGGCTATCGCCTGTATGTGGATACGCTGCTGGCGTCCAGCGCCATGCGCAGCCCGGATCACCAGCAGTTGCGTGATGAATTGCGCCAGTTGCTGGCACCGGATCAATCGCCGCAGGAGTTGGTGTCCCAAGCGTCCAGGACGCTGGCGGAACTGACTCGCATGGCCGGTCTGGTGGCGGCGCCGAGGCGTCAGGTCAGCACGCTGCGGCAGGTGGAGTTCCTGCCACTGTCCGGTCAGCGCGTGCTGGTGATTCTGGTGGTGAACCGCTCCGAAGTGCAGAACCGTATCATCCATACCGCCCGCCAGTACGACGAAGCGGAATTGCGCCAGGCCGCCAACTACATCAATCACACCTACGGCGGTTGTGATCTGGACGCCATCTGTGACGGTCTGTTGAGCACCATGGCGGCGGACCGGGCGCAGATGGACGCTCTGATGCGGACCACCCTCGACGTGGCCGGTCAGGCCTTGAGGCAGTCCGGGGATGAAGAGTCCGATTACGTGGTGTCCGGGGAGTCCAATCTGCTGGATACCGCCCAGGCCGACAGCATCGACAAGTTGCGCGACCTGTTCAATGCCTTCAACCACAAGCGGGATATCCTGCATTTGCTGGAACGCAGCATGAAAGCCGATGGCGTGCAGATCTTCATCGGCCGGGAGTCCGGCTATCAGCCGTTCGAGGAGTATTCGCTGGTATCAGCGCCGTATCGGCTGGAAAACGGCCCGGTGGGCGTGCTCGCCGTGGTCGGCCCTACCCGCATGGATTATGAGAAAGTCATCCCCACCGTGGACATCACCGCCCGCATCCTTTCCGCCGCCCTCAATCAACTGTAGAAGGCAGTTGATAGTTGATAGTGGACAGTTGACAGCGAAAAACAAAGATATTGCAGGGTTGCAAAGAGCATTTGCGCATCCGCAGACCGTTCTTTTGCATTTGCATAAGGGGCTGACATAACCTACGGGCGCGGCCTCCTGGCTATAAAGATAGGCCAACGTGTCTCGCGCCGCTGTCAACTGTCCACTATCAACTGTCAACTGACTCTTTTTTGCCCTTGAATCCGCTCAACCTGTTCCCATATCTTTGCCCGCTTTCCCGAGATGGAGCCCGCATTCGGGTATTTTGGAGTGGATATGAACGATCAGGACAAACAGAACCCCCAAGATGAGGCGGTGTCCCAGGATTCCGAACTGGAGACCCCCCAACCTGCCGCCGAGGTGACTGACGAAGACGCCGCCGCGGAGCCGGATGCGGCCCGGCAACTGGCCGAGGCGCAGGAGCAGATGCAGCGTCTGGAGAAAGCGCTGGCCGAAGCGGACCTGCGCGCCCAGGCGGAAATCCAGAATGTACGCCGCCGTGCCGAACGTGAGGTGGAGAACGCCCACAAGTTCGCTTTGGAGAAATTCGCCGGTGATCTGCTGTCCGTGGCGGACAGTCTGGAGCGAGGGCTGTCGACCCTGGATGCCGGGGATGAGGCGCTCAAACCCGCCCGCGAGGGGCTGGAGCTGACGCTGAAGGTGCTGATGGATGCCTTCGGCCGGCACAACCTGGAGCAGGTGGACCCCCACGGCGAGCCCTTCAATCCCGAGCGCCACGAGGCGATGACGATGATCCCGGCCCCCGGGGCGGAGCCCAACACCGTGATCGATGTACTGGAGAAAGGCTACCTGCTCAACGGCCGCCTGATCCGCCCGGCACGGGTGGTGGTCAGCAAGGCGGAAGGTTGATCCGGCTCCCTTGAAAAGAATCGGGGCGCCGCCATATAGCTGGCAAGTTCATTGAGGTTCAACTGTCCGGGTGGCCTTTGGCATTCGGATCGTGTGAAGGAGAAACAGACGTTATGGGTAAGATTATTGGTATCGACCTTGGCACCACCAACAGCTGTGTGGCTGTTATGGAAGGTGACAAGACCAAGGTGATCGAAAACGCGGAAGGCGCGCGCACCACGCCGTCCATCATTGCCTACACCGAGGACAACGAGGTGCTGGTCGGGCAGGCCGCCAAACGTCAGGCGGTGACCAACCCGCAGAACACCGTGTACGCGGTGAAGCGCCTGATTGGCCGTCGGTTTGAAGACGAGGTGGTGCAAAAGGACATCAAGATGGTGCCCTACAAAATCACCAAGGCCGACAATGGCGATGCCTGGGTCGATGTGAAGGGCGAGAAAATGGCGCCCCCGCAGATTTCCGCCCAGGTGCTGAAGAAAATGAAGAAGACCGCGGAGGACTATCTGGGTGAGCCGGTGACCGAAGCCGTCATCACCGTGCCCGCGTACTTCAATGATTCTCAGCGTCAGGCCACCAAGGATGCCGGCCGTATCGCCGGTCTGGACGTGAAGCGGATCATCAACGAGCCCACCGCCGCGGCCCTGGCCTATGGCCTGGACAAGAAAGGCGGTGATCGCACCATCGCGGTGTACGACCTGGGCGGGGGTACTTTCGACCTGTCCATCATCGAAATCGCCGAAGTGGACGGTGAGCACCAGTTCGAGGTGCTGGCCACCAATGGTGACACCTTCCTGGGTGGTGAGGATTTCGACCTGGCGCTGATCAACTTCCTGGCGGATCAGTTCAAGGCCGATTCCGGCATCGATCTGGGCGGCGATCCGCTGGCCATGCAGCGCCTCAAGGAAGCCGCTGAGAAAGCCAAGATCGAACTGTCCTCCGCCGAGCAGACGGAAGTGAATCTGCCCTACATCACCGCGGATTCCACCGGTCCCAAGCACCTGGTGGTGAAAGTGACCCGGGCCAAACTGGAGTCCCTGGTGGAAGGGCTGGTGAGCCGCTCCCTGGAACCCTGCAAGATCGCGCTCAACGATGCCGGCGTGAAAGCGTCCGACATCACCGACGTGATCCTGGTGGGTGGTCAGACCCGGATGCCGCTGGTGCAGAAGAAAGTGGCCGAGTTCTTTGGTAAGGAAGCGCGCAAGGACGTCAATCCGGATGAAGCCGTGGCCATTGGCGCCGCGATTCAGGGCGCCGTGCTCAGCGGTGACGTGAAGGATGTGTTGTTGCTGGACGTGACCCCGCTGACCCTGGGTATCGAGACCATGGGCGGTGTGATGACGCCGATCATCGAGAAGAACACCACCATCCCGACCAATGCGTCGCAGGTGTTCTCCACGGCGGACGACAACCAGACCGCGGTGACCGTGCATGTGCTGCAAGGCGAGCGCAAGCAGGCGGCGCAGAACAAGTCTCTGGGGCAGTTCAACCTGGAAGACATCCCGCCGGCGCCGCGCGGCGTGCCGCAGATCGAGGTGACCTTCGATATCGACGCCAACGGTATTCTGCACGTGGGCGCCAAGGACAAGGCCACCGGCAAGGAGCAGACGATCCAGATCAAGGCGTCTTCCGGCCTGTCCGATGATGAGGTCGACAAGATGGTGCGCGACGCCGAGGCCCATGCCGACGAGGATCGCAAGTTCGAGGAACTGGTGCAGACCCGTAATCAGGCGGATCACCTGGTTCACGCGACTCGCAAGACCCTGGAGGAAGCGGGCGACAAGGCCACCGAGGAAGAGAAAGAGGCGATCAACAAAGCCATCTCCGATCTGGAAGCCGCGCTCAAGGGCAACGACAAGGACGATATCGAAGCCAAGACCAAGGCGCTTACCGAAGCGTCCGGTTCCCTGGCGCAGAAACTGTATGCGGAGGCGCAACAGGCCCAGGGCGGCCCCGCTGGTGATGAGCAAGGCAAGCAGGCCGGAGACGATGTTGTCGATGCCGAGTTCGAAGAAGTGGATGACGACAAGAAGAAATAAAACCGGCACGCTGGCACGCACCACGCTTGCACGCTGACGTGGTGCGTGCCGGAACGTCAACCGCGCTTCTCGCGGGCATGGCCTATGTTTTGCGTGTGGGCGTGCAAGCGTGAAGCGTGTTTGCGTTTATAAGCAGGAACCTTTATGTCCAAACGCGATTATTACGAAGTGCTGGGGGTGTCCAAGGACGCTGATCAGCAGGAACTGAAAAAGGCCTATCGGCGCCTGGCGATGAAATACCATCCGGACCGTAATCCGGATGACGCCGAGGCGGTGGCCAAGTTCAAGGAGGCCAAAGAGGCCTACGAAGTCCTGTCCGATGAGGATAAGCGTGCCGCCTACGATCGCTTCGGCCATGCCGGGGTGGAAGGCCAAGGCGGCTTCGGCGGCGCCGGTGCCGGTGGTTTTGGCGGCGGCGGTGGCTTCGGCGATATCTTCGGCGATATTTTTGGCGACATCTTCGGTGGTGGCGGCCGTGGTGGTCGCGGGCCGGCCCGTGGCGCGGACCTGCGCTATACCCTGGAACTCAGCCTGGAGCAGGCGGTACGGGGCTGCGAGGAGAAGATCCGCATTCCCTCCTGGGACAGCTGTGAAGTGTGCCACGGCACCGGCGCGGAAGCCGGCGAGGAGCCGGTGACCTGCCCCACCTGTAACGGTGTCGGGCAGGTGCGCATGCAGCAGGGCTTCTTCACCGTGCAGCAGACCTGTCCGGCGTGTCATGGCGAAGGCCGGATCGTTAAGAACCCATGTCGCAACTGTGGCGGCCAGGGTCGGGTGCAGAACACCAAGACCTTGTCCGTGAAGATTCCGCCCGGAGTGGATACCGGGGACCGTATCCGTCTGGCCGGCGAGGGCGAGGCCGGCATGCACGGGGCGCCGGCCGGTGACTTGTACGTGCAGGTGGCGGTGCGTGAGCACGAGATCTTCAAGCGTGACGGCAGTGATCTGCACTGCGAAGTGCCGGTGAGCTTCGTCGACGCCGCTCTGGGCGGTGAACAGGATGTGCCTACCTTGAATGGCAAGGTCAAACTCAAGGTGCCACCGGAGACGCAGACCGGTAAGCTGTTCCGGTTGCGCGGCAAGGGGGTGACCCCGGTGCGGGGTGGCCCGCCAGGCGACCTGATCTGCAGAGTGGTGGTGGAAACCCCGGTCAAGCTGAATAGCGAACAGAAAGACCTGTTGCGCAAGTTCCAGTCCTCCCTGGACAAGGGTGGCGACCGGCATAATCCCCGCCGAACCAGCTGGTTCGAGGGCGTGAAGCGCTTTTTCGACGGGCTTTGACGCTGTGAGCAGGCTCTAAACCCTCTGAAGCAATAGGGCGAAAAACCATGAAAGTAGGCATCATCGGCGCCGCCGGGCGTATGGGGCGCATGCTCATCGAGGCGACGCTGGCCAATCCGGAAGCCGAGCTGGCGGTGGCGGTCGACGTGCCGGGTTCTTCCCTGATCGGGGTGGACGCCGGTGAACTGGTGGGCGTCGGCAAGCTGGGTGTCACCGTGGGCGATGACCTCGCCCTGGTGGCGGACCAGGCGGATGTGTTCATCGATTTCACCGTGCCGGAAGCGACCGCGCGGAATATCGAGACTTGCCGCCAGGCCGGCAGTCGGCTGGTGATCGGCACCACCGGTCTGAACGATGAGCAGAAGGCGCAACTGCGCGCCGCCAGCGAGGAGATGGCGATCTGCTTCGCGCCGAACTACTCGGTGGGGGTGAATCTGTGCTTTAAACTGCTGGAAGCCGCGGCCGCCGTGCTGGGCGACGATGTCGATATAGAAATCATCGAGGCTCATCACCGCCATAAGATTGACGCGCCTTCCGGCACGGCTCTGCGCATGGGGGAAGTGGTGGCTCAGACCCTGGGGCGGGACCTCAAGGAATGCGCGGTGTATGGTCGTGAGGGGCGCACCGGTGAACGTGACCGTCAGACCATCGGATTCGAGACCATTCGTGGTGGTGATATTGTCGGCGATCACACCGTCCTGTTCGCCGCCGAGGGCGAAAGGGTGGAGATTACTCACAAGGCGTCCAGTCGCATGGCTTTTGCTCGCGGAGCGGTGCGCGCGGCTCTGTGGCTCGGGGCTCGGCCCAAGGGATTGTTCGACATGCAGGACGTGCTTGGTCTGGCGGGAGAGAGCGCCGGCTGGGGCGCCCGCTGAGATTGCCGCCGGGTGTTCCGGCGGCTTCCGCCCGTGACACTGGCGGCCGAAAGCACTAGAATAGGCCAAGCCTGAGGGCGCGTGGGGCGCATGAATCGCTGAATGACATGAAAAAGCGAGGTGGAGGAATCCATCTCGCTTTTTTGCGACCGGCCCCCGTCCCCGATCTTCCAAGGGTTTGTCCGCTGTAAACGGTGTCGCCCGCCCTGGCTTCACGCGGACAACCCGGAACCCTATCAGCCTTGGAGGTTGCGTTGACGGTACCCGCCATACTCGCATTAGAAGACGGCAGTCTCTTTCGGGGTGTTGCCATTGGCGCCACGGGTGAGACCGTGGGTGAGGTGGTGTTCAACACCGCGATGACCGGATATCAGGAAATCCTCACGGACCCGTCCTATGCCAAGCAGATCGTCACGCTGACGTATCCGCATATCGGCAACACCGGCGTCAATGAGGAGGACGAGGAGTCCTCCCGGGTGTGGGCCGCCGGCCTGATCATTCGTGATCTGACCCTGACGGTGAGCAGCTGGCGTGCGGAGCAGTCTTTGCCGGAGTACCTGGAACAGCGGAACATCGTTGCCATCGCCGACATTGATACGCGTCGTCTGACCCGTATTCTGCGGGAAAAAGGGGCTCAGAACGGCTGCATCGTCGCCGGTGACGATATCGACGAGGAAAAGGCCCTGGCCGCCGCCCGTGCTTTCCCCGGCCTCAAGGGGATGGATCTGGCCAAGGAGGTCAGTGTCAGCGAGCCTTATGCCTGGACTGAAGGCACCTGGGTGCGTGGTGAAGGCCATCGTGCTCAGACGGAAGCTCTGTTTAACGTGGTCGCCTACGACTTCGGCTGCAAGCGTAATATCTTCCGGATGCTGGCGGACCGTGGCTGCAAACTGACCGTGGTGCCGGCCCAAACCCCGGCATCCGAGGTGCTGGCGATGAATCCGGATGGTGTTTTCCTGGCCAATGGTCCGGGTGATCCGGAGCCTTGCGACTACGCGATCCAGGCGATCCGCGAGATTCTGGAGTGCAAGCTGCCGCTGTTCGGTATCTGCCTGGGGCATCAGTTGCTCGGCCTGGCCAGCGGCGCCCGCACCATGAAGATGAAGAACGGCCATCACGGCGCCAACCACCCGGTGAAAAACGTGGAGGACGGTACGGTGATGATCACCAGCCAGAACCACGGTTTCGCGGTGGACGCGGAGACCCTGCCGGATAACCTCAAGGTGACTCATGTGTCACTGTTCGACGGTACGCTGCAGGGCGTGCATCGCACCGATGTGCCGGCGTTCAGTTTCCAGGGGCACCCGGAGGCCAGTCCTGGTCCCCACGACTGCGCGCCCCTGTTTGATCACTTCATCGAGTTGATGGAGGCGCACCGCGCCTGAGACGCGCCGGACGCCTCACCCCTGGCGTCCGGCCCGGCAATGAATTAACCCGGTAACGAATTAACCAGAGTCCGACGGTCAGCAAAAATGCCCAAGAGAACAGACATCAAAAGCATCCTCATCATCGGCGCTGGTCCCATCGTGATCGGCCAGGCCTGTGAGTTCGATTACTCCGGTGCCCAGGCCTGCAAGGCGCTGCGAGAGGAAGGCTACCGGGTGATCCTGGTGAACTCGAACCCGGCCACCATCATGACCGATCCGGCCATGGCCGACGCCACCTACATCGAGCCGATCACCTGGGAGACGGTGGCCAAGATCATCGAGAAGGAGCGCCCGGACGCGCTGCTGCCCACCATGGGCGGACAGACCGCGTTGAATTGCGCTCTGGATCTGGAACGCCATGGCGTGCTCGAGAAGTTCGCCGTGGAAATGATCGGCGCCAACGCCGACACCATCGACAAGGCGGAGAACCGCGACCGCTTCGACAAGGCGATGAAGAACATCGGCCTGGAATGTCCGCGCGCGCGGGTTGCTCACACCATGGATGAGGCCTGGGAGATTCAGGCGGAACTGGGCTTTCCCTCGATCATCCGTCCTTCCTTCACCATGGGCGGCTCCGGCGGCGGGGTGGCCTATAACAAGGAAGAGTTCGAGGAAATCTGTACCCGGGGTTTCGAGCTGTCCCCCACCCACGAGCTGCTCATCGACGAGTCGCTGCTGGGCTGGAAGGAATACGAGATGGAGGTTGTTCGTGACCGCAACGATAACTGCATCATCGTCTGTGCGATCGAGAACTTCGACCCGATGGGGGTGCACACCGGTGACTCCATCACCGTGGCGCCGGCGCAGACTCTGACCGACAAGGAATACCAGGTCATGCGCGATGCCTCCCTGGCGGTATTGCGTGAGATCGGCGTGGAAACCGGCGGCTCCAACGTGCAGTTTGGCATGTGCCCGGATACCGGCCGCATGGTGGTGATCGAGATGAACCCGCGGGTATCCCGGTCCTCCGCGCTCGCCTCCAAGGCCACCGGCTTCCCGATCGCCAAGGTGGCGGCGAAGCTGGCGGTGGGCTACACCCTGGACGAGTTGCAGAACGATATCACCGGCGGCGCGACCCCGGCCTCTTTCGAGCCGTCCATTGACTATGTCGTCACCAAGATTCCGCGGTTCAACTTCGAGAAGTTCGCCGACGCGGATCCGGTGTTGACCACGCAAATGAAGTCCGTGGGCGAAGTCATGGCTATCGGCCGTAATTTCCAGGAGTCCCTGCATAAGGCTCTGCGCGGGCTGGAAGTGGACTCCGTGGGGTTCGATCCGAAAGTGGATCTGGATGCACCGGACGCCGCTGAGCGTATCGCTCAGCAACTGTCGACGCCGGGGCCGGAGCGCATCTGGGTGATTGGCGATGCATTCCGTAGCGGTCTTGGCGTGGATGATGTGTTCGCGCTGACCAAGGTCGACCGCTGGTTCCTGGTGCAGGTGGCTGACCTGATTGCCGAGGAAGGTCGGCTGGCCGATTTCACCTTCACCGATCTGAGCCGGGACACCTTGTATCGCCTCAAGCGCAAGGGCTTTTCCGATGCCCGCCTGGCCCAGTTGCTGGGCGTGCGGGAAGCGGATGTGCGCAGCAAGCGTCAGGATCTGGGGGTGCGGCCAGTGTTCAAACGGGTGGATACCTGCGCCGCCGAGTTCCCCACCAGTACCGCTTATATGTACTCCAGTTACGACGAAGAGTGCGAATCGAACCCCTCCGACCGTGACAAGATCATGGTGATCGGCGGTGGCCCGAACCGGATCGGCCAGGGCATCGAGTTCGACTACTGCTGCGTGCACGCCGCCTTCGCCATGAAGGACGACGGTTACGAGACCATCATGGTCAACTGTAACCCGGAGACCGTGTCCACCGATTACGACACCTCCGACCGTCTCTACTTCGAGCCGGTGACGCTGGAAGACGTATTGGCCATTGCCGATGTCGAGCGGCCCAAGGGCGTGATCGTGCAGTATGGCGGGCAGACGCCGCTGAAACTGGCGCGGGCTCTGCAGGCAGCGGGCGTGCCGATTATCGGCACCAGCCCGGACGCCATCGACGAAGCGGAAGATCGCGAGCGCTTCCAGCAGATGGTCAACAAGCTTGGCCTCAGACAGCCGCCGAACCGTACCGCCCGTTCCCTGGAGGAAGGGCTGAAGCTGGCGGAAGAAATCGGTTATCCGCTGGTGGTGCGGCCCTCCTACGTGTTGGGCGGCCGGGCCATGGAAATCGTTTACAACGAGGCGGAACTGCGCAGCTACATGAACAACGCGGTGAGCGTCTCCAACGACTCTCCGGTGCTGCTGGACCGCTTCCTGGACGACGCCATTGAAGTCGACGTGGACGCTATCTGCGATGGTTCCGACGTGGTTATCGGCGGCATCATGCAGCATATCGAGCAGGCCGGCGTGCACTCTGGCGACTCCGCCTGCTCGCTGCCGCCCTATTCTCTGGATGACAATGTGCAGGACGTGATGCGCCAACAGACCGCTGACATGGCCCGCGAGCTGGGTGTGGTCGGTTTGATGAACGTGCAGTTCGCGGTGAAGGGCGAGGACGTCTATGTGCTTGAAGTAAACCCGCGGGCGTCCCGGACCGTGCCCTATGTGTCCAAATGCATTGGCGTTTCACTGGCCAAAGTGGCCGCCCGCTGCATGGTTGGCGTCAGCCTGAAGGATCAGGACTTTACCTCGGAGGTCTCGCCGCGCCACTATTTCGTCAAGGAAGCGGTTTTCCCGTTCGCCAAATTCCCGAAAGTGGACCCCATCCTCGGTCCGGAAATGAAATCCACCGGTGAGGTGATGGGTATTGGCGGCAGCTTCGCCGAGGCTTTTGGCAAGGCTTCTCTGGGAGCCGGCGAACGCCTGCCCCAGGAAGGCACGGCGTTCATTTCGGTACGCGAAGTGGACAAGTCCGCGGCGGTGGATGTGGCCCGCACCCTGAGTGAACTGGGTTTCGATCTGGTCGCCACCCGCGGTACCGCCGCGGTCATCGCTGAGGCGGGGCTGCCGGTGACTCCGGTTAATAAGGTGCTCGAGGGGCGTCCGCATATTGTCGACATGATTAAAAACGACGGTGTGGCGTTGATCGTGAATACCACCGAAGGCAAGCAGGCGATCCGCGATTCCTTTGCGATCCGTCGTTCCGCCCTGCAGCACAAGGTGTTTTACACCACCACGATCACCGCCGCGCAGGCGGTGTGTCAGGCCATGGCCCTGCGCGATGAGCCGCAGGTGCGCCGATTGCAGGATTTGCACGCCGAAATCTAATTGTGCGGGGTACCCGGGGCCGGGTGCCCCGCGCTACCCACGGACGATTATTTGAGGTTGAACCTATGCAACGCATTCCGATGACGGTCAGTGGTGCCGAAGCATTGCGCAAAGAGCTGGACCATCTGAAAAAGGTGGAACGGCCCCGTATCAGCGCGGCCATCGCCGACGCTCGTGAACACGGTGATCTGAAGGAAAACGCGGAATACCACGCTGCCCGTGAACAGCAGAGCTTCTGCGAAGGGCGTATCAACGAGATCGAAGGCAAGCTGTCCGCTGCTCAGATCATTGATATTACCCAACTGGATAACACCGGTAAGGTCATTTTCGGCTCGACCGTGACCATCATCGACGTGGACACCGATGAAGAGAAGGTCTACCAGATCGTTGGTGACGACGAAGCCGATATCAAGCAGGGCAAGATCAGTGTGAATTCACCCATCGCGCGCGGCCTGATTGGCCGGGAGGAAGGCGATGTGGTGCAAATCGACACCCCGGGAGGCACCCGGGAGTACGAAGTGGACAAAGTCGAGCACCTGTAGAGGGCTGGTTTGCGCGGGGCTTCGGGCCGGACCCGGGAGCCCCGCTTTAGTCCTGGGCTCTCAGGATATTGGACAGTTTGGGGTTGGGCTTGGCGGCCGCCCGGTAAAGCAGGGCGATATTGCCGATACGCTGGATCAATTCGGCGCCACTGGCGTCGCACAGCGCATTGACCAGTTCGGTACGCTGGTCGCGGGTGGGGGCGTTGACCCGGACCTTGACCAGTTCGTGGTCTTCCAGGCGCCGGTTCAATTCCTCGGTAAAGGACTCGGTCAGGCCCTTGTCGCCAGTCTGCAGCACCGCTTTCAGGTGGTGGCCGATGGTGCGTAAGCGCTTTCTGTCCTGTGGGCTCAAAGGCATGGTGTTCTCCAAATCGGGGGCGCTATTCTAGGTACGCGGCTGCTGCCCTGCAATCATCACCGGGCGCCCCGACACTATTCCCTCGGGCGGACATCCGGGCCGGGTAACAGGATGAACCTTTATGGCCAGATCAAAAAGCAGCCAGCGCTGGCTGCGGGAACATTTCGACGATCACTGGGTGGCCCGCGCCCAGGCCGAGGGCTACCGCTCCCGGGCCAGTTTCAAGTTGCTGGAGATCCACGAAAAAGACAAGTTGTTCCGGCCCGGCATGCGTGTGCTTGATCTGGGGGCCGCCCCCGGCGGCTGGGCCCAGGTGGCCGGCCGGCTGGTCGGTTCGCGGGGGACAGTGGTGGCCAGCGATATTCTGGCCATGGACCCGATTCCCGATGTGGCCTTCATTCAGGGCGATTTCCGTGAGGAAGAGGTCTACCAGCGAATCCTGGACAGCCTGGGCGGGCACAAAGTGGACCTTGTAATGTCCGATATGGCCCCCAATATGAGTGGTAACCGTGCCGTGGATTTGCCGCGGGCCATGTATCTGGCCGAATTGGCCCTGGATATGGCGGAGAGCGTTCTTGAACCGGACGGCGTTTTCCTGGTCAAGGTGTTTCAGGGGGAGGGCTTCGATGAGTATCGGCGGAGTCTTCAGAGCCGGTTTCGCCGGGTGGTGAGCCGCAAACCGGCGGCCAGCCGCCCACGCTCCAATGAAGTGTATCAATTGGGGTGGCACCTGAAATAGTGTAAGGTTTAGATGTCAGTATGCGCACTTGCGCCCGAACGAATCGAGGTCTCCCTTGAACGACATGACCAAGAACATCGTACTGTGGCTGGTGATTGCCGGGGTCCTTTATGTGGTGGCCTCCAGCATCAATCCTCAGCCCAGTCAGCAGATGCTGAACTACTCCTCCTTCATCGAGAGCGTGGAGAGTGGCAAGGTGGCCCGGGTAACCATCGGGGATACCCGGATTTCCGGTGAAATGACGAATGGCGGCAAGTTCGAGACGGTCAAGCCGCCGGCGCTGGACACCAATCTGATTCCCACCCTGATCCAGAATAAAGTGGATGTGGTTGGCAAGGAGCCGGAGCGCCAGGGGTTCCTGACCCAGTTGTTCCTGTCAGTGCTGCCGATTCTGCTGATTCTGGCCATTTTCATCTTCTTCATGCGGCAGATGCAGGGCGGCGGCAAGGGCGGTGGTGGCCCGATGACCTTCGGGAAGTCGAAGGCGCGGCTGATGAGCGAGGATCAGATCAAAACCACCTTCGCGGATGTGGCCGGTGTCGAGGAAGCCAAGGAAGAAGTGCAGGAATTGGTGGAGTTTCTGCGCGATCCCGCCAAATTCCAGCGACTTGGCGGCAAAATTCCCCGTGGTGTGCTGATGGTGGGGTCGCCGGGTACCGGTAAGACCCTGCTGGCCAAGGCCATCGCCGGCGAAGCCAAGGTGCCGTTTTTCAGCATCTCCGGTTCCGACTTTGTGGAAATGTTCGTCGGCGTCGGCGCCTCCCGGGTGCGCGACATGTTCGATCAGGCCAAGAAGCATGCGCCCTGTATTATCTTCATCGACGAGATCGACGCGGTGGGCCGTTCCCGTGGCGCCGGTCTTGGCGGCGGCCATGATGAGCGTGAACAGACCCTGAACCAGTTGCTGGTGGAGATGGACGGTTTTGATGCCAATGACGGCATTATCGTTATCGCCGCCACCAACCGCCCTGATGTGCTGGACCCGGCGCTGCTGCGTCCGGGCCGGTTCGACCGTCAGGTGACCGTGCCGTTGCCGGATATCCGTGGGCGTGAGCAGGTATTGAAAGTGCATATGCGCCCGGTGCCGGTGGCCGAGGATGTGGATGCCAGCGTGATCGCCCGTGGCACGCCGGGCTTCTCCGGCGCCGACCTGGCCAATCTGGTTAACGAAGCAGCCCTGTTCGCCGCCCGCGCCAACAAGCGGGTGGTGACCATGGAGGAGTTTGAGAAGGCCAAGGACAAGATCCTGATGGGCGCCGAGCGCCGCTCCATGGTTATGAGTGAGAAAGAGAAGCTCAACACCGCCTATCACGAAGCCGGTCACGCCATCGTCGGCCGACTGGTGCCGGAACACGATCCGGTCTACAAGGTGAGCATTATCCCTCGCGGGCGGGCTCTGGGTGTGACCATGTACCTCCCCGAGGAGGACAAATACTCCCAGTCCAAGCGGGCCATCGAGTCGGCGATCTGTTCGCTGTATGGCGGTCGTCTGGCCGAGGAAATGACGCTGGGCTTTGACGGGGTCACCACCGGTGCCTCCAACGACATCGAGCGCGCCACCAAAATGGCCCGTGCCATGGTCACCAAGTGGGGGCTGAGCGAAAAAATGGGGCCGCTGGCCTATGAGGAAGACGAGGGTGAGGTCTTCCTGGGTAAGCAAGTGGGGCAGCGCAAGCATATGTCCGAGCAGACCGCCGAGGAAATCGACCGGGAAGTTCGCGCCATCATCGATCGCTGTTACACCCATGCCAAGGACATCCTGGACAATAACCGCGACAAGCTGGATCTGATGGCCGAAGCGTTGATGCAGTATGAGACCATCGATGCCGAGCAGATCAACGATATCATGTCCGGACACAAACCCCGCCCGCCGAAGGACTGGCGCGACCAGGGGCCGGGGAGCGGTGCGTCCTCTTCTGGCGAGAACGCTTCCGACGACGCCAAGCCCGGCGATGACGCCATCGGTGGACCTGCCAATACCCACTGATGCGCCAGATTAGCAAACTGACCTGTGGGGCGCGGACACTGGACCTGTCCGCGCCCGTCGTTATGGGCATTCTTAATGTCACCCCGGATTCGTTTTCGGACGGTGGCCAATTCACTTCCCTGGACTCGGCCCTGCGTCGGGCGGAGCAGATGCTCGCCGACGGTGCCGCCATCATCGATGTCGGTGGAGAATCCACCCGCCCCGGCGCTGATCCAGTATCCGAACAGCAAGAGCTGGATCGTGTGGTACCGGTGGTGGAAGCCCTGACCCGCGAGTTGGATGCCCTGGTGTCGGTGGATACCAGTACTGCCGGTGTGATCCGTGAAACGGCTCGTGCCGGCGCCGGTCTGATCAATGATGTGCGTTCATTGCGCCGCCCCGGCGCCTGTCAGGCGGCGGTGGAAACCGGCCTGCCCGTGTGCCTGATGCACATGCGTGGAGAGCCGGGGGATATGCAGGACAATCCGCGATATCAGGATGTCACCGCTGAGGTGATCCGGTTCCTGGAAGAGCGGGTGGAGGCGTGCGTCGCCGCTGGAATAGCCCGTGACAGGCTGCTGGTGGATCCGGGGTTTGGTTTCGCCAAGACCGTGCGCCACAATCTGAAACTGTTGGCGGAAATGGACCAGCTCAAGCGTTTACAGTTGCCGATACTGGTGGGGCTATCGCGTAAATCCATGGTCGGAAAAGTGCTGGACCGGCCGGTGGAGGAGCGCTTGCCTGGTTCACTGGCGGCGGCGGTGATGTGTGTTGAACGGGGCGCGCTGATCGTGCGTACCCATGATGTCAAAGAGACCGTGGACAGCGTGCGCTTTGCCCGCGCTGTAATGGAGACAGTGGATGAGTCGTAAATATTTCGGTACGGACGGGATTCGTGGCACCGTGGGTGAGGCGCCGATTACCCCGGATTTCGTGCTCAAACTGGGCTGGGCCGCCGGCCGCGTGCTGGCGGCACGTGGTGGCAGCAAGATTTTGATCGGCAAGGACACCCGGATTTCCGGATATATGTTTGAATCGGCGCTGGAGGCGGGTATTTCCGCCGCCGGGGTGGACGTGCGGCTGCTGGGGCCGATACCGACGCCGGGGATCGCTTATCTGACCCGCACTCTGCATGCCCAGGCCGGGATCGTTATCTCCGCCTCCCACAACCCTTACACCGACAATGGGATCAAGTTCTTCGGCGCCGATGGCCGTAAGCTGAATGATCAGATTGAGCAGGACATCGAACAAATGCTGGACGAGCCGATCTCCGTGGTCGGTTCGGACCGGATTGGCAAGGTGCGCCGTATCGACGATGCCCGTGGCCGTTATATCGAGTTCGTCAAAAGCACGGCGCCGGGGCTGAGTCTGGCCGGGTTGACGATCGTCGTCGATACCGCCAACGGGGCCGCCTACCACATCGCCCCGGATGTGCTGGAAGAGCTGGGCGCCAACGTGCTGCCGATGGCCAACACGCCGGACGGCTTCAATATCAACCGGGATTGCGGTTCCACCAGCCCCGAGGCGCTGCGGCGCAAGGTGCTGGAAAGCGGTGCCGATCTCGGCCTTGCCCTGGATGGGGACGCGGACCGCCTGATCATGGTGGACGATCAGGGTGAGGTGGTGGATGGTGACCAGCTTTTGTACGTGATTGCCCGTGACCGCCAGCGGAAGGGCGCCTTGCACGGCGGTGTGGTGGGGACCCTGATGTCCAACTATGGCCTTGAACTGGCGCTGGAGCGGCAAGGCATTCCGTTCGCCCGGGCCAAAGTTGGTGACCGCTATGTCATGGAGCAGTTGGACAGCCGCGGCTGGCTGCTCGGCGGTGAGTCTTCCGGGCACCTGGTGTGCCTGGATCGCACTTCCACTGGTGATGGCATGGTGGCGGCGTTGCAGGTTTTGGCGGCCCTGCGTCGGGAGGAGCGGAGTCTGCGCGACGCGGTGGCGGATGCGCCGCTGGTGCCGCAGACCTTGATCAATGTGCGCGGTGATAATCGCGATGGCTTCATGGAGCGCCCCGAACTGCAGCAGGCGGTGAGTGACGTGGAGGCGGAACTGGCCGGCAAGGGGCGGGTGTTGTTGCGCCCTTCCGGCACCGAGCCACTGGTTCGGGTCATGGTGGAAGGGCTGGATGGCGCGCAGGTGGAACGCCTCTGCCAGCGTCTGGCGGAACAGGTGCGGGCAATCATAGCCTGACCTCTGAACACGGGAACAAGTGAATGACAAGAACGCCGCTGGTAGCCGGTAACTGGAAAATGAATGGCCGGTTGGACATGGTGGAGGCTCTGGGGGCTTCCCTGAAAGGGTTGCGGAACAGCCGGGCGGAAGTGGCGGTGTGTCCGCCGTTTCCCTATCTGGCGTCCCTGGCCGGTGCTCTGAGTGGCAGCGGGGTGCAAGTCGGCGCTCAAAATGTGAGCAGTCACGAGGATGGCGCCTTCACCGGTGAGGTCTCCGCCGAGATGCTCGCCGATCTTGGCTGCCGGTACGTGATCGTGGGTCACTCCGAGCGCCGCGCCCTGTATGGCGAAGATGACGAACTGGTGGGCGAGAAGTTTCTTCGCGCCCAGCAGGGAGGGCTGATCCCGATCCTGTGCGTCGGCGAAACGCTGCGTGAGAGGGAGGCGGGCGAAACCGAACAGGTGGTGGTGCGTCAGGTCACGTCGGTGCTGGACGTGGCCGGCATCGGCGCTTTCGACCAGGCGGTGGTGGCCTACGAGCCGGTCTGGGCGATCGGAACCGGGGAAACCGCCACCCCGGAACAGGCCCAGGAAGTGCATGCCCGTTTACGCACGGCGCTGGCCGCGGAGGACGCCGGTGTGGCTTCCCGCATCCGGCTGCTTTACGGCGGCAGTGTAAAGTCGGATAATGCCGCCCTTCTGTTCGCCCAGCCGGATATTGACGGTGGTCTTATCGGCGGGGCCTCACTGAGCGCGGATGAATTCAGCGCGATTTGTCTCGCGGCGGAATAAACGGTTACTTATGGATATTGTGCTTCATGTGGTCCACGTGTTGACGGCTCTGGGTCTGATCGGCCTGGTTCTGATTCAGCACGGCAAAGGTGCCGATGCCGGCGCCTCCTTTGGTGGCGGCGGTTCGCAGACGGTGTTTGGCAGCGCGGGTTCCGCGAACTTCCTGACCCGGTCCACGGCGGTGCTGGCGGCGGTGTTCTTTGTTACCAGCCTGGCCCTGGCCTGGATGGCTCGTAATGAGGTTGCCCAGAATTCCAGTGTTCTGCCGATGGTGGAGACCGTTGACGAACTGGATGTGCCGGAGAGTGATGCGCCGGCGGTGCCGCAATCCCCCGATGTGCCTTCCGGTGGACAGGGTGACGTTCCGGCCGCGAGCTCCGATGTGCCCGCCAGCGGTCAGGGCGAAGTTCCCGCCACGGAAAGTTCTGAAAAAGGCACTTCAGATGTGCCGGCGAGTGATGTAGAATCCCCGGCCCTGGATGAGAGTCAGGCTGGTTCTCAATCCGAGTGATACCAGGTTCTTTGCCGAAGTGGTGGAATTGGTAGACACGCTATCTTGAGGGGGTAGTGGGCTTACGCTCGTGCCGGTTCAAGTCCGGCCTTCGGCACCAATTTGGAATGGGCTTTATTGTAACCGCCCTTCACGGTGGTCACCGTTTTCAAGCTGGAAAACGGGTGTATTGGTAGTAAATTCGAACGTGCTTCTCGAGGCCTTTCGAATTCCCTGGCCAGGGCTAATGGCTCCGCGATAATGCCGCGGTTAAGACTCGGAAAAATAAATACTTTTTTTGAGTTTGCATTGACAACGGCGGCATGAATACATACTATGTGCGCCGCGATTTAGTGCGGGGTGGAGCAGTCTGGTAGCTCGTCGGGCTCATAACCCGAAGGTCGTAGGTTCGAATCCTGCCCCCGCTACCACTTAACGGAACCGCATCCCGGTTCTGTGGTAAGAAAGCCCCTCATCGTAGGGGCTTTTTGTTATTCAAAGCCGGGATGGCAAGTGGGAATGGGCGTTACGCCCATTTTTTGTTTCTGGCGCCGGAATCAAGGCAATGTCAAAACGCACGGAACAGATCAAGGAGCTGCTGGCTCCGGTAGTCAACGACATGGGCTACGAGCTCTGGGGTATTGAGTACCTGCAGGGGCGTGGCGCGGTATTGCGTCTTTTCATTGACCATGAAGCCGGCATCACCGTGGACGATTGCGTCGCGGTGAGCCATGAAGTCAGTGGCGTGCTTGACGTGGAAGACCCGATTCCCGGCGAGTACAACCTTGAAGTGTCCTCTCCGGGCATGGATCGGCCGCTGTTCGAACTTTCCCAGTTTGAACGTTACCTTGGCGAGCAGGTGCAACTGAAACTGTTGGCCCCGGTAGCGGGCAAACGCAAGATGATGGCGACTCTGGTGGCTGTCGATGGCGATACGCTGGTGGTGATGCTCAATGGTGACACCCTGCGTATTCCTTACAGTCAGGTGGACCGCGCTCGTCTGGAGCCGCGCTTCGACTGAGCGTGACCTGAAAAAACCTTTGTAAAGGCCTGGCCATGAACAAAGAGATCCTGCTGGTAGCGGAAACCGTTTCCAACGAGAAAGGCGTCAGTCGTGACGTCATTTTCGAGGCCATCGAACTGGCCCTGGCGGCGGCAACCAAAAAACGTTTCAAGGAAGAAGATGTGGAAATCCGTGTGCAGATCGACCGGGTTACCGGCGATTCCCGCACCTTCCGCGTCTGGCATGTGGTGCCCGATGAAGACCTCTATGAGTTCGGCAGACAGCTGACTCTGGACGAGGCCCACGAGCACGACGAAAACCTGCGGATTGGCGACGTTTACGAGGAAGAAGTGGAATCCGAGGCCTTCGGTCGTATCGGTGCCCAGACCGCCAAGCAGGTGATCGTACAGAAAGTGCGTGAGGCCGAGCGTCATCAGGTGATCGAGGAATACCGCGACCGTATCGGTGAACTGATCAGCGGCACGGTGAAGAAGGCCACCCGTGACGCCATCATTCTCGACCTGGGCGGCAATGCCGAAGCGCTGATTACCCGCGAACATATGATTCAACGGGAAAGCGTGCGCCAGAACGATCGCGTGCGCGCTTATCTGCTGGGCGTGAATGAAGAAAATCGCGGCCCGCAGTTGTTCGCCAGCCGGGCGTGCCCGGAGATGCTGATCGAATTGTTCAAGATCGAAGTGCCGGAGATCGGCGAGGAACTGATCGAAATCAAAGGCGCCGCCCGTGATCCGGGTTCCCGCGCCAAGATCGCGGTGAAGACCAACGATCAACGTATCGATCCGGTGGGGGCTTGCGTGGGCATGCGCGGTGCCCGGGTGCAGGCGGTATCCAACGAGCTGGCCGGCGAGCGTATCGATATCGTGCTGTGGGACGACAACCCGGCTCAGTTGGTGATCAACGCGATGCAGCCGGCGGAAGTGGCGTCCATTGTGATGGACGAGGAAAGTCATTCCATGGATATCGCCGTGGAAGACGAGTCCGCCCTGGCTCAGGCGATTGGACGCAGCGGCCAGAATATCCGTCTCGCCTCCGAGCTGACCGGCTGGGAGCTGAACGTGATGACGCTGGACGAAGCGCAGAATAAGCAGCAGGAAGAAGCCCAGATGGCCATGGAAACCTTCATGAGCCTGCTGGATGTGGATGAAGACGTGGCGGCGATCCTGGTGGAAGAAGGCTTCTCTTCCCTGGAGGAAGTGGCTTATGTGCCCACCGAGGAAATGCTCGCCATCGAAGGCTTCGACGAAGATGTGGTCGAAGCCTTGCGCCAGCGCGCCAAGGACGCTTTGTTGACCCGCGCGCTGGTGTCCGAAGAGAAATTTGAATCGGCCGAGCCCGCCGACGACTTGCTGGGTATGGACGGCATGACTCGTGAATTGGCGGTGGAATTGGCCTCCCGTGGCATTGTCACCATGGAAGACCTTGCCGAACAAGCGGTGGATGACTTGCTGGATATTGAAGGGATCGACGAAGAGCAAGCGGCTCAGTTGATCATGACCGCCCGCGCTCCCTGGTTTGAAGATGAGAACGCCGGTGAGTAAGTAGAGCGGTGGGGCAGGGCGCCACCATAAGCGGACAGGAGAGTGTTGCTGACATGGCAGAAACGACCGTAAAAAGTCTGGCAGAGGTTGTGAAGATTCCGGTGGATACGCTGCTTTCGCAGATGAAGGACGCCGGACTTCCTCACACCGACGCAGGTGATGTGGTCTCCGATGAACAGAAGCAGCAGCTGCTCGCGCATCTGCGTAAGTCCCATGGCGCCCAGGACGCGGAGCCCAAGAAAATCACCCTCAAACGTCGCTCCACCAGCACCATCAAGACGACGGGTGCCGCCGGTAAAGCGAAAACCGTGAACGTGGAAGTACGCAAGAAGCGTACCTACGTGAAGCGTGAGTCCATCGAAGAGCAAGAGCGTTTGGAAGCGGAGCGCCAGGCGGAAGAAGAAGCCCGCCTGAAGGCCGAGGAAGAGGCCCGCCGCGCCGCCGAGGAAGAAGCCCGCCGTAAGGCCGAGGAAGAGGCTCGTCGCAAGCAGGAAGAAGACGCTCGTCGCGCCGAGGAAGAGGCGCGCCGTAAAGCTCTGGAAGCGGAAAGCGCGGCTCAGGGTGATGCGGAGAAAGAGGCCGAGGACAAGAGCAAGCGCGTTTCCGTGCCGAAGACCGCCAAGAAAGCCGACAAGGTGGAGACGGCGGAAGAACGTGCCAAGCGCGAAGAGGAAGAACGTAAGCAGCGCGAGGCCGAGGAAGCACGACGCAAGCAGGAAGCCGAAGCCCGCCGCAAGGCGGAGGAAGAAGCTGCCCGCCGTACCGCCGAGGAAGCCCAACGTATCGCCGAGGAGCTGGAGAAGCGCGGCGGTGAACAGTCCCAGGAAAAGAAGGAAGAGGAAGACGACAAGGCCTCCTCCATCGTCCGGGATGCCGTGGAAGCCGGATACCGTACCGAGGAACGGCAATCGCGCCGGCGGCGTCGCAAGCCCAAGAGCGGCGGCGTGGTCCACGGCCAGATGAAGAGCTCCATGAACCGGGAGCACGGGTTTAAAAGCCCCACGGAGAAAATGGTGTACGACGTAGAAATTCCGGAAACCATCACCGTGGCGGAACTGGCTCAGCGCATGAACATCAAGGCCAAGGAACTGATCAAGGCCATGATGAAAATGGGCGAAATGGCCACCGTCAATCAGTTTATCGACCAGGAAACCGCTGTCCTTCTCACCGAGGAAATGGGTCACACCCCGAAACTGGTGAAAGGCGAGGAAGAGGCTCTGGAGGACGATCTGGCGTCTCTGGTGGACCGCTCCGGAGAACAGGAAGTCGCCCGTGCGCCAGTGGTGACCATCATGGGTCACGTCGATCATGGTAAAACCTCCCTGCTGGACTATATCCGCCGCGCCAAAGTGGCCGCCGGTGAAGCCGGGGGGATTACCCAGCATATCGGTGCCTACCATGTGAACACCGAGCACGGCATGATCACCTTCCTGGACACCCCGGGTCACGCCGCTTTCACCGCCATGCGCGCCCGTGGCGCCAAGGCCACCGATATCGTGATCATCGTGGTAGCCGCGGATGACGGTGTGATGCCGCAGACCGAAGAGGCGATCAACCACGCCAAGGCCGCCGGCGTGCCGATCATCATCGCGGTGAACAAGATCGACAAGGAACAGGCCGACCCTGACCGGGTCAAGAACGAACTGGCCGCCAAGGACGTGATCCCCGAGGAGTGGGGGGGCGACACTCAGTTCGTCAACGTCTCCGCGCACAGTGGCGAGGGCGTTGACGCCCTGTTGGAATCCGTGTTGCTGCAGTCCGAACTGCTGGAACTGAAAGCCGCCGCCGTGGGGCCCGCCAGTGGTGTGGTCATTGAGTCCCGGGTAGAAAAAGGCCGAGGCAATGTGGCCTCCATCCTGGTCCAGGCTGGTGAGCTGGAAGTGGGTGACATGCTGCTGGCCGGTGCCTGCTTCGGCCGCGTTCGTGCCCTGGTGGACGAAAATGGCCAGCAAGTGAATAAAGTGGGCCCGTCCATTCCGGTGGAGGTGCTTGGTCTGAATGGCGCGCCGGAGGCTGGTGAGCAGGTTCAGGTGGTGCCGGATGAGAAGAAAGCCCGTGAAGTGGCTGAATTCCGTCAGGACCGTGATCGCGACGTCAAACTCAAGCGTCAACAGGCTTCCAAACTGGAAAACCTGTTCCAGAACATGGGCTCCGAGGAAACCAAACACGTCAATATCGTGCTCAAGGCTGATGTACGCGGCTCCCTTGAGGCGTTGATCGGCGCACTGACTGACCTGTCCACCGATGAGGTGAAAGTGGGGCTGGTCTCCACTGGTGTCGGCGCGATCAACGAGTCCGATGTCAACCTGGCGATGACCAGTGAGGCGGTGCTGCTCGGCTTTAACGTACGGGCGGATGCCAAGGCCAAGCGTTTGTGTGAGGCGGAGGGCATTGATCTGCGCTATTACAGCGTGATCTATGAGCTGATCGACGACGTGAAACAGGCCATGAGCGGTCTGCTGGCACCGGAGAAGCGCGAGGAGATCCTCGGTGTTGCCCAGGTGCGGGACGTGTTCCGCTCCTCCAAGTTTGGTGCCGTGGCGGGCTGTATGGTGGTGGAAGGAACCATTCACCGGAATCGTCCGATCCGCGTGCTGCGTGACGACGTGGTGGTGTTCGAAGGTGAGCTGGAATCCCTGCGCCGCTTCAAGGACGACGTTCAGGAAGTTCGCAACGGCATGGAGTGTGGTATTGCCGTGAAGAGCTACAACGACGTCAAGGAAGGCGACAAGATCGAAGTCTTCGAAGTGAAGGAGGTGGCGCGCTCCTTGTAAGCGCGCCCGCACTATGAGTCGTCATCGCCGTCCCCAAGGTTTCCAGCGCACGGACCGTATTGCTGACCAGATTCAGCGCGAACTGGCCCGGGTCCTGCGCTTTGAGATGAAGGACCCGCGTGTGGACCTGGTGACGATTCAGGATGTCCGGGTTTCCCGTGACCTGTCCTACGCCGATGTGTACTTCACATTGCTGGGGCAGGATGCGGACGCCGGAACCGAGGCCGAAGCCGTATTGGGCGGCGCCGCCGGTTTCCTGCGCAGTGCTCTGGCCCAGACCCTGAATACCCGCACCACGCCCCGGTTGCGTTTCCATTACGACCTGACCCCCGAAAAGGCATCACACCTGTCGCGGCTGATCGATGAGGCGCGGGCGGAGGACCGGGCACAAAGCCCGGATCAGGAAGACCAAGACCACGATTGATCTCGGAGCATAAGACGGTGGGAAAACGACGCCGCGGAGGCCGCCCTCTGAATGGCATTTTGTTGTTGGATAAGACCGATGGCGTGACCAGCAACGGGGCCTTGCAAATGGCCAAGCGTATGTTCGCCGCGGCCAAGGCAGGGCACACCGGCAGCCTGGATCCGCTCGCTACCGGTATGTTGCCGGTGTGCTTCGGTGAGGCGACCAAATTCAGCCAGTTTCTGCTCGACGCGGACAAGCGCTACCGGGTCACCGCTCGCCTTGGTGTGACCACGGAAACCGGTGACGCCGACGGTGAGGTGCTGGAAACCCGTCCGGTATCGGTCACCGAGGCTCAGGTGCTGACCGCGCTGGACCGCTTCCTTGGCGAGATCGAGCAGGTGCCGAGTATGTATTCGGCGATCAAGCACAATGGCACGCCGCTGTATAAGCTGGCGCGGGAAGGTATCACCGTTGAGCGTGAGCCGCGCAAGGTGACCATCCACGAAATTCGCGGGGCGCGCCTGGAAGGCGAGGACCTGACGTTCGAGGTGGCCTGTTCCAAGGGCACTTATGTGCGTTCCCTGGTGGAGGACCTGGGCGCGGCGCTTGGCTGCGGCGCTCATGTGATTGCACTGCGGCGCCTGTCCGCCGGCCCGTATCCCGAGGAGCGGATGATCACCCTCGAGCAGCTGGGGCTGCTCAAGGAGCAGGGAGGATTCGAGGCAATTGACGATTTGCTCTTGCCTTTATCCACCAGCGTGGCAGACTGGCCGCGCGTCAATCTGGGTGACAATGCGGCGTATTATCTGCGCCAGGGTCAGCCAGTGATGGCCAGTGATCGCCCGGCCGAGGGCTGGGTGAGTCTTTATCAGGCTTCCACGGAGCAGTTCCTGGGAGTCGGAGAAGTACTGGAGGACGGGCGGATAGCGCCTCGTCGTCTGGTATCGGAGTGACCCAGAGGGGTCGTGAAACGGGACGGCAGCTATAAATATGCGTGGCTGACCGTGACTAATGTTGCATATTGGAGTGTGAAAATGGCTTTGAGCGTCGAAAAGAAAGCGGAAATCCTGAAGGAATTCGGTCGTAAGGAAGGGGACTCCGGTTCCCCGGAAGTGCAGGTTGCCCTGCTGACCGAGAACATCAACCAGCTGCAGGGTCACTTCAAGGCCCATAACAAGGACCACCACAGCCGTCGTGGTCTGATCCGCATGGTTAACCAGCGCCGTAAGCTGCTGGATTACCTGGCTGGCAAGGATCGTAGCCGCTACCTGCAGTTGATCGAGCGTCTGGGGCTGCGTCGCTAAGCCCTGGTTATGTTCGATTCACGACGGAAGCTCGGCCATGCCGGGCTTCTGTTGTTTTTGGCGTACTGAAAAAGCAGCAACGAATGCCGGGACGATCCATGGTGAACAGAGGCTATGGCGCCCACGGAGCCGGGGTTATGATGCCTTGGCAAAGACTGATGGAAGAGTGAAGAGAAGAGACGAGAGATATGTTCAATATTGTGCGCAAAGAGATTCAATACGGCGCGGATACCGTGGTGCTGGAAACCGGGCAAATCGCCCGTCAGGCCACCGCCGCCGTTATGGTCACCATCGGTGACACCCAGGTCCTGGTGACCGTGGTGGGCAAGAAGGAAGCGGATCCCGGAAAAGGCTTTTTCCCGCTGACCGTGAACTACCAGGAAAAAACCTATTCCACCGGCCGTATTCCTGGTGGCTTCCTCAAGCGTGAAGGGCGTCCCAGTGAGAAGGAAACCCTCACCTGCCGACTGATCGATCGCCCGATCCGGCCGCTGTTCCCCAACGGTTTCATGAACGAAGTGCAAATCGTTGCCACCGTGATGTCCTCCGACAAGAACCGGGACCCGGACATTGCCGCCATGATCGGCACCTCCGCCGCTCTGGCGATTTCCGGTATTCCGTTCAACGGCCCGATCGGTGCCGCCCGGGTAGGCTTCAAGGACGGTATGTATCTGCTCAACCCCGGCTATTCCGAGTTGGAGGATTCCCTGCTTAATCTGGTAGTGGCGGGTACCGAGCCGGCCGTGCTGATGGTGGAGTCCGAAGCCCAGGAGCTGAGCGAGGACCAGATGCTGGGCGCCGTGCTTTACGGCCACCAGGAAATGCAAACCGTTATCCAGGGCATCAAGGCATTTGCCCAGGAAGTGGGCACCCCTGCTTGGGAATGGCAGGCACCGGCGGAAAATGCCGAGCTGAAAGCCGCGATCAAAGCCAAATACGCAGGCGCTCTCACCGAGGCTTACACCATCACCGAGAAGCAGGCGCGCTACACCAAGGTGGGTGAGTTGCGTGATGCCTGTGTGGCCGAGTTCGTCACCGAAGATGAAAACAGCCCGGACGCCGGTGAAGTTAAAAGCCTGTTTGGCAAGATCGAGAAAAGCGTGGTGCGGGAGGGCGTGTTGTCCGGCAAATCACGCATCGACGGCCGCGCCCTGGACCAGGTTCGTGCCATCGACTGTAAAGTCGGTGTACTCAAGAAAACCCATGGTTCCGCTCTGTTTACCCGTGGTGAAACCCAGGCCATCGTTACCGCCACCCTGGGCGGCATGCGTGATGCCCAGTTGATTGATGCGCTGGAAGGCTCCCGCCAGGATCACTTCATGCTGCAGTACAACTTCCCTCCGTACTGCGTGGGTGAAACCGGCATGATCGGCTCCCCCAAGCGCCGTGAAATCGGTCACGGCCGTCTCGCCCGTCGCGGTGTGGAAGCGGTGGTGCCGAATGAAAAGGAATTCCCCTACACCATCCGTGTGGTCTCCGAGATCACCGAGTCCAACGGCTCCTCTTCCATGGCCAGTGTATGTGGTACTTCCATGGCACTGATGGACGCCGGCGTGCCGTTGCGTGCTCCGGTGGCGGGTATCGCCATGGGGCTGGTGAAGGAAGAGGACGGCCGCTTCGCGGTGTTGTCCGATATTCTGGGTGACGAGGATCACCTGGGCGATATGGACTTCAAAGTGGCCGGTACCGAGCGCGGCGTGACCGCCCTGCAGATGGACATCAAGATTGAGGGCATCACCGAAGAGATCATGGAGAAAGCGCTGGAACAAGCTCAGCGTGGCCGCCTGCATATCCTTGGCGAAATGGCCAAGGCGATCTCCGTGTCCCGTGATCAGGTTTCCGACAATGCTCCGACCCTGCTGACCATGAAGATCAATTCGGAGAAAATCCGCGATGTGATCGGTAAAGGTGGCGCGGTGATTCGGGCTCTGACCGAGGAAACCAGCTGCACCATCGACATCGAGGACGATGGCAGCATCAAGATCTACGGCGAGACCCGCGAAGCGGCCCTGGAAGCGCAGCGCCGCATCGAGGAGATCACCGCCGAGGCCGAAGTGGACAAAATCTACGAAGGCGAAGTGACCCGCGTGGTGGATTTCGGGGCTTTCGTGCGCATCATGCCGGGTACCGAAGGGTTGTTGCACATTTCCCAGATTGCCGAGGAGCGTGTGGAGAAAGTCTCCGACTACGTGAAAGAAGGCGATGTGATCCGGGTGAAAGTGCTCGACGTGGACCAGCGTGGCCGCATCAAGCTGTCCATGAAGGAAGCGAAAGAAGGCTGATTGCGTTTAATTACACCCTTTCGGGAGTTCAGCCAGAATAAAAAGGCCCGCGGATGCGGGCCTTTTTATTGGTTCCTCGCGGAATGACGGGAATGAGAGCCTTCATCGGGGGCACGGGTCCGTACGGAGGCCTTCCGGGGTCGCTGTAAATACATCCCTGTAAGCTCCCGGTTTGACGTCCCTGTCAAACCGGGTCCCGGAAGGCCTCCGTGCGGACCCGCTTCGAGTGAACCGCCGCGTTCCGGACTCCAACGACGACGGACCTTTCTGGAGAGAGGGGAGGGTGCCCTCCATCCCGGTGTGCGGGTTTGCTCGTGGTGGGCAGGACAACCTTTCCCTTTGCGGAACCTGCTTCACGATGTTCCCGCAAAGGTGTAACACAGCTCCGCTGTCCCTGATGGAGGGCAATTTCAAATCCCGTCAAACCGCGATGAATTTTTTTAATACCTGACCAAATGGTGCAGGGCTGATCCGTCGGTTACAACACCATGGCCGCGGTCCAACCCGCCATCAGTAATGGCAGGTTATAGAACACAAAGGTTGGAATCACGGTGTCCCGGATATGGTCATGCTGGCCGTCGGCGTTGAGTCCCGCGGTGGGGCCCAGGGTTGAATCCGAGGCCGGTGAGCCGGCGTCTCCGAGTGCCGCCGCGCTGCCCACCAGGGCCGCGGTGGCCAGGGGCGAAAAGCCCAGTGCCAGACACAGGGGCACATACAAGGTGGCGATAATCGGAATGGTGGAGAATGAGGAGCCGATGCCGAGAGTGATGAACAAGCCCAGTAGCAACAGCCCGGCCGCCGCCACGCCGGGGCTGCTCAATTGGCCGGTAACCGCTTCCACCAGCAACGGTACCTGCCCACTCCCTTTCACCACCGCCGCGTAGCCGTTGGCGGCGATCATGATGAAACCGATCAAGGACATCATCTTCACGCCCTGAGTGAAGGCATCCTGGGATTCCCGCCAGGGCACCACGCCCCCGGCGGTAAACAGCAGAAAGCCGACCAACGCGCCCAGCACAATGGAGTCGGTGAGCAGCTGCAGGCTCACCGCGCTGCCCAGCGCGAGCGCCGCCACCACCAGCGTCCGTGGGGATAGCCGTACTTGATGGTCTTCGCCGGGCAGGGTCACCGGCTGATAATCCCGGGGGTTGCGAAATCGCCAAAGTGCCAGCAACAGACCCGCCACCATGCCGCCGGCTGGCAACAGCATGGCCTGGGGGATTTGATCCTTCGCCAGATCGAGGCCCGCCTGGGCCAGGCTGGGTTCCAGTTGTTTGTAGAGAAACAGGCTGCCAAAACCCACCGGCAGCACCATGTAAGGCGTGATCAGTCCGAACGTCAGCACGCAGGCGGCCAGCCGCCGGTCAAGTCGGAGCCGGGCCATGACCCCAAGCAGGGGCGGAACCAGGATGGGGATGAAGGCGATGTGCACGGGGATCAGATTCTGACTGATTACCGCGGCAACCAGCAGGACCAGGATGATCAGGTTGCGCAGCCGCCGCAGCTGTCCGGGGTCGGGTGTGCCGCCGAGGCGCCGGATCAGCCGTGCCGCCAGCCATTCGGTGACGCCGGATCGGGCGATGCCCGCGGCGAAGGCGCCCAGTAAAGCGTAGCTGAGAGCAATCGGGGCGCCGCCGCCCAGCCCTTCGGTGAACAGGGCCAGGGTGTCATCCAGGGACAGGCCACTGAACAGGCCGGCGGTGAGGGCGGCGCACACCAGCGCCAGAACCACGTTCAGGCGCGCCAGGCTCAGACCCATCAGAACCAGAACCGATATCACGACCGCATTGGTCAACATTGCATTGTCCTCGACGCCGGGGCTCGCGAGGTGCGCAGTCTACCGGGGTTGGTTTTGGCTGTCTCCGGTGAGGGCGCGGATATGGGTCAAATCATTTGACCCTATTGCCAGAATTATAAGCATCCTTATAATAAGGATGTTATCCGAGGAGTGAGCATGGGCGGAACGGACACCACGGTTGGGATGAGCCTGAACGACGTCGCGCGCATGATGCGGCGGGACTTCGATCGCCGGGCCCGGGAGCAGGGCTTGAGCCGCGCGCGTTGGCAGGTGCTCTGGCAACTGTCGCGGCGGCAGGGGGTGCATCAGGCCGCACTGGCCGAGGTGATGGATTTGGCCCCTATCTCGCTGACCCGTCAATTGGACCAACTGGAAGCGGAAGGGCTGGTGGAGCGACGTCCGGATCCATCCGATCGACGGCGCCGGCTGTTGTTTCTGACGGAGCAGGCCCGGCCGGCTCTGGAACGATTGAAGACATTGGCCGAACAGACCCGTGCACGGGCTTTTGCCGGATTGGAGTCCTCGGACATCGACATGCTCATTCGGATTCTGGCCGCCATGCGTGCCAACTTGTGTGATCGCCCGGACCAGGGAGACTAGAGTGACCTCAATGCAACGAACCCGCCGTCTTGGTATGGGCTTTGGCCTGCTGGTGGCGATAGTGGTGATCCTGTGGCTGATTTTTGGCGGCCAGCGCTACGTCAGTACGGATAATGCCTATATCAAGATCGATATGTTATCCCTGGCCGCCAATGTTAGCGGGCAACTGGTGGCGGTGAACGTGGAACGCAATCAGGTGGTGGAGAAAGGGCAGGTGCTGGCGGAAGTGGATCCACGCCCCTTTCGCATCGCCGTTGCCGAGGCACGGGCGGATCAGCAGGCGGTGCGCAATCGTATCCTGTCTTTGCGCGGAGACTACGCTCAGGCCATGGCGGAACGGGACCAGGCCAACCGCGATGTGTCTTATTACCGGCGTGAGTTGCAACGTCTGCAGCGGATGAGGCGCAGTTCGGTATCCGAGGCGCAACTGGACGGGGCCCGCCAGAAACTGGACCAGGCTCGCGCCACCGGTTCCGTGGCGGAACAGCGCCTGGTCAGCTTGCGGGCGCAACTGGCGGGTGGGCCGGATGTGGCGGTGGAAGATCACCCGGATTATCAGGCCGCCACCGCCAAGCTGGAGCAGGCGGAATACGATCTGTCCCAGTGTCAGGTTATCGCCCCCGCTTCCGGCATTGTTGGCGGTGAGGTGCCGATGATTGGGGAACGGGTTAACGCCGCGGTGCCGATCATTTCCTTGTCGAAGACCGATACCTTGTGGGTGGAAGCGAACCTCAAGGAAACCCAGCTGACGCGGATCGTGCCCGGTCAGACGGCGGAGGTGGAGGTGGATACCTTCCCGGGGGTCAAGTGGGAGGCGCAAGTCATCAGTCTGAGTCCGGCCACCGGCTCTGAGTTCGCGCTGATTCCCCCGCAGAATGCCAGCGGCAACTGGGTAAAGGTGGTTCAGCGGCTACCAGTGCGGCTGCGTCTGCAGCCCAAGGACGGTCAACCGATCCTGCGTGCCGGAATGAGCGCCGAGGTCACTATCGATACCGGTAATGAGCCGGAGCAACAAACCGCGCAGGCTCGATAATATGACGCGTATCGAGGACCAGCGTCTCGTCACCGTCAGTATTATGCTGGCGACGGTGATGCAGGTGCTCGATACCACTATCGCCAATGTGGCCCTGCCGCACATGCAGGGCAGTCTCTCCGCCAGTACCGATCAGATCACCTGGGTCCTGACCTCTTATATCGTGGCCTGCGCCATCATGACGCCGACGGTGGGGTTCGTGACGTCACGCATCGGCCGCCGTCAGGTGTTTTTGTGGTCGGTGGCCGGGTTTACCGTGGCTTCCGGCTTGTGTGGCCTGTCCACCTCGTTGGAACAGATGGTGGCGTTCCGCATTCTGCAGGGCATCTTCGGCGCGGCCTTGGTGCCTTTGTCACAGGCTGTTCTGCTGGATTCCTACCCGGTGGAAAAGCACGGTCAGGCGATGGCGATTTGGGGTGTGGGAGTGATGGTTGGGCCGATCCTCGGGCCAACGCTGGGTGGGTGGCTCACCGAGTGGTACAGCTGGCGCTGGGTGTTCTATATCAATCTGCCATTCGGGCTGCTGGCTTACCTTGGCATCTGGCTCAGCGTCCCCGACACGGAAACCCGGAAGAGCCGGTTCGATCTGACCGGTTTTGCCCTGCTGGCTCTGGCGATTGGTTCCTTCCAGTTGATGCTGGACCGCGGTGAGCACTTGAAATGGTTCGATAGTATCGAGATTCAGATCGAAGCGGTGCTGGCTCTGGCCGGCCTGTATTTGTTTGTCGTGCACTCATTGACCCGTAAGCAGCCGTTCATCGACATGGCCTTGTTTCGGGACCGTAACTTTGTCACCGGAGTGATCTTTATTTTCGTGGTTGGCATCATCCTGCTGGCCACCATGGCACTGTTGCCGCCCTTCCTGCAGCAGTGGAAAGATTATCCCGCCGCGACGACGGGAATCGTGCTGGCGCCGCGGGGGTTGGGGTCGATGGTGTCGATGATGCTGGTGGGACGGTTGATGCGTACCCGCCTGGATCCACGGGTTTTGGTGATTACCGGTTTATGTCTCACCAGTCTGTCGTTGCACCAGATGGCGGGGTTTACCCTGGAGGTTTCACAGAGTGATCTGATCTGGACCGGCGTCTTACAGGGGCTCGGACTGGGGCTGGTGTTCGTGCCAGCATCGGCGATGACCTATGCGACGTTGGCTCCGGCATTGAGAACGGAGGCTACCTCTCTGTTCTCCTTGTCCCGTAACCTGGGCTCCAGCGTGGGTATCTCGATCATGACCGCCATGTTGACCCGCAATCTGTGGATCAACGAGCAGCAGTTGGGTGAGCAACTGCAACTGAAGGCCTGGATCGCCCAGGGATTGCCGATGAAGGACCTGGTGTCCGGGGTGCCCGCCCAGGTATACCACACTCTGCTGAGCCAAGCGGCGGAGATCAGCTACATGAACGATTTCCGCTTGCTCATGTGGATCAATATGGCGGCCATCCCGCTGGTGCTGCTGCTGCGTCGTCAGCACTCGACGGCGGTTTAATCGCCTCTCTTCTCAAGAAAGAAAAACCTTCCCTTCCTGTTTGTGGAAAATGTCGAGCTATTCTTTCCGATTTTAAGGTCGGATTTTTATTATTATTAATAAAATAAGTTATCGGCAGATTCTGATAAAACTTTAGTTGTTTTTTATTGGTATAAAAGGTTTATTCCTTAATGCCAATTTGATTTAAGAGATGGTTGTATATTGGTTTTTTATTTCTTTGTTTTTCTATTACAGTCATGAATGTGAACAAATGAAAACGGCAAGAATTCCGGAATAAGAAGGCGGAGTCGTGTCGGAGGAAGGGGCTTCGGTTACCCGGTACGGCTGGTAACGTACTGATTATTGCGGTGATTGGCCTGCCAGGCGCTGGCGAGGCCGGCGCTTATAAAAATGTGAAATCAGTAACGGGATAATAATCAACGGAGCGAGGGGAAAGACATGGACGCAACGCTGGGGAATCAGGGAAATGAAAAGGGTGAACCGCGAGTCAAGCGGGTTTTAAGGGGGAATGCGGGTGACGCCGGGCGATCGCCACGACGGTGTTCCCCGCGATGGCATTTGTTGACGGGGGGGGTTGGCCTGTTGTGTGCATTGCTGATGCCGCTGAGCTATGCCGGCGATGGCAAGATACGTTTCCATGGCAGAATCGCGGTGGCGACCTGCGAGGTTGGCGTCAGTGTCGCTACCAGGGATAACGCGGTGGTTTCCAGCTGCGAGCGGGTGAGACAGGAAGTGGCGGATCCAATGGTGTTGATGAATACACCCAGCCCCTACATGAGCTGGCATCGTCTTGATGGCAGCGTGATCACGGGGGATGCGCAAACCATTGTCAGTCAGGCCGCCAAGACGCCGACCATTCTGTACCTGAACTATCCGTGAAGGTATCCGTGAAGGTCTTGGCGACGGGCATGCCCGGCCGTTAAAAAGCCCGGCCCCTTATTGTACCGGGGCCGGGAGACAGGCTAACGGTGTTATCGATTCGCCCTAGCGGTTGCGGCGGGTCTCGATCAGCTGGTCGACCACGCTGGGATCCGCCAGGGTGGAGGTGTCACCCAGGCTGTCCAGCTCATCGGCGGCGATTTTACGCAGGATACGGCGCATGATCTTGCCGGATCGGGTCTTGGGCAGCCCCGGCGCGAAGTGGATCAGATCCGGTTTGGCGATCGGGCCGATTTCCTCGGTGACCAGCTTGCGCAGCTCATCGATCAACGCTTCACTGCCGGTGGCGCCGGCCATCAGGGACACATAGGCGTAGATGCCCTGGCCTTTGACGTCGTGCTGATACCCCACCACGGCGGCTTCGGCGATGCTCTTGTGCAGCACCAGAGCGGACTCGATCTCGGCGGTGCCGAGGCGGTGGCCTGACACGTTCAGGACGTCGTCGACGCGGCCGGTGATCCAGTAATAGCCGTCTTCGTCGCGGCGGGCGCCGTCACCGGTGAAATAGTAACCCGGGTAGGCACTGAAATAAGTGTCGATCATGCGTTGATGATCGCCGTAAACCGTGCGGATCTGGCTCGGCCAGCTTGCTTTGATCACCAGGTTGCCGGAGGTGGCGCCGTCCAGTTCCTTGCCGTCCGGGTCCATCAGCGCCGGTTGTACACCAAACATCGGCAGGGTGGCGGAACCCGGCTTGAGGTCCACGGCTCCGGGCAGGGGCGCGATCATGATGGCGCCGGTCTCGGTTTGCCACCAGGTGTCGACAATCGGGCAGCGCTCCTCTCCCACCACCTTGTAGTACCACTCCCAGGCTTCCGGGTTGATCGGCTCGCCCACCGTTCCCAGCAGCTTCAGGCTCTGTCGCGATGTCTTGGTGACGGGCTCATCGCCGAGCCCCATCAGCGCACGGATGGCGGTGGGCGCGGTGTAGAAGATGTTCACCTTGTGCTTGTCCACTACTTGCCAGCAACGGGAAGCGTCCGGATAGGTGGGTACGCCCTCGAACATCAGAGTGGTGGCGCCATTGGCCAGTGGGCCATAAACGATATAGCTGTGGCCGGTGACCCAGCCCACGTCGGCGGTACACCAGTAGATGTCGCCGTCGTGATAATCGAATACGTATTTGTGGGTCAGGGCGCTTTGCAGCAAATAGCCGGCGGTGCTGTGCACCACGCCTTTCGGTTTGCCGGTGGAGCCGGAGGTATAGAGGGTGAACAGTGGATCCTCGGAGTCCATCCACTCTGGTTCGCACTGCGGGTCGGCCTGCGCCATGGCCTCGTGGTACCAGAGGTCGCGGCTGTCATTCCAGTCCACGTTGCCGCCAGTACGTTGCACCACCACGCAGCTGTGGACGCTGGACTGGCCATTCATCGCCTTGTCGGCGTTTTGTTTCAGCGGCACGGTGCGGCCGCCACGCACGCCTTCATCGGCGGTGATGACGGCACAGGCGTCGGCATCGTTGATGCGGTCCTTGAGCGCTTCCGGAGAGAAGCCGCCGAAAACCACTGAGTGGATGGCACCGATGCGGGCACAGGCGAGCATGGCATAGGCGGCTTCCGGGATCATGGGCATGTAAATCACGACCCGGTCCCCTTTTTTAATGCCGCGGGCGCGCAGCACATTGCCCAGCTTGCTGACCTGCTCGAACAGCTCCTGGTAACTGATATGTTTGTCCTGGTCCGGTTCGTCGCCTTCCCAGATGATGGCGGTTTGCCCGGCGCGTTGAGGCAGATGACGATCGACACAGTTGTAGCAGGCGTTCAGCTTGCCACCGACGAACCAGGCCGCGCGACCTTCCTTGAAATCCCAGTCGCTGACCGTATCCCAGCGGGTATGCCAATGCAGCAGCTCCCCGGCGCGGTCCGCCCAGAAGGTTTCCGGATCATTGACGGATTGTGCGTACCAGCGCTCATAGGTGTCACGGTCCATGAGGGTTTGACGCTTGAATGACTCCGGAACCGGGTGGATTTTATGCTCGGACATCGCGGCCTCCTTCCATACTGCTCGCCGGTGGCTTGTTGTTAGACATTGTCCGCACCCGCACCGGGTCGGGACACGCCCTTGGGCGCTGGTGATGACACGGGGCGGGTGAGGTGAAAGTGCGGCCGCATTATGGCGCGGCAAAGGAACGCACAGGAATTAAACTATGGTCTAACTCCTTTTGGCGCAAGGGTGGGAGATACTTTGGAGCCAGGCCGATGAGGGAATGGCGGTTCGCCGGCCGTTCTCGCACGATGATCGCGAGCGGGACAAACAAAAACGCCGGCCTCGGGGGCCGGCGTAGGCGAATCAGGGTACGGGCGCGAGCATGGCGCGCAAAAAATCAGGCGACTTGTACCGGGATCGCGTTGCTGGAGCCTTTGACTTCGTTGCCTTCGCCGACGTAAATCAGCCGCGGCTTGAAGTTAATCAACTCTGAGCTGCCGTAGCTGGCGTAAGCGCAAATGATCACGCGGTGGCCAGGTTGGGCTTTATGGGCGGCGGCACCATTGACGGAGATGATCTTGGATCCTTCTTCCGCGCGAATGGCGTAAGTTTCAAAACGCTCGCCGTTATCCAGGTTATAGATCTGGATTTGCTCATACTCGAGAATGCCGGCCATATCCAGCAGATTGCCATCGATGGCGCAGGAGCCTTCATACTCCAGTTCCGCGTGGGTAATGCGGGCCTGGTGCAGCTTGGCTTTCAGCATGGTGCACTGCATATCGGGTACCTCTCTGAACAAGCCACGGACGGCCTGGCAGGCTGTCTGCGGGCCGGCAGTATGCATGAATCACCGGTCACATACAAGGCGCCGCCGGGCCGCTGAATCTAGGGTTTAAGTAATGAAATCGTCACGTTGTCGATCAGTCGCGGCTGCCCCAGTCGGGCGGCGGCGGCGACCACCAGATCATGATGTCGTGGGCCCGCCGGGACCAGAGTATGGGCATCGGCCACGGTGAAATAATCCACCTGGAACCCCTGTTCTCCGAGAGTTCGGGCCAGGCGTGCCTCCAGGGCCCGGTAATCCCTTTCTCCGGCGGCGATGGCATGGCGCGCCTGTTCCAGATGCTGGTGCAGCAACGCCGCCCTGGGCCGTTCCGCGGCGGTCAGGAAGCCATTGCGGGAACTGCGGGCCAGGCCATCCTCCTCGCGGTCGGTGGGGGCACCGACAATGCGGATCGGCATCATCAACTCCGTGGTCATGCGGCGGATCACCGCCAACTGCTGGAAGTCCTTTTCACCAAAGACGGCGATATCCGGTTGTACTATATTAAATAATTTGCTTACAACGGTGGTGACACCGCGGAAGTGCCCCGGTCGGTTGGCACCGCACAAATGGTCCCCCAGGTCGTCCACGGACACCCAGGTCTTGTTGCCCCCCAGGGGATACATTTCGTCCACGCCAGGTACGAACAGCAGATCCGCCTTTTCCTCCCGCAGCAGTGCGCTGTCCTGGTCCAGGGTGCGCGGGTAGGCGTCATAGTCCTCGCCGGGGCCGAACTGGGTCGGATTGACGAAGACCGAAACCACCACGCGGTCAGCCTGCCGGCGCGCCTCGCGCACCAGACTGAGATGACCGTTATGCAAGTTCCCCATGGTGGGGACCAGGGCCACGGTTTCGCCTGCCCGTTTCCAGGCGGCGATGGCGTCGCGAGTGGCGCTCACGGTTTCCGCGATATGCATTGGGATGCCTCCACGATGACAGGATGCCCCGGCACGATCGTGCCGGGAACTCTCAAAAACAGTGTTCCTCGGCGGGGAAGCTGCCGTCCTTGACGGCTTGATCATAGGCTCGAACCGCGGCGGCGATGTCGCCGGCGCCGGCCATGAAATCCTTGACGAAGCGCGCCGGCCGGGGGTTCAGGCCGAGCATGTCGTGCAAGACCAGCACCTGGCCATCGCACTCCGGCGCGGCACCGATGCCGATGACCGGCGCCTGCACGTTGGCGGTGATCTCAGCGCTTAGGCCGCGTGGCACGCACTCCAGCACGAACAAGGCGGTTCCGGCCCGGTCCAGGGTGATGGCGGCTTCCAGCAGTTCCCTGGCGCCGGCTTCATCCTTGCCCTGTACCCGGTAACCGCCGAAGGCGTTCACCGATTGCGGGGTCAGCCCCATATGGACGCAGACCGGGATGCCGTTGCGTTTGAGCACGGTAACCGCTTCTTCAAGCCAGGCGCCGCCTTCCAGTTTGATCACGTTGGCGCCGGCGCGCATCAATTGGGTAGCGGCATCCAGGGTGCGTTCCAGGGTGGCGGCCCCCATGAACGGTACATCAGCGATGATCAGACTGTTCTGATTGCCGCGAGCCACGCATTCCGTGTGATACACCATCTGTTCCAGCGTGACCGGCACGGTGCTTTGCTGTCCCTGGATCACATTGCCAAGAGAATCGCCGATCAGCATGGCTTCCACGCCGGCATCGCTGATCAGCCGGGAAAAGGTCGCGTCATAGGCGGTCAATACCGAGAACTTGCGTTGCTCCTGTTTATACTTCTGCAGGGTGCGGATGGTTACGGGCATGGGGCTCTCCCCTGACGAATAGACGGAGGCGCCTGGAAGGTAAGGGCAGGCACCCGGGGCGGGCTTGGGGACTCGGAAGCAAGGCGGCTCAGAGGTTCCCCAGCGGCCGGGGGTTAAAATAGTGGCGCCCCGAGCGGATGTCCAGCAACTCGGCCACCAGTTGTTGGTAGTCCCGGTCCCCCTCCACCAGATCGATATCGGCGGTGTTGACGATCAGCAGCGGCGCGTCGTCATAGAAATGGAAGAAACGGGTGTAGGCGTCGTTGAGCCGTTCCAGATAGTCCGGATCCATGCGTTGCTCGAAATCGGTGCCGCGTTTGAGCACCCGTTGTCGCAGGGTGGCGGTGGGCGCTTGCAGGTAGATCACCAGATCCGGTGTCGGGGCGTCGATCAGCATGTGTTTGTAGACGTTGTCGTAGAGCGGGAACTCTTCGTCGCTCAACGTCACCTCGGCGAACAGGCGGGTCTTGTCCACCAGGAAATCCGCCACCCAGGGACCACTGAACAGTTCCTGTTGGCGCAGGTTGCGCAATTGTTCCGCCCGTTGGAACAGGAAAAACAGCTCGGTTTGCAGGGCGTAGCGGGCCGGGTCCTGATAGAAGCGGGACAGGAAGGGGTTGGCTTCCGCTTGCTCCAACAGGGTGTCGAAACCAAATGTATCCGCCAGGCGCCGGGTCAGAGTGGTCTTGCCGACACCGATGGGGCCTTCCACGGCAATCAGACGAGGCAGATTGCCGGCTTCACGACGCTGTTGAATACGCTGGCTCAACAAAATGGTTCTCCTCCAGGCTGGGCAGACGGCGCAGTGGCTGATCCGCCACTCCAGGCCAATAGTCGGACAGCGGGCGGCCGTCGGGCAAGCGCGCGTCCGGGGCGATGTCCAACAGGGGGCGCAGAACAAAGGCGCGTTTGTGCATTTCCGGGTGCGGGACGGTGAGGCGGGGCAGGTGGATGGTCTGGTCCCGCCACAGAAGGATGTCCAGATCCAGGGTGCGTTCGCCCCAGCGCCGGTGCCGCACCCGGCCGGCCGCCTTCTCCAGGTCCTGCAAGGCGCTGAGCAGGGACAGGGGGGGCAGACGGGTTTCCAACAAGGCCACGGCATTGATGAAATCGGGCTGATCCTGTGGCCCCACCGGCGCGGTATCGTACAGAGCGGAGTGCGCCAGAAGGCGGGTCATCGGTAATACCGCGATGGCTTCCAGAGCATGGCAGACGCGTTCGGCGGGGCCGTCGAGATTGCTGCCGAGACCGACGGCGATCATGCTTCGCCGCCGCCGTTCCCACCACGTCGACGTCTACGCCGCCGCCGACCGCCTTGGCCGCCGGCCTGGCCCAGATCCTGGACCATGGCGCGTTGCCGGGATTCATCGGCGGCTTGATAGCGGGTCCACCATTCGCCCAGGCCGGGTTTGATCTCACCGGCCTGCTCGCGCAGCAGCAGAAAGTCGTAAGCGGCGCGGAAACGGGGGTGCTCCATCAGCGTGTCCGCCCGCTTGCCATTACGTTTGTCCAGGCGCGGTTGCAGGTCCCACATCTCGCGCATCACCGAGGAGAAGCGGCGTGGCACCGAGGTGTGATGGCTCTGCTCATTGAGGGCCCAGGTGGCGGCTTTGTGCAGGGCCGGCGCCGGCGGAATGCCATCCTCGCGATAGCGCTTCAGCTGCGTGACCAGCACCGGCCACAGAAACACCGCATAAAGGAAGGCGGGGGTGACCGGTTTATCCTCGGACAGGCGCCGGTCGGTGTTGTCCATGGCGGCGAGAATCAGCCGTTCCCAGACTTCTCCGCCCTCGCTTTCCAGAGCCTCGTGGGTATTGGGAAACAGGAAGGCAAACAGGCCCAGCTTGCGCAGCTGTTCAAAGGAAGCCCGGGCGTGGCCGCTGAGAAACAGCTTGAGCACTTCGTCGAACAGGCGGGCCGGCGGGACCTGCAGAAGCAAGGGCGCCATTTCCGGGATCGGTGCCCGGGTGGCGCGATCCAGCTGGAAGCCCAGTTTGGCGGCGAAGCGGGCGGCGCGCAGCATGCGTACCGGATCTTCCCGGTAACGCTGCTGGGCGTCTCCGATCAAACGGATAATGCCGCGTTCGATGTCCTGCCGGCTGTTGACGAAATCGTGCAGGGAGAAATCGGCGATGTTGTAGTACAGGGCGTTGATGGTGAAGTCCCGGCGCAGGGCATCTTCCTCGATGCTGCCCCAGGTATTGTCGCGCAGGACCAGGCCGGTCTCCTCATGGGCCCGGTGCTGGTCGTCATCCAGATCATCGTCCCGCTGGAAGGCGCGGAAGGTGGATACCTCGATGATTTCGCCGCCGAAACGCACATGCACGATCTGGAAGCGGCGGCCAATAATGCGGCTGCGTTTGAACAGCCGGTAGACCTGCTCCGGGGTGGCGTCAGTGACCACGTCGAAATCCTTTGGCTGACGCCCGCACAACAGATCCCGCAGGCAGCCACCGACCAAATAGGCTTCGAACCCGGCCTTATGCAATCCGTAGAGTACATTGAGCGCGGCCCGGGACACCTGTTTACGGGAAATAGGGTGGGCGTCGCGGGGGATCACCTTGGCCTTGGGAAGGCGGGGCGTACGTGGGGAACCAAACTGAATAAGGCGGGTCAGTTTCTCCAGAAGCTTTGACGCCATTGAGCGATTATCGTCCTGACTGAATGAAAGGCGGCATGGTAGCACCTTTTTTACGCCACAGGTTATTGATCAGCGTCTTGCAACGGAAAGAGATCGGGAGCAAGCTGGGCGTTTCAACATGACCGGGCGTTGAAAAGTAAAAAGGGATCACAACCTTGGTTGTGATCCCCTATGCGCTGATTCTGTTGTTATTATTGTTTGTGTTGTTTTCTGCCTTGCGCCGTACGCACATGGTGTTACGGCATTTCTCTCGTTTGGCTCATCACCTTTTTGTTCTTCTTTTCTTGTTCTTATTTTGAGCCTCGTCGCCTTGGTTGTTTTGTTTATCTGGCGTGGGATTCATAGTGCATGGATGGTTTTTCCTTTGCAATAGCATGTTAAATGCTTATAAATCAGTAACTTACGAAAATTCCGAAAAAGCGATTCAAAAGGTGGGGGTGTGGGGTAACGTTCTTGTTACCCGGCCTGTGTAGTAAGGTAACACTTGATCGTTGAATGCGATCGAGAGAGTAACAAGAAGGTCATCCACAAGCTGTTCCTGGCAAAAAAACGCTGGGAATCATCTTCGACGCTGCTTCAGCGGGGCTATGACAAAGGCCACGAAACCGCTGTGGGAAGCTTGCTTGCAAGCGAATATGCCCCCTGGCCGTTGGCCATTCGCTTGCAAGCAAGCTTCCCACAGCGGCTTCGCGGCCCGGGTTCTTCACAGCACTAAGCCGCTCTGTTGGAGTCTGGCCGGGCCCCGGGCTCAGCGCCGGCCGCCCTTGCGACGGGGAATACCCAGGCGCTGGCGGCGCTCCCACAGGCTTTTGCGGCTGATACCGAGCTTATTGGCCAGCTCGGTCTCGGTCATGCTGTCCTGGTTTTCCAGAACAAAACGGGTGAAGTAGTCTTCCAGTGACAGATCCTCGGAAGGGTCCAGGCTGGCGCGGCTGGCACGGGTGGTGCGTTGTGGCGCGCGATCCGGGTTCAGACCCAATTGGCCAGGGCCTATGGCTTCCTCCTCGGAGAGAATCACCGCCCGCTCGATGACATTCTCCAGTTCCCGCACATTGCCTGGCCAGCTGTAACCGCGCATCGCTTCCAGTGCTTCCTGAGTGAAAAACAGGTTTTGCCGCCGCAGTTTCTCGCTGCCGCGAGCGAGAAGCGCACTGGCAAGATCCTCGATATCCTGTTCGCGGGCTCGCAGGGGCGGCACTTCCAGCTCCATCACGTTAAGCCGGTAGTAGAGGTCGCGGCGGAATCCGCCTTCGGTGACCCGGGTGGGCAGATCGGTCTGGCTGCTGGCCAGAATGCGTACGTCCACTCGTCGTGTGGCCAGGGAGTCCTGCCGGTGGATCTCGCCCTGTTCCAGCAATGTCAGCAATCGGCTTTGCGCTTCCCCTGACAGTTCGCCCACTTCGTCCAGAAACAGGGTGCCGCCTTCCGCCTCTTCAATGCGGCCGGGCTGCTCATCGTTGCCGAACAGATCATCCAACTGCAGGGTTTTCGGCAGCGAGGCGCAGTGCACGGTTATCAGCGGGCCGCTCGCCCGATCACTGTGTTCATGGATGGAGCGGGCGGTCAGTTCCTTGCCGGTGCCGGCTTCCCCGAGAATCAGCACAGGAGTATCGGTGGGCGCCACCCGGGCAATGCGGTGCTTGAGGTCACGCATCGCCTGGCAATCGCCCACCATGGCGTTGACCGGATAGCTGCGTTCCATGTCACGGCGCAGTGCCTGGTTGCCGCGATTAAGCCGGCCTTCCTTCAGCACTCGTTCCACGGCCAGCAGCATTTCCTCGTGGTCGAAGGGTTTGGGGATGTAATCCACCGCGCCCTGGCGCATGGCGTCCACCGCCGAGCGCAGACTGGCGTAGCTGGTCATGATCAGCACCGGGGTCGGGTTGGCCTGTTCGATCAGGGCGGTGCCCGGTTCTCCCGGCAGGCGCAGATCGCTGATGATCAGGTCGTACTGGTGCAGGCTTTTCTCCAGCGCCTGCTCCACCGATTCCGCCTCCATCACGGAGTGATCATGCCGCTCCAGCAATTTGCGCAGCGCGCCGCGAATAACGGGCTCGTCTTCCACGATCAGTATGTGACTCATACTGCCTTCCTTCTAATTCTAAGAGCCTGTTTAAGGTCTATTCACCGCCGCGCCGGAGTTCCCTCTTCACCTGGTAGAAAGTGTCGCCAGGTCGTGATTCCGATTGTGCAGTGTAGTCATTCTACATAAACAAGCGTAATCGCGGGCTGGCGGCAACGCGGTGGCGTATAGACCTTGAACAGGCTCTAATAAGCGGGCAGGTCGATGATAAACCGGGTGCCATGGTCGCCTTCCACCGGGCTCTCCACGCGCACCGTCCCCTGATGGTCTTCGATGATACTGTAAACCAACGCCAGTCCCAGACCCGTACCGCGGCCCGGCGACTTGCTGGTGACGAAGGGTTCAAACAGGGCATCGCGCAGTTCAGCCGGTATGCCATGGCCGCGATCCTCGACTTCGATACGCACATTCTCACCCTCCGGGCGGCTGCGGACCGTGATCGGGGCGTCGTCCTCGCTGGCGTCCGAGGCGTTGCTGAGCAAGTTGACGAACACCTGCAGCAAACGTTGCGGGTCACCCATCACTTCGTGGGTCGGGTCGCAGAGATTGCGGAAGTGTTGCTGGCGGCGATCCGGATCCAGTTGCAACAGGGCGATGGCTTCGGCGGCGGTGTCATGGACCCGCACCGGGCCATGGATGACGTCGCGCATGCCGCCGGAGTGGCTGAAGGTCACCAGGGATTCAACGATGCGGGTGATACGGCGGGTCTGCTCCATGATCTGCTGTCCACTGAGGCGCTGCTCCTCATCAAGACTATCGCCTTCCAGATTCTGTGCCAGGCAGGCGATCGCGGTGACCGGATTGCCGATTTCATGGGCGACGCCCGCGGCCAGACGGCCGATGGAGGCCAGCCGCTCGTTGTGTGCCAGGTGCGCTTCCATATGGCGTAGATCAGTGATGTCCTCAAGCACCAGTACCAGGCCGCCGGCCTGCTCGGACGGGCCAGCGCCGCGGATCAGTGATTTGTGCAAACTCAACCAGCGGGCCTGGCCGTTGACCTCGATGCTGCGTTTGGGATCGTGGGCGTCCTCGCCACGGCTGAATTCGGTGAGCAGTTCCCCCCAGGGGGAGGGCAGATGGTCCAGGCGTGAGCCTATGGTGTCTTCCGCGTCGATGCCGGTCAGGGCTTCCACCGCGCGGTTCCAACCGATGATCTCGCCGTCGGCGCCCAGAGAAATAACCCCCATCGGCAACTCCAGCAGGGTTTGCCGGTGAAAACGGCGCAGGCTGTCCAGTTCCGCCGCCAGACCAGAGAGGCGATCCCGGTACTTCTCCAACCGCGTTTCGATAAAGCGGATGTCCTCGCTGGATTCCTCCCCTTCGCGCGGCCGATAGGGCACATTCTCATCCATCAACTGATGGGCAACGGAGGGGCCGAGCAAACCGGACAGGTTGGTTTCCAATTGATCGCGCAGCCGTCGCAGGGCATAGGGCCGGGTCTCGGTATACTTCAGGCGCAGATCCCGCAGTGCCATTTCCACTTCCCGGGCGGCGGTCACCGGCCCCAGTGGACCGCTCAGTGACGCGATAAAATCGTCCACGGACTGGGCGCTCAATTCCCAGCGGTACGGGCGGCGCAGGCTGTCCACCGCGCAGGCCTCGGCGGCGGAGCGCTCCGCCCGGGACATCGGGGTGACGATCGACACCACCGCATAGATCAGGCCATTAAGACTCACTGACGCCAGAGCCACCCGATGCCACTGGGTGGCGCCTTCCGGGTACCGCCAGCCGAGCCACTGCAGGATTTCCTGCGCGTGCCAGTGCGGGGTGATCAAGGGAAATAGCAGGGCCACCGCCCAGATCACGAACCCGGCCAGCATACCGGCGAACAGGCCGCTGCGATTACCCGAGGGCCAGAACAGGGCTCCGATCAGCCCGGGCACGAATTGCAGCGTCGCGACGAACGACAGCACCCCCAGTTCCACCAGTGAATGGTTGGGGCCAGTGAGCCGGTAGAACAGAAAGGCCAGCGCAAGAATGGCCGCGATCAGTACCCGGCGGGTCCACAGCAGATTGCGGTACAGATCCTGGGCGGAGCTGAGAGGGCTGGCCGGCAACACCAGGTGATTCAAACACATGCCGGACAGTGCCAGGGTGGCGACGATCAGCATGCCACTGGCGCCGGCGAGCCCGGCCAGATAGGCCAGCACCGCGCCGTGGCCGGTCTCCCGGCCGACACCGAGGGCGAAATAATCGGGAATGGTCGGGGCGTCGATGGCGAGCGCGGACCACAGGATCAGCGGTACGCACAGTGCCATGATCAGAAACAGCAGCGGCAGCCCCCAACTGGCGGTGACCAGGGCGCGTGGATTGAGGTTCTCGGTGAAGGCCATGTAGAACATGTGCGGCATCACCACCGCGGAGACAAAGAACGCCATGATCAGGCTGTGCCAGGTTCCGTCCTGCAACGGCTGGTAAAGACGGGTGAGCATCTCCGGATTGGTGTCCAGCCACTGGTTCAAGCCGCCGAGACCACCAAAGACGCCGAACAGCCCGAGCAGGGCCACCGCCACGAACGCCACCAGCTTGATCAGCGATTCGGTGGCGATGGCCACCACCAGGCCCTCATGCCGTTCCCGGGCAGTGGCATGGCGGGCGCCAAACAAAATGGCGAACAGGGTGATCAGCAGACAGAACCAGAACGCCAGCCAGGCGGGATCGGGATCTCCGGTGAGAATCTGGATGGACTCCGCCACCGCCTTTAACTGCAGTGACAGCAACGGCAGCATGCCGACCACCATCATCACCGTGGTGAGTGCCCCGGCCAGGCGGCTGCGATAGCGGAAAGCGAACAAATCCGCCAGGGAGCCCAATTGATACGTCGTGGTCAGGCGGAGGATCGGCGCCAGCAGGATCGGCGCCAGCAAAAACACCCCGGAGATACCGAGAAAATAGGCGAGAAAGTTGTAGCCATAACGATAGGCGTAACCCACCGAGCCATAGATCGCCCAGGCGCTGGCGTAGACTCCGAGTGACAGTACATAGACTACCGGATGACGCACCCAGCGTGAGGGGATCCAGCCCCGCTCGGTGATCCAGGCCACCAGGAACAGAAACAGCAGGTAGCCGCAGGCGATCAGAATCAGTTCGCTGACACTATACGTCATTCGCGTCCCGGCTCTTGGCGATCCAGTAGCTGAGAGCGATCAGGGCAAGCCAGATCAGGTAGGGGCGATACCAGCCGCGTCCGCCTTCGCTCCACCAGCCAATGATGGCCGGGGAAAGCAGATAGGTGCCTAGAATGAAAATGATCAGTAGTCGGTCGGTATACATGCACTCTAGTCCGGCGGCGAGGGCGCCTCGACCGATTCAGGCTCGGTTCGGCCCAGTATGATTGAGCAAACGGCTGAGATTGAGCATACCAGAGCCTGTTTATGATCTGTACATCACTGGAGAAGGCCTCAGCCGGCGCGGCGATGTACAGATCATAAACCGGCCCTCAGGCCTGCCCGCCTTGTAAAAGCGCCGGCGCTGGCCGCTCGGCGCCGCGCGGCAGTTGTTCCGGCGTCCAGTTTTCCCGGGCCCATTGCAACAGATCGGCAACCGTCGACTGTTGCAATCCGGCGGGCGGGGAAAGCCCGAGGCAGGTCAGGGCCGCATGGGTGAGCGGCCCCTTGCGATCCGGATCCAACGCGGCGCCATTCGCGGACTTGCTGATCTTCTGGCGCCCATCCGGTTGCAGGATCACTGGCAGATGGGCATAGCGGGGTCGGGGCGCGCCGAGACAATCCAGAACATGGATTTGCCGCAATGTGGAGGTCAGCAGATCCGCGCCGCGCACCACATCGGTGATGTCCTGATCACGGTCGTCCAGAGCGCAGGCCAGCTGATAACTGAACAAGCTGTCGCGGCGGCGAATCACGAAAGGGCCTTCCTCCTCCGCGAGCGCCGCGCATACCCGCCCCTGCAGGCGGTCATCGAAACACAGCGGCGCCGCGGGCACGGTCAGACGCACGGCGCGGTCCGGCCCGGGCGGTTGCGCCACCGAAGGGCCAGGGTGCACATTGCCCAGCGCTTTCAATTGTTGCCGTGACAGCGTGCAGTAAAACGCCTGCCCCTGTTCCAGCAGTGAGTCGACTGCCGCCTGATAGGCATCACCGCGTTTGCTCTGATAGAGAAGGGGGCCATCCCAATGCAGGCCGAATGCTTCCAGTTGCCGAAGAATGGTATCCGCCGCTCCCGGTTGTTCCCGGGGTGGATCCAGATCGTCCATGCGTACCCACCACTCGCCCCGGTGATAGCGGGCATCCAGCCAACTGGCCAGCGCGGTGACCAGAGAACCGAAGTGCAGGGGGCCGGAGGGGGTGGGAGCGAAACGACCGCGGTAGGACATAAAGCAGCTAACAGTGAAAAGTTAATAGTTAACAGCGCAAAGAGAAGAAGCAGGACTAGGTCCTGCTTCCCGGGTTTTTAACTGTTCATTGTTCACTATTCACTTGGTGGGCCTAGCCCGCCAGTTGTTTTTCCTTGATCTCGGCGAGCTCCTTGCAGTCGATGCACAGCTCCGCGGTGGGGCGGGCTTCCAGTCGGCGAATGCCGATCTCGATGCCGCAGGCCTCACAGTAGCCGTAGTCGTCCTTATCGATCTGATCGAGGGCTTTCTCGATCTTTTTCAGCAGTTTGCGCTCGCGGTCGCGGGTGCGCAGTTCCAGCGCGAATTCTTCCTCCTGGGTGGCCCGGTCGGCGGGATCGGGCAGATTGGCCACCTCGTCCTGAAGGTGGTGCATGGTGCGATCCGCTTCTTCCATCAACTCCTGGCGCCAGGCCAGAAGAACCTGACGGAAATGAGCGCGCTGAGCTTCGTTCATGTACTCCTCGCCTGCTTTGGCGACATAGGGAGCGACTCCATGAATAAGATTGTCCGCTTTGTCGGCGGCTGTTGCGGGTTTTTTCACCGTCGATTTCACCTGAACTGAAGAAGAGGAACGGGACGGCCTGCGCTCCTGGCTGCCGGGAGCCTTCCTGGCGGTTCCCGATGACGTCGTCGTATTCCGGGTCGGCGCTTTGGCCGGAGCCGGTGTGGCCTTGGCACCGCGTTTGGCGGTGCCGGAAGCCTTGGATTGGGGTGCGGTCGTGGCGCTCGGTTTGCTTTTGGCTGTGCTTTTCACCTGTTTGCTGCGAGTGGGGGATGCCGGGCCCGGAGAGGCTTTCCGGGTCGCCTGAGCTTTCGGTTTGGCTTTGCTGGCGGTCGCCTTGGCGGCGGACCGGGTGGTTTTGCTGACAGCGGCCTTTTTGCTGGCGGCCTTGGCCGTGGCTTTCTTCGCGGCGGGGCGCTTGCTGGCGGCTTTCTTCGTGGTCGTGACTTTTTTCGCCGTCGTCTTGGCCGCCGCTTTCTTGGGCGCGGCTTTTGGGGCTACGGCTTTCTTCTTGGCGGCGGCCGTCTTTTTCACCGCGGCTTTTTTGCTGGCGGTAGTGGAAGAAGTCCGGGCTGCACCGGCCTTGGGTTTGGCGATGGCTTTCTTTTTTGCTTTTTTCCCGGTGGCCATTTTGATCAACTCCCTTAACATAGTCACGACTCGCTATTCGGAGCCCAGTTCCCTGAGCATTCCCTGAGCAAGGCTCCGCCCAACCGGAGCCCGTCAATAGTGTAATCTTCGACCTTACCGCGTTAGTGCCCGCCATGCCACTGTTGGCGATGGCAGTCAACCCGGTGGGCTTTCCTTCGCCCGGTGGCGTTTCTAGACGCCACGAAACCACGGGATTATAGCCACAACATAGCGACAGAAAAGGGGTTTTTCTTGACCGATTCACAAAGAATTTCCCGCCTTGCCAACACCGTTCCGCCTTTTCACGTGATGGCATTGCTGGAGCGGGCCCAACAACTGGCCGCCCAGGGCCGGGATATTATCCACCTGGAGGTGGGGGAACCCGACTTCCCCTGCCCGTCGCCAGTGATGGCGGCCGCCCGCCATGCCCTGGATCTGGGGCGGACCCGATATACTCCGGCGGCGGGTTTGCCGGCATTGCGTGAAACCATCGCCGAAGACTACCGCGACCGCTTCGGCGCGCGGGTGGATCCGGCCAGGATCGTGGTCACACCGGGAGCCTCCGGGGCCTTGCAACTGGCTCTGGGGGCATTGCTCGACCCCGGTGACGGCGTGTTGCTGTGTGATCCGGGCTACCCCTGTAACCGTCAGTTCGTCCGTATGTTTGGCGGCGTCCCGCAGCCCATGCCGCTACAGGCATCGACGGGGTTTCGTGCCAGCGGCGATATACTGCGCTCCGCCTGGGGGGAAACGACCCGGGCCGCCCTGGTGGCCAGCCCGGACAACCCCACCGGTAATCGTATCCCGGCCGGGGAATTGAATGACTGGGCGCGGTGGTGTTGGGAGCGCCAGGGCACTCTGATCGTCGATGAAATCTACCAGGGGCTCTGCTACGGCGCCGAAGCGGAAACGGTACTGGCCCATGGCGATGCCGCCTGGGTCATCAACAGCTTTAGCAAATATTTCGGCATGACCGGTTGGCGGCTGGGATGGCTGGTGGCACCGGAGGCGGCGGTGCCGGCGGTGGAGCGGCTGGCGCAAAACTGGTTCCTGGCTCCGGGCACGGTGGCGCAATACGCGGCCATGGCGGCGTTCAGTGAGGATACGCTGGCCATCGCGGAGCAGCGACGGCAGCTGTTGGCCCGGCGTCGCACCTTGTTATTGGAGGCGTTGCCGGGGATGGGGCTGCCGGTGGTTGGTGACAGCGAAGGCGCCTTCTATATCTATGTGGACGTCAGCGCCCACACCCGGGACAGCTTCGAGCTTTGCCGGCGCTTGCTGGAAGAGGCGGGCGTGGCGGTAACACCCGGGCTGGATTTTGGTGAGACTCACCAGCCCGAGCGGTACATTCGTCTCGCCTATACTTGTGACGAGGAGCGCTTGCATCAGGCGCTGGAGCGTCTGGCCCGCTTTCTGGAGATGCCGTGAAATTCGATCCCCCAATGCAGGCGGTGACCCTGTTGCGCCGTTACAAGCGTTTCCTGGCCGATGTGCGTCAGGCTGATGGCAGCGAAATCACCGTGCACTGCCCCAACACCGGGTCCATGAAGCATTGCGTGCTGCCAGGGTGGGAACAGGCGGCGCTGATCTCCGACAGCGGCAACGACAAGCGCAAGTATCGCCACACACTGGAAGCGGTGCAGGTGGCCCACGGTCATTGGGCCGGGGTCAATACCGGCCGCCCCAATGCCCTGGTGGCGGAAGCCATCGCGCAAGGGCGGGTGCGGGAGCTGGAACCGGGCGCTGGGGTGCTGCGCGAGATCACCTTCGGTGACAGCCGCTTTGACCTGGCCCTGGGCGAGCGTGCCGCTCCCCATACTTTCATCGAAGTGAAGAACGTCACTCTGGGGCCGGGCCCCGACGATCCCGATGATGGCGTCATCGCCTTTCCGGATTCGATCACCGAACGCGGTCAGAAGCATTTGCGGACCCTGATGTCGGTGGCGGCGTCGGGCAAGCGGGCGGTGCTGTTTTTCTGTGTACAGCATTCCGGCGCGGTGGCGGTGCGCCCGGCGGACGAAATCGACGCTCGTTACGGCGAGCTGTTGCGGGAGGCGATGGAGAAAGGCGTGGAAGTCCTGGCCTGGAAAACCGCGATGACGGCGGCCGAGACCCGGATGGATACGGCATTGCCGCTCAGATTGTGACAGGCGCTCATGCCGTCGGTATGCGCGCCTTGGCGGAAAGAATCATGCGTGTCAGGATGACAGCCGCTGAACCTGCTCCGCCATGGTGGTGACCCGGTCCTGCCAGTAGCGCGGGCTGTCGAACCAGGGAAAGGCGGGAGGAAAGGCCGGATCATCCCAGCGCTGGGCCAGCCAGGCGTCATGGCAGATCATGCGGCGAATACGCAGGGGTTCGATCAGCACGCTCTGATCCCAGGGGAAGGGCAAAAACAGCTCATAGCCCCGGGCCACCACCTGCAGTTGATGGCGCTGCTCTTCCTGCTCACCGGAAAGCAGCATCCACAGATCCTGCATGGCGGGCGCTCGCACGCTGTCGTCCAGATCGACGAAGTGAGGGCCACCTCCGGTTTCTCCGTATTCGCGCCAAAGGATATTGCCGCCATGGCAGTCGCCATGAACGTTGAGCAAAGGAAAATCACGATCCGCCAGGCGCGTTCGCAACAGAGATACCAGAGTGGTGGTCAGGTCCCGGTACTGACCGCGATAGTTCAGATCCACCACTTCTTCACTGAGCAGGAGGGCGGTGGCCCTTTCGATGTCGGCGATCACGTCCAGGGTGGGGCGTTGCTGGTAGGGGCGGTCATTGCCGCACGCGTGCCAGCGCGCCAGAGTCCGGCCCAGTTGCTCAAGATGAGCGTCGTTGGCCAACTCCGGTGCATGACCGCCGGCACGGGGGAAAACGGCAAAGCGGAAGCCGCAGTATTCAAACAAAGTGCGGCCGTCACGTTGCAAGGGCGCCACCACCGGCAAATCCCGTTCCACCAGAAACAGGCTGAAACGGTGCTCTTCCAGGATCTGTTCATCACTCCAGCGCTGGGGCCGATAGAACTTGACGATCACCGGCGGCCCTTCTTCCTGGCCGATCTGATAGACCCGGTTCTCGAAGCTGTTGAGCGCCAGCAGGCGGCCGTCAGTGAGAAAGCCGACGCCGTCCAGGGCGTCCAGCATGAGATCCGGGGTCAGATGATCGAAGGGGTGACTCATGCCGGTTGTGGAACCTCGCCCAGCCAGATCTGCTCTTCGCGGATTTCCAGTGGTACCGGCAGCAGGGCGTCGCCGCTGCAGGGGCCGGACAGGCAATCGCCGGATTCAATTTCGAACAGGGCGCCGTGATTGGCGCAAATGATGAATTGGTTGTCGCTGTCCAGGAATTGATCCGGCATGAAATTCAGCTCGATGCCCAGGTGCGGGCACCAGTTCAGGTAGGCATGGAACTGCCCGTCCCGTTTGACGATCACCACCGGCTGGTCATCCACCTGGAATTCCCGGGCGCTGTCGTCCTCGATATCGTGAATACTGCATACGGCCTGCATCGCGGTCTTGCTCTCCTTTGGCTTGCCTACTCACCCAGAACGCGCTGGCGGATTTCCGCGTGGGCGCCATTGGGCAGTCGCGGGCCAAATTCAACGATCAGGCGGCCGGCGGCGGCGTTGGCCAGACGGGCGGCGGTGACCGCGTCGTGCCCATGGGTGATGGCATAAAGATAGGCGCCGGCGAACATGTCTCCAGCGCCGTTGGTATCAATCGGTTTTACCGGGTCGCAAGGGATATGGTGTGCCTGCTGGCCGTCCCACAACAAGGAGCCTTCCGCGCCCCGTGTCATCACCAGGGTGCGGCACAGCGGCTTCAGAGCCTCAAGGGCGGCTTCCGGAGTATCGGTATCGGTAAAGCCCTTGGCCTCGTCTTCGTTGCAAAACAGCAGATCGACACCGTCGCCGAGCATTTCCGTCAGGCCATCACGGAAGAAACGCACCATGGCCGGATCGGAAAACGTCAGAGCCGTGCCGACGCCGTTCTTTTCCGCCAACTGACGCAGACGGATGGCGGCGGCCCGGGCACTGGGGGAACTGACCAGGTAGCCTTCCAGATAGACGTAGCGGGAGGCCGCCACGATCTCCTCGTCGACCTCGTCTTCGGAAACCTGCTCGGAAATGCCAAGAAAAGTATTCATGGTGCGCTCGGCGTCCGGGGTGATCATCACCAGGCAGCGACCGGAAATGCCCAGAGGGCGGTTGCCGTTCATGTTGGTGTCGACGCCGGCGGCCAGCAGCTCGCGTACGAAGATGTCGCCGGTGTCATCGCTGGCCACCTTGCAGGCGTAATAGCCGCTGCCACCGAACTGACGGGCCGCCACCACGGTATTGCAGGCGGAACCGCCGCTGGTCAGTTTGTGGGGTTCGGCTTCGCCCGCCAGTGCTTGAAGTAATTCCGCCTGACGCGCCTGGTCCACCAGGGTCATCAGCCCCTTGCCTACCTCCATGCGTTCGAGAAAGGCGTCACTGACCTCGATTTCCGTATCCACGAGGGCATTGCCAAGGGCGTAGACGTCGTATTTCTTTTCCATGGAGGCTCCGTTGGGGCTGTTCCCACCTATGATTATCCCTATTCCGTATGGCACGGAAGGTGGCCC
>NZ_SNUA01000002.1 GCF_004360225.1 Alcanivorax sp. 24
GAATGGATCGAAGACTATAATCGCAGCCACCCGCACAAGGGGCTGAAAATGAAATCACCCTGGGAGTACCGGGCGGAACTGGCATCAAACGAATGAGGTGGTGTCCGGTTTAGCGGGGGCAACTACAGCTTATACAACAGGCCCGCTGATGGGGTAAACGCATTGTCATCGTAGCTGGCGGCACCGAGGCGATCGCCGGAGTCGTAGTCGTAGCTATAGTCCTTCAGTGTTTGATAACGTCCGCCGAGGGTCACCAACAGGCGGTCGTTCAGCATGGATAGCTGGTCGGAGATGGCGATACTTTGGAAACGGGTCTTGATGGTGCGGCCAGGGCTGTCGAGATTACCGCCACTGTACGCGTTAGCAAGGGGGCGCGGGACATCTTCAGGAGAGTATAGATTGCCGGTGACGCTGGCCGATGACATGGCGTAGGCGTTATCCGCTTCCAGTTCATAAGTGGAGCCCGAAACGCTGACGGCATGCTTGATCGGCCCGGTATCGAAAGTGAAGCGCACTCCAGTTTCACCTGTGATCACACTGTCTTCCCGAGCCGTATCGAAGCGGCTGGCGGTGTAGTTGCCGCTGGCATCGTTGACGGTTGGATTGGCGAATATGGAATCTTCTTTACTTTCCCGAGCCCCAAACGCCGCCCAGCCGGTAATGTTATCGGTGAAGTCATACTCCGCGCGCAAGGTGCCGAACAGATCATTGGAATCCGAGTAAGTCCAGGACTGGCCGAGGGATTCGTCGGCGTCCGGGGCATCCAGAATCGGTACACCAGGGGCGAAGGTGATATTCGGTTGCCCACCGTCGATACGGTGCTTCTGGAAACCCAGGTCGGCGGAGACGCGCAGGGCGTCACCGCGATAATCCAGGCCGATGTGGGCCATGGACAGCTCCGATTCCTCACCATCCACGGCGGTGTCGCCGTCGCGGCGGGCGGCGTTCACGCGAATACCGAAGCGGCCGTCGTCGGAGCGGTTGGCGACGTCGGCGGCGATCATGGCCTGGCCACCGCTCTGGGCGCCCAGAGTGAGCTGGTTGATCGGTTCGTTGGGCGCGCGTTTGGGCAGCACGTTGACACCGCCGCCGAGACCGCTGCCACCGGGGGCGGCGCCTTTCAGGAAGGTGTTGGCGCCCCGGAACACCTGCACCCGCTCGACGAATTCCGAGGCCAGATATTGTCGCGGCAGCAACCCGTACAGGCCGTTGTAGGTCATGTCATCGGAATACACCGGCAGGCCGCGCACCATATACAGCTGCTGGTAGTTGCCGAAGCCCCGGGCCACCCGCACCGCCGGATCATTGAGCAGTATCTCGCCGACACTGGCGGCCTGCTGGTCCTCGATCAACTGCTCGGTGTAGCTGGTGAAGCTGTATGGGGTCTCCATAACCGACTGGTTGCCGAGAATGCCGACGGAGCCGCCTTCCGCCACCTGGCCGCCGGCATAGGCTTTGCTCAGGCCACCGGCGGAGGCGTCGGCGCTGGATTGCACCTCCACCGGCGCCAGCTGATACGGCTCGGTGTCATCTTCTTCCCCGGAGGTTTGCGCCTGTGCGGTGGGGAAGGCGCCGATGGCAAGCAGGGATAATGAGAGAGAGGAAAGCCGCAAAGTGATTGGTCGCATGGTGATCCCCGTTATGGTTGGTTACCCGGGTGGGCAGGGGAATTGTAGCAATAATGAGAATGGTTTGCTTTGGTGGCGAGCCGGTCACCAACAATATCGCCGTTGCTGGAGCACGGGTGTCCCGTAATTCGCTGGCAAGCCAGCTTCCCACAGAGGAACCACGAAGCCGCTGTGGGAGCTGCCTTGGCGGCGAATATTGTGTGAATTCAGGTCAAGCGAGCCAAAGCGGTCCGTGGACCACGATCTCTTTGAGACGGCTTATACCTCGAACTTGTCGTTCAGCTTTTTCGGCACCGCGGCCAGTTTCAGCTTGGCGAACTGCGGCAGGCCGTTTTTGTAGGGCGGGTAGGACTCGCCCTCGATCAGCGGTGCCAGGTACTCGCGGGCGGACGGGGTGATGCCGAAACCGTCCTTGGTGATGAACTTGCGCGGCATTTTCTTTTCCACGTTGGCCACCTTCTTCAGCGGTGCCTCACCGATGGTCCAGCCGTACTTCTTGGTTTTCTTGCGCTCGATGGTGGGCATCACGGCATTCTTGCCGGCCACGGCGAATTCCACCGCCGCGCGGCCCACCGCGTAGGCCTGCTCCACATCAGTGGCGGAGGCGATATGGCGCGCCGCCCGCTGCAGATAGTCACTGACCGCCCAGTGGTATTTATAGCCCAACTCGTTTTTCACCAACTGTGCCAGCACCGGCGCCACGCCGCCCAGTTGTTTGTGGCCGAAGGCATCGGTGGTGCCGGCGTCCGCCAGGAAGGTACCGTCGGCGGTGCGGGCTCCCTCCGAGACGACGATGACGCAGTAGCCTACCTTCTTCACCGTCTCGTCCACTTTCTTCAGGAACGCCTGCTGGTCGAAGGCGATTTCCGGGAACAGGATCAAATGCGGGGCGTCCTCGTTCTGCTCCTTGGCGAGACCGGCGGCGGCGGCGATCCAGCCGGCGTGGCGGCCCATCACTTCCATTACGAACACCTTGGTGGAGGTGGCGCACATGCTGGCCACGTCCAGGGCCGCCTCACGGCAGCTCACCGCGGTGTATTTGGCGACGGAGCCGAAGCCCGGGCAGACATCGGTGATCGGCAGGTCGTTATCCACGGTTTTCGGTACGTGGATCGCCTGGATCGGATAGCCCATGGTCTTGGACAACTGCGAAATCTTCAGGCAGGTATCGGCGGAGTCGCCACCGCCGTTGTAGAAGAAGTAGCCGATGTCGTGGGCCTTGAAGACTTCGATCAGACGCTCGTATTCGCGCTGGGAAGTTTTCAGGTCCTTCAGCTTGTAGCGGCAGGAACCGAAGGCGCCACCGGGGGTGTGCTTGAGCGCGGCGATGGCGCTCTTGCTTTCCTTGCTGGTGTCGATCAGATCCTCGGTGAGGGCACCGATGATGCCGTTACGACCGGCATAGACCTTGCCGATCACGCCCTTGTGGGCGCGGGCGGTTTCGATCACTCCCGCCGCGGAGGCGTTGATCACGGCGGTAACCCCGCCGGACTGTGCGTAAAAGGCGTTTCTGGACCCCATTGCAAACTCCCTGAGCTGGCCGCGCCGGCGCGGCGGCCTACCGTTGAAATCGCGCGCATTCTAGCGGAAAAGGCACCGGCCTGTCCCCCGGGATGGTGTCCGGCTGCCGGCTCTGGAACAATAGCGCTCCGGGAGGAGATATGAACGCTTTGATTCGTCTGTTCTGGCGCCTGAGTTTGTTTCGCAAGGGGCCGGAGGATATGCCCTATGCGCCGCCGTTGCTGGTGATCCTGCTGGTGGCCTGGCTGATCATGCAGGGGCTCAGTGCCAATCTGCAGACCAGCCTGCCCGCCGGGCAGTTGATCGCCGTGCAGTGGATTTCGCTGTCGCTGGTCACCGCCGTCACCACCGCCGCGCTGGCCTTCAAGAGCTTGCTGACACGCTGGGTGCAAACCATGATGGCACTGCTGGGGCTGGACCTGTTGCTGTCCCTGGTGGCGTTGCCGTTGCTGGTCGTCAACATGGCCGCGGCACAGCCGATCCCGATCATCGATGGTCTCTACTTCATGCTGGTGAGCTGGCAACTGGCGGTGCAGAGTTTTATCTATCACCGTTCCCTGGATGTCAGCCCGCTGCTGGGCCTGGCGCTGGCGTTCTCCCTGCTGATTCTCACCTATATGACGCTGGCGGCGTTCATGCCGGAGGTGCTGAACCGCTGACGCGGCTGCGCCGCCCGCGGAGAAAGCCACGGAGCCGCCGTGGGAAGCTTGCTTGCAAGCGAATGTTTTGGTTCGGGCCCAGTATTCGCTTGCAAGCAAGCTTCCCACAGTGGCCTTGTAGTCACCTCTATACCCCGAGACACCCCAGCGCCATGGCCGCCGCCGAGGTGCGGTTTTCCACTCCCAGTTTGCGGAACACCTGCTCCAGGTGCTTGTTCACGGTACGCGGACTCAGAGTCAGAATCTGGCCGATTTCCCGGTTGGTTTTGCCCTGGGCGATCCACAGCAGCACCTGAGCTTCCCGGGGCGTCAGCCGCAACTGGGCGCGCAAACGCTCCGCGCCTTCCTCCTCGTCGTGCTGATGAATACGGAACAGAAATTCGCCGGCGGTGACCTCGCCGAGAAAACGCAGGCGAAAGGTGGCGCCACCGTCGCTGACGGTGTGCAGATCCGACGGTTGCGGCGCCCGGCCGAGCCAGTCCACGATGTGCCGCGCCAGCAGCGCCAGCCAGGTGTCGCGACCGCCGGCGCCATCGTCAAGCAACTGCTCCGCCTGCGGTGTTGCCCATTGCCAGCGGCCGTCGCGGTCGGTGGAGAAGGCGGCCTGGGCGAAGCGGTCCAGGGCGCTGCGGGCGCTTTGGGTCTGGCGGGCATTGGTCAGGTGCACACGAATGCGGGCGATCAACTCCGAGGGACGCACCGGCTTGGTGACGTAGTCCACGCCACCGGCTTCCAACCCGCGCACCACATCCTCGGCGTCGCTGAGGCCGGTCATGAAGATCACCGGAATCAATGCCAGCGCTGGCTGGCTTTTCAATCGCCGGCAGGTCTCGAAGCCGTCCATATGCGGCATCATCGCGTCCAGCAGAATCAGATCCGGCACCATCTTTTCAGCAATATTGAGTGCCTGCTGACCGTCCAGCGCGAGCAGGGCGGTCAAATCCGCCTGTTCCAGGGCTTGATGAATCATGCCCAGGGAGTCCGGGGAATCGTCCACCACCAGGATCAGGTCCTTGCGATCGGGTTGGCTCATGGCGCGCGCTCCAGTACTTGGATCACCTGATGGAAATCGAAGCGGCGCAGGGAGGCGGTCAGCGTCGCGGCCAGCGGTTCCGGCAGATGCCGGTCCCGGAGGGCGCGTTCCAGACGTTCCTGCAAGCCCCGCAAGTGGCCGATTTCGGCCAGGGCCACCAACTCGTCACGCAGTGCCTTGTCCAACGGCGGGATGGAGGCATCGCCGGCGGGTGATGCCGGCGGGCGATGTTCCCAGTCCAGGCGGAGGTGTCGGGCCAGGGTTTCCAGCAGCGCGCTCAGTTTGAACGGTTTCACCAGATAATCGTCGTGGGGGCTGTCACTGAAGGCGTTGGCATGGGCGGCTTCGCGGGCGTTGGCGGACAGCATCACGATCGGCGCCGGGCAGCCGGCCTGGCGCAGGGCCTGGGTGGTTTGCCAGCCGTTCAGGCCGGGCATGGCCACGTCCATCAGAATCAGATCCGGAAGGCTCTGGGCCTGCATCGCCAGGGCGGTGCGGCCGTCCGGGGCCTCCAGCACCTGAAAACCCAATGGGGTGAGCAGATCACTGATCAGACCACGGTGGGACGGGTCGTCGTCCACCACCAGCAGGGTGCGGCGCGGGCCCCGGTAACCGTGCACCGGGCGGGTCGGTTCGCGGTCCTGATCGCGGTTGTGCGCCAGGCTGGAAAGCATCACCGAGAGCCGGAACTCGCTGCCTTGTCCCGCGATGCTGTTGACCTGGATGTCGCCGCCCATGATATCGGCCAGCAGCTTGGTGATGGTCAGGCCCAGACCGGTGCCGTGAACCACCGGCATGCCCGGTTTGCGTACCCGCTCGAACGGCCGGAAGATGCGCGCCTGGTCCTCCTCGGCGATACCGACACCAGTGTCGCGCACGATGAACTCCGCCACCTGGGAACGATAGCGGAAGTGCAGAGTGACCTGGCCCCGGTCGGTGAATTTGATGGCGTTGGATAACAGATTGATCAGAATCTGGCGTAAGCGCTTCTCGTCGGTGGCCACCCATTCCGGGATGCGCCCTTGCGGCTTGAACTCGAAGCCGATGCCCTTGTCCTCCGCCTGCAGCCGGAACATGGTCACCAGCTCGTCGATCAGCGCCGGTACCCGCACCCGGTTACGGTACAGCTCCAGTCTGCCGGCCTCGATCTTGGAGATCTCCAGCAACCCTTCGATCAGGTCGGAGAGATGGCCAGTACTGCGACGGATGGCGGCAACGGCGTCCCGGCGGTTGTCTGGAATGGCGGGATCGTGCTCCAGCAATTGGGCATAACCGTAGGCGGCGTTCAACGGGGAACGAAGCTCGTGGCTGAGACCGGTGAGATAGCGGCTCTTGGCCTGATTGGCGGCCTCCGCCAGCTCCTTGGCTTTCTGCAGTTCGCGATCGGTTTTTTCGTGGGCCCTGATCTCCGCCATCAGGGCGCGGGTTTGTTTCTGGGTTTCTTCCTCTGCTACCCGGCGGCTTTCGTGGGCGAGCACGAACAGCCACGCCACCACGCCGCTCATGATCACCAGAATCACGAACAGCTTGGCCAGGGTCGCGGCCAGCACCGCCCGTGCCGGCGGTTCGCCGGCGGCGGCCTGGTAATAAACCAGTGTCAGAAAGGCGGCCAGCAGTGACGTCACCACCAGTAGCAGGCCGAGAAAATGCCCTATGCGGGTGCGCAGGTGGTTGAGGGCACGATCCGGCAGGATGCCCGCGAGCCAGCCCATCAGTTGCTGCTGGAAGCGGGCATCCTGCTTGCAACTGTCGTGGCAGCGGGCGTCCAGCGAACAGCACAGCGAACAGATCGGTCCGTTGTAGGCGGGGCAGAATGCCATGTCTTCCTGGTCGAAGGCATGTTCGCAGATACAACAGGGTTTGCCCTCCACCGACTCCGGCCATGACGGTGGCCGGGCGATGTAGTAGCGCCCTCCGGTGGCCACGGCGATCAGCGGCGCGGACAGGAAGGCGGTGAACAGGGTGATGAACGAGGCCAGTGCCTCGCAGGTGGCGCCCAGCGCGCCGGCCTTGCAGGCCAGGCCCACCAGGGTGGCCAGCAGCATGGCACCGCAGCCCACCGGATTGAGGTCATACAGATAGGCGCGTTTGAACTCGATGTGTTTGGGACTCAAACCGAGCGGTTTGTTGATCACCAGGTCCGCCACCAGGGCGCCGATCCAGGCCACCGCCACCATGGCGTAGCTGCTCAGAATTGACTCGAACGCCCGATAAATGCCGATCTCCATCAGCAACAGCGCGATCATCACGTTGAACACCAGCCACACCACCCGGCCGGGGTGGCTGTGGGTCAGGCGTGAAAAAAAATTGGACCAGGCGATGGAGCCGGCGTAGGCATTGGTGACGTTGATCTTCAGCTGCGACAACACCACGAAAATACCGGCCAGCGCCAGCAGGGCGGCCGGGTGGCTGGTGACGTGAGAAAACGCCATCAGGTACATGTGCATCGGCTCCTGGGCCTGGCTTTGCGGCAGACCGTGGTGCATCGCCAATACCACCAGAAAGGAGCCGGCCAGTGCCTTGAGGGCGCCGACCACGATCCAGCCGGGGCCGCCGGCAAGCATGGCCGCCCACCAGCGAACCCGGGTGGCGGAGGTCTTCTCCGGCATGAAACGAAGAAAATCCACTTGCTCACCGATCTGCGCCACCAGCGAGAACAACACCGTGGAGGCGGCGCCGAACAGTAGCAGATCGAAACCGCCGTGACTGGTGCTGCCTCCGGGGAACTGGAACCAGCGGTCCAGGGACTGCGGGTCCTGCCAGAGAATGAACACGAACGGCAGTAAGTGCAGGATAACCCAGAATGGCTGGGTCCAGGCCTGGAACCGGGTGAGATAGGTGATGCCATGGGTCACCAGTGGAATCACCACCACGGAGCTGATTACGTAGCCCAACGTCAGCGGCAGGCCGAACAGGACTTCCAGGGCCATCGCCATGATCGCCGATTCCAGAGCGAAGAAGATGAAGGTGAAGGACGCGTAGATCAGCGACGCGATGGTCGAACCCAGGTAGCCGAAACCAGCGCCGCGGGTGAGAAGATCAATGTCGACACCGTCGCGGGCGGCGTAGTAGCTGACCGGGACGCCGAGCAGGAAGATAGTGACGCTGAATACGGCGATGGCCCAGGCCGCGTTGGTGAAACCATGGTTAAGGGTAATGGCGGCGCCGATCGCCTCCAGGGCGAGAAACGAGATCGCGCCCAGGGCGGTCAGCGCCACCCGCCCCGGTGACCAGCGCCGGGCGGACTTGGCGGTGAACCGCAGGGCGTAGTCCTCCAGAGTCTGATTGGCGACCCATTGGTTGTAGTTACGTCGGACCGGAAAGATTCGTTGCTGCATGTCAGCGTCGTTCACCCACCCGAATGGAAGTGGTGCGCGGTCCCTGGGCACCGTGCACAGTGTCAAAGTCTCTTCGACTAAAGGTTCTGCAAATAGAAAGAAGCAGGATTCGTGCCCAATCTTTGGTCACGGGCTGTCTTTATTTCCCGGGCCCGACGGTACCCCCCCGGGTGGCGGGCGGCCTATGGGGAAAATGACGTATAGGCCTGACCCAATCACCGAATGGGCCGCCCGCCGGCCCTTTCCCATACTCGTTGCCAATGACCGCCGGTCCTGGAGCCGGTCGGTCCGAACCGCTGACGAGGGGAAGACCATGACGAGAGCAAAGGTAACGGCGCCGGGTTTGAAACGGCGATTGGGGTGGGCCGGTCTGCTGGCCTGGGCCGCGTTGGGGTTGCCCGGGGTAAGTGGGGCCGATGAGGTCAACAGCACCGGCCTGGCGGTGACCGACGATACCGTCAAGGTGGGGATCCTGCATTCCATCACCGGCACCATGGCGATCAGTGAAACCGGCTCGGTGCAGGCGGAAAAACTGGCTATCGAACAGATCAACGCCCAAGGCGGGGTGCTGGGTCGCAAGATCGAGTACATCCAGGAGGACGGCGCCAGTGACTGGCCCACCTTCGCCGAGAAAGCCCGCAAGCTGCTGGTCAATGACAAGGTGGCGACGGTGTTCGGCTGCTGGACATCGGCGTCCCGCAAGGCGGTTCTGCCGGTGTTCGAGCAGTACAACGGCATGCTTTATTACCCGACCTTCTATGAAGGATTGGAACAATCACCGAACGTGATCTACACCGGCCAGGAAGCGACGCAACAGATCCTCGCCAGTATCGACTGGGTGGTGAAGGAGAAAGGCGCCAAGACCTTCTACCTGCTCGGCTCCGACTACATCTGGCCGCGCACCTCCAACAAGATCGCTCGCAAGCACATCGAGAAGAAAGGTCTGAAAGTGGTGGGTGAGGAGTACTACCCGCTGGGCCACACTCAGTTCAACTCGGTGATCAACAAGATCAAGCTGCGCAAGCCGGACGTTATCTTTGCTTCCGTGGTGGGGGGCTCCAACGTGGCGTTCTATAAGCAGCTCAAGGCCGCCGGCATCGATCTGACCAAGGAAAAGCCGCTGCTGCTGACCATCTCCGTCACCGAGGATGAAATCCTCGGCATCGGCGGCGAGAACGTGGAAGGCGCCTACGCTTCCATGAAGTACTTCCAGAGCCTGAATAACCCCAACAACGAAGCGTTCGTGAAAGCGTTCAAGGAGCGTTGGGGTGATGACATCGTGATCGGCGATGTGACCCAGGCGGCTTATCTCGGTCCCTGGCTGTGGAAGGCGGCGGTGGAGGAAGCCGGCTCTTTCGACGTCGACAAGATCCGTGAAGTGTTCCCGGGCATTGAACTGAAAACGGCACCGGAAGGCTATGTCCGCATCCATGAGAATCACCACCTGTGGTCCAAGGCACGCATTGGCCAGGCGCAAAAAGACGGCCAGTACAAAGTGGTGTACGAGACCGAGGATCTGATGGAGCCGGATCCGTTCCCCGAAGGTTACAAGTAACCAGACCGCCGGCACCCGTGAGGGTGCCGGCCCGATTCGACGCGAAAGGTTGCCCGGGAGAACGCCATGTTCGCTGATTATTCCATGCCGGAGCTGATGTCGATTTTCGCCATGCAAGGCTTTGCCGGCTTGTCGTTGTTTTCCATTTTCGTGCTGATGGCTCTGGGGCTGGCGATTATTTTCGGCCAGATGGGCGTCATCAACATGGCCCACGGTGAGTTCATGATTCTGGGGGCCTACACCACCTACCTGACCGCCGGTCTGTTTGAAAATGTGATGCCCGGTCTGTACGGCATTTATTTCTTTGTCGCCATGTTCCTCGCGTTCATTGCCAGCGCTCTGCTGGGAATGCTGGTGGAATGGTTGATGATACGCCATCTGTACCACCGGCCGCTGGATACCCTGTTGGCCACCTGGGGGCTGAGTCTGATCCTGCAGCAGGCTTATCGCTCGATCTTCGGTGCCCGCGAAGTGGGGGTGAGCCTGCCGGACTGGATGATGGGCTCCATCGCCGTTACCGACCTGGTGGAAATTCCCATCAACGGCCTGATCGTGATGGTGGTGACGCTGGTCATCGCCACGCTGGTCTATCTGTTGATGTTCCGTTCCGGCTGGGGCCGTCAGGTGCGCGCGGTGGTGCAGAACCGGCCCATGGCGGAAGCGGTAGGGATTGATACCGGCAAAGTGGACCGGATCACCTTTGCCCTGGGCTGCGGTATCGCCGGCGTGGCCGGAGCGGCGTTCACCATGATCGGGTCCACCGGTCCCACTTCCGGGCAGTTGTACATCGTCGACACTTTCCTGGTGGTGGTGTTCGGCGGCGCGCAAAGTCTGCTCGGCACCATCGCATCCGCGTTCACCATTTCCCAGGCCCAGTCCACCATGGAATTCTTCCTCAGCGGTTCCATGGCCAAGGTACTGACGTTGCTGGTGGTGGTGGGCATTCTCATGTTGCGTCCTCAGGGTTTGTTCGCCCTCAAGGTTCGCCGTTAGGAGGCCGTGATGAAAACCACTCCATCCGCATCGTCATTGATGTCCCGGGAGAATCTCTATTTCCTGGTGTTGGCGGCACTGCTGTTGCTGGTGTTTCCCGTGCTTTTGGACGCCTTCCGTCTCAACCTGGTGGGCAAGTACCTGACCTACGCCTTCGTCGCCGTGGGGCTGGTATTGTGCTGGGGCAAGGGTGGCATTCTCAGTCTCGGTCAGGGTGTTTTCTTCGGGCTGGGCGGCTATTGCATGGCCATGTTTCTGAAGCTGGAAGCGTCCAGTCCCGAGGCTACCGCCAGCCAGTCCACGCCGGGCATTCCCGACTTCATGGACTGGAACCAGGTCACCGAGCTGCCCTGGTTCTGGCAGCCGTTCCACAGCTTCTCCTTCACTCTGATCGCGGTGGTGATGGTGCCGGTGATCCTCGCCTTGATCATCGGCGTGGCCATGTTCAAGCGGCGCGTCGGTGGCGTTTATTTCGCCATCATTACCCAAGCGATCGCCGCCATTCTCACCATCCTCATCATCGGCCAGCAGGGCTTCACCGGCGGCGCCAATGGCATCACCGACCTGCGCACGCTGATGGGCTGGGATATTCGCGGCAATGAAGCCAAGACAGTGCTGTACTTCGTGACCGCCGGTTTGCTGTTGGCCTGCGTGTTGCTGGCCCGGCATGTGCTGGGCAGCAAACTCGGCCGCATCCTGGTGGCGATGCGGGACCAGGAAGACCGGGTTCGCTTCTCTGGTTACGACGTGGCCTCGTTCAAGGTGTTCGTGTTCTGTCTGGCGGCGGCGCTGTCCGGCATCGGCGGCGCCCTGTTCACCTTGCAGGTGGGCTTCATGTCGCCGTCCTTTGTCGGCATCGTGCCGTCCATTGAAATGGTGATCTTCTGCGCCGTGGGCGGGCGTCATTCATTGCTCGGCGCGGTATATGGCGCGCTGTTGGTGAACGCGGCGAAAACCGGGTTCTCCGAATCCTTTCCGGAACTCTGGTTGTATGCCATGGGCGCGCTGTTCATTGCCGTGGTGCTGGCGTTCCCCAACGGTATTGCCGGTTTGTATCAGCGTTATCTGATGCCGCTGGAGAAAAAAATCCTGGGTGGCCTGGGTAAAGCGGCCAGAACACCGTCCACGGCTCCGGCCCGTCAGATGGAGGAAACCCCATGAGCACGTCCCGGGATTTTATCCTCACCGTGGAAGGGCTGACGGTGTCCTTCGATGGCTTCAAGGCGGTCAACGACCTGTCCCTGTATCTGGAACATAACGAGATCCGCGTCATCATCGGACCCAACGGTGCTGGCAAGACCACGGTGCTCGATCTGATTTGCGGTAAGACCCGGGCCACCGATGGCGCCATCCGTTTCAAAGGGCAGGATCTGACGCGGATGAAGGAGCACCAGATCGTTCGCTCCGGGGTGGGGCGCAAGTTCCAGAATCCGTCCATTTATGACGACCTCACCGTGTTCGAGAACCTGGAAGTGTCCTATCCGCGCGGGCGTTCAGTGATGGGGGCACTGGCATTCCGTCGTGATCAGCAGGTCATCGACGCGGTCCACGAGGTGGCGGAGACCATTTTTCTGGCGGATCAACTGGACCGCCGTGCCGATCTGCTCAGCCATGGACAAAAACAGTGGCTGGAGATCGGCATGCTGCTGATCCAGGAACCGGATCTGTTGATGTTGGACGAGCCGGTGGCGGGCATGTCGGTAGCGGAGCGTAAGAAAACCGCTGAGTTGCTCAAAGTGATAACCCGCAATCACACCGTGTTGGTGATCGAGCACGACATGCAGTTCGTCGGTGACATCGCCGATCGTGTCACCGTGATGCACCAGGGGCAGGTGTTGTCCGAAGGTTCCCTGGCCCACGTCAAAGCCGACCCGAAAGTGGTCGAAGTCTACCTGGGACACTGATCATGCTGAGATTGCAAAACTACTCCGTGGCTTACGGCCAGAGTGAGGTGATCCATGACTTGCAACTGGACGTGGGCGAGAACGAGATTGTCGCCGTGGTCGGCCGCAATGGCATGGGCAAGACCACGTTGATGAAATCCATGGTCGGCATGGTGCCGGCCAGAGAGGGCGTGTTGTCCATGCTGGGCGTTGATCTGATGCCGCTGAAAAGCCATCAAAGAGTCAAGGCCGGGCTCGGCTTCGTGCCGCAAGGAAGGATGATCTTTCCCACTTTGACGGTGAAGGAAAATATCGAGACCGGCCTGGCCGCTTCCGGCCGCAAGGGCATTCCCTCGGATTTATACGAGCTGTTCCCGGTGCTCAAGGATATGGCGTCACGCAAAGGCGGCAACCTGTCCGGCGGGCAGCAGCAACAGCTGGCCATAGCGCGTGCCCTGGCCACCGATCCCAAGGTGCTGATTCTCGATGAACCCACCGAGGGGATCCAGCCCTCCATCATCCAGGAGCTGGCGCGAACGCTGCGAAAAATCCGCGATACACGTGGGCTTTCCATTCTGGTATCCGAACAGGTGTTGAGCTTTGTCATGGACGTGTCGGATCGCATTCTGGTGATCGAGAAAGGACGCTTCGTGCATGAAGAGGACCGGGAAGGCGCGAACCAGAAAAAAATCGCCGCCTATCTGGCGGTCTGAATCCGAGGAGACAAGCAATGCGTCATGGTGATATTTCCAGTAGTGCCGACACCGTCGGCGTGGCGGTGGTGAACTACAAAATGCCGCGTCTGCACTCCCGTGAAGAAGTGCTGGACAACGCGCGTCACATCGCCGGGATGATCAAGGGTATGAAGCTCGGATTGCCGGGCATGGACCTGGTGGTGTTCCCCGAATACAGCACCATGGGGATCATGTACGACCCCGGCGAAATGATGGCCACCGCCGCCACCGTGCCGGGCGATGAAACCGATATTTTCGCCGCCGCCTGCCGCGAGGCGAACACCTGGGGGGTGTTCTCGCTCACTGGTGAGCGCCATGAAGACCATCCCCACAAGGCGCCGTATAACACGCTGGTGCTGATCGATAACCAGGGACGCATTGTGCAGAAATACCGCAAGTGCATCCCCTGGTGCCCGATCGAGGGCTGGTATCCCGGTGACAGCACCTACGTTACCGAAGGGCCGAAAGGGCTGAAGATCAGTCTGATTATCTGTGACGACGGTAACTATCCGGAGATCTGGCGGGATTGTGCCATGAAGGGCGCGGAGTTGATCGTGCGTTGTCAGGGCTATATGTATCCGGCCAAGGAACAGCAGATCATGATGGCCAAGACCATGGCCTGGGCCAACAACTGCTACGTGGCGGTGGCCAACGCCACCGGCTTTGACGGGGTCTATTCCTACTTCGGGCATTCCGCTCTGGTCGGTTTCGATGGCCGTACCCTGGGGGAATGCGGTGAAGAGGAGATGGGCGTGCAATACGCTCAGCTTTCCGTCAGCCAGATCCGTGATGCCCGCGCCAACGATCAGTCCCAGAACCATCTGTTCAAGTTGCTGCATCGCGGCTATACCGGTGTGCACAACTCCGGTGACGGTGACAAGGGCGTGGCCGATTGTCCATTCGATTTTTATCGAACCTGGGTGCTGGACGCGCGGAAAGCGCAGGAACAGGTGGAAGCCATGACCCGCGATACGGTTGGCGTGGCGGACTGTCCGGTGGGGAATCCGCCGGTGCCGGAAAAGGAAAGGGCGGCGGGGGAGTAGACGCCGGTGCCTTTCATCAACGAACGCCTGATGGAGCAGGCGGAGTCCCGGCCACCGCCGGTGACACCGGGGGCCCGCGCCTCCCGATTCCAGTTCGAGCCGGATCAGGTGATGGCGCGGCTGAGTGCCCGCATCGTCGGTCAGGATCCGGTGCTGGCGGATCTGGAAGCGATGCTGACGCGGATCAAAGCGGATATTTCGGATCCGGAACGGCCCTTGGCGGTGCACCTGTTTGTCGGGCCCACCGGTGTTGGCAAGACCGAAACCGCACGGCTGCTGGCCGAGGCGTTGCACGGTCGCGCCGACGCGCTGTGCCGGGTGGATATGAACACCCTGGCCCAAGAGCACTATGCCGCCGCTCTCATCGGTGCGCCACCTGGATATGTCGGTAGTAAGGAAGGACATACCCTGCTGGATGAGGAGCGGCTGCGCGGCACTTTCCGCAAACCGGGAGTGGTGCTGTTTGACGAAATTGAAAAGGCTGACGTCCGGGTAATACGGGCTTTGATGAACGTGCTGGATCATGGCCGGCTGGCTTTGTCCGCCGGCACCCGGGAGCTGGATTTCCGCAATAGCCTGATCTTCATGACCAGCAATCTCGGTGCCCGTGAAGCGCAGACCCGATTGGCGCGCTATCGCCGAGGCTGGCGTCGTTGGCTGGCGTTGCGCCCGACGGCGACGGAGCGCATCCCGGAGCAGGCGGTGCGTGAGTATTTCGATCCCGAGTTCATCAATCGCATCGACCGTATTCACTATTTTCAACCGCTGGACCCACAACGGGCCGACGGGTTACTGGAAATGGAGCTGGATCGTCTGGCGGACCGACTGCAAAGAAGAGACGTTTCTCTGTCCTGGCAACCGGCGGCGCGGACCCGATTCCGTGCGGGGCAGGACATCCGCTATGGCGCCCGCGACCTGCGGCGACGCCTGCGCAATGAGCTGGAGCCGAAGGTGGCCGCGGCTATGTTCAGCCATCCCGGCATTCATCGATTCCTGGTACGAACCACCGGTGGTACCTTGGAGATCGTGCCGGTAATGGAGACCGACCCCCGCGACGGACTACGTCATACAACGTAGGCGCCGGGGTGTTTTCACCAATGGCGCCGGCCGGTGGCCGGCGCGATAGTGTCAGAGCCAGCCCGGCAGGCTCTGATTCATGATCCCTGCCGAGGCATGGGATGACGACGTTGAGCGGAGGGAAGCACACCATGGCTGAGACCATCATTAAAATTGATCTGAACAAGTCCCCGTACGAGAACGAGAAAGTACATAACCGGTGGCATCCGGATATTCCCATGGCCGCCATGGTGAAACCCGGTGATGACTTCATCGTGGAATGCCACGACTGGACTGGCGGGCAAATCAACAACGACGACAACGCCGAGGACGTTCGCGACGTGGACCTGACTCAGGTGCATTTCCTGTCCGGCCCGGTGGGTGTGGAAGGCGCCGAGCCCGGAGATCTGCTGGTGGTGGACATTCTCGACATCGGCACTTTCCAGGAAAGCCAGTGGGGTTTCAACGGCTTCTTTTCCAAACAAAATGGTGGCGGCTTTCTGACCGAGCACTTTCCGGAAGCGCAGAAAACCATCTGGGACTTCAATGGCATGTTCACCAAATCCCGCCACATTCCCGGCGTGGAATTCGCCGGTCTGATCCACCCGGGATTGATTGGCTGCCTGCCGTCCAAGAGCATGCTGGACGAATGGAACAAGCGGGAAAAAGAACTTTATGATACCGATCCGGACCGGGTGCCCGGTCTGGTGAACCTGCCGTTCGCGGATACCGCGCACATGGGCAAGCTGAACGGTGACGCCCGCAATGCCGCCGCCGCGGAAGGCGCGCGGACGGTGCCGCCGAGGGAGCATGGCGGTAACTGCGATATCAAGGATCTTTCCCGTGGCTCGCAAATTTATTTTCCGGTGTATGTGAAGGACGCGGGATTGTCCGTGGGGGATCTTCACTTCAGCCAGGGGGATGGCGAGATCACCTTCTGCGGCGCCATTGAAATGGCTGGCTGGATTCACATGCGTGTGAATCTGATCAAAGGCGGCATGGAAAAATACGCGATCAAGAACCCGATCTTCAAACCCAGCCCGATGGCGCCGAAGTACGATGACTATCTGATCTTCGAAGGTATTTCCGTGGACGAGGAGGGCAAGCAACACTACCTGGACGTGCATATTGCGTATCGCCAGGCTTGCCTCAACGCCATCGAGTACCTGAAGAAATTCGGTTATTCCGGTGCCCAGGCCTATTCGCTGTTGGGATGCGCGCCGGTGCAGGGCCACATCAGCGGCGTGGTGGACGTGCCCAACGCCTGCGCCACCTTATGGCTGCCCACTGATATCTTCGATTTCGATCTCAAACCGGGAGTCGATGGCCCGCAACACAGCGTGGCCGGTTCCATGGACGTACCGCTGGCGAAAGATAAATAGGGGAGGGCAGTGATGCCGTTATACGATTACAAATGCGCGAACCATGGACTGTTTCATGCCCTGGTGGCGGTGACGGAATCCGGCATCGCCCGCGCCTGTCCACAATGCGATGAACTGGCTCCCCGGGTGATCATGGTGCCGCCGGAAGTGCTCGACATGGCACCGGCCCGTCGTCAGGCCATGGAACGCAACGAACGCGCCGCCCACGAACCCCGACGCGGCAACGACCACAGCGAAAAGGAACAGGGCTGCTGCCATCACGCCAAACCCTCGCCGAAAGTGTTCTACACCGCCGACGGCAAGAAAATGTTCCCTTCCGCACGGCCGTGGATGATCAGCCACTGAGAAGAGCAGTTGACAGTTGATAGTGGACAGTTGACAGCGAAAAAAACAGAGTAGAAGCAAAGAGGCCGCGCCCGGTCTTTGGGCGCGGCCTCATAGGTTTTATAAACCTCCAGGAAGGACAATCAGTAACAACAGCGAGATTGCTAATGGGCAATCCATCTTTGCATAACCGCAATGCTCGGTTTTAGCCTTTCGCTGTCAACTGTCCACTATCAACTGTCAACTCAAAAAAGCACCATCCCCAGGCTTTCCGCCACGCAGGCCGGTTTGTCGCTGCCTTCCAGTTCGATGGTGACTTCGTTGCAGAGCAGGTAGCGGCCTTCGCCTTTCTGAGTGACGGATTTCATCACGAAGCGGGCGCGGACGCGGGCGCCGGCGGGGACCGGGGCGAGGAAGCGGCAGCCGTTGAGGCCGTAATTGATGCCGGCCTTGACGCCTTCGATGGCGTAGATCTGATCCTTGAACATGGGGATCAAGGACAGCGTCAGGTAACCGTGAGCTATGGGGCCGCCCATGGGGGATTCCTTGTTGGCCCGTTCCACGTCCACGTGGATCCACTGATGGTCACCGGTGGCTTCGGCGAACTGGTTGATGCGCTCCTGGCTGATGGTTTCCCACTCGGAAACGCCGAGTTCCTTGCCTTCCCAAGTTTGCAGTTCTTCGGGACTTTTAATTGTCAGCATGATGTCTCCCAAGACAATAACGAAAAACGTATTCGTAGTGAAAGAAAGCGGCCACCGCTTCCGCGAGGAAGAGAGGGGCGGCCACGTTCCATGGTAATCCATTAACCGGCTTAAAGTATTGTCGGTGTGCTGATCCATAGTCAGGCGGATTGGAATGGGATCTGGCGGGAATATGTAATCTTTGTATAATGCGAATCATTCCTATTATCTTGCCAGTTATCCGCCAGGAGATTTTATGGCTAGCCGATCCGGTAACACACAACAACGATGGGGCTGGGGCACCCGCCACCCAATGACTTGGGCGGTGGCCGCCGCCATGCTCACTGGCCATGCCTGGGCTCAGGACGGCTCCTCCACCCGACAACTGGATACGGTGGAGGTTGGGGCGCGGGCTGACGGCGCCTTGGGGCAAGAGGACTTTGGTTATGTGGGGCAACGCAGTCTCACCGCGACTAAAATCAATACCCCGGTGAGCGAGACTCCGCGTGCCATCTCTATCGTCACGCGTGAGCAAATGGAAGACCGTGCCTCGATCAGCATCGCCGACGCTTTGCAATACACGCCCAGCATTCAGGCGAACTATTTCGGTGAAGATAACAAGCAGGACTGGTTTGTTATTCGCGGGTTTGATCAGGCCAACAACGGTTTGTACCGCGATGGCACCCGGGTCTATTCGTATGGCTTCTACAGCTGGCAGATTGATCCCTTTGGCCTGGAACGGGTGGAAATTCTGCGTGGCGCGCCGTCCGCCTTGTACGGACAGAACCCTCCTGGCGGTGCCGTCAATACCGTCAGCAAGCGTCCGCGTTCCTACTCTAGTGGCTACGTGGGTTTGGAGTACGGTAGCTACGACCGTAAGCAACTGTCCGTGGATGTCACCGGGCCGGTTGGAGACGGGCATGCCTACCGCCTGGTAGCGCTAAGGCGTGACAGTGAAACCCGGGTCGACGACGTGGATGCTGAGCGCACGCTCATCGCGCCATCTTTCACCGCCGCACTGGGAGACAATACCGACCTGACGCTGTTGGCGTCCTATCAAAAAGACGATTCCGATCCCTATCTCCAATTCTTGCCCACCAGCGGAGTGATCAGGCCGAATCCGAACGGTGAGATTGGCGATGATGTGGCCATCGGCAACCCTGACTATGAAAAGTTTGAACGTGAACAATCCTCCATCGGCTACCAATTGGAGCATCGTTTCAGCGACAGTACCAAATTCCAGCAATATACCCGCTATCAACATATGAAGATGGATCTGCGGCAGATGTATTCGTTGGGTTATCTTCCAACTTCAGACAGCCAGGTGCTGCGCGGGCTTTCCGATGAAGAGGGGAAGGCCGATGGTTTCAATGTGGATAACCGCTTGATCCACAAATGGAGCTTCAACGATATCGACCACACGCTGTTGGTGGGACTGGATTACCAGAGTTTGTCCATCAATGGGAAAACCTATGGTGACCCGGTCATGGGCTATTATGAATCGGCTCTGGGAGGCTACGTTCCGGCGACTCTCAATCCCTACAATCCCAGCTACCGAGGCGCCGGCTCACTGACACCAGTGACAAACTGTGATCCCGTGACCGGGTTGTGTGACCCCCTGACCGAAGCCGAGCGGCAAGAAAGAGACATCGATTTCTATCAGGCCGGTGCTTATCTGCAGGATCAGATGAAGTTCAATGATCGCTTCGTCTTCCTGTTCGGCGTCCGTTATGACCACGCCAAACAGGAGTACAAAAATAAAACGCTTTCCGCGCGGCAGAGTACACGGAATGAGGAGTGGACCACCAGTACCGGCCTGGCGTACCTGTTCGATCATGGAGTAACCGCCTACGCTAACTATTCCCGGTATTTCCTGCCAGTGCGGATTGAAATCGCCAGGGAGGGCACTAACGAGGCCAAACCGGAATCCGGTGACAATGTCGAATTGGGCCTCAAGTATCAGCCGCGCGGTTTTGATGGTTATTTCAACATGGCGTTGTTCCAGGCCACCAAGGAAAATATGGCCACGGGCGCCGCGCAGACCTTGCAGCAAATTGGCGAGGTCGAGAACAAAGGGGTGGAACTGGAAGCGGTTGCCAATATCACGCCGAGTCTCAGCGTGATCGCCAACGCCACCTTCATGGATCCGGAAATCAAGGAGAACGCCAATAAGGCCCAGGAGGGCAATCGCCCGGAGCAGGTGGCCAGGACGTTGGCTTCGGCCTGGGCCAAGTACAGTTTCCTGGAAGGGCCGATGAAAGGCCTCGCCGTGGGCACTGGCGTGCGTTACGTGGGAGAGACCTATGGCGATAACGATAATACCCGTGAGCATCGTGTGCCATCGTTCACGCTTTGGGATGCCACGGTGAGCTATCAGTGGCAGGACTGGAAATTCCAGGTGGCGGCCAAGAATCTGGCCGACAAGGAATACATCGCCACCTGCTCCAGCGCTTACTACTGCTGGTATGGTGATCGCCGTAATGTCATCGCGAGCGTGAGCTATGCCTGGTAGCAGCCGCCGGTGACCGGCCATCGCCCGTTGAGCAGGACCCCGGCTCTTCACCTGACCGCCGGTTATCGCTATGGTGCGGGGGTTTGCCCCGCGATGGTCGGGGAGTCGGCGAGAGGAACTCGATGCACATTCACATTCTGGGTATTTGCGGTACTTTCATGGGGTCGCTGGCGCAGCTGGCCCGGGCCCAGGGACACCGGGTCACCGGCGCCGATCAGAACGTCTACCCACCGATGAGCGACCAGTTAGCCGCCGCCGGTATCGACCTCACCGAGGGCTATGACCCTTCGCAACTGGAGCCGGCCCCGGATCTGGTGGTGATCGGCAATGCCTTGAGCCGTGGCAATCCTGCGGTGGAGGCGGTGCTGGATCGTGGTTTGCCGTACACCTCCGGGGCGCAGATGCTGGCGGAAGTGGTGTTGCCCGGCCGCTGGGTACTGGCGGTGGCCGGCACCCACGGCAAGACCACCACCAGCAGCATGCTGGCCTGGATTCTGGAACACGCGGGACTGAATCCCGGTTACCTGATTGGCGGCGTGCCGGCCAACTTTGGTGTTTCCGCCCGTCTGGGCGAGAGCCCGTTCTTCGTGGTCGAGGCGGACGAGTACGACACCGCGTTTTTCGACAAGCGCAGCAAGTTCGTTCATTACCGGCCGCGCACCGCCATTCTCAATAATCTGGAGTTCGACCACGCCGATATCTTCGCTGATCTGGGCGCGATCCAGACCCAGTTCCACCATCTGATCCGCACCATTCCGTCTCAGGGCAGGATTATTCTGCCGCAAGGAGAGCCCGCTCTGGAGGAGACTCTGGAAAAAGGGTGCTGGAGCGAACTGGAGCGCTTCGGCGAGGGCGCCGATCCCGGCTATCGTCTATTGGCGGAGGACGGCTCCGCCTTCGAGGTGCTGGAAAAGGGTGAGACGGTGGGCCGGGTGAACTGGTCGCAAACTGGCCGCCACAGCGTCAACAACGGCATGGCGGCGCTGCTGGCGGCACGGCATGTGGGCGTGACCCTGGCCCAGGGAGCGGAAGCGTTGAGCGCGTTCCAGGGCGTGAAGCGCCGCATGGAACTGCGTGGCGAGATAGCGGGTGTGCACGTTTACGACGATTTCGCTCATCATCCCACGGCCATCGCCACCACCCTGGACGGGCTCCGCCGCAAGGTTGGTAGGCAGCGTATCGTGGCGATCATCGAACCGCGTTCCAATACCATGCGCCTGGGCCGCCATCGCGATACCCTGGCGCAAAGCACCGCCGCCGCCGACCAGGTGATCTGGTATCAGCCGCCGGGTCTGGATTGGTCCCTGGATGAGGTGGTGGCGCGGTCGCCGGTGCCGGCGCGGGTGGAGCAGGATCTTGAGGCGCTGGTGGCGGCGGTGGCCGCTGGTGAACGCGGCCCATGCCATCTGGTGGTGATGAGCAACGGTGGTTTTGGCGGCATCCACGGCAAGCTGCTGGAAGCCCTCGGCGCGGCACGGGCCTGAATGGGAGAGAGCGCGATGCGACAACGGGTCACTCTGGCGTTCACCGGTGCTTCCGGAGCCCCATACGGGCTGCGCTTGCTGCAATGTCTGCTGGAAGCGGACTGCGAGGTATACGTCTTGCTGTCGAAGGCGGCGCGGGTGGTGATTGGTACCGAGACCGATCTCAAGCTGCCCGCGGGTACCGGCGCCGCCGAGACCGCGTTGCGGGACTGGAGCGGTACCGACAAGGGCCGTCTGGTGGTCTGTGGCCTGGAGCAGTGGACCGCGCCAGTGGCCTCCGGCAGTGGCGCGCCGGCGGCCATGGTGGTGTGTCCCTGTTCCACCGGCACGCTGTCGGCCATTGCCAATGGCGCCAGCGATAATTTGATCGAACGGGCCGCTGACGTGGCCATCAAGGAACGCCGCCACCTGATCCTGGTGCCCCGGGAAGCGCCATTATCCGCTTTGCATTTGGAAAACATGCTGAAGCTGGCGCGGCTGGGGGTGACCATCCTGCCGGCGGCGCCGGGCTTCTACCATCGCCCGCAACGGGTGGAGGATCTGGTGGATTTCGTGGTGGCGCGCCTGCTGGATCACTTGGGGGTGTCGCAGACACTGGTGGCGCGCTGGGGGGAGAAAGGGGAATAGGGCGGTGGAGCCTTGGGGACCTGAAGTCGCGCAGTATTCGCTGTCAAGCCAGCTTCCCACAGCGGCTTCGTGGCCCCTCCGTGGGAAGCTGGCTTGCCAGCGAATCGAGCGTGCATGCACACGGTCCGTTCCACAATGTTGGACAGCAGTGGTCCCCCGCCCTTACAGCGTATAGTTGATCGGAATCCGCACCGCCACCGGATCACTGCCCAACTGTGCCGGAGGCGGCGGGAAGCGTAGCCGGCGCACCAGTTCCAGAGACTGCTGATCGAGAATCCGGCTGTTGGAACTGCCAACCAGCTCCACATTTTCCGCGCGGCCCTGAGCGTTGACCCGGAAGCTGACCTCCACCTCACCCTGCTGTCGGCGCATGCGTGCCCGGGCCGGGTAGACCTTGTTGTACTCGATGGTATCGCGCACCTTGCCGAGATAACGGTTCAGCGCGTTGTCATTGTCGCCGCTGCTGTGTACGCCCTTGCCGATTTCCCCGGCGATGCCTTTCTGGCCCTTGGGTTGGGGCGCGCCGCCCGCCACCTGTTCAGTGGGCTCAGCGTCCGGTTCCGCTTCGGGGGAACCGGCGGGTTCGGCCCGTGGTTCAGTGGCGGGTTCCGGCTCGGGTTTTGGCTCCGGTTTGGGGGCGGGCTTCGGCTCGGGTTTGGGTTCGGGCTTGGGCTCCGGCTTGGGGTCGGGTTTAGGCTCCGGCTTGGGCTCCGGCTTGGGCTTTGGTTTAGGCTTCGGTTTGGGTTCGGGTTTGGGCTCAGGTTTTGGTTCGGGCTTCGGCTGCGGTTTGGGGGCCGCCTGAGCCACCTGCGGTGCCGGTGCCGGCGGCGCAGGGTTGGGCGCCAGCGACAATGTCATGGCCTGCTGGCCGCCCTGAATGCCCACGCGACCGCCGGCCAGGGTAAGTGAATTCACCGTCACCAGCAGGCTGCCGTGAACCAGGATCGCGAGGGCCCAACTAATGATCAGTCGTATACTTCGCCTCACGGAGTGTTCTCGCTCTGGGTTACCAAACGAACTTCTTCCACACCCAGGTCCCGCAGTTTGCCCAGGTTTTCACGCAATACGCTGAGTGGCACACCGGCATCGGCGAGCAGCCGCACCAGCGGTAACGTGGTCCCTTGTCCATCCTCATCGGCGGCGGATGCCGCCGGGCTTTCTTCGGAGTCGCTTTGGGCCGCTTTATCGGCCGCTTCCTTTTCCCGTTTTGCCTGGTGTTCCGCGATCAGCGTGGCGAGACTCGTCTCGGCCACCGGCTCACCGTCATGGAACAACACGCCCTGTTTGTCCAGGATCAACATCAACTGGCCGGGGTCTTCCTCGGTGGCGGCCTCGGCGCTGTTCGGCGCGGTCACATCCACGGTGGGACGCGGTGCCAGCTGGCCAGCCACCATGAAGAAGATCAGCAGCAGAAACACCACGTTGATCAGCGGCAGGACCGGTTCCAGCGGCGGCCGGCGCGGGCTGTTGTCTTCCAGGTTCATGGCAGCAGCTCCAGCTGCACTTCCTTGAGGCCGGCGGCCCGGGCCACGTCAACGGCGGCAAGGGCGGCCTGCAAAGGCGCATCCGGGTCGCCGGTGATCAGGACGGCTTCATCATGACCGGCCAGGCGTTCCTTCAGTTGTTCGAGGGACAAGGCCTCGCCGTTCCAGTCCACTTTGCCTTCCGCGTTGACGTGCAACTCCAGCCAGGTTTTGTCGTCCTGCCGTTCCACGGCTTCGCTGGGCACCACGCTCACCGGCAAGTCCTTCCAGGCCCCGAAGCGGGTGGCCAGCATGAAGAACACCAGCAGAATAAAAACCACATCGATGAGTGGTGTGAGACTGATAGCCGGCGAACGGTGACGTTCGGGCTCAAGATACATGGGCGATGCGGGCCTCGCTGCTGGGAACGCTGTCCTGGGTCGGCGCGCTGTCCTGGTCAAGGCGGCGGCGCTGCACTTTCAACTGGGACAGCCGGTCCTGCAGTTTTTCCCGGCACACCTCAATGTTGCGGTCCGCCCAGTGGAAGGCGGCCAGAGCCGGGATCGCCACGGTCAGACCGGCGGCGGTGGTCAGCAGCGCTTCCCAGATACCGCCGGAGAGAATCGCAGGATCCACCTGGGAGCCGGCCTGTTCCAGAGCCTGGAAGGCGCTGATCATGCCGAAGACGGTACCGAGCAGCCCCAGCAGCGGCGCCAAGGCGCTGATTACTTCGAGAATCCGCAGTCCGCCGCGCAGTTCGTCAAGGGACTCACGGGCACGACGCAGGCTGTCTTCTTCCCAGCTCTGCTCGTCCATATCACGCTGATTCCAGGAGGTCAGCACCACCTGATCGATGGGCGTGCGGCCCGGCTTTTGCTGGGCCGGAACCTCTCCGCGCTCCAGGCTCGCCAGCAGCGCGTCCGCCTGACGGCTTGCCTTGGGGCGCACACGAGCGAACTGCAGTATCTTGGAAATCAGCGTGGCCAGGCCGATCACGGACATCAGACCAAGCACCCACATGGTGATACCACCGGAAACGAACCACTCGGGGAGGTGAAACTGCAGAGAAGAAGTCATCGCCGAACTCCATCGTGGAAAAGGCGGATATCGCCGTCGGCCGGGGCGTACTAAAGCGGATGACGGCACCTGGGGCGCCGCGACGGGACGATATCTCAGTGTGCGGGCGAGTCTAGCATTTCGCGCAGTGAATGCAAGTCATTCCTATTTACAGGAATGTGACGATGAATAGGCTGATTCAATGAGCGCGACGGATGCGGGAGGAGGCGGGAGGCGCCCGTTGGGCGCCTGTGCCTGAAGTTACCGTTTGATCAGGGTGTAGTTGAGTTCGGATTCGATGCGATCGCCGTTGATGTCCAGCATCTCCAGGGCGTTCAGCGCGGTTTCCAGATAGCGCAGCTGGCTTTCGACGTCCTCGGACTCGGGATTCAGCACCACGGTGCGATAAGCGGTACCGTCCATCTCCTTATTGCCGTAGGCCCACTGACCACGCTCGACTTCGGTGTGACCAACACGGGAGCTGTCCATGTACTCTTCGCGCAACTCGTATTGAGTCGGGCGGTCTTTCTCATCGCTGTACAGCGTCAGGGAAGTACGGATCCCGGAGCAGTCCGCGCAGGGCAACATGCCGCTGTACAAGGCCTTGTCCGCCTGGGGATTGGAGGGAGTGGAAGAACAGCCCGCCAGTGCCAGACCGGAGGCCAGACCGAAGGTAAGCAAAATCTTTTTCATGCTTCTATCTCCATATAGACCAAGCAATGTCAGATGCTAATCCATTGGAGTCGGTCGGTGTGAACGTGTTCACGTTTTTAACAGTCTTTAACCAGGGAGGAAAAGCACGGAGGGCGACGCCGCTTAATCGCGGCGGCGGGCATGAATTCTCTGGGCCACTTCGATGACCGCGATGGCCACCGCCAGGGCAATGAAAAAATACAGCAGAATCATGGATCCCCACTTGATGGCTATGGCCGGAGCACCCCCGGCCAGGATCCGGCCTGAGTAGGATATTGGGGTGTGCTCCAGGCTAAGCATAACGTCTTATGCCTGAATGGCCATAGCAAAGTGTGGGGAATGGGCACTGGAGCACATTCGGTCTGGCGGGATCAGCCCAGCGGTTTCAGGGCCCCGCCGCGTTCCTCCGCCTGTCGGTAGGCGGGGCGGCTTTCCAGCCGTTCAATGAATGCCCGGATGTTGGGCAGATTTCCGGGGGCCCGGGCCAGCGCCGCTTGCAACGGGAAGCTCATCTGGATGTCGGCGGCACTGAAGTCGTCACCGGCGAACCAGGTCTGTTGGCCAAGATGGCGCTCGACAAAGCCCAGGTGCTCGCCGAGGCGAGGGTCCAGGAAGCCCTGGTTCAGCCCTTGACTGATTTTTCTGGCCACCGGGCGGATAAAGAACGGCATCGGTGATTCCGGCACCCGGGAAAACACCAGCTTCATCACCAGCAGCGGCATCAGTGACCCCTCGGCGTAGTGCAGCCAGTATTGGTAGGCTTCGCGGCCGGAAGCGCCGGGTTCGGGGCGGAAGCGGCCCTGACCATGGTGGTCCAGCAGGTATTCAAGAATGGCGCCGGATTCGGCCACCACCCGGTCACCGTCCTGCAGTATCGGCGCTTTGCCCAGGGGATGAATTTCGCGCAGGCTTTCCGGCGCCAGCATGGTTTTGGGATCGCGCTTGTAATGAACGATTTCGTAGGGGAGTCCGAGTTCTTCCAGAAGCCAGAGAACCCGTAGTGAACGGGAATTTTCCAAATGGTGGACAGTGATCATTGAAATGCTCCGGACCGTGGCGTGACAACGTCAAAGTCCGGAGCATAGCAGAGATAATCGTGTTACCGGCGGTCGCCGTCGGCGGAAGCCGTGGTGACCCGACTGGCGTCGGTGCCCGGTTCCACCAGGGTGTGTACCGCCTTCAGTACTTCGTCCAGTACCGCCCGGGATTTCCAGGCGCTGCGATCATTGATCATCGCCGCCACCGCCCAGGTGGTGTTGTTCTGATCGCGGGTGAAGCCGGCGATGGAACGCACGTTGCTCAGTGTGCCGGTCTTGATGTGTCCTTCGCCCACCAGCGCGGTATTACGCAGCCGGTTACGCATGGTGCCGTCCATCGCCACCAGCGGTAGCGAGGCGATCAACTCGGCGGCGAACGGGCTGCGCCAGGCCTGTTGCAGCATCAGTGCCTGCTGGTGGGCGGTGATGCGCTCCACGCGGGACAATCCCGAGCCGTTCTCCAGCACTACCTGGCTGACGTCGATACCTTTCAGCCGCATCCATTCGAGGATTGCCCGGTCGGCCGCGGCAAGATCGTCCTTGTCGCCGGCCAGCCGGTTTTCCGCGCCGATGGTCAGGAACAACTGGCGGGCCATGATGTTGCTGCTCCACTTGTTGATGTCGCGGACCATGGTGACCAGATCCGGCGAGGATGTGGTCACCAGCAGCTTGGTGCCCCGCGCCAGCCGGCCAGTGCGGTCGCGGCCGGAGATCGAGCCGCCCATTTCCCGCCACAGGCCGCGAATCAGATTGGCGGTGTAGTTCTCTTGGGACATCAGGGACAGGTAACGGTCGGCACGACAATTCTCCGGCAAGGCGCCGGTGATGGTGACGGTGATCTTGCGACGGTCGGAAAAGTCCGGCTCGTATTGCAGCGCCTTGGAATTGTGTACCGGACAACGGCCCCGCTCCGGCGCGGTGACCTGGTTGTCGATCACGATCTTGCTGACGGGCGGTTCAGTGCTGACATGCACCTTGCCGTCCCGGCTCATCATACGAATGCGGAACACGTTCAGGTTGGTGAGCAGAGAGTTGGGTTCCACCAGATAGGGCGCGTAGGGGTTGTCGCCATCGTCGTTGAAATGGGGGACGCCGTTGGGCAGATGAAAGTAGCTGCCGTCGAGTATCAGGTCGCCCCGGATATGCTTGATGCCCATGGCGCGCAGATCGCGCAGCAGCAGCCACATGCGCTCCAGAGTCAGTTTGGGGTCGCCGACGCCGACATAGTACAGGTTGCCTTTCAGCGTATCGCCTTTTTGTTCGCCGTCGGTATACAGTCGGGTGTGCCACTGGAAGTTGGGCCCGAGCAGTTCCAGCGCGGCATAAGTGGTGACCAGCTTCATGGTGGAGCCCGGATTCATCTGCTCGTCGGCGTTGACGAAACGGGGTTCGCCGGGACCGTCCAGTGGAATTGCCGCCAGTGACAGGGATTCTTCCGGTAACTTCCGTTCCTGCAGGCTCTCGTAGATGTTGTCGGCCCAGGATTCGGCATTTGCCGGGGACATGACGACGAACATCAGACACAGCGACAACCAGAACGGACGGCAAGTCATGATCAATGCGGGCTCCCTCGAGTACGGCATACGGATCCGGCGTCATGGCGGCGGATCGGGGCTTCCTTGGCGCGACGGCAGGGGCGAACGCCGCCACCGCGAAATGTGGATTGGTATAAACTTGGCCTGAGAATGGCGGATGCGGAGCCAATGCCGGGTAGGTCCGGTAGCAGAGCCGCACACCATTTGAGGCAATATTAGACTAAACGAATTGCCGGTCACGGTCAGTGGCGAGCCGGGCCGCACTTTGTAAAACCTTGGAACCTGTTTGGGGCCCGGCGCGGTGGCGTAAAGGTCCCGAGCAGTCTCTGGAGTATCATGACCACTTTGTTGTTGAATCTGCGCCGGGTACCGGACGACGAAGCGGATGAAGTCCGCGCTTTGCTGGAGCGGCATGACATCCCTTTCTATGAAACCAGGCCCAGTCTTTGGGGCGTTTCCGCTGGTGGAATCTGGTTGACCCGCCCCGAGGATCGGCAGCGGGCACAGGCGCTGATGGCTGAATACCAGCAGGATCGGGGCCAGCGGCAGCGGGCCGCCTATGAGGAGGCCCGTCGTCTGGGCACCGCGCCAACCCTGTGGCGCCGATTGCGGGAACAGCCGGTACGGGCACTGGCCATGCTGCTGGCGGTGATCGCGTTGTTGCTGATCACGCTGCTGCCGTTTTTGACCTTTTAGGCAGTACCGTTATTGTGGCTCCTGAACCATTGGGGCCCCACGGTTGTGAAACAGTCTGCTTATACGCAGCACGCTGGCGCGCGGATTCGCTGCGAAGTCAGCTTCCCACAGCGACTCCGTGATTCATGCTGTGGGAACTGCCTTGGCAGCGAATACCAACAAAAGACCGATTTGAGTTGACGTCAAGACCGGTTGTGTAGCTGCAATGTCTTTGGTGGCGAGGTTTTAATGTTAGCGTCTGGCTATCCCTAGCCGTGGGCCAGATCGTCGGGATCACCGACGTTGACGCCCTTGTGCTGCAGGTCGGCGTGGTAGGAACTGCGCACCATCGGGCCGGAGGCGATGGAGGTGAAGCCCATCTTGCGGCCTTCCTCGGCGAACATCTTGAAATCGTCCGGGTGCACGTAGCGCTCCACCGGAGCATGGAAGCGACTCGGCTGCAGGTACTGGCCAATGGTGATCATGTCGACGTCGTGGTCGCGCAGATCACGCAGGGTTTCCAGTACCTGATCGTTGGTTTCACCCAGGCCGACCATGATGCCGGATTTGGTGGGCACATCCGGGCGTCGGGCGCCAAATTCCCGCAGCAGCTTCAGTGAATGCTCGTAACGGGCCCCGGGGCGGGCTTTCTTGTACAGGTGCGGCACGGTTTCGATGTTGTGGTTGAACACATCCGGTGGCGTCGCATCAAGGATATCGAGCGCATCCTCCAGGCACGGGCGGAAATCCGGCGTCAGAATCTCGATCTTGGTGTCCGGGCTGGTGGCGCGGATCTCGCGGATACAGTCGGCGAAGTGGCCAGCGCCGCCGTCCGCCAGATCATCGCGGTCCACCGAGGTGATAACCACGTACTTCAGAGCCAGATCAGCCACTGACTCGGCCAGGTGGAGAGGCTCTTCCGGGTCCAGCGCGTTGGGACGGCCGAAGCCCACGTCACAGAACGAACAGCGGCGGGTGCAGATATCGCCCATGATCATGAAAGTGGCGGTGCCGCCGCCAAAACATTCCGGCAGGTTGGGACAAGAGGCCTCTTCACACACGGTGTGCAGTTTCTGCCGGCGCAGCATGCTCTTGATACGCTGGATCTCGCCGTTGGCGGGCACTCGCACCCGGATCCAGTCCGGCTTGCGCTCGCGTGCCGGCGCTTCCTCGTTAACCATGGGAATGGTGCGGACCTTGTCGGCGCCACGCAGCTTGTCGCCGATACGGACTTTCTGTTTTGCCGGACGTTTCGCCTGTGCTTCGCTCATCTGTTCTCTCGCCTTGGCGTGTAGGCGCCTTTTGGGCGCCTGCTCAATGTCATCAGGGCCGGGTAGGCCTGCGTTACCGCTGAAGCCGTCAGGCCTCGGGTTTCCGCTGGGGTAAAGTGTACCAGTCCGGTGGCGGTGCTGTCCGGGGCTCAAGCCCCAGGCGGTGGGCGAGAATCGTAACCAGATCCTCTTCCACCTGCTGCCGGGTCAGTGTCAGGCCTTCGGCGGCCAGGCTGGTCATGGGCTGGCCGGCGTAGCCGCATGGGTTGATGCGCTGCCAGGGCGTGGCGTCCGCGTCCCGATTCAGCGCCAGGCCATGATAGCTGCCCTTGCGGCGAATGCGCAGGCCCAATGAGGCGATCTTGGCGCCGTTCACATAGACCCCGGGGGCGTCCTCGCGGTTGACGGCGTCGATGCCCTGGGTCGCCAGATAGTCCACCACCGCTTGTTCAATGGCGTTAACCAGCCCGCGGCTGCCCATTCCCAGGCGCCGCACGTCCAGCATCAGATAGACCACGGTCTGGCCGGGACCATGGTAAGTGACCTGGCCGCCGCGGTCGCTGCGCACCACCGGGATATCGCCGGGGTTGAGTACGTGTTCGGGTTTGCCGGCCTGGCCCAGGGTATATACCGGCGGATGCTCCAGCACCCACAGTTCGTCGGGTGTGCTGTCATCCCGTTGTTCGGTGAAATCCCGCATGGCCCGCCAGCAGGTGTCGTAATCCGCCTGCGGCAGATAGCGGACGAGCAGGTTCATCGGCACGCTCCGGTTCGTGTTACAGGGTGATTTTCACATGGGGGCAGGCGTTCAGTTCCCGATACAGGGCTTCCACCTGTCCTTTGTCCTGAACCGTGATGCGGGCGGTGAGGGCAATGAAATTGCCGCGGCTGCTGGGGCGGGCGCTGAGATTGCGCGGGCGGTCGAAATCCAGCTCCAGTACACGCTCGATGATGTCCACCACCGCATCTTCCAGGGGGGCGTCCACGGCGCCCATCACTTTCAAATGCATGGTGTGGGGAAATTCCCAAAGCTCTTCACGGATGGCCATGTCGATTCTCGCTACGGTGACGTCATACGCCGCAGAGGCGGCGCTTGAACGCTATATAGTGGCGGGCGAGGATTTTCCAAGTCTCGCCGGGGTGGCCGTCGCCCACCGGGCGGTCGTCCAGAGTCACCACCGGTACCACGTCGCGGGTGGAGCTGGAGATCCAGACCTCATCGGCGTCGCCCAGTTCGGCCTCGCTGATTTCCCGTTCGCGCAGGGGCAGGTCTTGCTCACGGCATAGCTCGATGACCAGGTCACGGGTAATGCCGCCGAGAATGGCGTGACTTGCCGGCGGGGTGGCGATCTCGCCGTCCTTGACGATGAAGACGTTGCTGGCGGCGCCTTCGGTGACGAAGCCGTCATGGATCAGAATCGCCTCGCGGGCGCCGACGGCGATCGCCTGCTGCCGCAGCAGGATGTTCGGCAGCAACGATATGGACTTGATATCGCATCGGGCCCAGCGGATATCATCCAGGGTAATGGCGGCGACGCCGGTGATCCGGTCCGGTGTGTTCACGGTTGGCACCGCCAGCGGCGAGGTGCTCATGAACACCGTGGGCGGCACCGGCGGATCGGGAAAGGCGTGATCGCGCTGGTCGGCGGCGCCACGGGTGATTTGCAGGTATAGCGACAGATTGCCGCCGCCATTGCGTTGGATCAGTTCCTCGCAACGGCGACGCCAACCGGCCCGGTCATGCGGGTTGATCAGATAGAGCGCCGACAGGGAACGTTCCAGCCGGCGCAGATGTTCCTCGAAGCGGAACAGAACCCCGTTGAAGGCGGGGATCACCTCGTATACCCCATCGGCGAACAGGAAACCGCGATCCATCGGCGAGATGCGAGCCTGCTCCATGGCCATGAAGGCGCCGTTGAGGTAGACCGTGCTCATCAGAACAGGCCTTTGAAGAACAGTATGATGTGGTCCCACAGACGCGAGAAGAAGCCGCCTTCTTCCACGCTTTCCAGCGCCACCAGCGGCGTTTCGCTGATCACTTCGTCGTCCAGACGGATGGTGACCTTGCCGTATTGCTGGCCTTTCTCGATCGGGGCGCGCAGTTGCGGATCAATCGTCATGTCCGCTTGCAGACGGTCGGCGCTGTCCCGCGGCACGGTCAGCTGCACGTCCTTCTCCGGACCCAGGCGCACGGTATCGGCGGCTCCCAGCCAGACATCCGGGTTGGCGAGGACATCGTTGGCGCTGTAGGCCTTGTAGGATTCGAAGAAGCGGAATCCGTAGGTCAGCAGCTTCTGGGTTTCCTGAGCGCGGGCCTGTTCGGAGGCGGTGCCCATGACCACGCTGATCAGGCGCATGTCGTCGCGTTTGGCGGACGCCACCAGGCAGTAACCGGCTTCGTCGGTGTGGCCGGTTTTCAAGCCATCGACGGTGGAATCCCGCCACAACAGCAGGTTGCGGTTGGTCTGGGTGATGCCGTTGTAGGTGAATTCCTTTTCGGCATAGATATCGTAGTGTTCCGGATAGTCGTTAATGATGGCCCGGGCCAGCCGTGCCATATCGTGGGCGGTACTGTGGTGGTTTTCCGCCGGCCAGCCGGTGGCGTTCATGAAGTGGGTGTCGTTCATGTTCAGGGCCCGCGCCTGCTGGTTCATCAGATCGGCGAAGGCATCCTCGGAACCGGCGATGTACTCGGCCATGGCGACACTGGCGTCGTTGCCGGACTGAATGATGATACCGCGCAGCAGATCGTCGATGGCGGCTCGCGTACCTTCCTTCAGGAAGGTACGCGAGCCGCCCATGCGCCAGGCCTTGACGCTGACCGGCGCCTGGTCCTGGAGTGAAATATTGCCGGATTGAATCTCCCGCTCGGCGATGTAGGCGGTCATCATCTTGGTCAGACTGGCCGGTGGCATGGTCTGATCAGCGTTGTGCTCGACGATGATATGGCCGCTGCGGGCGTCCATCAGAATATAGCTGCGGGCTTCCACCGAGGGCGCGCGCGGCACGCTGCTCTGAGCCTGTCCGATCAGCGGCAGCAGCGCCAGACAGGCGGCGGCGAATAAAAAGAAGATATCGCGAAGGGCAATTCTCTGGGTCATGGTTTCCTGCCTGTTAGTACTTCTTGTCGACTCCGGCTCGGGACCGGATGCGGTGATGGCCTGTTTCCAGCGTCGACGCAGCCGCGAGGCGCGGACCTTGGAAAGAATTCACAGGGCCTGAAATTTCCGGGCCTTAGCGAACCGGCATCGGATTGCCGAAACCGGCCTGCTGGCATGCCTGGCGCGCTTGCTCCTGGTCGTCCAGGCTGGCGAAGGGGCCCAACCACACCTTGTAGTAGGCGCTGTCGTCCGGTTTGCGCACGGTCACTGGCAGCTTCAGCCGGTGGCGCAACTGGCGTTCCAGATCACGGGCGCCGTCCAGAGCCCGGAAAGCGCCGGCCTGGAGATAAAGGTCCCCGGATTCGGCCTGGGTTTTACCGGCCTCCGGAGGCGGGCTGTCCAGTGCCGCACGTACCGCGGTGGGTACGGTGCCCTGACGACGGCCTCCAGGGCGTTTCTCTGGCATCAGCGCTTCCACCCGGACATGGCCGGTACCGTTTTGCTCGATGCCGAGGCGAACCGCGGCGGCCCAGGACAGATCAATGATGCGATCGGAATGGAAGGGACCGCGGTCGTTCACCCGCACCACCAGTTGCTTGTTATTGTCCAGATTGGTGACACGTACGTAAGTGGGTAGTGGCAAGGTGCGATGGGCGGCGGTGAACCGGTACATATCGTAGGGTTCGCCGCTGGAGGTTCGATAGCCGTGAAATTTGCGGCCATACCAGGATGCCAGTCCTTCTTCCTGGTAACCCTCGGAGGAGGGCAGCACATGATAGGTCTGCCCCCATACGGAGTAAGTGGTCGGGTTGCCGTAACGGCTGGGAGGTTCGGCCTTGGGTACCGGTTCCGGCATCCGCTCGACGCTGTGCCGCTCCCGGGCCGGAGGCGGGCTGTCGGTGTCATGGGCGTAACGGTCCGAGCCCGGTGCGCCGGCGGGGTCGCGGGCCGGGGCATCACCGGTGGCGCCGACGGAGGCCGGCGTGGTCGCCGGGGGCGCCAGGCTACAGGCGCCCAGAGCCAGGGCCAGCGCACTGATCAGAAGGGCACGCATCAAGACCTGTCCTCTTCCAGAGCATGGGCCAGCTGCCGGGACAGCTGCAGCACTGCCATGGCGTAGAGTTCGCTGTGGTTGTATCGAGTGATCACGTAAAAGTTGCGCGTCACCATCCAGAATTCGTGTCCTTTTTCACCGGTCAGGTCCAGCAGCGCCACCTGGGTGTCGTCCGCCAGATCAAAACAGTATTCGCTGCCGAGGGTATCATCCTGGCAGCTCACTGCCACTACGCCGTTTTTCCGGGCCGTGGAGAGACTGAAAGAGGGCTTGTAGCCTTTTTTCGCCAACGCCTGATAGCCCTGCCCTTCGATTCTGGCACGGGCGGCCACCGGAAAGCCCGGTTGCCAATGATGACGATGGAAATAATTTGCAACACTGCCGATGGCGTCGGCGGGGCTGTTGACCAGATCGGTGACGCCATCCTGATCATAGTCCACCGCGTAGGCCTGGTAACTGGTGGGGATGAACTGCGCCAGGCCCATGGCGCCGGCGTAGGAGCCGGTGATCTCACTGGCGTTGATATGGGCCTGATTTTCCATCTCCATCAGGGCCACCAACTGACCGCGGAAGAAAGATGCCCGCGGGGGATAGTCGAAGCCCAGGGTGGTCAGGGCGTCGAGCACCCGGTAGGTACCCTTATGACGGCCGTAGTAGGTTTCCACGCCGATGATGGCGAGGATGATTTCACGGGGCACGCCATACTCGGCTTCGGCCCGGGCCAGGTCCTGTTGATTCTCCCTGGCGAAGGCGACGCCGGCATCGACCCGTTCCTGCTGTAAAAAGATTTTCTGATAGCGGGCCCAGGTCATGGTGTGTTCCGCGGGACGCGCGATGGACTCGAGAATCTTGTCCTGACGTCGGGCCTGGGACAGCAGTTCCCGGGCCCGTTTTTCGTCCACGCCTTTTTTCACCACTTCCTGGATCAGGGCTTCCGCCTGGGGATGACGGGCATATCCTTGCTCTTCGGCAAAGGCCATGGCCGCGGGGAAAACAGCGGCGAGGAAAGCAAAGGGGGTGAGCAGGGCGGACAGTCTTACACCCATGAGTTTCTCCATAAAAACAGGGGGGATGGGGCTGGGGCCATAATATCGGGGTCGGCGAGGTTAAACCATGATCGCGGCGCGCGCCGCGCCGGCGGCCGACCCCAATTGCTGACCATGGAATCCGCCGCCAGTTCAGAAGTTGATGAAGCGCCGGTGGGTGTGGATCGACATCAACATGCCGAAACTGGCCAGCAGGGTGACGATCGAGGTGCCGCCGTAGCTGACCAGCGGCAGCGGTACCCCGACCACGGGCAGCAGGCCGGATACCATGCCCACGTTGACGAATACGTAGATGAAAAAGGTCATGGTCAGAGCCGCCGCCAGCAATCGGCTGAAGGTTTCCTGGGCCTGCCAACTGATGAAGAAGCCGCGTCCGATGATCACCAGATAGACCGCCAGTAACAGCAGGAACCCGATCAGACCAAACTCTTCCCCAAGCACGGCGAGAATGAAATCGGTGTGGGACTCCGGCAGGAAATCCAGCCGCGACTGGGTGCCGTCCTGCCACCCCTTGCCGCCGATGCCGCCGGAGCCGATGGCGGTTTTTGACTGGATGATGTTCCAGCCCGCGCCGCGCGGGTCCGCCTCCGGATTCAGGAACGTATCCACCCGGGTGCGCTGGTAATCGTGCAGAACGAAGAAATACATCAGCGGCGCGGCCACCACCAACACCAGCACCGCCAGCCCGATCAGGCGCCAGGACAGACCGGCCATGAACAAGACCACCAGGCCGGCGGCGGCAATCAGCAGCGCGGTGCCCAGATCCGGCTGCATGGCGATCAACACCGTCGGCAGGAAGATGAGCACCAGTGAGCCGAGCACATTGCGTTTTGACGGTGGCAGAGTACGGTCGCTGAAGAACCAGGCGACCATCGCCGGTACCGCGAGTTTCATCAATTCCGCGGGCTGAAAGCGGCCGATGCCGGGCAGACTCAGCCAGCGCTGTGCGCCCTTGGCCTCGGTGCCCACAAGAATAACCAGTGCCAACAGGGCCAGGCCGACGCCGTACACCAGAGGGGCCCAGAAACGGAATGTCCTCGGTGGTAGTTGCGCCAGCACCAGCATCACCAGCAAACCGCCGCCGAAGCGGATGGCCTGGCGGACCACTGTGTCCAGGCTGCCGCCGCTGGCGCTGTAGAGGACCGCCAGGCCGCCCAGCATGGTCAACAGAAGGGCCGCCAGCAGCGGTGGGTCCAGATGCAGGCGCGTGGCCACCGGGGTGCGGAAGATGGCATGGCCGCCGTTGTCGGTGGTTCTGACCGGATCGACTTGACTCATTGGGCGGCCGTCCTGGTCGAGTGGGCGGCGGCGGTGGTATTGACCGGTGCGGGCAGCGCATTCTGTATGGGTGGCCGCGCCAGCGGTTTCGGAACGCTCGGATTACCGTCCTCGTCCAGCAGCCAGGCGTCCATCACCTGACGGGCCACCGGGCCGGCCACGGAACCGCCATGACGGCCATTCTCCACCATCACCGCCACGGCGATGGCCGGGTTTTCAACCGGCGCGAAGGATACGATCAGAGCATGGTCGAGCATGCGTTCCGCCAATTCTTCCTCGTTATAGGTTTCTTCCTGGCCAACCGAAAACACCTGAGCGGTGCCGCTTTTGGCGCCCATATGATAGCGGGCGTCCTTGGCCATGACACGGCCGGTGCCGCGGTTGCTGTGAACCACGGCTTCCATGGCGTGCTTCATGCGCTCCCAGTTTTGAGGGTCCTTGAGCACGATATCCGGACGGCGCGGCGGATGGGTTTCATCGGCGGCCAGGGTGGGCACCACCTGGTGGCCGTCGTTGGCGAGTATCGCCGTGGCCACCACCAGTTGCAGCGGTGTGGTGAGCATGAAGCCTTGTCCAATACTGGTGTTGATGGTGTCGCCATGGAACCAGGGCGCGTTACGAGCGGCCCGCTTCCATTGGCGGGAGGGCATGTTCCCCTCGGATTCGTTGAGCAGGTCGATGCCGGTGGCTTCGCCGATGGAGAAACCGATCATGAAATCGTGCATGCGGTCGATGCCGAGCCGGAACCCCATATCGTAGAAATAAGTGTCACAGGATTGCACCACCGCTTTTTCCATATCCACTTGGCCATGCCCCCAGCGCTTCCAGTCCCGGTAGCGGTGCGGGTTGCCCTCCAGGCTGAAATAGCCGGGGTCGTGGATGGTCCTCTCCCAGGTGGTGACGCCGGCATCCAGGCCCGCCAGACCGAGCATGGGTTTCACCGTGGAACCCGGCGGATAACGGCCCTGCAAGGCGCGGTTGAACAGGGGGTGGTCGTGATCCTGCTGATATCGGGCATAGTCCTTATGGGAGATGCCGGTAACGAACAGATTGGGATCGAAGCCCGGGCGGCTGACGAAGGCGAGCACGCTGCCGTCGCGGGGATCAATGGCGACCACCGCGCCGCGCCGCTCGCCGAGGGCGTCATAGGCGGCCTGCTGCACTTTCAGATCCAGGGACAGACGCAGATCGCCACCGGGTATCGGTGGCTGCTCTTCCAGAACCCGCAGGATCCGGCCGCGGGCGTTGGTTTCCACCTGACGATAGCCAACCTGCCCGTGCAGCCGATGCTCGTAATAGCGCTCCACGCCGGTGCGGCCGTAATAATGGGTGCCGCTGTAGTTACGCTGTTCGGCCAGGGTCATGTTGTCCAGATCCTCGGCACTGAGGCGGTTGACGTAACCGAGCACGTGGGAAAACAGATGGCTGTGAGGGTAAAAGCGCACCGGTGAGGCCGTTACCCGGGCGCCGGGCAATTCGTGTTGATGCACCGCGATGCGGGCAATCTCCTCCTCGGTGAGCCGGCCACGCAGTGGGATCGGTTCCCACGGGCGGCGGGCGCTGGTGCGGCGCCGCTCGAACCGCTCCAGGTCGTCGTCGGTAAGCGGGATCAGGCGGCGGATACGATCCAGTGTGTCGTTGAGGTCCGCGCTTTGTTCCACCGCCAGTTCCAGGGTGAAGTCCGGCCGGTTCACCGCCAGAATTTCCCCGTTGCGATCGGTGATCAGGCCGCGCGGAGGCGACATCGCCTGGGTCAGCACCCGGTTGTTGTCACTAAGAGTGGTGAACCGGCTGTGCTGGGCAATCTGCAGCCAGGCCATGCGCCCGACCAGTACCAGTGACAACACCAGCACCAGCGCCACCGCCACCAGCAGACGCAGGCTGAACAGACGGTGCTCGTGATGGTGGTCCTTGAGGGTCAGCGGTTGGCGCATGTGGACCCTGTGATCGGTTCCGTGACCGGTCGCCATGGCACGGTGATCGGAACGAAATGTGAGTGTGGATCGCGCATGGCAGCCAGATTACCGGGTGGTTTTGCTCAGCGATGATAGGGGTGGCCGGCAAGCAGCGTCCAGCCACGATACAGCTGTTCGGCAAGTAATACCCGCACCAGAGGGTGCGGCAGCGTCAACGCCGACAGCGACCAGCGCTCGTCGGCGTCGGCGGACAATCTGGCACACAACCCATCCGGGCCTCCCACCAGCAGCGCCAGATCCTGCCCGAGATCCCGCAATTCGCCGAGGCGTTGTGACAGCATGGGCGTATCCACCGCTTTGCCGGTGACCTCCAGAGCCACCACGCGGGCGCCGGGCAGTTTCTCCAGCCGCTTGCGGATGGCCTCACCCTCGGTCCGCACCAAAGCGGCGACGTCGCCCTTGGCCCGCTTGGGCAGTGGGATCTCCTCCAGCAGCAGGCGCATGTCCGGGGGCAGCCGCTTCTGGTACTCCTGGAAGCCCTGCTCGACCCAGGCCGGCATGCGAGTGCCGACGGCAAACAGATGGATGCGCATAGACTCTCCTGCGGCGCCCTCCTGAACCGGCCCTGAGTGATGCCGGCTCAGGCAAATGGGACTGCGAAACGGCTGGCGGGTTCAGCCCGGATCCTTGTTGGCCGGCGTGCCGGTCCGCTCGGGATGGTGATCCGGATTGCGCCATAGACGTTCCAGATCATAGAACTCGCGAGTGGCGGGCAGCATCAGATGGACAATGACGTCACCGAGATCCACCAGGATCCACTCGGCGCCTTTTTCGCCTTCGGTACCCAGCGGGCGATAACCGGCCTGTTTGGCCCGTTCCACCACGTTGTCCGCCAGGGCTTTGACGTGGCGGTTGGAGGTGCCGCTGGCGATGACCATATCGTCCGCCACACTGGTGAGCTCGCGAACATCCAGGTGGGTGACGTTCCGTGCTTTCAGCTCTTCGAGAGCGTCGAGTACCAGATCCAGCAGAGAGGTGTCAGAACTCATGGGGCCTCGTTGTTTCCATTGTATTGGCGCCGGTATTGGTAGTGGCGTCGGTATTGGTAGTGACGTCGATGTTGGTAATGGCGTCGGTATCGGGTTCTATGATTCCGGGCGCCGCCGGGGCAGCGGATGTCCGCACATTATACAAACCATGGCGGCGGATATGCGCTTCCACCACCGGGGTCAGGGCACGGCATTGTCCCCGATGCTCCAGCGCCTCGCGGATGGCGGTGGCGGAAATGTCCATATGCGGATGCGTCAGCATCAGCCGGCGCCCCGCCGGAAGGGTCTGCAGCAGGCGCGCCTGGCCGCGTGGAAAGGCCTTTTCCACCGCCGGCAGCGGTGCCGGCGCGCCGGGGCGGGGGACCACCGCCAGATGGCACAGGGCGGCGAAGCGGCGCCAGCCGTGCCATTGATGCAGGCTGGCGAAGCTGTCGGCGCCGATCATGAACACCAGTGGCCGCCGCCGGCCAATGAGGCGGCGAAAGTGCTGCAACGTCAGGTGAGTGTAGGACGGGCCGGCCTGCCGCAACTCCCAGTCATCCGCCTGCAGGGCCGGATGTCCGGCGCAGGCCAGGCGCACCATGGCCAGGCGCTGGCTGGCGTTCGCCAAGGGCTGGGGCCGATGTGGCGGCACCGCGTTGGGCAGCAACCGCACCGGTGCGTCACCGAGCACCTGGGACACGGCCAGGGCGGCGCGCACATGGGCGCCATGAACCGGGTCGAAGGTGCCGCCGAACAGGATAAGAGGCCGGACGCCGGACGCCGGATACTGGACGCTAACCATGGAGACCTCCCGGCTTTAGCGTCTGGCGTCTGGCGTCTGGCGTCTGGCGATGAGGCTGGAGATTCAGAATCCGCTCCCGTTACTGACGCACATGCCCGTCGCCCAGCACCGCCCATTTTTGACTGGTCAGCCCTTCCAGGCCCACCGGGCCCCGGGCATGGAGCTTATCGGTGGAAATACCGATCTCCGCGCCCAGGCCGTATTCGAAGCCGTCGGCGAAGCGGGTGGAAGCGTTGACCATCACCGAGCTGGAATCCACTTCGGCGAGAAAACGCCGTGCCCGGGTGTAGTTCTCGGTGATGATTGCTTCGCTGTGCTGGGAACTGTAGCGATGGATGTGATCCATGGCCTGATCCAGACCATCGACGAGGCGAATCGCCAGAATCGGTGCCAGATACTCTTCTTCCCAGTCGCTTTCCGTGGCGGCGGCGATGTCCTTCAGCAGCGCCCGGGTGCGTTCGCAGCCCCGCAGCTCCACACCCTCTTCCCGGTACATCCGCGCCAGCTCTGGCAGCACGGTGGCGGCGATGTCCCGGTGCACCAGCAGCGTTTCCATGGTGTTACAGGTGCCATAGCGCTGGGTTTTGGCGTTGTAGGCGACCTTGATCGCCTTGTCGGCATCGGCGTCCACATCGATGTAGGTGTGGCAGTTACCGTCCAGATGTTTGATCACCGGCACCCGTGCTTCCCGGCTGATGCGCTCGATCAGGCCCTTGCCGCCACGGGGAACGATCACGTCCACGTATTCGGGATGGGTGATCAACTCGCCCACCGCGGCGCGGTCGGTGGTTTCCAGTACCTGTACCGCGGTTTCCGGCAGGCCGGCGGCGGCCAGGCCCTGGCGCAGGCAGGCGGCGATGGCCTGATTGGACTCAATGGCTTCGGAACCGCCACGCAGAATCGCCGCGTTGCCGGATTTCAGGCACAGTGCCGCCGCGTCGATGGTGACGTTGGGACGGGATTCGTAAATGATGCCGATCACGCCCAGGGGCACGCGCATGCGGCCCACCTGGATGCCGGACGGACGATAGTTCAAATCGGTGATTTCCCCCACCGGATCGGCCAGCGCGATGACCTGCTCGAGCCCTTCCACCATGCCTTCGAAGCGTGCCGGGGTCAGTTCCAGGCGATCCAGCAAGGCCGCGTCCAAGCCGTTGTCGCGGCCCCGCGCCAGGTCGCCCTGGTTGGCGGCGAGAATGGTGTCACGGTGCTCGCGCAACGCCCCGGCGATGGCCATCAGGGCATTGTTCTTGTCACCGGCGCTGGCCCGGGCCATGGCGCGGGCGGCGTCGCGGGCCTGCTCGCCCACGTTGGCCATGTACTGCTGGATATCCATGTGTTCTGTCATGCCGTGTCGATCGGAAGCCCCATAGTATAGGTGCAGGACGACAGCGGCGAAACCGGCGCCGTCACGCTGCTCCGGTGCGGGCCTCCAGGACCCGCACCATCGGTGTGCGGCGGGTACGCGGAATGGGCAGCCGCTGGTAGTAATCCGCCGGGTCGTGAATGTCGAGATGGTGGAAACCGAGGGCGCGAAAATGGGCCCGGCTCTGCTCATTGGAGTCGAAGTGGAAGCTGACCTGGCTGCGGGACAGGACACCGAGCACGCCACCCAGGGTTTTCAGGGTCCGCTGAATACGGCGGTTGGCGTAAAGCGGATAATTGTCGGTGAGATAACGGCCGTCGGGAAAGCCGGCCAGCGATGTCGCCAGCCGTTGCCAGAACGGGCTGATCGAGGCCAGCGAGAAATAGTTGATCAGGCCTTCGGTGACCACCGCCACCGGCTTGTCCGGGGCGAAGCGGGCCAGCAGGGCGGGCACGCTGTCTTCGCCTTGTTCCAACAGAATGTTGACCGGTTCCACCCGGTGCCGGTCGCCAAGCGCACCGAGCCGCGCCAGCAGCCGTCGTTTGCGCCGGGCCATGTCCGGCAGATCCGCTTCCACATAGGTCATGTGGGGGTACTGCTGGCGAAAACGATAGCCGCGCGGGCTCAGACCGCAGGCGATTTCCAGAATCTGCAGGTCCGGGTAGTGCTCTATCAGTGACCGCAGGCGGGCGTCGATGAGGTAATGGCGTTGCAGCAGGAAGGTGCGGATATTGCCGCCCAGCAGTTGCTTGCCCACCGCCTCGAAGGGGGTCATCGCATGGTATAGCAAGGCCCCGGCGCGGGTCTGGAAATCCGCCGAGGAAAGCCCGTTACGCACCCACACCTGGCCGGTATAAAGAGCGGTAAAGCTGATCGAGGAGGTGTCCAGACGCTGCGGCATAGGTCGTTCCTGGCGACGATGACAATAATGTGAACCGACCCTAGCAGAACGGCGGGTTCCGAGCGGGCCAATCCGGGCCTGACCCGGTGCCGCCTTCAACGGAGCCCAGTGGTTGTAGAGGGAGCAGAGAGAGGCCGGATCAAGTCCGGCATGGCGTTTTCAGGTTTTGGCGTGCCGGCGTGCCGCGTGTAAGCGTGCCAGCGATCGGTCTTACCTTTCCAGAATCGGCGGCAGGGGCTGGCCGGTGAGGCGCAGCACCAGGCTGCTGAGATGTTTCCAGGGATCGCCGGGAGCCATGCCCTTGACGGTGCGGTCGGCGCGGATCGCCAGGGCCTGGGCCTGATGCAACTGGCGCGGCCGCAGGCGCGAAGCCTGGGTTTCCATGGCGCGCATGCGGGCGGGTGGCATGCGTGGCGGGTTGCCGCCGGTGAGCAGGGCGTCCAGGCCGCGCAGGTGGCGGCTCAGGGCCCACAGGATCACCGGCGGCTCCACGCCCTCGGCCCGCAGTGTTCGCAGGACCCGCAGGGCGCGGGCGGGATCGCCCTGGGCGGTGGCGTCGGTGAGATCGAAAGGCGTGTAACGGCTGGAATCGCCCACCGACTGTTGCACGGTTTCCGGGGTCACGTGGCCGTCCTCGGCCAGCAGGGCCAGTTTGTCCACCTCCTGGGCGGCGGCCAGCAGGTTGCCTTCACTGCGCTGGATCAGCAGTTCCAGGGCGTCTTCGTCCGCGTTGAGACCGCGGCTGGCCAGACGGTCCCGCAACCAGGGGTAAAGCTGGCGCCCTTCCACCGGCCAGATCTCGATGACCGCGCCGCAACCGTCCAGCGCCTTGACCCAGGCGCTACCCCAGTCCTTGCGACGGTCCAACCGTGAACAGCGGATCAGCAGCAGGGTGTCGGGGGAGGGGCTGGCCATCAGGTCCCGCAGGATCTGGCTGCCGGCTTTGTCCGGGCGCTTGTCGTTGAGCACGACCTCAAGGATTCGGCGGCCGCCAAACAGGCTCAGGCTTTGCGCTTCGTTGAGCAGGGCGTTCCAGTCGATGCCGGTGTCGGCGCTGAAACGCTGTCGCTCCTCGAAGCCGCGCTGGCGGGCCGCGGCCCGCAGGGCGTCCAGGGTTTCGTCTTGTTGCAACGGCTCGTCGCCGGCCACCAGATAGACCGGCAGCAGCTCTTCGCCGTTGAGGTGTTTGCCCAGTTGGTCCGCGCGCAGCCGCATGGCGGTCAGTTCCGTTGTACTTTGCGGGAAGCGTCCGCCAACTGGTTGATCAGGCGGTAGACGATGTCGTCGTACAGATCCTGGCGGATCATTTCTTCCTCGTCGGACGAGGCGGTGATGTTGTCCGGGTAGTAGGCCAGGTTACGCAGTGCCCGGATGTGGCGGGGCGGGTTGAGTGGCGCCTGGGTGTCGCGGTCGATCAACTGCCACACCAGTTCATAATGCAATTCCAGTTCGGCGATCCGCCCGCGCTCGTCCACCGCCGCCGTGCGCCGGTCCCAACGTTCGTCGATGACCCGGATCACGTAGGGCGACTCGCCATGCAGCAGTACGCCCAGCGGCGTCAGCTCCCGTTCCAGGGTGTAGCGCAATTGAGCGGTGCCACCAGCCAGGGTGACACTCTCGAATTGCGGGGTGTGGGTCTGGCCGCGCAACTGCCAGCCGCTGCACGCCGTCAGAAGAAGTGTGGCGAGAACAAGCAACAGTGTGCGATGTGGGACGAGCGTCATGACGATCTCCGTGGGCTGTTGACCTCGCGTTGGCGGTCTTGCCGGTTAGGGCGCCGCCTCTGAACAACGTCATGCCGGACTTGTCCGGCATCTCCATCCACGGAGCCATGCGCTCTCCGGAGGGAGATCCCGGGTCAGGCCCGGGATGACGGGGTGTATTCAGAAACGCTTTAGTTGGCAACCATTAGTTGACGACAAGGTTAACCAGTTTGCCGGGCACCACGATGACCTTGCGCACGGTCTTGCCGTCGATGAACTTGCGCACGTTCTCTTCGGCCATGGCCAGCGTTTCCAGGGCAGCGTTGTCGGCGTCCGCCGGTGCTTCCAGTTTGGCGCGCACCTTGCCATTTACCTGCACCACCAGTTCCACACTGTCCTTGACCAGAGCGCTTTCGTCCACTTCGGGCCAGACGGCGTCGATCACCGCGTCATCATGGCCCAGTGCCCGCCACAACTGGTGAGAGGCGTGGGGAATAATGGGTGACAGCAACAGCACCGCGGCTTCCAGCGCTTCCTGACGGACCGCGCCTGCCTGTGGATCATCGGCGGCAAGACGGCCGGTGTCGTTGATCAACTCCATCACCGCGGCGATGGCGGTATTGAAGGTGTAACGGCGGCTGAAGTCGTCGCTGACCTTCTGAATGGTCTCATGGGTCTTGCGGTGCACGGCCTTGGCGTCGGCACTCAGTGTGTTCGCATCCAGTGCCGGGGCGGCGCCGTCTTCGACATGCTCGGCCACCATCCGCCACAAGCGCTTGATAAAGCGGTGCGCGCCTTCGACGCCGGCGTCGTTCCATTCCAGCGACTGTTCCGGTGGCGCCGCGAACATCATGAACAGCCGCACGGTATCGGCACCGTATTGCTCGATCATCTGCTGTGGGTCCACGGTATTGCCCTTGGACTTGGACATCTTGGCCCCGTCCTTGAGCACCATGCCCTGGCACAGCAGCCGCTTGAACGGTTCGTCGCTGTCGAGCAGGCCGGCGTCACGCATCAGCTTGTGGAAGAAGCGTGAGTAGAGCAGGTGAAGGATGGCGTGTTCGATGCCGCCCACGTACTGGTCCACCGGCAGCCAGTAATTGGCGGCGGCGGGGTCCAGCATGGCCTGGTCACTGTCCGGACTGGCGAAGCGGGCGAAGTACCAGCTCGATTCCATGAAGGTGTCGAAGGTGTCGGTTTCGCGCAGGGCGGGCTGGCCGTTGTACTCGGTTTTCGCCCACTCCGGGTCCGCCTTGATCGGCGAGGTGACGCCGTCCATCTCCACGTCCTCGGGCAGCACCACCGGCAATTGGTCCTCGGGCACCGGCACCTGGCTGCCGTCTTCCAGAGTCAGCATCGGGATCGGTGCGCCCCAGTAGCGCTGGCGGGATACACCCCAGTCGCGCAGACGGTAGTTGACCTTCTTTTCGCCCAGGCCGCGCTCACTGAGCCAAGCGGCAATGGCGTCGAAAGCCGCCTCGGAGGTGAGGCCGTCGAATTCGCCGCTGTTGACCAGCTTACCCTTGACGGTAAAGGCCTCCTTGGTCAGATCGATGGTTGCGTCGCCGGCGGGTTCGATCACCTGGCGGATCGGCAGATCGTATTTCCGCGCGAACTCAAAATCGCGCTGGTCGTGGGCGGGCACCGCCATCACCGCCCCGGAGCCGTAGTCCATCAGCACGAAGTTGGCGATCCACACCGGTACTTCCTCGCCGCTGATCGGGTGGAGAGCATAGCGGCCGGTGAATACGCCTTTTTTCTCCATGGTGGCGAGATCCGCCTCGGCCACTTTGGTATGGGTGCATTCGTCAATGAAAGCGGCGATGTCCGCGTTGTCCCGGGCGGCCAGTCGCGCCACCGGATGCTGTGCCGCCACCGCCACATAGCTGACCCCCATAAGGGTGTCCGGGCGGGTGGTGTAGACGCTCAGGGCGTCGTCGCTGTCCCGCAACGCGAAGTCAAGCTGAACGCCTTCGGACCGGCCGATCCAGTTGCGCTGCATGGTCTTGACCTGTTCCGGCCAGCCGTCCAGCTGATCCAGGTCTTCCAGCAATTGATCCGCGTAGGCGGTGATTTTCACGAACCACTGGGGAATGTCCTTGCGCTCCACCAGAGCGCCGGAGCGCCAGCCGCGTCCGTCGATCACCTGTTCGTTGGCGAGCACGGTCTGGTCCACCGGATCCCAGTTGACGGTGGACATTTTCTTGTAGACCAGACCCTTCTCGTAAAGCCGGGTGAAGAACCACTGCTCCCAGCGGTAGTACTCCGGGCGGCAGGTGGCCAGCTCGCGGCTCCAGTCATAGCCGAAACCGAGCTGTCTGAGCTGGCGCTTCATGTAGTCGATGTTCTCGTAGGTCCAGTGCGCCGGCGCGCTCTGGTTCTTCACCGCCGCGTTTTCCGCGGGCAGGCCGAAAGCGTCCCAGCCCATTGGCTGCATCACGTTCTTGCCCTGCATGCGCTGATACCGGCTGATTACATCGCCGATGGTGTAGTTGCGCACATGGCCCATGTGTAGTCGACCGGAGGGATAAGGGAACATGCTCAGGCAATAGAATTTTTCCTTGCCCGGTTGCTCGGTGACTTTGAAGGTCTCCTGATTCTCCCAGTATTCCTGGGCTTCCCGTTCTACCTGGTCGGGGCGATACTGTGCGTCCATCGGTTCTCTTAGCGTTAGGTCAATGGGTGTCTGGCAGTGTGTCGTCGAATAAGTCATGTCGCATGACCGGCGGGCGGTGCGCGAGCCGGGCACATGCGGATACATGAAGGGAACATAGGATACATGAGCGGGGCGCGGGCAGACAGCGAATGGACGAGGTAATGATTCTGGGCATGGTGGCGCTGGTGATGGCCGGCGCTACCCTGCCGGCGGTGGTCGCCCGGTTTTACCCGCCGGTACCGCGGCGGCGCGCTTCCTCGCCGCCGCGGGCGGTGGTGGTACTGGGGGCGGGGCGGCGCCGTGACGGTGAAGGGTACCGCCTCAACACACTGGGTCTGAAGCGGTTACGGGTGGCGCTGGAACTGGCCCGTGAGCGGCAATTGCCGTTGCTGCTTTGCGGTGGCGCTCCCGGCGGCCAACCTTTGCTGCCGGAGCAATCCGAGGCCGCGCTGATGGCCGAGGTGGTGCGCCGGCGCTGGCCGGACGCGCCCCTGATGCTGGAACAAGAGAGCCGCAATACCTGGCAAAACGCGGTGATGGTGGCCCGGATTCTGCGCCTTCGCGGTATCGAGAGCCTGATGTTGGTCACCGATCAGGCTCACCTGTGCCGTGCCACGCTTTGTTTTCAGGCCCAGGGTCTGGAAGTGACGCCTCACCCGGCTACCTTGTTGCCGCGCCGCCCCTGGATGCCCTCCGCCGGGGCGCTGTCGCAGATGCCGGTGATCTGGCGCGAATGGCTGGCGCTGATCTGGTATCACTGCAAATACCCGTTGTGACGATCGCGGTAAAAACGGCGCGGGTAAGCAACACGCTGATTCGCTGTCAGGCGGAGTGCCACCCGGCAGGTTGCCAAGGTCTGCACTGCAAAGCCGCTGTGGGAAGCTGGCTTGCCAGAGAATGGGTCTGAGATAGTACTCACACTGTATTCGCTGGCAAGCCAGCTTCCCACAGCGGCTTCGTGGCGACCTCTGAATGAACGTCATCAAAAGCTTGGCGGGTTTAGCGGGTAAGCGTTTACCAGATGGTCCTCACCAGCACATAGCTGAGCAGGGTCACCACCACGATGCCCACCAGGTTGAGGAGGAAGCCAGCGCGGATCATGTCGCCGATGCGCAGATGGCCGGTGCCGAAAACAATGGCGTTGGGTGGCGTCGCCACCGGCATCATGAAGGCGCAACTGGCGGCGATGGCGGCGGGAATCGCCAGCAGTTCCGGTGACATGCCCTGCGACACCGCCAGGGCGCCAAGCAGCGGCAGAAAAGCGGCGGCGGTGGCGGTGTTGGAGGTGACCTCGGTCAGAAAGATGATCACCATGACCACCATGCCGATCAACAGCACCAGCGGCAGGAAACCAAGCGCTCCCATGCCCTGGGCGATCCAGTCGGCGAGCCCGGTGGCGCGGATCTGAGCGGCCAGGGACAGGCCGCCGCCGAACAGCAGCAGCACGCCCCAGGGCAGCTTGCCGGCATGGCCCCAGCTCATCAGGAAATCCCGGTTCTTGAGGCTCACCGGCACCAGGAACAAGGCGATGGCCGCCGCCATGGCAATACTGGTGTCGTTGATTCCCGGCACGACTTTGGCGATCAAAGGCTGGAATACCCAGGCGAAGGCGGCGCACAAAAACACCACCGCGACCCCTTTTTCACCCCGGGACAACGGTCCCATCGCCTTGAGCTCGTTGTTGATCAGAGCGTCGCTGTCGGCCAGTTTTTCCGCTTTGCGCAGGCCGCCCCGGGTCAGCCACAGCCAGGTCACGACCAGCATCACCACCGACACCGGCACCCCCACCAGCATCCACTGGCCGAAGCCAATGTGAATATCGTAATTGTCCTTCAGAAAGGCAATCAGCAGCGCGTTGGGTGGCGTGCCGATCAGGGTGGCGATGCCGCCGATGCTGGCGGCGTAGGCGATGCCCAGCAACAGGCCGATGGAGAGACGTTCGCTGTGCGGATTGTCCTCGCCGAGCAAGGTGATCACCGACATGCCGATGGGCAGCATCATGATGGAGGTGGCGGTGTTGCTGACCCACATGCTGAGAAAGGCGGTGGCGAGCATGAAACCGGCCACCTGGTAGGCGGGTTGGCTGCCGACGGCGCGCAGGGTCATCAGGGCGATGCGCTTGTGCAGATTCCAGCGTTCCATGGCCAGCCCCAGCATGAAACCGCCGAGAAACAGAAAGATCGCCGGGTTGGCGTAGGGCGCGGACGCCTTGTCCACGGTGCTGATGCCCAGGGCGGGCGCCATCAGAATCGGCAGCAGGGAGGTGACCGGAATCGGGATTGCCTCGGTGGACCACCAGGTGGCCATTAACAAGGTCAGGCCCACGGTACGCCAGCCTGCTTCACTCAAGGTGCCGGGCGGATCGGTGAGCAGGCAGGCCAACAACAGCAGGGGGCCGAGAAACAGGCCGATCCAGGCGGCGATATCGGTGTCTTTCTTGATCTCGGCCTGATGCCGGGCAGCGTCGGTCATTGACCACTCCTGGGGCGCATAACGAAAAACAAACCAGTATGCGCTCAGGCCCGGACGCTGGGAATTAGACTTATCGCTAGGACGGCGGGGAGAGGCTCGCCGGGTCCAGAGTGCGCAAGGCGTCGAAATGGGTCAGAAAGATTCGGCCATGCAGGTGTTCCGGGAAGGGGGAGCGGCGCAAACGATCCATCACCGGGCCTTTGACCTCGGACAAATGCAGCGTGACACCGGCGTCCCCCAGCCGTTGATTGAGGCTTTCCAGGCTGTCCAGCGCGCTGGCGTCGATCTGGTTGACCGCCGAGCACAGCAGTACCACGTGGCGGACCTGGGGACGCTGCATCACGCCGTCGTAGATCTGATCCTCCAGATGGCGGGCATTGGCGAAGTAAAGAGACTCGTCCACCCGCAGCGACAGCACGGAGGGGGACACTTGCACCTGATGCCGCTGCACATTGCGGAAATGCTCGGTGCCGGGCACCTGGCCCAATTCCGCCACATGGGGCTGGCCGGTGCGCCACAGAAACAACAGCAGCGACGACAGCACCCCGGCGATCACGCCCACTTCCACGCCCATCAGCAGCACACCAGCCATGGTCACGGCCATGGCCAGGCCGTCCGCGCGGGAATAGCGCCAGGTGCGGGCCAGGGCGCCAAGGTCCACCAGGCTGAGCACGGCGACGATGATGGTGGCGGCCAGGGTGGCCTTCGGCAGAGCCTGGAACCAGGGCGTGAAGAACAGGGCAGTCAGGGCGATCCCCACGGCGGTGAGGATGCCAGCCAGGGGGCTGCGGGCACCGGCATCGAAATTCACCACCGAACGGGAGAAGCCGCCGGTAACCGGAAAACCGCCGCTCACCGCCGAAGCCAGGTTGGCCATGCCCAGGCCGGTCAGTTCCGCGTTGCTGTCGATGCGTTGACGGCGCTTGGCGGCCAGGGTCTGGGCCACCGACACCGATTCGACGAAGCCGATCAGGCTGATCAGCAAAGCCGGCAGCAGCAGTGCCCGCCACAGTTCCGCATCGAACGCAGGCAGACTCAGATCCGGCAGACCGCCGGGAATGGCGCCCACCGTGGCCACGCCTGCCTGATGCAGATTCAGGCCTTCCACCGCCAGGGTGGTGAGGATCACCGCCAGCACCGGCGCCGCCTTGCTGACAAGGTCCGCCGCCGACGCGGAAAGACGGGTGCGGGCGAGCAGGGATTTCAGGCCGGAGCGGGCCCAGAACAAGAACGCCAGAGTGAGCAGGCCGAGGACCACCGTGGTCCATTGAATCCGGCCGATTTGCGCCACCAGGCCCTCCCCCAGGGCCCACAGTGTGTCACCGTGCAAGGGAATACCCAGCAGATGTTTGAGCTGGCTGGCGGCGATCAGCAGACCGGAAGCGGAAATAAAACCGCCGATCACTGAATGACTGAGCAGGTTCGCCACCCAGCCGAGACGCAGCAGGCCCATGCCGACCAGCATCAGCCCGGAGAGCAACGCCAGTACCGTGGTGGCGAGCAGGAAAGTGGCGCTGTCACCGCCGGCCACCTGACCGGCGGCCGCGGCGGTCATCAATGAGATCACCGCCACCGGCCCCACCGCCAGGGTGCGACTGGAGCCGAACAGGGCGTAGGCCACCAGCGGCAGAATGCTGGCATAGAGCCCCATCTGCGCCGGAACACCGGCGAGTAGCGCGTAAGCCAGGCTCTGCGGGATCAGCATCAGGGTGACGATCACCGCCGCCAGGCCATCGGCGCTCAGATCCCGGCGCTGATAGCCGGCCAGCCAGCGTGACGCCGGCAGCCAGGACGGCAGTGACGGGCGGCGGCGAGGGGAGGCCGGACTCACCGTTGGTGAGCCCGGTAATGGAGCAGGGTCATTTGGTTGGACCGGTGAGCCATTCGTGGCCTTTCAGCATCAGGTCGAAATAGATGCGCGGCATGGCCTTGGCCTTGAGCCACCAATACAGCGAGCGGGCCTGGGTGGGGGCCAGCGGAAAAGTGGGCTGCAGTACGCCCTGGTAGCCGAATTCCGCCAGGATCACCTTGCCTTTTTCCACGGTCAGCGGGCAGGCGCCGTAGCCGTCATAGGCGGCGCCGGGGGACCGGCCGTCGAGCACCGACAGCAGGTTTCCGGCCAGTACCGGCGCCTGTTTGCGTACCGCCGCGGCGGTCTTGGCGTTGCTGGTGCCGGCCGCGTCGCCAAGGGCGAAGACATTGGCGAAGCGCGGATGTTGCAGGGTGGCCGGATCCAGATCGACCCAGCCGTTGCCGTTGGCCAGTGGGCTGTCAGCGACGAACGCCGGCGCTTTTTGTGGCGGTGTCACGTGCAACAGGTCAAAGCTCTCTTCCCGCTCCCGTGCGTTACCGTCCTGATCCTTGTCCACGAACCAGGCTTTGCGATGGCCCGCGTCCACCGCTTTCAGGGTGCTGCGGAAGTTCAGAGTGGCGCTGTAGCGCTGTACGTATTCCATCAACGGCGGCACGAAGTCGGCGACGCCGAACAGCGCCTCGCCGGCATTGTGGAAGTGCACGTCGATATTTGGCAGCGCGCCGCGTTGCTCCCAGTGATGGCAGGACAGGTACATGGCTTTTTGCGGCGCGCCGGCGCATTTGATGGGCATCGGCGGTTGCGTGAACAGGGCGCGGCCATGTTTCAGGTTCTGCACGCATTCCCAGGTATAGGGCGCATGCTCGAACAGGTAGTTACTGGTCACGCCGTTGTGGCCGAGGCTGTCGCGCAGGCCTTCCACCGCGTCCAGATCCAGTTCCAGGCCGGGGGCGACGACCAGCGCGCGATAGCCGAGGCGGTCGCCATCATCCAGGAGCACCTGGTTGCGCTCCGGATCGAAACCGGCGACCCGGGCCCGGATCCATTTGCTGCCTCGTGGCATCACCTGGGTCATCGGCCGGGCGGTATCGCGGCGGCGGAAGGCGCCGGCGCCGACCAAAGTCCAGGCGGGCTGGTAATAATGAGTGTCGCGCGGTTCCACCACCGCGACATTCAGGGACGGACGCCGCTTCAGCAGGCTGGCGGCGGCGGCCAGTCCACCGGCGCCACCGCCGATGATCAGCACATCCCAGTCGTTGGCCGGTGAACGGCGGGGGGCGTCAGCGCCTTGCCCCTGCTGCCAGCGTTGCTCCAGGCGGGAGCGCTGTTTTTCCAGGTCATAGCCGGCGGCGGTGGTGGTGGCGAGCACCGTTTGTGGGTCCAGCCGTGAGGACTGCGATAGTGCCCACAGTGTGCTGGAGCGGTTGCCGGTGCGGCAGAAAGCCATGACCGGCGCGCGATTGTCCGCCAGCAGTTGTCCGAAGCGCTGGATCTGATCGTCGCTGATTTCGCCCGGGGTGATTGGCAAATAGTAATATCGCAGGCCGGCTTCGGCGGCGGCTTCGGCCAGAGCCTCGCTGGCGGGCTGGTCCTCGCCTTCACCGTCCGGGCGGTTGTTGATGACGGTGTGAAAGCCGGCTTCGGCCAGGGCCTGCATATCCCCGGGCTGCAGCTGACCGGCCACCGAGATGGCCGGCGTCAGAGTCTTGTAGTCGTTCATTGCGCTCCGCTCTCGTGTCTCTTAAATCGAATTCAGTGGAATCTTCAGATAGTGGACGCCGTTGTCCTCCGCCGGTGGCAGATGGCCGGCGCGCATGTTGACCTGTACCGACGGCAGGATCAGGCGCGGCATACCCAGTCCGGCATCGCGGCTCTCGCGCATGGCGACGAACTGATCCTCACTGACCCCGTCGTGAACATGGATGTTGGCGCGCCGCTGCTCCTCCACGGTGGTTTCCCAGTGGTACTGCTCGCGTCCCTCGGGCAGGTAATCGTGACACAAAAACATGCGGGTCGAGCCGGGTAATTCCAAAAGTTTGCGCACCGACTGGTACAGGGTGCGGGCGTCACCGCCGGGGAAGTCACAACGGGCGGTGCCGTAGTCGGGCATGAACAGAGTGTCGCCGACGAATACCGCGTCGCCGATCCGGTGACTCATGCAGGCCGGAGTATGGCCCGGTGTGTGCAGGGCCACGGCTTCCAGATTACCAACCCGATAATGCTCGCCATCCTCGAACAGGTGATCGAACTGGCCGCCGTCACGGGCGAATTCGGAACCGGCGTTGAAGATCTTGCCGAAGGTGTCTTGCACCGTCCGGATATGAGAACCGATGGCGAGCTTGCCGCCCACCTGTTCCTGAATCCAGGGTGCCGCCGACAGATGATCGGCGTGGACGTGAGTCTCCAGCAGCCATTCCACGGTGAGGTCGTGCTCGCGCACGTAATCCACCAGCCGCTGGGCGCTGTCGTAACGGGTGCGCCCGGCGGCCGGGTCGTAGTCAAGCACTGAATCCACCACTGCGCAGTGCCGGGTATCCGGGTCGGTCACCACATAGCTGACGGTGTTGGTGTTGGTGTCGAAGAAACTTTGCACTTGCGGACCGGCCATGACCCTATCCATCCAAAACGTTGCGGGATGGCACCGTTATAGGGGGCACGGAAGCGAAAGTCAAATAAGTTATATGCTTATTCTATTTTGGAATAATTGGTTCAGGCCGGTTATAATGCCGGGGCGCCATAAAGGGCCTCGCCGTGGATCTGACGTCCGTTCTCAAAACGCATGATTTCACAGGCGAACGTCCGCTTGCCATTGGCGCTGGCGCTGGCGATGTAATGCACCACCAATTGCTGGCCCGGTTCGTCACAGATGGCGGCCACCAGCTCGAAGTGCAAACCTGGCCGGTCGGCCAATGCCGCTACCCAGTAATCGCGCAGTGCCGCCTTGCCCTGAATACGGCTGGTGCCGACGTAGGGCTCGGCCACCGCGCTGATGAACACCGCGTCGTCGCTGAAGGCGGACACGACCGCTTCCACATCCCCCCGGTTCCAGGCGGCGATCCAGTGGTCGGCGTGTGATTGCAAATCAGCGTGAGTAAGACGGTCTGGCATGGAACCTCCGGGCAGTAATCAGCAGGGAAATCCGAGTATGGTGCCTGGCGGGAATGGCCGTCACGGTACAGATGACGGCCGTTTGCGCGGTACTGATCAGGACGTGCCTTTGCGGCGGCCCGTCCCGCCAGCTAGCACTGCCATGGCCAGGGCCACCAGCAGCGTGGGCCAGACACCGGCCACCATGAAGGGAGTGCGGCCCTGGCGCGGCCGATATTCGCTGATCAGTACGCCGCGTTCGAATTGCGGTAATCGGTCACGTACCCGGCCATGCGCGTCGACCACCGCCGTGACACCGTTATTGGTACCGCGCAGCAGCCAGCGCCCGGTTTCCAGGGTGCGCATGCGGGTCATCTGGAAATGCTGCAAGGGTCCGGCGGAGTGGCCGAACCAGGCATCGTTGCTGATGGTCAGCAGCACATCAGCATTGCCGGTGCGCTCCGCCACCTGGGCCGGATAGAGCATCTCGTAGCAGATCGCCGGCGCGATTTCCTGGCCCAGGGCGAACAGGTTGGGCTGGGCGGGGTGGCCCGGCGTGAAGCTGGACATGGGCAGATCAAAGAAGGGAATCCAGCCGCGGATCAGGCCCTCCAGCGGCACGTATTCGCCGAACGGAACCAGCTTCTGCTTGTGATAAACACCATCGTGGCCGGTGCCCACCACCGCCACGCTGTTGTGGTATCGCGGTGGGTAGGTGCTGGCATCGCGCCAGGGCAAACCACTGACCAGGGCACCGCCCCTGGCGGCGATCCGTTCGCCCTCGCCATCCACGAAGCCGCGAATATCCTGATAGAACTCGATCATCGCCGACTCCGGCCAGATCACCAGGGTGTCCTCCGGCAGATCGGCGCTAAGCGAGTGGTAGATCTTCTGGGTCTCGTCGCGCATGGTGGCCAGCCACTTCAGGTCCTGCGGGATGTTGCCCTGCACCAGAGCCACCTGTTGCGACGGACCGGAAGGGTGGGTGAAGGCATGGCGGCCGGCCAGCAGGGCCGCCGTCACCAGAATCAGTACCACCGCCACGGCCGCTCTGGCGCTGACCCGTGGCCGGGCCAGATCCACCACGGTGGCGGAGGCCAGCACCAGCGTCAGAGTGAGGGCCCAGACGCCGCCCAGCGGCGCCAACCCGGCCAGTGGCGTATCGATGGCGGCGTAACCGGCATAGAGCCAGGGGAACCCGGTCAACAGCCAGCCACGCACCCAGTCCAGCACCAGCCAGGTGCCGGCGAACACCATGGCGCGGGTGCCGCGCCGCTTGGTGAACCAGAAAGCCAGCCCATAAAACAGGGCCAATCCCATGGCGAACACGGCGGTGAATGGAATCGACATCCATAACGGCATGAAGCCGTAATCGGTCATTGAAACGTGCAGCCAACTGATTCCAAAGCCGAACATGCCGACGCCATACAGCCAACCCGCGGCAAAGGCCCGCCCCGGAGTTGGCGACCGCACCAGGGCGGTATAACCGAGAGCGGCGCTGACCAGCACCAGTGGCCACAGATCGTAGGGGGCAAAGGCGAGGGGAAACAGTAGCCCCGCGATCAGGGCGAGCAGCAGGTTGGGCATGGTTGTCGGCGATCCCCAAATGAACTCGGAAACAGGGCGTAACGGTTGGCCCCAGCATAGTGAGGCCACGTTATACGCAAATTAATCGCCTTGCGCCATGGGGCCCTGTCTCTGAGTTGGTATGGAGCTTGCAACGCTTGGGGAACCTTTGAAAAACACCTCGTCATCCCGGGCTTGACCCGGGATCCCCCTCTGGAGGGTGCATCACTCCGTAGCGGGAGATGCCGGATCGAGTCCGGCATGACGTTTTTCCGAGGCTTGTTAGCAGGAGAGTGTGCCGTGACAGGAGAGATACCGTGGATAAACAGCAAATGACCGACCTTATTGTCACCGCCAAGGCAAAGCGGGGACTGACCTGGGAAAAGATGGGCGAGGACCTGGGGATGTCGCCGGTATGGCTGGCGTCCGCCTGCCTTGGCATGAATGGCGCGCCGCCGGAAAAAGCCATGGCGATCACCGAGTACCTGGGGCTGGACCAGGGCGTGGCCAGGGCATTGGAAGCGTTTCCCACAAAAATCTGGGACCAGACCGTGCCGACGGACCCGTTGATCTACCGGTTCTACGAAATCGCGGGGGTTTATGGCACCACGCTGAAAGAGGTGATCCAGGAAAAATTCGGCGACGGCATCATGAGCGCCATCGACTTCACCATGGAAGTGGACAAACAGGAAGACCCCAAGGGAGACCGTGTGGTGGTGACCATGAACGGAAAATTCCTGCCCTACAAGCATTGGTGACGGCCCCTCCGGGGTGACCGCCATGGACGGCGGTCATAAAAAACGCCGGGAAAGATAGCCCCTGCCGTGGGAAGCGGCCTTGGCCGCGAATACGCCTTCCAGTGATTGACGATTCGCTTGCAAGCAAGCTCCCCACAACGGCTCTGTAGAGTGGCCTCCGAATCTATGTCTCCAAGGCTCCGAAGGATTATTCCGGTGAGGCATCCAGTGTCGGGTCCTCTTGCCGGTGGGTAACCCGCAGCAAGCGGATGGTGCGGCCGTCGGCGCTTAACACGGTGAACTGAAACGGCCCCAACTCGATGGATTCATCGCGGCCGGGCAGGCGGCCGAAGGCGTGCATCACCAGACCACCGATGGTGTCGAACTCGTCGTCGCTGAGCTCGCACTGGAAGTGTTCGTTGAAATCCTCGATCGGCGTCAGGGCCTTGACGGTGTGTTCGCCGTTCTCCAGATCCTTGATCAGGTAATCGTCTTCCTCGATGTCGTGCTCATCCTCGATCTCGCCGACGATCTGTTCCAGCACATCCTCGATGGTGACCAGGCCGGCGATGCCGCCGTACTCGTTGACCACGATGGCCATGTGATTCTTGGTGATGCGGAATTCCCGCAGTAACGAATCCAGTCGCTTGGACTCGGGGACCACCATGGCGGAGCGCAGATGATCCTTGATCTGGAAGCGCTCCATGCGGGCCGGTTCCATAATCAGCGCCAGCAGGTCCTTGGCGAGCAGGATGCCGACGACCTCGTCCGGATCGTCGCCAATAACCGGGAAGCGGCTGTGGGCGCATTCGATGATGGTGGGCAGGAAATCGCGGGGATCGCTGCTGGCACGGATGCTGACCATCTGCGTGCGCGGGATGAGGATCTCCCGGACCTGCATGTCGCTGACGCCGATGGCGCCTTCGATGATGCCAAGCGTGTCACCGTCAATGACGTGACTGTCGCGCATGGAGCGCATCAGATCCAGCAATTCCTCCCGGGAACCGGGAGTGGAAGTGAAGAACTGGCCAACGCGCTCCAACCAACTTCGACCGTTGTTCTGGTCTGAATAGTCGTCCGACATCAGGGGTAGTGCTCCATGTTATGGTTTCGGTGTTATGGGTTGTGAAGTCATGGGGGCAGCGAGTTATACGGATCTGGAAAGCCCTGGCCGGCAAGGGCGAGGACCTCCAGGGACTCCATCTGTTCGGCGTCGTCATCGTCGATATGATCGTAACCCAGCAGATGGAGTACACCGTGGACGACCATATGCGCCCAGTGCGCTTCCACGGTTTTGTTTTGCTCCGAGGCCTCGCGCCGGACCACGTCCGCGCAAATAATGATATCCCCCAGCAGCGGGGCGATGGCGTCATCGGGCAGGCCTTCGGGCATGTCGAAAGGGAAGGACAGCACATTGGTGGGTTTGTCCTTGCCCCGGTAGTCACGGTTGAGAACGCGGATTTCCTCGTCGTCGACGATCCGCAGGGTGATATCACCGACCACGCCGCCGGCCGCTTCCGCGGCGGCCAGGGCCCAGCGCTGCAAGTCGTTTTCGTCCGGTGCGTCCGGGGCATCCGTGGCCCACTGGATATCAACGGTTGGGGTCGGTATTCCGTTCATGACGGTCGTAAGCTTCCACGATACGTTGGACCAGCGGGTGGCGAACCACGTCGCGGCTGTCGAAACGGGTCACGCCGATGTCCTGTTCGTCGGCCAGTACCTCGAGCGCGTTGACCAGCCCCGAGCGCTGGTGGCGCGGCAGATCCACCTGGGTGACGTCACCGGTGATCACCGCCCGGGAGCCAAAGCCGATCCGGGTCAGGAACATTTTCATTTGTTCCGGCGTGGTGTTCTGGGCTTCGTCCAGAATCACGAAACTGCTGTTCAGGGTGCGTCCGCGCATATACGCCAGTGGAGCCACTTCGATGACGTTGCGGTCCATCAGTTTGGCCACGTTTTCGAAGCCCAGCATTTCGTAGAGAGCGTCATAGAGCGGGCGCAGATAGGGGTCGATCTTTTCCGCCAGATCTCCGGGCAGGAATCCCAGCTTCTCCCCGGCCTCCACCGCCGGCCGTACCAGCAGAATACGCTGGATCTCGGCGCGCTCCATGGCGTCCACGGCGCAGGCCACCGCCAGCCAGGTCTTGCCGGTGCCGGCCGGGCCGATGCCGAAATTGATATCGTGGCGACGGATATTGCGCACATACTCGCGCTGGTGGGCACCGCGCGGCCGGATCCGGGCGCGTTTGGTGCGGATTACCATGTCGTCGCTGGGGAAGGCCACGGTATTGTCCAGCTTGTCGGTCAGACCGGATTGCTGCAGGTGCAAATGGACCAGCTCCGGTGTGATATCGGTGCCATCAACGGTCTGATCGTAAAGATCGTGCAGAACCGAACTGGCGGCCTTTACCGAACGTTCGTCGCCGGACAGGTGAAATTCATTGCCGCGATTGTGGATATCCACGCTCAAGCGCTTGGCGATCTGCTTGATGTGCTCGTCCAGCCGGCCACAGAGATTGGCGAGCCGCTGGGAATCGTAGGGTTCGAGACGGAGTTTCTGGGAAGCGAGTGGTGTGTCCAAGTTGGAAAGCGAGGCCCCGCGGGCGGTTGCGATGGATTCAGCATACCCCGAAAAGCGCTTTTGGGGGAAGATTTCCCGGCACTGTAGCCTGCCCGCCGGGGAGCAGGCAAGGGGCGATGCTCCGGTGGTGCGCCGGCCGGCGCCGGGCCTCAGGCCGGCGCTACCTGGGGACCCAGGTCGCCGTCGCAGGTGACGGTCTGCAAACGCCGGGGCAGCAGGTACAGGGCGGGGTGCCGTTCAGGATCGAGGGCGTCCCAGCGCACCCGGTCCAGCTCCACTTCAAGTACCTCACCGCCCCAACCCTGGGGTTCGAGTTCCACCGTCACGGTACCGCCGAACACGCTGCGTCCGGCCACCCGCACCGGCAAATGGGCGGCCTCGGTGGGTGCCGCCGCCAGATCCGCTTCGTGGGGGCGCAAATAGAGCGTGAGGGCGCCGTCCGGGCAGGCGCCATGGGTGTCGAGGCGCAGAAAAGCGTCGCCGGAGCGCCAGTTGTGGCCATCGTAGAGCCCTTCCAGACTGTTGATGTGGCCGAGGAAGTCGAACACGAAGCGGCTGGCTGGCTGCTCGTACACCTGTAATGGCGACCCCATCTGTTCCACTCGTCCCTGGCTCATCACCACCACCTTGTCGGAGACCTCCATGGCCTCTTCCTGGTCGTGGGTGACGAAGATGCTGGTTACCGAAATCTGTTCGTGCAGACGCCGCAACCAGCGACGCAGGTCCTTGCGGACCTTGGCGTCCAGGGCGCCGAACGGCTCATCCAGCAGCAGCACTTCCGGCTTCAGCGCCAAGGCCCGGGCCAGGGCCACTCGCTGTTTCTGGCCACCGGACAGTTGCGCGGGGTAGCGCCTGGCCAGATTATCCAGCTGCACCAGACTCAGCAGATCGCGCACCCGGTCGCGGATGTCGCCGCGCGAGGGGCGCTCGGCGCGTGGTAACAGTCGCAGCCCGAAGGCAATGTTGTCGGCCACGGTGAGATGGCGGAACAGGGCGTATTGCTGGAACACGAATCCGACCCGGCGGCGGCGTGCGTCCAGATGGGTGACATCCTCGTTGTTGAACCGCACCCGGCCGCTATCCGCCCGTTCCAGACCGGCGATGATCCGCAGCAGCGTGGTCTTGCCGGAGCCGGACGGTCCCAACAGGCCCACCAGCTGATTGGTCGGCACGTCCAGGGAGATGTCGTGCAAGGCGGTGAAGGCGCCGAAGGATTTGCGGATGTTTTCGACTTGAATGCTCACTTTCTGGCTTTCCTTTAAACGCGTTGACGCCATTCCAGCACGGTTTTCAGCAACAAGGTGATCAAGGCCATGGCGGCCAACAGCCCGGCGGCGGTGAAGGCCCCGACGGTGTTGTAGTCCTCGTGCAACATCTGGATCAACAGCGGCAGGGTCAAGGTTTCGCCGCGAATCAGGCCGGATACCACGCTGACCGCGCCGAATTCTCCCACCGCCCGGGCATTGGTGAGCACCACGCCATAAAGCAGGGCCCAACGGATCTTCGGCAGAGTCACATACCAGAACACCTGCCAGCCGGAGGCGCCCATCAACACCGCCGCTTCCTCCTCGTCCTGGCCCTGGCTCTGCATCAGCGGAATCAGCACCCGGGCGACGTAGGGACAAGACACGAAAATGGTCACCATCACCATGCCCGGCAGGGCGAACATCAGTTGTACGTTCCAGTCGCTCAGCCATTGGCCCAGCAGGCTCTGACTGCCGTACACCACCAGATAGCAGAGGCCGGCCACCACCGGCGACATGGCGAAAGGAATATCGATCAGGGTGGTGAGCAGTTTGCGACCGCGAAACTCATAGTGGGTCACGCACCAGGCCAGCAGGATACCGAACAGCAGATTCACCGGCACGGTGATGGCCGCCACCACCAGAGTGAGGCGGATGGCGTGACCCATGTCGCTGCTGGAGAGGGCCTCAAGCACCGGCGCCACGCCCTGGGCGAAGGCCTGTTGCAGGATCAACGCCAGCGGTAACACCAGCATCAGAATGACGGCGGCGAAGGCGGCGGCGATCAGTGCCCATTGGTGCCAGTATCGAGGCATGCGCGAGCGGCTCCGTGTTCGGGGGAAGCGGGGCCCCGATTCTATATTCCGTATCAGCAAAATACAGTGCTGTTTTAGATCCTTTCGGCATCGCGTTAGATCGCCGGTTACCTGAATGCCACCGTTCTTTATTTTTTATTACATCCGGACGCTGCCCTCGTGGGTATCAAGCAGGGGCCGAGATGGTCCCGTCCGGGCTCCGTGCCCGAACCGATACCCACTCAAGGAGAAAGGCATGAACTCGAAAGGCAAAGGTTTGTGGGGGCTCTCACCGTTGGTGGTAGCCGTGGCGCTGGCCGCGTGCGGCGGCGACAATGATCGACGCCCGGCCACGGGCGACGGCGATTTCCAGACCGCGCCCCTGCTGGTAATGCACAATGGCGGCGATAGCGTGGGCCGGATCGACCGGTTGGATGGTGATCTGAATGTGGTGGCCACCTTTAACGCGGGCGCCAACGAGGGCATTGCCCTGGACCGGCTCGGTAATCTCTATGCCGCCGATGACAGCAGCGGCGCCCCCAGCCGCTTGCAGGCCCTGCACAGGATCGCCGGACGCCAGGATGGCTCCAGCCCCAACGCCGCGCTTGATCGTGACTTCGAGGCGGCCGGCTCGATGACTCTGAAAGGGATCGCCATCGCACATGAAGCAGGGCTGGTGATGGCCGCCAATACCGGTGGCAACAGCATAGAGGTATACGGCACCGCCGCCGGTGCCGGAGCCGTCCCCCTGGCCAGCACCGCTCTGGCCGGCAACGCCTGGGATCTGGCCTATGACGAGGCCGCCGACCGGCTGTTCCTGGCCATGACCAACGGCACCGTGATTGTCATCGACGACTACGTGGAAGGCGGCTTCATGGGTACACCGGCGCGCACCATCACCCCGGACAGCGCCGGTTCCGTCTCCAATATCCATGGCATTGCCTACCGGGCGGACACCGACACTCTGGTGATCACCGACGTGGGTGACGCGGCGGTGGCTGATGATGGCCGTCTGTATGTGATCGAAGGTGCCGCCAGCGCTGACGGCATGGTAACCCCTGCGCGCACGCTGGCCGGTCCGGCCACCTCTCTGGGCAATCCCGTGGATCTGATCCTGAATGGTGACACCGCTTACATCGCCGAGAAGTCCAACGACGCGGTGCTGATTTACCGGAACGTATTCAGCGGTGAGTCCGGAGACGTGGCCCCCGACCGGATCGTGGACAGCACCAAACCAGAATCCCTGGCGCTGGTCTTGTCGCCGGATATCGGCGCGGATCTGTCCGACATCGATACTGTCGGCACTGTCTTCACCGGCCTGGCGGTGACCAGCAATCCACCCGCTGCGCCTGGTGACCCGGATGTGCTCATACTGGATACCGGGCTGACCGCCCCGCAGAGAGCGTTTACCTCCGGCCTGGACCGGGAGAGCCTGGCGTTTAACCAGTTGGGTGATGCTTACGTGAGCTATGACACGGGGGTGGGCGTGATCAACCATCTGGCCAGCGGCCGCGACGGCGAGACCTTCAGTCACAGCCGGGACCGGGTGATCGAGGGCGGCAACACCGGCCTGTCCGCGCCCAAGGGTTTTGATGTGGCCGACGGCCCGGGCTGGGTACTGGTCGCCGATCAGGGCGACCCCGCGGTACGGGTGTTCGGTGCTCAGGCTGGCGGTGATGTGGCGCCGCTGTTCACCATCACCCTGAGCGTGGCGCCGTGGGATCTGGACTATGATCCGGATGGCGACCGCCTCTATGTGGCTCTCACCGATGGCACCGTGGCGGTGTTCGACAGCTTCAGCCTGGCTCGCGGCGCCGATGGCCCGGACCGCGTTATCATCCCCGCCGAGGGAGGCACTGCCTTTGCCGCGCCTACTAATCTGCACGGCATTGTACATGTCGCGGCCAGCGATCAATTGATTGTCTCCGACGTGGGCAGCGGCACCAATCCCACCGACGGCAAGCTCTACGTGCTGGATAACGCCAGCAGCGCCGATGATATTACCAATGTATCGGTGCGCATCGACGACAACGACAACAATGCCGTGGGTAACACTCTGCTTGGCAACCCGGTGGACATCGCCTTTGACGGCCAGCATTTGTACGTGGCGGAGAAATCCCAGGGCAAGGTGCTGCGTTTCGACCACATCCTGGATTCCACCGGCGGGGATGTGGCGCCGTCGGTGAGCTATGACCAGGCGTCACCGGAGTCGGTGTCGCTGATCACGGTTCTTCCGGGTAACACGCCTGAATAAGGTGAGGCAGGCCGCTCCGGCGGCCGGCTTTGCCGGCATTGACACGATCTTCTCGCGCCGGCCTTCAAGATTTCGGCAGACACCCTCGTGAGGCCACATCTTGGAAGCCGGCCATGGATGACGATCAGCAGCATCTGGAACAAGGCAATGCCCTTATGCTGGCCTGTGCCGGTGGCGACCGGGATGCGTTCCAACGACTTTATTCCATCGAAGCACCGCGCATGCTGGCTCTGGCACGCCGTTTCACTGGTGAGCAGGCGGCGGCGGAGGACGCGGTACAGGACACCTTCGTCCAGGTCTGGCGCAACGCTCACCGCTTCCGGCGGGAGCGGGGCAGCGCCAGGGCCTGGTTGTACAGCCTGTTGCGCTATCGGCTCATCAACCAGCAGCGGCGCGGCGGGCAAATCGGACACCAGGGGTTACCCGGCGACGATTGGCCCGACCCGGCTCCCTCTCCGGAGCAGTGCTCTCTGCTGGCGGACCGTGATCGCCGCCTGCTCGATTGTCTGCGCGGCTTGCGGGGTGAGCGTCGACGTCCGATTCTGATGGCGTTTTATCACGGCCTTACCTATGAGCAGATCGCGGAAGCTCTGGCGGTGCCCGCGGGTACCATAAAAAGCCGGGTGAGATCCGGCCTGAAAGGCCTTCAGGAGTGTCTGCGGCTATGATTCCCCAGGATCACGAAGAGCGTCGCTTACTGATTGCCGAGTATGTGCTCGGCCTGCATCGCGGCGAGCGGGCGGCGGAAATCAAACGCTGGCTGGCGGAGGACGACGAGGCCGGGCGGCTCGCCCGGCGCTGGCGTGAGCACTGGGTGGGCGCCGCGGATTTACTGCCGCCGGCGCGGCCGCCGGCGCGACTGTGGCGGCGGGTGGCTTGGGAAACCGGACTGGCGCGCCCCTGGTGGCGCAGCGGCTGGGCCAGTGTGGCGGTATGGCGCACGGTGAGCGCGGCTCTGCTGGTGGCGGTGGTGCTGCTGGTCGGGCCGCTGCGCCAACCGGCGCCAGTCTACACCGCGGTGCTGCAGGCTCCCGGCGAGTCGGCCCGCCCGGGCTGGCGCATCACCGTCTCCGACGCTGGTGATCTGCGGCTCACGCCGCTGGTGAAAGGGCAGTACGCGGCGGACCGCAGCGTGCAGTTCTGGACCCTGGCGGAAGCGGACAAGGGGCCGCGCTCACTGGGCCTGGTGGAGCCGGGCAGGAGTCTGGTGATTCCGGCCAGCCGGGTGGGCGGTGTGGAAAGTGGCCAGCTGTTCGAGCTGACCCTGGAACCAGAGGGAGGATCGCCCGAGGACCGGCCCACCGGGCCGGTGCTGTTTATTGGCCGTGCGGTGGCGTTGTAGGTTGGAACATCAGCCGCCCCGCCAACGGCGAACCAGACGGGATTGGATGGACTGAATGCCGAACAACAGCACCAGGGAGGCGATCAGAATGATCGAAGCCAGGGCGCTGGCGGAGGCAAAATCGTATTCTTCCAGGCGGATATTTACCAGCAAGGAGACGATCTCGGTTTCGTAAGGCAGATTGCCGGCAATGAAAATCACCGCGCCGTATTCACCCAGACTGCGGGTGAAGGCGAGGCCGGTGCCGGTGAGCAAAGCCGGAGTCAATTGTGCCAGGATCACCTTGAAGAAACTGGCGGTGGGCGAGGCGCCCAGGGTGGCGGCGGCTTCCTCCACGTCGGGGGTCAGGTCCTCCAGTACCGGCTGCACGGTACGGACCACGAACGGCAGGCTGGTGAAGCTCATGGCGATCATGATACCGACCCAGGAGTAAGACACCTTCACGCCGGCGATCGAGAACCACTGTCCCAGCCAGCCATTGTCGGCGAACAGCGCTGCCAGGGTCAGGCCGGCCACCGCGGTGGGCAACGCGAATGGCAGATCCACCAGCGCGTCCATCAGCCGCCGGCCGGGAAAACGATAGCGGGTGATCACCCAGGCCAGCAGCAGGCCGACGATGGCGTTGATGACGCTGGCGCCGGCGGCGGAAAGTACCGTGACCTTGAAGCTGGCGAGACTGCGCGGATGGCTGATCACCCCCCAGTAGTTGTCCCAGCCCATGCCGGCCACATGCATGGCCAGCCCGGACAGAGGCAACAGGATCACCAGGCAGATAAACAGCACGCTCAGCGAGAAGCTGAGCGTGAAGCCCGGCAGAACCGAGTGGCGGGTGCGCAGCAGAGCGATCAATTAACGCAGGCTCCGTGCCTTGGCTTGCAGCTTGTCGAGCATGCCGCCGGAGGCGAAGTGCTGGTCGGTCACGTTTTCCCAGGAACCGAAGTAGTCTTCCACCTTGAGCAGCTTCACCGGCGGGAAACGGTCGGCGCTTTCCGCCACCACTTTTTCGTTGTGCACGCGGTAGTTGAAGGACGCCAGCAGCCGTTGGATCTCTTCGCTGTAGAGGAAGTCCAGGTAGGCGGTAGCCACTTTGCGGGTGCCTTTGTCGTCCACCACCTTGTCCACCACGGTGACCGGGAATTCCGCCAGGATCGAGGTCTTCGGTACCACCACTTCATAGTCGCCGGTGCCGTATTCCTTGCGGATGTTGTTCACCTCCGACTCGAAGCTGATCAACACATCGCCGATTTCACGTTCGGCGAAGGTGACGGTGGCGGCGCGCCCACCGGAGTCGAATACCGATACGTTGGACAGGAAATGAGCCATGTAATCCTTGACCTTGTCCTCGTCGCCGTCAAAACGCTCCACCGCGCTCATCCAGGCGGCCAGATAGGTGTAGCGGCCATTGCCGGAGGTTTTCGGGTTGGGGAACACCACATCGACGTCGTCCCGGGCCAGATCGGCCCAGCCCTGAATGTTCTTCGGGTTGCCCTTGCGCACCAGAAAGGCGGTGGTGGAATAGTAGGGGCTGGAGTTGTTCGGCAGGCGCTGGTTCCAGTCCGCCGGAATCAGATTACCCAGGTCGTGCAGGACATTGACGTCGGTGACCTGGTTGAAGGTCACCACATCGGCCTTCAGGCCCTGCAAAATGGCGCGGGCCTGCTTGGAAGAGCCGGCATGGGATTGCTTGATGGTGACGTCCTCGCCGGTTTCCGCTTTCCAGTGTTCCTGGAATTTCGGATTGATGGCGGCGAACAGCTCCCGGGCAATGTCATAGGAACTGTTCAACAGGGTTTGTTGCGCGGTCCCCAGCGAGGCCAGGGACAGCAGGACGGCGGTCAACAAGACGCGCATCTCGGGCTCCTTGAATGGTGAGTCATAAAGGGCTCATTTTATATAACCAACCTTAAGGTTAAAGGGGTTGGTTATACCAAATTGCCATTCGTATATGCGTTTAGGGAGCCTTTGAAAAACGTCATGCCGGACTCGATCCGGCATCTCCCCCTACGAAGTCATGCCCTCTGTGGAGAGAGATCCCGGATGTATCCGGTGATCTCCATCGCCGGGGATCAGCCCACCCGTTGGTAATCCGTGCCACGCAGGGAGTTGGGCAGCGCTTCCTGAATGGTCAGATCGACGAACTGACCGATCAGGTCCAGTTCGTCGGTCTGGAAGTTCACCACCCGGTTGTTTTCCGTGCGGCCCTTGAGCTGGCCGGGGTCCTTCTTGGAGAAGCCGTCCACCAGAATGCGCTGGGTGCTGCCCACCATTTTGCGGGAGATGTCCTGGGTATTCTGGGCGATGCGCTGTTGCAGGATGCGCAGGCGTTCCTTTTTTACCGCCATCGGCACGTCATCGGGCAGATCCGCCGCGGGTGTGCCGGGGCGGGCGCTGTAGATGAAGCTGAAGGAATTGTCGAAGCCGATGTCCGCGATCAGGTTCATGGTGGCTTCAAAGTCCGCGTCGGTTTCTCCGGGGAAGCCGATAATGAAGTCCGAGCTGTAGGAGATATCCGGGCGGATACGCCGTAATTTGCGCAGCTTGGACTTGTATTCCAACACCGTATGGTTGCGTTTCATCAACGCCAGCACCCGGTCGGATCCGGACTGCACCGGCAAATGCAGATGGCTGACCAGCTCCGGTACTTCCTCATACACCTGGATCAGGGCGTCCGAGAACTCCACCGGATGGCTGGTGGTGTAGCGGATACGGTCGATGCCGTCGATATCCCGGATCAGCAACAGCAGGTCGGCGAAGTCCAGGATTTCGCCATTGGCGCCCTGGCCCCGGTAGGCGTTGACGTTCTGGCCCAGCAGGTTGACCTCGCGCACGCCCAGATCCGCCAGATGACGGATCTCATCCAGCACCGGGCGCACCGGCCGGCTGACCTCCTCGCCACGGGTATAGGGCACCACGCAGAAGGAGCAGTATTTGGAGCAGCCTTCCATGATCGAGACGAACGCCGAGGGGCCGTCCACGCTGGGCTCGGGCAGGCGGTCGAACTTTTCGATCTCCGGGAAGGTCACATCGATGGCCAGTTCCCGCGTGGTGGCCGCCTGCTGGATCAACCCGGGCAGCCGGTGCAGGGTCTGTGGGCCGAAGACCACATCCACATAGGGCGCGCGATCGCGGATCGCCTCGCCTTCCTGACTGGCCACGCAGCCGCCGACGCCGATGATCAGGTCCGGCTTGTGCTCCTTGAGCTGCTTCCAGCGACCCAGTTGGTGGAATACCTTCTCCTGGGCCTTCTCGCGGATCGAGCAGGTATTGAGCAGCAGCACATCCGCTTCGTCCGCATTGTCGGTGGGCTCCAGGCCATGACTGGATTCCAGCAAATCCGCCATGCGCGCCGAGTCGTACTCGTTCATCTGGCAGCCGTGGGTCTGAATAAACAGCTTGCGTGCCATGGGTCGCTCAACCGTGGTTGTGGATCAATGCCGATGCGTCATTTTGCCGCATCGGGGTGTGCCGGGCGCCGTGATGGGCTACAACGGGCCGCCACCGGCACTCCGGGAAAATGGGCGCGAATTATACCGCCGCCCTGATCAAACTGCGAACCGTGGCGGTGGCAAAATGTCGGCCGGGCCCGTGGCCACGGCGCGGCCGTGGGGGTATGGTCGCTGGGCGTCATCGAAAAGCCGCCGGCGAATCGGGTCAGCAAGGTGCGTGCGGGACTGGGGGTGAGCCATGAAACCGGGTAAACCGGGGCGGCCGACGCTGACATCCTCTTCTTAATGGCTGGCAGGTATGAACAATAAAGACCGTTTCACCAGAACATTCTTTCTCCCCATGCTGATCGCCGGAGCGGCTCTGTTGCTGGCGGCCTGTTCCGAGCCGGCCAGGGAATTACCGGTCAACACCCGTCTGGGCGGCGATTTCACCTTGACCGACTACAATGGGGAGCGGTTCAGTTTGTCATCCCTGAACGGCGAGGTGGTGATTCTGTTCTTCGGCTATACCCACTGCCCGGATATCTGTCCGGCGGTGCTGGCGCGGGTGTCCCAGGTGTACCGGAATCTGAAAGAGCAAGGGGAAGCGGACCAGGTGCGGCCGGTGTTCGTGACCTTTGATCCGGAGCGGGACACCGCGCAACACCTGCGTGAGTACCTGCCCTGGTTCAAGGCGGACATCCTGGGACTGACCGGAGAACTGTCGGCGATCGAGAAAGTAGCGGAACAGTACGGCGTGGTGTTCATCAAAGAGGATGGCGGCAACGGGGAAGTGGATTTCACCCACAGTGACTATATCTATCTGCTGGATCAGCAGGGCCGGGTGCGCAAGGTGTATCCGGCGGACTTCAATATCGACGAGGTGGTAGCCGATGTTAAAACGCTTCTTTAGTGCCATGAGCGGCGTCGCGCTGTTGGTGACCGTCAGCGCCGGCGCCTTCGCGGAGGCACGTATCGAACAGGCCTGGTTGCGCGCGGTGCCGCCGGTATCGCCGTCCATGGCCGGTTATTTCGTGTTGGTGAACGATACCGATCAGCCGCTGGTACTGACCGGCGCCAACGCCGACTTCGCCGGCATGACGATGCTGCACGATACCGGCACCGATGGTGAGGGGCGGCGCAGCATGTCCCATTTGAAGGACGTCACGATCCCGGCCGGAGAAAGCCTGGCCTTTGCCCCCGGCGGCCGTCACCTGATGCTGATGAAAATGAAATCGGTGCCGGAGGCGGGGGAGACCCCCAAGGTGTGTCTGGCCTTCCAGAACCATGCTGACCTGTGTGGTGCCTTCCAGGTGCGCCACAACGAGCCCTGACATGAGCGGTCGATACTGGCGCGCCTGGTTGCTGGCCGCCGCCGTGCTGGTCACCGGACCGGTAGCCGCGGACTGCCGGGATCTGGCGCCGGCGCGCCCGTTGCCGGCGGCGAAGGATGGCCAGATCAGTCTGGCCACGTTCAATCTCTGGCGCCTGCGCGATGCCAGGAAGGACAGCTCGCTGGACCGTCCTTTGTCGAAGGCCGTGTACCAGGCCCGCCTCGAGGCCGTGGCCCGTTACATCACCCGGGACCTGCGAGCGCCGACTTTGCTGGCGGTGCAGGAAGTGGAAAGCGCCAGGGTGCTGAGGGCACTGAGCAAGGCCATTGCCACGGCGGGCGGGCCGGACTACAAGGTGGTACTGCTGGAAGGGCACGACCCGGCGGGCATGGATGTGGGCCTGTTGTACCGGGCGCCGGTCACGTTGGGGCGCCACCAGGCCTTGTTCGCCGACGATCGTTTTCAGCGGCAGCCGTTATTCACCCGGCCTCCCTTGAAGGTCGAAGTGCGCGCCCCGGTGGCCTTTGATCTGGTGGTGGTGCATCTGCGCAGTGCCCGGGACCTGAATCAGAAGGACTGGGTGGCGCCGAAGCGCCGGCGCCAGGCCGCCGCCATCGCCGGCTGGGCGGCGGACCAGACCCGGCCCGTGGTGGTGGCGGGGGACTTCAACAGCGCGCCGGACAGCGGCCGTTTCAGCGAGCCGCTGGAGCAATTCGAGAACGGGAACCTGATCAGTGCCTGGTCACGACTGCCCGGGAAGGAACGTTATTCCTTCCGGCATCAGTGCCGGCCGCAGGCGCTGGATCACATCTTTTTCTCCCCGTCGCTAAAGCAGCATGTCCAGAAAGTGGCGGTCAGCCGCGGCAATGCCGGGCGCTACGATGTGCTCTACGATCACGACGGTACCCGGGTGGTGTCCGATCACGATGTATTGGGGGTGTATCTGAAAGCGGAAGCGGTGGCGGATTAGCGGAAGAAAATGAAAAGCACCGTGGGGCCTGCTTGCGTTGTTTGCGAGGACCAGGGAAGGCCCCACGGTGTAAAAAGGCGGGGCGATTGCTCGCCCCTGAACCAGCGCGGTTCTGTTAGATCTCGAAGGCGTAGGAGACGACGAACAGCAGATCGTCGTCCACGTCGTCCTTGTCGCCAACACACTCCCCATTCATGAACAGAGCGTCATCGTTGTTGTTGATGGCGCAGTCGTCAGCGGAGATCACTTTGGATACGGTGAAGCTCAGGTTGTCGGTGAGCGCATAGCTCAAATCCAAGTGAGTGTAGTTGGTGTCGTCGGCGTCGTTGTCCCAGGTACCGACCAGAATGCCGTATTTGTCGTAGCTGTAGCCCAGGGTGTAGTAGCGGTCCTTGTTATCGGTGGCGTCGCTACCGTGACCGTAGTCACCCACGCCGAAGTAACCGGTGAACGTGACCCCGGCGTAGCCGAGGCTGGCAACGATTTCGGCCAGATCGGAGTCGGTGTCGTTCGGGTAGTTGTAGTCGATGTAGGACAGATCATAGGTGAGGTCGCCAAAGGCGCCGCCGTAACCGACATACAGATCGTATTCGGTGGAATCGGTTTCGGAGCTGCCCCAGACACCGGCATAGAGGCCGGAAGAGTGGCTGTAATCCAGGCTACCGAAAACCTGAGCCGCGCCGTTGGAAATATCCTGACCACGCCAGAAATACATGTTGGAAATGCCCAGGCTACCGCTGATTTCCGCTGCCGCCATGCCCGGCATGATCATGCCGGCGGCGACCGCCGCGGCCAGTACGGTTTTTTTCATCCCGAATGCGTGTTTCATGTGCAACCCTCTTTGCAAATGGCAAGTGTTTCTAATGTGTCCTGTTGCGCGCTCCTGGCGCACCGGCCTGGGAGGCTTGTCACTTTACAAAGCAGGGTCCGTGCCAAAATATAAAAAGCCAGGAAAAACAGGGGATTGGGAAGGTGTGTTGGAGAGGGAAAGGTAAAATCGGGAGAGGATGGGGAGAGCGGGTGCGCCGTTATGGTGCGGCGCACCGAAGTGGGGCGCTTATTTTGGGCATTTCCAGTCGACAGGGACCGCGTCCGCTTGCAGACCGTCCTCTCCACTCACCTCCAGGCCGCATTGATTATTGTCGTTGGTGAAGCGAGCGCTGTAGCTGGCTCCGGCCTGGGCATTGAACTGCACGGCGACGCGGCAGAGGTCGCGATTGCCCGCCGAGCCTTTCTGATAAATCACACCGATGCGTGCCTGTTCGCTCGCTCGCACGGTGGTGGTGACTTCCGGCGCTTTCTTCATGGTTTTCAGCAGCTCGTCGAAGGCCTTGGTCTCGAAGGGAACCTGCTGCAAGGAGGTTGGCGTGGACTGAAAGCCCTTGCCCGGTACGCATACGACTGGTTGGGCGGCGATGTTGTCGCTGGAGAAAGTGACGGTGGCGATGTCCTCGTCGGTGGGTGCCGTGTAGCTGAGCATCTGGCAACCGGCGAGCAGAAGGGCGGGGAGGGGAAGCAAATATTTCATGGTGGGTCCTCATGACAAATAAGGGCGAAGCCGTCAGGCGAATATAAAGCGTGCCCAAAATGATGCAAAACCAGGGCCACTTTGGCGCACGCTGGAAAGATGAGGCGCTGGCACGCCGGCACGCAACACGCATACACGCTGGCACGCCATGCTTGCCGGCTCCGTAGCGAGACGGGAGGGCGGATTGCTTGGGAAGGCAGTCATCGCGGGTACGCAAACACGCTTGCTATTGTTTGCCAGCGATCAGGCTTCGGGTTTAGCGTGCCAGCGCCATCACCCGTACCAATGCTTCATCGCCTGCCGGGTCAGATTCTCCCTCGCTTCCCCACGCGGCAGCCAGTTGCCGGCGTTCACCGCCATCGCCACCAGGAATTCGAACAGAGGCAAATGCTGACGCAGCACCCGGTTATGACGATGACCAATGATCGGGTTGAACAGGCCGAAGAAATCCAATAGCTGCCGGGGGTTTTTCCGTACCCACAGCCAGGACCCCATTTCCAGGGTGAACGGCAGGAACAGCCGGTCCGGGTGTTGCTCCCGGGCTTCGTCGTAGAGGTAGTCCCACAGATCGCCGTGGGTGGTGTAGTTCACCGATTGCGGTTCGATCAGATAAGGATGGTGGTAAGGGTAGGTGTGCTCGAGGATCTGTTTCAGACGGTACACCTCGGCGAGGTGCGCAATGGGCTTCTGGCTGCGGGCGTAACAGCACCAGATGCGGTCGCGGCGGCCAAAACCGCTGTGGCAGTCCAGGCTTATCGATACCGGAGCGTTCATCAGGCGCTGCCGGACCGTGTTCACCAGCGCCTGCGCCTCGGTTTCCATGGGCTCACCGGCGCGCCCCCGATACCAGGGCAGGTGACGGCTCAGGCGCTGGCCGCCGGCCAGAAAGGGGACCTTGCCTTCCGCATCCACCGGGGCGTTGCGCATCAGGTCGACGCCATTGGGATTGCTGCGGGTACGCCGCCAGATGCCGCCGGGATTGATCATCGGCATGAACACCAGCCGCACCCGTTCCAGCCGCCGGTGCAATTGATCATCCCATTGCAATCGATGGATCAGACTGTGCAACCACGACAACAGCACCTGGGAGCCGATCCGTTCGACGCCGTGCACGCCGCCAAAGAAGCCAACCACCGGTGCGCCGGGGGAACGGCTGCCCATCTCCAGCACCCGCAAGGGCAGCGTGATATCGCCCATCTGGATGGTGTCCACGTCATGCACACGCAGGTGCCTTTGACCCAGCCGGATCAGCGACTCCAGGTGTAACCATTCGGGCAGGTGGCGTTGAAATTGATACAGGCGTTGTTCCATCGGCGCGCGTCAGTGGGTGACGGTCGGCGCCCGTCAAAGCAGGCGCACAGGGCAGGATGGCGGATTGCGGTTACGGTTTCATGACGATTGTGGCGCTGCATTTTTGTCATGGAACTGCGATGCAACTGTCAGTGTAGTGTCATCCGCGCTGGCCACTCTGCCCTTGACGCTGGCGGCGGGAATCACCGTGATGCAGAGCCTCGACAACTTCGCCTTGAACCTGGAAACCGGGGATGTGCTGTTGTTCGCCGGACGAGGGGTCACCAGTACCGTGATTCGCTGGTTCACCCGCAGTCCCTGGAGCCATGTGGGCATGGTGGTGCGCCTGCCGGAAGTGGCGGAACCGCTGGTGCTGGAATCCACCGGCCTGAGTGAATCGGCGGACTGGATACTGGGACACCCGGTGATGGGCGTGGCGCTGGTCCCACTATCACGCAAGATCGCCGAGTACCCGGGCGATGTGGCGGTCAGGCGTCGTGAAGGGCCACCACTGACGGCGCTCCAGCAGCGATTGATGCAGCGGCTGGTGCGGCGGTTGCTGCACCGGCCTTACAAGAACTATCTGCTGTGTAATTTCTACGACGCCCTGAGTGGCTTTTCCGGACGCCGCCGTCGCTCCGGCTGGTTCTGTTCGGAGCTGGTGGCGGAGTGCTACCGACGGCTCGGCTGGCTGCCGGACACGGTATGCCCTCATCGTTTCGTTCCCGGCCACTTCGGTTCGCGGCGGCTGAATCTCACCGCCGGTCGGCTGCTGCCGGCGCAGTGGCTGAAGCAACTCAAATCCAGCGCCGTACCCGCTGCCGATAACGCTGCCACTGATCCCCGAACCGTTGCTCGTGAAACGCTTCTTCCGCGGCGATCACGTGGTGATGCATCACCCACAGAATCGGCGGCAGCATGATTAGCATGCCGGGACTGGACAGACTGAGGGCGCAGCCCAGATGAAGCAGGGCAAAAGCCAGATAGATCGGATTTCGGGTCAGGCGGAAAACACCGCCAGTAATCAGTTCCCGTGCCGCGCGATGGGGCAGAACCGTGGTGCGGTGACGGTAGAACTGTACCAGCGCGCCGGCCAGCAACAGCACCGCGAACAACGCCAGCGCCGTGGCCAGTGCGTACTGGCCGGGCCATGCCGGCAGGGTCCAGTGCAGCGCCTGGTCCAGGCCATAACCCACCAGCAAGCCGCCCAGATGCAGCAACGGAGGGGGAATGCGAACCTCGGGATGTTCCAATGCCATGTTCAGAGGCCTATCGTTGTCAGTGAATAAAAGCTGGGTTATGGTAATTCACATCCCGCCATTGCGGGAGTGATCGCGATCCGCTGGAACGACTGTTGTTGAAGCTCGGCGAACAGCACTGCCGGTAAAGCTATCGGCGGCGGGCGCGAACGTCACTGGTGAATCGCATATTGCGTGACATTTGTGAAGGGCTCCGTCGCCATGTCCTGCAACCTTGAAAGGGGAAACGCATGGAAGAGCGCGCGGCCACCTTGCACAGCGTAACCGCAGCATCTCAATCCCGCCTCCACCACGAACCGGAACACCGCCCGAAAGCCTACGTCCTGGACACCAATGTCCTGATCCACGATCCCAACTCCCTGATGAATTTCGAAGAGCACCGGGTGGTCATCCCGATGACCGTGCTGGAGGAACTGGACCGTCTGAAAACCGGGAAATCCCATACCGCGGCGGACTGCCGCGCGGCGATTCGTCTGATTGACCGGGTCATCGGCAAGGCATCGCCGGCGGAAGTGGAAGCGGGCATTCCGATTCAGCGCGGGGAAAATCATCACCAGGGGACACTGACCGTTCTGATGCCACAGAGCGGACTGACGCCGCCATGCCTTCCCGAACATCTGAACGACAACCGGATCATCAATGACGTGGTGGCCATGATCGCCGCCGATCCGGATCGCCATTACGTGCTGGTCACCAAGGATATCAACATGCGCCTGAAGGCGCGGGCCTGCGGTATCGATTCCGAGGATTATCATAACGACCAGTTGGTGTCCGACATCCGCCAGCTCAATCAGGGCTACTTCATGGTGGAAGGATCGTTCTGGGACCGGGTCGACGCGGTGGAGACCGAGCAGCACGGCGCGGAAACCTTGCACCGTTTGTCGCACGGTCTGCTGGTTGGGGACATTCTTGGCGAGGAGGTGTACCCGAATCAGTTCATTCTCGATGAACAGGGTTTCGTGGGCCGGATCATGTCGGTGGAGGCGGGCGTGGTTACCTTGCGCCATTACAGTGAGCAGACGTTGATGGATCAGCAGGCCTGGGGGTTGAGGCCGATGAACATTCAACAAGCGGTGGCGTTGCACCTGTTGCTGGATCCGGATATTCATCTGGTGACGCTGACCGGCGCGGCCGGTTCCGGCAAAACCATTCTGGCTCTGGCCGCTGCCATTGAAATGACGGTGGAGCAAAAACGCTTCAATAAAATCATCGCCACCCGTTCCACGCCGCCGCTGGCGGAAGAGCATGGCTTTCTGCCCGGCACCGAGGAAGAAAAGATGGACCCGTGGCTGGGCGCCATCAACGACAACATCGAAGCGTTGCACCTGAACGATGAGAATCCTTCCGGCAGCATCCAGTACGTCAAGGAGAAAGCCAACATCCAGTTCAAGGCGATGAATTACATTCGCGGCCGCAGCTTCCAGAAATCGCTGATTCTGATTGATGAAAGCCAGAACCTGACGCCGCATCAGATGAAAGCCATCATCACCCGGGCCGGCGATGGATCAAAGGTGGTGTGTCTGGGCAACCTGGCGCAGATCGATACGCCGTACCTGTCGCCCACCAGTTCCGGGCTGACCTACATGACCGAACGCTTCAAGCATTTCGCCCACGGCGGTTCGGTGCAACTCAATGGCGTGCCGAGATCGTTGCTGGCGGAGTACGCGGAGACTTGGTTGTAAAAAGCGGCGCCGGACGCCAGACGCCGGACGCTAAAGTCAAAACCCGGGGCTGCGGGCGTTGCGGAAATAAAAAATTGCCGGGAGCAATTTTTAACGTTGCTTGGTGACGGCCCGCAGGGTGACCGCCATGGACGGCGGTCATAAAAAATTGCCGGGAGCAATTTTTAACGTTGCTCGGCGACGGCCCGAAGGGTGACCGCCATGGACGGCGGTCATCAAAAGGTTCCTCGCGGTTTAGCGGGAAGGGTCGCTCGGGCGGGGGCTCCCGTATTGCCCGGTTACCTCGAAGACCTCCCTTCAGAGGTGGCTACAGCGCCGCTGTGGGAAGCTTGCTGGCAAGCGAATCGCCAACGGCTCAGGGCATTCGCGGCCAAGCGGAGCGCCGCCCGGGCCGCTTCCCACAGCGGCTTCGTAGCGGATCCGTGGGAGCCCAGCTTGCTGGCGAATCCGGCCCTCTGGTGTTGGGATATTCGCTTGCCGGCAAGCTTCCCACAGCGGCTTCGTGGCGGACCTGTGGGAGACCAGCTTGCTGGCGAATTCCGGCCCTTTGGTGTTGGGATATTCGCTTGCCAGCAAGCTTCCCACAGCGGCTTCGTGGCGGACCCGTGGCAGGCCAGCTTGCTGGCGAGTTCCGGCCCTCTGGTGTTGGGATATTCGCTTGCCAGCAAGCTTCCCACAGCGGCTTCGTGGCAGATCTGTGGGAGACCAGCTTGCTGGCGAATATAGCGGCTTGGTAGCCCCTTCCGGTTACAGACCCGTGCCCATGATTGAAGCGCCGTGGCCTGCTAAACCGCGATGAACCGTAAAAAAGCGTTTTTAGTGCTTGCCAGGGCGTTGTGTCTGGTTTTGCATTGTCGGCGTCCGGCTCCACTCAATCCTTCAACACCTGCCCCAGCACCGACAAGCACGCTTCACTCTGATAGAAATCCCCCAGCGCCAGTTCCGCCCAGGCGCTCAATACGCCTTGCTCCTTCAGTACTTCCGCGCCACTCGCCAACGCTGGCGCCAGTGTGTCGCGTCGCGCCGCCGTATCGGTGCGCATGGCCTGGAGCAACGCGGGCAGACTTGATGCCATCAGGGTTTCGACCGCGGCGCGAATGCCTTCCATCACCAGATGCCGGCTGTAGTCCAGCGCGGCGATATGGTCGGATAGCAAGGTGCCCTGGCGCACCAGATCCGGCAGTGACTCATCGGGTACGTCACGCAGTAACGCCGCCGGTGTCATCGGGGCGATCCGTCCATAGGCATCGCGGGCCAGATCGGCGATGCGCTCGTTGCTTAACTCCCGGTTCAACCACTGTTCACCGGTCCTGAGCGTGGCGCGGATGTTCTGTCGCAGGTAGGAACGAATTGGCTCTTCCAATCCGCCCATGGCCCGGCCCACGCTTTTGCGGCCCAGTTTCATCATGCTGCTGACGCCGGGCAGTTTGGCCAGGGCGTTTTCTTCCAACAGAAAGTTCTTGATGCCGGTATAAAGCATTTCACTGACCATCTGACTGATCAGCGGATGATTCAACACCGTATGAATGGTCCGCTCACGCAGACTTTGCAGTCGCAGCAGTTGTTCCAGCAGTGCCTCGAACCGGGCTTCGTCGAGCAATTCGCCAAAGGTCACCGGATCCTGGCGGGCGTGGTTCAGCAGGGCGTGCGCCACGGATTCGATCACCGGCCGCAGCCCCTCGGCGGTGCTTACATGCGTCAGCCAATCGTCCACCACCTGGCTCAGTACTTCGGCATCCACCAAAGTCCCCAGCGGTTGCTCCGCCAGTATCGCCACGCCCTGATCCAGCAGGTCGTGCCAGTAGTCCTCCGTGCACAGACGCTGGCAGGCGTGCTCAACGTGAGCTTGCTGCAAGGCTTCGGCCAGTTCTTTCCGCTTCATTGTTATCGGTTCCGCTGTGTCCGTTTTACTGAGTGTCCCGTCAGCCGCTGAATCCTTCTGGATCTTGATCCACGACAAGAGACCGCGCCCAACGGCCGGGTGTAATACCACGGAAGCCTGGCGATGCCGAGGGTTTGTGTCCAGGCCCGCGTGGTCGGGACGGCACCATCGTTGGTGTGGAATCGTCGATGTGGAATCGTCGGTGCGGACATGATGAGCCAAGAAGGGAGCTAAACATGCAACTATGGGGACGCGGCGCCTTGGCGCTGGCGCTAATCGGCAGTGTGGGTCTGGCCCAGGGGTATGAGGCCGGAGATATCTTGGTGCGCGCCGGCGCGGCCACGGTGTCGCCCCGCGTGGACAGTGACGCTTTTTCGGTGGCGCCGTTGACTGGCGCCAAGGTGGATGTGAACAACGACACTCAGTTCGGTTTCACCGTGGCCTACATGATCAACTCACGTTTCGGTGTCGAACTGCTGGCGGCCACGCCGTTCAAGCACGACCTCTACGTGGAAGGCGCGGGGCTGGGCCGTACCGATATCGGCGATACCAAGCATCTGCCGCCAACCCTGATGGCGCAGTATTACCTGCCGGAACTGGGGCCGGTGCGTCCCTATGTGGGGCTCGGCGTCAATTACACCTATTTCTTCGACGAGAACATTCACGACGGCGTGGTCAGCCCGCTGATCGGTGGCGCCAACGCCGATGTGTCTCTGTCCAATTCGGTGGGCTGGGCTGCTCAGGTGGGGGTGGATCTGGCCATGGGCGACACCTGGTTCGTCAACCTGTCCGCCTGGCGGGTGGACATCGATACCGAGGCCCGTCTCAAGGTGAATGGTTCCACCGTGGACAAAATCGATGTGGAGCTGGATCCGCTGGTGTGGATGGTCGGTATCGGCCGGGCGTTTTGACCCTCCCTTGTGTTGCCGGGGCTGACTGCCCCGGCCCTGCCTTGGTTAACTTTCCTCGACCTGGTCCGGGTAGGCCTGGCGCCAGTGTTCGAAGCCGCCGTCCAGACTCACTGCCCGGGTGAAGCCTTTTTCCGTCAAAAAGTCACAGGCCGATTGGCTGGAGTGACCGTGGTAACAATACACCACCAAGGCCTGGTCACGGGACGTGGTGGCCAGAAAATCGTCCAGACTGTCCTGAGTCAGCGGCACGGCGCCAGGAATACGCGCCATGGCGTGGCTACCCGGGTCCCGCACATCAATGAACAACGCCTCTCCGCTGTCCAGAGTTTCCCGGCCTTGTTCCGGTGAGATTCGCTGGGCCATGACGCCTCCGTCGTTGCGTTGAGTTGCGTTGAATTTCGTTTGCTTTTCCGCTTACCAGGAGCGCTCAGGCCTGGCGCCGGTCTTCCAGTAGTGGCGCTGGCGGATGTTCGCAGGGCAATTTCATGCCGATGGCTTCTTCCAGTTGCGGTAGCAGAAAGGCATCGTCCTCGCAGGCGAAACTGATCGACACACCGCTGGCGCCGGCACGGCCGGTACGGCCGATGCGGTGGACATAGTCCTCGGGATCTTCCGGCAGATTGAAGTTCACTACATGGGAGACGCCGTCAATGTGGATGCCCCGTCCGGCCACGTCGGTGGCGATCAGGACACGGAGATCGCCGGCCCGGAAGCGTTCCAGTGTCTTCAAACGCTGATTCTGCGGCACATCACCGGAAATCATCGAGACCTTGAGCCCCTTCTTCATCAGGCGATCATTGAGCCGCCGGGTAATGTCCCGACGGTTGGCGAACACAATGACCTTTTCCATGTTCTCGCTGATGATCAGGTTGTACAGCAGATTGAATTTGTCTTCGGTGGCGGTGATGTAGACCTTTTGCTCCACGGTTTCCGTGGTCACCTGGGTCGGCTCGATCTCCACCGTTACCGGTTCCTCGGTCCAGCGCTGGGCCAGCGCCATGACGTCCTCATTGAAAGTGGCGGAAAACAACAGGGTCTGGCGGTAGCGGTTCGGCGGCGTCATTCGCACGATGCGTTTGACGTCTGGAATGAAACCCATGTCCAGCATCCGGTCTGCTTCATCCAGTACCAGCGATTCCACCCGGTCCAGCCACAGGTCACGGCGCTTGGCGAAATCCAGCAGGCGGCCGGGCGTGGCCACGAGGACGTCAATCAGGCGGGTTTGCAGGCGTTCCTGTTGCCGGTTGAAGTTCATGCCACCGACCACGCTCATTACCTGCAGATCGGTATGGCGGGCCAGTTGCAGCGCGTCTTTCTCGATCTGCATCGCCAGTTCCCGGGTTGGCGCCACGATCAGGGCGCGCGGTTCTCCGGCGTAGCGGGGCACGGTCAGCGGGTGCCGCAACAAGTCGTTGATCACGGTGATCAGAAACGCGGCGGTCTTGCCGGTGCCGGTCTGGGCCCGCCCGATGGCGTCCGCGCCGGCCAGAGTGTGGCGCAGGACTTCCGCCTGGATAGGCGTGCAATACTGGAAGCCCGCTTCGGCGATGCCGCGCATCAAAGGCAGTTCCAGATCGAAGTCATGGAAGCGGACCTCGCCCTCTTTCTCCGGTACCTGGAACTGGTCCAGATTCCAATCGCTTGTTTTGTCTTGTCGCATCACGTTGCTCGGATAGCTATCGCCGTCGGGTGGAAAGCACGGGCCATCGCGGAAGAAGCGGCCGGATCAGGGAAACATCGGCCTGTGCCCATGCAGTCATTCATAGTAGTGAAAGGGCCCCCCGGGGAACAATCGTCAGTGGAATACCAGCAGGCGATTGTTGGCGGGCATGGCGTGGTCAGCCAATAAAACACGTCCGTGGCGTGCAAACAAGGCCGTCACCCACTCCTGGTCACGAATTCCCATGCTCAGGGCCTGGCTCTTGAGGTGCAGATCGAAGCGGCGATTGCTGTCGCTGGTGTAGTGCCCCTGGTAGTTGAACGGACCGTAGATGTAGACGCGCGCTTGCGGTGTCAGGTGCTGGCAAAGGCGCTGCACACATCTTTCCACCAAAGGCCGGGACAGGATGTGGAAGGTGTTGGCGGTATAGATATGACGGAAGCGCTGTTCCGGCCAGCGGCCTTGTACTCGCAAGATCATGGCCGCTTGCAACGAAGGGGAGGGGTGGGCTTCCAGCCAGCGGTTCAGACCGGTCATGTTCTCCGGTTGTTCACTGGGATGCCAGCGGACGTCCGGAAACCGGGGTGCCATCCAGACGGCGTGCTGGCCGGTGCCGGAGCCGATCTCCAGCAGGTCGCCGTGGTCCAGATAACCGGCCAGCACCTCGGCGATGGGGCCTTTGTTATTCTCGGCGGCTTGGGAAAACGGTCTTTGCATAGGGTGTCCGGTCGTGGTGGGATCGTCCCTGTCTTCGGGCTGCCGCCGCCACGACCGGTGTGGCGGGTAGGGCGAAAAGGCCCTAGCGCCGCATCAGTTTCTGGCCGGCCACCATCAGACGCTGGTAGCTGGTCGGCAGCAGCCGCTGCATACCGTCAATAGCCAGGGCGTCGGAGCCGATCAATACCCGGCGTTTGTTTGCCCGCACGCCCTTGAGGATGGTTGTGGCCGCGTCCTCGGGAGTGGTGCGGAACAGTTTCTCGAAATCCCGGCGGGCCTTGTCGGCATCGGTGCCGGTGATCTTTTCCATGCCGCTGCCCATGCGGGCGTTGCGGGCGATATTGGTCTTGATGCCGCCCGGATGCACGGTGGTGCAGGAGACCCCGCCATTCTCGATTTCAAGCTCCTGGCGCAGGGACTCGGTGAAGCCCCGAACCGCGAACTTGGCGGCGTTGTAGGCGGACTGGGTCGGTACACTGATCAAGCCGAAAACGCTGGAAACGTTGACGATATGCCCTTCCCCAGCGGCCTTCATGTGCGGCAGGAAGGCCTTGGTGCCATACACCACGCCCCAGAAATTGATGCCCATGAGCCATTCGAAGTCCTCATAGCTCATTTCATCCACGGACGCGCCCAGAGCGACGCCTGCATTATTGATGACCAGATGAACGGCGTCAAAGTGGGCCATCACGTCGTCGGCAAAGGCATAGACCGCGCCCCGGTCGGCGACGTCGAACACTTTGGAGATGACGCGCTCCGAATCCAGATCAAGCGCTTCGACGGTCTCCCTCAGGCCCGCCTCGTTGACGTCGGAGAGCGCCAGTTTGGCGCCCTGGGCGGCCAGTTGCCCGGCCAATGCGCGGCCGATGCCGGAGCCGGCGCCGGTGATTACCGCGACCTTGTCCTTGAAACTTTTCATGTTGGAAATCCCCATGACTATGTGGAGCGGAGTGTACCGGCATCGACCATGCAGAACGGGCCAATTGCCGGCGAGGGACTGGCTGTGACGCCGCTGGTGGCGGGCCCTGATGTCGATTGGTGGGAGTTGGGCTGGGGCTGATTCCGCGGCCGAATATGACAGGTGGATTCTGGAATTGTTACGCTTTTGTCAAAGTGCCGCCACGGTCGACGTTTTTCGGCGGAATTTCCGCTATTACTGCGGCGCAATGTTAAAAGTGGCGGTCCAGGTGCAAGTAAATGGATATTGGGCGTCGCATTTGGGGCGAAGAACGCTAGAGGATAAATTGTAACCAGTGTTAACCTTCGCGTTTCGTACGAATAAAAGAAGCCGATCCGCATGGCCTTGAGAAGATGGATGCATTGGGGGATGGGCGCCCTGCTGGTGGTAGCGTATCTGATGGGCTTGCCCGGGCATGCGCTGCATTCCGACCCGCCTTTTATAGCCGAACACGTTCCCGCCCACGATGTGATCGATGGGCAGTGGCAGATGCGTTTCGCCTCGGATGCGGAAACCGCGCTGGTCCACGCCGCTTCCATGGTGGAGCTGCCGGATGGCCGCCTGCGAGCTTTCTGGTTCGCCGGTAGCCGGGAGGGCGCCCAGGATGTGGGTATTCACTCCTCGGTGTTCGATCCCGCTGCCGGTGCCTGGAGTGAAGAAACCACCGTGGTTAGCCGGGATCAGATCAGCCGGGGTTGGGGCCGCCATGTCCGCAAGCTGGGTAACGCCGTGCCGGTTCTCGACGATAACGGCCGTATGCGGCTGTTCGTGGTGGCGGTGAGCTTTGGCGGCTGGGCCGCCAGCCGGATGGTGGTGCTGGAATCCTGGGACCAGGGGGCATCCTGGCGATTCGACCGGGCCCTGACCACCTCGCCATTCCTGAACATCAGCACGCTGGTGAAGACGCCGCCCTTGCGGTTCGCCGATGGTTCGGTGGGATTACCGGTCTACCATGAGATGATCGGCAAGTTCGGCGAGATGCTGCGTCTGGACGAAGACAACCGGATTCTGGACAAATCCCGTATCGGCCATGGCCGCAAGGCGATTCAGCCGCTGGTCCTGGTGGACAGCCCGCACCGGGCCACGGCGTTTCTCCGCAATGAGAGCGACGATCACCCGGGCATGCTCTACCGCAGTGATACCTACGACGGCGGTGCCGAATGGACACCGCTGGTCTCCTCCGGACTGCCCAATCCCAGCGCCGCTGTTGGCGGTGTGGCATTGAGCGAGGGGCATTGGTTGTTGGTGGCCAACTGTAATTCGGTGGAACGGGATGATCTGTGCATGCGTGAAACCCGCGACAGCGGCCGTACCTGGACCGACCGCATCTATTTCCACAACCGTACTTCCTGGCGTGGCGGGGACCTGGAAGAAAACCGTTTCCTCAACATGATCGGCGAGGAATTGGAAGGCACTTTCGGCGTTATCCGCAATCAGCCTTACCTGCGGCGGGTGGAACACAACAAGTGCTTCCCGCGCGGTTGTGAATTCCAATACGACTATCCCTACGTCATTCAAGCCAGCAATGGTGATCTCCATGTGCTTTATACCTGGAATAAATCCGCCATCCGCCATGCCTGGTTGCCGGCCAGACAGCCGGGTCAAGGGGGGAGAGGGTGATGCTGGTGTCCGTAGTGGTTTGTGCTTGTATTCTGGTGGCGGTGTCGCTGCGCCTGTCCAGCCACTGGCCGGTGCGCCGCCGCGCTCTGGTGGCGGCCGTGGTGCTGGTGCTGTCGCTGCTGCCGTTTCCCTATGGTCTGGCGCCCTGGGTGCTCAGTTATCTGGGAGACTTCAGTCTGACCTCTGGTATGTTGGCGTTACTGGCTGTTCTGCATCGCCTGCGCGGCCATCAGTTCCTTTCCATGGGGCAGACCCGCATGGCCTGCCTTTTGTTGGTCTTTCTGGCCTTGTGGTTCTATCCGATGAGCCTGGGCTCCAGCTACGAGGATCCTTACGCCTGGGGGTTCGGTGATCTGATCTTCAGCTGCATGCTGCTGCTGGTGGGCGTGGTGGCCTGGCTCAGTCGTGCCTATGCCAGTTGCATCATTCTGGTGGTGGCGCAGCTGGCCTATGCCTGGCGGCTGCTGCCGTCCGATAATCTCTGGGACTATCTGATCGATCCCTGGCTGGTGTTCTGGGCCAGCGGCTGGCTGATCCGTGATCGTCTGCTGGCGCGCCGGGCCCGTCAGCGTCTGGCGGTGAACCCGCCGGAGGCGGCCTCGCCCGAGCCGATCCGCACCGAACCCTGACGCCACAGCCGTGGCCAGTCTATTGGTCCTGGAGGCATGAACTCGCGCTGTATTCGCTGGCAAGCCAGCTTCCCACGGAAGGGAACGACGAAGCCGCCGTGGGAAGCTGGCTTGCCAGCGAATCGGCGCATTGCGTATAAGCGGATCGTTACATGACCGCGGGACAACAATAGCTTACGAGCGGGCCCACAGCCGGCCACTGCAATAAGCCACCCCATAACCCACCAGAAACATCAGGACATTGCCGATCAGGCCGGTGTAGTACAAATCAAAGGGCGCGCGCAGCGCCTCCGGCCACCAGCTTTGCTCCGACAGCAGCGTCCAGCCAGTGAAGATCAGGGTGCAGATCAGACCGCACCAGGCCGAGAAGGTGTTCCCGGTGCGCGTAAAGAATCCCAGCAGGTACAGCCCGAGCATGCCGCCGCCCAGCAGCGAGACCAGGATGGTGGAGGTGTCCTGCAGGGTGCGGGTGCTGGCGCCGTTGAGCCAGAGAGCTCCGACAATCATCAGGATCATGGTCAGTGCCGCGGCTCCGCGTGCCACCGCCAGATAGTGGCGATCCTCCTGATTCGGCCGCCAGTGGCGACGATAGAGGTCGACAACGGAAACCGTGGCCACGGCGTTGATGCTGGAATCCAGCGAACTCATCGCCGCCGCCAGCGCCGCCGCCACCACCAGCCCGGCGACACCCACCGGCAGATATTCGGTAATGAACCAGGGCACGATGGTTTCCGCTCGTGCCGTGCCGTCCAGTACCGCCTGGGACTGCGGGTCGGGGAAGTGTTGGAAAAACACCCAGAGCCCGGTACCCAGAAGCATATAGAAGGCCCACAGCGGCAGCGCCGTGAACAGATAGACCCACAGCGCGCGGCGGGCTTCGCCAAGGGAGCGGGCGGCGCAGTAGCGTTGCACCGTGTTCTGATTGCTGGCGTATTCAGTGAGCCAGTTGGTGAGGCCGATGAACAGCATCATGGTGGCGGTTTTCTCACTCAGGGACAGTGTCCAGCGCGTGGTTCGCGGACCGTCCTCCCCCCATTCCGCCAGAGCGAACTTGCCAGCCCGGCCGGCTTCGCTGAACAATTGCGTCAATCCGCCGGGCAGGGCGTCCACCACGATCCACAGGCAGAGTATGCCGCCCAGGATCAGCACCACGGTTTGCAGTACATCGGTCCAGATTACCGCGTCGATGCCGCCGACCACGGTGTACAGCCCAACAAACAGGCCGCTGAGCACGATGGCGGTGGCTGGCGGGATCGATACCAACTGCTGGATCAGGAGCGCCAACAGCCACAGGATCATCGACACCCGTACCAGCTGGGCGATGATGAACGCCGCCGCACCGTACACCCGCAGGCTCGGTCCGAAGCGCTGTTCCAGATATTCATAGGCGCTGGTCAGATTGCCACGGCGGAAAAACGGCAGGAAGAACCAGGCCGCCATGGCGATGGCGAAAGGCAGCGCCAGATTGGGCAGATAGCGCAGCCAGCCGGTTTTGAAGGCGTCGGCGGGGTAGGCGAGGAAGGTCACCGAACTGATCGAGGTGCCCACCAGCGAGAGACCGATGACCCAGCCGCGAAACCGGCGCCCGCCAACGAAGTACTCTTCGGTGCTGGTATTGCGTCGCGAGCAATACAGCGCGATGACTAGTACCACCAGCAGGTACAGGGCCATCACGGCCCAATCGGCGAAAGCCAGGTTCATGGTCGGGCGGTCCGGTTATTGTTCGATGTACACCTGATCGGCCTGTTCGCCCCGATCGGATTGCCGTGTGGTGAAGCGCACCCGGGTTCCGGTACGCAGGCTGCGGCGTCCGCCGTTCTGTACCGCCTTGAAGTGGACGAAAATTTCTTCCTCGCCGTCGGTGAGGATGAAGCCGAAGCCTTTGTTGGGATTGAACCACTTCACTTCACCGTGGCGCATGGTGCCGCCGCCGACTCGCAGTTTCCGCCAGGGCATCAGCGGCAGCAGATACATCAGCACCGGAATCCACAGCCAGGCGGCGACACCGAAGGCCATCTGACCATGGGCCAGCACCAGCCCCGCCAGGTGGAAAAATACCGCCAGATGCAGTGGCAGGCGGCCGGGCCCGCCAAGAGGACACACCAGGTTCACCGCGGCGGCCAGCAGCAGCCCCAGGCCAGCCTGCCGGGATAATACCGGTGACACCAAAAGATCGGTGTCATGCACCGAGAGAATCAGGGATTGCGGCGCGAAAATAAGCCAGACGCCGCACAGGGCCAGTAAAAGGGCTGCCAGCATATAAAAGGCGGCCAAAGGTTTGGAAACTTTCATGGAATGGAGGTTACCTTATGCTCATTGGGCTCGGGACCCTCCCCGAAAAGCGGGGAGGAACGTCACGCCGGCACTACCGGCGGGCGGCCAGGGCCGATGGTTGTTTCCGCGCTTCCTCTTGTGGGGGAGCGTCGCCTCCGTGGGCAAAGAGGGGATAAAGGGTGAACCCCGGAGCAGATCGGCCTGCGTTATCATTATGATTGCCGCCGGGCCATTGTAACCAAGGCGGCGGATAATCTCACACCCGCCAGGGCCGAATTGAGCAGTAGAGGCGTTACTTTGCGGTATCCGTTTTTATCCGACAGTTTCTTTCAGGCATTGGCGCGCAGTGGCGCCACCGGTGAAGACGCCGGCTGGCTGCCTCGCCATGTGCAACTCGATGACGGTTTTATGCCGCTGTTCGAGCGCGGCGATTCCCGTGGTGAATATGTATTCGATTACGCCTGGGCGGACGCCTATGAGCGTTACGGTTACCGCTATTACCCGAAGCTGGTCAGTGCCATTCCCTATACCCCGGTGGTGGGGCCCCGTTGGCGAGGCGACATTGATGCCGCCCGATTATGGCCGGTGGTGCGCGAGCGGGTGGAGGAAACCGGCGCTTCCGGCTGGCATGTCCTGTTTCCGGACCAGGCCGGCCGCGCGGCGTTGGCGGAGCTGCCACTGATCGAACGGCAGGCCTGCCATTTCCGCTGGTTCAACCATGGTTATGCCGACTTTGGCGATTTCCTGGCGCGCTTCCAGTCACGCAAACGCAAGAACCTGAGACGCGAACGAGAGAAAGTCACGGCGCAGGAGATTCAGGTGGAACGCCGGCTGGGATCGACACTGAGCGCGGCGGAGTGGGCGCACTTTTACCAGTGTTACGCCAGCACCTATCTGAAACGGGGGCAGTGGCCTTATCTCACCGAGTCCTTCTTCACCGACCTGGCCGCGGCCCAGGGAGATCAGATCATGGTGGCGCTGGCCCGCCATCAGGGCGACACCGTGGCCGCCGCCTTGTACCTGTTCGATGATCAGGCCCTGTATGGGCGTTATTGGGGCTGCCTGCGTGAATTCGATGCTCTGCACTTCGAACTTTGCTACTACCAGGGCATTGAATTCGCCATCGAGCAGGGGCTGGCGGAGTTTGATCCCGGTGTGCAGGGCGAGCACAAACTGCTGCGCGGATTTGAGCCGGTCATAACTTATTCCCTGCACTGGCTGGCGCAACCGGAGTTTCAGCGGGCGGTGGCGGACTTTTGCCGGCGTGAAGCCGAGCATGTGCGCGGTTACCGTGATGAGGCGCTGACATTGCTGCCGTTCAGGTCGGACCTTTCATGAATTCAGAGGTCACTACGACGCCGCTGTGGGAAGCTTGCTCGCAAGCGAATGTGTCAATGCCAGAGACCGGTAATTCGCCAGCAAGCTGGTCTCCCACAGCGGCGTCGTGGACCGGTCCGTGGGAAGCTGCCATGGCGGTGAATACGGGCTGTCAGCTTTCCAAATCCCCTTGCTGCTGCATCAGCAAGGCCATGGTGATGCGATCACGGGGATCCGCCTCCGGGTGCTCCGGGTGTTTGGGGCCCAGCTCGTCGCTGACGTCCTCCAGGCTGCTGTTATCCGGCTCGTCCAGATCCACCAGGAATTCCAGGGCGCGACCCTGAGGGTCCACCAGGGTGCCAGTGTAGGTACGCTGATCGAGCGGGCCGAGGCTGGCGAATAAAGTGCGGCCCAGGTCCAGCCCCTGGTCCGTGAACCATTGATTCAAGGCCGGGTCCAGCAGGTCCTGGCGGACTTCACGAGTGGTTTGATTAACCGCGTCACGGGTGATGCGGTGGCTTATTTTTTCCAAGTGCATTGTTTTTCCCTTGGCATCCGCATTGGCGGAAAGTCAGCGGGTCCGACGAAACAAAGGTGGCATCGGGCTGTCGAGGAGGGCGCAGAGGGCCCGTAACAGTTCGGTTTCCGCCACCTGAATCCGGCCGTCGGCGAGTATCAGGTCGGCGGCGGTGTCGATCACCGCTGATTTGAGCGGTGGTGTCAGCCGATTCAGCCGTGCGACGGCATTATTCATTCTCTCCGGTGTGCAGCGGTCGGGGGGCAGTAACTGACGGCCCGCCGGCAACAGTCCCCGGGTGGATTGTTGAAACAGCGTCACGGCGGTATGGCGGGCGCTGTCGGCGGCCCAGGCCAGGGCGGAAAAGATTACCTGAAGATCCGTCGCCACCGCCCCGAAGCGATGCAGGGCCGGTTCTGGCAAGCGTTTGGCGGGCAGTAAACGGGTTCGGGCCAGCGCGCACAGTGCCCAACAGAGCAGATCCCGGTTACCCCTGTGGCGGGCGATGCCCAGTAGTTGATCAACGATGGCCTGCCGCCGTGCCAACGGCTGGCGCGCCAGCGTCGGCAGTGCCAGATCCAGCAACGGCAGCCGCAGGCGGGTACCAAGCTGCCGCACCTGCTGGATCCACTCGCCGCGTTTGCCGCCGGCCAGCGCCGGCGGTACCGGGCGGGAACCCAGCGCCAGGGCGTACAAAATGGTTTCGGCGCCTTCGTTGCCGGCCAGGACTTGCCGCAGAGAAGCCGGGATGCTGGCCACCAGAGAACGGGCGTAACCCAGGTTGGCGTCGTCAAGAAAGCCAATATGCCGGGACGCGCGGGGATCGCGGCGGGCCCGCGCCCGGGCCCGCGCGTTCCAATCCGGGCCAAGCGCCCGCAGGCGTTGTTCCAGTGGCGGGTGTGAGGAGAGCAGGGCGCGCAGATGAACGGACACGGTTTCGGCGAACCCCATGTGACTGATGTCCTCGGCGTACATGGAATGCAGCAGCGAGCCGCCACCGTTGCGTATTTTGATCAGCGCGCCGGCCAGACCTTCGCTTTGCCGGGTGAACTGGACCGCGCAGGCGTCCGCCAGATGTTCGCGCTGCCGGGAGATGGCGGCCTTGATCAGACGGCCGAAGAACAGCCCGGCATAACCCACCGTCATCATCAGGATGCCGCCGGTAAAAAACAGCGGTTGATAACGATGTCGCCGGGATATTGGCTGTAACAGGAATTCTCCCGCTTTCCCCACCGCCAGAATGCCGGAGAGCGCGGTCATCAATTGCAGGTTGAGGCGCATGTCGCCATTGAGGATGTGGCTGAATTCGTGGGCCACCACGCCTTGCAGTTCCTCGCGGTTCAATTGCTCCAGGGCGCCGCGGGTGACCACCAGCACGGCCCGGTCCGGACGGGAGCCGGCGACAAAGGCATTGATGCCAGCTTCGTGGTCCAGCACGAACAGGCGCGGCACCGGCAGACCGCTGGCGATGGCCATCTCCTCGGTCACATTGCGCAGCCGGCGCAGTGGTTGCTCGCCGGCGTCGGCACCGACTTCCCGTGCCGACAATAAAGCGGTGAGTGCGGTGGCGCCGCCGCGCAATTGCCAGGCCTTGCGCAACGAGCCGCAAGCCATGATCGACAGTGTCGACAGACTGACCCACCAGAACAGACCGCTGCCGAGCCAGGGGGCGGGAGCCAGGCCGGGCAGCAGCAAGCGTGCGAGTACCACGGTCACCAGGTTAACCGCCGCGGTCACGCCGGCGAGGGCCAGGAGAAAGTACAGTGCCAGCAGCAGAGTGCGGCGCCGGGCCTGGGTCTGATGCTGGAAGAAGTCCATCGCCGCCGTGGCCTCAGAACCTTACCGCGACGGCTTGCCGCGCCGCCGCGGTTTCCAGTGACAGGAGATCGGCGGCGCGGAACGGTCCGAACAGGCCGCCGATCATATTGTTGGGGAACTGTTCTCGGTAGGTGTTGTAGCCCATCACGGCGTCGTTGAAGGCCTGACGGGCGAAACCAATGCGATTTTCGGTGCTGGTGAGAGCCTCCATCAGATCGGACACGGTGGTGTCCGCCTGCAGTTCCGGGTGGCTCTCGGCCACGGCGCGGAACTGGGCGAGACTGCCGGAAAGCAGGTTCTCGGCTTGGGACAGGCGTGTCATGGCGCCGCTCTCGCCGGGGTGGAGGGCCGCGTCATTGCGGGCTTTGGCGGCATCCCGGCGGGCCTCGGTGACCCGGGTCAGAGTGTCTTGTTCATGGCGCAGGTAAGCGCGGGTGGCGCTCACCAGATTGGGAATCAGGTCGTGGCGGCGTTGCAGCTGCACATCGATCTGGGCGAACGCATTACGGTACTGATTACGCAGGCGGATCAACCGGTTATAGACGGCGATCAGATACAACAGCAGCGCGGCGATAACGCCGGCGAATAGCCACTCCCCCATACTATCCCCCCAGAATGATAGTAACGTGGTTCCCCGGATTGTCGTTCCTCGCGGGCGGCGGCTGTCGGGAACGCACGGGGCCGGCCACGGGACCTCATATTATTGGGGAATGCCGACCTCGCATCCCGCGGACCTGCATTCCCATCGGTTAAGTTACTGTAATGCCGCGCTACAACCAAGTAGGCCGACGGGCCGGCGTGATCGAATTAACACTTGGTACATGGCCGAAGCCATTGCTGTGGGAAGCGGCCTTGGCCGCGAATGCCCCGGGCCGTTGGTCATTCGCTTGCAAGCAAGCTTCCTACAGCGGCTCGTGGTCCGGTCTGTGGGAAGCGTCTTTCAGACGATGAAGGGATAAAGCGGAATGTAGTGGTCCACCAGCAGCGCGGTGAACAACACGAACAGGTAGGTGATGGAGTAACCAAAGGTCTTCATCGGCAGTTTGGGGTCTTCCGAGAAGCGCAGGCGCACCGCGTGCGCCAGGAAGATGGCGCCGAGGATGACCGCTGCGAGCAGATAGATCAGCCCGCTCATGCCGGTGAGGTACGGCAACAGCGAGCACACGAACAGCAGGATGGTGTAATAGAGCACCGATTCACGGGTGAAGGGGATGCCGTGGGTCACTGGCAGCATCGGGATATCGGCCTTGGCGTATTCATCGGCCCGATGGATCGCCAGCGCCCAGAAGTGCGGCGGTGTCCACACGAAGATGATCAATACCAGCAGCCAGGCATGGGGGTGCAGTTCGTTGGTCACCGCCACCCAGCCCAGCAGCGGCGGGATGGCGCCGGCGACGCCGCCGATAACGATGTTCTGTGGTGTGGCGCGCTTCAGATACAGGGTATAGACAAAAGCGTAGCCGACAAAACCGAACAGGGTCAGCCAGGCGGTCATCGGATTGACCAGGAAGTACAGCATGGCCATGGACAGCATCGCCAGCGCCACGGCGAACGCCACCGCCGCTCGTGGTGACAGCTTGCCCGCCACCAGTGGCCGCTGCTCGGTGCGTTTCATGATCGCATCGATCTTCTGGTCCATGATCTGATTGATGGCGGCGGAGGCCATCATCGCCAGAGACAGCCCGACGAACGCCGGGATCAAGATGTGCGGCGGAACCATGCCCGGCGGATCCGTGGCCAGAAACATGCCGGCCACCGCGGTCACCATCAACAGCATGACCACGCCGGGCTTGGTCAGGGCCAGATAGTCTCGCCAGGTGGTGGTGCTCATGAACGCTATTCCCCGTTGAGGCCCGGTCGGGCACTGGTGCATTTGACGTTGATGGCGCGTATGAACAGGACCAGGGTGATCAGCAGGACCACCGCGCCGAAGTTATGCGCCACGGCTATCTTCAGTGGCACGGAAAATACCACATTACCGATGCCAAGACCCACTTGCACCAGCAGTAACAGCAGGATCACACCGGCGAAGTTGCGGAAAAAAGTGCTGTGGGCACGGCGCAGGATGCGCACCACCAGGGTCAACACCAGCAGTGAGGCCAACAAGGCGCCGAAGCGGTGCATCACATGGATGGTGGTGCGGGCGTCGTTTTCCAGCACGCCGAATTCATAGTCGGGCAGATCGTGTTCGTGCCCCCAGAAAATGAAGGCATCGGCGAAATTGAGATGCTCGGTCCAGCCGGATTCACACACCGGCAGTTCGGTACAGACCACTGCCGCGTAATTGGCGGTGGTCCAGCCGCCCAGGGCAATCTGCAGAATCACCGCCGCCAGGGTCAGGCCCGCCAGCGGTTTGAGGGTGCGGACATCGCAGTCGTTGAGAAATTCCGGCCAGCGGTAGAGACGGGCGGCCAACAGCGACAGCAAGGTCAGGGTAGTGAAACCGCCGAGCAGATGCAGCATGACGATGGTGGGCTGCAGCCCCATGGTCACCGTCCACATGCCAAGCAGCCCCTGGAAGATCACCAGGGCCACCAGAAACAGCGGTAGCTTCAGCGGTTGTTTGGCGCGCTTGCGATTGATCCAGCTGAGCGCGGCGATGATCAGGATGATCAGGCCCAGCACGGAAGCAAAGTAGCGGTGGACCATCTCGGGGATGGTTTTGTGCGCCTCGCGCAACGCGCCGGGATCGGTGGAATTGATATCGGCCACGTGCGCCACGGCCTTGCGTACATCCAGATGGCCGTAACAGCCGGGCCAGTCAGGACAGCCCAGACCGGCGTCGCTGAGGCGGGTCCAGGCGCCCAGTGCAATTACGCCGGCGGCGAGGAAAATGGCTACAACCGTCACGCGACGCAGCCAGATTTGGGAAGACGTCAGGGTTTGCATGATTTCGGGACCTGCTGGTGTTCATCCGATCTACGCGCGGGTTGGCCGCGCGGGATAAAAGCACGGGCTATCCAAACAGTGGCGCCGGGTAGGCGCTAACCGATCAGGGAGCCCTTGAGTGTCCGTTTCAAATCCAGGCGGATGTTCTCCGCCTCTTCCAGAGTGGCGTCCATGTCCTCGTGGGTGGGGTAACGCATGAAAATCTGGCCGTCGGGACTGACCAGATAAATATCCCCCTCCGGTGAAGACTGACTCTCGCCGTAAGCGGCTTCGAGCGTGGCTTTCAGAGTCTTCAGGTCACCCCGGACCTCCTCCATGCCGGCGACATTGTCGTCCAGGAAAGCGCGGAAGTCCGCATCCGGCTGCCGGGTGAGTACCGCCACCCGGTGTACGCGCTGCGCATCCTCGGTGAGTGCCAGGCGAACCTGGCGCATCTGATAGTAGAGGCCGTTCTTGCAGCGGCTGTCACAGCCGTCGCCGGCGATGTACATCATGGTCCAATGACCGCTCATGTCATCGGCCCGGTAGGGATCGTCGGTGCTTTCCATCAGGCCCAGATCCGACACCGGAATATGGGGGATCAGCAGTTGGCCTTTGTTCTGGCGCGGCAGTTCCCAGGGGTCCACCAGGTAACGACCGGCCAGGAAAAACAGCACGAAGGGGCTGAGGATGGCCAGCAGAGTGAGTCTGTTTTTGCTGCGAGGGGACATCGGTTTATACGTCCAGTTGATCCTGTCGGCGCGCCTGCCGCCGACTTGCTACCAGAAAGACCACCAGGGCCGCCACGGCCAGTCCCAGCCACTGCAGCGCGTAAGCCTCGTGGCGTTGCGGGCTGAGGGTGGTTTCCGCGTCTTGCCAGGGTTTTGGCAATGGCGGCTGATCGCCCAGGCCTTGATCCGCGGCAAGGCGGATTTCAAAGGGCGCCAATTCTACCCCAAGTCGGGCGCCGATGGCTGCAAAATCCACCTTTTGTACCCGTAAAGGCCATTGATGGTCCGGCAAGGGGGTGTCCTTGAGCACCAGAGTGCGGCTGGAAGGCTCGTAGAGGGTGCCTTTCACGGTGAGTGGACCGGTCACCGGCGCTACCGTGGGCAGCACCGCGCGGTCGTCGCCACGGGGCAGCCAGCCACGATTGATCAGCACCCAGTGGCCATCGTCAGTGCGTAGTGGAGAAAGCAGGTAATAGCCGGCGATACCCTGATTCATGCGGTTGTCCAGCAGCACCGGACGGGCGTTGTCGAGTTCGCCGCTGACGGTGATGGGCAGATGCTGGCGGTCCCGACGCCTCAATGCTCCGGACAATGACAGCGGCGCCCCGGCGGCTTTGTCGGCCTGGTCCGCAAGCCACGCTCTCTTCTCATCCGCGCGCTGCCATTGCCACCAGGACAAGCTCAGGCACACGGCGACCACCACCAGCGTGAGGACGGTGGCGACAGGGGAAAACAGACCGGGTTTTCCAGCCATGGCGGATCTCCGGGTAACGGCGGTCGGCAGCGCGTGCACTTCACCGCCGGAGGGCTACAATGGGCGCACATTGTACATGAACAGCGAGTGTGGAAGGTGCCTGTATGTGGTGGGTGAAACTGATCGTCATCGTGCTGTTGGCCGCGGCCGTGGTCTCCCTGGGTCGAGCGCTGATGTCCCTGGTCCGTAATGAAGGCAAGGACGGCAAAACCATGCGCGCGCTGGCCTGGCGGGTGGGTTTCTCGGCGGCGGTGTTCCTGTTTATTCTGCTGAGCATGATGATGGGCTGGATCCAGCCCCATGACGTCAACCCCACCACCTTGTACGGCGAGCCGGTGCAGCAGCAGGAGCGATAGACACGCTGTCAGAATGGATGGTCGAAATCCAGGTCGTACAGATCCGTCCAGTGATACCGGGGAGCCAGTGTCCCCGAACGCAAGCAAGCGGCGAGGATCTCGAATGCCTGCTGTTCACTATGCAGGGCGCTTTCGGGGAACAGCAGAGCTTCTCCACCGACGGCGTGACTGAGCGTCACCGACCGTCCCGAGGGCGGTGCAAGAAGAGGGACCAGGTAGTCCGGATGCTGGAGGATAAAGATACCGCCGGTCAGCTTGAAGAACAGCAGGCGCTCCGAATCCGAGAGCAGGACGGCCGAGTCTCCGCTGCCGGAGCGCCAGTACGCCGGGGGCTGAGACAGGAACGTGCGCAGGGTCTCCAGATCGGGTAAAGAAACGTCGTTGCCGTTGTGGTCTATGAGTCGGTATGTCATGAGGGAGCGGATGCGGCCTCGGTTGTTGGGTAGCGTCACCAGGCAGCCATGATGGCGCTGGATCGTCCGGAAGGCAAAGAGGCTGCTGGCCTGGCGGGTGTACCTAACGTTGTAAGCAGGAGCGAGCCATGCGCCTGGATCGTTTGCTAAGCCGCTCTCCACTTTACAGTCGCCGGCAAAGCCGGCTGCTGATCAGTGCCGGACGCTTGCGGGTGGACGGTGAGGTGGTGCGGGATACCCGTTGCGAAGTGAGCGCCTTCCAGCGCGTGGAGTTGGACGGCGAGTTGCTGCAAGCGGGGCGCGGTGCCCGTTACTGGATGCTGCACAAGCCGGTCGGCGTGGTCAGCGCCACCCGGCACGATAGCCACCGTACCGTGCTTGATTTGCTCGACGAGGCGGACAAACACGAACTGCATCTGGCCGGGCGGCTGGATCTGAACACCAGTGGCCTTCTGTTGCTCAGTAACGACGGGCAGTGGTCGCGGCGCATTACCCTGCCGGAGCAGCGCAAGCCCAAGGTTTACCGGGTCGATACCGAGCAGCCCATCAGCGAGGACTATGTCGAAGTGTTCGCCCGTGGCCTCTATTTCGCCTATGAAGACCTCACCACCTTGCCGGCCCGGCTCGAACTGATCGGCAGTCACCGTGCCCGGCTGACCCTGTTCGAGGGGCGTTACCATCAGGTCAAACGCATGTTCGGCCACTTCCGCAACCGCGTTGTCGCTCTGCATCGGGAGCAAATGGGGGAGATTCGCCTCGATCCGGACCTGGCGCCGGGCCAATATCGGGCGCTGACGGCGGCGGAGATCGCCAGCGTCTAGCAGGAAACGGTATTACCCCATCAACGTCGCTGTGGGAGCTTCGAACAAAAAAGGTTCCTCGCGGTTTAGCGGGAAGGGTCGCTCCGGTGGGGGCTCCCGTATTGCCCGGTTACCTCGAAGATCTCCATTCAGAGGTGGCTACAGCGCCGCTGTGGGAAGCGGCCCGGGCGGCGCTCCGCTTGGCCGCGAAGGCCCTGGACCGTTGGCGATTCGCTTGCCAGCAAGCTTCCCACAGTGGCTTCGTAGCGGATCCGTGGGAGCCCAGCTTGCTGGCGAATTCCGACACCTTTGGTGTTGGGATATTCGCTTGCCAGCAAGCTTCCCACGGCGGCTTCGTGGCGGATCCGTGGGAGGCCAGCTTGCTAGCGAATTCCGGCCCTCTGGTGTTGGGATACTCGCTTGCCAGCAAGCTTCCCACAGCGGCTTGGTGGCAGATCTGTGGGAGACCAGCTTGCTGGCGAATTCCGGCTCTCTGGTGTTGGGATATTCGCTTGCCGGCAAGCTTCCCACAGCGGCTTCGTGGCGGATCCGTGGGAGCCCCGCTTGCTGGCGAATTCCGGCCCTCTGGTGTTGGGATATTCGCTTGCCAGCAAGCTTCCCACGGCGGCTTCGTGGCATGATCCGTGGGAGACCCGCTTGCTGGCGAATGCGGCCCTCTGCTCTGGTGTTGGGATATTCGCTTGCCAGCAAGCTTCCCACGGCGGCTTCGTGGCAGATCCGTGGGAGACCCGCTTGCTGGCGAATTCCGGCCCTTTGGTGTTGGGATATTCGCTTGCCAGCAAGCTTCCCACAGCGGCTTCGTGGCGGATCCGTGGGAGGCCAGCTTGCTGGCGAATGCGGCCTCTGGTGTGGGGTATTCGCTTGCGGACACGCTCCCAGAGCGGCTTGGTAGCCCCTTCCGTTACAGACCCGTGCCCATGATTGAAGCGCCGTGGCCCTCAAGCCGCGATGAACCACAAAAAAGCCCCGGCATTGCCGGGGCTTCTGGTGTTCGGGAAGGTGATGGCGTTTACAGCCAGTACACCACCACGAACAGGAACAGCCACACCACATCCACGAAGTGCCAGTACCAGGCCCCCGCTTCCCAGGCAAAGTTGTTCTCGGCGTCGAAATGCCCCTTGATCACCCGGATCAGCGTCACCGCCAGGAAGATGGTGCCGATGGTCACGTGCGCGCCGTGGAAACCGGTGAGCAGGAAGAACAGGCTGCCGTAGATGCCGGCGTCCAGGGTCAGGCCCATTTCGGTATAGGCGTGGATATATTCTTCCACCTGCAGACCAAGGAAGATCGCGCCCAGCAGCACGGTGATGGCCTGGAAGCCGATCAACTTGCCGCGTTTACCCGCCAGCAAGGCGTGGTGGGCGATGGTCAGGGTGATGGAACTGGTCAACAGGATGGCGGTGTTGATCGCCGGCAGGCCCCAGGCGCCCATGGCTTGGGTGGTGGTGCCGCCCGGTGTTTTCACCAGAGGCCACATGGCCTGGAAGTCCGGCCATAGCAGCTCGTGGGTCATGGCGTTACTGCCGGCGCCGCCCAGCCACGGCACGATCAGCCAGCGGGTGTAGAACAGGGCGCCGAAGAAAGCGCCAAAGAACATGACCTCGGAAAAGATGAACCAGAGCATGCCCTGGCGATAGGAAATGCCCAGTTGATGGCTGTGCAGCCCGCCACGGGATTCCTTGATGGTGTCACGCCACCACAGCGCGATGGTCAGCCACAACCAGGCCAGGCCGAAGAAAAACAGCGGCCGGCCCCAGGAGCCTGAGAACGTATCCGGGTCGGTGGCCTGTTGAATGAAATGGGCGCCGCCGAAGGCGGTCATGAACAGCCCCACCGAGGCCACCAGGGGCCAGGGGCTGCTCTCGGGTACGTAGTACTTATCGGTTGCCATTGAATTGGTCTCCTCTGCCACCGGGTTTAGCGCACCACGGTGTCGCTTTTGTTATCAGTCCCGGTTACGCGTTCGGTCACATCGAACATGGTGTAGGACAGGGTCAGGGTGGTGATGTGCTTGGGCAACTCCGGATCCAGGTAAAAAATCATCGGCATTTCCTTCATTTCCCCCGCTGTCAGCGTCTGCTGATCAAAGCAGAAGCACTGGGTTTTGTGCAGGTAGCGTGCCGCCTGCCCGGGGGTAATGGAAGGAATGCTCTGGGTGATGATGTCGTGGTCCTTGGGGTTGCTCGCGTAGAAGTTCACCAGCGTGATCTCGCCCGGATGCACCCGCACCCGGTGAGTTTTGGCGTAGAAACTGCCGTTCACGCCGGCCCCGTTTTGGGTAATGAACTCCACTGTCACGACCCGGTCCTCCACCACGGTTTCCGGCGATTGGGTCGCCGCGGTGTTGGATGTCTTGCCGTTCAGGCCGGTGATGTCACAGATGACGTTGTAGAAAGGCACCATGGCGAAGGCGAAGCCGAACATCGCCACCGCCCAGATAAGGAGCTTCTTCAAAGTGCGGGCGTTGCGGGCCTGCAGATCGTCGTTGCTCATGGTGCCTCCCTCTTTCCGTCGGACCCGTTACTTCACCACCGGCGGTGTGTCGAAGGTGTGGAAGGGGGCCGGAGACGGCACTTCCCATTCCAGACCCTCGGCGCCGTCCCAGGGCTTGGCTTCCGCCTTTTCGCCTTTCTTCAGCGCGCACTGCAGACACACGGCCAGGAAGAACAGCTGGGAAAGACCGAACCAGAACCCGCCGATGGAGATCCAGAAGTTGTAATCGGCGAATTGCAGAGCGTAGTCGGCATAGCGGCGCGGCATGCCGGCCAGGCCCACGAAGTGCATGGGGAAGAACAGCAGGTTCACGGAAATCAGAGAGTTCCAGAAGTGCAGTTCACCCAGCAGTTTGCTCGGCATCACGCCGGACCACTTCGGCAGCCAGTAGTAGGCGGCGGCGAACATGGTGAACACAGCGCCGGACACCAGTACGTAGTGGAAGTGAGCCACCACGAAGTAGGTGTCGTGGTACTGGAAGTCCACCGGCGTGATCGCCAGCATCAGACCGGACAGGCCGCCGCAGGTGAACAAGATGACGAAGGTGATGGCCCACTTCATCGGCAGCTCGAAGGTCATGGAACCGCGCCACATGGTGGCCACCCAGTTGAACACCTTCACCCCGGTGGGGACCGAGATCAGCATGGTCATGTACATGAAGAACAGGGTGCCGGCCAGCGGCATGCCCACGGTGAACATATGGTGGGCCCAGACCACGAAGCTCAACAGCGCGATGGAAGCGGTGGCGTACACCATGGAGGCATACCCGAACAGCTGCTTGCGCGCGAAAGTGGGAATGATCGCCGACACGATACCGAACGCCGGCAGGATCATGATGTACACCTCCGGGTGCCCGAAGAACCAGAACACGTGCTGGAACAGAACCGGGTCGCCGCCGCCGGCGGCATCAAAGAAGCTGGTGCCGAAGTGACGGTCGGTGAGCATCATGGTGACGGCGCCGGCCAGTACCGGCATCACCGCGATCAGCAGGAAGGCGGTGATCAGCCAGGTCCATACGAACAGCGGCATTTTCATCAGGGTCATGCCCGGTGCCCGCAGGTTGAACACCGTCACGATCACGTTGATGGCGCCCATGATGGAAGAGATCCCCATCATATGCACCGACAGAATGAACAGATCGGTGGAGGCCGGGCCGTATTTGGTGGACAGCGGTGCGTAGAAAGTCCAGCCGAAGTTCGGCGCGCTCGGGTTGCCATGGCCGAAGGCGCTCAACAGCACCGAGCTCAGCAGAATGGCGAACGCGAACGGCAGAATCCAGAACGACCAGTTATTCATACGCGGCAACGCCATGTCCGGCGCGCCGATCATCAGCGGAATCATCCAGTTGGCCAGACCCACGAAGCCGGGCATGACCGCCCCGAAGACCATGGTCAGACCATGGACCGTGGTCATCTGGTTAAAGAATTCCGGATCAACGAATTGCATCCCGGGCTCGATCAATTCCGCCCGAATGATCATCGCCATGAAACCGCCGGCCAGGAACATGGCAAAGCTGAACCACAGGTACAGCGTACCGATGTCTTTGTGGTTGGTGCTGAACAGCCAGCGCTTCAGGCCGGTCGGGGCGTGGTGATGATCGTGATCATCGTGTGCTGCGGCAACAGTGCTCATCGCGGTCCCCTCCCTTACTCTTCTTCGTGTACGTCTTCGGGTTGGATCAGATCGCCGGAGTCGTTGCCCCAGGCGTTCCGCTCATAGGTAATCACCGCCGCGATATCCTTGGGCGTTAATTGACCTTTGAAAGCCGGCATGGCGTTGCGGCCTTCAAGCACCACATGAATGTGCTCTTCGCGGTGCTCCGGTTTGATGGCGAAATCGTCGCCGGCGAACGGCAGGCCGATGCCGCCTTCTCCGTTCTGCCCGTGACAGAGAGCGCATTGGGATGCGTACACTTTTTCGCCCGCCGCCATTGCTGCCTCAAGATTTTCGAAGGGGGTCAGATCAGGTGCCGCGGCGGCCTCTTCTTTCCTCTGCGCCAGCCACTCCTGGAACTCACTTTGGGAGACCACCTTGACCTCGATGGGCATGAACGCGTGGTTCTTGCCGCACAGCTCGGCGCACTGGCCGTAGTAGGTGCCTTCCTGGCCTTCGGGAACCAGCGCCCAGGTTTCGTTGACAAAGCCCGGGATGGCGTCCTTCTTGCCGCCGAAGTCAGGAATCCAGAACGAGTGGATCACATCATCGGAAGTAACCAGGAAACGAACCTTCTGGCCGGAAGGAATAACCAGCGGGTTATCCACTTCGAGCATGTAGTTGTGGTCCTTGTCCTGGGAAGGCGCTCCGACGCGGTCCTTGGCGGTACCGTAGGGGAACAGGCCACCGGAGAGCACCGGGTTCTGGTACTGTTCGGGCGGCGTGGCCAGGGAGGAGATGAACGAGACGCCGACGTCGTTGTCGTCCTGGTAGGTGAGGTACTCGTAGCCCCATCTCCAGCGATAACCGGTCACCTTGACGGTCAGTTCGGAATCGGCGGTATCGTCCAGTTCAATCAGTACCCGGGTGGCGGGCACGGCCATGGCGATCAAGATGATAAAGGGAATGATCGTCCACAGAACTTCCAGGAAGATATTTTCATGGAAGGTGGCTGGGGTTGGGTGTTTGGATCGGCGGTGACGGATCACCGAGATCAGGATCAGCCCGAAAACCAGCAGGCCGATGATGGATACGATCCACAACACGGTGTTGTGCAAGCCGTGTACTTCCTGGGCGACCGCGGTCACGCCGGGCCGTAGGTTGTGGTCGGAACGTTCAGCCCAGTCGCTGGCCGTGGCCAACCCGCTGATCATCAGCGAGGTCAAACCGACCGCCATGCGGTGGAACAGAGTTGACTGCATGCGTTTGCTCCCTGTTTTCCCCGGCTAGGTACCCCCAGTAAGGAGTCCAAGCCCATTCTTCGCCTTCTTAGCCGTCACCGGCACCTGGAACCGGGCCCAGGTTTTTCTTGAGGATGCTGTGGAGCCGTTGCCGGATTCCAGGCCCAAAACGGGGCGGGACAGACCAAAAAAGCGGCTGTCCAAACGTCTCGAGAAGGGGGAAATTCCAACCAAATCAACAAGTTAACTGAATGAAGATGGTTTGGTTCGAACTTCCAGGGTGCGGCAAAATGCCCCACGGCATACGGCCGGTAACTCTAGACATTCAAGGGGGCAAAGTCCAGCCGGAATGCCGCATGTCACGTGGCTTGGGGAGGGTGTACCCGGGTCGATTTGTGCTAGACTGCGCGCCCCGTTTCGACCCCTCCGCAGGGATTCAGGAATGTCCAAAAGCCGTCAGATTTACAGGGTTATTTTCCTCAACCAGGGGCAGATCTATGAAATTTACGCTGCCCAGATCTATCAGAGCGAACTCTACGGGTTCATCGAAGTAGAGGAATTTTTGTTTGGTGAACGATCGCAAATGGTGGTGGATCCGTCCGAGGAACGGCTGAAGAGCGAATTCGCTGGCGTCCAGCGTTCTTTCATTCCGATGCACGCCATTATCCGGGTGGATGAGGTGGAGAAGGAAGGAGTAGGTAAGATTACCGAGGCCACCGGCTCCAACGTAACCACTTTCCCCATGCCATTCGGGCCAGGCGGCAAGAAATAGCGCACAGCTGGCTAAAAGAAGGTTCATCACGGATAACGGGAATGAGGGTCTCCATCGGGGGCACGGATCCGCACGGAGGCCTTCCGGGATCGCCGTAAATACGTCCCTGTAAGCTCCCGGTTTTGACGTCCCTGTCAAACAGGGTCGCTCCGGCGGGGGCTCCGTGCAGCCCGATTCGAGTGAACCGCCGCGTTCCGGACTCCCACAACGACCAACCTTTCCAGGAGAGGAAAGGATGCCCGTATTGCTCGGATACCTCGAAGACATCCATTCAGCGGTGGCTACAGCGCCGCTGTGGGAAGCTTGCTGGCAAGCGAATCGCCAACGGCTCAGGGCATTCGCGGCCAAGGCCGCTTCCCACAGCGGCTTCGTGGCAGATCCGTGGGAGACCAGCTTGCTGGCGAATACAGCGGTTGGTAGCCCCTTCCGTTACAGACCCGTGCCCATGATTGAAGCGCCGTGGCCCACTAAGCCGCGATCAACCAAAAAAAAGGCGCCGGCGGTTCGTGCCGCCAAGCGCCCCGAGGGTTGCCTGATTATCTACAAGGGAGAAACTGCACAAGATTAGTCAGTGCGGGTGACGGCAAGTTCCCGGCGGAACCTCCAAATTCAGAATTTTTCCTCTTCGCTTTCTCTGGCTGGTGTTTCGGTGGCCGAGGTGGCGGCCGGTTCCAGGGTTTCCACCGTCGGTGAGTCGATATCGTTACTTTCCACCCGGGCCAGGGCGGGTTGGGACAGCCAGAGCGTGGCCGTGATCGCCAGCAAACCTTGAATTGCCAATCTGGGCATGGGAACTCCTGGTTTTTCGTGTCGGTGGTTCCAAAGTCGCACTCTCAATGTGACGCCGAAGAAGAGCAGGGGTTCCCCGTCGTTTCGTTAGCGGGTCAGTTGGAAAATATCGATGATGGTCTGGGTGGCGTCCAGAACGCGAACCACCTCATTGTCGATGACATAATCGGAGTACCCGTAGCCGCCGCGATAGCTGTCCCCGTAGTAGCTGTTGGGAAGGCGGTAGCCGAACCGGCGGAGGTCATCGGACAGGCGATGGCCGGATTGCAGTTTCTTGCGCCATCCCGGCGGCAACTCGCCGGTGCGGGCCAGCTTCTTGCGCAGTCCTGGCGGCAGGTCCGAGCGGGACGGGTAGCGCTGATAAAAGCGGCCAAGCCGATCCCGCTCGTCCCGGGAGAAGCGATAGTCGCGCCAGTCCCGGTCGTTATGGTACTCGACCCGTTTTTCCACTTTATGGGGGGGGCCGTTGTGCTTGTTGCCGTTCCCGGCCCAGGGGGGCGGATCCGCCTGCGCCACGCCGGTGGCCAGCAGGGCGCCCACAGCCAGTGTCGTAATCAGTTTGCGGCGCATGGTTGCGTCCTCTTCATGGATTCTGTGCAATGTCCGTTTCTTCAATATAGAGCCGGGTGATGTTCGGGAAAGTGGGCCAGAGCCCGGGATTACGAGATTTTATCTTTGCCGCGGTGTTATCACGCCGTTTGATATGACGGGAGAGGAATATGTCAGAAGTTGAAGTGCGGACCGTGTCCTATGAGGTGAACGGAGCCCCCTTCGAAGGGCGGCTGCTGTATCCGGCGGAGGGTAAGCCTGACCGGGCCCTGCTGATGGCGCCGAACTTTTACGGTGTCAGCGATGCCGCCGAGAAGCTGGCTCGGGAACGAGTCGGAGAGCGCAATGTCATTCTGGTCCTTGATCCCTACGGTGTGGAGGTGCGCCCCGCCAGCGCAGGGGAAGCAGCGGAGGCCATGGGCGCGATCCGCAACGACAACGCCGCGCTGCGTGCCCGGTTGCGGGCGGCGCTGGCTGTGTTGCGCGAAGAGGCGGGGAAACTGGGCGTGGCCGAGGACCGGGTGGCGGTGTTCGGTTTCTGTTTCGGTGGTGCCTGCGCTTTGGAGTTGGCCCGCGACGGCGCCCACATCCGGGCGGCGGCGTCGTTCCACGGCCTGTTGGAGACGCCGGAGCCGGAGCAAAGCGGTCCGATCCGCGGGCCGGTGCTGGTGATGAACGGCGCCGACGATCCCATGGTCAGCGCCGAAGCGATCGCCGCCTTCAAGGTGGAGATGGACAACGCCGGCGCCGACTGGACCTTTATCAACCATGGTGGCGCGGTGCACTCCTTCACCGACCCCAACGCCAGCAACCCGGGCACCAGCGAATACAACGCCAAGGTGGCGCGGCGTGCCTTCGCCGCCATGGACGACCTGTTCGATGAGGTGTTCGCCGACTGATCCGCTGCCAAGGCAGCTTCCCACAGCGGCTCCGTAGTGATACCGCTGTGGGAGCGAGCTTGCTCGCGAATCAGTGGGGCAGCAGTGGTCAGTCGAGCACGCTATGCAGGAATGCGGCGATGTCCTGGATCTCCTCCAGACACACCGCGTGCTCCATGGGGTAGGTTTTGTAGTCCGTGGAGTAACCTTTGGCGGTCAGTGTTTCCGCCGCCCGGCGGCCGCCTTCCTCGGGCACCATGGGATCGAAAGTACCGTGGGCGATGAAGATCGGCAGGGCCTGATTGGCATCGCTGCATTGGATGCTGTCGGCGGTGGCGAAGTAAGTGGACAAAGCCATCAGGCCGGCCAGCCGTGCCGGATGGCGCAGAGCCACCTCATAGGCCACCGCGCCGCCCTGGGAAAAGCCGGCCACAACAATGCGTTCGGCGGGAATGCCGCGCTCGATCTCACGTTCGATCAGGGCGTCGATCCGGGCCGCCGAGCGGCGGATGCCGTCCTCGTCGATCGGCCCGCCGCCGCCCAGACTGATGATGTCGTACCAGGCCGGCATGACCATGCCGCCGTTGACGGTCACCGGAATTTGCGGTGCGTGCGGAAACACGAAACGGGTGCTCTTGCGTGCCAGCTCCGGTACCACCGGCTCGAAGTCATGGCCGCTGGCACCCAGGCCGTGCAACCAGATCACGCTGGTTTCGGCGGGCTGCGGCGGTTCGATTTCCACACAGGGCAGATAGCTCATTCCGGCACTCCTTAACTCAGTTTCCGGCAACGATCACACGGACCGCTTCCAATTGCACCCGCGCCTGGTCCAGATAAGCGGCCAGGGCCCGGGTCTGCGTTTCCAGGAACTCGATCTCTTCGTCACGCACTGCCGGGTTCTTCTCGCGCAGTGCTTTGAGCCGGGCCAGCTCCGCTTGCTGATGGCGGTTCATCGCTTCGCGGGCGCTATTGATATGCTCTTCCGCTGCTTCCTTGGCCCGGGTTTCATTGGCGCGCAGCAGTTTTTCCAGTAACGCTTTCTGGCTGCCCACCACCTTGCGGGCCAGCGGTTTTTCCAGTTTGTGGCATTGCCGGCACAGACCCGGGAAGTCGATGGCCTGGGACAGATCGCGCCCCTTGGGATCCAGCAGATGGCGGATCGTCACCGTCGGCAGGAAGCGGTCCAGCTGCAGATGCCGGGGGGCGCTGCACGACACCGTATAGATGGTTTCCACCAGCAGGGTGCCGGCGGGGATTTTCGGATTCTTGAGCAGCGCCACCGAGGCTTTGCCCCGGGTTTCGGTAAGCAGGCGATCCAGCACCCCGGTGACCATCGGGTGCTCCCAGGTCAGAAACTGCATGTCATCCCGGGCGATGGCGGTGCCGCGCTGGTCGGTGACGGTGATGCCTTCTTCCGGCAGGCCGGGGAAAGGTTCGCGCAAATGCGGTGCCGGCTTCAGTACCCAGGCGTGTTCGGAATGATCTTCCTGGTCGACGCCGTAGTGTTCGAACACCTCGCCAAGGAACGCCATGGGGGTTTGCTCGTCTTCCCGGGCCAGTTGATCGCGCAAGCCGTCGGCCTGTTCTCGGTCGCAGGACGCCATTTCCAGCAGGCGGTCCCGGCCTTCCTCCAGACGCTGGCGCAGCTCATCGGTGACCTCCCGGGTCCGTGCCAACAGGGAGGAGACCTTGGCATCGTCGGCCGGGGCACGCAGGGCCTGTTCCAATGCTTCCCCGCAGCGCTGGCCTATCTCGTGACCGGCGGGATTGGTGTGCTCGAACGCCCCCATGCCTTCGTGGTACCAACGGAACAGGACTTGCTGTGCGTGGGCCTGAAAATGCGGCACGTGAATCTGAATGGTGTCGGTCTGGCCGATGCGGTCCAGGCGACCGATGCGTTGCTCCAGCAAGTCCGGATTGCGCGGCAGATCGAGCAGCACCAGATGATGGGCGAACTGGAAGTTACGGCCTTCGGAGCCGATCTCGGAGCAGATCAGGGCCTGGGCGCCGTCCACGTCATCGGCGAAAAAGGCGGCGGCGCGATCCCGCTCGATCAGGTCCATATCTTCATGGAACACCGCCAGATTCAGTCCCAGCTTGTAGCCGCAGTGGGCGTGCAGGTCGATGGCGGTATCGCGGTGCGCGCAGATCACCAGCACTTTTTCACCACGATGCTGCTTGAGGAACTGCTCCAGCCAGTCGGTGCGCGGGTCCTCGGCGCACCAGCGATCGTCCCGGTAGGCGGTCTCCGGATACAGAGCCAGCTCCAGATCCTCGTCCTCGTCAATGCGATAGGCATCTGGCAAGGGCAGCGGATAACCCTGAACCCGCCGCTCAGGGAAGCCGGCCACATTGTGCCGGGTGTTGCGGAACATCACCCGGCCAGGCCCGAAGCGGTCCAGCAACTCGCCAAGAATGGCGTCACGGCGGCTTTCGTCGATGTCTTCGCCGGGCAGCCAGTGGGCGGCACTTTCGCGCAGCGACGCCGACCAGCTGGGTTCGTCATGCAGGGCGCCAGCCAGTTCCGCAACCTGCCGATACTGCTGCTGTTCCTCGATGAAGGCGTCCAGGCTCGGGTAGCGGTCCGGGTCCAGCAGGCGCAGGCGGGCAAAGTGGCTTTCCAGCCCCAACTGCTCTGGTGTGGCGGTGAGCAACAGCAGACCGCGGGCCTGACGTGACACCTGTTCCACCCGGCTATAGGCGGTGGAGGGCTGTTCCGGGCTCCAGGCCAGGTGGTGGGCCTCGTCCACCACCAGCAGGTCCCATTCCGCTTCGGCCAGCAAGTCGATATCGCAGCCTTCCAGGAAAGTGGTGCTGCACAGGACCAGTTGTTCGGACAGAAAAGGATTGTCCTGGGTGGCCGATTCCTGACCGGTTTCCTCGGCGATGATATCCGCCAGCATGTTCTTGATGCTGGCGGCGCTGGAGGCACCGAGCGCCTCCAGGCGGCTTTCATCGAAAATGCTGAAGCGCAGATTGAAGCGCCGTGCCATTTCCACGAACCATTGATGCACCAGGGCATCGGGCACCACCACCAGCACTCGCTGCGCGCGCCCGGTATAGAGTTGCTGATGCAGAATCAGGCCCGCCTCGATGGTTTTTCCCAACCCGACCTCATCGGCCAGCAACACCCGCGGTGCGTAGCGGCGCGCCACCTGCTCGGCGATATACAGCTGATGACCGATCAGATCGATACGGGCGCCACGCAGCCCCTGCAGGGGAGACCGTTCGCTCTGGGCCTTGGCCTGCAGCGCCTTGATGCGCAGTTCGAACCAGCGATTGGAAGAGAGCTGGTTGGCCAGCAGGCGTTCCTGAGCACCATTGAGGGCCAATTGATGGCCGAGATGGGACTCGGGTACCGGCTGCACATTGTCCGGCTGATCCACCGGATGGGCGTGATAGACCAGCAGCCCGTTGAGGTCATTGACCGCCTGAACTTTCAGTTCCAGGCCGTCGTCGGTGGTCAGGGTCTCGCCCACATCGAAGGTGACCCGGGACAGGGGCGCGTTGTTTTTGGCGTAGGTCCGCTCTTCCTCCACCGCCGGATAGCTCACGGTGACCAGGCGGTAGTCCACCTCCTTGATCACGCCGAGGCCCAGCTCGGTTTCGGATTCACTTAGCCAGCGTTGCCCGGGAACAAATTCGGTCATGGATGTGCGATCGCCTGGATGATTGTGGGGGCGGGCGATTATACGGGTTTGTGGCGCCGTCTTCGATGCGTGTCGGTGAAAAACGGATCAACCGCCGCCGTTCCCGCCCGCCTGTGTCCCGAACCACTGTGCCGTCGCCTCATCGGCGGGGAAATATTGCTCTATACGTAATTCTTCCATCACCACGTCCACGGCGGTGCCGAAACTGGCCAGGGTGGAGAAGGCGTTCAGACGTTGCCCGCCGATATTGAGCACCAGTGTCAGCATCGGGTCCGTACTCACCGGCATGTCCACTGGAATCCGGCTGAGATCGGCCAGCGTCGCCAGACGACGGTGCAGGCGGTGCAGCACCGGGTCCGGTCGCGCATGCAGATCGCGGCGCAGATGGCGCAGCAGAAACGACGCCACCACCGGCCAGTTCTCGATGAACGGGCGGAAGCCGTCGGGATGGAACGCCAGTTCCATGATGTTGGTGGTCTCCGGCAACGGCCCGCGCTCCGCCACCATGGCCGCGACGATGCGGTGCTGGGCCGGATTGGCCAGCAGCAGATTCCAATGCGCGTCCAGCACCACCGCCGGATAGGGCAGGTGGTTCTCCAGCATCAGATTCAGCGCCTGCCGTACCGGAGCCATGGCGGGCTCGTTCAGGCGGGTTTCGCCAAACGCCGGCGGATGGCCGGCGGCGGTGAGCAGGTAATTGGTTTCCCTGAGGCTCAGATCCAGCGCCCCGGCCAGCCGTTTGAGCATGTCCGCGCTGGGGCGGGAGCGGCCATTTTCAACAAAGCTCAGATGGCGACTGGAAACGCCGGCGTTATTGGCCAGTTCCAACTGGCTGATGCGCCGGGTGCGGCGCCAGTCCGCCAGTATCGTACCTGCCTGCATGTGATTACCTCCGAGGTAATTGTTTTGATTACCCCTGGCGGGGATTCTGACTCTATCAGAAACCACGAAGGAGAAGGATCATGCCCTGGCAATCCTTGAAATCCGCACTGCTGTTCAATGCTATTGTCTGCGCCGTGTTCGGCGTGCCCCTGGTCACCGCCGGCGCCTTCTTCGCCGGTCTGGCCGGTGCCCATGCCGGTGCCATCCCGGTGTGGCTGGCCACCGCCGCCGGTGCCGCGCTGCTGGTGCTGGCGATGGATCTGGCCTGGGTCGCCACCCGCCGTCCGATCCCGCGTCTGCTGGCACGCCTGCTGACCCTGGCGGACGCCGCTTTTGTCGTCGCCATGCCAGTGGTGATGCTGGTGGCTTCGCCCTGGCTCTCCAATATCGGTCAATTGCTGTTGGCGGACCTGGTGCTGATCACCGCGTTCTGCGTGTGGTGCCAGTGGCGGGGCCTGCGGCAGCCGGCGCATGCCTGATGGGAGCGGCGGTGGCTGAACGCCACCGCCCGCTGTTTGGTGGAAGGGAACAGACCGCTTACACGCAACACGCCGGCACGCTAACTCGCCAGTCGTGGCTCGTGAGCGCAGGGCCACCCTATTGCTCCCGTAATGGGAACTACACAGCCGTTGTGGGAAGCGAGCTTGCTCGCGAATCGGCGTGCCAGCGTGTTGCGTGTAGGCGTGACAGCGAATTGTAGGACAGCGATGGTTACCGGTGGCGGTGTTTCTGCTGCTGGAACTGGTAATGACGGCAATGCTGGCGGCTGTCGTGTGGTGACCGCTATGCTGAAGGGCTCTTAACCTCACGAGGCCCGGTCATGGCCGATATCCTGCCCTTCAAGAAACCGGCGAAAAAGAAAGCCGCCAACAAAAGTCTGTGCCGCCATGGCTTCCATAAATGGGTGGTGGCGAAGGACACCACTTTCGATTCCAAGCAGGGACGTCTGGTCACCCTTTACCGGTGCCAGCGTTGTGGTAAGACAAAAACCGAAGCGCGCTGAGGAGGCCCCCTCCCGGCGTGGGGAGAAAGGGGATGAGCGAAGCACAATGGGTACGGATCGATAACGGGAAGGGCTATTCGGTGCCGGTCACCTGGGTGTCCGGTGGCGGCCCGGTCTTTCTGGTCATGGGTGCCCTCGGCGTGGCCGCGCCCTTCTACGACAAACTGGTGGCGGAGCTGGCCGCGCAGGGCTGGTCGGTGGCGCTGATGGAGCAGCGGGGCCTGGGCAGCAGTGCTCTGCGTCCCTCGAGACGGCATAACTGGAGCTTTCGTGACGTCGTCGAGGACGACGTGCCGGCGGTGCTGGAGTGGATCGCCAGGGAGGCGACGCGGCAGCCGGTTTACCTGTTTGGCCACAGCCTTGGCGGCCACTATGCGGCGATGTGCGCGGGTCTCTACCCGCAGCGTTTCGAGGGTATCGTCATGTGCGCCTGCGGCAGCCCCTGGATCACCGCTTATCAGGAAGCGGACCGCCGCCGGGTGCAACGGCTCACCCGCCTGATTCCGTTGTGCCACTTGCTGTTTGGCTATTACCCCGGTGACCGCCTCGGTTTCGGGGGGCGGGAGGCGCGTGGCGTGATGAGTGATTGGCGTCACCTGGCACTGACTAATCGTTATCGGCTGGGGGCCGATGACCGCCGGGTGGATCAGTCGCTGGCGGATTACACCGGCCCCGCCTTGATGCTGCGTATGGAGAACGACCCTTTTGCGTCCGCCATCGCGGTGGATTCGGTGTTACGGCGTTTTCAGCGTCATCGTCCGGAGGAACAGGTGCTCAGCGCCGGGGAACTGAACGACAAGGCGGACCATTTTCGCTGGGCAAGGCGGCCGGCGGCGGTGGTGGCGCGTCTGGCGCGGTGGCTGGAGGAGGAAGGTGTCGGACGTCGGACGCTCGACGTCGAACGCTAAAGTCAAAACCCGGGGCCGCGCGACGGCCCGAAGGGTGACCGCCATGGACGGCGCTCATAAAAAAGGTTCATCGCGGTTTAGAAGGCCACGGCGCTTCAATCATGGGCGCGGGTCTGTAACGGAAGGGGCTACCAGCCGCTCTATTCGCCAGCAAGCGGGTCGCCCACAGATCATGCCACGAAGCCGCTGTGGGAAGCGGCCTTGGCCGCGAATGCCCTGGGTCGTTGGCGATTCGCTTGCGAGCAAGCTTCCCACAGCGGCTTCGTAGCATGATCTGAATGGATGTCTTCGAGGTAACCGAGCAATAGGGGGCTCCTTTGCTCTCCTGGAAAGGTTTGTCGTTGTTGGCGTCCGCAACGCGGTGGTTCACTCGAATCGGGGCTGCACGGAGCCCCCGCCGGAGCGACCCTTCCCGCCAAACCGCGATGAACCATAAAAAAGCGTTGCTTAGTGCCTGCCAGGGCGTTGGGTCTGGTTTTGCATTACCGGCGTCCGGCGTCGCGCGCCAAATCTGAGACCACCTTCCCACAATGAACTGCCGCATACGGTGCGGTTCTCGTCTCGCACGGCTAACATGTCCCTCTTTTTTAAAATGGCAAGGGGAGAGGGGAGCGTGCAGCAGGGAGTCACCGAAACCACGGATGCGTTGTGGCAAGCGCGCCAAAAGTACCAGCAGGGGCTGTACCGGCAGACCTTCGATATTTTGTGTCGCGAACACGGCGAACCGGCCCGATGGCGAGACCCGGAATTGCAATTGCTGGGCGGCCGCACGCTGAACCATCTGGGCCGCTCCCGCACCGCCCTGGCACTGATGCAGCTTGCCTGGCGCGGCGCGCCTGAGCGGCCGCGCCAGCGTTATTATCGCGGGTTCCAGTTGCTCGGCCGGCGCGGGCCCTGGGCGGCTCTGCGTTTCATCCACCAGCACGGCGAGATCCTGTGCGAGGACGACCCCCATCTGCAGGGGCTGTGGCTCGGCCATTTCGCCACGCTCTACAGCATCTACCGCGATTGGGAACGCAGCCACGAATTCCTTGAACGGGCCCAGGCCCTGCATCCGGGCTCCTCCTGGCTGGCGCTGGAACACGCCGTCATTCTGCAACGGCAAGACCACTATCCGGAAGCAATGACGGTATTGGAACCGTGGTTGGCATCGCCCACGCCGCCGCGTCCGATGGTGGCCGCCGGGGCTGAGTTGCTGTTATTGCTGGATCGCCGCGACGAGGCCCTGGCGCTGCTGGCGGAACAGGCTCCGCGACTGGAATCCGTGGACCTGTGTCTGCGCCGTTATGATCTGTTGCTGGAAAACGGTGAACGTGGGCCCGCCGCCGAGGCGTTGCAACGGGCCCGCTCGTTGGTGCCGGAACTGCCGGGCACCGTGGACCGGGAACTGGTCTATCGGGAGTTCGAGCTGCACTACGAGCGCGGCGAGCTGGATCAGGCGCTGCGGGCGGCGGATGAGCTGAAGGACCCGTTCGTGGTCAGTGTCCGCGAAAGCTTGCGCGAACGTCGGGATCAGCCGGCGGAGGCATTGCTGCCGGTGGCGTTCGTGCGCCAGCACCATATGACCTGCGCCCCCGCCACCTTCGTGGCGCTGGCCCGCTACTGGGGGCACCAGTTCGACCACCTGGAAGTGGCGGAGCAGATCTGTTACGACGGCACGCCGGCCTCCACCGAACGGCGCTGGATCAGCGAGCTGGGTTGGCATGTGCGTGAATTCGAGATGGATCACGACATCATTCGGACCCTGGTGGATCGGGGGGTGCCGGTGGCGCTGTCCACGGTGGAGCCGGGCAGCGCCCATATGCAGGCCATTGTCGGTTACGACTTGCGCAAGGGCGTGTATAAAATCCGTGATCCTTTTTCGCCGCTGATCAGCGAAATGCTGATGGACGGTGCCGCCAAACGCTACGCCGCCACCGGCCCGCGCTGCATGGTGATGGTGCCATCGGATCAGGCCGGGCGGCTGGATGGCATCGAACTGCCCGCGGCGCGGCTTTACGACCATTACCATGATTTGCAATTGGCGTTGGAACGGCACGACCGGTCCGCGGCGGTGACGGCGCTGGAACGGTTGCGCCAGGAAGGCTCCGAGCACCGGCTGGTGCTGTGGGGGGAGCGCAGTCTGGCCGCCTATGATCACGACGCCCCGGCCTCGTTGAAGACCCTGGACGCGCTGCTGGAACGCTATCCGGAAGACCTCAATTTGATCGCCTCGCGGGCCGATATGCTCGGCGAACTGGGCCGGTTCCAGGAGCAGCGTATCTATCTGCGTGAGCAATTGGAGGCTGGCCACAGCCACCCGCTGCTGATTCAGACGCTGGTCCATGCCCTGCGCCATGACTATCGAGTGGCGGAGGAAACCCATCAGTGGCTGGAGCGCTTGCTGCGCCTGGAACCGACCCGCGCCACCGCGTTGTATTCCTTGGCCGGGCTTAACTGGGACGAGGGCAAGCGCGAACAAGCGTTTGAGTTGTACCGCCTTTGCGCTTGCCTGGAAGACAAGGTGGAGCGCTACGCCCAGAGCTACTTCAAGGCAGCCCGCTTTCTGCGTCAGACCGACCAGGCCCTGGACTGGCTGCGTCGCCGGGCCGACCGGCTCGGGCCGTTGTCCGCCGATGCCCGGGTGACGCTGGCGTTGATGCTGGAGCAGCTGGATCTGAGCCGCGAAGCCGGGGAGGTGTTCGAGCAGGCGCTGAACGAGCATCCGCGCAATGTCTGGCTGGTTAACGAAGCGCTGATTTTCTATCAGAGCCGGTCCGATCTGGAACGGGCCCGGGTGTTGCTGGCCCAGCGCCGCGACGATCTGCCGGAAGCGATGGTGCTGGAGTTCGAGGGGGATATCGCCCGCCAGGCCGGAGACCTGGAGCAGGCGAGTGTTCACTTCCGGGCGCTGCTGGCGCTGCGGCCGTTCCACACCGGCGCGCTGCGCTTCGTTGCCGGACAACTGCGACGCGAGGACAGCCTGGAGGCGGCGCTCGCGTTCATCGACCGCCAGGGCAGCCTGAATCCTCATGATTATGGTATTCGCGGCGTTAAGCTCGACTTCCTTGAAGCACTGCCACCGAGCCAGCGCTGGCCGCAACTGGAGGCCCTGGCGGCGCAGGCCGGGGACGACAGCCGGGTGGCCCGGGCAATGGCCGATTGCGCCCTGGAGCGCGGCGATTACGCTCAGGCCCTGCGTTTCGCCAGCAGGGTGCTGGCGGAAGCCCCGGACGACCATCGGGCTCTGGTGATCAGCGCGCGTGCCCATCTGCTGGCCCAGGACAATGACGCCGCGGCCCGGGCGTTCCGTGCCGCTATCCAGGCCAGTGTGGATCGGCCGGATGCCTTCCACGGGTTGCTGGAGTGCTACCCGGACGTGGCCGCCAAGCGTGAGGCACTGAGCTTCATTCATCGGCAACTGCTGGAGCAGGTGACCTTCGGTGACGGTGTGCAGGCCTTCGTCGAGCTGGCCCGCCGCTTTCTCACGGATGAGGAGGTGGCGGCGTTCGTGGACCAGGTTATCGCGGAGCGCCCGGACCTGTGGCAGAGCTGGCTCGCCGCCGCCCATTTTCATCGCGATGTACGCCATATGGACCGTGCCCTGGAGTGCATTCAGGAAGGCTGCCGGCGTTTTCCCCTGATCCCGCGCCTGTGGCTGGAAAGCGGTCGTTTGCGTTTGCTGACGGACGACACCGAGGGGGCCGAGGCCGATCTGACCGAGTGCCTGCGGCAATCACCGGATTGGGTGCAGGCGGTGATTTCCCTGTCCGATGTGCTGGAAGTGCGGGGCGATTTCGACGCCTCCGAAGGGCACATCGACCGCGCCTTGCGGCGCTTGCCCCGGGAAGGCCTGCTGTTGGGCTACAAGTCCGATCTGCTGTGGCGGCGCGGGCAGCGCGAGGAGGCCTTCGACACCATGGTCCGTGCCCTGGCCGAGACCCCGGATTACCACTGGGGCTGGGACAAACTGGGGGAATGGGCGCGGGAAACGGATCGCCGTGGCGAGGCGCTGGCGCTGGCGGAACGGCTTGCCAACGAGCAGGAAAGTAACGCCGACCTGTGGCGCCACTGCTATCTGCTCACTGATGAGCAGGATCAGGAACTGGCGTTCATCGAGCGGGCACGGACACTGCGTCCCCACGACCCCTCTCTGGTGATCGACCAATGCGAGGTGTTGCACCGGATCGGCCGGGAAAAGGAGATTGAGCCGCTGCTGTCGCGGGACTACTGGCGCGGGCCGCCGCCCACCGAAGTACTGGGCTTCACCGCCTGGCTGCGTTATCAACAGGGCGATCGCGACACCGCCATCAGCATGATGCGGGATCAGGTGTTGCGCGATGATCCGGCGTTCTCCCGTGGCTGGCGTCTGCTGGCTACCTGGTACAAGGACGCCGGGGAAGTGGAACCCTGTCTGCACGCCAGCCGCCAGTTGGTGGCGCTGCAGCCGGGGCATGCCGGCGCCCTGGTGGAAGCCGCCGAGCTGATGCTGGAGGTGACCGAGGGGGAGGCCCGGCGGGCCATCGAGGACGAAGTGTCCGATTACCTGGAACGGGCTTTGGCGCGGGATTATTCCGATACTTATATCCAACTGACCCTGCTGGATCACTATATGGACAGCGGGCACCCCGAGCGGGCGCGGGAGTTGCTGACCCGTATCCTGGTCGACGAGGGCAATGTGTTCGTGCGCGCCCGTCAGTTGAGGCTGGCGCTGGAGTCCGCGGAGCTGGGCGCGGCCTGGCCATTGTACCAAAGCGTGATCCGCGACTGGCGCGATAACAACTGGCTGCTGCTGGAGCCGCTGGTATGGGTGGCGGCCGCTGGCTCCGATGCCCGCCAGGCGCTGTGGCGGGCAGCGCCGGACTGGCTGGCTGACTCCGACATGCCCGACGCCGTGGTAGTGGTCTGGGCCCGGGCCCAGGCCCTGGCGGGTGTGTCCGCTGAGCAACTTCTGGCTAACGTTGAGCGGTTACGTCGGGATCCACGGCGCGGCGGGTTATTCGGGTTTGCGCTGGAATGGCTGCTCGACAGTGACGAGATCGATGCGGCGGTGCGTCTGCGTCTGGTGCGCCGCTACTGGTGGCGACTGCGTGGACAGGAACGGACCGCCAGCGCCGCCAGACGCTTCCTGGCCGGTCAAAAGCACTGGTTGTGGTGGCTGTGGTTGCGGGTGGTGCTGTGAGCCGCCCGGTATTGGTGTTCGATTCCGGTGTCGGCGGCCTGTCGGTGGTGACGGCCCTGCGTCAGCAGGTGCCGGGGCTGCCGCTGGCCTATGTTTGCGACAACGCCGCCTTGCCGTACGGCACCAAGCCGGATTCCTGGCTGCTGCGCCGGATCGTCGACGTCTGCGCGGCGGCGGTGGTGGCCAGTGACGCCCGGGTGCTGGTGGTGGCCTGCAATACCGCCAGTACTCTGGCGCTGGAGGCGTTACGTGAACGGCTGGCGATTCCGGTGGTGGGGACGGTGCCGGCGATCAAACCGGCGGCGCGGCTGAGCCGCTCCGGGGTTATCGCCCTGTTGGCTACCACCGCCACCGTGGCACGCCCCTACACCGACCGTCTGATCGCGGAGTTCGCCGGCCACTGCACCGTGGCGCGTATCGCCGCCGATCCTCTGGTGGCCCAGGCGGAACGCTGGCTGGCGGGAGAGCCGCTGGACGCCCGGGTGCTCGCCGAATGCCTGGCGCCACTGGCGGCGATTCCCCAACTGGACACCGTGGTGCTCGGCTGCACCCATTTCCCGTTGTTGCGGGAATCCCTGGCATCAATGGTACCGGGCCCGCTGCACTGGATTGACTCCGGTGACGCCATCGCCCGACGGGTAGTCCAGGTGGTTGGGGAGGTACCCCAACCGACGGTGTCTTCCGGCGCTTTTCTCAGCTGGGCCACGGCGCCGGAAAAACCCGGCCTCGCCCGCGCCTTCTCCGGATTCGGCTTCCAGCCACCGGGAAAAATCAGTGAATAGTTAATAGTGAACAGTTAACAGCGAAAGAAAAAACAGGTCATCTTTAGCCGCTGTGGGAAGCTTGCTTGCAAGCGAATGGGGTTCGCTCAGGCGTTTAGCAATATTCGCTTGCAAGCAAGCTTCCCACAGCAGTTCCGTCCCTTGTTTTCGCTGTCAACTGTCCACTATCAACTGTCCACTGCCTTTCTCATTCCCCATAGTCCCGCAGTGCTTCCAGGTCCTGGATGTTGATGCGGCCGTATTCCACTTTCAGCAGGCCGTTGGCTTCCAGCTCGCGCAGGGCCTGATTGGCGCGCTGGCGTGACATACCACACAGTTGCGCCACATCTTCCTGGGAGACCTTCAGGCTCAGGGAGCCATTGGGGTAGAGGTAGGAATTGAACAGCGTGGCCAGACAGCGGGCCACCCGCGCTTCGGGGCGCAGCATGCGATCGAAGCTGACCATGGAGATGAACAGGCCGAGGCGCTCGTTCAGTTGCCGCAACAGGAAACGGTTGAAGGCGATACTGTTGTCCAGCAACCAGGTGAACGTGGCCCGGGGCATCAGAGCCACCCGGGTCTGGCCCACCGCGATACCGTCATAGCGACGGGGTTCGTCCTTGAGCAACGAGCCTTCGCCGAACCAGCCGCCGGCATTGACGCCGGTAAGGGTGATCGCCTTGCCCTCCGGAGACAGCACGCTGAGTTTCACCAGCCCCTGAATCACGCCGATCCAGTGGTCCGCCGGGTAGCCCTGATGACAGACATAGTCTCCCGGGCCCACTTCTCGCTCGGTGATCTGGCTGCGCACGTGGTCCAGCGCCACGGAATCCAGGTTCTGGGCCCAGATCGAGTCGCGCAGCATGCTCTCCACGTCGCCGTGGGGGGTGCTGATGTCATCGCTATGATCTTTGACGGACATGGTGTTGTAATCCCGTACTCCGGTCTGAAAAAGAGCTTCTTTCCCAGATTGTCGCGGAAACGACAGCTTGGTGCAGCCAGTCGATGATATAGATGGTCATGCGCTGATGCGCCGGCCCTGGATGATCCCGCGGACGCCGTTGTGCGGACCGCTTGCAAAAGGCCGTCAGGCGGGTAGCCTGAAACAGAAAAGAGTACGTATAAAAGGAACCTGTGAACAAGTACTTACAGCGTTCCCAATGTTAATAACAATAACGTCGTGGCCCGGGCGGCCGCGCAAAAGCTGGAGGTGAGAGCCTTGACGTGTATCCCTCGTTTGGCGGGCGGCACTGGTGGCACCGGCAGGTCTATTGAACGTGCCACGGCTGCCATGAGCTCCGCGATTTCCTGTCATTCCCTTGTTCGGTCCTGCTCCGTCGCCGCTCCCCGAGCCTGTCCGGGCCGCACCGGAATCACCGTGGCGAACCCCTGCTTCACCTTGACCAACCGTCGGATTGGTATGAGAAGAATGGGAGGTGTCCGCCATGTCGGTCAATGAACTGGACACATTTCCCAAACTGCTGATCCATAACGCTGGGCACCGGCCGAATGTGGATGCCATGCGGGAGAAGGATCTGGGCATCTGGCAGACCTGGACCTGGCGTCAGGTGTACAAGGAAGTGGAAGCCCTGGCCGGAGGACTGAAGGCGCTCGGCTTGCAACGCGGCGACCGCGTGGCGGTGATCGGCGACAACCGGCCGCAGTTGTATTGGTCGGTGGCCGCGATACAGGCCATGGGCGCGATTCCGGTACCGCTGTATCAGGACTCGGTTGGCGATGAGATGCAGTATGTACTGCATCATGCGGAAGTTCGCTTCGCGGTGGTGGAAAACCAGGAGCAAGTGGACAAGGTGCTGGACATCAAAAGTCAGGTACCGAGCCTGGAGACCATGGTCTATGACGACCCGAGGGGCCTGCGCAACTATCCGGAACCGTTTTTACACGAATTGACCGGGGTACAGGAAAAAGGCCGCGTCCATGCCCGCGAGAACAGTGATTTCTTCGCTCGCGAAGTGGCCCTGGGCCAGGGCGGGGACTTGTCCATCATTGTCTACACCTCTGGTACCACCGGCCGGCCCAAGGGCGTCATGCTCAGCTATGACAATCTGATCGAGACCGGCAAGTTGGCGGTGAAGTTCGACAACATCACCGAGAAAGACGAAACCCTGGCGTATTTGCCGATGGCTTGGGTGGGCGATCACTTCATCACTTACGGCGAGAGCCTGATCTCCGGCTTCTGCTTCAACTGCCCGGAATCTCCGGAAACGGTGATGACTGATCTGCGCGAAATCGGCCCCACTTATTTCTTCGCGCCGCCACGGATCTGGGAAAACCTGATCACCAATGTGATGGTGAGGATGGAGAACGCCAGCCGCCTCAAACAGATCATGTTCCAGCACTTCATGAAAGTGTCCCGCAAGGTTGGCGTGCGTCTGCTGGAAGGCAAGCCGGTGTCGTTACTGGAACGATTGCACTACGCCTTGGGCAATGTGCTGGTCTACGGACCGCTGCGTAACGTGCTCGGCTTCAGCCGTATTCGTCTGGCCTACACCGCTGGTGAGGCGCTGGGGCCGGATATTTTCGATTTCTTCCGCGCCCTGGGTATCAACCTCAAACAGCTGTACGGGCAGACGGAATGTTCCGTATACCTGTGTCTGCAAAAGGACAACGACGTGCGCCCGGACACCGTCGGACCGCCGGCGGAAGGCGTGGAAATACGGTTGGATGAGAATGGCGAGGTGATGTTCCGCGGCCCCGGCGTTTTCATGGGCTATTACAAGAACGAAGAAGCCACCCGTGAGACCAAGACCGAGGATGGCTGGGTGCACAGCGGCGACGCCGGCATGTTTACCGAGGATGGCCATCTGCGCATCATCGACCGGGCCAAGGATGTGGGGCGTCTCAATGGCGGCACCCTGTTCAGCCCCAAATTCGTCGAGAACAAACTCAAGTTCCATCCGCACATCAAGGAGGCGGTGGCATTCGGCCATCAACGGGATTACGTCACCGCGTTCATCAATATCGATTTCGAAGCACTGAGCAACTGGGCGGAGCGGCGCAACATCTCGTTCACCGGCTACATGGATCTGGCCGGCCGTGAGGAGGTGTATCAGTTGATCAGGGAAGAAGTGGAAGCGGTCAATCGGGATCTGGCCGAGGATCCGGAAATGGCATCGATCCAGATCCATCGCTTCCTCATCCTGCACAAGGAGCTGGACCCGGACGACGGCGAAATCACCCGTACCCGCAAGGTGCGCCGGCGCATCATCGCCGAGCGCTATGAGCCGCTGATTTCAGCGCTGTACGGCGGTGACGAAAAGGTGGACGTGGACGTTCGGGTGACTTACGAGGACGGCAGCACCGGTCAACTGAGTTCCACGTTGTCGATCAGTGACGCCAGTACCTATCAGCAGCTCAGCAAGGCGGGGTGAACCATGGTGGCAACGGTTTCCGATCTGACGCCACGCGAGCAGGCGTCGGAAGTACTGCTCAAAGTCGAAAATGTGGAGCTGCGTTTTGGTGGGGTCCGTGCCCTGCATGACGTGGGCTTCGAGATCCGCAAGGGGCAGATTTTTTCCATTATCGGGCCCAACGGGGCGGGCAAGTCGTCGATGCTCAATTGCATCAACGGTTTCTATCATCCCACCTCCGGAACCCTGACCTACAAAGGGCAACCGCGTAAGCATATGCGGCCCTACGTCACCGCCAGTCAGGGCATTGCCCGGACGTTTCAGAATATTGCCCTGTTCAAGGGCATGTCGACCCTGGACAACATCATGACCGGCCGGCATCTGAAAACCAAAGCCTCGCTGCTGGAGAACGCCTTCTGGTTCGGCCGCGCCCGCCGCGAGGAGCTGGAGCACCGGCATTTCTGCGAGGAGATCATCGATTTCCTCAACCTGCAGCATGTGCGCAAGACTCCGGTGGGCACCTTGCCCTACGGCCTGCAGAAGCGGGTGGAACTGGGCCGGGCGCTGGCGGCGGAGCCGGAACTGCTGTTGCTGGATGAGCCCATGGCGGGCATGAACCTGGAAGAAAAACAGGACATGGCCCGTTTCATTCTCGACGTCAACGATGAATACGGCACCACCATCTGTCTGATCGAACACGATATTGGCGTGGTGATGGACCTGTCCGATCGCATCGTGGTGCTGGATCACGGCGAGAAGATTGGCGAGGGCACGCCCAGGGAGGTGAGCAACGATCCCAAGGTGATCGAGGCTTATCTGGGTGTTCAGGAACAGGAGAGCGCATAGCCATGATGTTTTTTCTGGAAGTTCTCATCGGCGGCTTGCTGGCCGGCGTGATGTACGCACTGGTGGCGCTGGGCTTCGTTCTGATCTTCAAGGCCTCCGGCATCTTCAACTTCGCCCAGGCGGCGATGGTCCTGTTCGCCGCCATGTTCATGGGCGGCATGCACAACGACTGGGGCCTGCCGTACTGGCTGGCGATCCCGATCACCCTGGTGATCATGATCGGCGTGGCCTGGGTCATCGAGAGGGTGGTGTTGCGCCCGATGGTGAACCAGGAACCGATCATCCTGTTCATGTCCACTATTGGTATCTTCTTCGCCCTGATCGGTTTCGCCGAGATTTTCTGGGGCAGCCGATCGCGCACGCTGGACGTGGGCATCCCCTCCGATCCGATCTTTCTCGGCGACATGCTGCTGCAGAGCTATGACCTGATCACCGCGGCCATCGTCGCCGCGCTGGTGGTGGGGCTGGTGTTCTTCTCGCAGAAGACCCGCATGGGACGGGTGTTGAGAGCGGTGGCGGACGATCACCAGGCGGCACAGTCAGTGGGCATCAAGTTAAGCACGGTGTGGGTGGTGGTGTGGTCCATCGCCGGTTTGGTGGCGGTGGTGGCCGGCATCGTCTGGGGCGGCGCCCTGGGAGTGCAGCCGGTCATGGTGGACGTGGCGTTCAAGGCGCTGCCGGTGCTGTTGCTGGGCGGGCTCACCTCGATCCCGGGCGCCATCGTCGCCGGTCTTATCATTGGCGCCGGCGAAGCTCTGGCCGAGGTCTATCTGGGACCGATCATCGGCGGCGGCATCGACAGCTGGTTCGCGTACATCATTGCCATGGCGTTCATGGTATGGCGGCCGGAAGGCCTGTTTGGCGAAAAAATTATAGAAAGGATCTGACCGCATGATTTATCGCGAATCCGGACAGTTCAAAAAAACCTATCAGGCCGACCAGGCGATTCTGCCGCTGCGCCAGGACCGTATTTTCCTGATCCTGGTATTGCTGGTGGCGTTTCTGGTGGTTCCGTTCACCGCGTCCAACTATGTGATGAACTCGTTGCTGTTGCCGTTTTTGATTTATTCGCTGGCGGCCATCGGGCTCAACATCCTTGTGGGCTACTGCGGGCAGATTTCCCTGGGCACCGGCGGCTTCATGGCGGTGGGCGCGTTCGCCGCCTGGAACCTGGCTATCCGCACTGACTTGCCGATGCCGGTTATCTTCGTGCTGGCGGGGTTGATCACCTCCGGCGCAGGGGTGTTGTTCGGCCTGCCGGCACTGCGCATCAAGGGGTTCTATCTGGCGGTGACCACGCTGGCGGCGCAGTTCTTTCTGGTGTGGCTGCTGCAGCGCCCCTGGTTCAACAATTACAGCGCTTCCGGGGTGATCTCGGCGCCGGACTTCCACATGTTCGGCTGGAGCATCGAGACCGTCACCGACCGCTATTATCTATCGCTGATCATATTGGTGCTCATGGCGCTGCTGGCCAAGAACCTGGTGCGCAGTGCCACCGGCCGTAAATGGATGGCGATCCGCGATATGGACGTGGCGGCGGAGATCATCGGTATCCGGCCGATGCCCACCAAGCTGAAGGCGTTCGCGGTGAGCTCGTTCTTCATCGGCATCTCCGGCGTGCTCTGGGCCTTCCTGTACCTGGGCCAGCTGGAGGCGGACGCGTTCAATATCTATACCTCCTTCGACGTCCTGTTCATGGTGATCATCGGCGGCCTGGGGTCGATTCTGGGCTGTTTCCTGGGCGCCGCCTTCGTGGTCCTGGTGCCGATTTTCCTCAATATCATTCCCAGCGCCCTGGGGCTGCCATTGAGCACCGCCATGATCAGCTATATCGAAGTGTTTATCTTCGGCTCCCTGATTATTTTCTTCCTGATCGTGGAGCCCCATGGCATGGCCCGTCTGTGGAGCATCGCCAAACAGAAACTGCGGCTGTGGCCGTTCCCCTATTGATCACGACGGTGATGACGAGGGTGTAACAGAAAACATCGCCCGGTCGGGCGGACAACGAAATAACAAATCAAGGGTCGGGGGCTTGCCCCCTTGGAGGACGATCATGAAAACAACAATGTTGCAGAAAGCGGCGCTGATCGGGCTGAGCGCCTGCATCGGCCTGACCGGCGCGATCTCCGCGCAGGCTCAGGAAGCCAAGGAACAGTACCTGCCGAGTCTGGTGTACCGCACCGGTCCCTTCGCGCCCAGCGGCATCGGCTTCGCCGATGGCTTCGCGGATTACGTGACATTGATCAATGAGCGTGACGGCGGTATCAACGGCGTGAAGATTCGCCTTGAGGAATGCGAAACCGGTTATGCCAATGACCGCGGCGTGGAATGCTATGAACGTCTCAAGGACCGCCACGGCGGTGCCACCGTGGTGGCACCGTTGTCCACCGGGATCACCTACGCGCTGATTCCGCGCACCCGGGCGGATGGCATCACCATGAGCACCATGGGCTACGGACGCGCCGATGCCGCCTATGGTCCGGTGCTGGATAACGTCTTCATGGTACCCACCACCTACTGGTCCAGTACCACCGTGGTGATGGACTACATCGCCGAGCAGGAAGGCGGCTGGGAAAACCTGAAAGGCAAGGACATCGTCCACGCCTATCACGATTCCGCCTACGGCCGTGAGCCGTTGGGGGTGCTGCGCCATTACGCGGAAAAATACGGTTTCACCCTGCATGAAGTACCGATCTCTCCGCCGGGCGTGGAGCAGCGCACGGTATGGACTCAGGTGCGGCGTATCAAACCGGACTGGATCTCCCTGTTCGGTTGGGGCGTGATGAACCCCACCGCCATCCGTACCGCCTCTTCCATGGGCATCGACGTCAGCCACATGATCGGTGGTATCTATGCCGCCCAGGACGATGCGGTGAAGCCCGCGGGAGAAGATGCCAAAGGCTACAAAGCGGTCACCTTCCACGGTCCGGGCGCCGATTACCCGATCTATGACGCGTTGAAGAAACACGTATACGACGCCGGCAAAGCGGCGGGATCCGGCGACGCCAAAGGCACCATCGCCTATAACCGCGGCTTGATTAACGCCGGTTACATCATCGAAGCCTGGCGTCAGGCTCAGGACATGTCCGAGAAAGGCCGGCCTTCCACTCGCGAGGAAACCCTGAAGGCATGGCAGAGTCTGGATATCCCTGAAGCTCGCACCAAGGAGCTGGGTATGGGCGGCCTGATGCCGCCGGTGCACATCACCTGTCTGGACCACGAGGGACCCGGCATGGCGCTGATCCAGCAGTGGAACGGGGAAGCCTGGGAACAGGTCACCGAATTCCGTAAACCGAACAAGGACCTGGTGTTCCCGATGTACAAAGCGTCGGCGGAAGCCTACGCCAAGCAGGAAGGCATCACCCCCAAATCCTGCGACTAACGGCCCTGTGACCAACGGCGCGGTGCCGGAGTAGCAAGCACTCCGGCACCGCCGGCCGAACAGAGGAAGAACGACATGGCGGAACAAGCCACGGCTCGACAGGCCGAACAGACCCTGCTTTCCATCAACAACATCGAAGTCGTGTACAACCATGTGGTGCTGGTGCTCAAAGGGGTATCCCTGGATGTGGGACCGGGTTCCATTGTCGCCTTGCTGGGCGGCAACGGCGCCGGCAAGAGCACCACCTTGAAAGCCATTTCCGGTTTGCTGACCGGGGAGCGCGGTGACATCACCCGTGGATCGATCCATTACAACGGCGAGCGCATCGACACCTTGAGCGCCGCCGACCGTGTGCGCCGAGGTGTACTGCACGTCATGGAAGGGCGCCGGGTATTCGAACACCTGAGCGTGGAAGAAAACCTGCTGGTCGGCGCCTACGGCCGGCGTGACGGCGCCGCCGCGGTGCAGCGCGACATGGAAATGGTCTACACCTATTTCCCCCGCCTCAAGGAGCGCCGCCGCTCGGTGGCCGGCTACACCTCCGGCGGTGAGCAGCAAATGCTGGCCATGGGCCGGGCGATGATGGCGAAGCCGCGCATGATCCTGCTGGACGAACCGTCCATGGGCCTGGCGCCGCAGTTGGTGGAGGAGATCTTCAACATCGTCTCCAAGCTGCGCAAGGAGGAGGGCGTGACCTTCCTGGTGGCCGAGCAAAACACCAATGTGGCTCTGCGCCATGCGGATTACGGCTACATCCTGGAAAACGGCCGTATCGTCATGTACGGCGATGCCGCCCAGTTGCGTGAAAACCCGGACGTCAAGGAGTTCTACCTTGGCGTGGGATCCGGAGAAGGACGCAAGAGCTTCCGTGATACCAAGCATTATCGTCGCCGCAAGCGTTGGTTGTCCTGACGCCGTGAGCGGTGGATTCATCAGTTTGTGACGACCGGTGAGCGCCGGTCGTGCTCAGGAGAAACAGCATGGGTAGTCATTCCGCGTATCTGGATGATCGTGAAACCCGCTCGCCTGATGAGCGGTCGGCACGACAATGGGAAGCGCTGCGCGAGGCGTTGGCTCACGCCAAGGCGCAATCCCGTTACTGGGCCGGTGTGTTGGCTGACATTGAACCCGGGCGGATTCAGGGACCGGCGGACCTGGCCCGGATTCCGCTGACACGCAAGTCCGATATCCCCGCGATTCAGGCCCAGGGCGTATTGGGCGGCATGGAAGCGGCGCCGATGGGCGAGCTGTCGCGGGTTTTCCTTTCGCCCGGGCCGATTTACGAGGCCAGTGAGTCGATTGCGGATTTCTGGCGTTTCGGCCGTGCCATGTGGGCGTCGGGCATGCGCCCCGGTGCTCTGGTGCACAATACCTTTTCCTATCACCTCACCCCCGCCGGCATGATGGTGGACAGTGGCGCCCGGGCGATTGGCTGTTCGGTGTTTCCCGCGGGCGTTGGCAACACCGAGATCCAGCTCGACGCCATCCAGCAACTGCGTCCGAGCTACTATGGTGGCACGCCGTCGTTTCTGAAAATGCTGCTGGACAAGGGGCGTGAACTGGGCAAGGACACCAGTTCGCTGGTGGCGGCGTCGGTGGGCGGCGAGCCGCTCAGCAGCGCTCTGCGCCAGGAAGTGGAAGCCCAGGGCGTCAAGGTGTCGCAGAGCTTCGGAACCGCCGAACTCGGCCTGGTGGCCTATGAATCGGAGGCGCGCGAAGGGCTGATCGCCGACGAGGACGTCCTCATCGAAGTGGTGCGGCCGGGTAGCGGGGATCCGTTACCGGATGGCGAGGTCGGTGAGATGGTGGTGACCGTGCTGCGCAATGCCAGCTTCCCGATGATCCGAATCGCCACCGGTGATATGACCGCGATCATGCCCGGTGCCAGCCCGTGCGGACGCACCGCGCCACGTATAAAAGGCTGGATGGGCCGGGCCGATCAGCGTACCAAGATCAAGGGCATGTTCGTGGCGCCGGAGCAGATCAACCAGCTGATGCAGCGGCACCCGGAAATCCAGCGGGCCCGTCTGGTGGTGACGCGGGAAAACGAGCAGGACCGCATGGTGCTGTCGGCGGAATGCGACAGCAGCGATAGCGCCTTCGCCGAGAAAGTCACCGAGACTCTGCAAGTGGTGACCAAGCTGCGCGGTGGTGTGGAACTGGTGGCACCGGGTTCCCTGCCCAACGACGGCAAGGTGATCGCCGACGAACGGCAGTTCGACTGAGAGGCTTTAGTGCTTCGTAGCCGGGTCTTGCTTGTCCCCCGAGGTGTCCATGACCCGCCGTGAATACGTCCCTGTAGGCTTGCGTTCGGCGTCCTGCCTCACACAGTCATGGACACCTCGGGGGACAAGCAAGACCCTCGGTCACAGCCAGCCGAAAGGTTCGCCTTTCTTTTCACTGTTGTTGATTCGAAGCTGGGTATTTCAGAGCTCGAAGAGTGTCGCCGGTCAGAGTCTTCCAGGACACGCTACAAGTACATCCCTGTAAGCTCGGGTTTGGCCATCCCTGGCCAAACACGGCCCTGGAAGACTCTGACCGGCGACACTCCCCTGTTGGAAAAACTTCCCACTGAACCCTGATTAACCTGATTTTGGCGACTATCAGGCTAACCGTCCCGCTGATTCGGCGGCGTCAGCCCGTGCTTGCGCATACGACGGTAGACGGTGGGACGGGATACGCCCAGTTCCCGGGCCACCGCGCTGATCATCCAGTGGTGGCGTTTCAGGATCGACAGCAGGCCGGCGCGTTGCGGGTCGCCATCGTCGTCATTCTCCGTGGTGGCCGGCGTGGTGCCGGGGCCGATCACCTGGGCCAGACATTCTTCCGGCAGATCGTTCACCGTGATCTGTTCGCCATCACAAGTGGCCTCGGCGAAATTCAGGGCGTTCACCAATTGGCGGATATTGCCGGGCCACGGGCAGGCCAGCAACGCGCTCATGGCGTCCGCGCGTAACTGCAGCCGCGGTTGCCCGACGGCGCGGGCCAGCTCACTCATCACCGACACGATCACATGCTGTTTATCCGCCCGCTCCCTGAGCGCCGGCAGCCTTAGCGTGGCGCCGTTGAGCCGGTAGTAAAGATCCTCGCGAAAAGAGCCGTCGGCGATCAATCTGGCCGGATCCCGGTGCGTGGCGGCGATCACCCGGCAGTCCACCGATATCGGCCGTTCCGAGCCCAGCGGCAGCACTTCCCCCTCCGCCAATACCCTTAGCAGCCGGGTCTGTAACGTCAATGGCATGTCGCCAATTTCGTCCAGAAACAGGGTGCCGCCGTGGGCTTGCTGGATCAGGCCGCGCATGCCCTTGGCCCGGGCGCCAGTGAAGGTGCCGGGACTGTAGCCGAATAATTCGCTTTCGATCAGGGATTCAGGAATGGCGGCGCAGTTCACCGCCACGAACGGTTTGTGCCGGCGCGGCCCGGCGTCATGAATGGCCCGTGCCAGCACTTCCTTGCCGGTGCCGGTTTCCCCCAGGATCAACAGGCTCACGTCCCGTTGCCGCAGACGCTTGGCCAGCTTCAGAGTGCGGCGCATGGCGGGATCGTCGGCGGCAAGGCGGTCCAGTTCCGGCACCGGTTCTTCCGGCATCAGTGGCTGCGGCGCGGCCGGCCGGGTGGGGCGGCGTGGCTCGATCAGGCTGCCGAACAGGGTACTGCCCAGGGCCTGTACCCGGAAGGCACGAACCTGATCCTCGCAGGCATAGGGAATCGACCAGATATCCCGAGCATCACAGTCAAACAGCTCCGGCAGGGTGACCTCGCCATCGTCCGTGCGGGTCCGGGCCAGCAACTGCCGACCAACGCCGTTGGCGGCCAGCACCCGGCCATCACCGTCGAGCGCGAACAGATACTGGCCGTTGACCTGCACCAGCTCCCGCGAGGTGTCGCAGCGGAACACCGTATGGTTGCGGTAATGGCGCAGGAAGTAGGCGTCCTCGATCATGCGCGCGTACAGGCGGATCAAATGCAAGGCGAAGTTCTGGCTGTCCCGTGTCGGCGCGGAATCCAGAGCGGAGATATCCAGCACCGCCAGCAGACGTCCCTGAGGATCGGTGATCGGAGCCGAGGTGCAGGTGAGGCCGATGTGGGTGGCATCGAAATGGTCCTGGCGATGGCAGGTGAGCGCCTCGCCTTCGCGGATGCAGGTGCCCACGGCGCAGGTGCCGGCGTGGTGCTCGTTCCAGTCGGCGCCAAGATAGAGCCCGGCCTGGCGCAGCCTCTGGTCGTGCCGGCGGTCACCAAGGAACTGCACGGTAATGCCGCGCTGATCGGTGAGCAGCAGCACATAACCGAGCCGGGCGATCTGGCCGTACAACTGCTCGACCCCGGCCCGTGCCACATTGAGAAACTCGTCGGCGCTTTCCTGATGTTCCCGCAGGGTTTGATGGGTAACGATGCGGGCCGGCCGGGGCCGCGCCGGGTCCAGGCCGTACTCTTCGATACAGCGTTTCCAGGAGCGGGCGATCATGACGTCGCCGGGGGACACGGTGGGACGGTAACCGCCTCCCGCGTATCGCAGGATGTCGTCGATGTGGCGACGTTGTTGCGCGTGCAGGCTGCTCATTCTCGGGCCTCCGCGGTGGATTGTTGTTCTGTTTTTTGCCTGGGATTCAGACTAGCTCCGCGCTCCCGGCGGCTCCATCCGACTTGAGTACTAAATACACCCCGGGAGCTTTACACCTGTAACGACGGGCGTTGCGCGCCGTTACGTTTGTGATGGCGTCAGGCCTCCGTTCAAGGACCGCTACCCGAGGCAAAATTCTTATTTAAATCAAGGCCCTGAAACCGATTAACGGCCCATGGGGAAGATTGGCACGGCTCCTGCTCTTGTCCCCGCATCCGTGCCGGCGTTCGCATCGACCGCGACGCCGGTGATGGAACACAAACAACAACAACGCATGCGAGGAGCACATCATGAGCACGACAAATACGCCGAACCGTCAAGTGGAACACTGGCTTGGTGAATGGGAGCGGACGCTGAACGGTGATGATCCCGTCGCCGCCGCCGGGCTGTTCGAACAGAACGGTTACTGGCGCGATCTGGTTTCCTTCACCTGGAATATCAAAACCGTGGAGGGACACGCCGCGCTGCGCGACATGATCGGCGCGACCATCGCCAACACCCGGCCTTCCGACTGGTGCCTGGCCGGCGATGCCCGCGAGGAGAACGGTGTGGTGGAGGCCTGGATCACATTCCAGACCGCGGTGGGACGAGGCCATGGCCACTTGCGTCTGCGTGACGGCAAGGCCTGGACTCTGCTGACCACGCTAAAGGAACTGCGGGACTATCCGGAGCAACGTAACGCCCTGCGGCCCAAAGGTGCGCGTCACGGCGTGTTCAAGAACCGTAAAAGCTGGCTGGAGGAGCGCCGCGAGGAGGAAGCGGAGCTGGGTTACAGCCGTCAGCCTTATTGTGTGATTATCGGCGGCGGCCAGGGCGGTATCGGTCTGGCGGCGCGCCTGCGGCAATTGAATGTCCCCACCATCGTGGTGGAAAAGAACCCGCGCCCTGGCGATTCCTGGCGCAACCGCTACAAATCCCTGTGTCTGCACGATCCGGTCTGGTATGACCACATGCCGTACCTGCCGTTTCCCGATCACTGGCCGGTGTTTTCGCCCAAGGACAAAATCGGCGACTGGCTGGAGATGTACACCCGGATCATGGAGATCAACTACTGGGGGTCCACTGAATGCACCGGTGCCCGTTATGACGAACAGGCCGGTGAATGGGTGGTGGACGTGAATCGCGATGGTGAGCGCGTCACCTTGCGGCCACGACAGCTGGTGCTGGCCACCGGTATGTCCGGTATGCCGAACGTGCCGGAAATTCCGGGCATGGAAGACTTCCAGGGTGAGCAGCATCACTCCAGCAAGCACCCGGGTGGCGAAGCCTATGCCGGCAAGAAATGCGTGGTGCTGGGTGCCAACAACTCGGCCCATGATATCTGCGCGGCACTGTGGGAGCATGGCGCCGACGTCACCATGGTACAGCGTTCCTCCACCCACGTGATCAAATCGGAAACGTTGATGGATCTGGTATTGGGGCCGCTGTATTCCGAGGAAGCGGTGAACAACGGTATCACCACGGAAATGGCGGACATGACCTTCGCTTCCATTCCCTACAAGGTGATGCCTCAGTTTCACGTCCCGGTGTATGAGCAGGTGGCGGAAAAGGACGCGGATTTCTACCGCCGCCTGCGCGAGGCCGGTTTCATGCTGGACTTCGGCGATGACGGTTCCGGCCTGTTCATGAAATACCTGCGCCGTGGTTCCGGCTACTACATTGATGTAGGCGCCTGCGAACTGGTGGCCAACGGCGATATCAAGTTGAAAAGCGGCGTTGGCATCGAGCGTATCAACGCGCATTCGGTGACGCTTACCGACGGCTCCGAGCTGCCGGCGGATCTGATCGTCTACGCCACCGGCTACGGTTCCATGAACGGCTGGGCGGCGCGCATCATTTCCCAGGAAGTAGCGGACAAAGTGGGTAAATGCTGGGGCATGGGCTCGGACACCACCAAGGATCCGGGCCCCTGGGAAGGCGAGTTGCGCAATATGTGGAAGCCCACCCGGCAGCCGTCGCTCTGGTTCCATGGCGGCAATCTGCACCAGTCCCGATTCTACTCCCAGTTCCTGGCGCTGCAGTTGAAAGCGCGGATGGAAGGCCTGGATACGCCGGTGTATGGGCAGCAGGAAGTTCATCACCTGGCTTGATTGATTTGCGTCAGCAGCGGGCGGGCCGGTCCCGCCTATGCTGAATCCCGGGATTCATTGAACAGGAACAGCGATCATGGAACTGAAAGGAAAAGTGGCTCTGGTCACCGGTGGTGGCCGGGGCATCGGACAGGGGATTGCCCTGGCGTTGGCCGGGGCCGGCGCGGACGTGGCGGTGGCGGATCTGGATCAGGCCATCGCCGAGGAAACCGCCGCCAGGGTCGAGGCTGCCGGCCGGCGCAGCCTGGCCCTTTCCGTCAACGTGGCGGAAGCGGACTCGGTGCGTGCCATGGTGGAAAAGGTGGAGGCGGAACTGGGCGGTCTGGACATCGCCGTCAATAACGCCGGCATCATCAGTATTCAATCCATCGAGGAACTCACCGCCGAGGACTTCGACCGCATCATGGCCGTCAACGCCAGGGGCGTTTTTCTCTGCACCCAGGCAGCGGTGCGGGTAATGCGGCCACGGCGTTGGGGGCGGATCATCAATGTGGCGTCCATCGCCGGCAAGATCGGTTTCCCGGATCTGTCCCATTATTCCGCGTCCAAATTCGCGGTGATCGGATTCACCAACGCGGTGGCCAAGGAAGTGGCTTTGGACGGCATCACCGTGAATGCGTTGTGCCCGGGTATCGTCGGTACCGGCATGTGGCGTGGCGAGGACGGCCTGGCCGGGCGCTGGCGTGAAGAAGGGGAAAGCGAAGAGGCATCCTGGGCCCGCCACCAGAAAACGCTGTTGCCCCAGGGCGTGGCGCAAACCCCGGAAGACATGGGGCAACTGGCGGTGTACCTGGCCTGCGCCGAACACGTCACCGGCCAGGCCATCGCCGTGGATGGGGGCTGCACGCTCTAGTTTTTTGTTAGCGGGACATCGCGGTCCATGGGCCGCTGTTGCCCCCATTCGCAGATGCGCCTACACGTAACACGCCGAGGCGCCGATTCGCGAGCAAGCTCGCTTCCCACAGCGGCTTCGTTGCTTCCACCGTGGGAAGCTGGCTCGCCAGCGAATACGGTGTGAATTCTTATGCCCAGCGCCAACCGGCTGGGCACAGTCGATCCGATTAGCCCAGCACCATGATGGCCTGACCGGCATTGATCTGCTGGCCCTCCTGACGGGCGATACGCAGCACCTTGCCGTGCTCCGGCGCGGTCACCTCGATCTCCATTTTCATCGATTCCAGAATCGCCACCACCTGGCCGGCTTCCACGCTGTCGCCCTCGGCGACGTTGAGCTGCCAGATGTTGCCGGCGGTGGGGGATTCCACCGGCGTGCCCTCCGGCAGACCGTCGCCGTCGTCGCCATTCAGATCCTGTTGCGACTCGAAATGAATCTGGCCGCTTTCCACCCAGCGTTGCAGTTCCTCGTCGAAAGCCTGGTTGCGTTGCTCGGTGAAGGTACCGATGCTGTCTTCATTACGCCGCAGAAAGTCCTGATAAGCGTTGAGGCTGAAGGTGGTTTCTTCCACCTTGAGCGGGTAGTCGCCTTTGGGAAAGTCCCGGCGGATTTGTTGCAGTTCGTCGGCGCTGACTTCGTAGAAACGAATCTGATCGAAGAACCGTAGCAGCCAGGGTTTGGTGAAGGCCTCGGTGGTGCGATAGCGATTCCACATTTGCAGAGTGCGGCCGACGAATTGATAGCCACCCGGGCCCTCCATGCCGTACACACACAAATAGGAACCGCCGATGCCGACGGAATTTTCCGCGGTCCAGGTGCGTGCCGGATTGTATTTGGTGGTCACCAGCCGGTGACGGGGATCGTAAGGCGTGGCCACCGGGGCGCCCAGGTACACATCGCCCAACCCCATCACCACATAACTGGCCTCGAACAGAATCCGCTTGACCTCGTCGATGCTGTCCAGGCCATTGATGCGGCGGATGAATTCGATGTTGCTCGGGCACCAGGGCGCGTCCTTGCGCACCGATTGCATGTATTTCCGGATCGCCAGCCGGCAGGCCTCGTCGTCCCAGCTCAGTGGCAGGTGAACGATACGTGACGGCACTTGCAAATCATCCTGTTGCTGCAAGGACAGTTCTGCTTCCTTCAATAGCGTTAACAGGGTGTTGCGCGGCAGCTGCCGTGGATCGAAATGAATCTGCAGGGAACGAATGCCGGGAGTCAGCTCCAGCACGCCGTCAATCCGCTGCTGCTCCAGCCACCGCATCAGGGCGTGAGCCCGGAAACGCAGGCGCAAATCCAGTTCCAGTGGACCGTATTCCACCAGCACATAACGGTCACCGGCGGCCCGGTAGACTACCTCCACACCGGCTTCCTCCTCCGGCAGGCGGTCCAGTACCGGGGTGATCACAGGGGCGGACTTCACCACCAGTTCGGGTGCGTTCAGGTGTTGCAGACAGCGGTCCTGTTCTTCACACAGACGGTCGGCGTCTTCCAGGGAGACCGGTTGAAAGCGGACTTTATCCCCGGCTTTCAGTTGTCCCAGTTTCCACAGGTCGGCTTTGATCACCGTGGCGGGACAGACAAAGCCACCGAGCGACGGACCATCCGGGCCCAGAATCACCGGCATATCGCCGGTGAAATCAATGGTACCCACCGCATAAGCGTTATCGTGGATGTTGGAAGGGTGCATGCCGGCCTCGCCGCCGTCGCTGCGGGCCCATTCCGGTTTCGGCCCCACCAGTCGTATGCCGGTGCGGCTGGAGTTGTAATGGACCTGCCAATCGCTGCTGAAGAAGGTGGCGACGTCGTTGTCGGTGAAGAAGTCCGGTGCGCCATGGGGACCGTAGATGACTCGCAATGCCCAGGTATCGCACAGCGTCGGCTTCAGCGCGGGTGGCACCTCGATGGCTTGCGGGACCGCGCTGTGCGGGCTCAGATGCAACACATCGCCGGTGCGCAGAGCACGGCCGCCGTGGCCGCCAAACTGACCCAGCGTAAAAGTGCTGCGTGAGCCCAGGTAGGGTTCGCATTGAATGCCGCCAGCCACGGCCAGGTAAGCGCGGGCACCGGTGCCGTTGACCTTGCCCAGCTTCAGCGTCTGGCCGGCGATCACCGTCACCGCCTGGTAGCGGGGCACGGACTCGCCGTCGAGCGTGGCGCCCATATCCGCGCCGGTCAGCGCGATCCGGGTGTCGCGGTTGAAGCGCAGGGTCGGGCCATTGAGCGTGCATTCCAGGCCGGCCGCATTCTCGTCGTTGCCCAGCAACCGGTTACCGAGGCGGAAACTGAGGCTGTCGAACGGGCCGGACGGCGGCACGCCCACCGGCCAGTAGCCGCCGCGCCCGGGATAATCCTGGACGGTGGTCAGGGTACCGCCGGCAAGGACATCCAGGGTATCGGGTTGGTAGCGGAAGTCGTTCAGATAGCGAGTGGTCATGCGGCCTTGCCGAAACGCCGGGTCGGCGAGGATCGCCAGCACATACTCGCGGTTGGTTTCGATGCCTTCCACCAGAGTGTCGCCGAGCGCTTGCTCCAGGGCAGCCAGAGCGCGCTCGCGATCATCCTCGTGAACGATGACCTTGGCCAGCATCGGGTCGTACAGTGGGGATACGGTCAGTCCCGCTTCGATCCAATGGTCCAGCCGCAGCCGTTGGCCGTCCGCTTCAGGAAAACGCACGGTGGTCAGCAGACCAGCACTGGGCTGGAAATCCTTGTTCGGATCCTCCGCATAGAGACGCACCTGGATCGAATGACCGCGCGGCGTGAGATCGCTGGTCAGGTGTTCCAGCGGCGGCAGTTCGCCGGCGGCCAGCCGCACCATCCAGGACACCAGGTCGACACCGTAAACCTGCTCGGTGACGCCGTGCTCCACCTGCAGACGGGTATTCACCTCCAGGAAGTAAAAGCGGTTGCTGTCCTGGTCGAGAATGAATTCCACGGTGCCGGCGTTGCGGTAATGCACCGCCGCCATCAGACGCCGTGCGGTGTCGTGCAAAGTGCGCCGAACCGCTTCGGGAAGATTGGGCGCCGGGGTTTCCTCCACCACTTTTTGATGGCGGCGCTGGGCGGAGCAGTCACGCTCGCCGAGCGTCACCGCCTGGCCTTTTCCATCGCCGAACACCTGCACTTCGATGTGGCGGGCACGCTCAATGTATTTTTCCAGGAACACGCCATCGTTGGCGAAGTTGTTGGCGCTGAGCCGGCGTACCGTGTCCCAGGCTTTGCGCAGCGATTCGGCATCGTGGCAAATCTGCATGCCGATACCACCGCCGCCGGCCGTGCTTTTCAACATCACCGGATAGCCGATGCCGGTGGCGGCGGCCAGCGCCTGTTCCGGATCGGTCAGCAGACCGGTGCCCGGCAGCAGCGGCACCTGATTGTCTTCCGCCAGCTGGCGGGCGGTGTGTTTGAGGCCGAAGTCCCGCATCTGTTCCGGGGTGGGGCCGATAAAGGCGATGCCTTGGGCTTCGCAACGCTCGACGAAATCCGGGTTCTCACTGAGAAAACCATAGCCGGGATGCACCGCGTCCACCTGACGCTCGGCCATCAATGCCAGTAGTTTGTCCTGGTCCAGATAGGTACTGGCGGCGCTGCCTTCCCCCAGATAATACGCTTCGTCGGCCAGGCTCACGTGGCGGGAATCGGCGTCCGCGTCGGCGTAGACCGCGACGCTGGTGACGCCCAGGGTTTTCAGGGTACGGATGATTCGGGTGGCGATGGCGCCACGGTTGGCGATCAGTACCTTCTTGAACATGATGTCGGCTCTGCGGCGATGGCGGGTCGTCCCGCCGTAAGCGTCCGGCTTCCGGGGTCGTCCCCGGCGCCTTATTCCGATAGTCAGTGCCAGATCAGCACTTCGATGGGCGTGGGGTTGTAGCCGTTGCACGGGTTATTGAGCTGAGGGCAGTTGGAAATCAGCACGGTGATGTCCATCAATGCCTTCATTTCCACGTACTTGCCTGGCGCGGAAATGCCATCGGCGAAGGTCAGCCCGCCGTCGGCGGTTACTGGTACGTTCATGAAAAAATTGATGTTGTGGGTGATGTCGCGCTTACTCAGTCCGTATTCCTCATTTTCGTTAACGGCCCGCATCCAGCTGTCCCGGCAGGCGTGCATGCAGCGTTTTTCCAGCGCGTAACGCACGGTGTTGCTTTCCGTGGCGCAGGCGCCGCCGAGGGTATCGTGGCGGCCGCAGGTGTCAGCGGTGATTTCCAGCATCGGCCGGTTGCGGTTGGAACGCAGCACGGTGCCGGCGGTGAGGAAGACGTTGCCCTGTTCGCGGAGGGTGTCCATGGCGCTGTAGCGCTCGGCGGTGTCCTTGGCATTGAAAAACAGCGTGTCCGCCGCCTGGTTGCCTTCCAGATCGAGGATGCGCAGGGTCTCGCCTTCCTTCAGCACTTTAAGAAAGTAATCGCCGGCGGGGACGGTGTCGCGGAAATGAGCATCGGCGGGCTTCAACTGACTTTCCCGAATCATGATGGTCTCCTAAAGGCCCAGGTGATAGAGGCGGTTGTTTTCGAAAGCGCGGGCGTTTTCCGGACGGAAATTAAGGCAGTAGTCGTCCTGTTCCACCGGTGCCGCGCTGAGCATTTCCACTTGCACGGGTTTGCGCGGGTAGTCGCGAGCGGGGTTGAGCGGGTGCGGGCAGGTGTGCATCACCACCAGCGTGTCCATTTCGAAACGCAGGGTGATTTGCGCGCCGGCGCGGGCGGCGCCGGCGTCGAAACGCAGCTGTCCGTTGTCGTCGGTCGTGACTTTGCTGAACAGATTGAGATTGGCGGCCAGGTCCCGTTCGCCCAGGCCGTACTTGGCCAGTTCGGTGAGGAAGCTGGCGTGGCCGCTCAGGGTCCAGTCGTTGCGGTATTGCTGGTAGGAGTGCTCGCCGTACTTTTCCCGCAGACGGGTCTCGTCCAGATTGCCGCACACGGTGTCGTGCCAGCCGAAACTGTCCTCGACGATGGAGGCGAACACCCGGCCCATGTCGGAGTAGAGACAATTACCGCGGGTCAGTTTGAAGGTGTGCTGACCCTTGAGGGTGTCCGGAGCGTTGTAACGCTCCAGTTTTTCTTCCGGGTTGTAGAACAGCATGCCGACGTTGGCGCCGCCTTCCAGGTCGGTGAGACGCAGGGCCGCGCCCCGGCGCAGACGAAACGACCAGTGCGCGCCGCCGGGCATGGTGTAGTGGTACAGCGGTTCGGTCATGAAAGTCTCCTTGTACGTTTCCAAATCAAAACGGGCGCTAGGCCATGGTGCGGGCGGTGGCGTCCGCCTGCGCCTGAATGGCGGTGAGCGTGCCCTTGTCACAATCTCCCACCGGCAGGTCGTAGGTGATGCGCGCGCCGTAGGCGCCAGGGGCTTGCGGGTCCAGGCGGGTCTTGTCGAACACCCACAGCCGGGTACCGAGATAAAAGCCTTCGGCGAGATCGTGGGTGACCATGAAGATGGTCAGGCCCTGTTGCCGCCACAGATCCAGCACCAAGTGATGCATGTCGCGGCGGATGCCGGGATCGAGCGCGCCGAAGGGTTCGTCCAGCAGCAAAATGCGCGGCCGTTTCATCAGTGCCTGGGCGATGGCCAGACGCTGTTGCATGCCGCCGGACAACTGGTGGGGATACTTGTCGGCGGCTTGGGCCAGGCCCACCGATTCCAGCATGGCCATGGCGGCGTCCTTCAAGGCTTTGCGTTTGCCGCCGAAGGCGCGGCCGATGAGTTTGTGGCGGTGCAGCTCGTCGGCCAGCATGACGTTTTCCAGCGCGCTCAGATGCGGCAGCACCGAATAACGTTGGAACACGATGCCGCGGGTCTCGTCCGGCTGATCCGGGATCGGCGCGCCGTCCAGCAGCAGCTCCCCCCGGCTGGGCGATTCGGTGCCGAGCAGCATCTTCAGAAAGGTGGTTTTGCCGCAGCCGGAGGCGCCCACAAGAGTGACGAATTCGCCTTCCTGCACTTCCGCGTCGAGGCGCTCCAGCACCACTTGGTCGCCGTACTCTTTCCACAGATTGTTCATTTCGATGATAGCCATGGGCTTCTCCTCGCTTTGCTCAGTGGCTGCCGTGGAACCAGGGGTAACGCCAGCGGGAATAGCGGGCCAGCAGGAAGTCGATGGCGAACGCCAGCAGGGTGATCCAGAGTACGTAGGGCAGGATCACGTCCATGGACAGGTAGCGGCGTACCAGGAAGATGCGATAACCCAGCCCTTCGGTGGCGGCGATGGCTTCGGCGGCGATCAGGAACAGCCACGCCGAGCCCAATGACAAGCGCACGGCACTGATCAGACGCGGCATGATCTGCGGCCACACCAGGCGCAGGATGATCTGCCAGGTGTTGGCGCCGAGCGTCTGCATCTTGATCACCTGCTCGGCTGGGATCTCCCGGGCTCTTTGCTGCAAGTCGCGAATCAGAAAAGGCGTAATACCGATGATGATCAGCATCACCTTGGCCAGTTCGCCGAGCCCGAACAGAATGAACAGGATCGGCAGGATCGCCATCGGCGGCACCAGCGACAGCCCGGTGATCAGCGGAGACAGGCCCGCGCGGGCATAGGGCAGGGTGCCGGTGACAATGCCGAAGATCAGCCCCATCAAGGCGCTGATGCCGACGCCGATGGCCAGACGGGTGAGACTGGCCAGGGTATCCGCCCACAACAGGTATTCACCGCTGCGCTTGCTGGGTTCGAATGCCATGCGCTGAATGGCGTCGCCCATGGCGCTGAACGACGGCAGCAGCTTGTCGTTGGGGTTGGCTTCCAGGCGGGCATCGGAAGCCAGCAGGTACACCACCAGCAGCAGGGCGAAGGGCAGCAGCCCCAGCGCCCAGGTGGCGACCGGTCCGGGGTGCCGGTTGATCAACTTCTTCATGGCGACTCCTGTGGGCGGTGACGAAGCGCGGGGGCGCGGTTACAGCTCACCCTCGGCGGCCATGGTCATATAGGTCGGGTCGAAGCGCAGTTTGACGTTGCCGCTGTTGCCGTAGACGCCGGCGGGGGTTTCCACGCCAACGAAACCGGCATCCGGAGCGCCTTCGCCGAGCAGACCGTGGTCAAAGGAGAATTCCGCCACTTTCTGCATGGTCTCCTTCAACGCCGGGCTGTTGGTGAAGGCCACCGCGTCTTCGGCTTGGTCGAACAGGCGGGTGGCGTCGAGCTGCGTTTGCAGACCGTCCAGGTCGGTGGCGGCGATATTGGCCAGATGCTGACGGAAGCCGCTGTCATCCAGGTGCCCCATGATTTCGTACCAGGCGCCGGTGAGTGCCTTGCCCAGGGCGGGGTTGGCTTTGAGGGTCTCGGTGTTCACCACCATCAGATCGATGATCTCGCCGGGAATGCGGGATGAATCGAACACCAGGTTGGCCTCGGGGGATTCCTTAATGGTGCCCAGCAACGGATTCCAGGTGGCCAGGGCGGTCACGTCGGGGGTATTGAAGGCGGACACCAGATCGGCGTCGGCGGTATTGACCACGGTGATATCGCGCTCGCTGAGCCCGACGCTGTCCAGTGCCCGGGCCAGTAGATAGTGGGACACGGACAGTTCCACCAGATTGACGCGGCGGCCGTTGATGGCCTCGAGCGTGTCGGCGTCTTTTAACACGATGCCATCGTTGCCGTTGGAGAAGTCACCAACGATGAGGGCGGTGCTGTCGACACCGCCGGCGGCGGGAATGGTCAGGGCGTCCATGTTGGTCATGGTGCAGCCGTCGAACTGGCCGGCGGTGTACTGGTTGATGGACTCGACGTAATCGTTGATCTGAACCACATCGATATCAATGTCGTACTTGTCCGCCCACTTATCGACGATGCCTTCGGCGGCGCCGTAGTCCCACGGCAACCAGCCCACGTAGATGGACCAGCAAACCTTGAAGCTGTCCCGGGCCTGGGCCGGTGAAGTCAGTGTCAGCGCGAGCAGGGCGGTGGTGCAGACGGTGGTGAGCAAACGGGTCATGTCGGACCTCCTGGGTTACGGACGAAGAGGAATCCAATGACAGGTGTCATCGTGTCCTCCCGGGCTTTTGTCCCGCCGTGTAACCTTCAGCGAAGGTCGACTGCTCTCGGACCAGGCATCGGCGGTGCCGATCGGAACCCTAGCGGTCTATTGGAAGCAAATTGTCGAGTGTGGATGGCCACCGGCCATTCGATTCCTCATGCCGGTATACCAGCAAGAGCGGTGCCAAATCGGTGCAGGCCAGGGATTGCGGGGGATCGTGGGAAAAAAACGGTGCGGAGGGCTTGCGGATGGGCCGGGCATGGCGCTGGTTTGGTGCGCCATGCCCGAAGGTGGTGCATTCAGGGGCGTCATGGAGTGCTATCGAGAAACTCCGTCAGGGCCCGCCAGCTCTCGCGGTCGGCTTCGGCGTCGTAGGCCAGGGGCATGTCGAAACGCTGACCAAACTGGTCCGCCTCGGGATTGGTGAAGCCGTGTTTGGCGTCGGGGAAGCTGAGCAACTGGTATTCCGCGCCGGCGTTGTTCAATTCCTCCACCAGTGCCGAGACCTGCTCCGGTGGCACCATGGGGTCGGCTTGCCCGGTGGCCACCAGAATGCGCGCCTTGATGTCGCCGGGGCCGGCCGGATTCTGTGTCGCCAGGGTGCCATGGAAACTGGCCACGCCGGCCAGATCATTGCCTTTGCGGGCCTGCTCCAGCACCACGCCGCCGCCGAAACAGTAGCCCACCGCGTAAACCCGCTGATCATCCACGTACTGCATTTTGCGCAGCAGCGTCTTGGCGGCGTTGAAGCGGGCGGTCATCTTTTCCGGGTCGGCCAGCGCCTGCTCCATGAACGCCTTGGCGTCCTTGGGGTGCTGCGCCACTTTTTCGTTGTACATGTCAACGGCCAGCGCCACATAACCTTCCGCGGCCAGTTGCCGGCTCCGGTTGCGGATGTAGTTGTTCAGGCCCCACCATTCGTGGACCACGATGACCCCGGCGGTGAGCCGTTCCTGATCCTCGTCCATGTACAGCACGCCAGTGCCGACGCCGCCGGGGAGGTTCACTTTCTGTTCAATGATGTCGGCCTGGGCCAGGGAACCGAGCAGCAGCAGGCTCAGTGCGATCAGGCGGGTCATGAGTTCTCCTTGTCCGGGGTGTCGGCGGTGGTGGCGTCTTCCCAGACCCAGCGTAAAGGCTCACCGAAGTCGTCATGGATCAGCCGGCGGCGCGGCGCGGCGGATCGGGCGCGGCGGACCTTGGGCTTATGCTTGCGGGCGTCGATGGTGGCGGCCAGCCGTGACAAATCGGTGCGTTGAGGCTTGGGGGTGTGACTGAACGGGGATAACGGCCGGGCACCGTGAGAAGGCTCTCCGCTGGTGCCGGGCGGCACGCGCTGGATACTCCCGCCCCGGGACAGAAAACGCTCCATATCCCGGCGCAGTCGCTCGCGCTGCTGTTCCTTGGTGGTACGCACTTTCATGGGGAAGGCGAATCATCGGCGTGGACGACCTTCAAAGATAGCAGCGCGGCGACGGGAAGGCCACCGGCGAAGATCGCTGGTGGCGCATTTTCCGGGTTAAAGCGCGGTTCGTGGGCGTTTGGGAATAGTGGTGCTGTCCTCGGCGCCACTGTTGCCGGTGCTGCCACCGGCACGTAGGGGGTGACAGTTTTCAATCACCACCTGACCCTCCAGCAGATTGCCACGGGAGTATTCACGGAAAATGCAGCGGTTGGTTTCCGGGTCGTAATTCTCGATCCACAGGTTATCGCCTTTCCAGGTGGCGGCGATGTGCTGCTGCCCCGCCGGTACGCTCAGTGTCATGGTGCCGCCCAGCCGCTTGACGAAGATCTGCTCAAGCCAGAAGTAATACAACACGGTGCCCGCCAGCCACACCAGCACCGCCAGAATCACCGCCGGCTTCCACTTGCCCATGCGGGCGCCGACCAGGAACAGGCTGAGAAAAATCAGGATCGCAACCAGGACCCAATAGAGGTAAGTAATCATGCGTGTCTCCGCAAATCCTTGTATTGTAGTGTCGCCGCCTTCGCTGGCGGAGCCGGATATGTTTTGATGATAGCAACTGTCGACGCGGGAGATGTAAAACCATGCAACAGTGGTGGGTTTATATACTGCGCTGCGTGGACGGTTCACTGTATACCGGTGTCACCACGGATGTGGAGCGCCGTCGCCGGGAACACAATGAAGGCCCCCGTGGTGCCCGTTATACCCGGGCACGGCGGCCAGTGACCCTGGTTTGGCGGGCGGCGGTGGCGGATCGCGCCAGCGCCTGCCGGCTCGAAGCCCGCATCAAGGCGCAGCCGCGCACCGTCAAGGAGCGGTTGCTGGCCATGGGCCAAGGCAATACAAATGACGTTCAGAGCGTTCTGGACGTCCTCGGTTTGGATACGGAGACCCCGCAATGAAGCATTGGCGTTTTGTCCTGTTGCTGTCGATTCTGTTCGGCGTTACCGGCTGTGGCATCAATAACATTCCCACCTATGATGAGCAGGTGAAGGCAGCCTGGGGACAGGTGGAGAACCAGTATCAGCGGCGCGCGGATCTGGTGCCCAACCTGGTCAGTACGGTACGGGGCTACATGGAACACGAGCGGGATGTGCTGGTGGAGGTCACCGAAGCCCGCGCCAAGGTCGGTTCCATTCAGGCCGATGAAAGTCTGATCAACGACCCGCAGAAGCTGCAGCAGTTCGAGGCGGCGCAGCAGCAACTCGGTTCTGCTTTGCAGCGCCTGATGGTGGTGGTGGAGCGCTATCCGGATCTCAAGGCCAACCAGAACTTCCTGGCCTTGCAATCGCAGTTGGAAGGCACCGAGAACCGTATCGCCGTGGCGCGCCGGGACTACATCACCGCGGTGCAGCAGTACAACACCGAGATACGCACCTTCCCGGGGCGGATCTGGCACGGCATCCTTTACAGCGACATGGAAGTGCGTCCTTCCTTCGAAGCCACCACGGAAGGGGCGGAACAAGCGCCCCAGGTTAACTTCAACTGATGCGATTACTGCTCTGCACTCTGCTGATGCTGGTGCTGCCCACGGCCTGGGCGGCGCCGGAATTCCCCGCTCTGACCGGCCGTGTGGTGGATAATGCCGGCCTGCTTTCTTCGCAACAGGCACGGGCACTGGAGCAGCGCCTGGCCGAGGCCGAGAGCCGCACCTCCAACCAGGTCGTCGTGGTGACCCTGCCGGATCTGCAGGGCTACACCATCGAGGACTACGGCTATCAGTTGGGCCGGGCCTGGGGGCTCGGCCAGGTCGAGCACGATAACGGTGCCTTGCTGATCGTCGCCCCCAATGAACGCAAGGTGCGCATTGAGGTGGGCTATGGACTTGAGGGTGTGCTCACCGATGCTCTGTCCCACTCCATTATCCAGAACGGGATTCTGCCCGCGTTCCGCCAGGGTGATTTCGCCACCGGCATCGAACAGGGCGTGACCGCCATTCTTGCCGCCATCAACGGCGAATACACCGCCCCGGTCAAGAAAACCAATAAAGGCAGCAGTCTCCAGGCGCTGATCTATCTGATCGTGCTGGTGGTGCTGACCATGCTGCTGACTTTCGGCGGCGGCGGTCGTGGTGGCGGCCGTCGACGGGGACTGTTCGCTCCGATCATGATCGGCGGAATGGGCGGCTTTGGCGGCGGAGGTGGTGGTGGTTTTGGCGGCGGCGGCTTCGGTGGAGGCGGCGGCGGCTTTGGGGGCGGTGGCGCCTCGGGAGGCTGGTGATGTTATTGAATGAAGAAAACCAAAACCGGGTGTCCCGCGCCATTGCCGCGGTGGAAAAGGACACCGACGCTGAACTGGTGACAGTGCTGGCCCGGCAGGCCGACAACTATCGCTATATTCCGATGATGTGGGCGGCGCTGCTGTCCCTGCTGGTGCCACTGATCCTCGCCTTCACGCCGATCTGGCTGGCTCCGCTGGAAGTGCTGCTGGCACAGTGGACCACCCTGGTGGTGCTGGCACTGGTGTTCCGCTGGCCTCCGCTGATGATGCGGCTGGTACCCGCCTCGGTGAAACAGCGCCGCGCCGCGGACCTGGCCCGGCGGGTGTTTCTGGATCAGGGGCTGCACCACACCAAGGGCGGTACCGGCGTCTTGATCTTCGTCTGCGAAGCGGAGCACTACGTGGAAATCCTGGCGGACCAGGGTATTGCCCGCCACGTGCCCAACGAACGCTGGCAGTCCATCGTCGATACCTTCACGGCTCACGTGAAGGCCAGGGATACCCTGAATGGCTTCCTGGAATGCGTGGCCAGCTGTGGCGATGAGTTGATCACCCACGTGCCGGCCACCGAGCAGAAGAATGAACTGCCCAATCATTTGATTGTGCTGTAAGAAACGTGTTGTAAGAAAAAGGCGCCGTAGGGAAGGGACATGGAGAGCGTGGAACTCGTATTCGAAATGACCACCTGGGATTACATCACCATGGTGTTCTGGTGGCTGTTTCCGTTGCTGTTCAGCGTGGGCTATACCTTTGCGTTCCGGCGGCGCCTGTATCTCCACCTTCAGTTTGCCGTACTGGCCACTGTATGCGGGTACACCGGCTATGCGGGTATCCCGTTTGTCTGGGGGCAGTCCGGTCCGGTGGTCAATGCGCTCTCCACCTGGTGGGTCATCTGCTGCCCCTTCGTGCTACACCTGATCCGGGCCTTCCGGGTCCCGGGCAAGGCGCGCGGTTAGACGGAACGGGGTTTCTTGTACTCATATACGAGTAAAAATAGCCTTTAATCTCGTTTCTTACTCATATATGAGTAAAGCTCCCTTCATGGTGCTCCATCTGAGTTCGTGCGCGTTAAGAGACGAGTCCGGACCGTCAGAAACAAAAAAGGCTGCTCGATTGAGCAGCCTTTCCTGGATATTGGTAGCAACGGGCGGACTTGAACGGGCAGGCCGCCTGCGTCGACCCCAGCCCAGAAAAAGCAGGGTCGGCCCCTGGATCAGAACCTTGGCCCGCCTGAAACAAAAAAGGCTGCTCAACTGAGCAGCCTTTCCTGGATATTTGGTAGCAAGGGGCGGACTTGAACGGGCAGGCCGCCTGCGTCGACCCCAGCCCAGAAAAAGCAGGGTCGGCCCCTGGATCAGAACCTTGGCCCGCCTGAAACAAAAAGGCTGCTCAACTGAGCAGCCTTCCCTGGATATATGGTAGCAAGGGGCGGACTTGAACCGCCGACCCCAGCATTATGAGTGCTGTGCTCTAACCAGCTGAGCTACCTTGCCATGTTTCAAGGCCGCGAATTGTCCGTGAGCTCCGGGGCGCTGTCAAGAACGAGGGGGTCGATCCGGGCCATTTCGGGAACCAACCGTCTATTTCTTGTTCAGACCTTTTTACATGAGAACGGTTATCAATTATTCTCCGATAATACTTGACTGATTTGGTTGGTCTTTATAGTCTGACTTCCTATTCACGTACCAAAGGTGTGGGTATGCGATTAACCACCAAAGGCCGATACGCGGTGACCGCGATGCTGGATCTGGCTCTTCATGCGGATGAGGGTCCGGTATCCCTGGCGGATATCTCCGAGCGTCAGGGAATTTCCATTTCCTATCTGGAGCAGCTGTTCGCCAAGTTGCGGCGGCGGCATCTGGTCAGCAGTGTGCGCGGCCCAGGCGGTGGCTACAGGCTGAGCCGGGACAGCGACGATATTGATGTGGCCTCGGTGATCGCCGCCGTGGACGAGTCCGTGGATGCCACCCGTTGTGGCGGCAATGGTGACTGCCAGGATGGCCACATTTGTCTGACGCACCACCTCTGGTGTGATCTGTCGGATCAGATCCAGGATTTCCTGTCGCACATCACCCTGGGCGAACTGGTCTCCCGCAATGAAGTACGGCAGGTGGCGGAACGCCAGAAGATCACGCAAAGCCAACTGAACCGGGTGCCGGTCAGCACGCTTTGATCCCTCCATTATCAACACAGTAATCAACGTCCATGTCGCAAGCGGTTTATCTGGATTACGCCGCCACCACCCCGGTGGACCCCCGGGTGGTGGAGGCGATGGTGCGTTTTCTCGGGCCGGACGGCACCTTCGGGAATCCGGCATCGCGCAGCCATCTTTACGGCTGGCTGGCGGAGGAGGCGGTGGAAAGTGCCCGGCGGCAGGTGGCGGACGCCCTCAACGCCGACCCCAGGGAAGTCGTCTGGACCAGCGGCGCCACCGAGGCTAACAACCTGGCCATCAAGGGCGTTCTGGAGCAGCGGGGCGGGGGGCACGTGATCACCTCCGCCACTGAGCACAAGGCGGTGCTGGACCCCTGCGGCTGGCTGGAAGGGCGTGGCGTCGAGGTCACCTATCTGGCGCCGGAACCGGATGGCCGGATCACCCCGCGGGCGGTGGAAGAGGCGATGCGCGAGGACACCGTGCTGGTGTCGATCATGCACGCCAACAACGAAACCGGCGTGATCAACGACATCGGCGCCATTGGCGCCTTGTGCCGGGAGCGTGGCGTTCTGTTTCACACCGACGCCGCCCAGACCATGGGCAAGTTGCCATTGGATGTTCGGGAAACAGCGGTGGACCTGGTCTCCCTGTGTGCCCACAAGATCTACGGCCCGAAAGGCATCGGCGCGCTCTATGTGCGGCGCCATCCGGATGTGCGGGTCGCCGCTCAGATCCATGGCGGCGGCCATGAGCGCGGCATGCGTTCAGGCACTTTGCCCGCCCATCAGATCGTGGCCATGGGGGAGGCGCTGTCATTGGCCATGGCCGGCCGGGATGAAGAGAACACGCGAATCGCCGCGTTGCGGGATCGCTTGTGGGATGGCATCCGGACGCTGCCCGGCGTGTCCCTCAACGGTGCCGGCGCGCCGCGTTTACCCGGCCATATGAACGTGGCGTTCGAAGGGTTGGAAGGGGAGATGCTGCTGACCGCGTTGACCGGCGTGGCGGTGTCCACCGGGTCCGCCTGCACCTCGGCGTCGCTGGAACCGTCCTATGTGCTCAAGGCGATGGGGGTGTCCGATTCGCTGGCACACGGCTCGCTGCGCTTCTCGGTGGGCCGCTTCACCGATGAGACTCAAATCGACACGGTAATACAGAATGTGACGCAGGTGGTCACCCGCCTGCGTGACGTTGCTGCTCAAAGGGGATAAGCGGCTCTTTTTGTCTGACGGAAGGCTCCGTAACCGGCGTGCTGCTTGCTTAGGTGTTGTCACACCAAAGGACGGAGCCAACCATGCACGGAGTGATCCTTGCTCATCTGCGTCATTTCGTTACCGACCGCTATGGTCAGTCGGTATGGGATGACGTCAATCACCGAGCAGGTCTGACCGACTGCCTGCACGTGCCGATTCAACTTTACCCGGACAATCATCTGGAAGACCTGATGACGGCGCTGCAGTCGGTCACCGGACTGCACCGTGATGATTTGCTGGAGGAATTCGGCGCCTGGGTGATCCCGCCCCTGATCAATATGTACCGGGCGATGATTCCACGGGAATGGGACGCGGTGGCGTTCCTGCTCAACGTGGAGGAACGCATCCATCAGCGAGTCATTCGTCTGAAGAACCCGGAGGCGACGCCGCCGCGCATTGATGTGCGTGAGTTGGAACCACGCGTGCTGCAGGTGGAATACCGTTCCCACCGGGATCTGAGCTTGCTGGCGCTGGGCTGCGTCCACGGCGTGGCGGCGTTCTACGGGGAGAAGGTGGAGATACTGGAATCGGAGCAGGTGGACGGTGTGCGGCGCTTCGTGGTGCGCCTGGAACACGCCGCCTGAATTCGGCGATGGCCGTCAGGCGGCCATCGCCGCCGCTTCCTGTTTGATACGGGCCACCATGGCGCGCAGGCCGTTGCCACGGGTGGGGCTGAGATGACCGAACAGGTCGATGTCCTGGAAGAAGGCGTCCATGTCCACCGCCGCGATCTGTTCCGGCGAGCGGCGGTTGAGGGCGGTGAGCACGATCGCCGCCAGCCCGCGCACGATGATGGCGTCGGAATCCACCGCCAGATACAGGCGACCCTCGCTGTCATCATAGTCGGTGACCAGCCATACCTGGCTCTGGCAGCCGCGCACGAAGCGGTCTTCGGTGCGCAAGGACTCCGGCAGTTCCGGCAGTTGCTTGCCGAGATCAATGATGTAGCGGTAGCGCTCTTCCCAGTCGTCCAGGAATTCCAGGTCGTCACGGACATCCTCGGCGGTGACGTTCTTACCTAGCTTGATGTCACGGATATTAAAGTCGGACACGTCGTTTTACTCCGTGGCCTGACGCCGGACGCCTGACGCCGGACGCAAAAAAGCGGGTCGCTCTTTCGAGGCATTTGGCTTTTAGCGTCCGGCGTCTGGCGTCCAGCATCCGGCGTTAAAACAATCCCAGTTCCAGTTGGGCCTCTTCGGTCATCATATCCCGGCTCCAGGGCGGATCGAACACCAGCGCCACTTCCACTTTGTCCACATTGGGGACCTTGGCGAGCCGGTCTTCCACATCGCCGACCAGGACAGGCCCCATGCCGCAAGTGGGAGCGGTGAGCGTCATCCGTACCTGCACCACATTCTGGTCGTCCCTGCGAATCACATCGCAGCCGTAAACCAGGCCCAGGTCGACAACGTTTACCGGAATTTCCGGGTCGTAGATGGTTTTCAGGGTCTTCTGAAGATCCTCGTCCCGTACCGTGCCGTCCGCTTCGGGTGCATCGAAGTCCAGTTCCAGAGGCTGCTGGCCGATGGCGTCCGCGTCGGTGCCGTCAATACGCGCCATATTGCCGTTCACGGTCACCGTATAAGTGCCGCCCAGCGCCTGACGCAGATTGACGAAGGCGTTCTTCTTGATGGTGATGCGGGTGCCGCTGGGAACCCGCCGGGCGGGCACATCCCGGCTGACCACCACGGTGCGTTGCTCTGAGGTAGAAGGGGCGCTGGTCAAGACCTTCAGACCTCGTGCACGGTGAAACTTTCACCGCAGCCGCATTCGCCGGTGGCGTTGGGGTTGCGGAACTTGAACAGGCTGTTGACGCCCTCGGTGACGTAATCGATTTCAAGGCCGTTGAGCATCACCAGCCATTTTTCCGGCACGTAGAGCGCAATGCCGTCGATATCGAAGCGCTTGTCGTCCTCGCGCGGTTCGTCGACGAAGTCGAGCACGTACATATAACCGGAGCAACCGGACTCATCCAGATTCAAGCGGATACCGGCGGCGCCGGCGCGCTCGATCTCCTTGAGAGCCTGGCGGCGGGCGGATTCGGTCAGGTGAATTTGCGCCTGGCCGGGCACGAAAGTCTGTACCGTCATGACATCATCACCTATAGAGCATCTATAGAAAGGAACGTACTTTATGGAGCGCCTGGAACAGGACGTCCACCTCATCAAGGGTATTGTAGATCGAAAACGAGGCGCGCACGGTACCGGGAATGCCGAGGCTGTCCATCAGCGGCATGCAGCAATGATGCCCGGTGCGCACCGCCACGCCTTGCTTGTCCAGCAACACGCCGACATCGGCGGGGTGGGCGCCGTCCAACAGGAACGACAATACACTGGCCTTGGTGGCGGCGTTACCGATGATTTTCAACCCCGGGAACGCCTCCGCCTGTTCATGGGCGGCGCTCAACAGAGCGCTCTCATGGGCCGCCAGCGCGTCCCGGTCCTGTTCCTGGAGCCAGCGGATGGCCGCTCCCAGGCCCACCGCGCCGGCGATGTTCGGCGTGCCCGGTTCGAATTTATACGGCAACTGATTCCAGGTGCTTTTCTCGAACGTCACCACTTCGATCATCTCGCCGCCGGTCTGGTAAGGCGGCATGGCCTCCAGCAGCTCACGACGGCCGTACAGCGCGCCGATGCCGGTGGGGCCGAACACCTTATGACCGGAGAAGGCATAGAAGTCACAGTCCAGCGCGCGCACGTCCACCGGGAAGTGAGACACCGCCTGGGCGCCGTCCACCAGGGTGATGGCGCCAGCGGTCCGGGCGGCGGCGATCAACTCCGCCACCGGCGTTACCGAGCCCAGGCTGTTGGAGACATGGGACAGGGCCACGATGCGGGTGCGCTCATTCAGTAACCGGTGGAACGTCTCGGTATCGACACTGCCGTCCTCGCGCAGCGGCACCACTTTGAGACTGGCGCCGGTGGCCAGGCAGGCCTGCTGCCAGGGCACGATGTTGGCGTGGTGCTCCAGGGTGGTGATCAGCACTTCGTCACCGGCTTTGAGCCGCTCGCGGCCGATGCACTGGGCCACCAGATTGATGCCCTCGGTGGTGCCCTTGGTCCAGATGATCTCCTCGCGATCGGCGTTGAGGAACGCCGCCACGGTATCCCGCGCCGCCTCGAAGTCCGCGGTGGCGCGGTCACTCAGGTAATGAGCGCCCCGGTGTACGTTACTGTTGGTGGTCTGGTAGTAATCCCGTATCGCGTCGATCACCCCCCGCGGTTTTTGCGTGGTGGCGGCGTTATCCAGGTACACCAGCGGTTTGCCGTTGGCCTCCTGGTGGAGAACCGGGAAGGCGTCGCGCAGCGCGGGAATGTTCAGGGTCATGCCGCTTCCTCGTTGACGCCGGGATATTGGCTCAATTCCCCCGCCAGCCATGGCTGCACCCACCGCGCCACGCCCTCGTCCGGCAGTGCCAGGATCAGTTCGTTGACGAAGCCCAGGCTCAGCATGCGTTTGGCTTCCGCCAGCGTGATGCCCCGGGATTGCAGGTAGAACTGCTGGGCAGCGTCGAGTTGGCCGACGGTGGCGCCATGGGCGCACTTCACATCGTCGTTGTAAATTTCCAGTTCCGGTTTGGTGTAGATCTCCGCGCCGGGGCTCAGCAGCAGGTTCTTGTTGCTCAGTTCCGCCAGGGTGCCCATGGCGCCTTCATGGATGTGAATGCGGCCATTGAGGATCGCCTTGCCCTTTTCACCGGCCAGACCCTTGAACACCTGATTGGAGGTGCAGTGCGGCACGCGATGTTCTACACACAGCTGATTGTCGATATGGCTTTGGCCGCGGGCCACGAACACGCCCTGCATGTTCAGTTCGGCGCCGCTTTTTTCCAGCAGGGCACGCACGTCGTTACGGCGCAGCCGGTTGCCGCCCATCAGCTGGTAGCTGTCGATGCGGCTGACACCGGTCTGCCGGAACAGCAAGGTGCTGATGTGCAGAGTGTCTTCCCGTTCGCTTTGCAGCCGGTAGTGGGTGAGATGGGCGTTGTCGCGGGCTTCGATCACTGTCACCGCATTGTTCAGCACCGGGCCCTGGCCAATGTAATGCTCGATCAGGGTCAGCTTGCTGCCCGGGTTCAACAGCACTTCCACCCGGGTCTGGCAATGGGCGGGCGCATCGCTGGCGGCATGCAGCAGCAGGTGCAGCGGTGCGCTGATTTCGGTGTTGGCGGCCACTTCCAGAGTGATGGCGTCGGTCAGCGCCGCGCCGTTGTAGAGAGCGAACGGTGTTAGCAACTCGTCACGCTGTCTGGCCCGGCGATGCAGCGTCACGCCTTCCGGCAGCTGGCTCAAGGCCTCCTGCAAGCGGCCATTGCTCATCACCAGACGATGATCCGCCAGGGTCGGCAAGGCATCGGGCAGGGCGCCGTTGGCCTGGGTTTTCAGATGGCCATCGGTGAGCGGGTGCAGGGAGGTGTACTTCCACTGCTCGGTTTTACGGTCGGGGAAAGCGGCGGCCTCCAGGGCGCTCAAGCTGTCACCGCGCAGCGGCGCCAGCGCGTCTCCGGCTTCGGACCGGCGCGCGTTGTCCACCGCCAGGGTCTTCAGTTCCAGGGGCAGGCTCATGCGGACTCTTCCTCGCCGGTCAGCCAGCCGTAGCCTTTCTGTTCCAGTTCCAGGGCCAGTTCCTTGCCGCCGGATTTGATGATGCGGCCATCGGAAAGGACATGGACGTGGTCCGGCACGATGTAATCCAGCAGGCGTTGATAGTGCGTCACCAGTACGATGCCGCGTTCCGGGCTGCGCAGGGAGTTGACGCCACGGGCCACGGTTTGCAGGGCGTCGATATCGAGACCGGAGTCGGTTTCATCGAGCAGGGCCAGACGCGGCTCCATCAGCAGCATCTGCATGATCTCGTTGCGTTTTTTCTCACCGCCGGAGAAGCCTTCGTTAACGCCGCGCTTGAGGAACTGAGCGTCCAGATTGACCTGCTTGCAGGCTTCGCGGGCCTTGCGCAGCAGCGTCACCGAGTCCCACTCTTCCTTGCCCTGGGCCTTGCGTACCGCTTCCAGAGCCGCTTTGAGGAACTCCATGTTGGACACGCCGGGGATTTCCACCGGGTACTGGAACGCCAGGAACAGGCCGGCCTGGGCGCGTTCCTCCGGCTCCAACTCCGCCAGGTCGTGACCGTCCAGAATGGCCTGGCCCCCGGTGATCTCGTAATTGTCACGGCCGGCCAGAACATTGGCCAGGGTGGACTTGCCCGAGCCGTTGGGTCCCATGATGGCGTGTACTTCGCCCGGGTTCACGGTCAGATCCAGACCCTTGAGAATGGCTTTGCCGTTGACGGCGGCGTGCAGATCACGAATTTCCAGCATGTAAATAACGCCTATGTATTAACTGTCTAAGACTTTTCCACAACGCTTCGCTGCGGAGGACGAGGCCTGGGGCCGGTTTTCGCTATTAACTGTTAACTATCAACTGTTAACTAACCAACTGCCCCTTCCAGACTCACTTCCAGTAACTTGCCGGCTTCCACCGCGAACTCCATCGGTAGTTCCTTGAACACTTCCTTGCAGAAGCCGTTGACGATCATGGAGATCGCCTTCTCCGGGTCGATGCCGCGCTGGCGGCACAGGAACAGCTGGTCGTCACTGACCTTGGAGGTGGTGGCCTCATGCTCCACCGTGGCACTGGGGTGCTTGGATTCGATGTACGGGAAAGTGTGGGCGCCGCAGCGATCGCCCAGCAGCAGCGAGTCACACTGGGTGAAGTTGCGCGCGTTCTCCGCCCGCGGGCCCATGCGCACCAGGCCCCGGTAGGCGTTGGAGCTCTTGCCCGCCGAGATGCCCTTGGAAACGATGGTGCTCTTGGTGTTCTTGCCCAGGTGGATCATCTTGGTGCCGGTGTCGGCCTGCTGGGCATGGCGGGTCAGCGCCACCGAGTAGAACTCGCCCACGGAGTGGTCACCGCGCAGCACCACGGACGGGTACTTCCAGGTGATCGCGGAGCCGGTTTCCACCTGGGTCCAGCTGATCTTGGCGTGGTCGTGGGCGACGCCGCGCTTGGTCACGAAGTTGTAGATGCCGCCCTTGCCGTCCTCGTCGCCGGGGTACCAGTTCTGCACCGTGGAGTACTTGATCTCGGCGCCGGGCAGGGCCACCAGCTCGACCACCGCCGCGTGCAGCTGGTTCTCGTCGCGCTGCGGCGCGGTGCAGCCTTCCAGGTAGCTGACGTAGCTGCCTTCGTCGGCGACGATCAGAGTGCGTTCGAACTGGCCGGTGTTGGCTTCGTTGATGCGGAAGTAGGTGGACAGCTCCATGGGGCAGCGCACGCCCTTGGGGATGTAAACAAAAGAGCCGTCGGTGAACACCGCGGAGTTGAGCCCGGCGAAGAAGTTATCGCTCTTGGGCACCACGGAGCCCAGGTATTGCCGCACCAGCTCTGGATGTTCCTGCACCGCCTCGGAAATGGAACAGAAGATCACCCCGGCCTCGGCCAGCTTTTCCTTGAAGGTGGTGCCGATGGACACCGAGTCGAACACCGCGTCCACCGCCACCCCGGCGAGCATTTCCTGCTCATGCAGGGGAATGCCGAGCTTCTTGTAGGTGTCGAGAAGCTCCGGATCCACCTCGTCCAGGCTTTTTGGCCGGTCTTCCATGCTTTTCGGCGCGGAATAGTAGGAGATGGCGTCATAGTCCACCTTCGGATAATGCAGGTGGGCCCATTCCGGCTCCGGCATTTCCCGCCATTTGCGGTAGGCTTCCAGACGCCACTCCAGCAGCCACTCCGGCTCTCCTTTCTTGGCGGAGATGAAGCGGATGACGTCTTCGCTGAGCCCCGGCGGCAGGGTGTCGGACTCCACCAGGGTGGTGAATCCGGCCTCGTACTCGGAGCGGATGACTTTGTCCAGTTCGGCTTGGCTGCTCATAATCTCAGAATACCAGAGTAATTTAGTCAGGTATTATACGGGATCCGACGGCGGGGTGGAATCCAGAGTGGCGATGGGATTGATAGGCGGTGACCCCGGGGGGCCTGAAACCGGCGCCAACGGTATCATATTTAACCCCGGATGCGTATAATCCGCCGGTTTCAGGCCCCCGGATCGCGGCGAGGACCGCCCAGGCCGAGTCCACGGGCGCGGCCGGCCGAACGGCGCGGGCGCCCATTCAATGAAAGTAATGCAAATTCATGCAATTCTGGAGAAGACACAGCGATGTCAGTAGAGCGTACTCTCTCGATCATCAAGCCCGATGCCGTGGCCAAAAACGTCACCGGTGAGATTGTCGGCCGTTTCGAAAAAGCGGGCCTGAAGGTCGTGGCCATGAAAATGCTGCACCTGAGCCGTGAGCAGGCCGAGGGCTTCTACGCCGAGCACAAGGAGCGTCCTTTCTTCGGTGATCTGGTGGCCTTCATGACCAGCGGTCCGGTTATCGTGCAGGTGCTGGAAGGCGAAGGCGCGGTACTCAAGAACCGTGACCTGATGGGCGCCACCAACCCGAAAGAAGCGGAAGCCGGCACCATTCGCGCCGACTTCGCCGAAACCATTGATGAAAACGCGGTACACGGTTCCGACTCCACCGAGTCCGCCGCCCGTGAAGTGAGCTATTTCTTCTCCGACGAAGAAATCTGCCCGCGCACCCGCTAAGGTGGTGGGTGGACGCCTCGCCGCAGGGCGGGGCGTGACGCCGCCGCAGGAGGAAGCCATGAGTGTCCCGCAAAAGGTCAATCTGCTCGGTTTCAGCCGTGAGCACATGGAAGCGTTCTTCCTCGACATGGGGGAGAAAAAATTCCGTGCCCAGCAGGTGATGAAGTGGATCCATCACCATCAGGCGGACCATTTTGACCAGATGACCGACGTCGGCAAGGCGTTGCGCCAGAAGCTGACCGAGGTGGCGGAAATTCGTGGCCCCAAGGTGCTGCATGAAGGTATTTCCCGGGACGGCACCCGCAAGTGGGTGTTCGAGGCTGACGGCGGCGGCGCGGTGGAAACCGTGTTCATCCCCGATGGCCGCCGCGGCACCCTGTGTGTGTCCTCCCAGGTGGGCTGCGCCGTGGATTGCGGCTTCTGCTCCACCGGTAAACAGGGTTTTCAGCGCGATCTGACCAGTGCGGAGATCATCGGCCAGGTGTGGCAAGCGGGCCGTGCCTTTGGTCCACGCCGTAATCTGGGCGAGCATCCGATCACCAATGTGGTGATGATGGGCATGGGCGAGCCGTTGTTGAATTACGGCGAAGTGCTCACCGCCATGCGCATCATGAAGGACGACCTGGGTTATGGCATCGGCAAGAAGCGCATTACCCTGTCCACTTCCGGCGTGGTGCCGAAGATCGACCAGCTCAGCCAGGATCTGGATGTGGCGCTGGCGGTCAGTCTGCACGCGCCCAATGATGAGCTGCGCAACGAACTGGTGCCGCTCAATCGCAAATACCCGCTGGCGGAACTGATGGCCGCCTGCAAACGCTACAGCGACAATATTACTCACCGTCACAACACCATCACCATGGAATACGTGATGCTGCGTGACGTGAACGACAAACCGGAGCACGCCCGGCAACTGGTCAAGCTGCTCAACGGCATTCCGGTGAAGGTCAACCTGATCCCCTTCAATCCCTTCCCCCACGCTGGCTATGAGCGCTCCCGGAAAAAAGACATCCTGGAGTTTCATAAATTCCTTAATGACCATGGCCTGCTGACCACGGTACGCACCACCCGGGGCGACGACATCGACGCCGCCTGCGGGCAACTGGTGGGCACGGTGCAGGACCGCACCCGTCGTGCCGAACGTTGGAAAAAATCGGTGTTTCACCGCACCGAACAGGCCGATGGCAATGCGGCGTCCGTATGATAAAACGACATTTTTCTTTGGTTGTGGTACTGGCCGGAGGCCTTTGGCTGTCCGGTTGCGCGGTGGAGAGCAGTCGTAACAACGTCAAGGTGGACGAGGCGGTCACCAGCCGCGTCGCCGCTGGCCTTCAATATCTTCAGCAGGGCAATCCCAGCGAGGCCCGCCGGCATTTTTCCCGGGCTCTGTCACTCAATGACAACAGTGCCAAGGCACACAATGCCATGGCCTTGTTGTATAACTACGAGCGCGATCCGGAGAATGAGGAGCGTCACTACAAGCGCGCCCTGCGGATCGACGGTGATTACGCGCCGGCGTTGAACAACTACGGAACCCTGCTGTACAGCCAGGGTCGGTACCAGGAAGCGCTCAAACTGTTCGGCCGGGTCGCCAACGACCCCGGTTACGAAGGGCGGGGCAGTGCCTATAGCAATATCGGCCTGTGCCATTTGCGCCTGGACCAGCCAGAGCAGGCCAAGGAAGCCTTTATCAAGGCGCTTCGTCTGCAACCGCGATCGGTGACACCGAATCTGGAGCTGGCGCGGCTGTATTATCAGGGGCAGCGCTACGATCTGGGCTGGGACTACTACCAACAATACACTCAGCGGGTGGGTCGACAGGACCCCGCCGGGTTGTGGCTGGGGGTGCGGCTGGCCCACGAGTTGGGCCGTAAAGACCAACAATCCAGTTATGAGCTTGCGTTGCAGAATCTCCACCGGGGCTCCCGTGAATACCGGCTCTGGCAGGAGTGGCGCGACGCTCAGGAGGCACCTTAATGAGCGAGTCAGGGACGGAACTGCCCGGCGCCCAGTTGCGTCGAGTGCGTGAAGAGCGGGGCATGACCCGCGAGGAAGTGTCCGAGCACCTGCACCTTTCGATGAGCTACCTTCAGGCTCTCGAGGAAGACGATTACGGGCGTTTGCCCGAGCCGCCCTTTATCAAAGGGTATTTGCGCAATTACGCCCGCTTGCTTGGTTTGCCTGGAGAGGAAGTGGCGTCCCGCTTTCAGCAGCATGTGAACCAGAACCATCGGGAGCCAGTGCCCACCGAATCCCTGCATGAGCCGCTGAGCGGTGGCCGCGACTGGCGTTGGCCGCTGCTGCTGGTACTGCTGGTATTGTTGCTGCTGGTCCTGGCATGGTGGTTATGGCCTTCCGCCGGCGAGCCCGAGGCGCCCGGTGAGTCTCCGGACACGGTGGAAGAGAGTGTGGTACCGGAGGCGTCTCCGACGCCGCCGGACGCCGGGGTCGGGATGGCGCAGCCGCCCACATCGCCGGCGGAGCCCGCTCAGGCCCCCGAGAGCACCACTCCGGAACCTGTCATGGAGCCGTCTTCCAATACGGTGGATAATGGCGAGGACAGTGGGACCGAAGCCGTGGAGCCCCGGGCAGGTGCCCCGGAGCAGACCGGGGAGGACAGCGAAACCGCAGCCGGGCAGGCCGAGACCGGCGGTGACCGGCTGGAGATGGCTTTTTCCCGCGATTGCTGGGTCCGCATCGTGGACGCCACCGGAAAGCGCCTGGTGGAAGGTGTGCAGAACGCTGGCGACCGAGTGTCCCTCAATGGCGAGGCGCCTTATCGGCTGACCGTCGGCGATGCCGCCGCGGTGAGCGAGATGACGCTCAACGGCAAGGTGGAAACCCTTCCCGGCAGCGGGTCCGGCCAGGTGCTGCGTTTCTCTATGCCGTAGCCCCGTTACCGTAGTCCCGTATTAGCATGGCCCCGACAGCCGCCCAAAGCTGTTGAATGCCCGGCCCGCCGCCGGGCCGCGATGAGTCGATCAGACGTTTCAGCTCTTCAGGAGTCAGTATGGAACCGGAAATTTCCATTCAACGCCGCAAATCCCGGCAGATTCATGTGGGATCCGTGCCCGTTGGCGGTGACGCTCCGATCTCCGTGCAGAGCATGACCAACACCGATACCTGCGACGTGGACGCCACGGTGGCGCAGATTCGCCGCCTGGAAGAGGTGGGGGCCGATATCGTGCGGGTTTCGGTGCCGACCATGGACGCCGCCGAGGCTTTCGGCAAGATCCGCAAACAGGTACAGGTGCCGCTGGTGGCGGACATCCATTACGATTACAAGATCGCCCTGAAAGTAGCGGACGAAGGCGCCGACTGCCTGCGTATCAACCCCGGCAACATCGGGCGCGAGGACCGGGTGCGGGCGGTGATCCAGTCCGCCCGCGATCACGGGGTCCCGATCCGCATCGGCGTCAACGCCGGCTCGCTGGAGAAGGAACTGCAGCGCAAATACGGCGAACCCACCAGCGATGCTCTGGTGGAATCGGCGTTGCGGCATGTGGAGATTCTCGACCGCCACGATTTCCAGGAATTCAAAATCAGCGTCAAGGCCTCCAACGTGTTCATGACGTTGCAGGCCTACCGCAAACTCGCCACCCAGGTGGAGCAACCCCTGCACCTGGGCGTCACCGAGGCCGGCACGTTCCGCTCGGGCACGGTGAAATCCGCGGTGGCGCTGGGCGGTCTGCTGCTGGAAGGCATTGGTGACACCATCCGTATCTCCCTGGCCACCGATCCGGTGGAGGAGATTCGTGTCGGTTTCGATATTCTCAAAAGCCTCAATTTGCGCAAGAAAGGCGTCAACATCATTGCCTGCCCGAGCTGTTCGCGGCAGAACTTCGATGTGATCCAGACCGTCAACGAATTGGAAGCGCGTCTGGAAGACATCAATGAATCCGTGGACCTGGCGGTGATCGGCTGTCTGGTCAATGGCCCGGGCGAGGCTCGCGAAGCGGACGTCGGCCTCACCGGCGGCACGCCGAACAATCTGTCCTATGAAGATGGCCAGAAAAGCCACCATGTGAAACAGGAAGACCTGGTGAGCGAACTGGAGCGGATGGTGCGCGCCAAGGTGCAAAAAATGCGTGACGACGAAGCCAAGGGTATTATCGCGCGTAGTGAATAAACAGCGCCGGAAGCCGGACGCCGGATGCTTGACGCCGAAAAGCGGCAAGTCTCCGGCGTTTGTTGTTTCCGGTCGGGTTTCAAGCGTCGGGCGTGCAGCGCCGGGCGTCGAGCGTTAACAAGGAGAACCGGTGGGCAAGAAGATCACCTCGATTCGCGGCATGAACGACATCCTGCCCCAGCAAACGCCGTTATGGCAGTGGCTGGAGGACAGGGTGCGCGGCGTGCTGGCGGCCTATGGCTACCAGGAGATACGCACGCCGATTCTGGAACAGACTGATCTGTTCAAGCGTGGTATCGGTGAAGTCACCGACATCGTCGAAAAGGAAATGTATACCTTCGAGGATCGCAACGGCGACAGCCTGACCCTGCGTCCGGAAGGCACCGCCAGCTGCGTGCGCGCCGCCGAGGAGCACGGTCTGCTCTACAACCAGACCCAGCGACTCTGGTATACCGGGCCCATGTTCCGCCATGAGCGTCCCCAGGCCGGCCGTTACCGCCAGTTCCACCAGATTGGCGTGGAAACCTTCGGCATGGACGGACCGGACATCGACGCCGAGGTGATTCTGCTTTCCGCGCGTTTGTGGAAGGCCCTGGGGCTGTCCGATCAGGTCACCCTGGAGCTGAACTCCCTGGGCGACGCCGAGGACCGCGCCCGTTACCGTGACGCCCTGGTGGCCTACCTGCGCGAACACAGTGAGCGGCTGGACGACGATTCCCGGCGCCGGCTGGAACGCAACCCGCTGCGCGTGCTCGACAGTAAGGACGCCGGCACCCGCGAAGTGCTGGAGCAGGCGCCGCGTCTGGAAGACTTCCTCAACGACGATGCCCGCGAGCATTTCAGCAAGCTGTGCGCGTTATTGGAGGCCGCCGGCATCGAGTACCGCCTCAACCCTTATTTGGTGCGCGGACTGGACTATTACGGCAAAACCGTATTCGAATGGACCACCCAGGCGCTGGGCGCCCAGGGCACGGTCTGTGCCGGCGGCCGTTACGATGGCCTGGTGGCGCAGCTGGGCGGCAAGCCGACCCCGGCGGTGGGCTTCGCCATGGGCCTGGAGCGGCTGATTCTGCTGCTGGAACAACAAAATCCGGAACTGCCGGCGCCGGTGGCACTCTATATTGCTGCCATGGGCGAAGTGCAGTCCCAGGCTCTGGCTCTGGCCGAGCGTCTACGGGACCGGCTCCCCGGCATCGGTATCGTCACCCATTGTGGTGGCGGCGGTTTCAAGAGCCAGATGAAAAAAGCCGACCGCAGCGGCGCCCGCTACGCGCTGATCCTCGGCGAGGACGAAGTGGCGCGCGGGGAAGTGGCGGTGAAGCCGCTGCGTGAAGACGCGGAACAACAGCAATTGCCCGAGACCGGGTTGGCCGACTGGCTGGCCGAACATCTCGCAAGATCACAAGCGTAAGGAGAAACAGGGGTGGCCGATTACATCCGTGACGAAGAAGAACAAGCCGAGCGTCTGCGCAACTGGTGGCAGAAAAACGGCGTGGCCACGGTGGTGGTGATCGTACTGGCGGTGGGTTCGATGATCGGCTGGCGGCAATGGCAGCAGCATCAAAGCGTCGAAGCCGGCAAGGCCTCCGGCCTGTACGAGAAAATGATTAGCGCGATGCCGACTGGTGCCGGCGACGGCGATGCCGGCGTGGTGAAAACCAATGCCGAAGCCTTGATCGACCAATTCGCCGGCAGCAGCTACGCCGGTTACGCTCATCTGGCACTGGCCAAGCTGGCGGTACAGAACGGTGATCTGGGCGAGGCCGCCAGCCAACTGCGCCTGGTGGTGGACAAACCCGCCACCAAGGAACTGGAACACGTGGCCCGGCTGCGCCTGGTGCGAGTCCTGATCGCCCAGAACGAGCTGGACGCCGCCGGCAAGGAGTTGGGCCGTACCTGGCCCGAGGCCATGCAGGGGCAGGCCCTGGAACTCAAAGGCGACGTCGCCAAGGCCAGGCAGCAATGGGACGAAGCACGGGACGCTTATGCTTCCGCACTGGAAGCCATGGGCGGCCAGGGGGGAAGTGACCGCGTGCAAATGAAACTGGATGACCTGAACCGTCAATCGTGAGATTTATGCAGCCTCTTAAAGCCTCCCAAGCTTCCGGCGGTCTGCGCCGCTCCCTCACCACGCGCGGCCTGGTGGCCCTGGTGGCGGGCGCGCTGGTACTGACCGGATGCAGCAGTAACCCCAACGCCATCGAGCCCAATGATCTGCCGGACTTCGACAGTGCCTACAAGGTCAAACGGCTGTGGAAAGCCAATGCCGGCGACGGTATGGACGAGACCTCGATGAAACTGAGCCCGGCGGTGACCAGCCAGCAGGTGTTCGCCGCCGACGTACACGGCCAGGTCTACGCCTTCAACCGTGAAGACGGCGATCGCCAGTGGCGCAACAAAACCAAGGATCGCATTTCTGGCGGCCTCTTCGCCGGTTACGGCAAGGTCTACTACGGCACCCGGGAAGGCGAAGCGGTGGCGCTGTCCGCCGAGGACGGCAGCGAATTGTGGCGCCGCCAGTTGAGCAGTGAGATCCTCTCCGCGCCTACCGCCACCGGTTCCCTGGCGCTGTACCAGACCATCGACGGCCGTATCCAGGCACTGGACAGCGAAACCGGCGAGCCGCGCTGGGAGTACGAGACCGCCATCCCCAACCTGATTCTGCTCGGTGGCACGCAGCCGGTGGTGACCGCCGGGCGCGTCTACGCCGCCTTTTCCGGCGGCAAGGTGGTGTGCCTGGATGAACAGACCGGTTCGCCGATCTGGGAGCGCCGGGTGGCCGAACCCACCGGCCGTTCCGAGCTGGATCGTCTGGTGGACATCAACACCAGCCTGATCGTGGAGAACGGCGGCGTGTTCACCGCCACGTTCCAGGGCAAGGTGGCGGTGTTGGACTGGGAAAACGGCCGCCCTTACTGGGCCAAGGACATTTCCAGCCATCAGCGCCTCAGTTCCGATCTGGGCACGCTGTTCGTCAGCGACGATCAGGGCCTGGTGCGCGGCGTCGATCAGCGCAGCGGTACCTTCCTGTGGCAGCAGGACAAGCTGTACGGCCGCCGCCTCACCGGCACCACGGTGCAGGACGACCTGGTGGTGGTCGGTGACTACGAAGGCTATCTGCACTGGATGGACCAGAGTGACGGCAAACTGGTGGCCCGCTATCGCCATCGCGGCAAACCCATTGTTTCCGCGCCGATCCGCCACGACGACGTCATCTACGTGCTCGGCAGCGAGGGCCGTCTGGCCGCTTACCGCCTGGAAGCCCGGGACTGATCCGAACCGGTCAGTCCTGAAAAGGCACCGCGGTCTATGGATCGCTAGTGTCCACAAATTTGGACGGCTCCGCACGAGCGCCGATTCGCTGCCAAGGCAGCTTCCCACACAGGTCCGATCCCTCTGTGGGAAGCTGCCTTGGCAGCGAATCGGCGTGTAAGCGAACCATTTCACAACCGTGGGGCAGCAGTGGCCCACGGATTGCGATACCGTTTGCCGCCCCGCCAGCACCGATTAATTTGGCAACTTCCCCGCTAAGTTAATACCATAGCGCCCCAATATACCGTCAGAGTGCCGCATGAAACCGGTTATCGCCCTGGTGGGCCGCCCCAATGTGGGCAAGTCCACCCTGTTCAATCGCCTCACCCGTACCCGGGACGCCCTGGTGGCGGACTTCCCCGGGCTCACCCGTGACCGCAAATACGGGGACGGCCGCATGGGCGATCGGCCCTATATCGTGGTCGATACCGGCGGTATCGGCGAAAGCGAGGAGGGTATAGACCGGCCAATGACCGATCAGGCCCTGCTCGCGGTGGGTGAAGCGGACGCGGTACTGTTCCTGGTGGACGGCCGCGCCGGCCTGACCGCCGCCGACCAGCAGGTGGCCTCGGAGTTGCGCAAGTTGCCCAAGCCGGTGTTCCTGGTGGTGAACAAGACCGATGGCCTGGACCCGGATTCCGCCATGGCGGATTTCTACGCTCTGGGACTGACTCAGGTGCTGCCCATCGCCGCTGCCCACGGGCGTGGCGTACGCGCGCTGATGGACGAAGTACTGGCGATCTTCCCCGAGCCGGAGGAAGCCGGTGAAGAGGAAGAACCGGAAGATCCGGACACCGTGCGGGTGGCGGTGCTGGGGCGCCCCAATGTGGGCAAATCCACGCTGATCAACCGTATACTCGGCGAAGAGCGGGTGGTGGTGTTCGACCAGGCCGGTACCACCCGGGATTCCATCGAAGTGCCGTTCGAGCGCAATGGCCGGCCTTATGTGCTGATCGACACCGCCGGAGTGCGCCGCCGGGGCAAAGTCCACGAGACCATCGAAAAATTCTCGGTGATCAAGGCGTTGCAGGCGGTGGATGCGGCCCAGGTGGTATTGCTGGTGGTGGATGCCCGGGACGGCATCAGTGACCAGGATCTGCACCTGTTGGGCTATGTGCTGGAAGCCGGCCGCGCCCTGGTGATCGCCATGAACAAGTGGGATGGCCTGGAAAGCGATCACAAGGACTGGGTCAAGCAGCAACTGGATCGCCGCTTGCAATTCGTGCCCTGGGCTAAAATAAAATTCATCTCCGCCCTGCATGGCACCGGCGTTGGCGACCTGTTCGGGCTGGTGGAGCGGGCTTGGGATTCCGCTTTCATCAAGATCGGCAGCAATGCCCTGACGCGCATGCTGGAAGACATCACTCATTCCCATCCGCCGCCGCGCAGCGGCCGTTTTCGTGCCAAGCTGCGATACGCGCACCTGGGTGGCTCGAATCCGCCGGTGGTGGTGATCCACGGTAACCGCACCGATTCCTTGCCGGTGAGTTACCGGCGTTATCTGGAGAACCGGTTCCGGGAATTGTTGAAGATCGAAGGCTCGCCGATCCGGCTGGAGCTGAAATCCGGTGACAACCCCTACGAGGGGCGCAAGAATCCGCTGACCGATCGGCAGATCCGCCGCCGGCGGCGCATGATGAAACACATCAAGAAATAACTCGAACTCCGATAGAAAAAACGGAGAACGGTTGCCGTCGTGGGGACGGCGCCGCTCGGGATCAAGCGGGGGGAAGCACGGGGTGCGATACCACTGTGGAGTGTGGCTCTGGTCCGCCGCCGTACTGGCAAGTACGGTGGGGCTGAGCCACGCCCAGGAGATGGCCGGGCCGGACATTCCACGGGTCCTGACCCCGGCCCGTCTCGACCAGCCCCTCTCCGAAGCTCCCGCCAGTGTCACCATCATTACCCAGGATATGATCCGCGCCAGCGGCGCCAGGGAGCTGTATCAGGTCATGCGGCTGGTGCCCGGCATGAGCGTGGCCAAGGCCGACGGCAATGTGCCGTCGGTGTCCTATCACGGCACGCAGGCCCGTGATCACCGCCGCATGCTGGTGCTGCTCGATGGTCGCAGCGTTTACCGGCCGGGGTTGGCCCGGGTCAACTGGAATGACCTGGCCATCGCTCTGGAGGACGTGGAGCGCGTCGAGGTGACGCGCGGCCCGGCTGCCGCGGCCTATGGCGCCAACGCCTTCTCCGGGGTGATCAACATCATCAGCCGCGACCCACGCGACAGCGAAGGCCAGGCAGTCCGTCTGCGCGCTGGCAACAACGGTATCCGCGACGCCTACGTTAGTGGTGGCTGGCACCGTGGCAACGGGGCTTTCCGGGTGTCCGTGGAAAGCCGCGCCGACCACGGCTACGACGCTGGCTTGCCACCGATGGAGGGCGGCGATGCCAAGCGCACCCACAACGTTAATGGCCGTGGGGTCTGGGAACTGGACAACGGCGACGTGCTCAGCTTCTACCTGGGGGGCAGCCGTTCAAAACTGGAGCGGGCACCGGAAAGCAGCCTGCGCGGCCTGGGTGACTACCAGGGACTGGCGATACAGCGCGATGACAGCGCGTTCGCCGGCATGGTGTGGGAACGTCAACTCTCCGACTGGCATCAACTGAAAGTATCCGGTTACGCCCAGTATTCCGACGAAGAGCTGCCGCTGACCATGTGCTATTTCGATCCGCTCACCGGACAACACGGCGCTGGCGGCGGCCTGTTTTTCTCGAAGGAAATGCGCGACCTGTATCTGGCCCACGGCGGCGACCTCGACGCCACGCTGGCCGCCGCGCCCACCGACCCGGCGGTGAGGCAGCGTTATGCCACGTTGCTCGGTAGCGGCGCCGACCGCTTTTGTGGCACCAGCTATCTGGACGTGCGCGAGCACCGTTACGATCTGGAAATCCAGGACACCGTTCAAATCAACCGGTGGGCCCGGCTGGTGGCGGGGCTCAACCTGCGTTACGACCGGGGCAGCTCGCAAACCTACCTGAGCGGCACCGCCGACAACGTCAGCCGCCGTGCTTTCGCCAACCTGGCCTTGAAACCGTTGCCCCGGCTCACCGCCAACCTGGGGGGCTACTGGGAATACGATGACCTCAACGGCGAGCACTTCTCCCCGCGGGTCGGTTTGTCCTGGCGATTGATGCCCGGACACCATTTGCGCTGGGTATACGCCCGTGGCCTGCGCGCGCCGGACATCTACGAGGACCAGGCCCATTCCAACGCGCCGATCAGCCGGCTCAACGGGCCCTTCGGTGACCGCACCGCGGACTGGCTGGGTTGGGACCCGGCCTACTTCTTCGTCAGCGAACAGGCCGATGGTAATCTGAAGCCGGAACGCATCCGCTCCCGGGAATGGGGCTACTACGGCCACTTCGGTGACGTGGAACTGGATGTGCGTTATTTCCAGGAGGAACTCTGGGACCTGATCAGCGGCCCCATCAGTCCGGTGAATTTCGACGCCGACAACAGTGGCGAGGTCACCCATCGTGGCGCCGAAGCGCAGCTCAGCTGGCGGGCCGGGGCCCGGCACTGGCTGCGTCTCAGCGGCGCTCATATCCACACCCGCGGCAACCGCGCCACGGAATTACGCTTCGCCGCCCGCGACAGCGGTAGTGCCCTGTGGGAATGGCACGCGCTGCGCAACTGGTGGCTTTCCGGTGGCTATTACCTGGCCCGGGACTACAACCATCATCCCTACGAACGAGTGGATCTGCGGCTGGCTTATCGCCGTGCTCTGGGGCCCACCTACCTGGAGACCAGCTTGCTGGTGCAACACTACCTGGAAAACGAACCGGTGGTGTTCGCCGAAAACCAGTACCGGGACGATGAACGGTTCTGGGTGACCCTGGCCTTGCGGTTCTGACCATGACGGAGCGACGCCTTTTCCATCATATCCGCCTCTTCGCCGTCACCGGCGGGGAGCGGATTGATGTCGCACCGTGGGGAGGTCGCTGAGCGTGCGCTGGTCAAGGAAGGCCCGGATTTTGCTCGCTACCCTTGCGTTGTACTCCCTGTCGGCGGCCGCCGACGACCCGCTGCGGCTGCGCGTGATCAGCGACCAGCCGCAGCAACGCGGCGACTTTCTATTGGCCCTGGAACAGGTGTCGACGCCGCTGTCCTGGAATCTGGTGGACAGCGGCGCCGACGTTACCCTGGCTTTGGCGGCCGCTCCGTTTCGGCGCGCGGTGGAAGAGGGCGGGCCGGTGCTCGGCATTTCGGTGCCACCAGCGGTGGTTGACGAGGCCAGACGCCGGGATTGCCAGTGTAGCGCGATCTGGAGTGGCGTGTCGCTGGAACAACAGTTGCGCCTGATCGAAATCCTGTTTCCCGGAGTCAACCGCGTTGGTGTCTTGTACGGCCCCGACAGTGCCTGGCAGCCTCTGCCTTCGGCGGCCACCGCTTCCCTGCAACTGGATTGGGTATCGGTTTCCTCCGCCGCCGGCATCGGACCGCTGCTGAGAAGGCACTTGCCACAGTGGGATTTGCTGTTACTGCCGGAAGACGAGACGCTGTTCAACGCCGGCACCGCCAAACTCATTTTACTCTCCGGCTACCGCCAACGGGTGCCCGTGGTCGGACCAGGCCGGGGTTTTGTCAACGCCGGCAGTGTCGCCAGTGTCCATTCGTCTTTGCCGGCGCAGGCTCGGCAAGCATTGCGCTGGCTCGACCAATGGCGGCAACAAGGGCACTGGCCGTCACCGGATTTTGTCGAAGACAGCAGTATCAGCGTCAATGAGCATGTGGCGCGCGCCTATAACCTGCCGTTTTGGGAGCCCCGGGCGTTACAGCAAAGATGGGAGGAGCAACCGTGATGGCCCAGGGGGGGATTCGCCGGCAACTGCGCTGGCTCGGTGTGATACCGGCGCTGATCATGCTGGTTCTGGTGCTGGTGACGCTCACCTGGCAGCGCTTGCAGGACGCCGACAACGAAGTGCGCGAGCTGGGCGGTTTCCTGGCCCGCCAACTGGCCGCCACGGCTGAGTACGGTGTGCTCTCCGGCAACACCTCGGAGTTGCGTCGGCACGCCAACATGGCGCTGCAGCGCCCGGACGTTTACTACGTGGCGTTCCGTGACGAGAGCGGCCAGGTGCTGTTGAGCGAAGGCCGGGCCACCAGCGACGGGCGCGGCGAGCTGCTGGAATTCCGTGCCGGCATCTACCGGCAGCCGCTGTCCGCTTCCGAAGCCGACCGCTATGTGGACCCCGGGGACCGGGTCGGCGAAGTGGTACTGGGGCTGGCTCCGGAACTGCTGGCGGTGCGACAGAAAGAAATCCTCACCGCCAGTCTGGTGCCGGCCCTGCTGGCGATGATGGTGGGCCTGGTGTGCGCCGGTTATCTGGCCCGCCGCATCGCCGAGCCGCTGTCCTATTTGTCCGGCCTGGTGCGGGTGATTCGCGGCGGTGATTACCGCGCGCGTGGCGATCATCATCTGCAGGGAGAGCTGTCGGACCTGCAACGGGACATCAACGAACTGGCCTCCGGACTGGAGCGTGCCCGCGCCGATCAGCAACGGGCCATGGGCGAGTTGCGCCAGGCCCATCGCAGCGCGCAGCAGGCCAGCCAGGCGAAAACCGATTTCCTGGCGATGATGAGCCATGAACTGCGCACCCCCATGAACGGTGTGCTCGGCATGCTGCAACTGCTGGAAACCACCCGGCAGAACGACGAACAGCGCGAATACACCCAGGCGGCGCTGGAGTCCACCGGCCACCTGCTGGAAGTGATCAACGACATTCTCGATTTCTCGCGCATCGAAGCCGGGCGCATGGACATCGACCAGACCTTCTTCGCCCCCGGCCCGCTGCTGGAAAACTGCATCGGCACGTTCCGCTACGTTGCCCGCCACAAGGGCCTGTACCTGGAACTGGAAGGGCTGGAGCAACTGGAAGGCTATGACCTGTATTCCGACCCCACCCGGCTACGCCAGATTCTCAGCAACCTGATTTCCAACGCGGTGAAGTTCACCGAGCAGGGCGGGGTGCGGGTGACGATCCAGGCCGCCGCCGACGAGCACGGCCTGATGAATCTGTCGCTGTCGGTCACCGACACCGGCATCGGCATCTCGGACGCCCAGCGGGATCGCCTGTTCGTGGCGTTCTCGCAGCTGGACGCGTCACCGTCACGCCGTTATGGAGGCACCGGCCTGGGGCTGGCCATCGCCCGCCGGCTGGCGGAGATGCTCGGCGGCGATCTGACGGTCAAAAGCCGGGCCGGGGAGGGCAGCTGCTTCACTCTGCGGCTGCGCGTGCGCGCCCGGGTCGCCGGAGAGCAGGCCAGCGACGGCCCGAGCATCGACGATGGTCATCTGCGCGGCCGCGCCTTGCTGGTGGAGGACAACCTGGTCAACCGCATGGTGGCGGCCCGGATGCTGGAAAACCTGGGGCTGGACGTGGTCAGCTGCGGCGACGGCGAAACCGCGCTCAACACCATCCAGGGGGAAAACTTCGACGTGGTGCTGATGGACGTGCAAATGCCGGTGATGGACGGCCTGGAAGCGACCCGGGCGATTCGCCGCTGGGAACGGGCGGCGGGTCGCTCGCCGGTGCCGATCATCGCCCTCACCGCCAATGCGCTGGGCGGGGAGCGGGAACGCTGCCTCGCCTCCGGCATGGACGATCACCTGGCCAAACCTTACCGCCGGCAACTGCTGGCGAAGCTGCTCAGTCGTTATCTGAAGACGGTAGAAGTCGAGTGACAGTGGATTCGAAGCGGCCGTCCGCCAGCCGCGTTTCCACGGTCTGGCCTTCCTCGAGCGCTTTCACCGAGCGCAGCGGCTGGCCTTCGGCCAGCGTCAGCGAATAACCCCGGTCCAGCGTCGCCAGAGGACTGGCGGTGTGCAGCCGCCGGCCCAGGCTGGTGAGCCGCTGCTGCAACTGGCCGCGCTGGTGCCGCAGCGGTACCGGCAGCCGCCGTTGCAGGCCCAGCAGGCGTTGCCGCTGCAGCGCCAGCCGCTGGCGCGGAGACTGCTGCATCACCCGGCCTTTCAGGCGATCCAGGCGCGCCTGCAGCAGTGTCTGTTGGTGCCGCAGCGCCCGTTGCAGACGGGCCTGATATTCATCCACCTGCTGCCGCCGCTGCTCCAGCTCCCGTTGCGGGTGGCGCAGCTGCAGCCGGTGGGCCAACTGGCTCAGCCGCTGACGGCGGTATTGCAACGTGCCGGCCACGGCCCGGTGCTGGCGGCGCTGTAGCTGATCCAGCCGCGCCAGAATGGCGTCGCCGTCCGGGCTCACCAGCTCCGCCGCCGCCGAGGGTGTCGGCGCGCGCAGATCGGCGGCGAAGTCGGTCAGCGCCACATCCACCTCGTGCCCCACCGCCGAGACGATGGGGATCGGACAGGCCGCCACCGCCCGCACCAGGGCTTCGTCGTTGAACGCCCACAGATCCTCCAGGGAGCCGCCGCCCCGGCCGATCACCAGCACGTCGCACTCCGCCCGGCGCACCGCCAGATCCAAGGCCCGGCGCAGCTGCATCGGTGCTTCGTCGCCCTGTACCGCCGCCGGATAGACCAGCACCGGAATGCCGGGGCAGCGGCGCTTCAGCACCTGCACCACATCGCGTACCGCCGCGCCGCTGGGGCTGGTGATCACGCCAATGCGGCGCGGCCAGCGGGGCAGGGGGCGCTTGCGCTCGCTGGCGAACAGCCCTTCCGCCTCCAGTTTCGCCTTGAGCGCCTCGAACTGGGCGCGCAGCGCCCCTTCGCCGGCCTCTTCCATGTGCTCCACCACCAGCTGGAAACCGCCACGCGGCACGTACAGCGTGACACGGGCGCGCACCAGCACCTGCTGGCCGTCGCGGGGCTGGAAGCGCAGCAACTGATTGCGATTGCGGAACATGGCGCCGTTGACCTGGGCGCGGTCGTCCTTGAGGCTGAAATACCAGTGGCCGGAACGGGGACGGGACAAATTGGACAGCTCCCCCTGCAACCAGATCAGTGGGAAACTGCCTTCCAGCAGTCCCTGGGCTTCCAGATTGAGACGGCTGATGGAATAGGGTTCGGTGCGTGATGAAGTCATGCCGCGCAATGTAAGCGCCCCCCGCCGCCGCCGCAAGCGTTGCTCTCCACCAGCCGATTTCAACACCGCTGTGGGAAGCTGGCTCGCCAGCGAATTCATCCGGCTCTCCATGGCCCCATTCGCTGGCAAGCCAGCTTCCCACAGTTGAGAGCGATTTCCCGCCGTGATCCCCGATTGCCGCCAAGCACCGCCTTACCGTATAATGCCCCGCTTAATTTAACGGAGCCTTTGGTCCGGTTTGACGTGGCGGCGCCCCATGACCGTCCGGTGCCGCCCGGCATCTTCGGCCAGGCCGAATCTCCCCCAGCTCCCACGGTGCAATATGCTCAGAATTGCCCAAGAAGCCTTGACGTTTGACGACGTTCTGCTCCTGCCTGCCCACTCGGATGTTCTGCCCAAGGATGTGTCCCTCAAATCGCGCCTGACGCGGGAAATCGAACTGAATATTCCGCTGATCTCCGCCGCCATGGACACCGTCACCGAATACCGCCTGGCCATCACCATGGCCCAGGAAGGCGGCATCGGTATCCTGCACAAGAGCATGCCGGTGGAAGAGCAGGCCCGTAACGTGCGCATGGTCAAGAAATTCGAATCCGGCGTGGTCAAGGATCCGATCACCATCAGCCCGGACGCCACCGTGGCGGAGCTGCTGCGTCTCACCGAAGCCAACAACATTTCCGGCGTGCCGGTGGTGGAAGGCGAACAGGTAGTGGGCATCGTCACCAGCCGTGACACCCGCTTCATCACCGACTACGACCAGCACGTGGCCGACATCATGACCCGCCAGGAGCGCCTGGTAACGGTCAAGGAAGGCGCCAGCGCCGACGAAGTGCAAGGCCTGCTGCACAAGCACCGCATCGAGAAAATCCTGGTGGTGAACGAGTCCGGCGCGCTGCGCGGCATGATCACCGTCAAGGACATCGAGAAAGCCACCCGTTATCCCAACGCCTGTAAAGATAGCCAGGGCCGCCTGCGCGTGGGCGCCGCCGTCGGCACCGGCGCCGGTACCGAGGAACGGGTCGCCGCGCTGGTGGAAGCCGGTGTGGATGTGATCGTGGTGGACACCGCCCACGGTCACTCCCAGGGCGTCATCGACCGCGTTGCCTGGGTCAAGAAGCACTTTCCGGAAGTGCAGGTGATTGGCGGTAACATCGCCACCGCCGCCGCCGCCCGCGCTCTGGTGGACGCCGGCGCCGACGCGGTAAAGGTGGGCATCGGCCCCGGCTCCATCTGCACCACCCGCATCGTCGCCGGCATCGGCGTGCCGCAAATCACCGCGGTTTCCGACGTCGCCGCTGAACTGGAAGGTACCGGCGTGCCGCTGATCTCCGATGGCGGCATCCGCTTCTCCGGCGACATCGCCAAGGCCGTCGCCGCCGGCGCCCACGCCATCATGATCGGCTCCCTGCTGGCCGGCACCGAGGAAGCCCCCGGCGAAGTGGAACTGTTCCAGGGCGGCTACTACAAAGCCTACCGGGGCATGGGCTCCCTGGGCGCCATGTCCGGCTCCACCGGCTCCTCGGACCGTTACTTCCAGGACGCCGCCGCCGGCATCGAGAAGCTGGTACCGGAAGGCATCGAAGGCCGTGTGCCCTACAAGGGCCCGATGAGCGCCATCGTCCACCAGCTGATGGGCGGCCTGCGTGCCTCCATGGGCTACACTGGCTGCGCCAGCATCGACGAAATGCGCACCAAACCGGAATTCGTCAAGGTCACCAACGCGGGCATGAAGGAATCCCACGTGCACGACGTGACGATTACGAAGGAAGCACCGAACTACCCCGTGGGGTGAGCCCACGGGAGCCGGACGCTGGACGCCGGACGCCGGACGCTAAAAATCGGACGAGCCAAGGCTCGCCCGATTTTTGTTTTTAAAGCGTCCAGCCTCCAGCGTCTGGCGTCCAGTGTTTACTCAACCGGCGTCCGGCGTCCAGCGTCCGGCGTCCAGCGGAATTTAAACCATGCAAGACATCCACGCCCAGCGCATCCTGATCCTCGACTTCGGCTCCCAGTACACCCAGCTGATCGCCCGCCGCGTGCGCGAAATCGGCGTCTACTGTGAAATCCGTGCCTTCGACATCAGCGCCGAAGAGATCGCCGAATTCGACCCCAAAGGCATCATCCTCTCCGGCGGCCCGGAATCCGTCACCGCCGCCGAGACCCCCCGCGCCCCGCAAGCGGTGTTCGAACAGGGCGTGCCGGTGCTGGGCATCTGCTACGGCATGCAAACCATGGCCGAGCAACTGGGCGGCGCCGTCATCGCCGGTGAAAAACACGAATTCGGCTACGCCCGCGTCACCAAAGCCGACGGCAACGACCTGCTCGACGGCATTGTCGACCACGAAGAAGCCGGCCATGAATACCTGGACGTCTGGATGAGTCACGGCGACCGCGTTGGCACCATCCCTGACGGCTTCGTCGTCACCGCCACCACCGACAGCTGCCCCATCGCCGGCATGGCCAACGACGACAGACGCTTCTACGGCATCCAGTTCCACCCGGAAGTCACCCACACCCTCCAGGGCGGCCGCCTGTTGGAACGCTTTATCCGCGAAATCTGCGCCTGCGACGCCCTCTGGACCCCGGCCAAGATCATCGACGATGCCATCGCCACCATCCAGGAACAGGTCGGCACCGACGACGTCATCCTTGCCCTCTCCGGGGGCGTCGACTCCTCCGTGGTCGCCGCGCTGCTGCACAAAGCCATCGGCGACCAGCTCACCTGCGTCTTCGTCGACAACGGCCTGCTGCGCCACCAGGAAGGCGACCAGGTGATGGAAATGTTCGCCGACCACATGGGCGTCCGCGTCATCCGCGTCGACGCCGAAGACTACTTCCTCTCCCGCCTGGCCGGCGAAGCCGATCCGGAGAAGAAGCGTAAAATCATCGGCAATACCTTCATCGACATCTTCGACGCCGAAGCCGCCAAACTGAAAAACGCCAACTGGCTCGCCCAAGGCACCATCTACCCCGACGTGATCGAATCCGCCGCCTCCAAAACCGGCGGCGCCCACGTGATCAAATCCCACCACAACGTGGGCGGCCTCCCCGAGCACATGAAGCTCAAACTCGTCGAACCCCTGCGCGAGCTGTTCAAAGACGAAGTCCGCAAAATCGGCCTCGAACTCGGCCTCCCCTACGACATGGTCTACCGCCACCCCTTCCCCGGCCCCGGCCTGGGCGTGCGCATCCTCGGCGAAGTGAAAAAGGACTACGCCGACACCCTCCGCCTCGCCGACCACATCTTCATCGAAGAACTCAAAGCCGACGGCCTCTACCACAAAACCAGCCAGGCCTTCGCCGTCTTCCTGCCGGTCAAATCCGTCGGCGTGGTCGGCGACGCCCGCCGCTACGAATACGTGGTGGCGCTGCGCGCCGTCGAAACCATCGACTTCATGACCGCCCGCTGGGCGCATTTGCCCTACGAGTTCCTGGAGAAGGTCTCCAACCGGATCATTAACGAGATCCCGGGGATCAGTCGGGTGACCTATGACATCTCGTCCAAGCCGCCGGCCACGATTGAGTGGGAATGATCTGATCTAGTCTGGTAGTAAGGGCTTACTTGGAAGGCCGCCGGCGCGGGAGCGTCGGCGGCCTTTTTGTGTTTTGGGCGGGAGTGTTGGTGAAGATATCAGGAGGCAGCCTGCGGTGGGATTTGTAAGCGGCTGATTTTTCTGCTTTTATTTCAAATCGTATGAAATCAAGAAAAGGGATATGGCGCTGGCGCGGTCATTGGGTATTCGAGATGGCGTCCTAATTCCTGTTGGGCGTCAAAGGAAGCTCAGGTTGCAGAATGACGCCGAAATCGAAACAAAGAAGAATGAACGACATTAACGTGGGCGTCGAGTGTCTTTTGAATATAGGCTGGTGAGCCTCTGGCTCACTGCCTAAACTGGGAATGAATGTATGAGTGCCGATCTATTTATCTCTTACGCGTGGACATCAACGGCCCATCGGGATTGGGTTCGCTTGCTTGCTAGCCAACTCCATCTAATCGGCTACGCCGTAAAAATTGATGAGGCGGTTGACTATGGATCAAGTCTGCACGGGTTTATGCGAGAGGTTACCGAAGCTGCTCATGTTCTTTTGATTGTCGACGAGAATTATGTAGACCGAGCTAATAAAAAACCAGAGTCGGGGGTTGGTATTGAGACAAAATGGATAAGCAGGGCTTTTATGGAAAAGCCGGGTACATGGTTGTCAGTTGTCTTCATTCGAAACCCTGATCGCAAGTTGCCTAACTGGCTTAATGATCACAATCCAAAGGGTTTTGACTTTAACTCTAGCCCTGAAAGTAACGAGTTTCCCGGGGCGGTCCAGATCGACGAAATCTGGCGATGGATTGAGGGACTGCCGGCTGATAAGGCTCATGCGGTGCCATTGTCGTTGGTTCGTAAACGTGCCGCACGTCTTGAACGTATTGATGCTCGTCGCGACCCTGCTCTTTACGCTAATCCTGCCCTCAAAGATCGTGTAACATTTCGATATAAAGACCATGCTCACTATACGGTTGGGTACGGGGAGTACGAATTCAAAATAAATTTCAGTGGATGTTCGTACGACAGCGTTTACGTCTATAAAGATAGCGGCCTCAAGGCTGTCGGGCTAATCACCAGTCCAAATTTTGACCCACTCAGTGTCGAGTCTTTTCTAACTCCTGGGCGAGCTGTTGCACCAAGTGTGGCGCAGAAAGTAGTCCTCCTAAATCCTCAAGGATCACTATGTGTCATTACCATTGATGAGGTACAGCGCGAGGTCAACGCTGCAGAGTACGTTCCAGAGCATGTGACATTCACCTACGAAGTATTGGTGAACCACTAATGCTCTTTTCCATACCGAATGCGACGGCAATCCTCGAGTGTCTTGGTTGCCGCTCTGCGTCGCGCATGTTGCCGCCCAACAAGTGGCTGTTGGCGGACGCACCTTCGCTGGCCCTCCGATGCGCCGCAAAGCCATGGCGTTATGTACAACCCACACCAGAGGTAACATGAAGAAAGAATTATCTATTGATCAGCTTGGCAAAGAGGCTGCGAAATTCGCGGAAATTGAGACTAAGTATGACGAGCCTACGCTATATGGCGTTACTGACGGAAAGGCGGTCGGAACATACCTGGAGCACAAATTTACAGCCTACCTTGCTGAGAACTACTCTTATCAAGAAGGCAACTCTGCATCGGGCATTGACTTGCCAGGTCTGGGCGTGGATATAAAGGTTACAAGCATTAAACAGCCTCAATCGTCGTGCCCTTTCAAGTCGGCCACTCAAAAGGTTTATGGGCTTGGATACAGTCTGCTTGTATTTGTCTACGAGAAGTATGACGATCACGAGAATCGCACTGGCAGGTTGGATATGAAGCACACGATTTTTGTTGAGAAAGAAGCAACCGCTGATTACCAGACCACAAAAGGACTTGTAGAGATTCTCAATAGAGACGGAAATATTGATGATGTCAGCGCATTTTTAGTCGAAAGAAATCTTCCGCTCGACGAAATTAGTGCAAATGAACTGGCAGAGAGAATCCTTAAACATCCGCCCAGGATTGGGTATTTAACTATATCTAATGCTTTGCAGTGGAGGCTTCAATATCGAAGGGTTATCGACAAGGCTGGTGATGTCGATGGCGTTCTAAGGATTAGATGATATGGCAAAGACATTAGACAAATGGCAGTTTGGTGATTTTCAAACTCCAAGCGACCTAGCTACGCGTGTCGTTGACGTTCTAAAAAGGAATCATCACATTTCGCCTGATTTGATAATTGAGCCAACTTGCGGAAAAGGCGCATTTGTGAGAGCTGCTTTAAGTAGTTTCACTGAATCGAAAGTCGTAGCGTATGAAGTAAATCCAGAGTACGTTTCGGATGCTAGAGCTTCAATTGAGCCAAATCACGCCGAACGGGTTTCTATTCAGCAAGGTGACTTCTTTCTACTGGATTGGGAAGAAGTGCTAAATCAAAATACAGGGAGTCTGTTGATTCTCGGTAATCCGCCATGGGTAACTAGCAGTGAATTAGGCGTTATCAATAGCAAAAATCTGCCCGAAAAGGCTAACTTTCAGGGGCGGCGTGGGATTGAGGCTATAACAGGTTCAGGTAATTTTGATATATCTGAGTGGATGCTGCTTCGTCATGTTGACTGGCTGGAAAAGCATGATGGCGCGTTGGCAATGCTATGTAAGTATTCTGTCGCGCGTAAGATTATGCGCAAGTTACGCCAGAACAAGGAGCATCGTCTCTTTGGGCATATCTATTCAATTGATGCGATGAAATACTTCTCGGCTGCCGTTGACGCATGTTTGTTTGTCCTTACAACCGATATAGGCAATGCGGATTGCGAGGTTTTTGACAGTCTCGAGGCAACTGACCCAGCCTATATCATTGGGGAAAGGGATGGTTTTGTTGTTAGAGATATTGAGACCTATGAAAAATACAGAATTCTCCGGGGGCAAGATTCAGTCTATATTTGGCGCTCAGGACTAAAACATGATTGCTCGAAAGTTATGGAGCTGGCCAAGCAGAATGACGCTTATGAGAATGGCTTCAAAACTAAAGTAGATATTGAGCCGACGTTCGTTTATCCGCTTCTGAAGAGTTCTGATATTGGTAACTCAAGAACAGATATTTGCAGACGCTGGGTAGTGGTTACCCAAAGATCTGTAGGTGAAAATACAGATAGAATAAAATCTGAGGCGCCTAAAACATACAAATATCTCGAGAGCCATGCTGATCGATTAGATTCTAGAAAAAGCTCGATATACCGTGGAAAACCGAAGTTTTCCATCTTTGGTGTTGGGGAATACACTTTCCTTCCTTGGAAAGTGGCAATATCAGGGCTATACAAAAAACTGAATTTCTGTCTGGTTGGTCCAATTGATGGAAAGCCCGTCATCTTCGATGACACCGTCAATTTTCTCTCATTTAAGACAGAGAGTGAAGCGAAATTTGTACACTCCCTCCTTATGTCTGAGCCAGCCAGAAATTTTTACGATGCGAGCATTTTTTGGGAAGAGAAAAGACCAATTACTGCTGAAATATTAAGGCGCCTTTCCTTAAAAGAAGTGGCCAGATGTTTAGGGTTGCTGGATGAATATATAAAGTATGTAGAAGCTAGGGAGGCGGGAAACTCTAATGGTCAACTTAGTCTCGGAATTGCCGAGAAGGCTACGAAATACAAGCGTGCAAGCAGTACATAGTCGCCCCTGAACAATTCCCAAGATGCTGATTTGATGGGTGAACCAGCCCTGATAGGCTATCCGGAATCGCCAGAAACCGTATTTTAATGGTTCGTTTTCTTGCAATACCGAAGAGAGTTTTCGATGGCACATCGACGCTCGCCCGCCGAGGGCACCGAGAATCAGGAGCGAGATCTGTTCCGTGCCCGCCTGGATGAAATGATCGATATGAGCCACCCGCTGGTACGCGTCAGTCAGGCGATGCCCTGGGAGACGTTGATTGACTCGGTGGGCGAGTCGTTGCCGTTGGTGCCGGCGGGCCCGGGTCGTCGTCCGCTCCCCGCGCGGTTGGTGCTGGGGCTGCTGTATTTGAAGCATGCCTACGATCTGTCCGACGAGGCGGTGTGCGCCCGCTGGCTGGAGAACCCCTATTACCAGTACTTCTGCGGGGAGGTGTTCTTCCAGACTCGGTTGCCGTGCGACCCGTCGTCGTTGACCCGTTACCGCCAACGATTGGGCGAGGCCGGTGTGGAAGAGCTGCTGGCGCAGACCATTGAAGCGGCGAAGCGGCTCAAGGCGGTACGCCGTTCGGATTTAAAACGAGTGGTGGTAGACAGCACCGTTCAAGAAAAGGACTTGGCGTATCCCACCGACAGTCTGGTGTTGGAAGTGGCTCGCCAGAAGGTGGTGGAAGCGGCGAAGCACGAAGCCATTCCTCTGCGGCAAAGCTACGCCCGGGTGGGCCCGAAACTGGCGATCCAGGCCGGGCGTTACGCGCACGCGAAGCAGTTCAAACGAATGCGCGGGGTGCTGCGCAAGCAACGCACAATCCTGGGCCGGTTGCGGCGTTACATCGGCCGCAAAGCGAGTCCGGAAGCCTTGGAAAGGCTGGCCCCGACCCTGGAGAAAGCCGAGCGCCTGCACTGTCAGACGCCGAAAGACAAGAACAAGCTCTACGCCTGGCACGCCCCGGAAGTGGAGTGCATCGGCAAAGGCAAAGCCCGGCAGCCCTACGAGTTCGGCGTGAAGGTCGGCATTGCGATCACCGCGAAGAGTGGGCTGATTGTGGGCGCACTCAGCTTCCCGGGGAATCCGTACGATGGCGATACCCTGGCGGAACACTGGGAACAAACCGGCATTCTCACCGGCGTGGAAGCGGAGACGCTGATCGTGGACCTGGGTTACCGGGGCCGGGAACTGGACGGTGCCCGTGTGCTGCACAAGGGCAAACGAAAAACACTGACGCCGAGCGACTGGCGCTGGCTGAAATGACGACAAGCGGTGGAACCGACCATCGGCCATCTGAAAGCGGAACACCGGATGCAGCGTTGCCATCTGAAAGGCCAGCTCGGAGACGCGTTGAACGCGGTGCTCGCGGCTGCCGGCTACAACCTGCGTTGGCTGATGCGGTGGTTGATGCTTTTTTGCGCCTGGATACTGGCGTCTGTCATGAGCTGGAACGATGGGCAGGACGGCGAAACCCCGCTACTGCCAGCCTAAACAGGCACCGCCGTCGCCTCGCATCGACGAAACGAATGGTGGGACCGTTTTGTTCAGGATCGACTAGATAGGCCGTAATGTAAAGACATGACGTGGACCTCAGCCCATGAAACGACGATGCTTTTTGCCTCCTATCCCCGAGTTCTCCATCGCTGCGGACCTCCTGTCGCTAGCGGCGGACCACTTGCTCTCCGGGGATCTGGAATCGTGCCAGAAATGTCTGATCCAGGCTGATCTGCGACCACTAAGGGAGTTTGCATACCTCCTTGCCGGCCCCATTAACCCGGTAATACACCGCCAAAAGAGTAACCCGTCATTTACTCCCGTACCCAAGAAAGATCGGCCGCGCATGCCAAATGCGGCTCAGAGTAGAGCCATTTTCTCAAGAGATGGTTACCGCTGCAGGTTTTGTGGATCGCGTGTGATTGTAAAGGGCGCACACCGAATATTCGCCAAGTTTTGTCCGCAAGAGGCCCGCGATGGCACCACGAACGAGGACAAGCATTTCGGACTTACAACATTGGCGGCCTCAATCGACCATCTATTGCCTTATAGTCGGGGCGGCACGAATGACGATCGCAACTTGGTAACGGCATGTGGGCCTTGTCAGTTTGGCCGAAATCAATGGACGCTTGAAGAAGTGGAGATAGAAGACCCCTGGAAGTATCCAGCTGTCATTGATGAATGGGACGGACTGACGCGATTAATGGTGATGAAGGGTAAGGCGCCTGTTGACCCCAACGTGTAAGCAATGAGGGTCGAGTCTTGCCTTTTCATACCCCGCTGGCGCGAGAAGACTCGGCGCAAAGCCGGGCCAGACGCTCACTGAAGGCGCTCCGGAACAATCGATAGCCACCCGTCCTCCACCGTTACGGACACCGGGGCATCAATGGCGAACCCGGCCTGTTGTACCTTCGTGTAGCGCACTGTCAATATGGTCAGTGCCGATGATTACGGGAAGGAGGTTGTGTGAGCGACATCGTTATTTTTGAGGAGGGCGCCGGGCCGGTGGAGGTTCGCCTGGAGGGTGAGACGGTCTGGCTCAGCCAGAAGCAGATGGCGGAGCTGTTTGATAAGAACGTTCGGACTATTAACGAGCATGTGAAGAACGTTTTCAAAGAGGGTGAGCTGGTCGAGGATTCAGTTATCCGGAAATTCCGGATAACTGCCGCCGATGGGAAATCCTACAACACGGCTCACTACCACCTCGATGTCATCATTTCCGTGGGCTACCGCGTTAAATCCCAGCGGGGCGTGCGCTTCCGCCAATGGGCCACCCGCGTCCTCCGCGAACATCTGACCCAGGGCTACAGCCTCAACAAGCACCGCTTGGCCCGGCAGGGGCTCGCCGAGCTGGAGCAGGCCGTGGAACTGCTCGGCCAGACCCTGACCCGACAAGAGCTGGTCTCCGACATCGGTCAGGAAGTGGTCGGGCTGATCCTCGGCTATGCGCGCACCTGGCGTTTGCTCCAGGACTACGATGAAGGCGCGCTGGGCGTGCCTCCCGGGGCCCGCCCGGCCCGCGGTGTGCTGGGCGTGGATGAAGCCCGCCGTGCCCTGGATGCCCTGGTCGGCGAATTGCACGATAGGGGAGAAGCGAGCGACCTTTTTGCCCGGGATCGGGATGATGGCCTGGCCTCTATCCTCGGAAACCTGGAACAAAGCATGTTCGGCGAGCCCCTCTACGGCACCCGCGAGGAACGCGCCGCGCACCTGTTGTATTTCGTGATCAAGAACCACCCCTTCTCGGACGGCAACAAGCGCTCCGGCGCCTTCCTGTTCCTGCTCTACCTGCGCCAGGAAGGCATGCGCCTGACGCTCAACGAGCAGGGCTTGACCGCGCTTACGCTGCTGATCGCCGAAAGCGACCCGAAGGCCAAGGATCTGATGGCCCGGCTCGTTATGAATCTGATTGCGGATGAGATCAGTGTGGCCAATGAGGGTGAGGTGAGTACCGAATAGACGTCGCCCCTCCTCGGCCAGAAACCAGACAGGCAGCTCCGGTTTGCCGATACCCACGGCCCAGGCTCGCAGCACGGCCTACCGCCTGCACCTTGATTGCGCTTATCGATAGGGGTATCGTAATACAAAACCTTTATCGATGGGTGCTACCATGACCGCCGTGACCGTTTCCCCCAAGTACCAGATCGTCATCCCCAAGGAAATTCGCGAATCCATGGGCATCGTGTCCGGGCAGAAAGTTCAGATCATGTCTTATCAGGGGCGGATTGAGTTGATTCCCCTAAAGCCCATGAAGGAAATGAGAGGGTTTCTGAAAGGCATTGATACCAGTGTCGACAGGGAAGAAGATCGGGTATGAACGTCGTTGATTCGTCCGCCTGGTTGTCGTATTTCGCCAGCGATAAGAACTCAATGGTGTTCGCCGAGCCCATCGAAGATCTTCCCGCGCTGCTGGTACCGAGCATCACGATCACGGAAGTGTTCAAGAACGTGCTCCGCCAGCGTGGCGAAGAGGCGGCGCTGATCGTTACGGCCCACATGAAACAGGGCAAGGTGATCCCGCTGGATTCAGAGCTGGCGATGGATGCCGCTAAATTTGGCGTCCTTCATAAGCTGCCCTTGGCGGATAGCATTATCTTCGCCACGTCTCAAAAGCATTCCGCCGTACTATGGACCCAGGATAGTGACTTCAAGGGCCTGCCGAATGTCAGGTATCTCGCCAGGAAAAAAACATAGAACCGGCCGCATAGCAGCGATCAAGTCGCCCCCTCGCCGTGGCTTTCCCTCCATGACTTTTCCCCATGAAGAGCTACCCCGAAACCTGGAACCGCAAGGCGTCGCCCAGCAGAGGCAGGGCTTTGACCCGATACTCGTTACACAAAATATCATCGGAGGCCTTCTTCACCTCGACCAGCCCGAAAAAGCCCGCGAAATCCAACAGCGTGCGCCAGGTATAGGCGCGGCGTAGCGTTTCCTCGGGGGTAGAGAACGAGTTTGGCGGCACATCATTCAGCACCATGGGAAAGGCCCGCAAAAACGCGTCTTCATAAAAGGTTTGCGGCCGTGAGGTATCGCCGTGGCGCCAGAGCAAATACAGGGTGAACAAAAAAGCCTGCTGGATAAAAGGCACCTCCACATGCCCATCCCGGTAGGCCCAATTGAACTGCTCTGCATAGGCCCTGAACAGCTTGGGATACACCGCCGCCAGGCCGCCCTCGGCCAGCAGGCGGCGACAGTCGCGGCTGAGGATAAACTTGCCCTTGTAGGTGCGGACCAGCCCCGCTAGCTCCGCCACGACCCGGGTGACATGCAGATCGGAAAAGTCCACTTCCCGGTTGATGCCGCCAAAGCGGGTCTCCTCCTGGTACTTTTGCTCGCCCCAGTAGGCCAGGGCGGCGTCGCGGCAGAAATGGCGGGGCAGGTTGCCCTTGGCAGTGGGCTTCAGGCCCTGCTCGCCGATGGCCTCCACCAACAGACTGAAAAGCCGCGTGATCGGCGCGCTCGGCGGTGAGTCGAGGACCTCTGGAAAGACAACCAGACGCGGAGAGCTGAACGGCCGGTCCAGCATCCCGGCCATTTGCTCCGGAGACAGGCCGTCGAAGTCATCCAGCGGGTGCTGGTTATGGCGGCGCATATGTTCGTTGGCGAAGGACTGGGCTTCTTCCAGTGAATGGAACTCTTGCCCTTGGAGCGCCTCACGCAATGCCTGGGCCGGGCCTGGCGCACCGGGGCTGGAAGTCGTGGCATCCTCGCGGCCCAGGCAGCAGTGTTTGAATTTTTTGCCGCTGCCGCAAGGGCAGGGGGTGTTGCGGCCAGTGGATGAATTGCTCATGGCGCCTCCGCGCGCGAAATGCGGGTGTCGATGATACTTGGGGGCTGGCCGACTAAACAGCCTGCCAGATGGAAGATTCCGAAGGCTTTCACGCCTATGCGCAGCCATCAAGTCTATGCGCAATTAAGGTTGCGCATAGACTTGGATCGCCGCCGGACGCCGGACGCCGGACGCCGGACGCCGGACTGGCGTATTGGCGGAAGGCTTGGCGCACATAACGGCGAGGCAGCAAAGACGGAGAAGCTCTCGGTTGTTCGCCGAGGGGCGAAAACGCCAAATTCCTGGGAATTAGCGATCATATATGATTAATAACAAAGATTAAGTAGTTATATTTGGCGTGTTGTATGCTTTTGGGGAAGTGGCTTTTTACCGCTAGAGTGCTCAAATAGGATTTCTTGATAGCATTTAGCGCTCTTACATGAAGGCTTAGTGATGACGCCCTCAGCCCCCAAAGGCTCCAACAACTCGACCGCGATGCCTCACCCCGTGACGCGGGCACTGCGCCAGCTCGGCCATGACCTGTCGGTGGCCCGCCGTACGCGCCGCTGGACGCAGCAGAACCTGGCCCAGCGGATGGACACCTCGGTGAGCACGGTCCGGCGCATGGAAGACGGCAATCCCGGCACGGCCCTGCACACCTTCCTGCGCGCCCTGCACGTGCTTGGCCGCCTTGAGGACATGGTCAGGATCATGGCGCTGGACCAGGACACCCTGGGCCTGGAATTGACGCAGCAGCAGTTGCCTCAACGGGTGCGGTCACCCGGCGGCAAGAAAACAAAGGCGAGACCATCCGGAGCACCGGCGGAAGACGGTCAGACCACCACTGATGAGGACGAGCTCAAAGGCTTTTGAAGGTGTCGGAACAAACACCCTGCCTGCCGCCACCGGTTGGAAGACGGCATTGATCCGACGCAAAGGCTTGGTATGACATTGTCATACTGTTTGGGCCCAGGAGTACCCACTATGAGCCTGCACCGGAAAACCATCACCCTCACCGAACAACAGAACGGCTGGGTAAAGAGCCGGATCGAAAGCGGCCAGTTCGGCAATGACAGTGAGTACATTCGCCATCTCATGCGGCAGGACCAGCAAGCCCAGGAACGGCTTGCCACGCTCAGGCAGGCCCTGGTTGACGGCGAAGCAAGCGGCGAGCCCAAGCCCGTCGGTAGGGCGGCGATCAAGGCGGCTGGCCGTAAGCGGGTGAAGGCGCCGGAGTAGTGCGCACGCCGAGCCTTACGCCAAAGGCGGAATCCGGCCTTATCGACATCTGGGTGTATACCTGCGGAGAGTGGGGCGCGGATCAGGCCGATGACGACCTTGATCAGCTGGAGGCGGGCATGATGCCGCTGATTCAGCCCCCCTTGCTCGGGACCGACTGCGCCCATGTTCTTCCCGGGTATCGCCGATTGCAGGTTGAGCATCACGCTGTGTTCTATCGAGTGCTGGAAGAGAAGGTGCTAGTGGTTCGTGTGCTGCATGAGTACATGGATGCACCGGAAAGGCTTTTGGATTAAGCGAGTACGTGCTCCCCGGTGCCGCTCCGAGTGGCTCTCGGTCCCACGCGTGGACGTCTCTGCGGGCCGTACAGCCGACACAACGGCTGGACATCGCCCTGCGCATCCACGCCCGCGCCGGCCTCGGCGACCTGGCCCTCAACACCCTCGCCGACGAAGCCGGCGTCTCCAACGGCACCGTCTACAACTACTTCCGCTCCCGCGAACAAGTCCTCGAAGCCGTGGGCCTGGAACTCGCCGTCCAACTCTCCGAACAGATCCTCACCGTCAGCGAAGCCGTCGACAGCGGCGCCGAACGCCTCAGCATCGCCGTGCGCACCTTCATGAACAAAGCCCGCACCGACCCGGACTGGACCCGCGCCCTGATCACCGTGGTCCGCTACGCCGAAGGCATGCGCTCCGCCCTCGCCAGCTACCTCCGCGCCGACCTCCAAGCCGGCCGCCGCCAAGGCGACTTCCACTACGCCCACGAAGAAATGGCCATGAGCATGGTCATCTCCGCCACCCTGGGCGCCATGAACCTTCTCGTGGAAGACGGGGAGGTGGAACACGCCGACCGGATTGCCGCGGAGATGGTGTTGCAGGCGTTGGGGGTGCCGGCGGGGGAGGCTGGGCGGATTGCCAAGCTGTCATTGCCGGGGGAGGGTGGTTAGCCAGCTTTGCCGGAGCAAGGGTGGCTGACCTGCGAATTATCTGGTTTGGCTAATTAGTAAGGGCTTACTTAAAAAGCCGTTGGCGCTTGGGTGTTGCGGATTTGTTTGGCTAAGATGCCAGGATAAGGGTGGTTTGAAGTGTTTGTCAGTGGGGATGTTTTCTGGTCTTATTCTGTACTAGGGGAAATCAAGAAAAAGGATACGGCACCGGAGCGTTCGTTGGGTATTCGTGTCGGCGCCCTAATACCTGTTAGCTGGTTTGGCGGCTCCGCTATGTCGTATAGGAACTAATTTGATATGGAAGAAAAAGTCTCAATGTGGCCAGATCATTATCCTGAAAAGTGTCCGCCGGATGATGCGAAAAAAACATCCGGTGTGGTATATAGATTCACCAATAGAACAAACCCTAAGCAAAAGGACTTTCTGTCTTACTATGACCTAAAGCCAGGAGAGAATTGGGGTAAGAAGGCCTGTCAGGCTAGGGGGTTGTCAGTCTATACGTCGGAGGAAGATTGTAAAACGGCTATATCATTGGTTCCTGCGCTGAAGAAAAAGAAGCTTTGCATCGCCGAATTGGGTTCGGAGTCTGGTGTGATTGCGCCCACTCCATCGAAAAACAATTATAACCACAAGACATTGTGGCCACTTATTAGCGCCCAGGACTTGGCTGAAATATTTATGCCAATGGATAACTTGAGGGTGGCTCATGCTTAATCTTCCTAAGAAAACAATACTAGGAAATCTGCGTGTCGAGACTGTCTTCCAGTTTTATGATATTCCGCGAATTTTCTCATGTATAAATAAGTCTGGCGCAAGATTTCTAGTATTATCTGTGTTCGATGATTACGAGAGTTTTAAGTGGTTGTACCTGCCTGTATCAGAAGATAGATTCTCCACCATCGTAAATAAAGGGGTTGTGCTTAGAGAAGCTCTCCTTTCTCCGGAAGATGGGTACCTTTTTGAAGTGGAATCGAATTTTGCTGGTGAGTCCACTGTGCACCATATATTCCCAGAGCAAATTCATTTAGAAGACTTGCCAGATGAAGGTGTCTATCTGGAATCAAATGAAAGCGTCCATCTCGGATTGGGTTTTGTTGATGCTGATCTTGCGGCAAGCGGATCAAGAAGAGAAACATATAACCTACACTTTTATCCTTGGGATACCAAGCTTCCTGAGATTGACGCAAGAAATTTGGGCGGCATACTTACTTCGTTTCAAGAGCTAGCCAATGCGCTTGGTCAATATTGCAAGGGCGACATCACTCTAAAGGGCGCGATTCCTGCTGATGTCCTAGAAGCAACAAAGTTTAGAGCCACTCAAATTTTCGAGGGTTCGTTTGGGCTACAGCTAAAATCAAAATCGACGTCTGATTTGTTTCATAGCTCATTGGCATCTGATGTTCTTCTGGAATTAACAAACCTGATTGAGTCTAGGGACAATGAAGATAATATAAGCAACAAACTTCATAATTTAAAGGGCAGGGTTGCATCTAAATATCGTTCTTTCCTAAGGGAAGTTTCGAAACTTGATTCTCCTATGAAGCTGCATTGGGGTTCACCTAATAGCGAACGTGGTCGTGTTCTGTTGCTATCGAAAAAGGAGATAAAAAAGGCGTTTGATCTGGTTAGCAAGATAGATATTGATATGTCTGAATCAATAACCTTTAGGGCTGAGTTGTTAGGCTTGGACGTCAAGACTAAACGATATCGAGTGCGTCATTTAAGCGATAACGAGGATTATAGCGGAAAGATTCTGGATGAGTCGTTAGAAGCGGCAAGACATTCAGAAATCAATGGAATATATAGCGTAACTCTAAAAAAGATTGTCGAAACAAATTTTTCATCTGGCGCCGAATATACAAAGTGGGCGCTTGTTGCGTTGGAACCAGCTGACAAGTAGCTGTACGCGGACCCAGTTACGCTCCACTAGATTGGAGTTTGTTTTACACGCTTTACCAACTAAGCTAGCTCAACTCGTCCGGGCCAGTAAGATGGGCGTTAGCGAAACTGGGGCCGGTTCAAAAGCTGGCGATGATTGAGCGAAAAATGCTCAGCTTACTGAGCTGTGGCTTTAAATGTTGTAAATGTGGGGATGCGTGAAGTTTTAATTTTAGAAGATTTCTGGAGATGGCAAGCATTTAAGCGCTGGTGTTGGGAGGGGGATTATAGTGCTCGTGTCGATTGCTGCGCTAATTTATGACAATGCCTTCTAGTCTTGCCTTTTCGACGATTTCAAGTAAAATCATGCATTGTTTTTCGGTTGGGATTTTTTTGGGAATCTGCGCTGCGACGTTTAGAATATCGGCCTCCTTCTTTGTGAGAACGTCTTTTTCGATAAGAGCTTGGCGAAGGTAAGACCATCTTTTTGGGGTGATGCTAATTACCTGCCGTTGGGCCTCGATTCCATCGTCAATCCTTTGAATCTGTTTGGCCTCTCGGGCCTCTGAGGAATGGTCGTCGGAAGCAATTAGGTGGGAATAAAAATCGGCGTGAAGGCCTGCCTCAATTTCATCTATCCGAAGTTTTATTCGGTCCCAGCAACCCTCCTTCTTGCACCACTCGGAAACGTTTGAAATGCCACTTGGGGGGTTAGTGATGTCTTCTTTGATCGCATAAGCTATAATCGAAATTGCTTCTTTTAGGATGGGGCTGATATCCTGTTTTTTCCATATACTAAGAAAGTCAAAATATAATTTCCTGCGCTTTGCAATTTCGCCAAGAACAGCCAATGTGTAGACCACAATATTGGCGCGATATCCGCCATTGTACCAAGGCTGAGATGAAACGAGCCGTTCAGTCGTTCGGTATATTAAAGCGCGGGCGACGGCGCGCTTAAAATAAAATTCATTAAAGATTTCTGGCGCTTTATCCCACTCTTTTCCGATGCGGCGGGCATATTGAGCGAAGTTCTTTTGCGCACCTAGATTGACATGTCTCGGGTGATCATCCCAAACATTTTCGAACTTGGCTAGGTCTGTTTTAGTGAACATCTGCTGCTTGGGATGTTCCGCTTTGAAACGACGCCTCTCGCCAGGCGTAAGCTTTGATTGCTCATCTGCATATTGGCCGCGTGCTCGCTCGTAGAACCACTTTGTTTCACGCTGCGCTCCTTCCTGAGCCGGTGCCCAAATACGTCTCGAAAACCCTTCCATCCGCACATGGAACGGGTGATTAGAAAAGAAGTCGGCTGCATTCACTCGGTTTTGGGTATTTGCATACTCGGAGATTCTCGGGACAACAGATTCGCTGTCCCGACTATCGATGACGGATAACTTCATCTGAACAAATATCCTGGACAGATCAGCTTTATCTCGTCTCCGCGTATGGAACAGCGAGGCCGTTGTTTGGCCACCATTGACTATCTGGAGATCGATGACTCTAGTTATTGCAAGGCCGGAATCCGTTATCTTTGTATCAACACCCTGCGCGGTTGCCGTGATGCCGTTATTGTAGGCAAAGAACATTGCCGGTTCATTCAGTATAGTGGCCCTTATACCCTTGTTGACATTGCCACGAGCCTGGAGGAAGGTCCTTACATTCTGTTCGAGCAGTCTCGCTCCGAACTTTTCATAGAGAGATGCGAGAACTTCGGCTGGCATGACAATCAGGTAGGACTGGTAAGCTTCAGCTCCCAAGTGAGCCGGCAGACAGGAGATGGCGGCCCCAAACATCTGCTCGAAATCGAGATCGAGGGGCTCCTTGTGGCTGCGTGAGCTCCTCTGACGATGAAGGCGCGAGATATCCCAGATCTGATGGCTAACAGGAATGCCCGCCACCTCCGTGTCAGGAAGTTCTCTGATCCTTTCACTCAAGGAGCGCTCGGAAAAGATAAAGAGCCTGAGTCGACGAATTGCTCCCTTTCGATCGGCAATTTGCCTCGCAAGCCCATATTCGGGCGAAGTGAGTTCGAGCTCGCCTGCCAATCCCTTACTAACGCTCGCCTCAAAGAAATTGGTAACTCGCTTGAATGCAGCATCAACATCTGTTTTGGTCAGAGATGTCAGCTCAGTTCGGGACTCAAAGTCGGCAACAAAAAGATCCAAAACACCTTCATCGTCAAACCAAAATCCATCCACCCTCATCCCGCGTTGAGCACGGAAATGGCAGAACTCGAAGCCTTCCGTGACTCCGGTTTCAACGAGTTCATTCGCGACGGTCTCCATGAACTCGGAAAGCTGAAAACTGCGACTTGCCTCCGCGCCGGCTAGAAGTTCCTGGCGGAAGTCGTGATAGAATTCAGTAATTGTTGCGTCCAATCAAACCCTCCCGAATATTTCATTCTCTTCGCAGACGAATGGAGCAATGGCTTCCAACTGAATTTCATAGGTCACATGAAAAAGTCCTTGCAATAGCCGGGACCGGATAATTCTTGGGAACTGGTCTGTAACTGTGTATCCGTCAGTGCTACCCACAGTAAAGCGGGGTCTGTCATAGTCCGCGAGCTCAGCATACCCACAAGCCGCAATCTTTCCGGAGAACTTTTCAATAGCTTCGGCGGTGACAAGTTCCTGCTCAATCAATGCAACCATGTCGTTCAGCGAACGCGCGGTTTCCGAATCCGGCGTTTCTATCAGGCGCACGGTCATAAGAAACAGGCTGTCCACCAGTGCTTCGAGTTGATCCTCGGAAGATATTCGAACACTGTTCCTTTCGCGACCGGAAAGAGACTTAACTTCTATGGCAATATTGCCGAAGATGAAATCCTGATGTGCGCCGTCGGCTCCGCACCACGCATCTATAGCCTCATCCTGCGTTAGCCGCCGCAGGTAAAGCTGGCGAAGAACATGGAGTTCGGCAAAAAGGCCTCGAATTTCCTCGTTTGTCAGTAGTCTCGCCTTCTTCCCCGCGAGAAAAGCCTTCCACCGCTTCAGGTGTTGAAAGGTAACGGACAGCGCGACGGCGGAATCCGTTACAGACGCCAGACTGGAGATTAACGTTTCACAAAGTCCGAGAAAAAGGTCGCTATCGATATGTCGCTCAAGTGTGAGAATCAAGCGTTGCTGGCTTTCGTTCTCCCCCTTGCGAAGATCGACACTAATTCCATTCAGATGAGTGACGTCACGACGATATTGATAGGTGTGGTCTCCCTCCAGCTCAATGATAAGAAGACACCGGCCCGTTGTATCTTTGCCCCAGTAGAACGGTATTCCCGTCGTGTCCGCCACGCGCTTAACATTATAGTCTGTACTAGGTTCGGCGATTTGCTCCCATGGCGTGCTCCTATTCATCATAGTCATCCTCAGCGTCAGGATCATCGTCCAATGCGCCATACATCTTTTCGACCCAGACCCGGTTTGCGACCACCTCGATCTGTGTGCGGTAGAGACCATCCGGATAGCTTATGCCCCATGCGGGAACCCGGCATCCCGCGAAATCAGAATTTTCAGTTGGCTCAAGGACATGCAGCATCAAAAGAGGCTTATTTCGAACGACCCGATAGTGGAAATCAGATGGCTTTTTGCTCTTGCTTTTCTCATCTTCGGCAGCCAGTGCTTCAGCTTGGCTCAATTGCTCCTCATTGAGACCGAGCTTCTCGTCACCTCGACTGGCTAGACGGTATCCCGACAGGCGCCAACCGTCAGAAGTCGCATCTTTCGCTGTTCGGTATTGCACGCCGAGGCGAAAGTTGCTCTCCTCGTCGCGACCTTTTGAGATCAAGAGAACGTCTCCTTTGGGAAACTGCCCCGCAATTGCCTGCAGATATTCAACGGCCCACGATTTTGGGAGAATCGCATCCTTGTGCGACTTGAAACGTGTCAAGAATTCTTCAATTATCTCGACATCAACGTCAGGAATAAACCAACTCTTCTGGCTGGTATCTTGAATCACGCCACCAAACTGTTTGCGCCAATATTCCTCAATTAGAAATTCGTTCTCGGCATTGATCCTCGTGTCAAGAGGGAGCAGCGTACTCTCGACCAGTTTTCCAGTGAAGTTCTGGTTAAGCGTCACCCTTTCACCGCCGCGCATCTTGTTGGCAGCTGTGACCAGAAGGCTATCAGGGTGCGACTGAACATAAAGACCAAAGTCTTTGGGGCTCAACCCGACTTTGCGCATCCGCCTGATCTGTTGTCGGAGTTCTTCGGACGCGCGAGCGATATGCGAGTACCAGTTGATGGATCCTTCCGGCAGGTAAACACGGCAGATATCTTCGAAGCCAGGCCGATACCCAAACCAACGGCCCATCTGCATTAGAGTGTCGTACATTCGCGTGTTGCGGTACATATAGCTGATCGTCAGTCCCTCTATCGTAAGGCCGCGCGACAAACTTAGACCCCCAATTGCGATGGCCGTAAGGCCGATGCCATCCCGTTCGTATTTCCGGTAATTTAGCACCTCTTCGCTCTTGCTGTTCACCACATAAGTTCGTAGATGCTCGAACACTTCCAGAAGGGCTTTCTTTACTTCTTCCCAAGAATAGCCGCTTCCAGCATACTCGCCATCGAATGCCGCCCTCAATCCCGCCATATAGTAATTCTTCGCTGAAACCTCTTCCGTCATCATGTAGTTTGCTTTCACCGCCTCGTGTAACTTCTCCACACGCAGGCTGATGAAGCCTTTCACTTCCTTCTGGACGGATACGAAACGCGACACGTTTATCAGCATGGAGCAATGCTTTCGCGCCTGCCCGCGCAGATTACGGATGGCGCGCGCCACAATGAATTGATTCAGTGCCCTGTAGAGGCTGGGAGGCAGTTCCGTTACCGGGGTACCATTCTTATGTGAAAAAGGGAGGTATTCTTCGCAGTCGTCGATGCGACCGAGAACGACGCCGCTAGTTGCTACGTCTAGAAAGACCTTGTCAGGGCCGAAATAAGTTGATGGCGCGTCGAGTGAAAAGATGAAATCTTTGGGAAACAATTCTTCACGCGCCTCTGGATCGTATGCATCCGGATTGATAAAGATGTTTGCGAAAGGTGTGGCCGTGTAGCCAACATAGCAGGACTTCGTAAACAGGCCGAGGATGGTGCGAATCGCAGCGTTGGTTCTCGTGGGATTAATGTCGTCTTTGTTGGTATTAATCGAAGCGTTGTCCGCCTCGTCGTCGATCATGAGCATCGGCACATCCGAGATGCGTCCATCGCCCTGGGCATTCATAGCTTTCAGCCATTTGTGGAGCGCATCGAGAGTACGAACGTTTTTCTTAATGACAAGAATTATAGGCTTGCTAAAGTCGTTAAGCTGCCACCCCATTCTGGCAGCAGTGTTTTCGTTAAAGTCATCATTGATATTTGTGAGCGTCGCGGGGTGGGGGTACCCCGTATTCAGGCCGACACCTATATTGACCCTGTTGGATGGATCGCTTGACCGGCCAATGAAACCTTCATCGATGCGCTCCTGGGTTTGTTTTCTCAGATTGTTGTGAATACCCGCGATAACAATGATGAATCTATATCCCGCATCAGCCGCTTTCGCGATGACACCCATATAGTTGGCCGTCTTGCCCGACTGGACATGCCCAATGACCAATCCGCGACGGTTCCATGTGCCCTCACTTGTCGGGTCTTGGAGAAGTCCAAGAATTTTTGCACCGTCGTCGTTCAGCAGCGTGTTAATAATTGTCGGATGCCAGTTTTCACTCCGTAAATAATCTGCATAAGCATCTGCATAGGTGCTACTGATCTCGCGCTTACGTATCCAGTCCTCATCATGTGCCGCTTCAATATCTACGAGTGACACTCCCGCGTTCATGCGGGACGGAATGATGGTCTCCGCCGTTACGATAACGTCATTTAGGTCCCCATGGTATCCGAGGATAGGAGCGATCTCCTTCGCCTTGTCCTGTATTTCCGTTCGTGATGGCGGATCCTCACGATCTCCGAAAGCCGTGATTAGCGCCGCAATGATTCCCTTTTCCTTGTCGTTTTGGGTGGTAGTCATGCAAAATCCTGGTCGATATATTGGTTAACGATATCCATGTGTCGCTCAAACAGCCTTGTCGATCTTATAACTTCACGGAAGAGCTCCGCATCCCCTGTTGTTTCCCCCCACAGCGCCGCACGTAGTGCACGAAGTCTCTCAATGACATTGCCGTCCGCAGGCAATTGGTTCACTTCTTGAGGATGAGTTGAATAATCAGAGTAGATCATTTCAACAGGCAATGATGCGGAGACCGAATCCAGCAAGACATTCAGACTTTGCTTCCCGTCCCGATCAAGCCGCTCCAACAGTTGTTGAATCAGTGGATGGGTACCGTTTATGGAATACCGGATTCCGCCATGGTCGGCATACCTTTCCCATACTGGAGCCGCAACATCCTGGAAGAGGCGCTGCCCACGGCCGCGATGTACGGTTGTGCTGCGTCCCGTAACCTGTGAAATGATCTGGCGAAGCCGTTCGCGCACTGCACGGGGAGGCCTTGCGCGCGATTTTTTGATATCTATGGTCCAGGATTCATCCAAACTATTGGGAAAGTCGATCTGTACCCGTGCGAGTTTAGTAGCCTCTCCTTTGGGAATGAGCCGGAACCAGTCGCCCCAGGCCATAAGGCGGCCATTTCGATAAATATATGCGCCCTGGTTTGATATAAACTCACTCCGATTCTGGTAAAAGTCATACTCTCCCGCTGTTAGCCTTGAGTGATGTGGCAACACATATGGCTGCAGACGAACAGGAATGTCACCGATATACACAACTTCTTCCGGCAAAACTTGTGTGGCTGGATTTCTTCTGCAGAAAGGGTCGAAAGCAGTGATAGCATGGCCGTTGACGGTAATGGTGATTTGCGGGTGTTCCTTGATCTCGCCTGCCAGGAACCGATGAAAGACGAGTGCAAGATGCTGGTCCAGAACATCCAACTTCTCACTGATAACCTCATCTCGACGGTTGCCTGTCTCGTCCTCCCCAAGCCGGTCAAGTTCCCGCCAGATGACGGCGGTACCATTACCCTCAAGTCGCTCAACGTATGGCAACGTCTGGATATCTGCTTCGTCCAGAATGGAAAGGACCCATTCGTCAGCAGCATCGATATGGTCAAGATTCCATTCAGCCCCGCAGAGAACCCCATTTCTCTTGCTAACCACTGTGAGTGACCGGCACTGAGAGAATGAAGCGGTCTTGAGGCCAAGGCCAAATCGCCCCAAATCCCTAGGCGGACGTACTTTCCTTGGGCTCACTGTCCCGTGGCGCATCGCGCTTAACAACTCTTCACCCGTCATGCCACTGCCATTGTCAAGGATGAGCACCAGCGGCTGTGCTTCGGCAGCATTGCAGACTATATCGATGGTATCTGCGCCGGCGGATATGCTGTTGTCGATAAGGTCAGCAATCGCGGTTTCAAGCGAATATCCAAGGTCGCGCATCGACGCTACCAGAGAGGCAGCGCTTGGTGGGTGCGTAAGGTTGCGTGCCATTATTATTTCTCCCCTTCCCTACTTGCATCCCAGCGCGGCGCTGAGTAACCATTGAGTCCTGAGCGCCGTGCCGAGCTTTTTGCTTTTCTTCAGCTCACTCAGCCACTAATCTTCGTACGCCATCGCCTTAGATGATTTGTAATTATGCGAGTTCCAACGACTCCTCAACGCAGTCGCATGATGTCGGGTATTCGTGCAAAGGACACATGGCCTGAGCGCTCCCTCCGTTCCTGCCTTTTTGCGAGGGGCTTCCGGTATCGAATTCATGTGAAATCCCTGCCAGGCAGTCCTGACATTGTGTTGCCGAAATACCGGGCTGTGGTATTCGTTCATGGCTGTTTTTGGCACAGGCATAAGGGATGCCGATACACAACGACACCCAAAACCAATAGCAATTTTTGGAAAAAGAAGTTTCAGGGAAATATAAACCGAGACGCGCGCCATACGCAAATGCTAGTCGAGCTTGGCTGGCGTGTCGCTATCGTCTGGGAGTGCTCGTTGAAGAAGTCCATTGAAAAATCTGCCGGTATTGTTGAAGAGTGGCTGCATGGCGATGATGCTAAGCTCGTTGTTGGTTGATTATATTTTAGTAAAAATTAAGACTCTCTTCTTGAGTTTTTTAAACATGCCTTTTAGCAGGCCAATCCCATTTCTTGGCTTTCAACTAACGTTATTTTTTTGAAAATCATTTCCATAACAGGGGAGCAAACCCCATTTCCGCATAGCTTGACTTTATCTCGTCTGCTTCCGTGCGGTAGCTTATGATTGGAGCCTGCTCCCATGGCCTTAAGTAGTTCGGGCGGTTGCAGCATTCGTAGATAGGGCGTGTCCCCCCTCCAAGTCACAAGGCCAAAGCGATCCAAAGTAGTCACTGTGCGAAGGGGAGAATCAAGTGATTGCCATCCACCCGCATAATCAGAACCATAATAGACTATGATAAAGTCCTTTTTTCTTCCGATCTCGCTTATGGCCCTTTCGGCTCGTTCGATGGTGGCTTTGGCTCTATTTGAAGTGTAGAGCGGCCGGCTTTGATATTTGCCGGACCAGTCGATAATAGATCGGGCGGTTTTGGAGGCCCTTTTGTGTAGAGAAATTAGGCCTTCCTGGGTAATAACAGAGCCTTTTCGGTCGCAGACCAAGAACATGCGTCTCCTGGATTGGGGTGCACCGAAGTCAGCCGCATTTAGAAACAGGTCATTAACGGTATAGCCATATGATTCGATGGAGCTTACTAATTCGTTATGACGCCCCCACTTTTTCATACGGTTGACGTTTTCCACGATGAGCCAGCGTGGCTCCATCGCCTCGATCCAGGGGATGATGCCAATGGCGGTTTCCTTGCTTCGCTCGCACCCAGGTTTTGCTCCGCGCGCGATCGAGTGAGAAGTGCATTCAGGGGACGTTAGCAAGACATCAGGGTGGTGTTTTTTGGCCATTGCCCACGGGTCTAATGCCTCGATCGGGGAGCAAATCACCTCCGCTTCGGGGAAGTTGCTTTTATAAGTATCTGTTGCGATATTCCAAGCATCGACCGCCAGAATGGGTTTGGCACCAGCCGCTACCGCCCCCCGGCCACCTAAGCCCCCGCCACAGAACAGATCTACAAACGTAATCATATTTCCTTCCATTAAAGTCAGCGCCGATAGTACCAGGTTTGTGGGCGACTCGTCTTCTTCGCAGTTAAATAGGCGTCGGAAGTGAGCACTTACATTGTGCACGGTAGTGTCTACCCAGTCGGTCTATGCCGCTTTTAACAGAGCTGCTTTGATCGCTTGGGCTCCCTTCCGATAACAAACCACCGCAAGCAGCTCAGAATCAACCCAAACGCCCCAGTACCGGCTCCCACGATAGTGCCCGATCTCAATGTTCGGCTTGCGCTTTTTCATGATTTCCTCCATGAGTTTGAATGATACGTAAAGTCATCATAGATCAGAGTGGCCGGATATGCTACTTATAGTGTGTAGATTTATAGTCATCTATAAGAACAATTTGAAATATGACTACTCACATTGATGACGCACAGAAAAAGCTGGGTTCCGTGATCCGGGAGCGGAGACGGGTTGCCGGTATTTCCCAGGAGGCCTTCGCCACCGAGGTCGGGATTCATCGCACCTACATCGGCGCGGTGGAGCGGGGAGAGCGCAACGTCTCCCTGGCGAACATCCTGCGTATCGCCAGGGCGTTGAATGTCTCCGCCGCCCAGTTGTTCAATGAGGCGGGCCTTTAGTTCGTATGCAATTCAAAGACTTTCTCTCCAAGCTTTCCGGCCGCCAACCCACCAGGAGACAACCATGATCATCTCCTCCACCCACGATTACCGCCTCGCCGCCAAACGCCGCCTGCCGCCGTTCCTGTTCCACTACATCGACGGGGGCGCGTACGACGAGCACACCCTGGCGCGCAATGTGGCGGATCTGCGCGATCTGGCGTTGCGGCAGCGGGTGTTGAAGGAAGTGGGGGAGGTGGATCTGTCGGCGCGGCTGTTCGGGGAGGCGGTGAGCCTGCCGGTGGCGTTGGCGCCGGTGGGGCTCACCGGTATGTATGCGCGGCGGGGCGAGGTGCAGGCGGCGCGGGCGGCGGCGTCGCGGGGCGTGCCGTTTACGTTGTCGTCGGTGTCGGTGTGTCCCATCGAGGAGGTGCGGCCGGCGATGACGCGGCCGATGTGGTTTCAGCTGTATGTGCTGCGCGACCGCGGGTTCATGAAGAACGCGTTGGAGCGGGCCTGGGCGGCGGGGGTGCGGACTCTGGTGTTCACGGTGGATATGCCGGTGCCGGGGGCGCGTTATCGCGATCGGCATTCGGGGATGTCCGGGCCGTTCGCGGCCTGGTGGCGCATGCTGCAGGCGGTGACGCACCCGCGCTGGGCGTGGGACGTGGGCCTGCGCGGGCGGCCGCACGATCTGGGCAATGTGTCGGCCTATCTGGGCTATCGCATTAACCTGGAGGATTGCATCGGCTGGCTGGGCGAGAACTTCGATCCGTCCATCGGCTGGCGGGATCTGGAATGGATTCGTGAGTTCTGGAAGGGCTCGATGGTGCTCAAGGGCATTCTCGACCCGGAGGACGCCCGCGAGGCGGTGCGGTTCGGCGCGGACGGCATCGTCGTCTCCAACCACGGCGGGCGCCAGCTCGATGGCGTGCTCTCCTCTGCCCGGGCGCTGCCGGCCATCGCCGACGCGGTGCAGGGCGACCTGACGATCCTGGCGGATTCCGGCGTCCGCTCCGGCCTGGACGTGGTCCGCCTGCTCGCCCAGGGCGCGGACGGCGTGCTGCTGGGCCGCGCCTTCGTCTACGCCCTCGCCGCCGCCGGCGAGCAGGGCGTGGCCCATGTGCTGGACCTGATCGCCAGCGAGATGAAGGTGGCGATGACGCTCACCGGGGCGCGGGCGGTTGGGGAGATTTCGAGGGAGAGTCTGGTGCGAGCTGGCGATTGAATTCTGGTGCCGTGGCGCCTAATCCAAAATCGAAGGCGACAGGATCGTCGCCTTCGCCAGGTACTCGATATCCCCGGCTTCCATCCCCACCGCTGAAAACAGCGCCTTCCAGTGGGTCTCCACCACCTGCTTCATAGCGTCGACGCATTCGGTGGCTTCCCGTTCGTTCAGACCAAACCGCTCCGCCTGGCTGAGGGCGTTGTGGAGCGTGGCGGCGCGGCCCTGGTGGCCGACGGTCATGGCCAGGTCCGCCGAGTAGCCCAGCCGGGGCTGGGGGCAGATGTCGTAGCCGGGGGTGAGGTCGAGGGCGGTGCCGTCCCAGAAGCAGGCGTGGTTGCGGGCGTGGTCGTCGGTGTTGCCGATCAGTATGTTGAAGACCATGCGCCGGAACAGCTCCCGGCCGTCCCGTTCGAAGTCCCGGGCGTATTGGCGCAGCACGTCGGCTAGTTCCAGGTAGCTGGCTTCGCCGCTGCGGACGGCGTATTCGTCCAGGTCCAGCAGGGTCATGGCGCTGAGCATGTGGCGGCGGGTCGGGTGGCCGGCCGCGTTGGTGTCGCGGTCGAAGCGGCGGACCAGCAGCACGTCCTTGCCGGAGACTTCCGGCACCCGGGTGTCCGCCACGTTCAGGCCGGCTTTGGCGGCGAGCCGCATGGCGCCGCTTTCCGCGGCGATCATGTTGAGGGTGTCCCGGCTGGAGCTGAATTTGGCGACCAGCCAGGACTTGCCGCGCCGGAACAGCACCTTGGGCCGGGCGCCGCCGATGCTGGTGCCGTGGTTCAGGGCGGCGTCCAGGTCGTCATCCAGTTCCTGGCCGCGTTCCATTAGTTCCGCCGCTTCCAGGGCGTCCGCCAGCGGGCGGATCGGCTTGGCGCGGGGCGCGTAGGCGTCCGGTCGGTCGGTGGCGTCCAGGGCGCCAATGCGATCGGCGCCGGCGCCGAGCAGGTAATCAATCTCCCCGAGTTCGCCTTCGAGGCGGTAAGGGGCCTCGCCGGTGGGGTCTAGGGTTTTCGCGATTTCCCGCTGGATGATGCGCCGGCCCCAGGCGTCCGGCGCCGCGTCGCGCACGGCGCCGCTAAGCTCGTGGTCGAGGACGTAGGGCTCGCCGGTGAGCTCGCCCAGGGGGCGGCCGGGGATCGAGAGCGGGATGGCATCCGGCCGGGCCAGGTAGCTTTTGCCGTAGCGGAACACGTATTCGGCGCCGTCCCAGGCGACCACGCCGCACACCACCGGTTCCGCCTGCCCCGGTGGAAAGCGCCAGAGGTAGGCGCGATCAGAAATCATTGTCGACGTCCTGGGGTCGGAATCGGCGCCGGCTGGTGGGGCGGCGCGCGCCGGCGCGGTTCTCGGCGACCCGGTAATACCCTTTTGGGGTGGGCTGGCCCGGTTCGGGCAGGGTCGCCAGCAGGGGCAGGTCAAGCAGCCACAGGGCCGCCACCACCAGGCCGACGTCGACCTTCGGGTCGCCTTTTTCCAGGGCGCTCACGTGCCGCCGGTCCACCTTGCCCAGGCGCGCGCCCAGGTCGGTCTGGGACCAGCCGCGCGCCTTGCGGGCCTCGGCGATCAGGGCGCCGGTGTCGCGCAGGGCATCGAGAATCTGGGCCTTTTGATAAACGGGAGAATCGACTGTCCGGGGCATTTTGATCACTAAAACGTACAAAGTGGCGTTAAATGTACGTTATGGCGTTCCTTGTGATTCGTCAAGAACATCTCTATGCCTTATGTGCTCATAAATGTACATAAAGAGATGTTTTGTGCGTTTTACCGATCAAGGTGCTTGAGTTGACCCCGGACTCAGATGGCCCACAAGTCCGGTGATTCCACTTCCATCCGCAGCCGATCCTTACTGAACGTCCGCTTCAGCAACCCACCCAGGCCGGGCTTGGGAATTTCGCTCAGCAGCCGCCGGACTTCGTCGGGCAGCGGGTCGGGCAGGTCGAGTTGGCCCTCGGCGGTTACCTCCAGCAGCCAGTGGCCGTGGTCGCGGGCGGCGTCCCAATTGCCTTGGGCGCTGAGCAGGGTCATGTGCAGTACGGAGAGGTACGGGTCGAACACTTGGGGCAGCACGGTGTTGCTGACCTCGAGCGCGGCGCGCGGATCGGGCGTGCCGAACCAGCCTTCGTCCAGGCCGCGGGCCAGGGCGTATTTACAGGCAGTGAAGTCGACGGGGACGTCGCTGAGCAGGGCTTTGGCTTCGGCCTGCTCGCCTTGGGTCAGGAGAGCCCGGGCCAGGGGCAGGGCGCCGAAGCCGTTGCCTTCGGCGATGGCGGTGCGGCACAGGGCCAGGGCCTGCTCGGAGTGCGGGTCGTCTTCCAGTTGGAGTTCGGCCAGGTTGAGTTTGCCGTCCGGCCCCTTTTCGGCGGCAAAGCGGAACCAGCGCTCCGCCGCCGCGCGGTCTTGTGGAAAGCCACGCCGGCCTCGGGCCAGGCACCGCCCCAGCCAGTTGGCCGCTTCCAGGCCCTCCGGGCCGGGCCGTTCCGCCAGGCGGCTCAGCACGGCGGTGGCCCGCTCGATGTCGCCGGCGTTGACCCAGGCCAGGCCGAGGTCGAACTGATGTGTGGAGTCGTCCGGGGCGGCGTCCACGGCGGCCTGCCAGCCTTCGGCGATTTCCAGGGCGGGGGCGTCCAGGGAGGCCAGGATTTGTGCTTCCAACACCAGCAGGGCGGCGCGCATGCGCCCAGGCGGGCAGTCTTCCAGGCCGGCGCGCAAGTGCCCGCGGGCGGTGACCAGGTCGCCGTCAATGGTGGCGGCGCGGTTGGCGCGCCACCACCAGTACTCGGCGGTGAGGATCTGGTGTAGCTCGGGGGCGGTGATGGCGTGTTCGGCCAGCCTGACCACTTCGCCCATGTGCGCCAGGCTGCCGCCCCAGCGGGCTTCGCTGCGGGCCAGGGCGGTGGACCAGGCGGGTAGCCAGTTCGGGTCGGCCTCGGCCAGCTGCGCCAGTAGTTGTTGGTGTTCCTCTTCGGATACGCCCAGGATCGTGGCGGCCTGGCCGAGGGCGGCCAGCGCCGGGCCGGGCTGCGCGCCCAGCTCCAGGGCGCGGGTCAGCGGTGCACGGGCGCGGTTCAGCGATGTCACCACCTGCTCCCATTGGGCGTCGGTGAGCTGGTCGGCGGTCTCTTCGCCCCGGGCGTCGATGCCGGCGTAGGTGTCCGCCATGCCTTGGGCGAGCCTGGGCCAGGGGTTGTCGGGTTCCGTCTCCGCCCAGGTATCGAGGGTGTCGCGCGGCGCGCGGAGGATGGCATGCAGCGTGCCTTCCAGTTGCAGCAGCGTGTGCAGGGAGGGCGCGCGGCGGTAGTCCGCGGCGGTGCGCTTCAGGCGCTCGGTGAGCGCCGGCCATTCGCCACTCAGGGCGGCGGCGGTGATGGCGGGGTAGGCCTCGGGGGTGGCGACGTCGGTGATGGACAGAATCGGATGGTCGGACATGAAAATGAAACTCTTGGCCGGTGCGAGCCCTGAATCTTGAGGCGTGGACGCCATAACGCAACCCTACACGGCATCCGGACGCGCTTTGAATGGGAGCTGCGTCTCACGCTGGACCGGGCGCGCCGGATATCGCTGGTTTGGGAGCAGGCAAAAAGCAAAACCGGGTTCGGGCACATGGTTGGGTTGTGGCATCGTGTTATCGATTCTGTTTCTGTACGATTCGGATGCCCACTTGCAAGGACGCTCGCCGTCCGTATTGGGAGAGGACTGATCCGACCGCCTGGCTATCCTTGACCATCAGAGGTCATGGACACAGGGGCGCGGTTTCGTTCCTGTGTGCAGCCTGAGCGTAGGGAAACCACGATGATTGACGAGCGATTGTTGTGTCGGGATGAGGTCGGCCTGGTCTGGGGGATCGACCGCAGAGAGGTGATCGAAGAGATCTATGCCCTCAAGGGCGGCGAACTGGTGCTTCGTCCCGAGTTCTACGACATGAGCGGTTGGCCAGAGGGCGAGGCCGAGCACTTCACGCCGATCCTGCTCGATTGTTTTGACCGTGGTGGTTGGTTCCTTGGACTGTTCGACCAGGGCCGCCTGATCGGCGCGGTGGTGCTCGATTCGTGCCGCTTTGGCCCGGCGGGCGAATGGCTGCAACTGACGTTCCTCCACCTCAGCCACGCTTATCGCCGCCGTGGTCTCGGCGCCCATCTGTTCCGTCTTGCCGTCGCCCGGGCCCGGCGGGTGGAGGCTGGTGCGCTCTACGTTTCAGCGACGCCGTCACGTAATACCGTGGACTTTTACATGAGACTGGGCTGCCGGTTATGCGAGCAGCCGGATGAAGCCTTGTATCAGCGGGAGCCGGACGATATTCATCTGCTCCATGCCCTCACGTGAACGCTTGGGGTGGAATGGAGAGAGGCAATCAACGTCACGAGCAAAGCCTATCGTTCGGCACTGGCCTGTGGTTGGCGGCGCGGCGATGCGAAAAGGCGGGTTGCCGCCGGATCATGGGCGGGTGAATATAACGCTTCGCCGTGCCTTCCTGGCCTATCCGGCCTTCAGTCCCAAGCCAATACGGGAGGGCCGCCACTGGCGTGATCCGGCGTGATGCCGGGAAGGTTTGGCAGGTGGGCGGGCGGCGATAAAAGAGGCCTGGAGCGATACGGGCCCTGTTTGCTGAAGGGCTGGGTGAATAAGACATAACGACAAACCGTAGAAGGAGAGCAACCATGTTCAACCACATCATGATCGGTTCCAACGACATCGAGCGTTCCAAGAGCTTCTATGACGCGGTGCTCGGTGTACTCGGCGCGCGCGAGCCGTTTCGCAACGTGGCGCCTTCCGGCCACGTCCGGCTGTTCTATATCCACGATGGCAGCACCTTTGCCATCAGTGAACCGATCAACGACGAAGAGGCGACCTGCGCCAACGGCGGCACCATCGGCTTCAAGTGCGATTCGCCCGAGCAGGTAAAGGAATTCTATGATGTGGCGGTGGCTCAGGGCGGCAAGCCGATCGAGGATCCGCCGGGCCTGCGTGAAGGCAGCATGGGCGCCATGCATCTGGCTTATGTCCGCGATCCCGACGGCAACAAGCTCTGCGCGATTCATCGGGTCCAGTAAATCTCCAGTCCCCCGTCTGAGGACACGCATGGATCCCTTGGGCGGGGCCTGGGTGCCTGTGATGTGTGACCGTGTGGTTATCCAGGCCTTGCTTTGGGTCAGGAGGGGCGGCTTTGATGGGCCGGCATGGATGGTGTGTCCTCAATGTGGCGAACGGCAATAACTGCGAGCTGTAACCGATCAAAGGTGAACCTATGACCGTGGAAGGCCAGAACGATATCGATGGGGTGCTGAACACCGGGCGCGTTGTCGCCAGAGTGCGTGATGCCATGCTCGATGCGGTTGAACCGGGCATGACGACCGCGGAACTGGATAAGCTGGGAGAGCAGCTGCTGGAGCAGTATGGCGCCAGGTCGGCACCGAGGGTGACGTATGATTTTCCCGGCGCCACCTGCATCAGCGTCAATGAGGAAGCGGCGCATGGTATTCCCGGGCAGAGGGTGATTCAGGCCGGGGATATTGTGAACGTCGATGTATCCGCTGAACTGGGTGGCTATTTCGCGGATACCGGTGGCACCATGGTTGTTCCGCCGGGGTCGATGCTCAAGACACGCTTGTGTCATGCCACCCGGCTGGCTTTGAAACGCGCCTTGGGCGAAGCACGAGCCGGTGCTCCCATCAATCGCATCGGCAAAGCGATTCAACATACCGCGAAGTCGCATCGTTTCAAGGTGATCAAGAATCTGGCCGGTCATGGTGTCGGGCGAACGCTGCACGAGGAGCCGGAGGACATCGTGGGCTACTATGATCGCCGCGATACCCGCCGATTACAGCTCGGTCAGGTCATCGCCATCGAGCCGTTTCTGTCCACCCGCAGCACACTGGTGACAGAGGCGGAGGACGGGTGGACTCTGGTGGGGCATCCGGACAATCTTTCCGCGCAGTTCGAACATACCGTTATCGTCACCAAAGGGGCTCCCATTATCGCCACGCTGTCCGAAAAACGGCATTGACGATACGGCATCCGGCGGGATGCCCCCGGCCCGAACTGTAGGTCATCAGAGACCGGAGCGTTGGAGACGGATAATGCTTGTGGAAAATACGAAGTCTCAATTCGAAGCACGATTGCTTTGCCCCAAAAAGCAAGGTGACAGCGAACCTTGGGCTTTCGTGGTGTTGCCCCGGGAGGTCAGCACAAAGCTGCCCAGACGGGGCCGTACCTCGGTGGATGGCACGCTGAACGGCCACGCGTTCCAGGTCTTGCTGGAGCCCGACGGCCGCAAGAGCCATTGGCTTCGTATCGGTCAGCCCCTGATGGAAACGTCCGGTACCACCTTTGGTGATGTCGTCCGGTTCGAAATCAGTCCGGTGGCGCGGGAGCCGGAACCGGAGGTCCCGATGGATTTGCGGGAGGCTCTCCAAGCCGCGCCGGAGGCCCGGGAGATATGGGAAGCCACCACCACGCTGGCCCGCGTGGACTGGATTCATTGGATTACCACCGCCAAGCAGGTCAAGACCCGTGCCAAGCGGATTAATGACGCCTGCGACATGCTGGCCTCGGGTAAAAAGCGGGTCTGCTGTTTTGATCCTTCGGGCTTTTACAGCAAGGCGATCCGGGCCCCGGAGGCGGCGGACTAGCTCTAGCGGATATTGCTCCAGAGCCCGTGGTATTGGCGCCAGCCGATGAGTGGAAGTGGGGGCAATGTGCCTCGGCCGCTACCTTGACAGCGATCGCTTGCTTAGGGGAAAGCCGTTCGTCATGCCCTACAGTTTGCCGTGTCTTTGCACCGCGTTGACCACTATGTTTCCGTTCTCCACCAGGATCACACCATAAGCCGGTGGCCCTGGAAAACGCGACAAGCGGTCGCCGGCCATGTCGAATGCCAGCGGCAGGTGCGTGCTTTCCAGGCCGGTGAAGGGATGCCCCGCCCACAGACCACTGACGTTGCGGTGCAGGTGACCGAATAACAGCTGGGTCGGTGCGGATCGGCCGAGTAACAGGTGATAGAGCCCGTGATCAGGATCCCTTAGCCGCAGCCGATCCAGAGGTGGCACACCAATGGTCATGGGTGGATGGTGCATGAAAATCAACGCGGGTTTGCTGCCTGCGTCATGCAGCTCCGTTTCCAGCCAGGCCAGCCGGGCGGGGCAGACTTCTCCGTGGTGCCCGTCTTGCGCTTGCGTGTCCAGATAGATCAACCGGGAGTCCCCCAGTGGCTCACTGGATTGCAGGAAGCCCTCGATAGCAATGGTGTCGGGGAAGACCTTGCGAAGGTTGTCGCGGTGGTCGTGATTACCCACTAGTAATCGATAGGGGACGGGGAAATCATCCAGGACGTCCCGTAGCAATTTATAGTCTTCGACGCCGCCGGACTGCGCCAGATCTCCGGTGAGAATAAGACGGTCCGCGTCGGTGTGATGATCCCGCAAGTCTCGCAAAACGGCTTTGAGCCGTAGCAATGGATCGACGTCTTGCGGTGATGGGGAACCGGGACCCGCCAGGTGCAGATCGGTGATCCAGAGGAGTTTTTGTCTACTCATCGCCGAGTCCTCTATTGCGGCCGGATGGCGATGGAGGAAAGGTCGGTGCCGCTGTCCAGGGTGGGTCCGGCAAGAGCCTTGCGCTCGGAATAACGATCGGTGAGCGCGTCAACATGGGGGCGCAGCAGGCGTGTGAAGCGGACCAGTTCTTCCATGACGTCAACAATGCGTTCATACAGTGGGGAGGCCAGCATACGCCCGCCGGCGTCAAATTCCTGAAACGCCTTGGGCACACTGGATTGATTGGGGATGGTGAACATACGCATCCAGCGACCCAACTGCCTGAGCGTATTGACCGCGTTGAAGGATTGCGATCCACCGCTGACTTGCATCACAGCCAGAGTCCGACCTTGTGTGGGACGAATACCGGCCATCTCCAACGGTAAATGATCGATTTGTGCCTTCATGACTCCGGTGATCTGGCCGTGTCGCTCGGGGCTGCACCAGACCTGTCCTTCGGACCATAGGGCCAGTTCCCTCAACTCTTGAACGGCGGGGTGGTTGTCGCCGGCGACCTGATCCGGCAACGGCAGGTCAGTGGGGTCGAAGATGCGTGGCTCGGCGCCCATGAAGCGCAACAGACGGGCCGCTTCTTCCACTACCAGACGGGAGTAGGAATGCTCCCGCAGTGAGCCATAAAGCAGCAGAATACGAGGTGGGTGCCCGGCGGTACTGCCCAGCGCCGCCGCCGGGTGCGGCTGGGCGAAACGTTGGTCAAGAGCGGGAAGAGTGTCGGGATCAGGGAGTGTGCGTTGTCTCATGGTCATGCCTCGTCAAATGTTGGAGCAGGGTAAGCGCACCCAGGGCCATCCCTCCAAGTGCGATGGATACAACCAGCGCGCCGCTGCCGAACCGCTCAAGCAGTAGAGCGAAGAGGAACGGTGCGAACGCCTGGCTGAAACGAGCCGGCGCCATCAGCCATCCCTGACGCCGGCCATAGCCTTGGGGACCGAAGATAGCCAGAGGTAAAGTACCTTTGGCGATAGTCAGGATGCCGTTGCCGGCGCCGTGCAGCAGTGTGAACAGTGCCGCCGCCGGTGCACCGAAAATCAGCAACGCCATTGCGCCCAGCGGGTGGGCGGCACTGGCCAAGGTTGCGGAAACCATGGGGTGAAAAGGTCGCAGCAGAGCAAACTCCAGGAAGCGGGCCGCTACCTGGGCTGGCCCCACCAGTATCGCAAGAGCGATGGCGGCAGCGGCGGTAAGCCCCGTTTCCTGGAGCAGTCGTGGCAGGTGCGCCGCCATGGCGGTGCTCAAAACCCAGGTGATGGCGAAGACCAGCGCCAGCAATGGCATGGCAAAACGGTTCGTTGTTGGCCTGGGGAGTGCAGGGTCGCTGTAATGGCTGTGGCCTTGAAAGCGCGCGGGCAGCAACAGGCAATTCAGAGGTAAACCGACAAACAAGTGCGCGGCAGCCCAGGTAAAGCAAGCCACCCGCCAGCCGAACTCGACATCCAGCCAACCAGTGACCGGCCAACATACCGTGCTGGCGAAACCCGCCATCAAAGTGATGCCAGTGATAGGGCCGCGCGCCTTTTGCCCGTAAAGACTGGTCAGGGTGGCGAAGGCGGCTTCGTACAGCCCGATCGCCATGCCAATGCCAATGATCGCCCAGGCGAGCCAGAGCGTGGCGGGGCCCTGGGCCAGACCCAGGGCGAATAGCCCCGCGGCGAACAGTACATTGGATGTGGCAAGCAGGCTTCGCCCACCGTGGCGATCAATACGATGGCCCGCCGTGGGGCCAAGAAACGCAGTCAGGATTAGAGCCATCGAGAAGGCACCAAAAACCGTTCCTGTGGAAATCCCCAGTTCTGTTGCCATGGGCTCCGCCAGGATGGCGGGCAGATAGTAGGTGGAACCCCAAGCCAGGGTTTGCGTTATCCCCAACACCAGAACGACTCGTCGCTGCCCGTTCATGGCTGGACTCTCCGAGGCATTGGAACCGTTGATGCAACGATGCATTGATCATGGAGGCCTCCATGGTCAATGCATCGATCATCGATGTATATGAGCAAAAAAAAGGTCATGCCTTTTGCCGTCCTTTTTTTTCTGTGTTTTCCTTTGCGGTGCTTTCCGCCGCCAGCTTGCTGGCGACGATGCAGTCGGTGGCATCCAGCCAAGCATCAACCGCCACCTGAAAGGCTTCCCGGCCCTTGTCCGTCAACTCGTACACTTTGCGGGAGCGGCCTTGCACCACCTGTGCCGAAGAGGACAAGAAGCCACCCGCTTCGAACTCATTGAGCATTGGGTATACGGTGCCCTCGGAGGGGCTGCAGCAACCATTGGTGCTTTTCTCTACCGCCTGCACTACTTCGTAACCATGCATGGGTTTGCGGTGCAGCACGCTGAGCACGAAGAACTTGGACAACGACATCTTGATCGTGCCGTGCCAGTAGCTGGGGTCGCCGTAGTCCGGTGCTTGCCGAACCCGGGACGATCTGGTTGCTGAATTCATGACTACGGACTTTATACCTCGATGATCGATGTGTAAAGAGGAGGGCAGCCCTCATCAGCGTTCGGGTGGGCTGTCTCCTCGGCGTCCGAGCGGGTATCCGCACGAGGGTAACGTCCTTGTAGGGTAGGATAATGACCAATCGGAGAGTTCGCAGGTGATATTGGCCGCGATAGGGATGTTTGCCATTGCCGGGGTTGTTTATGCGCAGAGTGACGTTGTTGTTTTTTGTGTTGCCGTTTCTTGCGGTGTTATCGGCAGGGTGTTCAGAGAAAACCCTCGAAGAGCAAAGGCGGGAACTGGAAGAACAGAAGGCGGAGTATCAGGCACGGATCGAAGCCCTGGCCGATCAGGACGTCAAACAAGCATTGGCGTCGATGGCCGATGTCATGTTCTGGATACGGGAAGGGGACCTGGAGCGCCGGGAGCCGCCAGAGGAGGTGCAATATAGCACCTCGCCCTACGCGATCCTGGATGATTATAAAGACACGAAGGACATGGCCGATCAGTTGGCCGCCGGCGTGCTGCTGACCCATGATCCGCGCTACCGTCCCGAGGAAGCGCAACTCGAGCTCCCGTTCGCGTATCCCTTTGATCTCAGGGTCAACTGGGAGCAGGTGGTGTTGGCGGATGGCACCGAACTGCCGGTGGTGGAGCGGGACCCGTTCACCGATCAAAGCAATCTGATTCCGGTGGCGTTGTGGAATACCTCATATAAGCGTTTCACCACCCAGGTGAAAAAACACGAAAACCTGCCCATTGGTCAGGTGCCGCCACCACCGTCACCGATAGCACGGGCACGTGGCGAGATGATCCTGACCGTGCCGGAAACACTGCCGGAAGTTGATTTCTCAGCCTCCGATGTGGGCGACCATCAGGAGTTGTCCGGGTGGCGCATCACCTTGGAAGAAGTCGAAGGGCATCGGGTTCGGTTGCTGTTCAAGGTGCCGGAAGATATGGCGCTTGCCGAGGCGGAAGACAGGTTCAATCAGATTGAGGTGGAGGCCAGTGACAGCACCGGTCGCCTGTTGTCGAGCAGCAGCACAGGGAAAGGGCCGGCCGGTGACGATACCCTGATCATCGAGATGCTGGACCAGCTGATCGACGCGGCGGAATCCGGCGAACTGAAGGACAAGGAGGCCATGGAGCAGCGCATGCAGGCGCAGCGGAAGGCCATGTTTGAGGGTGTGGATAGGCAGTTGTTTGTGGAGGTGGCGTTCAGTGGCACGGTGAAGCAGGTGAAAGTGCTGCTGCCAGGGCTTTCCGGTGAGACAACGCTGACCGTGCCGCTGGATCTGACATCGGTACAGTTTGATGTGCCGGACAACCAGGCCGAGCCACGTTCCCTTGGTGTGCGGGCCCGGGTGTACGATCACACCGCCAGCGACTGGGAACTGGACCAGCCGCTGGAGGCGGACCCCGCGTCGCTGGACGAGCTCATTCAGGTCGAGTTCAAAGAGGGGGCGGATCAGGACTTGCCGGATCCAATAGCGGATAAGCTGTATTTCCATTTCCCGGAACAGATGAGCAACCGTCTGGTGTCCAACTTTGACCGCTTCGATCATGTCGAGGAGCTGGTTTTTCTGGATAAGAACGATGAGCCTGTTTACCGGTTCGACCCTGAGGACAGGGAGGGGCCAGTGAGGTTCACCGTCAATCGGATTGAGTATCACCCGGACCGTTTCGAACGGCCCCCGGTGCGCGTCCGTGGAAAACTGGATGTATTGCTGCTGCCAGACATCGACGTACGCTGGGTTGCCGTCGATGACTTGCCCGAAGGCTATGAAATGCATGGGAAACAAGTGCTGTTCGGTCCGGCGGCGGCGGATAATCATATCCCCGCGTTGGTGCTTGGCCGGGACTCGGAGGGAGGTTATCTGAAAAAAATCACCGAGATCCGTCATTCGTTCGATCAAGGGTGGCCTCGGCGTGCCTATCATTTCTACGATGAGCCGGCGGGCTTTCTGTTTATCGACAAAGGCCCCAGTTCCCACGCCAGCTATTCGTTCGACATCTCGCTTGAGGATTGAAACCCGCGGGAAGGCATGGGCGTGTAAGTGTGCCAGCGAAGTATGGGACGCCGGTGCCCGGTCATCGGAACCGGTCCGCCCGATAAGGCGTCATATCCACGTCCGGAGTCTCGCCGTCCAGCATCCGCGCGATCAGTTTTCCGGTGATCGGCCCGAGCGTAAAGCCCTGATGGCCATGGCCGAAAGCCAGCCAGAGCCCGGGTAAATCCGGGGCTGGTCCGATCACCGGCTTCATGTCCGGGGTGCAGGGGCGGGCGCCCATCCAGGGACGCGGATCAAGGCGCTCACCGAGAGGAAAAAGCTGACGGGCCACGGCTTCGGCGGCGGCCAGTTGTTGGTAACGAGGCCCGGCATCGTGGCGGGCCAGCTCGGCGCCGGTGGTGAGCCGGATGCCAGCGCGCATCGGCGCCAGCAGGTAACCAATCTCGGCGTCCATGATCCAGTGGCGAAGGCGGGTCTGCTCCTTCGCGCCATAGTGCATGTGGTAGCCTCGTTTAACGAACAGCGGGACCGATAGTCCTTGTCGCGACAACCATTGTGAGGACCAGGGGCCGAGTGCCAGCACCACTTGCTCGGCGGTCAATGTCTCTTCACCGGCGATCGCCTGCCAGCCGCCACGGTGACGCGACAAGGCACGCAATGGGGCCTGGACGAAGTGGCCGCCTCGTTGTCGAAAGTCAGCGGCATAGGCGGCGACCAGAGCACCGGGGTCCATGACGGTCCAAGGCTGGGTCCAGTGGATGGCGCCGGCGAGGCCGGGAGCAAGATCCGGTTCCAGCGTGGCGAGGGTGGCGCCATCGAGGACACGATGGGTGACGCCATGGTGTTCCGCGTCGCTCCGTGCCTGTTGGCACTCCCGCTCCAGGGCTTCGGTGCTGCGAAACACTTCCAGATAGCCGTCCCGGCGAATCAGTGCTTCGGCGCCAGCCGCCTCGATCATCGGCGCATGTGCCTCCAGAGCATGGCGGATCAGAGCGGCGTACTCGGGCACGATGCGAGCATAGCGCTCCGGCTCTGAGTTGCGCCAATACTGAAACAGCGGCCCGGCGGCCTGAACCATGCCGGAGGGCCGGTACCGGATATCGATCTGACGATTGGGCAGCACCCGGATCAAGGTGGTCAGGTCTCTTGGGAAACGATAGGGACGCACGGCTTCGCGCTGGATGATGCCGGCGTTGCCGAACGACGTTTCCCGGCCCGGCTGATTGCGGTCGACCAGCGTCACCTGGTGGCCGCGTTCAAGCAGGTGCCAGGCGACGGATACGCCGACCATGCCGGCTCCCAGGACCAGAATATCGCGCGACATGGTTACTTCTCCCTCTCCTCTGGCGTCCGACCCCCTGGGTTGTTCCGTCCCGCCTTTCCCCACCGCATCGGTGTGGAAGGGGATATCGGGAGCGTGCGTTTGATCGGCGCAAAAGGCAAGATGGTTTGACTATCTCATCCGCGATATTCGTCCGGCCGGGCTATTGTAGCGGTCATGACTTTCTTTCCTGTTGCCTGTTCACACGGTATCGCTGTCGTTACCGGTGTCTTCGACAGCAAAGAGATCATTGCAGCGGTCATTGTCGGGTAGGGCGATGCCGGTCAACCGGGCCGCGCACACGCAGCGCGTCGACGACGAGCGAGAATGCCGGTGACGGCTGCCGGCGGCTGGGGTAGTAAAGGTGGTAGCCGGCGAAGGGAGGACACCAGTCCTCCAGGACTTTGAGCAGACGGCGGCTCTCCAGGTGCGGATAGAATTCCTGTTCGGGCAGAAAGGCAATGCCGAGTCCCCGGAGTGCGGCATCCACGATAGGGGGCGAGCTGTTGAAGGCCACTTGGCCGTCCACACGAACGTTCAGTGCGCGCCCCTCGCGTTCGAACTCCCAGACATAAAAGCCGCCGTGTGTCGGAAACCGCAGGTTGATGCAATGGTGATCGGTAAGGTCATGCGGCGTTCGCGGTGGTGGATGACGATCAAAGTAATCCGCTGATGCCGCCGCCGCCATCCTCATCTCGGGGCCTATGGGAACCGCGATCATATCCTTGTCAATGGATTCGCCCAGCCGCACGCCGGCATCGAAGCGATCCGCGACGATGTCCCGGAATCCATAGTTCACATCAAATTCCACGGCAATGTCCGGATACTCGCGCAGCAGAGGGGTTAGCTTGGGCAACAGGACGGTGCGCAGCACATCGTCCACACAAGTAATGCGTACCGTTCCCGCCGGTTTGTCGCGCAGCTCGGTAAGGGCGTCCAGTTCCGCCTCGATTTCATCGAAGCGGAACCCGAGGGTTCGCAGCAAGCGCTCGCCGGCTGCCGTGGCCGACACACTGCGTGTGGTTCGTGTCAGCAGGCGAATATCCAACTGTGTCTCGAGATTGCGGATGGTCTGGCTGAGGGCGGACTGAGTCACCCCCAGGCGTGCCGCGGCACGGGTAAAGCTGCCTTCCCGCGCTACCATGACGAACGCATACAGGTCATTCAGATTGCGCCGGGGCATGGTCCGCTCCTTAATCATTGATTAGTAAAACTTATATACTCATTAAGAATTCATTAGATAGTCAAGGCCGCGGTCTTTGCGGACAATCCGGGCCGTTGAAAGCTCGTCGAACTCTCACGATGCCATATCTATCCGAATAGTCAGGAGTGATGCGATGATGACCAAAGCGTATGGGGCCCATGCCGGGGACCGTCCTCTGGAGCCGATGGAGATTACTCGCCGTACTCCGGGAAAGCACGATGTCCAGATCGACATCGCTTATTGCGGCGTGTGCCATTCCGATATTCATCAGGCGCGCTCCGAATGGGCCGGCACGCTTTATCCCTGTGTGCCGGGGCATGAGATCGTCGGCCGGGTCGCCGCGGTGGGTAGCGGTGTTACCGGTTTCCAGGAGGGTGATCTGGTGGGCGTCGGCTGTATCGTTGACAGCTGCCAGCACTGCGGGGAGTGCGATGACGGTCTGGAAAATTACTGCGACCATATGATTGGAACCTACAATTTCCCGACGCCGGATGCACCGGGCCACACCCTGGGCGGTTATTCCCAGCATATCGTGGTTCATCAACGCTATGTCTTGCGTATTCGCCACCCTGAACCGCAGCTGGCGGCGGTGGCGCCGCTGCTGTGCGCGGGGATCACCACTTACTCACCGCTGCGCCATTGGCAGGTGGGCCGGGGAGATAAAGTGGGTGTGGTCGGTATCGGTGGCTTGGGCCATATGGGCATCAAGCTGGCGCACGCCATGGGCGCCCATGTGGTGGCGTTCACCACCTCAGAATCCAAACGGGACGCGGCTTTGGCGCTGGGTGCCGATGAAGTGGTGGTGTCACGTGACGCGGAAGAGATGGCGGCCCAGAGCAAACGCCTGGACTTCATCCTGAACACCGTGGCCGCCCCACACGATCTGGATGCCTTCATGGCGCTGCTCAAACGGGATGGCACCATGGCACTGGTCGGGGCGCCGGCTTCCGCGCACCCTTCGCCTCAGGTGATGAATCTGATCGCCAAGCGCCGAGGTATTGCCGGCTCGATGATCGGTGGTATTCCCGAGACCCAGGAGATGCTGGATTTCTGTGCCGAGCACGGCATCGTCGCGGATATTGAAATGATCCGTGCCGAAGACATCAACGGGGCCTACGAGCGAATGCTCGCTGGTGATGTGAAGTATCGCTTCGTCATCGACAACGCCTCACTGGCCCTCTGATCGACCCGGGCCGGCCGTTTGTTTCTGCTACACTGGCCGCGACAACGTCGCCTTGAAGCAGGGAGGAAGCGGTGAGTGACAACTGCACTCACATCGTGCCGGTCCATAAGGGGGACTATCCCGACGATCATGCCAAGGTGAAGGAGATCCTTTACTGGTTCCAGAAAAGAGGCATGGTGGAAAATACGCTGTCCGACTGCACCCTGGGTGAACCGGGCTACCGGTTTCTGCCGGAGATATCACGGATCTTCGATGAAGAGCCACGGCCGGACAGTTTGGAGCACACCCTGCTGACCCATGGTCTGGAACTGCATCATGGCCGCCGCCGGGTCTTCCATCCCATGGAGGGCGCCGACCTCTACTTTGTTTGCCCGGAATGCGGGCATGACATGGGATGGGACGCGGCGGATGGCATCGCGGCCTGGTATGAGAGAAAAGACGATTCTCCGCAATGCCGGAATTGCGCGAAGACATTCCATATTACCGAATATCGGACAGACCGTGGCGGCACGGAACCGCCGTGGGCGTTCAGCAATGTGGCGATCACCCTCTGGAACGCCTTCGGGGAGGCATTCGCTCCCTGCTTCCTGGATGAAATGAGGGCGTTTTACGGAACCGACATTCTGGTTGTGGAGGTGCGCATCTAGGTTTGTGGAAAGCCCGCTGCGTTGTTCGCCCGGCCACTTCAGGCGGGCGGTCTGGTTGGGGCATTGCGAAGGATCGCCCGGTACCGCCGGCCCCTCCAACAGCATGATGCGCTGGATTTCCGGCTCCAGTGCCATCTCGATACCGGCGACGCTTTCCTGCGACAACCCTTCCCATGGATTGGTGGCGTGTTTCTGAGCGACGTGCATCCGTTCAAGCATTTCGTTGTCGATCTGGTCGATCACCGCTCGAACCAACTTGGCCCGGGTTTTTTGTGTCTTATCCGAACTGGACCACGGTAGGCGTGCACTGGCTGGCGGGCTTTGATTTTGAGATCAAGGTCATCGCACGCCTTCCCCGGAGTGATTGAACAACTAGTGGGGGGCTGAGTTATCATCCCATGGGTAAACGCACGGGAACTGGCACGCGGCTGCGCCAAAGTCGAGGTGAACTATGCAAGTCAAACGCATCATGGCCAACATCGCCACATCGGATGTTGAGAAGGCCGAGGCCTTCTATGGCGACATACTTGGCCTTGAACGGCTGATGGACCACGGCTGGTTTCAGACCTATGGTTCGGATCAGACGATGAGGGTTCAGATGAGCTTTGCCTCGGAGGGCGGTTCGGGGACTCCGGTGCCTGATCTCTCCATTGAGGTTGATGATGTCGAGGCGGCGCTGGCGCGCTTCAAGGCAGCGGATATCCCGGTGGAGTACGGTCCTGTCAGCGAACCCTGGGGTGTGCGGCGGTTCTATGTCCGTGACCCTTTTGGCAAGCTGATCAACGTTCTCCAACATGAGTGACGGCGGGGCCGGCTATTCCAGTGGGGCCGGCTCCTCCAAATCCAGATCCACCTGATACGCCACGACTTTCTTGTCGCCCCGATACCAGATCTCGAACACTTCTGGCAGGCCGTTGTAGTAGGTGACGTCAACACCAGGGCCTTCGGTTCTTGGATAGTGAAGGTCCGTGACCTTGCTCAGATAGCGCTGGTCGGCGCTCTTGGCGAAAAAAAGATAGGTCTTCTCGAAGCGGTCGTTGGTGCTTTCGGGCTTAAAGTCGGCATGGTCGATAATGATCATATTATCCACAATGCGAACGCCGTCGGGCAGGCTGTTCTTCTTGTAGCCTTTCTTGGTCAGATTTGGCGTGGTCACCACGGGCACGGTGGCGGAGAGGCGCACCGGTTTTTCCGGAAAGCGATCCGGGTTGTACTCGATGCGGCTAACCATGAACCGGTAATAATCCGGGTTGTCGGCGGGTACGTCGATGGGAGCACCGTCGGCATTGAAAAAGACAATTTGCCCGGGTGCCGGGTTCTCGTAACGATCGAACATATCGAGGAAGCGATCGCTTTGTACTCGCGGGTAGTAGAGCTTTACCTTGGCGCTGTACTTCCGGTCCGCCGACACTTCATTTTGCCGGATACCGATCTCTTTGTTCATCTCCTTAGCGGTGAGATCGACCTTTTCCTTAATCGAGTAATTATAGACCGGGTGGAAAGTGGGGATGCGCTCCAGCTGATCCGGATCCACGCTCCGCGCCGGCTGACGCCTGGCCAGGTTGCGGATGGGCAAGTCGAGCTTCCGCTTAAAAGGGGCTTGCTTCGCGTCCCTGCCAGGCAGGATGATTCGGGCGGTTTTCACGGAACCGCTGAAGAAGAAATGCTTGTGGAATCTGCCCCCATGCTTGTCATTCAATTCGCTCTGCATGTCATCGAAACGCTGATCTATCTGAGCCTCCGTCAACGTGCCGTCAAGGGCCTGATCTATCAGATCATCGACGATAAGGTCGGAAACTTCATAGAGTTCAGGGCGTCCGGCGCGAGTACCGGTGCGAGAGAGGTGGCGCCCGGTTTTGTCGAGCGCCTCGCCGATCATGTCCTTGCTGTCCAACGTCAGGGGGGCTCCGTCGGCGGAGGACACTTCAACGGCGTAAGAGAAGTCATTGGCTTCCACCAGGGTCACCGTATATCCGTCTTTGGATTGGGACTGATCGATGTTTGACGGGTTGAAATCAAACTGGACGAGTTTTTGGGGAAGCCGAGCCGAGAACTCTCCGACCAATGCCACGGGAGCCGGATCGTCGGGACCAAGGGACTTTCGGTAGCAAAACGTGTTCCGGGCGCCGCTGTATTCTATTTCGGCATTGCGTGAAATGCCCGAAACATGGCTCGGTAACGCCGTGGTCTCGCCATTTTCCAGACGGATGGCGCTCCAGGTCAACTGGTGCTGGAAAGGGTAAGTGAACGGTTGACGTGGCCAAATACAGCTTCTGTCCCGGTAGGTGGTGCCGGCGATCTGGTTGGCCAGGAACACTTCCGTCAATTCATCAATGCTGGAATAGTCGTCCAGACGGGCGAGTTTGGCGCGCGTATAGGCGGTATTTCGTGGCGGTATCTGGAAGTCCAGTTCCATCCCATCGGTAAACATGGCGTCGTATACCAGATTGGCGAGGGACTTCTGGACGGCCTTGTCCTTAACGGGTTCCAATCGGGTGAGCCTGGCGTCCTTTTTTTCCAGCATCGCATCCGTCAGCGCCTGAACGTCCGGGGGCTCGTCACTGGGGATCAGCAGGAAAGTGAAAATGGCGGCTACTGTTGAAATGGAAAGGACGATGAGGGCTTTTTTCATAATGGGATCGGGACTCCTGTCAAACCGGCTCCTGTGTACTTGTCTGTCCCCCCTGGTCGATGCCCGTGAACCACGGAAGGTGGAGGAACGGGAAGCGCGTGGCGCGGCATTGTCGCATAAACGGGAGGCGGACGCAGGCCAGCCGAAGTGAAGTCTGGTCAGGCGGGGGAGAGTACGCCGCCGCAAGCGCGCGGCCGTCGGCGGCGGGTTTTCGGTGGCAGGCCTTAACCTCGGGCAAACACTTCCTTGCCCATTAGTACATCCAACCGGTGGACATGGGCGGGGTAGGCGAGTATCGCATTCATCCGCTCGACATCCCGAAAGATATCGCCGCCGCCCCCTTCCACGTGAGCCCGCCGACCGGCCAGATTCGGAAACACCTCGAAGATACCGAAAGTGGTTTTCGAATATCGTACCGCGTACCAGGGGCCGGTGGCGGGCTCCTCCCGCACACAGTCGAGAATATCCTCAAGCATGCGAATAACCAGATCTTCCTTGCCGGGTAGGGCCTCGATGTGAATATAGAAGGCCTTCGGCCCTTCCTCGCCATCCTGCCCGGAAACACGTACACCACGATGAGGGTACTCACGATACGATTGCGCGGTTTCGGGGGTGGGTCCCGGTGCGGCAGTGGTTGTCGCCGGGGCTGATCTTGTTTCGTCTGTCATCATTCACCTCCATTGCGGAGGCTTCACGATAGAACGGTGCGGTTCCCCGATGATGCCTGAATCTCCCGCTCTTTTGCCTGATTGTCCATTTCGCTTTACGTGGTCGAAGCCGGTAGGCAAGAATAAATCATGTTTGATGCTCTGCGTGACGCGGTCCTGAGTTATACCCAAAAGTACGCCGCTACGGATGGTGTCGCCGCCACTCCGGTGCCTGGCTTGTTCCTGGTGCGTGATACCTCGCCTGGTGAACTGGAACACGCTATCGCCAGCCCGCTGGTGTGTTTGGTGCTGCAAGGGCGTAAACGGGTCACCATCGGCGACAGGGATTTCACCTTTGCCGCTGGCGACTCGATGATCGTTACCGCCAATGTGCCAACCGTGAGCCGGATTAGCGAAGCGGCCATCACCGCCCCGTATCTGGCGATCGCCCTGGATCTGGACCCGGCGGTGATTACCGATCTGGATGTGGCCATGAGCACGGAAAGTTCGTCCCAGGAGCTTGTGGGTATGAACGTCGACGAAGAATTCGGGGATGCGCTGTTCCGACTGATACGGCTATTGGAGCGGCCACGGTCGCTGGCCGTTCTGCACAAGCCACTGATCAGAGAGATACATTACTGGTTGCTGCTTGGTGGCCAGGGGCGGGCGATCCGCCGCCTGGGTCTGCCGGACAGCCAGGTGCGGCGCATTGCCCGTGCCGTGGCCATACTGCGGCGGGAGTATACGCGGCCATTGCCGGTTGAACGCCTGGCGGCGGCGGCGGGCATGAGCCGGTCTGCTTTCCATAAGCATTTTCGCACGGTCACCTCGCTGTCACCGTTGCAGTTCCAGAAGCAGCTGCGACTGATCGAAGCCCGGCGATTGATGTTATCGAAGGGAAAGACCTCAAGCCGGGTGGCTTTCGAGGTCGGCTACGCCAGTGTGTCTCAATTTACCCGGGAGTACGCGCGCATGTACGGGCGTCCGCCGGTCCGGGACCGTAACACCTCGGTAACTTAGGCTGATATACACCGGTGTTCATCCCATCGGCACGGCGTTTGTGGCGGCAACGGGATCCGATTAGGATGAAAACCCAAGCCTTCCACGGCCACGCTCAGAGTGCAGTATGGATACTCACACTCATACACCGAGAATCCTGGCGTCTCCGGGCACGAGTCCAGTCTTGGGCCGGGTGTATTGGGCGCCCGTCAAGTCGCTGTGGTATCTGGCGCATGTGTCGATAGCGATTGTCGCCGGTTATCTGACGTTTTCGCTGTCGTCTTTCCTTGTCTTTATCGGTTCCACGGCGATCACCTTGTGCCTTGGGCATTCCTTGGGGATGCACCGCCGGCTGATCCATAACGCCTATGAATGTCCGCTCTGGTTGGAATACATCTTCGTGCATTTAGGCATACTGGTTGGCATGGCCGGCCCGCTGGGGATGATGCATCAGCATGATCTGCGTGATTGGGCGCAACGACAGACGGACTGCCACCCTTATCTACGGCATGGACAAGGGTTCTGGAAAGATGGCTGGTGGCAACTCCATTGCGATCTGGTGCTGGAACAGCCGCCGGAGTTCCGGGCGGAGCCGCGCGTTGCTGGTGACAGGGTCCTCATCTTCATGGAACGCACCTGGATGTGGCAGCAGTTTCCCTGGGCGGTATTGCTGTTCTGGCTGGGGGGATTGCCCTGGGTGGTTTGGGGGATCTCCGCGCGGATCGCCGTTTCGGTGACCGGGCATTGGCTGGTTGGGTATTTCGCTCATAACCGTGGAGAGCGGGACTGGCACGTCGAGGGGGCGGCGGTTCAGGGATTCAACATTCCCGCCGCGGCTTATCTGACCATGGGCGAGAGCTGGCACAACAATCATCATGCTTATCCCGGCTCGGCATTGCTGGGTTTGCACGAGAATCAACCGGATCCGGGGTGGTGGGTGTTGACGCGCCTGCATGATCTCGGGCTGGTGTGGTCGATCCGGTTGCCGGAGAACCTGCCTCAACGGTCGGAGCTCAAGGCGTTGCCGGGGGCTGAGGGCAAGGAAACATCCCACCGGACATTCAGGGGGGGCGTTGGTCGCCCTGATGCCTGAGAGGCCGGGTGCGTTGAAACGGCGTGGCGCGCGCCGGGCAGGAGTGGCAGTAATGAAAGTAGTGGTCAATATCGATGTGCCGGAACTCGGTCGGGCGATCGAGTTTTACTGCGCGGCTCTGGGACTCAGGCACAGCCGTACCCTGGATAACGACGTGGCGGAACTGACCGGGGCATCCTCGGTGATCTATCTTTTGCAAAAGCCTTCCGACTCAAAGGCGGCGGGCACGCTGCTGGAGCCGCGCCGTTACGCCAGACACTGGACGCCGGTGCACCTTGATTTCGTGGTTGATGATATTGAGAAGGCCGCTGACCGCGCTCTTCGGGCGGGAGCCGTTCGTGAAAGCGAGTGTATTGAATGGAAGGCATCCAAGTGCATTACGTTCTCGGACCCCTTCGGACACGGGTTCTGTCTCATTGAATTCGCCGGAGAGACATACAGCGATACCGCCGCTCCGGACTAGGTTGAGTCGGCCTCGCCGCCGTCGGCGCCCCGGCGTTGGGCCAGCTGGTTGCGGGCGAAGGACAACACTTCCCTGAGTACCGGTTCCGGGGCCTCCTTGGCGATGGCAACCAGAGCCTCGCGCATCTGATTTTCCGTTTCCACCGAAGGAAACAGAAAGAACTCCTGTAACTCCACGCCCAGCACCTCGGCCATCGTCACCAGAGTGTCGAGGGAAGGAAAGTATTTGCCGGTTTCCAGCCGCGAGATATGGCGGCCATCCACGCCAACCCCTTCCGCGAGATCATTCTGGGTCAGATGCCGGGCTCGGCGTAGCGTGCTGATGCGCTGGCCGATGAGTTGTTTGGGGTTCTTCATGGTTGCTCCTCTCCTGCCGGGCAGTTCAGCAGATAGCGGAGCCTTCAAGAACGACGTTTTATGGTGTTTATTGTAATTTTTATGATGTTGAATGTCCTGTTTATCCATGTAGAATGTAGATAAATGCAAAAATATAGGCATATGACGCCTGTTTGGGGCGATTTTTGAAGGCTGTTCCGGTGCGCCGGTTACCCGCCCTCGGCTGGCGCTTGGTGGACCTGCCGGTCACAGCGACCGGGACACGGGGGATGGGGCATGTTGAAATGGAAATGACCGTGAGTAATGGTGGGATGGCATTGGCGGCGTTCTTGATCGGCGTCGTGTTGGTGGTATCGGGCTATATTCTGCTCTGGAGCATGGAATGGCTGGAGGACCTCTACCTGATACGTCGGGAAAGCCGCTCTCAAACGCCATCGGCGGGAAGGGACGACGCACCAACTGTCCCGCCGGGAGACAACGCCGTGGTTAAGGCTGGGAGCGAAGTCGCGGGTAAAGCGGAAAGCAAGGTCACCGATGGATGACATGAATCAGAGAGTCTTTCATGGGCTGTGGAAACGGACACTAGCAGCTTCCTCCATGTGGAACCGAGAGGCTGGTTTTATTTTCATGACCCAATTGGAACGGTGACGTTATGGGCCTTTGGTGGCGTCCAGGCAAGGTGGTACTCCGGGAAAGCCGTGATCAGAGCGGCTACCGCTATCTTGCCGCTGAATTTCAGGACAACGGTGATCTGGTCTTCGTGGGACAGGATCTGGGAGCCGGGGTGAATGAGGCCTTCGGTTGCCTGGAATACGAATGGCTGTGGACCATAAAAGCCGCCGATGTGCCCAAGCTGAGGGTGGCGCTGCAAAGCCGGCGCCCGGTTCTGGCGGCGCTCAAGCGGCGTTTCAGTGGCGAGGAGGCGATGCGTCTGTATGCGTTTCTCAGTGCCAGTGGTGTGCCGTTTGAAACCTATAGCCGGATCGGCGACTGAGGCCCAGGCCGCGCTGGTATCGCGATCCTCTTTCAATAATCCTTGGACTGGAACGCGCTGGCGGCTCGATAACCGCCGGGGGAATGGCCGGTGGCGCGTTTGAAGGCGCGGCTGAAAGCGGCTTGGGAACCGTATCCGAGCCGCCGCGCGACATCCTCCACCGGCAGACGTTCACGAGCCAGCCATTGGCTGGCCAGGCGCATACGCAGCTCGGTAACGTAGCGCAGCGGTGTAATGCCGGTCACCGCCAGGAACCGTTCGGCGAATACCGATCGGGACACCCCCATCTCCCGTGCCATGGATTCCACCGTCCAGTGCCGTCCGGGTTCCCGATGCAGGGCGGCGATAACGCCGCCCAGGCGCGGGTCGCGCAATGCTTCCACCCAGCCAGTGGCATCGCCGCAGCCGCATTCCACCCAACTTCGTATGATGGCGGCGGCGACCACCTCCGCCAGCCGCGTGAGGATGCCGGCGAAGCCCGCTCGCTGCCCGCAGACTTCCTGCTCCATGGCTTCAAGGATGGGGAGCAGCTCCGGTTGCCGGCCCTCTTGGGGATCGACCCGCATGACCGCCGGCATCAGCGACACCAGCGGATGCAGGGAGCCCAGATCCAGTTCCATGCAGCCGCTGAAAATCAAAGTGTCCTGGCTACGGCAGGTGTCCGGGTCGCAGGACCGGACATCATCGACCGCGTCGCACAAGGCGGCGGTTTCGAAGTCGGTGATGTGACGGCACGGCAGCGCCGGTTCGGAAAGCAGGGCGTGGGGGCCGTCGCGGGGCATCAGTACGGCGGCACCCTGGTTCAGTTCACTCAAATCGCCTTCTTCGCCGCGCAAATAAGCCCGCCCCCGGGCCACGAAGTGGAAGTGAGCCCGTGGCGTGTCCCCCTCGCCCAAACGCACGCCGAAAGGCGGCGTCAGCCTCAGACGGTGGTAGCGCAGGCCTCGCAGCCGCATTCCCGCCAGCAATTCACTGATCAGATCAGCGCGGGCAGGGTGGGGCGGGTCAGGTTGAGATTCGGACGATTGATCAAACATAAGCGACTATATGGCATGGATCGTCTGATCTGTCCACTCTATTCTGGCGCCCTTCGTGATGCTATCCAACAGAGAAGGGAGACCCATGAGCAAGTCTGATACCGCGCGGGAGAACACGAGTGCCCCGGTGACCGCCGCCTGGGGCGCGGTGATTTCCCTGACCCTGGGCGTGTTCGGGCTGGTCACCGCCGAGTTCCTGCCCGCCAGTCTGCTGACGCCGATGGCCGCGGACCTCTCGGTCAGCGAGGCTCTGGCCGGCCAGGCGGTATCCATCACCGCGGTGCTGGCGATGGTGACTGGCCTGTTTATCGCTTCGGTGACCCGGCGAATCGATCGGCGCCATGTGTTGATCGGTTTTTCCGTGCTGCTGGTGGTGTCGAATCTGCTGGTGGCCTATGCGCCCAATCTGGTTGTGTTGCTACTGGGGCGGGTGTTTCTTGGTATCGGCATCGGCGGCTTCTGGGCCATGTCCGCGGCCACGGTAATGCGCCTGGTGCCGGAAGCGCTGGTACCACGGGCGCTGTCGCTGTTGTTCAGTGGCGTGTCGGCGGCCACCGTGTTCGCCGCGCCGCTGGGCAGCTACCTCGGTGATCTGATCGGCTGGCGGAATGTGTTTTTGCTGGCCACCTTGCTGGGAATCCTGGCGCTGGTGGTGCAGCTTGCCACGCTGCCACGCATGGCGCCCAATGGTCACACCCGTCTGCGTACCATGTTCGAGGTAATGATGCGGCCACGCATGGGCTTCGGCATGCTCGCTTCCTTGTTGGTGTTCACCGGCCACTTTGCTTTGTTCACCTATGTTCGTCCCTTCCTGGAAAACGTTACCGGGGTGGCGGTGTCCGGCATTTCCGCTATCTTGCTCGGTTTTGGCGTGGCCAATTTCATCGGCACTTTCCTGGGCGGCGCGCTGGTGGAACGTAACATGCGCCTGACGTTGGCGGTGATGCCGCTGGTGATGGGCGTGGCCGGCCTGAGTCTGGCCATGCTCACCGGTACGCCCGTCAGCGACGCTATTCTGGTGGCGTTATGGGGCATGGCTTTTGGCGCCGTCCCGGTGGCCTGGTCCACCTGGATCACTCGTACCGTGCCTGATGAGGCGGAAAGCGGCGGTGGGCTGATGGTGGTGGCGATTCAGTTCGCCATCGCGTTGGGGGCCGCCGCCGGCGGCGCGGTGTTCAGCATCAGTGGCGCCAGCGGTGTGTTCGCCATAAGCGGTTTGGTATTGGTGTTCGCCGGGTTGCTGGTATCCGTGGGGCTGAGGACCGAACCGTTGCCGGCGAAAGCCTGATTCTGGATCCCTTATGCGGGCCGTCCGGTGATCGGGTTGCTGGAACACCAGACATAAAAATTGCAGAGAATCTGGTCACGGACCAGGTGGGGAACATCGTCGATTCGGAACCATTTGCCGTGCGGGGCACTCCAGTGGAAAGGGGGTTCCGGCCACTATCGTGTAGGCAGACACCAGTGAAGCCGGTTTCTCCCCCTATTTCATACCAAGGCGTGGACACCAGGCGCCGCGTCGGAGGAAGGCGGATGGATCAGGCGGCCAAGAAGAGGCTCAAAGCTGAGTTCAAAGCAAAACGGCGCGCGGCATTATGCGCTTCCTTGCCAATGCCATTGGCGCGATTGAAAGCGCTGTTCTCCTTTCTTGATCGTTTGGATGCCCCGCCTTGCGACCATTCCCTGACCCAGACGCGGGTGTTCCTGCATCAACAGGGCCTGGCGCCGGAGCTTGTGGTGCCCTGGTTGAATGAACACGGTGGCTACTGTGATTGTGAGGTGCTGGCCAATGTCCACGATGAGGTGGGCGACCTGATCGGTTGGTATGTGGACGAGGAGAGGTGAGGAAGGGCATGCCTGGAAAATGTGCTTTTCACTCGGGATCGATGGCGCTACCACACTGACGTTGTCCGATCGAGTGAACCTCTCCATCTCCCCGGCTGGCGGTTCGCCTGAATCAAAGGCGATCATGTTAGACTTTCGCTATCCTCAATATGTCAGCCGGAAATTCCTGTTCTGATGAACTCCTCTGCTTCCCAACGTGAAACCCGTTATTTGCAAGGCCCCGCCGGGCGTCTTCGTCTGACCCTCGATCATCCCGCGAAGCCGCCTTGTGGCGTGGTGCTGGTGGGCCATCCGCAGCCGTTGCTGGGCGGCTCGCCCCGGCATCCGGTGCCGCATGCCCTGGCACGGGCCTTGCGCGATGCCGGCTGGCTGGTGGTGAGGCCGAGTTTTCGCGGTGTCGACGACTCCGAAGGGGAGCATGGTGCCGGCGACGGCGAAGAGCAGGACACCCTGTTGATGATCGCGACCCTGCGCGAGGACTATCCGCGGCTCCCCCTGGCACTGGTGGGGTTTTCTTTCGGCGCTTACGTATTTGCCCGTGCCGCCCGTGCCCTGGAAACGGAACGCCCGGTGGATGCTCTGGTATTGATGGGGCTTCCGGTGGGGCGGGTCCCGGACGGCCGCTATTATCCGCCGCAGCCCATTCCCGGCTCGGCACTGTTGCTGCACGGCGAAAACGACGAACGGGCACCATTGACGGACCTGCTGCAATGGGTTCGCCCACGGCAGCGACCGGTGGTGGTGTTCGCCGGTACTGACCATTTCTTCAAGGGCTGTCTGCCCCGCGCCGCCGCGATGGTGGTCGGGCACCTTGGCGCGATTGCCGCCCGCTGATCCCGCCGATCCATCAAGGAACGTAAAAAGTAGCCGAAACCGCATACGGGTACACTCAGGATGGCCGCGGTCACGAGCATACTGGCGAGCCCGCCTGCCCGGACCGGTGGGTTGCGCCTCATACGCCATTCTTGTGATGGTGGTGGTGAGGTCGAACCGGCGATGAGCAACCGGAAGAAGAGGTAAAACCGGATTATGATCGACGAGTCAGTGAGAGAAGAAATCATGCGCCGCATTCGCGACGCGGAGCAGGAAAATGGGGTCCGTGTGCTGTACGCGGTGGAATCCGGCAGCCGGGCCTGGGGGTTTGCCTCCCCCAACAGCGATTACGATGTGCGCTTTATTTATGTGCACCCTCACGACTGGTATCTCAGCGTGGACCTGGAAGACAAGCGTGATGTCATCGAATACGAGATCGTCGACGACATCGATATCAACGGTTGGGATTTACGCAAGGCACTGAAGCTGTTCTGGAAGTCCAATCCCTCCTTTGTTGAGTGGATGCAGTCCCCCATTGTTTATGTGGATGATCGTGCCTTTTCCGAAGGCGTCCGCTCGCTGATGCCGGGCATATACTCGGTGACCAAAGGCGTGCACCACTATCACGGCATGGCCAAGACCAACTACAAAGGGTATCTGAAAGCCCAGTTGGTGCCGTTGAAAAAGTACTTTTACGTACTCAGGCCGCTCCTGGCGATCCGCTGGCTTGAAACCCATGGAGAACCCGCGCCCATCGAGTTCGAGCGCCTGCGTGAAACCCTCGCGGATGCCCCGGGGGTAAACGATGAAATCAGCAAGTTACTGGAACGCAAGAAGCGCAGTCAGGAAAAGGAATTCGTGCCGGCGATTCCGACCTTGAACCGGTTTATCGAAAAAGAATTGTCACGTTTGGCCAGTTATCAGGAAGACCCCGCCGAGCGCACCGAGGATCTGACCGCCTTGAGCCAGTTCTTTCGTTCGTTTCTGAAGTAGAGAACCAGCATTATTGCATCGTCAATTGCGGCAATTCTGTTAATGTGAAACCCCCGTTGAACTGAAAGCGCGGAAGGTGGAAGCTTCCGCGAGGAGTAAAGTAATGACGATTCTGGTGGTCGGCGCCAACGGGCAGATTGGACGACAGTTCTGCCAATTGGCGAAAGACGCGGCGGTCCCGTTCCAGGCGATGGTGCGGAGCACGGAACAACAAGCCTGGTTCCGGGACCGGGGCATGGACACGGTGCTGGCGGATCTGGAAGGGGCTCTTGATCATGCTTTCGATGGCTGCGACCAAGTGTTGTTCACCGCCGGTTCTGGTCCGCATACCGGGCCGGACAAGACACTGTTGATTGATCTGCACGGCGCCATGCGGGTGGCGGATCTGGCCAAAAGCGAGGGGCTGTCCCGCTATGTCATGGTGAGCGCCCTGCGTGCCGACGATCCGTTGCGGGCACCGGAGAAGTTGCGTCCTTACATGGCGGCGAAAAAGGCGGCGGACGATTACCTCAAGAACCGGGGCGTACCCTACATTATTCTCAAGCCGGGACGCCTCACTGATGACGCGGCCACCGGCAGGGTGGCGACCAGCGTGGAGGAGTCGGGTGACAACAGTGTTTCCCGCGCCAACGTGGCCGCTACCTTGCTGTATCTGTTACGGACCCCTTCCCTGGTGAACCGGGAATTCGGACTGTTGGACGGGACCAGGACGCCGGAGGAGGCTCTGGTGTAAAAGGCGCGACCGGAGACTGAAACGTGGTACCACTGCAGGATCTGATTATTTTCGCTGGCGCGGCGTTGCTGATGGTGGTGACACCGGGCCCCAACATGATCTATTTGGTCTCCCGCTCGATTTGTCAGGGGCGGCGGGCCGGCGTGATTTCCCTGTTGGGGGTGATCGCCGGCTTTCTGGTGCATATGTTGGCGGCGGCGCTGGGGCTGACCGCCTTGTTTCTGGCGGTGCCGTTGGCTTATGAGCTGTTGAAGTGGGCCGGCGCCGCTTATTTACTGTGGCTGGCCTGGCAGGCGGTGAGGCCCGGTGCCCGCTCGCCGTTTGAGCCTCGTGATCTGCCGGCGGATTCCGATGGCAGGCTGTTCCTCATGGGGTTTCTGACTAATGTGCTGAACCCGAAGATAGCGGTCTTTTATTTGTCCATTTTCCCCCAGTTCATAGCCGTGGGGCACGGCTCGGTGTTTCTGCAAAGTATCGCGCTGGGGCTGACGCAGATTCTGGTCAGTTTTTCCGTTAACCTTGCCATCGCGCTGTCCGCCGCCGGTATTTCCGGCTGGTTTGCCCGCAACCCGCCGTGGCTGGCGCTGCAACGCTATCTGATGGGTGGTGTGCTGGCGGGTCTGGCGATCCGGCTGTCACTGGAAGAACGTAAATAACGGGAAGGGTAAAGAGGACGCCATGATTCTGTACGATGACCCGATATCCGGCAACGGTTACAAGATTCGTCTGCTGTTGGCGTTACTGGGGATTCCCTACCAATACGTGCCCGTGGACATCCTGCGCGGCGAATCCCGTACCGCGGAGTTCCTGGCGAAAAACCCCAACGGACGCATTCCGGTGTTGCAGTTGGATGATGGTACTTTCCTGCCGGAGTCCAACGCGGTGTTGTTTTATCTTTCGCAGGGCACGGCCTATTGGCCTGGGGACAAAGTGGAGCAGGCGCAAGTGATGCAATGGCTGTTCTTCGAGCAGTACAGCCATGAACCGAACATCGCCACCGCCCGCTTCTGGCTGGCGATCAAGGGGTTTGACGACACGCCGTTCAATCGCGAGCTGCTGGAACAGAGACACAAAGCGGGTAATGAGGCGTTGGCGGTGATGGACCAGCATTTGAGCACTCGCACGTTCATGGTTGGCGAACGCTACTCGATCGCCGACATCGCCCTCTATGCCTACACGCACGAAGCCCACGAGGGTGGCTTCGATCTGTTCCTGTATCCGCATGTACAGGCCTGGCTGGATCGGGTAAGCGGGCAACCGGGGCACGTGACCACCGAGTGGATCCCAAGCGCGTAGGATAGGGCGAAGCGCACGGTATTCGCTGGCAAGCCAGCTTCCCACAACGGCTCCGTAACGCCCACTGTGGAAAGCTGCCTTGGCAGCGATAGCGATCGGCATGTAAGCGTGCCAGTGCGTTGCGTGTAGATGGACGGTTGCACAACCGCTGATGGTGGATAATGTGGGCGTAAACCTCAGGCTTCGGGTAGAACCCGGATGTCTTCCACCCGCTCTGGATAGAACGCCAGATATTCCTTGATTCGCGCTACCGCCGGGAAAGGCTTCGGATAACTCCATACGGCGTTCTCACCGTGCTCTCCGGGCAGGCTGAAGTAACTCGCTTCGCCTTTGTACGGGCAGTAGGTTTTCAGTGGCGTCGGTGTCAGTAATGACAGGTCGGTATCGGCGCGGGGAATATAGTATACGTCAGGCAGATCGGCTTCGCTCACTGTCAGCGTCGCGCGGCTGTCGGCGACGATGGCGCCATCGGCGATCACCACCACTCGCCCCGGTGTGGGGTGGATGTGAATCGGATGATCGGGACCGGGTTGTTTGATCGGGCGGTCGCTCATGAGGATGACTCCCGCGGATGAAGGGTCAGTGGGTGGTTTCGCCGGCCCCGCCGCGAGCACTCTCGCTGACGGGTTCGCGTGACAGAATGCCTTCCGCGTCCAGGGAGGCGATGGCCACCCGGGTGTCGGAGGGAATGTCACCGCTCAACTGCAGGGCCAGGTAGCGCATGGCGCAGACCCGCAGAAAGGACGTGAAATTTCCCAGATCATGGCCGGCGTCGATGGACTCATGATAGAGCCGGGTGATCATCTGTGGCAGGTTCATGCCGTCCCGCTCGGCCACTTCCTCAAGCACACGCCAGAACGCGTTCTCAATGCGCACGCTGGTGACCATGCCGTCGATGCGGAGGGAGTGGGTACGGCTGACCCAGAGTTGCGGGTCGGCGTTGATGAACAGCTTGCACATGTGAGGTCCCTCGGGCGCCCCCGAACCCGCTGTATGGGTGGGGACGCCCGCACCGGCCCGACTATTGATCGAGCAGCTTGAAGAACTGCGCCAGCCAGGCCGGGTGGGCCGGCCAGGCCGGTGCTGTCACCAGATTACCATCGGTCACCGCGTCGTCAACGTCGATGCCGGCATAGGTCCCCCCGGCCAATTCCACCTCGGGCTGACAAGCCGGGTAGGCGGAGCAGGTGCGCCCTTCCAGCACCCCGGCGGCGGCGAGTAATTGCGCGCCATGGCAGATGGCCGCCACCGGTTTCTTGGTGTCAAAAAAGTGCCGTACCAGATTTTGCACTTCGGCGTTCAGGCGCAGGTATTCCGGCGCCCGGCCACCGGGCACCACCAGGGCGTCGTAGCGGGTGGGATCGATGCCGTCGAAGTCGGCGTTCAGGGCAAAGCGATGCCCCGGCTTTTCTGTGTAAGTCTGGTCCCCTTCGAAATCGTGGATGGCGGTCGCCACGGTGTCGCCGGCCTTCTTGTCCGGGCACACCGCATGGACGGTATGTCCGACGGCCCGCAGCGCCTGGAACGGCACCATGGTTTCGTAGTCCTCGGTGAAGTCACCGGTAATCATCAGAATGGTCTTGGCGCCCATGTCGGCCTCCCGCTGTTGTTGGTATGGACTCGGGAAACGTTAGCAGGGGGCGGTGACATAGAGGTATTACACCGATACTACGTATGATCAGGGCTGTTCAAGAAGCTGTTGCAGTTGGCGGTGAAAGCGCGGGGCGCTGTATTCGAAGGTGCCGAAGGTCAGCGCCTCATTGGCGCCGCTGGCGAGCCCGCTCTGGATCGACTCGGCCAGGTCGTAGTCCTCCGCCAGGGTGCGGCGGTACAGATCCACGTTGGCCTGCCAGTAGTTCCGTGCCTTGTCACTGTCCGGCCCTTGCGGCAGAAGCGTGGTCTCATGAACCCGGGTCAGGCCGGGAGCGAGAGGTTCGAGAGTGCTGAACTGGGTATGGTCCGGCTGCACCAGGAAGGTGGTATTGGGAAAGAAATAGTAGATGATGTTGCCATGGTCCCGTGGTTGGAACCGGTCGCGGGATGGTGGCGAGGCTGGATCGAAATTGGCTTTGAGCAGGAACAGGCGACGATTCAGATCGAACTCGTCGATGATCTGAAGATTGTCGGTAAACATGTGGGCGATGGTATTGCGATGGGCGATTTTGAAGTGATAGGCCTCGAAGGAGCCGTCCACCAGCAATTTCCAGTTTGCTTTCACCAGGTAGGAACGGGAGGCAAAGCCCTGGGGATTTGTCAGGTCCAGGGCTTCCAGTTCCGTCATTAAGGGATCGAGGTACGGATCGATATCCTGGTCGGCGCGGTCCGGATCCAGAATCAACCAGATCATGCCGGCGCGCTCACTTACCGCCAACTGGCGTAACCCTGAGCGTGACCGGTCCAGGCAAGGAAAGCCGAAGTCCCGTGGCAGTCCTTTGAGGTCGCCGTCCGGTTTATAAGTCCAGGCGTGATAAGGGCAAACGAAAGCCCGCGCACCCTGACCGCGCCCGGCGGGCGCCACGCGCGCGCCACGATGGCGGCAAACGTTTAGGAAGGCCCGCACCGTACCGTCGGGTTGGCGCACCAGCAACAACGGGGTGTCATGGCAATCCAGGGACAACCAGTCACCAGCCGCCGCCAGCTCGGATGCGGGCGCCACCGGAATCGGGCGGCGCAGCAACAGGTTCCTCTCCTGTTCGAAATGGTGCTCGGAAAGATAACGCGAAACCGGGACCGAACTGGCCTGCTCATCGCCTTCGGGACGCTCTCCGGTCAGGGCGGTGAGCGCGCGGTCATACAGGTCGCACCGGGTACTTTGTTTCATGATTATTCTTGTGGTGAATTTTCTGGTAACAATTTGACTGAGAATGCCGTAGCCCCCTCGCGGAGTCAATCATTCCCATGAACCCGGTCACAGCCCTGCCTTGAGTACCCGGTGATACTTGAAACGGGCCGGCAAATTGTTGGGGAGCCGCCCCGTTACCTGTGAACAGACTCCAAGGAAATCCATACACAGCGATCCATACTCAAAAAGGAGTACTTCGATATGGATATTGAAGAAGCCCGTCGGGTTGTCTCGGCCCTGGCCAATGGCGTACATCCTGTAACCGGTGAAGTTCTGCCGGAAGAGCACTTGTACAACGAACCTGCCGTTATTCGTTCTCTGTTTACGCTACTGAAAGCCGTGCGGATGCCCAAGCGGGCGCCGCTGAGTCTGGAAGAGCGGCAAAAGGAGAACGTTAAACTCGGCCGCCCCAGAAATGCCGGGCTGCCGTGGACGGAGACGTTGCGGGAGGAGCTGGCGAAGCAGTTTCGTGGCGGCGCCGGCATCACGGATCTGACCGGCCGGTTCGAGCGCACCCGCGGGGCGATCTTGTCCGAGTTGCTTCGCCAGGGACTGATTGAACCGGATCAAAGGCAAGCGGAGATGGAGCCCCGCTAGCGCTGCCGGAGGTGTCTGCCCTCGCGTTTGGGTATACAGTGCGAAAATCGCATTGGCCACGGCCGTTCGTCTATTCCGGAGAATAACGAATGGCCGCGGCAAAACCGGGAGAGCAGAGATGCAATACACGCGACTGGGCCGTACTGGCCTGAAGGTTTCCCGCCTGTGTCTGGGGTGCATGACCTACGGTATTCCTGATCGTGGCAAGCACGCCTGGACCCTTGACGAAGAGCGCAGCCGGCCTTTGATCCGCCAGGCGTTGGAGGCGGGCATCAATTTCCTCGATACCGCCAACGCCTATTCCGATGGCACTTCGGAGGAAATCGTCGGGCGCGCCATTGGTGATTTCGCCCGCCGTGACGAGATCGTACTGGCCACCAAGGTATTCATGCCGATGTCCGGCGATGCCAATGGCGGCGGCCTGTCCCGTAAGGCGATCATGCGGCAAATCGATAATAGCCTGAGACGATTGGGCACCGACTATGTGGATCTCTACCAGATCCATCGCTGGGATTACCACACTCCCATCGAGGAAACCCTGGAAGCGCTGCACGATGTGGTGAAGGCCGGCAAAGCCCGTTATATCGGCGCGTCGTCCATGTACGTCTGGCAATTCGCCAAGGCGGTGTTCACCTCCCGTCAGAACGGTTGGACTGAGTTCGTCAGCATGCAGAACCATTTAAACCTTCTGTACCGGGAGGAAGAACGGGAGATGTTGCCGTTCTGCGCCGACCAGGGCATCGGCGTACTGCCGTGGAGCCCGCTGGCACGAGGGCGTCTGGCGCGGGAGCCGGATCAGGACAGCGATCGGCAGCGTACCGATGAGTTTGGCAAGGGACTGTATGTGCAAATGGCGGAAGCGGACCGGCGAGTGATCGAGGCGGTGGGCCGGGTGGCCACCGCCCGCGGCGTACCGCGTGCGCAGGTGGCGCTGGCCTGGCTGTTGCATCAGTCTCCGGTGACCGCGCCGATTGTCGGTGCCAGTAAGCCGGTGCAATTGGAAGATGCTGTCAGTGCCTTGTCCCTGGAACTGTCCGGGGAAGAGATAGCCGCCTTGGAACAGGCGTACATTCCCCATGATGTGGTGGGATTCAGCTGAGCCTGATGGGCAAAACGCCGCTATAATCGCGGCGCCGATGACGTCATGGAGACAGGGAGGTACGGGCATGCATATCGTATTGGGTTTGTTGGGGACGTTGGTCACGATTCTGTGGCTGCTTTATCGCCTGGCGGAGATGGGCATCGATCTGGGCGGACTGAATCCCTGGGCCTGGCGCCGTCGCCGCCAATGGCGCAGCCGCAGCCAGGGTAACCCGATCTATGCTTTGGAAAGCCCCATGGAGTTGACGGCGCTATTAATGACCGCCGCCGCCAAATTGGATGGCGATATGAGCGGTGATGAAAAGCGGGCCCTGTTGACGTTGTTCCGGGAGACCTTCCACCTGCCCGAGGCCGAGGCCTCGGATCTGTTGGCCGCTTGCGTGCATTTGTTTGGTAAGGGCGAGGAAATCCGGGATAACCTGGCGGCGGTGGTGCGGCCCAGCCTTGAGCGGTTCTCGCCGGAGCAGGCTGAGTCGGCACTGGAACTGGTGGAGCGAATCACCCGGGTGGAGGGAACCCCTTCGCGGCGGCAACAGGATTTGCTCGAACAACTGGTGCCACTACTCCGGCCCGCTTCCCCCAAAAAAGGGCAATGGCGGTAGTCTTCGCGGGTTATGGCCACACACTGACGATCAGCATCAACAGTAGAAGCAGCAGATAAGCCCGGGCGTGCAGCCGGTCATTAATCGCCGGGATACAGTGTTTCGCGAACAGCATTCCGGCGATGCCGGCGATCACCAGGACACCGAGAACCCTGGTGTTGACGTATCCCAGATATTCCGCGCCAAGCGACTGGTCCTGTCCCAGCCACGCGTACATCACGGTGCCGACGATAGCCACCGGCATCGACAGCGGGTTGGCGGCGCTGACGCAGTATTTCATGTCATAGCCATGCCGGCGCAGCAGTGGAACGGTCATGACACTGCCGCCAACACCCAGCAGTGTGGCGATAGTACCGATCAGCGGACCGCCCGCCCAGCGGGTCACCGGGCGTATCCGGCGGGGCTCGGGTTTACCCAGGAACCCCTTGCGCAGCAGAGCATCCAGCAGCGTCCCCGCCAGATAAAGACTGAACAGTATGCGTAATAGTGAATCACCGAGCAGATCGGCCAGACCGGCACCCAGCAGGGCGCCCACGCCGATGGGAAGAAGGAGAGGGGCGAGGATTTCGCTGTGCAGATACCCCCGTCGCCAGTTGGTATAAGTGGCATAGCCGGCGTTCAGGATCATCACCGCCGTGGACGTGGCCACGGCCACGCGCATGCCATGGCCCGCGCCAATGCCGGTGGCGTTGACGAAATGATAGACGAAAGGGACCACCACGAAGCCGCCGCCGAAGCCGAACAGCAAAGTGGTGATACCGGTGGCGAAGCCCGCCACGGCGATGACGATAAAGTAGTCCATGATAGCTGGGCTCCGTTGCGCCCGGATTATTTTCGGGATGGCCAGCATACGTCGCTGGCGTTGAGCGGGTATCATCGATCCTGCCAATCCTGATCGTGTTTCGGCCAGGGTGAGGCAGGATGGGTACAGGGGCTTGGAAGAAGGCGATGCGAAACATCCCTATCGACGACATTGACGATACGCCGCGCCCTTTGGTGGCGATCCGCACGGATTATGCCGATGGGCAGGTGTTGCCCTGGCACCGTCATCGCCGGGTGCAATTGCTCTACGGCGCTACGGGTGTGATGCACGTTGCCACGCGGGCGGGGACCTGGGTGGTGCCGCCTGGACAGGCGGTCTGGATTCCGGCCGAGGAAGCGCACCAAGTGCGCATGCTCGGGGTGAGCACGCACAGCCTTTATCTGGAACCCGGCGCGGTGATCAGACCACCGTCGGTGTGCCAGGTGGTGAAAGTGTCGCCGTTGTTACGTCAACTATTAGCGGAAGCCGTACAGCTGCCTTTGTTGTATGACCTTGACGGTCGTGACGGTACCTTGGCGGAGTTGGTGTTTCATGAGCTGGCACGGCTGTCGTCTTTGCCGTTCCATATTCCGCTGCCGGAAGATGAACGCCTGCAGAAAGTCTGCCGCGCGTTCCTGGACGAGCCGGATATTCACGCCCGTATCGACCACTGGCTGCCGCGTCTGGCGATGAGCGAACGCACCTTCAGCCGCTTATTCAAACAGCAGACAGGCCTGCCGTTTTTGCGTTGGAAACAACAGGCTTGCGTGGTGCTGGCGCTGGAGCGTCTGACGGCCGGGGAATCGATCACTCGCATCGCCCTTGAATATGGCTACGACAGCCCGGCGTCGTTCTCGACCATGTTCCGGCGGCGGCTGGGCCAACCGCCTTCTCGTTATCACCCTGACCGCCGATGGCGTGAGCCGGACTGAGGCGGTCGCCTCACTGGTCTTGCGAAAGACGCCGGGCCGCCCGGCGAGTGGCTTCCCAGCGCGCCGGCATGGCCGCGGCCATGGCGTCATTCACTTTATTCAGTATCGGTGCCGGTGCGGTTTCCGGACGGCCAGCGTTGAAGGGGGGCCGTGGCGCGTATTCCAATCCGAGCTGAATCGACTGTGCGACATCGGTGCCGGCCAGCTCCTTGATTACGGTAAGCGCGAAATCAATACCCGCGGTCACCCCGCCGCCGGTGATCAGATTGCCGTCGCGCACCACCCGCTCCGGATCAGCGATGGCGCCGAGCTCGCCAAGCATGTCCCGCCAGGCCCAATGGCAGGCGGCCCGCTTGCCTTTCAGCAGGCCGGCGGCGCCGAGAATCAGGGATCCGGTGCACACCGATGTCAGATAGCGGGCACTACTGGCCAGCCGTTTGAGTTCCGACAGATAGGTTGGATCCTCCATCACCGCCACACAGCCCACGCCACCCGGTACACACAATACATCACAGTGGGGGATGTCGGTGAGTGCCGCCAGCTCGGCGAAGATCAGGCCGTCGGCGCGCACCGGATCACCGTGCAGGGATGCCACCTGTATATGGGCGCCGGGCAATCGCGCGAAGAACATATGCGGACCGGTGAAATCCAGATGGGTGACGTCATCGTAAACGGCGAACACGATATTCAAAGTTTGCGTCATGGTGGGGCTCCTGCTTGACGCCCCCCAGATTAGGGGGGCAAGGTGATGGCGCCAATGACCTGTTTCCCTCGATTTAAGCCATGCATCGAATTGCCTTCTATGTGTTCCCCGACTTCCAGTTGCTGGACCTCAGTGGTCCGTTGGCGGCCTTTCAGAGGCTGGACCAACTGGCCCCGGAGCAGGCCTATGATTTGCGCGTGCTTTCCCGCCAGGGGGGCGGCGTGCGCAGTACCGCCGGTATCACCATAGACACCTCCAAGCCCGGTCGCGCGGTGGTGGATACCCTGATCGTGGTAGGGGGGCGGGGTGCTCACCAGGTGGCCGGGCAGCATGAGGAAAGAGATACCGTTCGGCGTCTGGCGCGGCGGGCCGATCGGGTCGCCAGTGTCTGTACCGGCGCGGTGATCCTGGCGGCGGCGGGATTGTTGGACGGTCGCCGCGTGACCACGCATTGGCGTTACACCGCTCAATTGCAACGGCGCTATCCGGCATTGAAGGTGGAGGGCGATCGCATCTATATCCGTGATGGCCATATCTGGACTTCCGCTGGCATTACCGCCGGAATCGATCTGGCGCTGGCCATGATCGAACAGGATCTGGGGCTGGAACTGTCACGGGCCGCCGCCCGGGAGTTGGTGGTACATCAGCGGCGCTCCGGCGACCAGTCACAGTTTTCCGAGGCTCTGGCACTGGAACCGGAATCCGATCGCGTCCGCAGGGCGTTGGATTTTGCCCGTGCGCATCTGCACCAACCCTTACCGGTGGAACGTCTGGCCGAAGCCGCCTGTCTGGGGACTCGTCAGTTCAGCCGTTTATTCCGTGCCGAAACCGGGGAGACCCCGGCGCGAGCGGTGGAACGGCTGCGTGTGGAAGCCGCGCGGCACCGGGTGGAAGCCGGCCATGAACCGATCGAGCGGATCGCCATCATGTTCGGGTTCAATGATCCGGAACGCATGCGCCGTGCTTTCGTTCGTCGTTTCGGACATGCCCCACAGGCGTTGCGGCGTCAGGCTCGCCGGGTGTTCCGGCGTTATTGATCCAGATCACTGATCGATCCGGTTTGTCACTGCTCGGCACGGGGGTGGTTCGCTTCTTGATGCCGATCAAAACTAAAAGATTCATCTTAAATGCATATTTAATCCAGACCGCGACGGAGAGCCCGATAGCCAAAGTGAGGGTCGGCCATGAAGTCTGGATTAACATCACATACCGTACTGAAGCAACTCGCCGGGGGGATCGCTCTGGCATTTATCTTGAGTGGCTGTACCACCGGTAAGGCGACAACCGAAGCGCCGCTCCCGGTGGAGCAGGCTCAATTGACGGCACCTCCGCTGGTGCCACCACCGATTTCCCGCAAAGGGCCCGCCAAGGTGGTGGTGGACCTGGAAATGGTGGAACAGGAAATGCGCCTTTCCGATGGTGTCACCTACGAGTTCTGGACGTTCGGTGGCACGGTGCCCGGCAGTTTCATCCGGATCCGTGAAGGTGACACCGTGGAGTTTCATCTCAAGAACCGCCATGACTCCCACGTGGCGCACAACATTGATCTGCACGCGGTCACCGGAACCGGCGGTGGCGCGGAAGCCACCTTCACTCTGCCGGGGCATAAAACGCAGTTCACCTTCAAAGCTCTGAACCCCGGTCTGTACGTCTATCACTGCGCCATGGCACCGGTGGGGATGCATATCGCCAACGGCATGTACGGCCTGATTCTGGTGGAACCGGAGGAGGGACTGCCACCGGTGGATCGCGAGTACTACGTCATGCAAGGTGACTTCTATACCGAGGGGGGCTATGGGGAGCCGGGCCTGCAACCATTCAGCCTGGAAAAGGCGGTGGATGAGCACCCTACCTATGTGGTCTTCAATGGCAGTGAAGGAGCCTTGACCGGAGATGGAGCGCTCACCGCAGACGCCGGCGATAAGGTCCGTCTGTTCGTCGGCAACGGTGGTCCCAACCTGGTATCCAGCTTTCACGTGATTGGCGAGATCTTCGATCGCGTCTTCTACGAAGGGGGCAGCAAGTACCAGGAGAATGTGCAAACCACGCTGATCCCGGCTGGCGGCGCCGCCATGGTCGAGTTCACCACGGACGTTCCCGGCAACTTCATACTGGTCGATCACAGCATCTTCCGTACTTTCAACAAAGGCGCGCTCGGCATTCTCAGCGTGGACGGCGAGGTGAAACCGGAGATCTACACCGGCCAGCAGTTCAACGGGGAATACCCGGAAGCCGAAGCGGGAGATCAATGATGAAACGGAGGGGGCTCTGGATGCCACTGTTATGCATGCTGAGCGCGGCGGTGGTGGCGGACGATTATGTGTCGCTGGCTGGTGGCCCCTTCCACTCCAGCTTACGGTTTGGCAATGGCGATAAGGCGGTCTTTGTCGCGGGTTATCAGTTGATGTCCCGACCGGTGCGCGAAGCGGAGTTTCTGGCTTTTGTCGAGACCCATCCGCAATGGCGTCGGGATCGGATTCCCGCCCTGTTCGCCGATGCTGGTTATCTGGCCCATTGGCCGGGGCCGCTGACACCGCGCTCGGAGGCCCTGGATTTCCCGGTAACCCGGGTGAGCTGGTTCGCCGCGGACGCCTACTGCCGGGCCCAGGGCGCGCGCCTGCCGAGCTGGCTGGAGTGGGAGTTCGCCGCCGCCGCCGATGACCGCCAGACTGATGCCCGTGACGATGCTCACCGTCGCCAGCGGGTTCTGACCGGGGGCACCCCTGGAGCCTACCGTGCTGCTGGAGAGAGCGAACCCAATGTGTATGGCGTGCATGACCTGCATGGGCTGGTCTGGGAATGGCCCTGGGATCACGCCAGCCTGATGGCCGCCGCCGATAGCCGTAACGTCGATACCGAAAACCCGCTGCGCTACTGCGGTGGCAGCGCGCTGGCATTCAGTGACCGCCGCGACTATGCGGTGATCAAAAGGGTGGCCTTGCTGTCAGCGCTGTCCGCCCGTACCACTTTATCCAACCTCGGCTTTCGTTGCGCCAAGGAGCTTCCATGAAAGCGAATCGCCAAGAAAAGGTCCAATACCTCAAGCCCTGGGACTGTCTTAGTGTGCTGGTGCCCCTGCTGGTGTTGGCGATACTGGTCCCTCAGTCCGTATGGGGTGAACGGCGCCTGCCCAGCGACTCCGTCTACGCACTCTCGGCCACGGTGGAAAACGAGCAAGGAGAAACGTTGCAATGGCAGGACCTGCGTGGCCAGCCCCGTCTGGTTTCGATGGTCTATACCCGCTGCCGCATGAGTTGTCCGTTGATCATTCACCAGGGAATGAGTGTGCAGCAGAGGCTCCTGGAAGAGGGCAAGGCGGTTCCCCGGTTACTGGTGATCTCCATGGATCCCGTTCATGACACTCCCGAGGTGCTGGCGGCGACCATGGCCCGTTATCGGCTGTCGCCGGAGCGGGCTACGTTCTTGCGGCCCCGGGACCACCAGGAAAGAACCCTGGCCGCGCTGTTGGATATCCGTTTCCGCCCACGTGATGACGGCGGCTTCGATCATACCAATGTCTGGTTGCTGCTGGACGCCGAGGGTCGCGTCGTGGCGCGCACCGAGAAGATGACCGGCGCTCCGGACCCGTCCTTCGTCCGTCAGGTCGAGGCGCTCATGGCATCCCATTCCTCTCAAGGAGATTACTGATGAATATCGCCACTTACGCCACCGCGGGCATGCTGATCTGGGGGCTCTCGGCTCTGGCACAGGCCGCCGATAACTGTCAGGTTACCCTGCGGGGTGATGACAACATGCGCTTTGACCTCTCCCGGCTTACGGTATCCTCCCGGTGCGAAGCCGTCACCATTGAACTGGCGCACACCGGCAAACTCGGTGCCAACGTCATGGGCCACAATGTGGTGGTGACATTGACCAGAGACTTCAAGGACGTGGCCACGGCGGGAACAAAGGCGGGACCGGAGAACGGTTACGTGCCGCCTGATGATGACCGAGTCATCGGCGCCAGTGACATGATCGGTGGCGGACAGTCCACCTCTCTGACCATCCCCGTGAATCATCTGCAAGCGGGTGAGGATTACACCTTCTTCTGCAGCTTCCCCGGTCACTGGACGATGATGAAAGGGAAGCTGTTGGTGAATTAACCGAGGCTCTGGAATTCAAGTCCAATGCTGATACCCTGAAACGTCATGACGGACTCGACCCGGCATCTCTCTCTACGAAGCCGTGGGCTTTACAGAAGGAGATCCCGGGTCAAGCCCGGGATGACGTATAGGTCAAGCCTGGGATGCAGGGTATTTTTCGGAGATTCCCTAAGCGAGCGGGCGGTTAAAGAGGTGATCAGGGATGAAAACGCTCTTCGAGAGAATAGTAGATGGGGTTGGTTTGTTGACGCTGTTCGGTGCCGGCTTGTTGTTTCTGGCAGTCGGGTATTTGTTGGCGACCGTTGCTCTGATGGGCGGTATAAAAGTCCTGATAGGATTCCTGGTCCTGGCGGCGTTGGTTGGATTGATGGAAGCCGGCGTGGCCGCGATTCTCATGCTTCCATATCGATTGTGGGTCCGTATCTTCGGTAACAGGACCGAGCCCGCTGCCCCCGTTTCCGACGAAGGCAAGGCCCAAGGTCGCAGGGTGGGGCGGTATGCCTTATGCCTGCTGGTTTTGGGCGCTATGATTGGCGTCGGCCAGAATTTTGTCGAAAAAGTCAGCTGACATGGAGGCAAAATTGGATTGGCTTTCCGATACCGATATCATCACCGAAGAACGGTATGCCTGTATCGTGCGGGAGACCGATTGTGGCCGTTGGCTATAGCGTCGAATCCCCCACCGAAGCACTGACGCTATGGGGGCGCGATAGCGCTTTTAATGTTCAGAAAGTGCTCTGGTTGCTGGATGAGTTGGAGCTGGAGTACCGGCACATCAACCTGGGCGGCGACCACGGTGGTTTGGACGATCCTGAATTCCTGGCCATGAATCCTCACGGGCGAGTGCCGGTGCTGCGTGATGGTAGTACAGTGATTTGGGAGTCCCACGCGATTCTCCGCTATCTGGCCGCACGCTATGGAGGGGAGTTCTGGTGGCCTTCATCACTGGCCGAGCGTGCCTGCCGAGATGGTTGGATGGATTGGGCGCAGACCGCTCTGCAGCCGGCCTTCATGGCACTGTTCTGGAGTTACTTTCGAACGCCTCAGTCGCAGCATGATCCTGATACGATCGGGCAGGCCCGGGAAGCCTGCGAGACATACTTCCGTTTGCTCAATCAGGAATTGATGTCGCGGCCTTATTTGGGGGGCGATCGGATTTCCCTGGCGGATATTCCGGCCGGTACCGTGCTCTACCGGTACTTTGAAATGGGGTTACCGGTAGCGCGGGGGCCAGCGGTGATGGCCTGGTATCAGCGACTGGCTGATCGGGAACCCTATCGTCAGCGGATTCAGGTGTGTTTCGAACCGCTTCGCGGTAAATTGACGTACTGACGTAATTCCGTGCTAGAGCATCGAAGCACTCCGTATTGGCAAAGACTCCCATGAAAGAACGTGATGAAGAAGGTATGGACGCCTATCTGGCGGCGACGGATGTGGTGGATTGGCATCACCCTGATGTCCGTGCCCTGGCCCGGGAGTTGGCGGCGGAGCAGGATTCCCATGAGGCGGTGGCCCATCGCTGTTTTCTCTGGGTGAGGGATGAGGTTCGGCACTCCATGGATTATCGGCTCTCTCCGGTTCCTTGTACGGCCTCGGAGGTACTGCGTGAGCGCAGTGGTTTCTGTTACGCCAAAAGTCACTTGCTTGCCGCGCTGCTCAGAGCGAACGGCATTCCAACGGCATTTTGCTACCAACGGCTCAGCCGGGATGATAATGGTGAGCCGTATTGTCTGCACGGGCTGAACGCGGTCCGTTTACCCGGCCAGACTTGGTATCGGATTGACGCCCGTGGTAACCGGGCGGGCATTGACGCTCGTTTTGAGCCGCCAATCGAGCATTTGGCGTACGCGGCGACGCTGCCGGGGGAGAAGGACATTCCCGGCCGGTTCGCCGAACCTTTACCGGAAGTGGTCTCCGCGTTGAACGCCTATGAGGATGCGCGGGCATTGCATTTGAATCTGCCGGATCGGGAATAGTCCATGTTGAGAAGGGAGTGTATGGCGCGGCGCGTGATGATGTTGACCGTGCTGGCATTGCTGCAGGGCTGTGTCGGCGGTTGGGTGATCAGCAATCCGGAAACCGATTATGCGGTGGATTCCGTCGTGCTGCGCGGAAAGGGGTATCTGGCCTCGTCCATGGAGGCCAGCAATTGGCATCTTGATGAGGTGCTGCGCGTTTGGGGAGCGCCGGATCGGCGCCGCGACGAGGGGCGGAGAACAGTCCTGTATTATCGCTCCGGACTCGCCTGGTCCGGTGTCGTGCCATGGGTATTGATCCCGATCCCATTGGTGGTCCCGGTTGGAACCAACCAGGCGGTGTTGGTGTTCGAGGACGAGCGACTGGTTTCCGCCAGCGCGGAGGATCGCGATGGCGCTGGCGGGCTTTGCGGACTTTTCATGAATGACTCGGATTCTTCCCTGACTCCCATGTGCGTCTCCCTGTGACGACGCCGGCCTTCGTCTGGGTCACCGGTCGGTGACCGGTGACCCCCTGTCATCTCCGGGAACCAGCCCCTGACGTTGCAGTTCACTCCTGACCATCGGCGGGCAACGGGAGAAACACAGTGCCAGAGCCTCCACTGACAGTCCGGACAGGAAAGCATCCCGCAATTGTCGGCTCTGTTCCGGTGTCCAGGGGCGGTTCAGGTAATAAGGTCCCTTGATCACCGGCGCCGTTGCCCGGTTGTCCCTGAGGGTCACGGCGGAGCCGCGCCGGTAGCGAATGTCCTGGATACAGGTGAACAGGGCCCGGGTTATATCCGGGTGAATATAAGGCGAATGCTGGGGAAAAGGGCGACCGGTTACCGGATCGACGCCTTCGGCCAGATCCCGCAATACTTCCAATGCGTGTCGGATTTCCATATCCGTGAACTCCCAATAAAGTACGAGGGTGTGCCTGAGAGTAATAAAAATGTCATAGGGTGGCTATCAGCCAGAACGGAATTCCTTGGGGAAAAGGCTTACAGGACAAAGCGGCGATTTCCTATAGACTTTTGGGTGGCGCGCGAGTCGTTTGGTGAATAACGGCGGGCTCAAGGTGGCCCGGCTTGTGTCTGTTCTGATCTGGAATCATGGAATGTCCAATCGTCACATCTTTGTCTGGTTACTGTGCGGTTTTCTTTTTTTTGTCGGTTGGATGGCCTGTGAGCCTCATGAACGGTCCGCCTGGGTGTTGGAAAACGCCCTGGTTTTTCTCACCCTGCCGGTGCTGGTGTTTACTCGTCGCTGGTTCGTTTTCTCCAACGAGGCTTATCTGCTGATTTTTGCTTTTCTGTCGCTGCATGAACTGGGCTCCCACTACACCTATTCCCTGGTGCCCTACGAGTCAGCACTGGGGAAACTGTTTGGCTTCAGCCTTAATCAATGGATGGGGTGGGAGCGCAACCAGTTCGACCGGCTGGTGCATCTCGCTTATGGGCTGTTGTTAACGATACCGCTGTTCGACTTCTGCCGGCGCGTGGTCGGCCTGGCGCGAGCCTGGGCTTATGTCTTTTCCTGCGCGATTATTATGGCGACATCGATGTTGTACGAACTGATCGAGTGGATTGCCGCGGTTTGGTTTGGTGGCGATCTGGGCCAGGCATTCCTCGGGACTCAAGGGGACATCTGGGATGCGCAAAAGGACATGGCGTTGGCGACGGTGGGAGCGGTGCTGGCAGTGACAGTGCACGCCTTCCTCAAGCGTCGGAGCACCGGCGTGGACGCCGGCACCCCGTCGCTTTGACGGAGGGCTCAGTCCGTTTTGTCCGGCAGGGCGAAGGCCACGATATAGTCGCCCCGGTCCGGAGATTGCCGTGACCCCCCGGCGGAGATCACCAGGTACTGTTTGCCGCTGGCCGGGGAGGTGTAGGTTATCGGCGTGCCCTGGGAGCCCACCGGGAGGCGATGTTTCCACACTGTTTCTCCGCTGGCCACGTCCATGGCACGGATGTTGTAGTCCAGAGTGCCGGCATGGAACACCAGGCCGGAAGCGGTGGACATGGGCCCGCCCACCGTTGGCATGCCCACGGGAATCGGCAGATGCATCTTCAGTCCCAGAGGGCCGGTATCCTCCACCGTGCCTAATGGGACCTGCCAGACCACTTCACGCCGATTCAAATCGATGGCACTGAGCGTACCGTAAGGCGGCTTCTGGCAAGGCACGCCCAGCGGGGACATGAACACATATTTGGAGGCGCCGTAGGGTGTGCCGTGCTGAGGGGATAAACCGGTATGAGAAGCGGAGGCGTCTTCCTTGTCGGCCTCCTCGCGGGGTACCAGCAATACCCGCTGCGGAGAACGGGTGTCATTGACGATCAGATAGCCGCCGGGTTTGTACACGGTGTTGCTGCCCCAGTTCATCCCGCCGAAATAGCCTGGCCATTGCAGGCTGGGAGTCAGCCCTGGCGGCGTGAAATCGCCTTCGTAACGCAGTTTGCGAAACTGAATACGACAGTACAGTTGATCGAACGGGGTGGCACCCCACATGGCTGCTTCCGACAACTTTTCCGCGCCGATGACGGGCATGCCGACGGAATAAGGCTGCGTTGGCGAGGTCCAGTCGCCTTCCACGGCGCCTTGCGGAACCGGGCGCTCTTCCACTTCGGCGATGGGAACCCCGGTACGCCGGTCGAGCATGAAAATCTGGCCGCGCTTGGTGGTCTGGATCAGCGCGGGCACGGTATTGCCATTGCCGTCATCCACATCGAACAGAGCGGGTTGGGAGGGCACATCGTAATCCCAGATATCATGGTGCACGGTCTGGAATTTCCATTGCTCGCGGCCGGTGCGTAAATCGAGAGCGACAATCGACGAGGAGTAGGCCTCGTCCGCCTCGGTACGATGACCACCAAAGAAATCCGGAGTGGCGTTGCCGGTGGGCAGATAGATCATTCCCAACTCTTCATCCACCGCCGGTGTGGACCAGACATTCGGCGTGCCGCGAGTGTAGGTTTCCCCTTCCGGCGGCAGGCCGGTGAGGGCCGGGTTGGCCAGGTCCCAGGCCCAGGCCAGTTCGCCGCTGTCGGCGTGGAAGGCGCGGATCACGCCGGAGGGTTCTCCGGTCATCATATTGTCGAACACCCAGCCGCCGATGATGATCAGCCCTCGCGCCACGGTGGGCGCCGAGGTTTGAAAATAGAATCCCGGCTTCACATCACCCATCCCCTGTTTCAGATCCACGGTGCCACCATCGCCGAAAGAAGGGCAGAGCGCGCCGGTTTGCGCGTCCAACTCGATCAGACGGGCGTCAATGGTGGAGAGTACGATACGTCCGGCGCAGGCTTCGTCACCACGGGATGCCTGGTAATAGCCCAGACCCCGGCAGCGTTGCCACAGGGGGGAGGACGCTTCCGGGTCGAAGCGCCACTTCTGTTTACCGCTGTCCACGTCCAGGGCGAACACTTTGTTGTGCACGGTGCAGGCATAGAGCGTATCGCCCACCTGGATCGGGGTGTTCTGATCCTCGCCACCAGCGTTGGGTGGATTGGCGTTGGGAACGTCACCGGTGCGGAAGGTCCAGGCCACTTCCAACTGGTCCACGTTGGCCGGAGTGATTTGATCCTGCGGCGCATAGCGGGTGCCGTCCTGCTGACGTCCGTAGTGAAGCCAGTCCTGGGTCTGATCCGCCACCGGCAGAGACGGCGGTTCACTCTGGCTGGCGATAATGGAACCCGGATAGAAGGCGTGAAAGACCGTTGCGGCGAGACCAAGCAGGATTACCGCCGCCAAGGGGTAGGCGGTGCCGCCACTGATGGGCTTGCCCCGTCGTAAAGCCGGCGCCAGCAGCGCCAACAGGAACAACAGCACCGCCGGCGCGAACAGACGTGATACTTGAGGCCAGAAATTCAGTCCCACTTCCCACCAGGCCCACAGGGCCGTGCCTGTGAAAACGGCGGCATAAAGCCAGAAACCCAGAACGCGCCGGGCCATCACCAGGCCGCCGGAGGTCACCAGAGCAATGCCGGCGAGACTGAAGTACCAGGAACCGCCCAGAATAATCAGGTAGATCCCGCCGCCGAGCAGACCGATGCCGGCGACGACCATGAGCAGGCCCACCAGGACGGTAACAGCGGATACCCAGGGTGATGTTTTTTCTTTTTCGTTCATCAAACCAGCCTCCTATCCGGATGATCCGCTTCGAGAGTGCCATAGCGCGGACCGGCGGACCACCGCGGAAATGTCAATCCTCTCCGTGGGCAGACGACCAACCAGGAGCGAAGTGAAATCAGGGGAGACGATAATAAACATCGAGCTGACGATTAGGCCTTGTCTTTGGTTCGACGGCCAGGCGGAACACGCGGCGCATTTTTACGTCGATGTATTTCCCGGTTCTCGCATCACCGCCATGAGCCATTACGGTGAGGCCGGCAAGGAGATCCATGGCCAGAATCCCGGTAATGTCATGGTAGTGGCCTTTGAGTCGCAGACTCGCCGGGGACGATGCCGGGCTCGTGGGAGCCCGGCGTTGGGTCAGGGTGTTTCGGTTTGTGAGGTGTCGTTATCCGCGGGCACCGGACGACGGGCCAGCAACCACCCCACCATCACCGCGGTGACGGCGACGATGGTGGCGCCGATGAGAGCATTGGTGTGCAGGGCCTGGGTAAAGCCGGCGCGCGCTCCCGACAGTACCAGGTCCGCCACCTCCGGCGGAAGCTGGCGGGCGGTATCCAGGGCGCCGCCCAGGGTGTCGCCGGCGGCCAGCGCCAGGTCCGCCGGCAGCTCGGACGGCAGGATTTTCGCCATGTGCGCGCGATAGACCGCGGCGCCGGCGCTGCCGATCACCGCGATGCCAAGAGCCATGCCCAGTTCCGTGGCGGTCTCCGACGTCGCCGAGGCGGCCCCGGTTTTGTTGGGCGGAGCGGCGCTGACCACCATGTCGGTACCGAGGATCATCATCGGCATCACACCGACACCCATGATCACCATCCCGGCCACCAGCCAGGCCATGTTGTCCATACCGGTGACCATCGCCATGGCAAGGAAGCCGAACACCGACAGTAGCAAACCGACGCTGACCAGCACGCCGCGACTCATATAGCGGGTCAGGCGCGGCACCAGCAGCGATGCTATGGTCTGGATCACCGCCGGTGGCAGCATCACCAGGCCGGCGAGCAAGGGCGACAGCCCCAACACACCCTGCAGGTACTGGAACACCATCAGCCAGGCGCCGGACAGTGCCAGCACGGTGAGCAGCATGGCCACCACGGAAGTGCTGAAGGTGCGATTGCGGAACAGCGCCAGATCGAACATCGGTTCCGCCAAACGGCGTTGCCGGCGCACGAACAGCGCGCCGATGACCAGTCCGGCGACGATGGACAGCAAGGGCATCCACGATACGCCGTTGCGGGCCATGTCCTTGAGGCCGTAGATCACCGCGATCACCATGGCCACCGACAGCAGTGCGCTGAGAAAATCCTGGCGCCCGGCCTGCTCGTCGCGGAACTCCGGTAACAACAGCGGACCGCACACCAGCAGCAGCGCCATCACCGGGACACCCAGCAGAAACACCGAACCCCACCAGAAAAACTCCAGCAGGGCGCCGCCCACCAGTGGGCCGATGGCGCTGCCGACGATAAAGCCGGTCATCCACACCGTGATCGCCATCGTGCGCTCCTGTTCCTGATGGAACATGTTGCGCAGCAGCGACAGGGTGGACGGCATCAGCGTCGCGCCGGCCACGCCGAGCAAGGCGCGGGCGGCGATCAGCATTTCCGCGCTGGTGGCGAACGCCGCCAGCGCTGAAGCGGCACCGAAAGCGATGGCACCGGTCAGCAGCAGTTTACGCCGGCCGATGCGGTCGCCCAGCGTGCCCATGGTGACCAGAAAGCCGGCGATCATGAAGCCGTAGATGTCGAGGATCCACAGCAGTTGATCACTGGTGGGGTGCAGGTCCGCGCTCAGTTGTGGCACCGCCAGGTGCAGGACCGTCATGTCCAGTGCCAGCAGCACCGTGGGCAGCATCAGCACCGCCAGACCCAGCCACTCCCGCCGCGTTGCGGCGGGCGGTAACGCGTTGGAAGATTCCATATTCTCCTGTGACACAGTCGTTATCCTTTCATTTACTACGGAGTGCCGCGCGCGGTACGCCACTATGGAGGGGCGGGAACGGGCCGACGGTTTCCCGTTGCGGCAACGCGGCAGAGGAACCTCAATGAGGTTCGGGTATGCCCGAAGGGCAGTATGAAGAGCGTGGGTCAGTCGCTCGGCGGGTTGGTCGGCGAACCGGACCGGTTACATGGAGTGGCCGTCGAACCGCTGCACGGGAACCGAATCCAGGTCGACACCTTCCAGACAACGTATGTTGATCGCGGCCATTCGATTGCCTTCCGGATCCACCCCCTCACCGTAGGGGTGAATACCGCATTTCGGGCAAAAGCGATGCTGGATCACATGCTGATTGAAGGTGTAGGTGGCGATGTCGTCCTCCGATGTCCGCACCCGCAGGTTGTCCCGTGGAATAAACCACAACAGGGCTCCCTTGCGCTGACAGATCGAACAGTTGCAGGACATGGCGCCGTCCAACTCGCCTTCGGCCTCGAAGGCGACGTTTCCGCAATGACAACTTCCTTTGTAGTTCATCGGTCTCTCCTTTCTTGTTAGTCGTCATTGAGTCGAACGACGTGATCGGGAATTCGACATCGTGTCCAAGGTTAACGTCGGAAAATGACATAGGGAAGACATCTCCGTGGTGATTCTTGCTGTGGGAAGCTGCCTTGGCAGCGAATTGGAGTGCTGGTATCAAACCGTCTCCGGCGACGCGGTGAGCCCGCCGCTTCCCCGGAAGTGTTCGATTTCCGCTACCAGCCAATCCCGGAATAGCAACAACAATGGATTCTCCGCTTTCTGTTCCGGCAGGATGAAATGGTAAGCCCAGGAGCTGCGATAGCTGTGCGGCAAGGGAATGATCAGCCGGCCGGAGGCCAGTTCCTCGCGGATCAGAAACGGTGGAATCAGGGCAATCCCCATATCCTGCATGGCCGCTTCCGCCAGCATGGTGAACAGCTCGAAGCGTGGGCCGGTCATATCCCGTTCCACCCGCAGGCCGGTGGAGTCGAACCACTCCCTCCAGGCGTAGGGGCGAGTGGTTTGTTGCAGCAGGGTGAGGCCGGCGATGCTTTGCGCGTCCAGCTCCCGTTCCGGGGCGATCAGGCGCGGGCTGCACACCGGCATCGGTTCCTCATGCATTAATAAGGTGGCCTCGGTGCCGGGCCAGTCGCCGTCACCGAAATAGATGGCCGCGTCGAAGCGGGTCTCGGCGAACAGAAACGGTTTGGTGCGGTTGGTCAGGTTGACGGTGACGCCGGGGTGGGCGCGGCGGAAGTCCTTCAGCCGTGGCAGCAGCCAGCGAGTGCCGAAGGTGGGCACTACCGCCAGTTCCAGCGTATTGGCGGCGCCGTGGTCACCCATCACCGCCAGCGTATCCCGTTCCAATTCATCAAGATGGACGCTGACCCGGCGGCTGTAGTCACGGCCCGCTTCGGTGAGCCGCACTCCCGGACGTGAGCGGCGGAACAGCTTGACGCCGAGAAAGTCTTCCAGGGCCGCGATCTGGCGACAAATGGCGCTTTGCGTCAGGGCCAGTTCCTCGGCGGCTTTGGTGAAGCTCTGATGGCGGGCGGCCGCTTCGAAGCCGATCAGAGCGGCGGTGCTGGGGATCTTGCGTCGCATGCGGGTCTTCCCGGTCGATTTTTGTCCACAAGTGATAAAATAGCACAAAGGCGTGCAAGAAAGTGGCTTGTTCTGACCGCCAGGGCCTGTATAGCATGGCGCCAAACCCGACCAAATAGCGCCTTCGTGCCTGACCGGGCAGTCTCTCATCCCTTCTTGAAGTGAAAAGGTGGAATAACCGTGGCCAATAACGCAGCCTTTGACTGGGCGAGCCCCCTCCTGCTGGATCAGCAACTCACCGAAGACGAGCGCATGGTGCGCGACACTGCCTATCAGTACGCGCAGGACAAACTCATGCCGCGCGTGCTCAACGCCTTCCGCAATGAACACACCGATGTGGAAATCTTCCGTGAAATGGGCGAACTCGGGTTGCTCGGCGCCACCATTCCGGAAGCCTACGGCGGTGCCGGCCTCAACTACGTGTGCTACGGCTTGATCGCCCGGGAAGTGGAGCGGGTGGACTCCGGCTACCGTTCCATGATGAGCGTGCAGTCCTCCCTGGTGATGGTGCCGATCAACGAGTTCGGCAGCGAAGAGCAGAAGCAGAAATATCTGCCGAAGCTGGCCAGCGGCGAGTGGATCGGCTGTTTCGGTCTGACCGAGCCGGACCACGGTTCTGATCCGGGCAGCATGGTCACCCGCGCCAGGAAAGCCGACGGCGGCTACTTGCTCACCGGTGCCAAGATGTGGATCACCAACAGCCCCATCGCTGATGTGTTCGTGGTCTGGGCCAAGACCGAGGACGACAAGATCCGTGGCTTTATTCTGGAGAAAGGCTGGGAAGGCCTGAGCGCTCCGGCGATTCACGGCAAGGTCGGTCTGCGCGCGTCCATCACCGGTGAAATCGTCATGGACAACGTGTTCGTGCCGGAAGAGAACCTGATGCCGGGCGTGTCCGGTTTGCGCGGTCCGTTCACCTGCCTGAACTCCGCCCGCTACGGTATCGCCTGGGGCGCGCTGGGCGCCGCCGAGTTCTGCTGGCACACGTCCCGCCAGTACACCCTGGACCGTAAACAGTTCGGCCGCCCGCTGGCCGCCAACCAATTGATCCAGAAAAAACTGGCCGACATGCAGACCGAGATCACCCTGGGCCTGCAGGGTTGTCTGCGCCTGGGCCGGATGAAGGACGAAGGCACCGCGGCGGTGGAAATCACCTCCATCATGAAGCGCAACTCCTGCGGCAAGGCGCTGGATATCGCACGCCTGGCCCGTGACATGATGGGCGGTAACGGCATCTCCGACGAGTTCGGCGTGGCCCGCCATCTGGTCAACCTGGAAGTGGTGAACACCTACGAAGGGACCCACGACGTGCACGCGCTGATCCTCGGCCGCGCGCAAACCGGCCTGCAAGCCTTCACCAACTGATACGGGGCAGCTATGAGCGGCGCGCTATCGCACCTGCGCGTGCTCGATCTGTCCCGCGTTCTGGCCGGCCCCTGGGCCGGCCAGATCCTGGGCGATCTGGGCGCCGAGGTGATCAAGGTGGAGCGGCCTGACAGCGGTGACGATACCCGCATCTGGGGGCCGCCCTATGCAAAGGACGCGGAGGGGCACGACAGTGATCAGTCCGCGTATTACTTGTGCACCAATCGCAACAAGAAATCCGTGGCCATCGACATCGCCCATCCGGAAGGGCAGGCGCTGGTCCGTGAGCTGGCCGCGCAAAGCGATGTGGTGATCGAGAATTTCAAGAAAGGCGGCCTGCGCCGCTATGGTCTGGACTATGCATCGCTGTCCGCGGACAACCCCGGACTGATTTATTGCTCCATCACCGGGTTTGGCCAGACCGGCCCTTACTCCAGCCGCCCCGGCTACGACTTTCTGATCCAGGCCATGGGCGGGTTGATGAGCATCACCGGCCACCGTGATGGTGAGCCCGGTGCCGGTCCGATGAAAGTGGGCGTGGCGCTCACCGACATTACCACCGGTTTGTATTCCACCATCGCCATCCTCGGTGCGCTGGAGCATCGCAACCAGACCGGCGAAGGCCAGCACATCGACATGGCGCTGCTGGATGTTCAGGTGTCCTGTCTGGCCAACCAGACACTCAATTACCTCACCACCGGCAAGGCGCCGACGCGCATGGGCAATGCCCATCCCAGCGTGGTGCCGTACCAGGATTTCCCCACCGCCGACGGTGACGTGATCCTGGCCATCGGCAACGACGGTCAGTTCGCCCGCTTCTGTGAAGTGGCCGGACACCCGGAATGGGCGGCGGACGAGCGCTACGCCACCAACCGCGCCCGGGTGGATAATCGCGATACGTTGATTCCGCTGATGCGACAGAACACGGTGATGCGCACCACGCGGGAATGGATCGAGGTGTTGGAACAGGCTGGCGTGCCTTGTGGTCCGGTCAACAGCATCGCCGATGTGTTCCAGGACCCCCACGTCCAGGCCCGGGGCATGCAACTGGAAATGCCGCATCCGAGTCTGGGCACGGTGCCACAGGTGGCCAGCCCGTTGCGGCTGTCGGCGTCACCGGTGCGGTATCGCACCGCGCCGCCGCTCCTGGGGGAGCACACCGATGAGGTGCTGGCGCAAACCCTGGGGCTGTCCGCCGAAGCGATCCAGCGGCTGCGCGCGGAGCGTATCGCCGGGCAGAACTGAGGAAGAGGCGTTGCGGCTCGTGAGCCAGTGCTGCCCTGCAATTCGCAGACATGCTGCTTACACGCTGCACGCCGATTCGCCGGCAAGCCAGCTTCCCACAACAGGTCGAGCTACGAAGTCGCTGTGGGAGCAGGCTTGCCAGCGAATACTGTGCCGCAAGGCTGCGCAAGTGTGTTGCGTGTAGGCGGCCCGCTCCACGACTGTGGGACAAGCAGAGGCTCCTGGGCCGCGATTTTTCCCTTCAATACCGCCCTTCCTCGCGCAGTGTCTCCTCGATTGGTCTCACTTCAATCGTACCCAGCCGTGCCGACGGCCAGCCCTGGGCCAGGCGCAGGGCTTCATCGATATCCCTTGCTTCGATCAGGAAAAAACCACCCAACTGCTCCTTGGTTTCGGCGAACGGACCATCGGTGACCAAGACCTTGCCACCACGGATGCGGGTGGTTTTGGCCCGGCGCGCGCTTTGCAGCGCATGGGTATCGACAAGGTGGCCGCCGGCGCGCAGGCTTTCCACATAGTCCAGGGTCTCCTGGCGTAGCGCCTGCCATTGTTCTGGCGTCAGATCGGTGAGGGTGTGTTCCGCTTCATAGGCCAGACAGAGAAATTTCATTTTTTAATCCCATGGATGCTGTTATGACCGAGGAGTAGAGGACGCCGCACAAATGTTCCAGACGCGCCCCGCCCGGGGGGGTATTGATGATCAATTCCACTAACCGATTTCTGTACCTGTTTCCGTAATAGTAATGACGCCACGGAGTGAATCCGCTCCAGACAGTGGCAAGGAACGGCAATCACGTCCACCAATTGGGTTGATCTGTCCCGCGATCCGGGAACCGGGATCGAGAGCCTGCGCGCCCATTTCGAAGGCCACGCTTACGACCCGCATTGGCATGATACCTACGCCATCGGGCTCACCGAGCAGGGAGTACAGCGGTTTCACCTGGGGCGCACCCGCCATGAGAGCACGCCGGGCAAGGTGATCCTGCTGGAACCCGGCGATGTCCATGACGGCCACGGGCCGACGCCGGAAGGCTTTACCTACCGGCTACTGTACATTGATCCGCAATGGTTGCATCTGCGATTGGGCGGGCTGTTCGAACAACGTCCCGACCATTACCGCATGGCGTTTCAGGATGCCATGAGCAGCGATGCGCGGCTGGCCCTTGCCATCGGTACCGCCTTCGATGTGATGCATCACGGAGATTTTCGCATCACCCGGCGTCCGGCGTCCGGCGTCCGGCGTCCCCTTGTTGCCGTGTGGAGATCACGCCAGATGTCAGATGGCCCTGGCCGATCAGACCCAGGATGAGGCATACTTCGCGAAGCTGTCCGCGATTAAAACGGCAGCACGATTGCCCGGCGCGTTCCACTCTAAAATCCAGGAGCACTGTCCGCACAATCGGTGCCACCTGTTGAGGCGGTGCTCCTCACGGCAGACAGTGTCAAATCATGGCCTGGAAATACTCCAAATGATGAATTGGATCCCCATAGTCTTTTTTACCTTCAAGATTGTCGTGTTTGGTACGGGCATGTTCTTCGCCATCAAGTGGCACTACGACAAAGGGAAAAAGAAGAAAGAAAATAACGAAATCAGCGGGCGGTGAGCGCCCGCTGATCAGGGGGGCGGTTTTCCAGCTTTGCGCATCAGGCGTTATGCCCCAATCCGCGCAGCCGCTGCAATAACACACAGGACAACGCCGCCGCCGTCAGGTTATAGAGCATGGCGGTGACGAAAGCGTCCACATGGGCGGTGGCCGGATCCGCCAGTGGGGCAGCCCGCAAAGTGCCGAGGAACAGGATGCCCATGGCGCACACGCCGAGGGCGGCGCCCACCTGTTGCAGCGTGGAGACCACGCCGGAGGCCATGCCCGCCTGTTGCCGTGGCACCACCCCGAGAACCAGATTCAGCAACGGCGTCATCACCAGGCCCTGTCCAAAACCCACCGCGATCAATACCGGAACCCACCCCACCAGTTGCCCCTCTGGCGCGGTCCAGTGCACTTGCGCGATCAGCGCTCCCAGGGACACCGCGTAAAGACCGCCGCCGGCCACCAGAGTGGCGGTACCGTAGCGGGCTACCCAGCGTGATGCCAGCAAAGACGACGCCATGAAACCGGCGCTGGCCGGCGCGAACAGTGCGCCGGCCTGGAACGGATCCAGCCCCAGTCCGGTTTGCACCAGCAGCGCGAAGCACAGAAAAAAGGAACTGGAAGTGGAATAGATCAGCGTGACCAGTAAACAGCCCAGCGCGAAAGCCGGCTGTCGCAGTAATGCCATATCCACCAGCGGCAGGCGCCCCCTGCTTTGCCGATGACGTTGCTGAGTGCTGAACAGCGCCAGCAGCAAAATGGACAACGCCAGGGCTCCCCAGCACCATAACGGCCAGTGCCGGGTCGGCCCTTCCAACAACGCCACCAGCAACAAGGTCAGGCCCGAGGCCACCAGCAGCACGCCCGGGCCATCCAGATCCGGTTTTTGCTCCAGGCGCGATTCGGCCAGCCGTCCGCCGAACATCAAGGTCACCAGCCCGACGGGAAGGTTGACCAGAAAGATGGTGCGCCAGCCCAGGCCAGCCAGATCCAGATGCACCAACCAGCCGCCCAGCACCTGCCCGGCGATCGCCGCCAATCCAAGCGTCATGCCCAGCCAGGCAAACGCCCGGCGCTGAGTGTGGGCGTCGTAGAGCACGCGCAGGGAGGCGTAAATCTGCGGAAACAGCAGACCGGCGGCACCGCCCTGAAATACCCGGGCGGCGATCAGGGCTTCCGCCGTTGGGGCGATGCCACACAGCAGGGAGGCCAGGGTGAAGAGAGTCATTCCCCACAGATACAGACGCCGGCGTCCAAACCGGTCGCCGAGGCGTCCGCCAGTGATCAGCAGCGCGCCGAACGCGAGTTCATACCCGGCCAGCACGAAGCCGATTTGCGCGAAACTGGCGCCCAGATCCCGCTGCATGCTGGGGATCGCCACATTGACCACGAACAAATCGAAAATGGTGACAAAGCCGCCGAGCAACAACACCGGCAGGCCGGGAATACCCTTGTCATGGGGAATGGGAGAAGCAAGTGGGGGGCGGGACGCCATCGTGGTCTCCTCTTGTGGGCGAAGGTTGTACATGGGTTAAGAGACGCTATTCTGGAGATCCTTTATCGCATTACAATTTAGCTGTTTATCCTATTACAAGAGGTAATCCTCATGACCGCGCCGAGGCTACAACGGACCCGCCAGGAACTGGCTGCCTTTCTGCGTGCCCGCAGGGAAGCGGTCACCCCGGAGCAGGTGGGATTGGCGGACAGCGGGCGCCGGCGCACCCCCGGTTTGCGCCGCGAGGAAGTCGCCACGCTCGCCGGAGTCGGAGTGACCTGGTACACCTGGCTGGAACAGGGGCGTGACATCGGCGTGTCCGCGCCGGTGCTGGAACGTATCGCCCGGGTGCTCAAACTGGACGGCGCGCAGCGCCGCCATCTGTTTTTGCTGGCGCAGAACCGGCCGCCGGTGGAGCCGGGTAAAACCTGGTGCTCGGTGCCGCCGCTGGTGCGGCGCCTGATGGACGATTGGCCCGACCATCCCGCTTATGTGCTCAACTTGCGCTGGGACGTGCTGGCCTGGAACGCGGCGGCGCAGACGCTATTTGATTTCGAGCGGCGACCGGCGGGGCAGCGTAATCTGCTTTGGCTGTTGTTCACTGCCGAGGATCTGCGTGGCGTGTTCGTCAATTGGGCCGAGCAGGTGCCCGGCATGCTGGCCAGTTTCCGCCGCGATTTCGTGCGCGCCACCACTGATCCCAGCATCACCGAGCTGGTTCGGCGACTGGAGCGGGCCTCGCCGGAATTCCGCCAATGGTGGCCGTGTCAGGACGTGCGGGCTCCGTGCACGGGCAGCCGGGAGTTGCTTTGCGATGGACAGGTCCGGCGCTATCAGCACACCACCCTGACCGTGGATGAGGACCGCCATCTGCGTCTGGTGGTGTACGCGCGGGACGAGGAATAGAGCGCTCAGCGCCGGGGCGTGGGGTGCAGGCGCTCGCCAATCACCGTTTCCAGCCACTGGGAGAACACCTGGAAGCGGTGCGACAGATGGAGGCGCTGTGGATACAGCAAGGTGATCTCCATGGGTTCGGCCCGCCACTCGGGGAGCACTTCGCGGAGCAGACCGTTTTCCAGATCCTCGCGAACGTCGTAGGCCGGCACCTGAATCAGACCCAGCCCGGCCCGGCAGCAGGCGATATACAGCTCGGTGTTGTTTACCGCCACGGCACCGGGTATCTCCATCTCGTGGTATTCGCCATCGCGTTGATATTCCCAGGGTTCAGGGCGGCCCTGGCTCGGTGAGATGTAGTGCACCACCTGATGTGACGGGAGCTCTTCCACCGTGGTGGGGGTGCCGTGGCGCCGCAGGTACGCAGGGCTGGCGCAATTGATCAATTCCAATCGCCCCAACGGTCGGGCTATCAGGGAGGAATCGGCCAGCGGCCCGACGCGAATGACACAATCCACCGCTTCCTGCACCAGGTCCACCTGGCGGTCGGCCACGCACAGATCCACCTTGATATCCGGATAGCGGTCCAGAAAATCCGGCAGCGCCGGGGCCAGTACCAGCCGGCCGACACGGGCCGGCACATTGACGCGAATGCGGCCGGCGGGGGCCTTGCCGGGGCGGAACAGCTCCTCGGTTTCCTCGTAATCGGAAAGCAGTCGCACACAACGTTGATAGAAACGATGTCCTTCCTCGGTGACGGTGACCTGACGCGTGGTGCGATGCAGCAGCCGCGCTCCGACGCGTTGCTCCAGTGTTTTGATCGCGCCGGACACCGAGGAGCGCGGCAGCGGCAGGGTTTCCGCGGCGCGGCTGAAATTGCCGCAGTCCACCACGCGCACGAAGATTCTGAGCAGTTCCAACCGGTCCATGGCGCGCCTCCATTGTTCGTCTGGGCTGACGGATAGAAGGGAATATACTGTGTTTGTTCCTTTTTGACGATCAACGTCATGGGCGCGTGGTCAGCCCGGCCGGCAAGGATCCCGGTTACACCGCGGGTTCCGATACGGTGGCCATGCGGCGGGCCCACAACAGTAACGCCGCCGTCAGTAGCGCGGCGGCGCCGGCCACGGCCATGGCGAGATGAAAACCGCTGCCCAGGGCGGCAGTCAGTTGAGTGGCGATAGCGCTTACTCCCGATGCCGGTGTGGCGCCAGTGACGGCTTGCCGTGCCAGTACCGGATCGCCGCTGGCCGCGCTCAAATGACGAATTGCTTGTGTGCTCATCAGGCTGCCCATCAGGGCGATTCCCACCGCCATGCCGGTTTGCCGCAGGGCGTTGATCACTGCCGAAGCGATGGCCACCCGTTCCGGCGGTACCGCGTTCATTACCGCCAGCCCGGTGCCCGGTACCGCCAGCCCCATGCCGGCGCCAAGCAGGGCGAACAATAGTCCCACCCACCGGTAGTCGGTGGTGGCGTCCAGCAGCACCATCGATGTCATGGCACCGCCCATCAACAAGTAACCGGCGATCAGCAGAGTCGACAGGGTGAAACGTTGATGCAGCCGGCCGAACAGGATTGACGCCAGCCCGGACAGTACGAATTGCGGCATCATTCTCAGACCGGCCTCGGCGGGACCATGACCTTGAATCCGTTGTAGGAACAGTGAGAAGAAAAACAGGCTGCTGTAAGCGGAAAAGCCGAGCACGAAAGAGGCCACGTTGGCACGGGAAAACTCCCCATGGCGGAACAGGGCCAGCGGTAAGACCGGGCGCGCCACCCGGCTTTCCACCCACACGAAGGCGATCATGCCGAGCAGGGCGGTGAGCAAGGCGTAGCGGGGCAGGGCGTGCATCCAGCCGTGTTCACCGGCGGCGATCAGACCGAAAGTGAGCGTGCCCAACGCCAGCACCGCCAGAAATTGACCGGCCGGATCCAGGGCGGCGTGCCGCGGATGCCGCCGTTCCGGGATGCTGACGCCGCCCAGGATCAGCACCGCCACGCCCAGCGGCAGGTTGAGTAGAAAAATGCTGGGCCAGCCCACCGTGTCCACCAGCACGCCGCCGAGCAGAGGACCGAGGATCAATGACAGGGCGCTGAACGAGGACAGCCCGCCGATGGCATGGGCCCGTGAACGCGGATCGGGGAAGGCGTGGGACAGGATCGACAGGGCGCCGGGAATCAGCAGCGCGCCGGCCATGCCTTGAGCAACCCGGCCCACCAGCAGGACGGTCAGATTGGGGGCCAGGGCGCACAGCCCCGAGCTGACGGTGAACAGCGCAACGCCGGCCAGCCAGCAGCGTTTATAACCATAACGGTCACTGAAAGGACCGGCGGAAAGCATGAATGCGGAAAGGCACAAGGCGTAGGCGTCGATTACCCATTGCAAACCGGCCAGATCGGCGCTCAAAGCGGTCTGCAGGGTTGGGAGCGCCACGTTGACGATACTGATGTCGAGTACCGCCATGAAGGTGGCCAGATAGACGGCGGTGACCAGGGCGAAGCGGCGCGAAATCATGGAAATTCCTTTTTGAGAATGAGTCTTGTTTGTGAAGTCTAGTTATTGACTGACCGTCGGTCAATTGAATTGACAAGGCGAATCCCTAGGTCCCGTGTTGACGACCCGGTACACTGACACCGTCGTTATCCACTGACGGCGAATCGAATTGGAAGAAGGAAGTCTCTTGAACACCAAGCAACGGCCGCGGCAGGTGAAGCCCGCTGAAGTACGTCTCGATGAGCTGGTAAGCGCCGCCCAGGCATTGTTTCTCGACAAGGGCGTGGACGCGACCACGGTGGGGGATATCGTCGAGCGGGCCGGTGTGGCCAAGGGGACTTTCTATCACTATTTCAACGCCAAGACCGATCTGCTGCCGGCCCTGCGCGAGCGCTTTACGCGTCGCTTCCTGGAGCGCGTGAATGCCGCTGTGGAAGCCTGTGGTAGCGACGACTGGCCTGGCCGTCTGAGCGCCTGGTTCACCAGTAGCCTGCATGCCTATCAAGCCGATTTCCAACTGCATGATCTGGTCTACGCCGGCCACCACCATGACCGGGACAATCCGGATCTGGACGCGGTGGTGGGCCAGGTGGAAGCGATTCTCCGCCAGGGCGGCGACGCTGGCGCCTGGCCGCTATCCGACTGGCAGCGGCTGGCGACCATGGCCTACTGGAGCATGCATGGTCTCGCCGACACCGCTATTGCCCGCGGTGGCGAGGACAGCGACGAACTCGGCGCTTTTCTCAGCCGCCGCTTCCTGGCCATGCTGGGAGGCGTGGAGAAGTGATTAGCGCTGTTCACCGAGAGGCCGGTACAACGGCCGGCGGCTGAGGACTTTCAAACCGTCGGGCCCGCTTTCCAGCAAACGGTATTCCTCGCTCGCCACCTGGATGGTGAGTTGATAGCCGGCGGCTTCCGGGAAACAGCCGCGCACCTGTTCCATGGCCGCCCGGGCGTCGGCGCCGTCGGTTTCAAAATGGCCCAGGAGCCGGTTTTGGTGATGGATCGTCAAACGGTACTGCGTCATGGCTGCTGCTCCCATTGGTCCCGCCATTGTGTCATCAGTCGTCGCGCCGCCCGGGTCAGGGCGCCGCCGTGTTCGGCGGCGTCCCGGCGCAGTTGCTCCAGGTCGATACCGGCCCCTGACAGCTCCAGGGTGTGGCCGATCAGCCAACGTTCCAGCCGGGCCGGGTCCGCTTCGATGTGAAATTGCAGGCCCAGGGCATGGCGGCCAACGGCGAACGCCTGGGTCGGGCAGGGCGCCGTGGTGGCGAGGCTGGGAACGGTGGCCGGCAGCTGAATCCGGTCGCCGTGCCAGTGCAGCACCGGGATGTCCTCCAGAGCAGTCAGTGGCGAGGCTCGACCGGCGCTGGTCAATTGCAGCGGCGCGAAGCCGATTTCCTTTTCCGGCATGGCGCCAACCCGGCCACCCAGAGCCCGGGCCAGCAACTGCGCGCCGAGGCAGACGCCGAGCAGCGGCTGCCGTTGCCGCAGACGCTCGCTGATCAGGGCCAGCTCGGTTTTCAGGTACGGGTAGAGGTGGTCGTCGAAGGCGCCGATCGGACCACCGAGGACAACCAGCAAGTCGGGTGGGCTATCGAACAAATCCTCGACGGTGTCGACGCCGATATCACGGTATTGGATCCGCCATCCCCAGTCGCGCAGCAGGGGTTCCAGCGTGCCGAGATCCTCGAAGGCCAGATGGCGCAGCGCCACGGCGGTGTGGGTCGTCATGGCGTTTGCTCCGATTGTGGTGTGGGAGAGGGCGCGGCGCCCGGCCAATAGTGACTGTCGGGCAGGGGGCGGGCGCCGAAGATGGCCTGCCCCACCCGGACCACGGTGGCGCCCTCCTCGATGGCGGTTTCAAAGTCGCCGGACATGCCCATGGATAACTGCGTCAGTTCAATCCCGTCCGGCGCGTTCTGGCGCAGCCGGTCCCGTAATTGGCGTAACCGCGCGAAGCAGGCCCGGACCCGGTCGGTGTCGGACGACCACAGCGCCAGGGTCATCAGGCCCCGGACCCGCAAGCAGGAAAACGGCGTCAGTGCCTTCAGAAACGGCGCCACCTGATTGGGCGCCAGGCCATATTTGCTGTCCTCGTCGGAAGTGTTCACCTGCACCATGACGTCCAGGGCACGGCCCTCCTTTTGCAACCGGCGGTCCAGGGCCTCGGCCACGCGCACGCTGTCCAGGGCCTGGAATTCACTGGCGAAACGGGCCACATAGCGGGCCTTGTTGGTTTGCAGGTGGCCGATCACCGACCAGCGCAGGTCGGTCAGATCCGCCAGCGTCTGATGTTTATGGCGGGCTTCCTGCACCTTGTTCTCGCCCAGTTCCCGGCAACCAGCGGCGTAGGCCAGCCGCAGGCGTTCCACCGCCACGGTTTTGCTCACCGGCAGCAGGCGCACCGTCGCCGGGTCACGGCCCGACCGGCTGCAGGCGTCGTCGATGCGCTGGCGCACCGACGCCAGGTTGGCGCGAATTTGAGCCACCGTCGCCGCCGGCGGATAGGGGGACGTGAGGGTTGGGTCTGATGCCATTACCGGGCTCCCATGGGAACTTGGAGAGCGCTCAGTCTATAATTGTCACAGGTCAAAATCCATATTGTCATAGGACAAAAAATGGCGATTACAGGACAAAGCGCGGCGGAGATCGTCGACAGCGTGCGGGCGGAGGTGCGAAACGGTGCCCTGGAGCCGGGTCAGGCGTTGCCGCCGGTACGGGAACTGGCGGCGCGGCTGGGCGTGAACCGCAACACCGTGGCCGCCGCTTACAAGCGGTTGGTGGTGGTGGGCGTGGCGGAAACCCGGGGGCGGTTGGGGACACTGATTCGAGAGCCGGCGGCACCGGGACCACGGGAAGGCGCGGCACCGGACTCGCCCTTGATGGATCTGGCCAGCGGTAATCCGGACTCGCGCTGGCTGCCGGACCCGCGTGTGCTGGCGTCGGCTTTGTCCGGGCAACCGCGCCTGTACGGTGAGCCACCAGTGTCGCCCCGGCTGGCGGCCTTGGCGAAAAGGTGGTTTCAGGACGCTCATTGTCCAGACCCGGTCCTGAGCGTGACCCACGGAGCGGTGGATGCCATCGAACGGTTGCTGGGTGCTCATCTGGTGTCCGCTGATCCGGTGGCGGTGGAAGACCCCTGCTTCCTCAGCAGCATCAATACGCTGCGCTTGCTGGACCTGCGTCCCATGGGCGTGCCGGTGGATGGCGAAGGCATGACCGTGGATGGCTTGCGTCAGGCCCTTGCCAGCGGCGCCCGTGCCGTATTGTGCACGCCGCGCGCCCACAACCCCACCGGATGCAACCTGAGCGCTGGGCGGGCCGCGGCTTTACGGGATGTGCTGGCTGAATACCCGGATGTACTGGTGATCGAGGATGACCACTTCGCGCCGTTATCACGGGCCGCCTATCAGCCGTTGGCCTCATCAAGGAGCCGGCATTGGGCGCTGGTGCGTTCAGTGTCGAAATGCTTTGGCCCGGATTTGCGGCTGGCACTGATGCTCAGCGATGAAGACAGTGCCCGCCGGCTCGGCCTGCGGCTGGCGTCGGGCACCACCTGGGTCAGCCATTTGTTGCAGGATATGGTGGCTTGCTGCCTGGAAAGCCGGACGGTCATGGCGCGGGTAATCGAAGCCGCCGCTGATTATCAGCGGCGCCGGGACAACCTGTCACGAGTATTGCGGGAGCACGGGCTGTGCCCGTGGGATGGCGACGGGCTCAATCTGTGGGTGCCATTGCCGGGGCCGGCGGCGCCGGTTACCGCGGCGCTGGCGCGGCGGGGCTGGCTGGTGCGCGATGATCGTCCATTCCGGCTTGCTGACGGCGACGGCGCTTTGCGCGTCACCATCAGCGAACTGGAGCCGGAAACGGCGCGGCGTTTCAGCGAGGATCTGGCGCGGGTGCTGGCGGCCGGCTGATCAGACGTAGCCCAGAGTGAAACGCTGATCCAGATGCCGGGGACTTTCCAGCTCATTGATCATGGCTACCGCATAGTCCTGCACTGAAATGCGGCTGTTGCCGTCCTGGTCGGAGATCAGCTGGTCGCCGCCGAGTTGAAACTGGCCGGTGCGCTCGCCGGGGAAGATCTCCGCCGCTGGGGACAACATTGTCCAGCTTTGTTCGTTCTGGCTGCGCAATAATTCCAGAGCCGCCTTGGCACCCTGGGCGGTGGCTTTGTATTGCTCCGGAAACTCCGGCGTATCGAACAGCAGCTTGCCGGGAGCCACTTCCAGTGACGCGGCCCCGCCGACGATCAGGAAGCGTTTGGCGTCGATGCTTTCCAGGGCGCGCAGAATCGACTCCACTCCCCGGATGTAGTAGCCGTAGACGTCATCCTGAGCATGTCCGCTGAACGCGCTGATCACCGCGTCATGGCCGGCCAGTACCCTGGCCAGAGCCTCGCTGTCCATCACGTCCGCTTTCGCCGGCGTTAGATTCCCATGTTGCGGCAACCGTTCCGGGTGAGTGACCACGGCGGTGACCCGATGGCCCCGTTCCAGGGCCTCATTAAGCAGGGCGGAACCGATGAAACCGCTGGCGCCAATCAATGCAATGTTCATAACCAACTCCTTATGGGGAAGGGTTTGCTGGAAAGCAAAGCCATGGTGGCATCGGTGATTGATTTGAAAAACCGTTCAATCAATAATTCAGTGTTTTCAAATCAACAACAATGGGGCAGCCGATGGCCGCCGTGGAAGATCTCGACTACAACAGTTTGCCGGTATTCATCGCACTGGTGGAAGCGGGCAGTTTCACCGCCGCCGCCGAGCGCCTGGGTTGCACCAAGACCCGGGTCAGCCTGCGGATCCGGCGTCTCGAGGAGCGGTTGGGGCAGACCCTGTTTCATCGCACCACCCGGCAGGTGCAGCCAACGCCCGCCGGCGAGATGTTCTATCAGCAATGCCGGCCGTTATGGAGCGGCCTGGAAGCGGCGCTTGGCACCCTGGAAGCCGACCGGCAGACCCTGACCGGTGAGTTGCGGATCTCCGCCCCCGAGGACTACGCCATGCAGACTCTGGCGCCGGTGGTGGCGGACTTCGGTGCCGGGCATCCAGGATTGCAAGTGGAATTACGCAGCGGTGACCGGATCACCGATATGGTTCGCGAGGGCATTGATGTGGCCATCCGCCTGGGCTGGCTACGGGACTCCACATTGCGTTCCAGCCTGCTCGGTCATTTTCAGCAATGGCTGATGGCATCGCCGGATTATCTGCGGAGAAAGGGCATACCGGCTTCGCCGGAGGCGCTGAGTGATCACGACTGGGTGGCTTTCACGCCGTTGCGCTCGCCGCTGACCTGGACCTTCCGCAAGGGCGAACAACAGTGCCGGGTGCAAATGCAAGCCCGGCTGAGCACCAACGCCACCGGTGTGTTACGGGAAATGCTGGCGCGTGGCGCGGGGCTGTCGGTCATGGCGCAGCCCACCGCGGAAGCGGAGATTCGTGCCGGCCGTCTGGTACGAGTGCTGGCGGACTGGCGTTTGCCGGACGGCGGTATCCACGCGGTGTATCCTCCGGGACGCTATATTCCGGCCCGGGTGCGCGCCTTTGTCGACGCTTTTCGCGCCTTTTTGGAACAGGAGAACCAGCAATGAGCTACCACGAAAGCTTTGTGGCGCGGGAGCCGGAACGGCGGGACATCGACGCTGGCGAGGGCAATCTGGTGCTGGAATTCGGCACGCCCTGGTGTGGTCACTGTCAGGCCGCGCAACCGTTGATCCGTGAAGTGCTGGAGCTGGCGGATACCGATCACATCCGGGTGGAAGATGGGCCGGGCCGGCGTCTGGGCCGCTCGTTCCGGGTCAAGCTGTGGCCGACACTGATTTTCCTGCGTGATGGGGTGGAAGTGGCGAGAGTGGTGCGCCCCACGGACACCGCCGTGGTCCGCGAAGCACTGGCACGCCTTTACGATTAAAGAAGCCCCTTCGCGGCTGTGGTCGCGAAGCGGTCAGGGTCTGTTACGTCGAAGCTCCCGGGCCTGGTCTTGATAGGGGCGCGCCTGATGGCCGCGGCCCAGCGTTTGATAGAGTGCGGCCAGATTGTCGAGTACCAGCAAACGTTGCTCCACCGGGGCCGCGGGTTCAGCCTCGAGCAAGGCATTGGCTTCCAGGTACAGAGGTTCCGCCTGCCCGTAATGCCGCCGCAGATACAGGGCCGAAGCCAAACCATTCAGAGCGTCGGCTCGCAGCAAGGTGTCGTGGTGCTGTTCCAGCAAGGCCAGCACCTGTCGGTAGCTTTGTTCCGCCTCTTCGTAGTGCTGGCGGGCGAGTTGGGTGTCGGCAATGCTGGCCCGGATCCTCGCTTCCTCGATACTGCCCATGCCGAAGTGTTCTTTCAGCAAGGGGAGCAGTTCCTGGTAGCGTTGCTCTGCTTGTTCGTAATCACCTGCGGAGTGCAGCGATAAGGCTTCGTCGTTAAGGGTTTGGATTTGTTGAGGGTCCGCGGCGAACACCGGGGTGCCCGCGAAAAGTATCAGTGCCAAGTATAAAGGTTTCAGTGTCACGGAACTGCTCCTGAAACGGGCAAGAATATCAGATGAAAGCACGGAGGCGCTGGACATGATTAACGCCTCGATAGTGGTCACGTTAAAAGCCGCACGGCCAGTATTTCTGGCCGTGCGTGACATTGATCAGGGTAGCGGCACCTGCTCTTTGTCATAGTGGAAATCAAAGAAAAAGTCCTCTCTTTCCTTGATCTTGAACTGCCAGCGGAAGTCCCCGCCCGATTCGCGGATATTAAAATCGGCGGGATAGACCAACGCGAAATTGACGGTTTCACCTTCTTTAATGACCTGCCCTTCGGTGAGTCCCACCAAGCGAGCCTGTTCGGTGCCACCATGCTCGGTAGTGACGTTGAGGTCGACGATGGTGTAGTCCCCTTTTGAGGCGGTCAATGCCCAGAGGCGGGTTAAGGCGCCCGAATCGGGGAATGTATTGCTATATGGCAGTGTCATCGAGCCTCCCTGATCAATGTCCATGGTGGCGAGGTCTGGCGGAACCGCACCTTGGGATGAGCCAGACGAACCATCGACAATGTAGCTCTGATCGCCTTGGATCAGCCTCAAGGTGGGATAATTCTCCGGAGTGACAACGGGAATGGTGAGGGTATACGGCTCGGAAGTGGCAACGCCATCGCTTACCACCAGGGTAACTTGGTAGGTGCCTGGTAGATCCGCGAGGAACATGAAATATTCTCTGTCACCTGCCTCGGTGGCAGTGCTGCCTTCGGGTTTTTTGTCCATGGTCCACAGGTAATACAAAGCATCCAGGTCAGGATCAATCGCATTGGATGCGAGATAGGCCTGCTGGCCGGTGACCAAGGGCTGTGTTTCGTCCATGCCCAGGTAGGGGTAGAGCGGGTTAATCCGGTTAGTTGCCAGCCGCGCTGTAGGATTGGTCTCCGGCGGGTTATTTTCAGACTTGGCCAGAACCTTACCGTAGATCAGGGTAGTGGGCCGGTTGGTGACACCATGTGAATCACGTACCGCTAGCATGACGACGTAGGCGCCGGGCTGATCCGTAACGATCCCAGCGCGAGCATTGACAAGCACCGCTCCGTCGTCGCTGGTAACATTTTGAAAAGTCAGTTTGGCGCTACTGCCATCCGGTTTGTCGAACAGGGTCCAGATATATTCCAGTGGATCATCATTGGGGTCGCTGCTGTCACGACCATCGAACCAAGCGGTATCGCCGACCAATACAGTGCCGGAGTCCACGGCCAACGCGGCTCTGGGAGCTTCGTTGGCACCGGTACGGGCAGTGAAGGTGCGTTGCTTCGGGGCACTGTCGTCCTCACCGTCATTCACAATCATTTCCACGGTATAGGCTCCGGGAACATCGGGCGTGAACCAAAAAGAGCCCTTGCCCGTCTGGTCTTCCTGCACGTAGCCCTCGGGGGTGCTGATCCAGCTATAACGGCGATTGCTGCTGCCGCAGCAGCCGCCGTCCGCGTCGTAGGAATTGCCGCTAGCCCAGATGGTCGTGCCGAGTTCCACTTCATTACTGTAGCTGCCTTCATAGAAACTCACATGGGGCTCGCCAAACCAGGTGGCCACCGGCGGGGTATTTTCAGCGCCATCGGGAAGGGTGACATCAATGGTTGCACTGGATTCACTGATGGAAACACCGTCGTGAACAACCAAATAAGCCGTCCATTTACCTACCACATCGGGGGTTATGCTGGGGGTCGCGGTATCATAATCGACCAGGGCATTCTCCACCGTTAGCAGGGAACCCGCCGGTTTTTGCGCGGTGACTTCCCGGGCTGTGTAGGATGGAGGAAACAGATACCAGCGATAGGTGAGAGGATTGCCGTCGGCGTCGCTGCTGCCGTTGCCGTCCAGGGTCAGGGTTTGACCTCGTTCAATAGTGTAAGGGCCACCGGCGTCAGCCACTGGCTTGGTGTTGGCGGTGCTCGCGATAATGGTAACCGTAAGCGGCGCGCTGATTTTTTCCTGATACCCCACGGTCAGAATGGCGGTGTAAGTACCAGCCATGTCCGCGTAGAAGCTGGTCAGCCCGGTGCCGGTTTGAGCCAGCGCGGCTGTGCTGCCCGTGGGCAGATCCTGCAAAGACCAGTTGTACACCAACTGAGCGGTATCGCCGCCGGTGGGGGGCACACTGTCGCTGCCGTCGAGCATAACGGTGGTGCCGATCAGCACATGGTACTCGGTCTCGGCGATGGCCACCGGATCAGGATTGGTGGCGATAATGGTAACCGCGTCATGACCGCTGTCGGCGGTACCATCATTGACCACCAGGTCCGCTTCGTAGGTGCCGGGCAGATCGGCGGTGAAGGTGGGTTGTGCTCCGGCCTCATCAGACAGCTCGGCGGCACTGCCCTCCGGCTTGCTGGCCAGCGACCAGGTGTAGCTGAGTGTCGCGCCCTCGGTGGGCGAACTGCTTTGTGTGCCATCAAGGGTAACGGTGGTGCCCATTTCCACGGTTTGATCGGGACCGGCGTTGGCGACGGGGAGAGGAACGGAAGCGCCTCCGCCACCTCCTCCGCCACCACCGCCGCAGGCGGCCAGCAATAACGAAGCGCACAACAGCGCGCACAGTGTTTTCAGGCATTGCATGGATGTCTCTCCATTAACACGTTGCTTGTTACTCATGCCGATTATTTGGCGGCGGAAAGGGGGGGACTCTATCCGCTCCCGTTGGTGCTCGGTTGATAGCGGGATGGAACCAGGATCAAGAAATCCTGGTTCGAATCCCGTGGCCGGTGAAAATCAAATCATCATGATTAGCGGGAACTGGGGGCGTATTCGAAGGTCCAGCCCGGCTTCTCCGCGATCTCGAAGGTATAGGTCATGCCGATCAGAGCATTGCCCCGGTCATAGCTTCCCTCGGGCAGGTCCGGGTCGGGGCCGACATTGCCCATGACTTCATCGGCGTTGGCCGGGGCGGTGAGGATAAGACTGAAATCGATGCTCTCCCCTCGTTGGATAACCTGGCCCTCGGTGAGCCCGGCGAATTTGGCGGAGAAGGATTCGGTGCCACTTCTTCTCGGTGCGCTGGTGCGAACATTGATGACGGTGTAATCACTGCCAAAGGCGGTCAGCCGGTAATTTTTGATGGCATTGTCACCCTCGACGAGTTGAAAGGAGGTTATCGGGAACGAATTGTCGGCGTGATCCCAATAGGGGAAGGCACGCTGCCGTGGGGCTTCGCCAGGCATACCGGTGGCGAAACCGTTTTGCATGACACGGTCCCAGCTATTGACCGTGCCGGCCGAGTGATAATCCTCCAGCAAAAGACTGGGGTAGTCAGCGCGTTGCACCGTTTTGAAGTTGAGAATGTGAGGTTCCGAGGTATCGATACCGTCGCTGACGATGGCGGTGGCGGTGTAGTTACCGGCGACGAGAGGTTTGCCAACGGTGAAAGTGGCATCGACGCTGGCGTCGGGCAGTTCGCTGCCTGCCGGTTGTTCCAGTGTCCACAGGTAATAGAGCGTATCGAGATCCGGATCCACTGCGTTTTGTGTATAGAGCAGAACCGGCTCGCTGCCATCATCGATCACGTAGGGTTGATCGGAATCGTTGAAGTGAGTGTTACGACGGCGATTCACCAGATGATCGTTGTCGTTGTTGATGCTGCCGATCACTGGCGGATTGTTCCGCGACTTGGCCAGGACTCTTCCGTAATAGGTGGAGGTGAGGCTACTGGTAACGCCATGACTGTCGGTAACGGCCAGAAGAACGATGTAAATACCGGGCTGATCCGCGACGACTCCTGCGCGGGCGTTATTCAGTACCGTGCCGTCGGTGCGGGTTACATTCTGGAATTGAAGTTGCGCGGTGCTGCCATCGGGTTTGTCCAGCAGGTGCCAATGGTAGGTCAGGGCGTTGTCGTCCGGATCCGTGCTTTCGGAACCGTCGAACCAGCCCGCTTCTCCTACCAGGATGGTCTGCGAATCCACCGTGATACGTGGAGAGGGAGCTCGGTTGGCGCCGGTACGGGCGATAAAGGTGCGGCGTGCCGGATCGCTGTCGGCCTCGCCGTCATTGACCGTCATTTCCACGGTGTACTGGCCTTCCACGGTGGGAGTGAAACTGAATGATCCCTTGCCGGTAAGGTCTTCCGCATCGTAACCAGCGGGGGTGGTGATCCATTGATAGCGGCGATTGCTGCTGCTGATATTGGTTCCGTCGATATCGTAGGAATTGCCGCTGGACCACACGGTACTGCCCAATTCCACTTCATCAGTGGGTACCGGAGCGATGAAACCAACGCGGGGTTTACTGTAAAAGGACGCCACCGGAGGGGTGTTTTCCGCGCCTTCCGGTTTGGTGACGGTAATGCTGGCGGAACTGAGATTACTGATGGACGTGCCGTCATGGACGACCAGGTATGCGCTCCAATTACCGGCAACATCAGGTGTCAGGGTGGGATTGGCGGTATCGTATCCTTGCAAGCCGTTGTCCAGCGTCAACGCCGATCCGTTGGGTATCCAGATAGCGGCGGACGCGGCGTCATGACCCGGGCTCATCAGGTACCAGCGATAGCTGAGCTGATCGTTGTCGGCATCGCTGCTGCCGGTGCCGTCCAGGGTCAGGGTTTGACCGCGTTCGATGGTATAAGGACCACCGGCATCGGCTACGGGTTTGCTATTGGCGTTCCCGGCAACAATGGTCACGGTCAGAGGCTCACTGGTTTTTTCCTGATAGTCGACGGTGAGGATGGCGGTGTAAGTACCGGCCATGTCCGCGTAGAAGCTGGTCAGCCCGGTGCCGGTTTGGGCTAGCGAGGCTGTGCTGCCCGCGGGCAGATCCTGCAAGTACCAGTTGTACACCAACTGAGCGGTATCGCCGCCGGTGGGGGGCACACTGCCGCTGCCGTCGAGCATAACGGTGGTGCCGATCAGCACATGGTACTCGGTCTCGGCGATGGCCACCGGATCAGGATTGGTGGCGATAATGGTAACCGCGTCATGACCGCTGTCGGCGGTACCATCATTGACCACCAGGTCCGCTTCGTAGGTGCCGGGCAGATCGGCGGTGAAGGTGGGTTGTGCTCCGGCCTCATCAGACAGCTCGGCGGCACTGCCCTCCGGCTTGCTGGCCAGCGACCAGGTGTAGCTGAGTGTCGCGCCCTCGGTGGGCGAACTGCTTTGTGTGCCATCAAGGGTAACGGTGGTGCCCATTTCCACGGTTTGATCGGGACCGGCGTTGGCGACGGGGAGAGGAACGGAAGTGCCTCCTCCACCTCCTCCGCCACCACCGCCGCAGGCGGCCAGCAATAACGAAGCGCACAACAGCGCGCACAGTGTTTTCAGGCATTGCATGGATGTCTCTCCATTAAGTTGCGGCGGATAATCAGAATTTCATTGTCAGACTCAGACGCGCGGTGCGGCCTGGTGCCGGCACCAGACCAAGACTCAGGGCATCCAGGTAGTACTGGTCGGTCAGATTATCGATGTTGAAATCGATGGTCAGGGATTCGTCGTATTGCCAACTGGCGTATACGTCCACCAGCCGGTAGTCATGCCAGGGCACCGGCCGGTTGAAGCCACGGGAAGTGTCGTCATTGAACGGCGGAGTCGGGGTGCGCTGACCCATGAAGGTGACGCGGGAGCCGATGTCCAGACGCCGTTTGAAAAGGCGCGCGCCCAGGGTGGCGCTGGCATGCCACTTTGGCGGGATCATGTTATTGAAATAGGAATTGGCCACACCGTAGTCACTGCAACGTTCGCGCCGGTAGCTACCGTAGTGACAAACCTCTATATGGTCGTACTTGGTACCGCCGAGTTTGGTATAAGCAAAACCGGCGTCATACTCCAGAGCCAGTTCGGTACCGTGCAGTGTCACGCTGTCGATATTCCGCATAACGAAGATCTGGTTGCCTTCTTCCCATACGTTCTGAGACGTCCTCGTCAGGTAATCGTGGGTAACGTTGCGAAAACGCGATAACTTCAGCGCCAGGCGATCATCATTCAGGAACAGGTCGCGCTGCAGAATGTTCAAGCCAATCTCTCTGTTGACGGCACGTTCAGGCTTTAACGGGACATCAAGCGCCGGTTGTACCGACCAGCCCTGGGTAGCCTCGAACAGGCTGGGCATACGCAGGCCCTCGGCATACCGGGCGTAGAACTGTACACCGTTCATCCAGGGCTCCCAGCTCACACTGACCACCGGAGCGCTACCGCTGTTGCGGGTGCGGTAACGGATCGGGTCGCAGGCGCCGTCGCCGTTGTTGTCCACGCAGAAAACGCTTTCGACATAAACGGTATCGATGACGTTGCCGTCATCGTCGTAGAGATTCTCTTCCCGGCCTTGTGGCACCACCAGTTTGTGATCGTCGGTTTCCGCGCGCAGATAGCGGATGCCCGCGTCCAGGGTCACGGTAGGATGTGGTTGCCATTGCCAGTTAAGAAAAGCGCTCAGTTCAGTGCGGTCGCCGATGCGGCCGAACCCCGCGTTGCTGATCGAGGTGTCGCCGTCACTGGCAGGAATATCGGTGTCGATTTCTTCTCTTTGCGCGGTAAAACCGTAGCTGAAGGTATGCCGCCCCCAGCGGTTGAGCAGCATCTCGTTGCTCAGATCACCCCCCCAACGGTCGTAACGCTCTGGCCTGGGTGTGTCTGAAAAGCCTTCATAGATGTCCTCGGAATAACTGCGGTTTACCGTGCGGGTATGGGTGTGCCACAGGTTGAAATCCAGATTTAGCCAGTTTTTGTCAATGGGATTCAGGTTGTAGCGGCTGGTATAGGTATGCGCGGTGACGGTGCTGTTGTCGGTCTGCTTGATCTGATCGAGCCAGATCAGTTGAGAAGGCATCAGTTCGCCGTATTCGCTGTCGTAGCGCTGGTACCCCAGTTCCCAGGTCTGATCTTCACTGAGGTAAAGATTACTTTTCAGCAGCAGGGTGTTGCTGCGGTTATTGCTGTTGACCACCCGTTCCTCGCCGCGAAAACGGGCGACGCCGTCGCGTATCGCCGTGACTTCGGTATAGAAGGGTAATGGCCGGTAGTTAAACTCCACCTCCGGGGTGGGACCGTGAGAGCCGGTGTAGTAATTGCCTTGATTCCTTTGTGCATAGGCGGCGATAAGGTCGAACCTCTCGAAACGCTTTGCTACCGCCAAACTGCCCGCCCAACTGCGCATATCCATCAATGATGGGCGATTCATGCCAGATGTCGCGCCAAAGCTGTCCGGCAATGCGTGTTCGCCCTCGCAAAGCGCGGGATGGGCGCAGTCTGTCCGGTAAGTGCGACCGGTGCCATTAAGACCGGCCGCGGTGCCGGAAGGTGGTGGCGAACTGCTGTTGCCCATGACACTGCCGCGTAACCGGATGCCCCAGTCCTTGCCGGGTTTGATGATGTCATTGGCGCCGATGGTGCGCATGCTGACCACGCCACCAGTGGCGCCGGTGCCGTCGGCGCTCATTACTGGCCCTTTTTGCACCTCGATCTCGGAGATCAGGTCCGGGTCCAGATAGGTGCGCGAGGAAACGCCGGCGTAGCCTCGGTAAACCGTGGTTTCCTGACGGGCTCCGTCGACCACCACCGGAACCCGCCCCTGGCCCTGCATGCCGCGAATATTGATATCCAGGCCGCCGCTGTTGCGATTCTCGCCCACCAGTACGCCGGGAGTGCCCTGGAAAATATCGCCCACCGAGGTGCCTCGAAATCGCTCGATCTCCTTTTGTTCGATAACGTTGACCGAGCCGGCGGTGCGGTATACCTGATCGGCCGCGGTGGAATGCCCCTGCACCTGGATAGGTTGCAGTGTGAACGCATCGGCGGTGGTCTCCGGGATGGACTGGATCACCCAGGCGCCATCGCCGACCGGCACCGCTTCCAACGGGCTGTCGCGCAACAGGATCGAAAGGGCTTCGGCTGGACGGTAGTTACCGGCCAGCGCGGACACGTTGATGCCCTGTACCAGACGGTCTTCGTAGGACACAGTGACGCCAGCCTGGCGCGAGTAAAGATCAAGAACGTCCCCGAGATTACCGGCGGGCAGGCTGAACGCCACTGCTCCGGAAGCCTGTGCCGTCGCCGGCATGGGCTGCCCCAGCCAAAACAAGGTGGTGAGCAGAATCAGAAAGGACTTGAAAGGTTGCGGCATCGAAACGGTTTCCTTTTCTCCGGCCATGTATTGTCTGAGCCGAACGAAATCGGAAAACCCGTAAACGAAAATGAGAATTTTTTGAACTGGAGGCCGCGTCATCGATAGTCCCGCGGCATGAGCCAGTCAGGGGCATGATCTGGTTTTCGGAAATGTAACCCGAGGGGGGGGCTTTTTCGGCGGTGAACAGCCTGCCAGTGCCTGTCGTCAGGCGTTCTGTACTGGCACGATTTCGGCCCACCAGCGAGTGAAGTAGCGGACTTCCGCGTTGGCGGAACGGGCCATGGCTTCCAGGGCGAGCCCGGTGTCGTTGAGTTGGTAGACACCGGAAGCGAGAAAGGTTTGCAGGCTGGGGTCACAACGCAGGATGCCGGTGCGGTACCGCGACAGCTCCGCCAGCAGTTCCGCCAACGGCATATTGCGGACGGAAAAAATACCCTCCACCCAGGCGCTGTAATCGAAGCGCCGACCATCCACCGCGGTCAGGCCGGTATCACTGACGCGGAAAACCTGGCCGCTTTTAACCTGTGCTGGCGCACCGGTCAGACGCGGCCTCACCATGACGTCGCCTTCAATCACTTGCAGAAGAGTATGGTCCTGCTCCCGGCGCACCAGGAAGCGGGTGCCCAGAGTGGTGAGGGAGCCCTGTGGGAAATGCACTTGCAGTGGTCTGGCATCGGTGTCGGTATGCAGATGGATTTCGCCGCGCGACAGGTGTACATGGCGCTCGCCGTCATTGAAGCGGACTTTGATGGCGCTGTCGGTATTCAGCCAGACACGACTTCGATCCTGAAGAATGTATTGATGGCGTTCTCCTGTCCGGGTGGCGTAGTCGGCGTCGAGATGTTGCAGGACTCCCTGGTCGGTGGCCAGCCAGCCAAGGCTGGACAGACCCAGCGCGGAACCGGTGATCACACAGAGAGCCTGCCGGCGGCTCAGCCGGCGCCTTTCCTCATCGGTCCGGTGTAAGGTAGTGCGCGCCAAGGCCGGCGCCTTGCCAGCGGCATCGTGAAAGACACTGTCCAGTTTACCAAGACGCTGCCAGGCCAATTCATGGGCGGGATCGGCATCGCGCCAATGGCGGCAGGCTTGCTCATCCGACGGTCGTGCCAGACCAGACTCCAGACGAATACGCCAGGCGATGGCGGTTTTGATCACCGATTCAGTTAGCGAGGGCGCGTTTGCTCCAGCGCCTGATGGGTTGGGGCGATGGTGTGTCATAAAGCCGGCCGCTCCCCATAGGCGGCGATGTAGCATTTGAGCATGGCCTTGGCCATGTATTTCTCCACCGACGACAAACTGATGCCGAGCTGCTCGGCGATCTTCCGATAGGGAAGCCCGTCCAGACGTGACATCAGGAAGGTTTTTTTCTCGATCGGCCGCAGACCGTCCAGCAGCGTGTCGATACGTTCCAATAGTTGCAGCAATTCCCACTGATCTTCGGGGGACGGCTGCTCCTGCTCGGGCAGGGCGGTCAGCAAGGCCAGATAGTTTCGTTCCAGTATTTGGCGCCGGGCCTGATCAACGGCCAGGTTGCCGGCGGTTTTCGCCAGCCAGGCGCGGGCGTTGCGGATGCCATTCGGAAGCATCGGGCGGTCCAACAAGCGCATGAACGTATCGTGCGCCAGATCCTGGGCATTGTCGGCGCCGCGGGTGCGTTTCAGCAACCAGCGGACCAGCCAGGCATGATGCTCTTGATAGAGTTTGGAAAATCCCGCTTGTTCAGACGTATCGCCATCCACGGTCAAGTGCCCCCGGTTTTCCCAAGCCAGTACGAAGCAAGAGGGCTCACATTAAATGAAAGTGATTCTCATTACAACGCGAAATTGAGAACAACCGTGGAAGGCGTAGAGCGTAGCGGCGGTGCGGGGGCCGACCGAACCAAGACGCTCGGCTCGGACCGCCGAGTCCTACTGCTTTTAATCCGCACCGTTACCTGATCAAAAGGGGCACGCCGGTGGCATGGTCATGTCAGCCGGGTGTCTACCGGTGCCCAGCCCGGCTGATAAACAGTCGGGCTGGGCACCGCCGGGTTCACGGTAAACGGGTATGAGCAGGGAAAATGTAGGGGATATAGTTGAAAGTCCATTCTGGCCGTTCGGTTATCCCGAATGACCAGAGCAGCCCTTCGCCGAGATTGGGGCGTGCGCCTTCCCCGTTCCAGCCATAGAGTGTGGCGGGGGTTTCAAGCACCAGCGAGAAGGTCACCGTGGTCCCTTTGTTTATTACCTGGCCGTCGCGGAGACCCTCGAAGGCAATCTTGTATTCCTGCTCCGCGCTGATTCCCGTGGAGAGTGCCTGTAGATCGCTGATGGTGTAATCCTGATCGAATGCCGTGAGCTGGTAGGTATCAAGAATATAGCGTTGTTCCGGCTCGAGAAAGGACTCAAAGAACGGGAATGCGGAACCCTTTTTGAACCGGTATGGGAATACTTGCTGTTTTGCATAGTCAGGGGCGGATTCCAATGGTTGTTGCAGGCTGGAGCGATGGGATGAGGTCCGCTCCAGCAGCATGGTGGGGTAATCTTCGCGATTCACCGCGGGTATGGTGAAGTTGAAGGGACCAGTGGTGTCAATACCGTCACTGACCAGTAGTTGTAATCTGTAAGTTGCTGCATTGGCGGGGGCCAGATTGAGGTTACTACAGGTCCAGTTACGTAAGCCTATTACTGCCTCATAGAGTTTTTCCATGGTGTCGTAGGGGCCCTGAGCGTCATAGACATAGCCATTTCCGCACAGGCCGGCCATATAGCGGTCGGGTAAGCCATTCCCTGTTGTGGATGAAGCGAATTGATGTTCTTCGCCAGGATTGAGCAGCGACCACAGATAGGTCAGTTGATCACCATCGGGATCATAGGCATCAGCGACCAGTTCCACCGAATTATGGAAAGGCATGAACGCCGTATTGTCAGTGTCCAGGGAAGGTGGGGTGACCGGGTAAACCACCAGGGGTTGTGATGCGCTAAATTGATTGTCCACTATTGCCGGGCGTGCAACTGGTGCATTGTTCGTGGCCTTGGCGAACACCATGAACCGGGTTGGTGTGCTGGAGAAACCGTGACTGTCGGTAACCACCAGTTCCACGTGATAAGGGCCTGCCTTGTCGGCTACAAAACTGGGAAAAGCGGTATCGGTTTTAGACAAGCTGGCTTCACTGCCGTCCGGTCGGCTGATCAATTCCCAGTGGTAGGTTAGCCGATTGTCGTCGGGGTCGGTGCTGCCTTCTCCGTCGAGATTGACCGTCTGGCCGATGCCGATAGCCGTGCCCACACCGGTTAGTTCAACCTTGGCGATAGGGGGACGGTTTGCACCCGTGAGGGCGGTGTAGGTCTGGATTACCGGGTCGCTCCATAGCTCACCGTCGAAGACCTGAAGCTCAATCTCATAATCCCCCGCAACACTGAGGGTGATACTCATGGAAGGGGCTTCGGGGGTGCCATATTGCCCGATCACCATATCCTTCTCCGGGTCAAAGCCGTTTGGGTAACTTACCAGACGCCATTTCTTGCCGATGTTATGTACTGCGTAGGGCGGGTTTTCCTGGTCATAGGAATAGGTCGAGGTGGGGCTGATATTGGAACCGAGCTCTATTTCAAAGGTTTTTCCCCAGTTAGGAGTCAGCGCTGCCACCGGCTTGGTATTGACGTGGCCGGCGGGCAATTGATCGACGACGACTCGTACCGTATCGGTACTGACGGAGGTGCCGTCATAGACCTGCAACCATAGCGAATAAGAGCCAACCATATCAGGCACGAATGACGGGGTAGCGGTGTCGGCGTTTGTCAGCGTGGCTTGGGATCCCGGCGGCAACAGGCCAGTGGTAATGCTTGGGCTGACACCAAAGCCCCAGCGGTACTGAAGAGCGTTTCCATCCGGATCATAGCTGCCACTACCATCCAGGTGCACCCGTTCTCCAAGTGTCCGTCCCTCCAGAGTGTCTCCAGCGTCCGCCACGGGGAGCCCGTTGGCTTTGGACGCGGTCAGCTCCAGGACGGTCGGTTCGCTGGTTTTGTCGTCATAGCTGACTTGCAAGGAAAAAGTATAAGTGCCCTCCACGTCAGCTGTGAAACGGGGCATGACATAGGTGCCGTCGTCGAGAGTGGCGGAGCTGCTTTCCGGTTGGCTTTCCAATACCCAGTGGTACTTCAGCCAGGCGCTGCTCGTCCCGGTTGGCGCCAGACTGGCGCCGCCATCCAATTGATACTGCTGTCCAACGAGAATGATGCTTGGCGCAACGGGTACCGCGATCGGGATTGAATTTGTCGCGGTGAGGTTCGCGCATTCCTGGCCGCTGGTACGGTTGCTGTCCTGGACCACCAGGCAGACCTTGTAGTCTCCCGGCAGGTCAGGCAGAAAGAGAGCAGTGGATGAATCCGCATTTTCGGGCTGTGCCGTGCTGTTGCCGGGGGCACTTGTTACCGTCCAGGAATACTGAACGGTCGTGCCTTCTACAGCGTTGCTGGCACCGGTGAGGGTGATGGATTCATCATTGCCAATATCGAATTCGGTTTGGGACGCGGTTACCGTGGCAAGCAATGCCGGTGTGCCGGAGCCACCGCCTCCACCGCCTCCGCAGGCGGTTATCAATGCTGAGATACAAAGGGGGATGGCCGCCCTTTTTAACGCGTTCATATATACTCTCCATTGGCGTGAATGGACCGTTATTTAGAAATTCCAGGTCAGGCTCAGACGTGCACTGCGCCCTGGCGCGGGTACCAGTCCAAGGCTCAGGGCATCCAGGTAGTACTGGTCGGTAAGATTGTCGATGTTGAAGTCCACGGTCAGGTCGTCGCTCAGCGCATAACTGAGATACAGATCCAGCAGGGTGTAGCGGTGCCACTGAACCGGCCCGTTAAAACCTTGTTTCGTTTGGTCGTCGAATTCCGGGGTACGGTTGCGTTCGCCCATGAACGTGGCACGCAAACCCGTATCCAGTTTGCGTTTGAATAAACGCATGCCAAGCGTTGACGAGGCATGCCAGTTGGGAGGAATCATGTTGTTCAGATAAGAGTTGGCGATGCCGTAGTCGGTGCAGCGGTCGCGCCGGTAGCTGCCGTAATGGCACATCTCGATATGATGATAGCGAGTGCCGCTGGCTTGTAGATACCAGAAGCCGGCATCGTATTCGAGGCTGAGTTCCGTACCGAAGAACTCCGCGCTTTCAATATTACGAGTGGTGAAAAATCGCTGCCCGGAGCCTTCTTCCCATACATTGGGGCTGGTACGGGTGAGATAATCGTCAATACGGTTGCGAAAATAGGACAGCTTGACGCGGAAACGGTCATCAGGCTGGATCAGACCATCCTTGAGAAAAGCTACCCCGACCTCTTTATTATGTGCTCTTTCCGGTTTCAGATTGACATCCAGAGCTGGAGCGGTGGAAAAGCCGGACGTGCCCTCGAACAGGCTTGGCATGCGCAAAGCCTCCGCATAGCGGCCATAGAATCGCAGGCCGCGTAAAGGCTCCCAGGTAATACTGTAAAGGGGCGCGCTGCCAGAATGCTTGTTCTTGTAATGGAGCAAATCGCATTCGCCATCACCGTCACCATCCTCGCAGAAGGAACTGCCTTCTTGAACGCTGGTGGCTTTGTTGTCCTTGGAGTCGAAACGGGTATATCGGATTCCTGCGTCGATAGTTACGCTGGCCACCGGTTTCCACTGCATATTGGTGAAAGCGCTGATTTCCTGACGCTGTCCGTCGCGGCCGCTGGTGTCACCGGGGATTGCGCTGACATCGGCGTTCACCGATCGGGTGGTGAGTTTTTCATCCTGCCAGGCAAGGCCATAGTCGAATTTCATGTTGGCGGCAACAAGCCGGGAAGTGTTACTGATGTCGCTTCCCCAACGCCGATAATTCTCTTTTTCGTCGCTGCCGAAATCCAGTTCGTTGGAATAGTTAGCGTTTTGCTGGTCTGTATCGGTATGCCAGAGATTGGCTTTAAAATCGATTAAATCGGTGTTGATGGGCTGCCAGCGATAGCGGCTGGTGTAGGTATTGGCTTCGGCCCGGCTGCCTTCAGTCTCGCGGATTTCACCGAGCCAAAGAAGCTGGGATGGCATCATCTCGCCGTATACGCTTTTGTAACGCAGCCAGGATATCTCCAGGGACTGATCCGCGGGTAGATAGAGGAGGCTTTTCAATAGCAATGAGCGGCTTTCGTAATGGGTATTGGCGATACGCTCACCGGCGCGGAACCGCGTGGCGCCACTGAGGGCGGGGCGAACTTCGGTCCAGAAGCCGCGATCATAGCGTTCGCTAAGATCGAGCTTCGGGGTTGGACCGTTTTTGCCGGCATAGTAGTTGCCTTGCCGGCGCTGCGCATAGGCGGCCACCAGATCCAGCTTCTCGAAGCTCTTGGCCAGTGCCAGACTCCCGGACCAGCCTTTCATGTCAAGCAGCCCCGGGCGATTCATGGTATCGGTTGGACCGTACACCCGGCTGAGATCGTAAGGACCTTGGCACAGTTCCGCGGTCACGCAGTCAACCCGATAGGTTGTGCTGTCCTCTCCGGATAAGCCGTTCACGTTGTAACCGGAGCTGCCGCCAACGGTTGCACGGCTGCCGGAGTTATTGCCGAGAGCACTGCCTCTCAGACGGATACCCCAGTCCTTGCCGGGCTTGATGATGTCACTGGGTTTCAGCGTGCTCATACTGACCACGCCGCCAGTGGCGCCGGTGCCTTCCGCGGTCATTACCGGACCTTTTTCGATGCGCACCGAACTGATCAGATCCGGGTCGATGTAACTGCGGCTGGAAACGCCCGAGTAACCGCGGTAAACCGTGGTCTCCTGGCGGGCTCCGTCGACCAGTACCGGCACCCGTCCTTGTCCCTGCATGCCCCTGATGTTCAGATCGAGGCCGCCAGAATTACGGTTTTCACCCACCAGGACACCAGCGGTGCCTTGAAAAATATCGCCCACCGAGGTGCCTCGAAACCGTTCGATCTCCTTACGTTCGATGACATTCACGGATCCGGCCGCCCGGTACGCCTGGTCTTTGGCGCTGGATCGGCCCTGGACCTGGATCGGCTCCAGTACCAGCGCATCGCCGGCGGGCACGGAGTAGATCACCGCGGCGTTGTGGCCAGTGCCGCGCCAAATCAGCTCGGTGCCTTCCAGCAGGCGGGTGAGAGCCTGCTCTGGAGAAAGAGTGCCAATCACCTGGCGCGATTGACGCTGGCTGGCAAGTTCGGAAGCCACGGAAATCTGCCAGCCGGACTGGCGTGAAAAAGCATTGATGGCGGAAGCGAGGGGCTGCGCCGGAATGTTGAACGGATGCAGGGTCCGGTCGTTGGCTTCGATGCCGGAAACGGGCACCGATTGCGCCAGGGTTGGCATTGGCAGAACAGTACCGATACCAGCAAGCAGCAGGCAGCGTGTCAGCAGCTGCATCATGTGAGGCTCCTGTCTTGAAACCGAGAATGAGATCGATTCTCTTAAAGTTCAAAGACGGAGAGCCCGACGAATTTTCCCAACTATTGAGGTTTTTTTTAAAAAAACGTTTTAAAAAGGCCCCGGCCGTGGCCGGGGAGAATGGACGCTAATCGGAGATGATCCGTAACAGCGGTGACAAGGACAGCAAATGACCTTGATGAGTGGCGATCAGATTGTCCAAAGCCTGATCAGGGGTGGAAAGATCATAAACGCCGGTGACGCGTTTCGTGGCGAGGGTCTTGTCGGCCAGGAAAATATGGCCTCGGTGATAACGTTGCAACGTGGCGACCACATCGGCGACGGTGGCACCGTTTACGAACAACCGGTTGCCGCGCCAACCGGCCACATCCTCGGTGGCCAGAGTCGATCGCTCCAGGGTGCCGTCATGGAACAGGGAAATCTGTTCGCCAGGCTGTAGTTGGCCGAGCAAGCGCGGCGAGGATGAACCGGTCTGCTCCACCCTCACCTTGCCGCTGGCCACGCTGACGGTATCCGACAGACCGCCGATGGCGACGTTGAAACGGGTACCCAGCACGGTGACGTCAAGATCCCTTGCATGAACAACAAAGGGGCGCCCGGGGTCGGGGGTGACATCGAAGAAAGCTTCGCCACGCAGCAGTGTCACGGTACGGGTGCCGGTGTCGAAGTCGGTGCTCAGGGCGCTGTCCGCGCCGAGATGGATGGTACTGCCGTCGGCGAGGGTAAGGGTTTGGTTCACCGCGGTGCCGGTGATGTGATCCGCTTGCCAATGCAGCAACGCGGTGGGACCGACGGCCAAGAGCAGACAGGCGGCAACGGCCACCGCGCCAACCGCGCGCAACAGGCGCTGCCGGTTTGGAGTGGGGCTGGGGGCGGGAACCGGTTGCTCCCTCCCTTCAGGGGCCGCTCGCAGCAGCCGCCAGGTTTGCCGTGCGTGGCGCCAGGCCTCGACGTGGCCGGGGCCGGCGTCCAGCCAGGCCTGATGCTGTCGGTGCAGATCGGTGTTGGCGGGATCGTCCTGCAACCGCAACAGCCAGTCCATTGCCTCGCTGATGTGCTGCTCCCGGTCTGTATGCGGTGGCTCCAATGTCATCAACCCTTCCTGATGGCTGCTCGCATTGTACATGACGAATGAGGCACGGGTTTTAATCATCATCGCGGTCATCATCGGCGGCGGATTGGTTGGCCCGGTCGAGATGAAGCGCGATCCGGACCAGCCCCTGGTGCACCAGTCGTTGCGCCGTGGAGGTGGAGACATTCAGTGTTTTGGCAATATCGTGTAATCGCGCTTCGCCCAGACGATGCATCTCCAATGCCTTTCGGGTGGTCTCGGGGAGTGCTTCCAGGGCCTTGCGCACTTCATCGAGTTGTTGCGTGTTGAGCAGGCTGCGTTCCGGCTCGGGCAGGGCGCCCGGCGCCATCCAGGCGTGCAATGGCTCTTCGTCATCAGAGTGGCGATAGCGGTTTTCCAGCATCAGTCTGCGGGTCAGATCGGTGGCCAGATTGCGGACGATACGATAGAGATATTGCGCCGGCTGCCGGGGTGCGGTGGAACTGGCGAATCGCAGCCAGGCATCCTGCACCACTTCCTCCGCGGTGGCCCGGCTGCCGGTGAGTGGCGTAGCGTAGTTGATCAAGGCCGCGCGATGCTCCAGGTAGACCTTGAGTTTGTCGTTGTCGCCGTGCATGGACGATATCCCGAGCCCCCTCAAAAACGCGCTTCATGGAATTAATGGGGAAAAGACTTTATTGTTAATGAGAATTGTTGTCAATTGGCGCGTTCCCTGGCCTGACCCGAGGCTCGGACACTCTGGTGCGGCGGGTCGGCCCGGTGACGCCGTCGCCGGGATTCGGGACATTTGATGGCATTGACGAAACCGGAGGAGAACGATGGATACGGTACAAGCTCGAATGACCAACTTGTTCCTGCAGCTGGGGCTCGACGCCAGCCCGGAAGGGATCGAACGGTTTATCGCCGGACACTTCCTGCCGGCGGAGATGAATATTCTGGAGGCGCCGTTCTGGAGCGATCCCCAGAGGCAATTGCTGCGGGAACTGCTCAACAATGACGCTGAGTGGGCGGTGGTGGTGGACCAGTTGAACGAATCTCTGCATGAGGAGGACGCTTGACCGGCCGGCACGAGTGGCCATCGGCCCGATGCGGCACGGTGGAAATGGTCCGATGAAAATAAAAGTAAGATAAATTCCAATCTCGTTCGTCTTGATAGTACAGGACGGTTCAGCCGGGGTGCCGCGCGCCGCCGGGAACCGCCATCCGATCCATCAGACAGGACGAACGAGCATGTCCAATGCCCCCTTATCCACCTTCCTTAAAGATGGCACCAGCCAGGAACATGAGCGGCTCGACAAGCGCATCATGACGCTGGCGCCGTTCGCGGATCGCGAGCGCTATGCGCTGTTCGTGCGCACTCAGACCCGGCTGCAGAGAGTCGCCTCGCCACTCTATCAATCAGAACAGCTGGAGCAGTGGTTGCCCGGTCTCGCTGGCCGTGACCGGCTGACGGCGGCGTTGGCCGATTGTGAGGATCTGGGTGTCCCGCCGGAAGCGGTGGAAGAAGACCAGCGGGCCGCCCAAGGCGTCGGTGCCGGCGACGACTACGCCGCGCTTGGCTGGCTTTACACCGTGGAGGGTTCCAATCTGGGGGCGGCTTTCCTGCTTAAACATGCGAAAAGCGAGCTGGGGCTGTCCGAAACCTTCGGTGCCCGTCACCTGGCCGGCCATGGTGATGGGCGCGGCCTGCACTGGCGGCGGTTCAAGGAAGGCCTGGATGCGCTGATGCTTTCCCACGATGAGCGGCAACGGGCACTGCAAGGCGCGCTCGATGCCTTTGCTTTTGCCCGTCAGGGCGTGGAAGCACTGCTGGCCACCGCCGAGGTGGACGCGCAGTGAAGGGGGCGATGATGCACACCAGGGACATTGTCATCGCTGCCCTTTTCCTCTCCGCGCTGTTGGCGGGTGGACGGGTCCATGCGCAGGAGCAGCCGCGGCCGGAAAGCGGGGCTGAAACCGGGATCATGGAAGCGGCACTCACGGAAACCACCGACGGAGAGAGTCCGGGCGGAGAGGGCATGGATGATGAGGCGCGGGTGGAGGAGCCCGCGGCGCAAGTTGGTGAAGGGCCGGTGTTACCCCATGATCTGTCGCCGTGGGGAATGTATCAGGCCGCCGATCCGATCGTTAAGGCGGTGATGATCAGCTTGCTGGTGGCGTCCCTGCTGACCTGGACGGTCTGGGTTTTCAAGCTGGCGCAGTTGTTTAGCGCGCGCCGTCGCGCCGGTCGTGTGCTGGCCGCCTTGGTCGAGGCGCCGGATTTCGCCGACGGTGCCCGCCATGCGGTTATCCGTAAAGGCGATGGCGCGACGCTGGTGCGTGCCGCCGAACACGAATTGGTGTTGTCCTCCGGTGGGCCGGTCACCGACGAAGGACTCAAGGAACGGGTGGCGGCGCGTCTGGACCGGGTCCAGGTAGCGGCTGGTTCTCACATGAACAAGGGCACCGGTGTTCTGGCGACCATTGGCGCGGTGGCTCCGTTTGTCGGTTTGTTCGGCACGGTATGGGGCATCATGAACAGCTTCATCGGTATCGCCCGCACCCAGACCACCAATCTGGCGGTGGTGGCGCCGGGTATCGCCGAAGCTTTGCTGGCCACCGGCATCGGGCTGGTGGCGGCGATACCGGCGGTGATCATCTACAACCATTTCGCCCGCTCGATTAGCCGTTACCGTGCTTTGCTGGGGGATATCGCCACCGCCCTGATGACGTTGATCAGCCGGGACCTGGACCGCCATCATCCTCGGGCCCGTGCCCTGGCGTCGGTGGACAAGGAGGCCGCGCCGGGTGTGGTGACGCTGCAGCGGAGCGGCGGCTGATGGCGTTCAAACTACAGGGCGATGACGCTTCCGAGCTGCCGGACAACCACGATATCAACGTCACGCCGTTCATCGATGTGATGCTGGTGCTATTGATCATCTTCATGGTGGCGGCGCCGCTCGCCACGGTCAGCGTGCCGGTGGATTTGCCGGCGGCGGTGGCCGAGCCGCGCCCGGAGGAGCCGAAGCCGCTATACCTCAGTGTGCAATCCGATCTGACCCTGACGCTGGGGCAGGATCAGGTGGTGACGCTGGATACGCTGGTTCCGGCCTTGCGCGATGCCTTGCCGGATCAGGAGCAGCGCATTCTGCTGCGCGCCGACAAGAGCGTGCCCTATGGTGAATTGATGAGGGTGATGAACCGGCTCAGTGAAGCCGGATACCTGAAAATCGCCCTGATCGGCGCGGACAAACCCGCGGATTCTACCCCATGACGTTGTTGGCGGGACCCGTTGCGAACGCCTCCACGCGGCAATGGCCGGCGTGGGGGGGGGCGATGCTGGTGGCGGCGCTGGCGCATGGGCTGGCGGTGTGGCTGTGGCTGTGGCATCCCCGTCAGGAGGTGCCGGTACTGCCGGCAGCGGCACCTCAGGTGGTGGAAGTGACCTTGATCGCGGCTCCAGAGTCGCCGGAGGCGTTGCCGCCAGGTCCGAAGCAGGTGGAGGCGGCACCCTCGGAACCGGAACCGGTGGTGGAGCCGGAACCGGAGCCCGAACCCGAGCCGCCGCCACCGGTGCCGAAGGTCAAAGCGGAAGTGGCGTTGCGGGAGAAACCCGAACCGCCGAAGGAGAAACCGGAACCGAAACCGGAAAAGAAACAGACTCAGCCGGAGCGAAAGGTCTCGCAGCAGTCATCCGAGCAGGCCGCGCCGCAAACCTCGGCCCCGGTGGCGGTGCCTGACGCGCAACCTGGTGAGGTGGCGGGGGCGCCGTCCATTGGCGCGCCGAGCCAGAGCGAAATCAACGCTCGCCAGCGCTGGCAGAGCCTGCTGCAGGCTCATCTGGATCGGCGCAAACGGTATCCAAGGCAAGCGCGAATGCGCCAGCAGCAGGGCGTGCCCTGGGTGTCGTTCATCATGAACCGGGAGGGCAAGGTGCTGAGCGTGTCGCTGGCCCGCTCCAGTGGCGTGGATTCTCTGGATAAGGAGACTCTTGCTCTGGTGCATCGTGCCGAGCCTTTGCCGACACCACCAGCGGAGGTGCAAGGGGACAAGCTCACACTGACGGTGCCGGTGGAGTTCTTCATGGATCGCTGATGGCGGGTATTGGTCTCTCGGTTTTTAATATTGAGAATTGTTATCATTCATTGGGGCGGGCTGTTGGGGCCGCGCCCCCTGGTTCGTCTTACTTCAGGGATGCCGATCAACGGATAGGTGAAGACATGATGAGAAACGTTTTCTTGGGGCTGGCGCTGTGTGCGACGTGCTGGGCCCATGCCGGAGAACCGCGGCAGGATACGGCGGCGGCGCAGAGAGTGGTGGCGGCGGGTGGGGAAATCACCGAAATCGTCTATGCGCTGGAGGCCGGGGACCGGCTGGTGGGGGTGGACACCACCAGCAACTACCCCGCCGAGGCCGCCGCCCTGCCAAAAGTCGGTTACGTTCGCGCCTTGCCGGTGGAAGGCATCATGAGCTTGCGGCCGGATGTGATTCTGCTGGCCGGCGAGGCAGGTCCGCCGCAGGCGGTCTCTCAGTTGCAAGGGCTGGCCCGGGTGGAACCGATCGATTCGCGATGGAGCCGGGCGGGGCTGTTCGCCCGCATTGAACGGATCGGTGACGTGTTGGGGCACACCGACCGGGCCAGGTCTCTGAAGCAGTCGCTGCAACAGCGTTTTGATCAGGTGGATCAGAGGCTGCCGCTGGCGGCGCCGCCGCGTACCCTGTTTCTCCTGTCCGCCGGCCGGCGTGGCACCCAGATCGCCGGGGCGGAAACCCAGGCGCAAGCGCTGCTGGATGACCTCGGCCTGCCCAATGCCGCCGACGGCACGGGTTTTAAACCGGTCAGCGCGGAGGCACTGGTCGCTCTGGATCCGGAGCTGATCATCGTCGCCGAAACCGTGCCGGGCAGTTTCCACCGGCAGGACTGGCCGCTGCTGGAGCAAACCCGGGCGGCGCGATCCGGCCGTATTCTGGTGGCCGACGCCATGTTGCTGCTGGGTTTCGGTCCGCGCATGCCGGAAGCGTTGAACCAGGTGTTGGATGTGGCGCAGGGCCAGGGCGACGGGCAGTGATGAGCCCGGACCCCCGGCGCTGGCCGGTGGCGCCGACGTTGACCGGCCTGGCACTGCTGCTGTTGATCGGTATGGTGCTGGCGATGTTGAGCGGGCCGATGACGGTGTCCGTGGCGCAACTGTGGCAAGGGCTGTGGTCCTCCTCCTCGGAGCCGGGCTATCTGGTGATACGCGATTTGCGTCTACCGCGTATTGTCATGGGCGCGTTGGTCGGGGGCGCGTTGGCGTCCACCGGCGCGGTGCTTCAGGGCCTGTTTCGTAATCCGCTGGCGGATCCCGGTTTGATCGGCATCTCCGCCGGAGCCGCCCTTGGCGCGGTAGCGGTGATCGTGCTCGGCGCCAACTTGGCGGCCGCCTGGGAGATCCGCCTGCCGACTCAGTCGATTCCGGTCGCCGCCTTTCTGGGGGCGCTGGTCACTACCATGCTGATCTGGAGAGTGGCCAGCCGTGGCGGCGTCACCCAGGTGTCGATGCTGTTGCTGGCGGGCATCGCCATAGGTGCCATTGCCATGGCGCTGACCGGTCTGCTCACGTTCATGGCGGACGATCACCAACTGCGTACCCTGACGTTCTGGAGCATGGGTTCCCTGGCGCACAGCCGCTGGCAGGACGTGGCACTGGCGGCGCCCTGGCTACTGTCGGGTATCGTGCTGCTGCCGCTGCTGGCACGGCCGTTGAACGCACTGATTCTGGGGGAGGAGGCCGCCGTTCATCTGGGTTTTTCGGTGCCCTGGGTGAAGCGGGGGGCGATCCTGTTGAGCGCCGTGTCGGTGGGCGCGGCGGTGGCCGCCGCCGGACAGATCAGTTTTGTCGGCCTGATGGCGCCGCATCTGGTGCGCTTGCTGTTGGGCGTGGACCACCGCTGGCTGATTCCCGGCTCCGCCGCCATGGGCGCATTGCTGATGGTGTTCGCCGATGTGCTGGCGCGCCTCCTGGTGGTGCCGGCGGAACTTCCCATCGGCCTGGTGATGGCGTTGCTCGGCGGCCCGTTCTTCCTGTTTTTGTTGTTGCGGCAGAGGCCGTTGTGAGGGGAGGGCAATGAACGAACCCTTGTTGCGGATCCATAATTTATCCGTGCATGCGGCGGGGCGGGCGCTGTTGCGTGAAGTCAATTTCAGCGCGCGGGCCGGTGAGTGCGTGGCCTTGCTCGGGCCCAATGGCGCTGGCAAATCAACATTGCTGCGCGCGTTGTCCGGTGTCGCGCCAGTGGCCCGCGATACAGTGTGGTTGCGAGGCCGGTCGTTGGAAAACTGGTCCGCCGGGGAACTGGCGCGATTCCGCGCGGTGATGTCGCAGCAGTCTTCGGTGGCGTTTCCAATTCGCGCTGATGAAGTGGTGGCTTTGGGATTGCCCGGTCGCCGGGCCGGCAACCTCCACGATCCGCTGGTGGGCGAGTTGTTGGAGTGGCTGGAAGTGGCCCCCTTGCGAGCGCGTGCCTACCCGTCACTGTCCGGTGGCGAACAGCAGCGGGTGCAACTGGCGCGAGTTCTGGCCCAGATCTGGGATGCCGAGGGGCCGCGATTGTTGTTGTTGGATGAGAGCACCTCGGCGCTGGACCCGGCCCAACAATATCTGACCGTGGAGAAGCTCTCCGCGCTGGCCGCCGGCGGCGACTGCCTGGTGGTTCTGGTTTGTCATGACCTGGCCCTGGCGGGCGCTTTCGCGTCCCGGGTACTGATGTTGCAGGATGGCGTCCTGGTGGCGGACGGCACGCCGGACAAGGTGCTTTCGCCGCGGCGGTTGGCCGAGGTTTATGGACTGGACAGTTGCCGCGTTGACCTGGATACCGGTACCTCCCTGCACATTCATGGTGCGCTGCGGCGCGCTCCACGGCCGCCGGGACGGTCGCCGGGAACGCGGTGAGCGGCTTTTCCTTAATTGCTATGCATTCCTGTTTGCAAATGAATCTCGATTGCGTTCATTATAGGGGGACGATCCGGGCGGCCCCGGTTTGGGGCATTGGAGGAGTGAGTGATGCTTGGGAAGGCGATTCCACCGGTCTTGGTTCACGTGGCCGGCGCGGCGCTGATCATGCTGTCGTTGGTGACGCCAGCGCTGGCCGGGGACAGGTTCAAGGTGGTCACCACCTTCACTGTGATCGCCGACATCGCCCGCAATGTGGCAGGAGAGGCCGCCACGGTGGAGTCCATCGTCAAACCGGGAGCGGAGATTCACAACTATCAGCCCACGCCTGGTGATATCAAACGTGCCCAGGGGGCACATCTGATTCTCTGGAACGGTTTGAATCTGGAGTCGTGGTTCGAACGTTTCTTCCGCCATTTGCGGGATGTGCCCGGCGTGGTGGTGTCGGACGGGATCACGCGGCTGGGTATCGGTGAGGGCCCCTACAGCGGTAAACCCAATCCCCATGCCTGGATGTCCCCTGACTCGGCACTGATTTACGTGGATAACATCCGTGATGCGCTGGTGCGTTACGACCCGGATCATGCGGACGTCTACCGGCGCAACGCCGAGCAATACAAAGCCCGTATCCGGGCGCTGGTCGAACCGATTCGGGAGCAACTGGCGGCGGTGCCGGAGGCCCGGCGCTGGCTGGTTACCAGCGAGGGCGCGTTCTCTTATCTGGCCCGTGACTTTGGCCTGAAGGAGCTGTATCTGTGGCCGATCAACGCGGACCAGCAGGGCACGCCCCAGCAGGTCCGCAAGGTGATTGATACGGTCAGGACGGAAAATATCCCGGTGGTGTTTTCCGAAAGCACCGTATCCGCCTCGCCGGCTCGTCAGGTGGCGCGGGAAACCGGCGCGGCCTATGGCGGCGTGCTCTATGTGGACTCCCTCAGCGGCCCGGACGGTCCGGTGCCCTCTTATCTGGATCTGCTGCGGGTCACCGCCGCCACCATCGCCAAAGGGCTGACTCAATGAACGCCGTTGCCGCCAGCCTTGCCGAATGCATTGCCCACCAGCATGGCGAGGGGATTGCCGTACAGCATGCCACCGTCACTTACCGCAATGGCCATACCGCGCTGCGTGATGCCAGTTTCCGTATCCCGCGTGGCACCATCGCGGCGCTGGTCGGCGTCAATGGTTCGGGAAAGTCCACGCTGTTCAAATCGATCATGGGTTTCGTGCGTTTGGCCCGGGGCGACATCCGTGTGCTCGGCATGCCGATCCGGCAGGCTCTGCGGCGCAATCTGGTGGCCTATGTGCCGCAGGCGGAAGAGGTGGACTGGAATTTTCCGGTGCTGGTGGAAGATGTGGTGATGATGGGGCGGTACGGACATATGGGGCTGCTGCGCCGGGCCCGCGCCGCCGACCACCAGGCGGTGGAGACAGCGCTGGCGCGGGTGAATATGGCCGACTTCCGCCAACGGCAGATCGGCGAGCTGTCCGGGGGGCAGAAAAAACGGGTGTTCCTCGCCCGCGCGCTGGCCCAGGACGGCCAGGTGATTTTGCTCGACGAGCCCTTCACCGGTGTCGACGTGAAAACCGAGGAGCAAATCATGGCGTTGCTGCGGGAACTGCGCGAGGAAGGCCGGGTGATGTTGGTCTCCACGCATAATCTCGGCAGCGTGCCGGAGTTCTGTGATCGCACCGTTTTGATCAAGCGTACTGTTCTCGCCCACGGCCCTACCAGCGAAGTGTTTACCCAGCACAATCTGGAGCAGGCGTTTGGAGGTGTGCTGCGGCACTTCGTTGTCAATGAGGCGGGCAGCGGCGTGCCGGTTCCCATTGGTGTCTTCAGCGACGATGAACGGCCGCTGATTCTCAGGGACGGCCGGGCCTCGGCCCGTGCGACAGGGAATGGCGATAACGTATGAGTGCCTTGCTGCTGGAACCGTTCGGCTATCACTACATGGTCAACGCCATGTGGGTATCCGCTCTGGTCGGCGGCGTCTGCGCGTTTCTGTCCTGTTTCCTGATGCTCAAAGGCTGGTCACTGATCGGTGACGCGCTGTCGCATTCCATCGTACCTGGCGTGGCCGGGGCCTATCTGTTTGGGTTGCCGATCTTTATAGGCGCTTTCTTTTCCGGTGGTTTGGCGGCGGCGGCCATGCTGTTTCTCAACCAACGCACCAAACTGCGGGAGGATGCGGTGATCGGCCTGATCTTTTCCGCGTTCTTCGGGTTGGGCCTGTTCATGGTTTCCCTGTCGCCCACTTCGGTGAATATTCAGACCATCGTGCTGGGCAACATTCTCGCCATCACGCCAGTGGATACCCTGCAACTGGCGCTGATCGGGCTGGTCTCCCTGGCCGTGCTGTTGATCAAATGGAAGGACCTGATGGTGACTTTCTTCGACGAGAGTCACGCGCGCTCCATCGGCCTGAACCCGGCCCGGCTCAAGATCCTGTTCTTCACCCTGCTGTCGGCATCGACGGTGGCGGCGCTGCAGACCGTGGGCGCGTTCCTGGTGATCTGCATGGTGGTAACGCCCGGCGCCACGGCTTATTTGCTCACCGATCGCTTTCCCCGATTGTTGATGATCGCGGTGGCAATTGGGTCGCTCACCAGCCTGACCGGCGCCTACATCAGCTATTTTCTCGACGGCGCCACCGGCGGTGTGATCGTGGTGCTGCAAACGCTGATCTTTCTGCTGGTGTTTATGTTGGCTCCGAAACACGGTTTGCTGGCCGCGCGCAAAAGGGCGGCACGGGCCTGCGCGGAGCCGATATGACGTTGATCGATACGCTGTTGGCGCCGTTTCAGTTCGATTTCATGATCAACGCCTTGATCATCGCCATGCTGGTGGCGATACCCATGGCGCTGCTGTCCTGTTTTCTGGTGCTCAAGGGTTGGTCACTGATGGGCGACGCCATGTCCCATGCGGTGTTTCCCGGGGTGGTGGTGTCCTATCTGATCGGTATTCCTTACGCGGTGGGCGCCTTCATCGCCGGCATGTTGTGTGCCGTGGCCACCGGCTTTCTCGACCATCACAGCCGGGTCAAACAGGACACGGTGATGGGCGTGGTGTTCGCCGGCATGTTCGGGCTGGGTCTGGTGCTGTATGTGAAGATCCAGTCGGAAGTCCATCTCGATCATATTCTGTTCGGCGACCTGCTGGGGGCCGCCGGCCCGGACCTGCTTGCCGCGGCACTGATCGCGCTGATCACCACCGGTGTGATCGGGTTGAAATGGAAGGATCTTTTACTGCACGCCTTTGATCCGGCCCAGGCCCGGGCGGTGGGATTGAAAACCGGCTGGCTGCATTACGGGCTGCTGGCGCTGATCTCGATGACCATCGTCGGGGCGCTGCAGGCGGTGGGGGTGATTCTCGCCATCGCGCTGCTGATCGCGCCCGGCGCCATCGTTTTCCTGCTGACACGCACTTTCAGCGCGATGTTGCTGCTGTCGGTGCTGGTGGCGGTATTCGGTGCTTTCAGTGGTGTTTACCTGTCTTTTTTTATCGACAGCGCGCCGGCGCCGACCATTGTGCTGATCCTGTCGGCACTGTTCGTGATCGCTTTCGTGCACGCCGGCCGCAGGACCCGGCGCCGGCAATCGTCGGAGTGGACCGGGGCACGGACCAGGGAGGCGCGCCGCCGGGAAGCGGCGGAGTGTTGTCCGTTGATTCAGAATCGACAGGGTTCCTGAGCGCTTCTATTGAAGATTCTGGCGGCGGGGCAGGATTGATCGGCTGCTTGTTTGTTAATGAGAATTGATATCATCTATACTGTTTGGTACCGGTTTGATTCACGCCAAGAGTGGTATGGGGGAGAGCTTGAAGTCGGCTGACAGAGCGGTGGGTTACACCGACGGGAAGTTGAAGACCTATCTGAGCCATCGCACCGCTCTGGTGGACTATGTCGCCCGCATCACCGGTTGCCGCGCGCGGGCTGAAGATCTGGTCCAGGATGTTTTTTTCCGTTTCGTGCCAGGAAACGAAGGGTCTCCCGCTTCGTCGGGGGTCGGCTACCTGTACCGTATTGCCCGTAATCTGGCGATTGATTTCGCGAGGCGGTCGGCGATGGAAACCCGCCATCAGAATGAACGGATGGTTGAGTGGCTCAGACCCCAGGAGATACCGGGGCCGGAGCAAATTGTACAGCAGCGGGCAAACCTGGAGAGAGTCGCGGATATTCTGGATGACCTTCCGGAAAAGGAACGTATTGCCGTCGAAATGCACAGGGTGGGTGGGTATACTTTCGCTGAAATCGCAGACAGGCTGGGTATTTCCGTTCCCACCGCGCACCGGATGGTGCGTAACGCCGTGATCAGGATCGCGGCGGAAATGGAGTAGACGGGAGGCTGTTCTGCTTAAGTTCATCGAGTCCGGACCCAACATGCCGACTTTCCACCATCAGGACCCGGATCGGGACCGCGAGCCGTCGTCCGTGCCGGATTCCCTTCTGTTGCAACAGGCGACGGACTGGATGCTGGCGCTTGAGGCGGCGCCGGATGATCGGCGTTTGCGCCGCGAAGTAAGCCGCTGGGTAGCGGGGAACCGTGAACACAAGGCAGCGTGGGATCGGGTCAGCCGGGCCTGGCAACTGATGGGCACGATGCCGGTCGACCGGGCCTCCTGGCCCGATGCTTCCGAACCCAAGCAAACCGGATGGCGGCGGCCTCCGGTCCGCTGGCTGGTGGGCACGGCGCTGGCGGCCTGTTTGATGATCGCCGTTCTCCCGGGCCTGGGCCTGCGTTGGCCGTTGTGGGTGGATCATGTTTCCGCGGTGGCGCAGTCCCATATCCTCACCCTGCCGGATGGCACCCGTGTTCAGCTCGGTGCCGACAGCGCTTTGAATGAGCACTTCGATGGCCGGGAACGCCGCGTGGAGTTGATGCGTGGTCAGGCTTTTTTTGACATCGCGCCGGATGCCTCGCGCCCTTTTATCGTTACCGTCCGGGGTATGGAGATCCGCGATATCGGTACGGCTTTCGATGTGTTGGCGGGAGAACGTCAAGCCGTTGTCACCGTGCAGGAAGGCGAAGTGGTGATCTCGTCGCGGGCGGTTGAGCGTCATGTGCTTCCCGGCGAGCAACTGGTTTTAAACCCGGACGGTGGTGAAGCCCGCCTGCATCATCTTCCCATCGACCGTGTCGCCGGCTGGCGTGAGGGGAGGCTATTTGTGCAGGACCGCTCGGTGGCCGATTTGCTGGACACTCTGAGGCGGTATTACAAGGGGTACATCCTTATCGCCGATGATGACCTCGGCGCTCGCCGGGTCACCGGAAGTTACGATCTGACCGATGTGGACGCCGCGCTGGCGGCGCTGGTTCGTCCCCATGATGGCCGGGTTATTCATGTCACCCCTTTTTTGCGGGTAGTCCTCGGCCCGTCCTCCTGAATTTTCTACGTTCCCAACGTCAACTCACGCGTCTCCGAAAAAAAATTGCCGCCTGATCGTTATATCCCCTGATACCCACGGAATGCACGGCATTTCGATTTAAATGGTGGAGAAGCGACATAATGACAGGACGGTGTTGGCGTGCCCGGCGTGGGGCGGTACCGCCCTTGCTCCGGTTTCTGATGATGATGTTGGCGGTGGCCTGGCCCTTGGCCGTGACGGCACAGCAGGAGAGTCGTGCTTTGATTGACTTCGACATTCCCGCCCAGCCTTTGCCCACGGCACTGGATTCTTTTTCTCGCCAGTCCGGACTACAGGTTTCCGCCGACGCCGGCCAGTTTGGCGGGCATTACTCCCGGGAGGTTCATGGCAGTCTGGCGATTCAGGAAGCGTTGAATCAGCTGCTTGGTGGCACCGGCTTGCTCTGGTACATCGCCGACGGCAAAACCGTGGTGGTGGAGGCGGGGCCAGCCGCCGGGGACGCCATGGTGCTGGACCCGATCAAGGTGCAGGGTCGCGCTTCGGCGGAAGACAAACCCTACACCACGGCGGGTTCGGCCGCGTATATCAGCCGCAAGGAGATCGAGCGTTTCAGGGGGACGTCGGTGGGCGATATGTTCAAGGGCACCACTGGTGTGCTGGTGGCGGAGAACCGCAACAGTGGCGGTCTGAATATCAACATTCGGGGTATGCAGGGGCAGGGCCGGGTGCCGGTGCTGGTGGATGGCGCCCGTCAGGAAACCACGGTTTACCGGGGCTACGCGGGGGTCACCAGCCGAAGCTACGTGGACCCGGACCTGATCGGCGGGGTGGAAATCGACAAAGGGCCGACCATGACTGCCGGTGGTACCGGTGCCATCGGTGGATTGGTGAACATGCGCACCATAGACGCTGATGACATCGCCAAGCCCGGCAATAGCTATGGTCTGCGGTTGCGCGGCAGTTTGATCGGCAACAACAGCGGTTCGCCGGCGGATCTCGGCACCCAGGCGGGTTATAACGTGGGCGGGTTGGGCACGCCTGGCCATTATCGTACCGACTGCCAGCCCGGCAGCACCCTGTGTGATGGCAACAACAGTCTGGACAATGCCTATCCCACAGCGAAGACCATGGGCAGGCCGGGCTCCGGTGACTTCGAAGGCCACGCCGGCAGTCTGGCGATGACCTGGCGTCTGGCTGGTGCCGATCTGGTGGCCGCCTACGCCCAGCGCAGACAGGGAAACTACTATGCTGGTGAGCACGGTCCCACGCCCACGCTGGATCTCTCGGAACGCTATGACCGTGGTTTCTACACCGAGATCCGTCCCCGGGTGGACGGCGCCTCCCGCATTCGTGGCGGCGAGGAAGTGGTCAATACCCATTTTGAAAGTGAATCCACGCTGCTGAAGACCCGTCTTTATCCCAGTGACGACCATATCCTGGAATTCAGCTGGTTACGCTACGACAGCGAGTATGGTGAGTTAATGCCCTCGGAATTACTCTGGCTGGGCCGCATCAAACAGACCGAAGCCTCCGAGGTCACCGCCAACACCTATACCGGGCGCTACCAATGGCAGCCGTTGAGCAGTGACTGGCTGGACCTGGATCTTCACCTCTGGCACACCGATACCGAGAGCCGCAACAACAGTTATTCCGAGGAAATGCTGGAACTGCTCGGCGGCGGCCGGCCCGGCACCGAGATTTATCGCCGCTGGGGCGGAGATCTGACCAACACCACTTCGCTGCCGCGCTTCGGTGATCTGCAAGTGCGTTATGGTGTCGCATGGCAGCGGGAAGAGGTTAAACCGAAAGATGAGAATGCCGGTGAAGCCTTCGCCATGCGTGACGGCGAGCGACAGGAAACCAGCGCTTTCCTGGCCATGAAATGGACCTTCGTGCCGACCCTGACCCTGGATGCCGGTATCCGCCATACCCGTTACAGCAGTGACGATAACAGGCCGGTGGAAGTGAACGATCCGGACAGTCCTCATTGCGTGGATGGTAATGGTGACGGTGCTTGTGACTCGCTCTTCAATGACTTCAGCGGTTCCGGCTCCGCGCCCATGGTCAGTTTGCTGTGGGAGCCGCTGTCCGGTTTGCAGTTTTACGGCAAGTACGCCGAGGCCTTGCGCATGCCGAGTCTGTTCGAAACCACCGCCGGCTTTTCCGTGGCGGCGGTGCCTGGTCAGCGCATCAAACCGGAGCGCGCCAAGAACCGGGAAGTCGGCATGAACATTCTGAAGGATGATCTGTTCACCGCTGGAGATGCCCTGCGCTTCAAACTGGCGTACTTCGAAAACCGCACCGAGGATTATCTCACTCGCACCATTCCCAACACCTGGGACGACACCAGCATCGGCTCCAACGGTCTGCTGTTCCGCATGCAGAATCTGGAAAGCGTGGAATTTCACGGCCTGGAGTTATCACTGGAATACGATCTGGGCTGGGCCTACGCGGAACTGGGTGGCACCCGCTACAACAATATCGAGCTGTGCCATGAAGGTAGTTACCGTCGCCAACGCTGTACCGACTACGGCGTGGCCAATAGCTACATCAACAACATGATTCCGCCCAACTGGCAGGCCAACGCCACGCTGGGGTTCCGTTTGCTTAACCGCACTCTGGAAGTCGGCGCGCGCAATACCTGGATGGGAGCCCGTAACCGGGTGCCGGAATACAACGACCAGACCCAGGGACGTTTCGCCACACCTATCCCCTGGCACCAGTACTCCATTCTTGATGCTTTCCTGACCTGGAGCCCCAACGACACTTTCTCGCTGGACTTCAATGTGGATAACGTCACCGACCAGTACTACCTGGATGCCCTCAGCCTGGGCATGGTGCCGGCACCGGGGCGCACCGCCCGCCTTGGGTTCACCTTGCAGTACTGAACAAGACGGCGCGCAGATGCAGGTTCCCACATCGCCTGGAGACGGTGCTGTGCCACAGTTCGCTGACACGCAACACGCTAACACGCCAATCGCGGCTAAAACGAAGGGCCGCCCGGCCGCTTCCCATGGAAGGGGTTAGCGTGCCGGCGTGTTGCGTGTCAGCGTGCAAGCGAATGCTGGGACACGGCCGTGAAATTTTTCCGGCGCTGAATCGTTGTACCAATGAGAATGAGAATCGCCCTGTTCACGGGCGGGCTGCCTTATTGCTGGAGACCTTGCCAATGGCTGTGCTGATCAGACCGATATCCCTGTTTTGTATGTTATTACTGCTTGCCGCCTGTGGGGGAGGAGGCGGTGGTGGTGGCGGCGTCGCGCGCCCGGAGGCGAATGTCAGCGCCGATGTCACCGAAGTGAACGTGGGTGAAGACACGGTTCAGTTGGACGGCAGCGCCAGCAGCTCGCCCAGCGGCGATATCACCACCTGGCAATGGCGTTTCCTGAGTGTCCCGGAGGGCAGCGAAGCGGCTCTGGACGGCGCCGACACCGATCGGGCCAGCTTCACTCCGGATCTACCCGGCACCTACGTGGTGCAACTGGTGGTCAACGATGGTACCGCTGACAGTGCCGACACCGCGTCCAGCCGGGTCACCATCACTGCCCTCAACCCCAACCCGCTGGCGGTGGTGACGGAAGAAATCAATTGGATCCTGGGCACGGTGCAACTGGACGGCTCCCGCAGCCTGCCGCCGGACGGTGGCGATGCCAACCTGCTGGTCTATGACTGGACGCTGACGCAAAAACCCGAGGGCAGCAGCGCCGAACTGGATAGCGGCAATCTGGCTTACCCGCGCTTCACCGCCGATGAGGTGGGCCGCTACCAGGCGCAACTGGTGGTGCGCTACGGCGACAAGGCCAGCCAGCCGGCCACGGTGGGCATCAATATCGTCGAGGAAAAAGCCCCGCCGGTGGCGGCCATCGCGCCGCTGGACGAGACCGTTCCGCGCGGCGAGATCGCCACCGTGGATGGCTCCCCCAGCGAGGATCCCAATGGCGGCGAGCTGCAGTACCGCTGGCGGTTTACCAGTCTTCCGCTCGGCGCCAGCGGCGAGTTTCTCAATGGCAGCGACAAGCAGGCGCAGGCCCGCTTCGTGGTGGATTCGGCCGCCAGGGCCTACTACCGTCTTGAACTGTGTGTGTATAACGGTATTTCACGAACTTGTACCCGCCCGTTTCAGGTGAACGTGGCGGCGCCGGAAGACGAACCGAACACGCCGCCGGTCGCGGTGATCGCCCCGTCCTACAATGCGACCTGGGAGGCGGAGCGGGGAGCCGCGGTCAATACCAGTGGCGGCAGTTCCTATGACCTCGATGGCGATGCCTTGACCTACCAATGGGAGCTGGTGTCGGCGCCTGGCGGCTTTGATGCGGAAGCGAACAGCAGTCTGGACAGCTGTACCAACAGTACCTGCTGGCCCGGCTTTACGCCCACCGTGGATGGTGACTACGTCGTTCGTCTCACTGTCTCCGATGCTGAATCCAGCCATTCCGTGACCGAAACCTTCACCGCCATACTGGGGGCCAATCGTCCCCCCTCCGCCTCCGTCGCTATTGCGGGCGCTGCCACGGTGCTGGTGGGCGTGACGGCCACGTTCGACGGCGAAGGCAGTACTGACCCAGACGATAACCGGCTCGATTACCAGTGGACGCTGTTGGATCGCCCCGATAACAGCGAAGCGGTTTTGCAGGGCGCGAACACCGCTTTTTCGATGCTCACGCCGGATCAGGCCGGTCCCTACCGGGTGCAATTGGTGGTTACCGATGAGCACGGCTGGTCTTCACTGGCGACCGAGGTCGTGCTGATGGCGAAGTCTTCCAATAACGCCCCATTGACACGGATTTCCAAAGTCGCGAGCACCGGGGCTGGTGAGGCTAATGTCGTTACTCAGCCACATTATGATGCGGAGCAGCCTTTCGCTATCGTTAACCAGCGACGAAAAAGTTCAGATGAAAACCTCGTATGGGGGAGAACCTTTGCCCGAGATGATGTCTTTATACTCAGTGCTGACAGTTACGATCCGGATGGCGACCCTTTAAGTCACCTATGGTCCCTGGTCGATGGGCCCAGCGGGAATCGCTGGGAATTCAGCGCTGGTTATTCAACGGCTGATAGCTGTGTCGAGCCGTGGAATGCCGTTGGTGGAGAGGACCTTCAGGAATATCTTGACCACTTGGCGGCTCTCACCGAGTGGCCCTGCTCGAATCTGCACTTGGCGCCCACTGAGCCAGGCACCTATGTGTTCCAGTATCAGGTCTATGACGGCAGTGAATTCGCCGGCCCCTTCACCACCACCGTGCACGCTGTGCTTAAAGAAGAGTACCCCAGCTTGTTGCTGGAAATTCCGATGACGTACTACTGGGAAGGGGAGCCCCGTGAAGGAGCGCTTCAGGCCACCTTCCCTTGGGTAAATACACGGGCAACTGGATGGAACTGGGATTTACGATCATGGAATGAGGGTGTCGTGGAACTGGAAAAGGATGGAACTTATCGCCTTACCGCCTACGGTGGAGATTACACCTTGATCGACGTGACAACCCACTCGGACAACCCGAGCTACCAGCCTGTCTTCTACGACGTTACCCACGATCAGCCAGTGACCGAGGGCTATGTGATTCGTGAGGGTGAGTCCATTGATATTCACTATCAACTGGAGATTTCCGGGGAAGCGGAACCAACGGATCAAGACGAACGGGACGCCCTGGCCGCCCGGCTGAGGGAAGCCAATATCCGTGGATCCTTCCGCGTACAGGAAAAGGAGGGCTGGATCATTTCCCTTGGTGGTTAGATTTCCTCTTTCCGCCGAACGCCGGGCCTATGGTCCGGCGTTTTGGTTTGTGCGGAGACGAAAGCCAGGAATTTTCGCCTTTATCTCCAAAAAAAGGAAAACGGTGAAAATTTTTGTCGCCGCTCTCGTTTCTTATATGAGAACGCAAATCATTTGTGTTCTTGCCGGATGAACCCCGGCGGCCGGAGATGGGCTACGGAAGGAGCAGGGATGATCCCAACCTTCGGCCACTTCCCAGAACGTTTCATTGATCAAGGAGTTTGAGTGATGAAGGTAACAACCAAGAAGACAGCTTTCGGTGCCCTGGTGCTCTCCCTGTCGCTGTCCTGTGTGGCACAGGCCGCGCCTTTTGCTGGCGATGTCAGTGATGGGACGTATATCGCAATTGGTCAATCCGGAGGGCCCTGGGGGCCACATCAACCGAATCTTTCTGGTATTGGTATCGATGCTGGTGGAATGACCAAGAGTCAGATCGTTGACATTCGATTCCTGGCTAGTTTGGACTCGACGGGGCAGGCTCTTCATTATGGTGAAGTGGCCAGGCAACTGGATATGAGAGGAACCGGCCCTGATCCGGATCATACAGGTCTGGGCTATTTCACTTTCGTGGGGGTGGGCGATATCAGCGATGATGTCTGGTTTGGAGAGTGGTCTTGGAGTGGGCCCTCAGGCTTTAGTGATCGGGCGGTATTCTATGTGGGTGATAAGGACGGTGTGTCCATGCCTAGTTCAGGAACCGCGGTTTATAGTGTCAATGGCTTGAACCAGTTTGCTGCATCTGGCGATGAGTTGTATGGCTCTTTGAATGCTGATTTCGGCAACGGCAGCCTTTCAGGGGGCTTCCAGAATGGTGCTCTAGGGATCAGTGTCGACGCCAGTATTGCCGGTTCCTCATTCACCGGCACGGCCGAAGCCTATAACCCAGCCACTTCCGCCACCCTCGATGCCAACGGCGTAAGCAAAGGCGAGTTCTACGGCGCCGACGCGGCCTTCCTGGCCGGCATGGCCACCTTTGTCAATAACAGCCAGTACGACACCTCCTTCGGCGGTGAACGCGGCGCGATCACGCCCTGATCCGTGGTGTTCCGACGCTTGAAGTTGAGCCGGGGGCGGTGGCAACCGCCACCCGGCTCTTTTTATCTTTCCGCTATTGTCTGCCCGCGAGCTTTCCGACATGCGCTTTTTCGCGTTATTCCGTGTTGTTCCTCGCCACGCCCCGTTGCTTTATTTGACCCTGCTGGTTTTCGGGTTGTCGCCGCATTTCGCCATCGCTGATCAGGACACCGAGCTGCGTTTGCAGCAGGGCATTGAGCGCACCGCCCGGCAGCGTGAGCAGGAGCTGTTGCGGGAGGAACGTGCCAGGGATGAGGCGCTGCCGAACCTGATCATCAATGGACAGGAACATGAAGTGCGCCGCAACCGCGACGACCTCGGCCGAGCCTTGTATGTGGCGCTGCGTAGCCGTAACTGGACGGCGGCGGCGCGCTTTCTCGATGTCTATCGGGAGCTGGAGAATCCGGACCCGATACTGCTGCACTATGCGGAAGGCAAACTGGCCCGGCTGCGTGGTGATCTGAGCCGGGCGGAGCAAGAATTCCGCTCTCTGCTGGCGTTGAACGATGCGTTTCTGCCGGGGCAGTTGGAACTGGCCAGGGTACTGTTCGAGAACCAGAAAAATCGCGAAGCCGAAACCCGTTTTCGCGATATTCTGGCCCGGGTGGAGACGGTTCCCGATCAGGACAAGACCGCCGGAGTCAGAAGCACGCTGGAAAATTTTCTTGAGGCACTGAAAGAACGCCGTGGTTGGCAGGGTCGTATCGCCGCCGGGCCCGGTTACAGTGACAATATCAATCAGAGTTCCGAGAATGAAACCTGTTTGATCTGGTTTGCCGAGGGGCTGTGCTACGTCCGCCGCACGGCGCCGGAGGCGATAGGCACCGAAACCCTCAGCTATGAAATGAGTCTGGAAAAGGATGTTTTCTTGCCGGGCCATCACGGCCTGTTCTTCCGCGCACTGGCTTATGGTGATCGCTATCGTGATCACAGTATCTATAACCAGGACACGCTCAATGCCAGTGCCGGTTATCGCTTCCGTGACGTCAACGATGTGTACGGTCTGGCGCCGCTGTTCGAACACGCCCGTTACGGTAACGAGGGGCTCTACGATGCCTGGGGCGGGCGTGCCGAATGGATGCACTATCTGTCGCCGCGCACCGCCTTCAAGTTCGAGGGCAGTCATAAACGCATGCGTTATCGCGAAGTTTATTCCCGTTTCGATGGCGACATGAGCAGTCTGTACGCCACTGCCTGGCACCGGCTGGGCGCGGACTGGACCCTGTTCGGCGGCCTTGACGGCGTGGACCGTAATACCGAGGAATCAGTCAGTTCCTACCGCCAGTATGGTGTGCGACTTGGGCTTGCGAAGCCGCTGATGAGGGGGGTGGAGATGACCCTGCTTGCTTCCCTGCGTGACAAACGCTATGACGCTTACAGCGCTTTGCTGGGTGAACGCCGCGAGGATAGAGAGCAGCGTTATATCGGTATTTTCAGCTTTCCACGCTGGTCCTTCGCCGGAATCGTTCCTGGTATCAATCTGGAATACACCAGAGTCAAAAGCAACGTGGACTGGCTTTACAGCTTTGATGAGAAAGTCATCGGGTTCAAATTAGAGCGCCGTTTTTGAGCTAAGCACACCATCGTTTCACATCGTAGCGATCGCGGATTCCCAAGATCAGCCGGAGGCGCGCTGCCAAGAATCCAGAGGCCGGCTCGTTTCCGACGGAGAGAGCCAGGAAACTGTGTGGGAACTGCCTTGGCAGCGAATCAATGTGCAGGCGTACCAGCGTATCGTTTGTCTGTGAAATCCGAATTCCGGCCTTGGGGTGCTTCTCCAAGACGGTGCGGTTAATAAATCAGCGTAACGCCCGCCAGGTGCAGAGTACGCAAATCCAGTTCCTGTTCCAGGGTGGCCCAGGCGCGGTCCAGGTTGTCCAGACGGAATACGGCGCTGATTGGTCTGCTTGCCTTTTCTGTGTCGAGGAAGACCGCCCGTCCCGCTCCGAAGCGGCGCAGGCGTTCAGCCACGGATGCCAGACTTTGTTGGCGGAAGATCAGCAGACCACGGCTCCAGCCGGCTTCCTGGGAGGGGAGCAAGTCGCTGGCGAAAAATTGGCCGGCATTGAACGTCAGGCTGTGGCCCTCGGCCAGATCACGATTTTGCCCTCTGTCATTGGAAGAAACCCGGATGCTGTGTTCCAGCACGCCGATCCAGCCGCCCTCGGGGTCGTCCAGACGTACCGCGTAGCGGGTTCCTAGGGCGCGGCTTTCGGTTCCGCCGGCCTCCACGACAAAAGAGCGTTTTTCCTGACCGGCACGGGGTGCGGGGCTGAAAATCGCCTCGCCGCGCCGCAGCCGGACCCGCCGTTCCTGATCCGAATAGTCAACGTCCAGGGCGCTGTCGCCCGCCAACTGCACCTGGCTGCCATCCTCCAACGTCAGAGTGCGGATTTCTCCGGCCTGGGTAACGAAATCCCCTGGCTCCTGGATCCAGGGCCCGGTACGCCACACCATCACCAGAGCCAGGAGTGCGGCGGCGGTGGCCAGCGCGGGAGTGAGCCGGAACCGGCGCGCCCGTCTTGAAGGCGGTGTCTGAAAGACGGGATCATCCGCCAATTGCCCGCTCAGTTGCCAGGCTCGTTGGGCGCGGCGGTAAGCGCGCTGATGAGCCTCATCCTGTCCCAGCCATTGCCGCAGACGTTGGTGATCAACCTCCGACCAGTCGCCATGGTGCTGCTGGACCACCCACTCCGCCGCGCGTTGGTCCAAGTCGTCACTGCCTTGTTCGTGGTCCACGATCCACCATTGCGTTTCCGTGTCCGTTGTCATGGTTCGGCCTGCTCCAGTCCGCGGGAAATGGCGGTGATCGCCAGGACCAGATGTTTCTGCACCGAGCTGGTGGAGATTCCCAGGTGGCTGGCGGTTTCGTCCCGCGTAAGCCCCTGGATCCGTGATAGCTGAAACACCGCCCGGGTAACGGGCGGTAGAGACAACAGTATATCCCTGAGCCGGTCCATTTCCTCCTCCTTTCCCGCCAGTTGCTCCGGCCCGGGGTTGGGATCGACCACCGTGTCCAGAACGAGAGGCGCGAGGCTGTCGGTGGCCCGCGTTCGAGTCTGACGTAAATGATCAATGAGCAGGTTGTTGGCGGTGCGGAACAAATAGGAGGGTTGGTTGGCGATGGCGCTCAGATCATGGTGACGAGCGATGCGCGTGAAGGCCTCTTGAACGATGTCCGCGGAGAGATCGGGATCGTTGGTCTTCTTCTGCAGATATTGCCGCAACCTGTTGGCGTATTGACGGAATAGTTCTTCAAGCACTGGATATCGACCCCGCCGCCCCTGAAAGGTGGGCAACATAATATTGATAATGATTATTGTTTGCAAATCTACGTAAGGCATAAAAAAAGTATATTTATTCCCAAAAGGTATATTCGGTCTTCTCTCCGCTTCGTTCTTAAGGGACAGGTAATGAAAATTATTATCGTTTGATGGGTGGAGTCCCGCTATGCCCTTTGTGTGGTCCGCTGCTTCGCGGATTAGCCAATGCCGTTTTTTTGTCCTTGTCGTGTTGCTGTGCTGGGGCCCCGGGGGGCAGGCGCAAGATACCTCGTCGGCGACGCTGCTGTTCGAGATTCCGGAATTGCCCCTGGACAGCGCGATATTGATATTTAGTGAACAGGCCAGTGCCGAAGTGATCCTTGATGGCGCCGTGGCGGCCTTGCGCGGTAACGCTCTTTATGGGCGTTACACGCTGGAGCGGGGCCTGCAACGGCTGCTGGCGGGCACGGGGACCCGTTTCGAGATTCGCGACAACGCGGGTCATCCTCTGATCAGGTTGATTCCGCCTCCGTCGTCGCCGTCTGATGTGCTGTCACTGGAACCGATTCGCGTACAGGGCGGAGCATCACCCGTGGATAAGGCTTTCCGCACGCCTGGGTCCGCCTCCCATATTGATCAGCAACACATAGAACGTTTTCGCGGCACCTCGGTGGGGGACATTTTTCAAGGAGTACCGGGCGTGCTGGTGGGGGAAAACCGCAACAGTGGCGGGCTGGACATCAATATCCGCGGCATGCAGGGGCAGGGCCGGGTGCCGGTGCTGGTGGACGGCGCCCGCCAGGAAACCACCGTGTACCGCGGCTATTCCGGGGTGGCCTCGCGCAGCTACATCGATCCGGATCTGATCGGCGGCATTGACATTATCAAGGGGCCGAGTCTGAGCGCTCAAGGCACCGGGGCGGTGGGTGGTCTGGTGTCGATGCGCACGCTCAATGCCGAGGATATCGTTCGCGATGGCCGTGATTTCGGCATGCGCGTGCGTGGCAGCGCGATTGGCAATAACAGTGGTTCGGCGGTCAGTCCGGGCACGCCGGCGGGCTTGTTCACCGGGGATTTTGGTGGCGCCGACCCGGTCTACCGGACCGACTGCGTCAACGAGAGCCTGTGTTCTGGTGATCAGGCCATGCCATCGGATTGGGGGTATCCCGATGGCATGGATCGCCCGGACTGGTATGAGGCGAAGAGCTGGGCCGGCAGCCTCGCCTTGGCCAAGCGCTTGGAAAGCGTCGATCTTGTGGCCGCTTACGCGGAGCGGCGTCAGGGAAACTATTACGCCGGAGAGCATGGTCCCTCGGCCTGGGTCGACCTGTCGGACCGGCGCAAAACGCCCTTCTATACCGAAGTTAGTCCGGTGATTCGCGGTGCATCGCGGTTTCAGGCCGGCGAACGGATTCCCGGTACCAACTTCGAAAGCAAATCCGGCCTGCTCAAAGCGAAAATGTTCCTTCCCGAGGACCAGGAGCTGGAACTGAGCTATCTGCGCTACGAAAGCGTTTATAGCGAAATCATGCCGTCGCAGATTATTCGTTTTGCCAACTTCTCACCGGTTTCGCAGCCACGCGACAGCGACGTTACCGTTGATACGTACACCAGCCGTTATCGTTGGAACCCGGCGGCCTGGCCTTTGCTGGATTTCAAGGCCGGCCTCTGGCATACCCGGGCCCGCTCCACCAATAACAGCCCCAGCGCCACCGAGGCCAATCTCTACAACAATGAACGCGAGACCTATAAGCGCTGGGGGATGGAGCTGGAAAATACTTCCGATTTTCTTCATGGCGCCTGGGGGGAGAGCCAACTGCGCTATGGCTTGTCCGGGCAATGGGAAGACGTGGGCACCACCGCGCTTACCGAGGATACCCGTGGCCTTGCCGGGCGCAACGGCAAGCGTGATGAGTACAGTGCCTTCGCTGCCTGGCAGTACAAGCCGGTGTCCAGCGTGGTACTCGACGCCGGCCTGCGCTATACCCGCTTCAAGTCGCGTGATGACAAACCCATCACTGTCTATGATCCCCGCAGTCCCAATTGCGTGGACGGTGACGGTGATGGGGAATGCGATCCGCTGCCCAATCGCAACCGCCGAAGTGGCACCGCACCGATTGTGACACTGAGTTGGGAACCGGGAAACGCCGGGTTGCAATTTTATGCCCGCTACGCGGAAGCGTTGCGCATGCCCAGCCTGTTCGAAAGCTCCAGTGGCTTTTCCTTCGAAACCGCACCGGATGTGGTACTGAAACCAGAGCACACCCGTAACCGGGAAGTGGGGATTAACTACCTCAAGGACGGCCTCTTCCTCGAACGGGACAAACTGCGCCTCAAGCTGTCGTATTTCCGTAACCATACCCGGGACTACCTGACGCGCACCTTACCGAATCTGTGGGAAGAGGGGGGCGACACCACCATCGTCTCCCAGTTCACCATGCGTAATATCGATAGCGCCCGCTTCCATGGCGTGGAGCTGTCCGGTGGTTATGACATGGGGGTGTTCTTCACTGAGTTCGGCGTGACCCGTTACAACCATATCGAGATCTGCCACACCGGCAGCTATCGTCTTCATCGCTGTAACGATTACGGCATCGCCGCCAGCTACATCAACAACATGGTGCCACCACGCTGGCATGGCAGTCTGACTCTGGGGATGCGTTTACCACGCCCGGCACTGGTGCTTGGTGTACGCGGTACCTTCATGGGAGAGCGTAACGAAGCGCCGGAGTATAACGACGACACCGCTCGCAGCTTTCTGGAGGTGGTGCCCTGGCATTCCTATCGGGTGTACGACTTCTTCGCCAGCTATCAGGCCACTGACCGGATCAGGCTGGACTTCAATCTGGATAACTTCACCGACCGCTATTACCTGGACGCCCTCGGGTTGGGGCTGATTCCAGCGCCCGGGCGCACCGCCCGGTTAAGTCTGACCTGGCAATACTGACCGTGATAAAGCCGACGATTCAAACACTGGAGGACTCTTTACCCATGAAACCCTCATTGCGTCATTCCATGGCGGGCCTGATGGGCATCGCTATCGTGCTACTCGCCGCCTGCGGTGGTGGTGGTGGTGGCAGTGGTGGCGGAAGCGCCCCCAAGCCCACCGCGGTGGCCAGCGCCGACGCCGACAGCGTGGCCATCGGTACACGCATCACTCTTGATGCCAGCGGCAGCAGCACCCCCAACGAGGGTGAGTTGAATTATCAATGGTCGCTGTCCAGTACGCCACTGGACAGCACTGCCGCGCTCTCCGATGCCACCTCCGAGAATCCCTGGTTCACACCGGACCTGCCCGGTGACTACGTGGCCGACCTGGTGGTCAGTGACGGTACCGCCAGCGGCAGTGCCAGGGTGACCATCACCGCTACCAACCCTGACCCGCTGGCGATTATTCGTCCGCTGGAGCAAACCGTGTATCTGGGCAGTGAGGTCACACTGGACGGCAGCCACAGCCTGCCGCCCACCGGCCTGGACGCGGCGGAACTGACCTATCAATGGATATTGACCGAGCAGCCGGAGGGGGATGAGGAAGGCAGTATCGCCACTGAACTGGAGGATCCGGCCCAGGCGCAAGCCCGTTTCTTCGCCGACAAGATCGGTATCTATCGGGCCACCCTGAGCGTGCGCCATGGTGACCGGATCAGCGCCCCGGTGGAAACAGTGATCACGGTGAACGCCGGCAACAGTCACCCGGTGATTAAAATCGAGGAGCCGGAAGGGTCCAGCTATGACAGCCAGGGGCGGCTGTTGATGCCGGGAACCTTGCATCAACAGGTGGTGCTTGACGGTAGTGGCAGCAGCGACCCGGATGGTGACGCCCTCGGCTATCGCTGGCGTTTTCCCGCCGATGCCTCGTTGCCCCAGGGTGCGATGGCTTCCATTGAGGATGCGGGCAGTGCCCGTGCCAGCTTTGTTCCGGACGTTGTCGGTAGCTATCCGGTGGATTTCAGTGTCTATGATAACCACGTTGCAGTTACCCAACGTGTCATCGTTCAGGTGACAAAGGCGGAGGGCGACACGTCAAATGCAGCGCCTGTAGCGGCAAGCAGCAGAGAAGGCAATCCTGAATGCGAGCTCGGCGGCAGTTCGACGTATTGGCCCTATTGCTCAATCTCCGGCAGTTACTCTTATGACCCTGACGGTGATCCGCTGACCTATGCCTGGGTTTATTGGAATGAGGCGCAGCCGGACAACCGGCTGACGTCATCCGACAGTACGGTGTATATCGATGCCTCCGCCGTCGGAATCTGGCATTACCAACTGACGGTTAACGACGGTCAGGAAGACAGCGCGACCACATCAGGAACGATGACCATTAAGATCGCCGCCAACCGCAAGCCGGTGGCTAAGACTACGATGGAGGTTAGTAAAGTTCTGGCTGGAGAAACACTGACTTTTGACGGTAGCGAAAGTTCGGACGCGGACGGAGACCGGCTTGAGTACATCTGGACTCTTGTTGAACGGCCTGATGGCAGTGACGCAAAGGTGCAACAGGACGGTGGCATACATGATTCTAGCGCCTATGTAGTAACCGATAAGCCAGGCCGTTACAGCGTCTTTTTGGAAGTGCGTGACTCTCGTGGTGCCGTAAGTAACCGGCTGGGAACGACGACCACTACCGATGGCTTTGCCAAGCTGACGAATAACCCCCCGATACTGACGAATTTTACGCTACAACAGAAAAAAACGGGCTATTACAACAGCACTGATGTTGGGGGCGATCTGAACAGTGAGTCCGCACCGGGGCAGGCGGTTATTCCTAACGACATATTCCGGCCGGGTATCTTCGGTTATCTTACTGATCCGGATCAGGACGCACCACTGTACTACGCCATCACCGTAACTCGGCAACCGGAAGGGAGCAATTTGCCATCTTATTCGTGTGCCGTCGGAGAGGTAGGCTGGTATGCGTGTCACCCTCAGGATATAGACAGTCGGGAGCTCATCCCCGGGGAATACGAATACGAAGCCATTGCCAGCGATGGTGTAGCTTATTCCGACACAAAAAAATTGGTTTTTAACGTGGTTGCTGATCGCGCGGATTACCCGTCCTTGCTGCTTGAACGGCTTCCTTCCGACGTCTATACCTCTGAACGCCAGGTGTTTTTTCCTTTCCGAGCGACGAATCAGACACGTAATGACGGGGTCATGCCCGTTGCCCCAGGTGAGGAATCCACTCCTTTGGTGGTGGACTCTTTCCGTCTTACGGCCTATGACCGTGATTACACCATAACGGATCTGAATGTGGCCTCGGCGATGGAAGAATTCCGGCCCGCTTTCGTTGGGCTACGTAACGGGCAGGTGATCAAACAGGGAGAATCGGTGGAATTCTCTTTGACCCGACCTCCAATTACCGATGAAGCGAGTCTTTATGCGGCTCTTCAAGAGGTCATTGACGAGTATGGCTATGACGAAGAGTACAGGGCGGAGCTGGCGCGGTTATCGAAATTGGTCAGCGCCTACCAGTTTACTTGGGTGTTCCGGGTCGAGGAGAGAGAGGGGTACAGCTTCCGTAGAGGGCCATTGAATTAAACCCTGTAAGCAAAAGCAGCTTTGAATTAAGGAAGTGATGGTCCTCTTTCGGGCTCATGAGCCTGAAAGAGGGCGTTCAGCAACCGTGTGCAAAGCACACATTCTCGTAGGAGTAAGACTCATGAAGAAAGCAGTTCTCATGACCGCCCTGATGGTGGCCGTTACTGGTGCTCAGGCTGTTACTTTGCAAAGTGGTACTGCCGGTCCGGATATTGTGGATGTCGGTGGGGCCACCATCGGTGGCTTCCATGGTCCCTTGGGAGCACCCGCGATTGGTGTACACGATAGTGGCGAACTAATCAGCTTGCAAAGTATTGAATCCTTTACCTTTCATGACTACGTGACCTCGGAAGGTGTCGATTTTGCGCACCATCAGTTGGCGCCAGGATTTATTCATACCAACCCGCAGCCTGGAGAAGAAGCCCTGGGTATCGGCATGGACGGGATCAAGATTCCTGACGTGGGCAAGGATGTATACTTCGGCCTTGCCAGCGTGGAAGGTACCAGTGCGAACCAGCATCAGGCATGGTACGTAGGAGATCAGGATGGTTTTGTTTTGCCCACATCCTCCACGGATTATGCCGCCGTGGCGCTGCTGGCGTTGCCTACAACCTCCGTCAACTCACCTGAAATTCTCACCGGTGAGTTGACGCTGAACGTTAGCGGCACGTCATCACTGTCTGGCACCTTGACCAATGGCAGCGGTGCCACCCAAAACAACCTGCTTATTCAAGCAACCGGAAATGATGCCTTCAGCGGTACCTCTACTTATTACGTAGGTACCGGATCGGCTCCGTCCTCCAACGGTTCGGTGACCGGCCACTTCTTTGGAAATGGTAGCACAGGCAATAGTGCGCTGGCGGGTGTGGCCGAAGGAAACTCTGTCGACTACGTCGCCTCCTTCGGTGGCGTCCAGAAATAACAGCAGCACCATTTTTTCCGAAAAGCCATGACATTCAGCCATTCGGGGTTTGCTTTGATTAATGAAGCCTTTCGAACCTGCCTTCGGGCAGGTTCCTTTCGTCTTCTGAATGGATATTTCCCCCATGACCGTTCCTGGCTCCCTTTTCGTACGCGGCCTGATTGTGCTGCTGCTGGTTTTTGTCCGCTTGAATGCCGAAGCGCAGCAGGACACGGCGGACCGCCTGTGGCAAGGCTCCGAGCGTCAATGGCGGCAGCAAAAAGAAGAGGCCGAGCCGGCGCCTCTGGAGCAGCAGGAACAAGGCCCGGAAGGGCAGGCTCCGGTTATCGATTTGCCGCCGGGATTGAAGTTACAGCAATTGCTGTTCGCCATTCTCAATGCCGTCAATCGCAGGGACTGGGACGCCGCCGAGCGCTGGCTGCGCCTGTACGCCAGTATTCCTCAACACGATCCGGCACTGTTCGATTTCGTCGAAGCCGGCCGGGCGGCCGACCAGGGTCGCTATCGCGAGGCCGTGGCGGGGTACAAAAAGGTGCTTGAGAGCAACCCTGGGTTTACCCGGGGACGGCTGGATCTGGCCCGCGCCTTGTATGCCGACAATCGGTTGCGGGACGCTGAAACGTCGTTCCGTGCGTTGCGGGATATGCCCTTGCCGGAGCAGGTTCTGGATCATATCGATGACTATCTTGGCGCGCTGGCTCAGCGCCGCCGTCCCCGTCTGTCCTTATCCCTTTCGGCGGTCCGTGAAGACAATGTGAACCGCGCTTCCACGGTGGTGGATGCGTGCGCTCTGGTGTTCCACGGCGTATGCCTTGCCAACAGGCCCGGGAAGGAGATCAGCGCCTCCGGTACCTATTTCGAAGGCACCCTGAACAAACTCTGGTCGCTGCCCGGCAATCACTCGGTGCTGTTGCGCAGTATCAACTACGGCAATGAATACCGGCATGGTGACGATTACGACAACCTGGTTTCCACCACTTACCTGGGATATCAGTACGCCAACGTCAGGACCCGCTTTCAACTTCTGCCTTTATTCGAATATGACCGCGAAGGCGGCCGCGACATTTATCAGGCGTTTGGAGTGCGGGCGGTGCTGGCCCGGCAATGGCGACAACGGACCGAACTTGAGCTGAGTTACGAGCATAAGGAGCGCGACTTTTCCTCGGCGCTGGACAGCCTGGAAGGTGACTCGCGCCGTCTTTCCGTGTTCGCCAATCATGCCCTGCGCCGTGATCTGATGATCTATGGTGGCCTGATCATGCATGACAGCGACGCGCGCCTGGATATGTTCGCCTACCGCGAGCGTATCGCCCGTTTCGGGGTGTACAAGGCCGTCGCTGATCTGGCCACGGTGAATCTGTCATACAGCTATCGCAAAAAAGTGGCCAAAGGTCGCCACGCCGTTTTCGCGCGGCGGCAACGTGACCATGAAGGCAGTGTCTATCTCAACATCACTCTGCCGCGTCTGGCCTGGCACGGAGTTACCCCGGCCCTGAGCTACGAATATCGCGATAACCGCAGCAGTATCGCCCATGTCTATCGCTACAAGAAAAGCCGCGTGACGTTCGGTTTGAACAAGATTTTCTGAATTTTTTTACCTGATGGAGAAACCGCTTATGCAACGTTTGTGCTTAATTCTGCTTCCACTACTTCTCAGTGCCTGTATGTCCACGGCACAAGTCGAAACCGCACCGGAGCCATGGCGGCTCAAACTGATCGACAGCGCGCCCACGGACTTCGAAAAGGCCCGCCAGGCGATCCTCAGCATGGTGGGGGAGTACCGGGTCACGTTCGCGTTCGAGGAAACCGAGGCGCTCACTTCGGGCTACCAGCTCAAGCCCGCCAAACAAAGCGATGCCTATGAGATGGTGCTGCTGGCGGAAGACAGTGATACCCGGATCATTCTGCAGCACATCCTGGTGCACCGTGGCAGCGGCTTCGTGATCAAACATTGGCGCCAGGACTGGCGCTATGAAGCGCCCCGGCGTTTGCGGTTCACCGCCGATCAGACCTGGCGCCTGCGCCCGGTTTCCGCCGAGAAGACCAAGGGAGCCTGGACGCAGTGTGTTTACGAAGTCAGCGATGCACCGCGCTATTGCGGTACCGGCAGGTGGGATTTCGCCGGCGAGTATCCTACCTGGACGTCGGATCAAGGCTACCGGCCCTTGCCGCGACGCGAGTACACCAAACGTGATGATTACAACGCCTTGGCGATCATCAACAGCCACACCATCCTGCCCGATGGCTGGAATCACGGGCAGGACAACGTCAAGGTGGTCCGTGAAGGGGAAACGGTGGTGTCGCGTATCGCCCGCGAAAAGGGGCTGAACACCTACCAGCGCATCAGTGGCTACAACTTCCGTCCGGGCTATCAGTATTGGGATGATACCCAGGATTATTGGCGCCGCATCCGGGCTGAATGGGACCGTCGCATCGCCGCTGGTGACGGCGTGCGTCTGGATTACCCGGTGGACGGCATGAAGATGATCATGAAAATGTACTGGCAGTCCGAAAAAGCCCGCAAGGGCAAGCCCGTCACCGACCAGGAGATTCAGGATCTGTTTGATCCGTGGGTCAAGGCGCCCTGAGCGAGCGCCTCGTCATGCGGCAACGGTGGAGCTGTGCGCGATTTATTGCTCAGCCCGCCGATATCCGCAATTGCCTTGGTGTAACCCCATACTTGCGTTTAATCGCGGAGGAAAAGTTGGCCGTGTTGCTGTACCCGGCGATGGTGGCGGCCTGGCTGATACTGACGCCGTCCCGTTGAATGGCGAGCACCGCCCGGCTCAAGCGGGCATCTCGAATATAACCACCGACGTTGGTGCCAAAGGCGCGGTGAAAGTTACGCTGCAGGGTGCTGACGCTCATACCGAATTGTTTGGCGATATCAGCGATTGTCAGATCTTCCGGGTAATGAGTATCCAGGTAATTCCGGATCCGCTCGAGCCGTTCGAATTCGCGCTCGGAAATATCCATGTTGGATGCGGATGGCAAAGTCACCGGATCTTCGATCAGGCTGTTCAACCCTTCCATGATTAAGGTGATGCAGCGGTTTTCCAGATAGAGTCTCTCCAATGGGGTTTGTGGCGGGACGCCGTCGATGATCTGGCGGGCGACGGTCAGGGCGTGAGGGGAGGGGGTCCATAGTTTGGTTGCCAGGTGTGTGCTGATGAAGCGGTGTACCGCCGGCCAGGCCCGGTCCGGATTGTCCAGATTGTAATATAGCCATTCCGGTGTGAACGTGAGGCTGACGGCTTTCTCCCTTCGTCGTGGACTGCTGCGCTTGAGGAATCGTGCAGCCGTGGTCAGCGCCACCAGGGAAGCCTGATTCCGGTTGTCCGCTTGCTCTCCAATAGGGAGGCGCTGCTGGTCGAACTGAATATCCGGTGCACCTTCGATCGCCACCGCGAGTTTGATACCGGGATAGACAACACTCTCCGTGACATTGCGGAACAGCTCTTCGATATCCACGGTATGCAGAACCAGCCCTTTCCGTAATGGTATGACGTGAAATCGGCCAAGAAGCTTGGGGTGGCTCTGCTCATGGCTCGAGTTTTTCAGTCGATTGGAATGGCAAAGGGGCCATGACAGGCACGAAATATCATGCTGGCTGATTGTGCGGGGTACCTTCTCCGTCATCCTCATTCCCTCCCTTATTTTGCTGGCGGTTCCTGGATAGTGGTCCAAGCCAGCCGTGCGCTCCCAGGCATCAGGTCAATTTGCAGTGCGCTCTGATTTTTTACTGATTACATAGGCGCCACGGACTTCTTGCGGTTAAAGAAGCCGGAGTCCTGAATATTGACCGTTTTGAAAAACAAAAAGATTTTTAATGAAAACTATTCTCATTTGAGGATGCTAGCCTAGCTCTCCGAATCCATCAAGAGTTTGCCTTGTTCAATCCGTGCGCGATGGCGGGCGACTATCGCGGTTATTGTATATAAGAGTTGCACTATATGTCTCAGTTGGTGAAGTTCAGGATGGCCGCCAGGCCGTTCCTGCCTGTCTGTTTTTCCTGGTTGGGATTGTTGGGGCCGCTTGTCTCCACGGCCGCGATGGCGGATGAGCCCGAGGCGGCCACCGCCGCGGAACAACAGGAGCAGGCTCGGGGTCGGGGCCCGGAAGGCTCAACGGTGGAACCGGGGGATGTTCATGTGCTCCAGGGGGTCACCGTTCAAGGCAGTTACTCCGGCGCCCCCACCGTCCAGGAGGAAGCCGCCACCAGCTACACCGTGCGCCGTTCCAGCAACGCCACCAAGCTGGACTTGTCGATCAAGGAAACGCCGCAAAGTCTGACCATTATCACTGAAAAGCAGATTCAGGATCAGAATCTGACCCAGGTGGCCGACGTGCTCAAGGTCACCCCCGGTATCTCGGTGCAGGAATACGGGGTGCCCGGGGCGGGGCGGGCGAGTTACTACGCCCGCGGTTACGAGATCGATAATTTCCAGATCGACGGCATGCCCACGGCGGCCAGTATGTTCGGTGGCGCCGATTTGATGGGCAGCATGGACAGCGCCATCTACGAGCGGGTGGAGATCATTCGTGGCTCCACCGGCCTGACCACCGGCACCGGCGACCCTTCCGCCAGCATCAACTTCGTGCGCAAGCGCCCCCATTGTGATCCCAAGCGGCGCCTGAACCTGAGTTACGGCACCTGGAGCCGGGCCCGCACCGAACTGGATGTGAACCAGCCGTTGCTGGAGGACTGCCGCTTGCGGGGCCGTTTTGTCGGCGTTTACTCCGAGGGCGAGCACTGGATGGACCGGGTCGAGGACGAGACCAGCGTGCTGTACGGCATGCTGGAAGCGGACCTGACCTGGAACACCACGCTCTGGGCGGGCTTCCACCGGTTCGAGAAATGGGTGGACGACGCCACCCCCCACGGCACCGACCTGACCAACAACAGCGGCGGCATCTATGATCTGGTCGATGCCAAGGGCCGTGCCTTCAACGCCGCCACCCAGTGGTCCTACGCCTCCCAGGAGGTGGAGCAGTACTTCGCCGGCATTGGCCATTACTTCAATGACGACTGGCGGCTCAATGTCAATTACCAATACACCGAGGCCACGCCCGACCGGGTTTACGGCATGGTCGGCGCCGACTATTACGACACCGTCAATCAACTGGCCAGCTTTACCTACGGGCGTATCCAGAACGACAACGAAGTGCACAACGTGGATGTGACCCTGACCGGCAAATTCCGGTTCCTGGGTCGCGATGCCCAGATTGCCACCGGTTTCAGCGGTTTCCGCTCCGAGATTCTCGAACCTGCCCGGGAAACCCAGGAGGGCAACCCGATCAGCCTTGATAACTGGAATGATGGCGATATTCCTTTACCCAAAGTGCCCGGCACCGATTACTACGTGGTCGATGGCCATGGCATTCTCAACAAAACCAAGGAAGAGCAGTACGGCGCTTTCTTCAGCACCAAGTTCAACCCCAGCGAACGGCTCACCGCCATCCTTGGTGTCCGCTATCACAAATATGACATGGGCATTCGCCGTTACTACTACAACGGCTGCAGCGGTGCCGTTGGCCTTTATTACGAGTGTGACGGGGTCGGCGAGCAGTATTCCCACGAGCACGTGGATTACCCGGAACGGTATATCCCCTACGCGGGGCTGGTGTTCGCGCTGACGCCGCGCACCTCGATGTACGCCAGCTATACCGGCATCCACAAGATTCAGCAGGAATCCCGGGGCATCTCCGCCAGGGTGATCGAGGAGGGCGGTGGCGGCATCCCGGTGATCGCGGTGGCGCCCAAGAAGGGCAATACCCTGGAATTGGGGGTAAAAAGCGCGCTCAACGACGATCGCCTCAATCTGCAGGCGGCGGTGTTTCGCATGGAAGAGAAGGACGTGGCCTATAGCCTGCCAAGCTGGAAGGCCACCGTCACCGAAATCGTCAATGGCGAGGAGAAAACCTACTACCTGGTCTGCAATAACCCCTACAACCCCTATTCGGATTGCCAGCCGGCGGGGGTCATCGACGGCCTCACCACCATGGGGGCGGAGCTGTCCATCGCCGGCCAGATCAACGACCGCTGGATGATCAACGCCGGCTACACCTATTTGCACCTGGATTCCCCGGGCTATTCCGAGGAGTTGGGCTATGACCCCTATGAAACCCTCGACCGCCAGGGTTTCAACAGCCCCAAACACAGCTTCAGCCTGTTCACCAGCTACGCGCTGCACCGGGATTTCACCGTCGGCGGCGGCGTGAGCTGGAAGAGCCGGACAAAAAAATACGGCGGCGGCACCTGGACCGGCGAGGTGGCCGAGTACGTCCAGGGCTCCTATGCGGTGGTGGACCTGATGGCGCGCTACCGGCTCAACCGCGTCATGACCCTGGGGCTGAACGTGGGCAACCTGTTCGACGAGACCTACCTGGCCAATGACCGCGCCAGCTACTACGGCGCCCCACGAAGTATCACCGCGTCGCTCAGCGCCACCTTTTAGCCGCCAAGGAACCGATCATGATGTCATTACGTTTATCCCGATTCCGCCCCGGTGTTCTGGCCGCCCTGGGGTTGCCGATGCTGCTGCTGGCCTGTGCCGGGGGCGACGGCGACAGCGCCTGGCGCGGCGACGACGGCGGTTATGAGGACGATCCGGTAACCGGTGGCCCGTCGCAGTGCCGGCTGGCCGAGGCCCCGGCCAGCGGCCTCACCCTCAAGGTGTGCGACCTGCCGGAAAACGCCACCCTGGAACTGATTCACCAGGTCTCGGGCGTGACCGACACGGTGACCCTCACCGGCACCGGGGAAAGAACCCTGAGCCATACGCTGGACGCGCTGCGCGAGGACGACGTGCTGCGCCTCGGCGCGGCGCGGGTGCCGGCCCCGCAGCGCTACCTGGTGACCTGCGATTTCGAGGGCGCGGCGGCGGGCACCGAACAAGGGGGCGATGGCGGCCTGAACATCACCGGCGACGCCAATGGCCAGGTGCAGACCGTGCTGTGCGGCCGCACCTGGCTGGCGAGTCAGACGGATATCAGCGCCGCGGATATTCCCGCGGAGGTAAGGAACGAGACAAACCGCGTGGCTCTGCTGCGCATCAACGTGGACACGGGGCGGGTGCGCTGGCTCCAGGACCCGGACGGCGGGCGGGTGCGCGATGCCAACGGCTATCAGAACCAGGTTTACGACCATTACGCTGGCGGGCGCTATGTGCTGTTCAATGGCGTCGATCCCGCCGACCCACAGGCCTTGAACAGGTCGCTCTGGTCCACCGATGGTACTAATGGGGGCAGTGCCCTGGTGCGCTTCCCGCCGGATAACCAAACCGCACTGATGGTCACTAACAGAGGGCAATCCATCGTGCTCGGTGATCCGGAATTGGCGTATTTCATCGCTTATTTCGACTCTGGTGACATCGGCTCCTATGTGTCCGATGGCACCAGCGAGGGTACCCGGAGCGATGAATTGCTGGATTTCGGCGGTGAGTCCAGCGGTCACGCTCTCTTGGGAAGCCGGGTGTTGGCTTCCCAGGAAAATGCCGGTGGTGATAGCCGGACCTTCTCCCTGCTGGCCAAGGACATCGACAGTGGCGAGATCACCACGCTGAAATCCGATTTCACCAACTATCCGATGGGGCCGCAGGCCGGCATTCCTTATTTCGTGGGCGAGCGGATGTATTTCAGAGCCCGCGACGCTGGCGGCTTTTGGCTCTGGGTCACCGATGGCACGGTGGCCGGCACGCGGCCAGTCTCGGACATGATTATGGAGAGCCTGACTCCGTTCCAGGGGGCGCTGTACTTCATTGCCAGGGAAGGCGGCCAAAATGATGACGCCCAGCTTTGGAAGATCGATGGCGACGGCGAGCTGGTGCGGCTGTTTGATATCGGCGCCGACGCAAGCAACCTGGGGGTGATCGATCTGGTGGCCACCCGTGAGGCCCTGTTCTTCAGCGTCAATCTGGAATTCGTCAGTCGTTCCCCGGTCAGCGCCCTGTACGTCAGCGACGGCACCGAGGCCGGTACCCGCCGCCTGCGCGATGATCTTATGCCCGCCACCACCCAGCCACAGAATGGCGCCCCCCCCACCAATTGGGCTCGCTATATCACCGGCCTGCATGTGGTCGGCGACCGGGTGGTGTTCGGCGACAACCACAGCGCCGGGCGGGACCCGACCAACCGGGTCTGGGTCACCGACGGCACCGACGAGGGCACAGCGCGGCTGTTCCCCAACGCCGAGCGCAGCCCGATCCACAGCGCCTCCGCCTGCGCTCTGGGCTTGTGTCAGGCCTTCGAGCCGATCTCTCTGGGCGGCGCCTATCTGCTTTTCCGCGCCTGGCGGGTGCTGGACGCCGGCCAGGCCGGCCAGCAAGGGGAGCTCACGTTCTGGCTCAGCGACGGCACCGTGACCGGCACCTACCGGCTAAGGGCCCAGGACGGGCAGTTGTTCAGCCATCCCTATTCCACCGTTGGGGGCGAATAAGGCTCTGGCGTTTCGATGATTGGCAAACCAAAGGAAACCGCGATGAAACGATCCTTCTTTCTGTATGGGCTGTTCAGCCTGTTGATTGCCCTGACCATGCTGTCCGGTTGCGGCGGTGGCGGCGGCTCCAGTTCCGGTGGCGGTAGCCCGGACCCCGGTGACCCGGGCGATCCCGAGCCCGAACCGTCTTACGCCCTGGTCACCCTGGCCAGGGATTACAACCAGTATCAATACAATACCTGGAGCCTTCAGGGATATTGGGTGAACCTGAACCTCAATGACGGTGTGGCCCGCTGGGTGGAGGACGCCAGTAACGAACGCGCACTGGCCGACCCGGACGATCAACTCAGGATTACAAAAAGTACCTTTGTCAAGCACAGCCTGGGAGCGAGTTTTGCCACTAACCATCAATTGACCTTATTCAAGGATTCGGCCTATTTCACCGCCTTGGATGTTCTGGACAGCGAAACCCTCTGGCGCGCGCCGCTGGATGCCGACGGCGCCGAAAAGGCCTTCGGCGACGACTTCCTGCCGCCGGAGTATATGACGCTGTTTGCCGTGGGCGGCGAGGGGCTCTATATCAGCGGCCAGGATGCGGAATCGGTGTCCTATACCCAGGTCAGCGACGGCGAGACCCTCGGCGACCGACTTCAGCTGGAGGGGCAAACGGTTCATATACGACCCAATCTTGTGGCGACCAGGGGGGACTTTTTTTATTTCGGGGTGTCGTCCAACAGTCCTCGCTATCGACAAGTTTGGCGGCGGGACCTGGCCACCGAAGGCGCGGAGCCGGAGCAGGTTCTGGACGTGGAGGCGGACTGGGGATTAGTTATTGGCGGCTTGACGGATACCGCCTACCTCAAGGCGTTGAGTGATGATCGGGTGGCCCTGTTTGATAGGACGTATCTGGGCGCCCTGGACCAGGACGGCCAGACGGTCCTGCTGCACCAGGCGGAGTACAGTTCTCTATTGCAGCGCCATGTGGTGCTGGACGGCAAGCTCTACGTGACCTTCCAGGATACCGACAACAGCCAGCAACTGTGGGTCAGCGACGGCACCGAGGCCGGCACCCGGGCCCTCACCACGCTGGATACACAGATTCAGGACCTGGTGGCCACGGAGCAGGCCCTGTTCTTCCTGGCAGGCACCGGCAACAGCTATACCGGTTATGATTTGCAGCTTTGGCAATACACCCCCGGCGACGAGGCCGCCGTTCCAGCGGCCACCCTGGAAGCGGAAACCGGCCCGATCGACTTTGTTTCCACCTCCCTGTACGCCACCGGCGACCGCGTGGTGTTCCTGGGGGACGACAACAACCTGTGGAGTTATGACGGCACCGATCTGACCAACCTCTCCGAGAATCATCCGACTCTGCGGCCGGCTCAGGCAGAGTGCAGTCGGGTGGCAGGAAGCTGGCAGTGCCAGCCGCCGGAGCACGAGCCGGACCTGTGTTTGGAGGAAGGGGAGGGTGGCGTCCCCACGCCCTGTGGTCGCTTTATCCTTCCCAGGGAAATCGATGGCGATGACGACCAGTTGTTGATCGATTCCGTGTTTCTCCACAGCCGCTCCGATGGTACCTACCTGCTGGCCTCCGAGGTGGAGGTGACCTTCTGGCTGACCGACGGCACGCCGGAAGGCACCCGCCAGATCACCGACGAGGCCGGGCAGCCCTTCGTTACCGAGGTGGCGATTCCGGAATAGCTTGGAGGGATGGGTCTCCCCGGAGAGGCCGGAGCGGGTGTCGGTGAGAATCGGCACCCGCTTTTTTCTAGGGGCGGGAGGCTCCGTTCGGGTTCCCCAACAGGACGAAAATTGATTGATACGCAAACAAATTTGACCGTTTATGAAAACAATTCTCATTTGCGTTCTGTATCTTGAGAAGTGGCTCTTGCGCTCCGTATTCCGGACCGGGGAAGAGCGGCAACGGGCTGACACACTTCCATTCTCGATCAAGAGGTAAGGACAATGCGTAAATGGACTCTTGGCGCGGCCATCGCCGCCGCCCTCTCCACCTCCACGGTGGCCATGGCCGATGTCGGCTTTATCGATGGCGATACCGTCACTTTCAGCAGCCCTGATTACGTGGGCACGTTCACCTACAATGGCGTGGAGTACGGTGTTGGTGGCTCGCCCATAGTAAACAGCTTCGATGTGGACGACCTCGACCCGGGATTTACCCGGATCGCCAGCCAGCAGACCATCGATGGCAATACCGTCAACGTGGCCTACCGCTTCTACAAGCAGCAGTACTCCACCGTGGTGGGCAATACCACCAACGCGGCCGGGCATAACCGCCAGTTCGTTCGCGATATCGTCGGTGATCCCACCACGTCGTTACCCAATAACACCACTTACAATTACAGCGGCGTGGTGTTCAACCATATCGATCAGTACTCCACCGGCGGGCAGACCTACGATGCCGATGGCACCCTGGTCTACACCATTACCGTGGACGGTTCCGGTAGCGCCACCGGATCCGGTTCCTTCACCGGTGTAAGTGGCAACCGGCCGGTGACGGGCCTGTTTTCCGTATCGGGTACGCTTGAAAGCACGCCGGTGACCACCCAGGCCGATGGTCGTCTCGGTATCACTGGAGGGGACGTTACTCTTGACTATACCGATGCCTCGGGTACCACCCAGTACACGGATTCCAGTTATGACCTGGGGGTGTATGGCCCCAACGCCGAAGAAGTCGCTGGTGGCATCTACGGCGGGCAACTGGAAGCCATGGTGAGCGGCTATGGCTTCGCCGGTGTACGCTAACTGATGGGTTTGGTTAGCCTTTCGGGACCGGGCATCGGCCGGCGCGCGCGGCCCATGCCCGATCTTTCTTTTCGCCACCAGTGCCGCCGCCTTTGGGGGGCGGCACTGGTGGTTTTGTTGCTCCTGGCATGCCGCGCCGGGCTGGCGCAATCAGCGCCCTCGTCGCCGTCGGGTGGCCGGCCATTGGAAGACTCCCGCTTGCTGTCCCCCGACCTGGAAGACCGGCAACGGTTCCGGGAACCGGATACGGCGCCCGGACGCGCCCGCCCCGGCGCCGAGGATCAGGGCGAGCGGCCGCCTGAGCTCACCGACGAGCAGGTCCGGCGCCATCCGCGCATCGCCGAGATTATCATCAATACCGCGCTCCAGCGCCGTGACTGGAACACCCTGGCGCGGGTGCTGCCGCTGTACCGCCAGGCCCCCGGCCACGATCCTCTGCTGGTGCACTACGTCAGCGGCGCCCTGCTGCGCCAGCAAGGCCGGCATGGTCAGGCCATCGCCCATTATCGGGCGATGCTGGAGGCGGACCCGGCGCTCGACTATGTGCGCTTCGACTTGGCCGCCATGCTGTTCGAGAACCGCCAGTACCGTCAGGCGCGCGGGCAGTTCCTGCGCATTCGGGATACGCCCCGGGTGGCGGAAAACTTCCGCGCGCTGGCGGAGGAATTCCTCGGGCGGATTCAACAACGGCAGCGCCTCAATACGCGGGTTCGTGTCGGCCTGGTGCACAATGACAACGTCAACCAGGCCAGCGACGAGCGCTATCTGACGATTGGCGGCTGGGTGTTCGTCAAGAACCGGGAGAACATGCCGCGAGACTCCCTGGGTACGGATTATTCGTTGTTGTTCGATCAGGAACGCAACCTGGGCGGGCACCACTTTCTGAGCTGGGACCTGAAACTGGACGGCCTGCACTATTTCAGCGAGCAGGCGTTCAACGAGCGCGCCGCCACCCTGAACTTGCAGTACAAATGGCAGGATTCCCGCTCCTGGCTGTACGCCGGGCCGATGCTGGACTGGCGCTGGCTGGACGGTGAGCGCTACACCGAGGCCCTGGGCGCCAGCGCCGGTTACGGGCGCTGGTTGTCGCCGCGCTGGCAGGCGACGCTGCATGGCCGCTGGTTCGACAAGGACTATGTGGACGATGGCCTGGCCGACTTCGGCGGCGATGTTTTCCATGTCACGCCCGGCCTGCTGCGGGTGCTGCCGGGCAACGCCGTGCTGTTCGCCGGGCTGGTCTGGCAGCGGGAAAAACTCGGCATCGAGACCGAATCCTTTACCCAGCGCGGCGCCAATCTGGGCATCAAGAAACAGTGGCGCAATGGCCTGGATACCCTGGCCTATGTGCAGTGGGGCAAACGGGAGTACCGGGGCGAGAACGCCCTGTTCGCCAAACAGCGCCGGGACCGGCGCGCCAATGTGGTGCTTGATATCGGCCATTCCCGGCTGCGCTTCTGGGGCATCGAGCCCTCGCTCGGTTTTCGCATGGAAAAGGTGGACAGCAACCTGCCCGAAATTTATTCGCGCACCATTCGTCAGTATCTGTTGACGTTCGAGAAACGTCTTTGAAAGAAACCACGCTTGCAACACACCACGATGGAAAAGCACAGAAGGGGACCACCATGAAGACGCCGGCCATCCGGGCCCGTTCCGCCCGGCCAGACTCCGACCTCGGCATACTGCTATTGTTCTGCCTGCTGGCTTGCCTGGCGACGCCGGGCCGGGCCGCCGACACCCATCGCATCACCGATGTGGCCGGGCGTACCGTCGAGGTGCCGGTGAAGGTGGAGCGCTTGCTGCTTGGCGAGGGCCGTTACCTGCCCACCCTGGCCATGTTCGACCACGACGACCCGGTCAAGCGGGTAGTGGGCATGTTCGGCGAGTTCGAGCGGCTCGACCCGGCCAGTTACGGCGCCTTCGCCGAACGCTTCCCCGCCTTGCGTGATGTGCCCCGGGTGGGGCGCTCCAACGAGGCCAGCTTCAGCATCGAGCAGGCCATCGCGCTGACACCCCAGGTGGCGTTGTTTGGTCTCGAGGGGCACGGCCCCACGCCGCATTCCACCGAGGTGCTGGACCGCCTCGCCGCCGCCGGCATCGCGGTGGTGTTCATCGATTTCCGTCAGCATCCGCTGACCAACACCACCCGCAGCATGACGGTGCTCGGTGACTTGCTGGGCCAGCCGGACGTCGCCACCGGCTTCAACCGCTATTACCGCGAGCAATTGCGCAGGGTGACCGAAAGGGTGGCGGGTATCGAGGCACGGCCGACGGTGTTTCTGGAAGACCGGGTGGGCCTGATCCAGGAGTGTTGCCACACCATCGCCCGGGGGCTGTTCGCCGATTACATCGACGCCGCCGGCGGTCTGAATCTGGCCGCCGACAAGGTGCCCGGGCAAACCGGCATGATCAGTCTGGAATACCTGCTGGAGGCGCAGCCGCGGGTGTACATCGGCACCGCCATCGGCGCCGTGGCGAGCGCTGACAAGCAGCCCGAGCGCATCGTGCTTGGCGTGGGCGCCGACCAGGCGGTGGCGCGGGCCTCCCTGAAACACGTTTTGCGGCGGCCCGGCTTCGCCGGATTGGAGGCGGTGCGGCAAGGGCGGGCCCACGCCATCTGGCACCACTTCTACAATTCGCCGTTCAACGTGGTGGCGGTGCAGGCCATCGCCAAGTGGCTGCACCCGGAGGTGTTCGCCGATCTGAACCCGCGGGACACCCTGGCCACCTTGTACCAGCGGTTCCAGCCGCTGCCGCTGGACGGTGAATACTGGGTCAGCCTGGATCAGCGACCGGATGAATGAGTCCCTGGCCGCCGGCTACCGACGGCGGGTGCGGCGCCGCGTTCTGGCGTTGTCGGGTTTGCTGCTGGTGTTGCTGATCTGTTTGCTGGCGGACGCCGCCACCGGCCCTTCCAGCCTCGGGCTGGGGCAGGTTTTCCAGGCGCTGTGGGCGCCGCACAGCCTGTCCCGTGGCCAGGCGGTGATCCTCTGGCAGGTGCGGCTGCCCTACGCCGTCATCGGATTGGTGGTGGGCGCCGCCCTGGGGCTGGCCGGCGCCGAGATGCAGACCGCGCTCAATAACCCGCTGGCCAGCCCGTATACCCTGGGGGTGTCCGCCGCCGCCACCCTGGGCGCCTCCCTGGTGATCGTGCTTGATCTTCACTGGCCACCGCTGTCGCGCACCTGGCTGATTCCGATCGGCGCCTTCCTGTGCGCGGCGCTTTCGGTGACGCTGATCCTGCTGCTGTTGCGCCGCGTGGGCAACGGCGTGGAAGGCATCGTGCTGTTCGGCATCGCCATGGTGTTCGCCCTGGAGGCGATGGTTGCCATGCTGCAATTCATCGCCGACAGCGACACCCTGCAGCAGATCGTGTTCTGGACCTTCGGCAGCCTGGGGCGGGCCACCTGGGACAAGGTCGCCATCGTGGCGGCGGTGCTGGCCCTGTGCCTGCCGTTCTCGTTGCGCGGCGCCTGGGCGATGACCGCCCTGCGCGGCGGCGAGGAGCAGGCCCGCAGTGCCGGCATCGCCGTGGATCGGCTGCGGGTGCGGGTGCTGCTGCGGGTCAGCCTGCTGTCGGCGGTGGCGGTGGCGTTCGTCGGCACCATCGGCTTCGTCGGATTGGTGGCGCCGCACATCGCGCGCATCACCCTGGGCGAGGACCACCGGTTCTATTTGCCGGGCAGTGCCCTGGCCGGGGCGCTGATGCTGTCGCTGGCGTCGATCGCCAGCAAGAGCCTGATTCCCGGTCTGATCATTCCGGTGGGCATCGTCACCGCGCTGGTGGGGGTGCCGTTGTTCATGGCCCTGGTGCTGGGCCAGAGGCGGTGCCGATGACGGCGTTGCTGGAAATCCACGACCTGCGCGTGGCCTATGGCCGGCGGCGTGTGTTGCACGGGCTCAACCCACCACCGCTTGAAGAGGGGCAGGTGGTGGCCCTGGTGGGGGGCAATGGCACCGGAAAATCGACCTTGCTCAAGGCGCTGGCCGGGTTGCAGCCGGGTACCGGCCGCGTGGTTCTGGACGGGGAGGACATCCAGCCTCTCAACGCCACCCGCCGCGCCGGGTGCCTGGCCTACGTGCCTCAGGCGTTGCCCCAGGGCAGCGCCTTGCTGGCCTATGAGGCGGTGCTCAGCGGCAGCCGGGCGCTGCCGTCACCACTGAACCGCGAACAACTGGAGCGGCGTCTCGCCGGGCTGTTCGAGCGCCTGGAATTGACGGGCCTGGGGCTGCGTCCGCTGAGCGAACTGTCCGGTGGCCAGCGGCAGATGATCGGGCTGGTCCAGGCGCTGGTGCGCCAGCCCCGGCTGTTGCTACTGGATGAACCCACCAGCGCGCTGGATCTGCGTTGGCAGCTCAAGGTGCTGGAAACGGTGCGTGACCATTGCCGCGAGCGTCACAGCGGGGCGCTGATCGCTCTGCACGATTTGAACCTGGCGCTGCGCTTCTGTGACCGCATGATCGTGCTGCACGACGGTGCGGTACTGGCCGCCGGAGCGCCGGATAGCGCCTTGAACGCCGACATTCTGCGCCGTGCCTATGGGGTGGAAGGGCGGGTGGAACGCTGTTCGCTGGGGTTCAAACTGGCGCTGGCGGACCGCGCCCTGCCCATCAATGAATTGCTTCGTGAACCGGAGAACCCTTAATGATCGAACTCGAGGGCCAGGTCGAAACGACCCGGGCGCCGTTGTATCTGACCAAGCTGTGCAAGCACTTCCAGCATAAAGTCGAGGTGGAGTTCGACGAGCACCAGGCGCGGGTGGATTTTCCGTTCGGTGAATGCCGGTTGCACGCCGACCAGCGGCGATTGCGGATTCATGGCCGGGTCATGGATCAGGCCGCCGCCGAACGGATGCGTTATGTGATTGACGACCATCTGCGCCGCTTCGCCCGCCAGGAACAGCCGCGAATACAGTGGCGGGAGACGGATCGATGATGATTTCGGACGGGGTTTTGATATTGGCTCTGCTGGTGTTCGTCGGCGCCTGGTGGATACCGGTGTTTCCGGCACGCGCTCCGGTGTTGCGCCTGGCCGCGCTGGTGGCCTTGGCGGCGGGAGTGTTTGGTGTTCTCGATGATCGCTGGCAGGCCACCGTCGGCGCTGTCGCCGCTGGATTGTTCCTGCTGGCCTTGCCGCTGGAACGGCGCCGCCGGCGTTCTTCCCGGGCGTTGCCGTGGGTGTCGGGCACGCTGTTCGCGCTGTTGGCGGTGATGGCCGTCGGTCTGCTTTATCTGTTTCCGCTGAATGATCTGCCGGCGCCGACCGGTCCCCACCCGGTGGGCGTGCGCACCTTCGAACTCACGGACCGGTCGCGCCAGGACGCTTTTGGTGTCGGTGAGGAGGGACCGCGTCGCCTGCTGATACGCGTCTGGTATCCGGCGAGCGCCACGTCTCGAGGGGAGCGTCAACGCTACTTTTCCCACGCCGAGGCGCGCACCACCGCACAGGGACTTGGCCGCCTGATCGGCGCGCCGTTTTTATTGAGCCCGCTTAAACACGTGCGAACCCACTCCCGGGAAGGGGCGCCGCTGGCCGCCACGGCGCACCGGCCGCCGGTGGTGATCTACAGTCACGGCTATATGTCATTCCTGGGCCAGAACACCGCCTTGATGGAAGAACTGGCGAGCCATGGTTACCTGGTGTACGCGATCCAGCACAGTGAAGACGCGTCCGCCACGGTGTTTGCGAATGGGGAAGTGGTGCCGATGGCGGCGGAGCTGGCCCGGCGTTCCCATGACGATAAGCGGCCGGCGGGAATGAGCGCGGCGCTCACCGGCGAAACACTGGATCAGCGCCTGCAAGGGCATCTCGACTACTGGCAAGCCTCGAGAGAGCAGGGCGCCCGCATCGCCACACGCAGCCCCCGGGTCTGGATCGAGGACCGGAAATTCGTGCTCGATCGCTTGGCGGCCGGGGAGGTGCCCGATGCCGTGGCGGACGTGGTGGCGGCCGGTGATGTCACCCGCACCGGACAGATCGGCATGTCCTTCGGCGGCTCGACAACGGGGGGGCTGTGCCTGACCGACTCGCGTTGCGCGGCCGGGGTCAACCTGGACGGGCTCAATTATCACCCCGGTGCTTTTGATGCGGAGATGCCGGTTCCCTTTTTGATGCTGCACTCGGATCAGGAGCGATTCTACCGGCTCAAGGCGGGCAAAATCCCGGCGCGGCCTCGCAGCTTCAACGAGTTTTCCTATCAGCGTTTCGAGCAGGCCGGCGATTCGGAGCAGGTGCACCGGATACAGTTCAACGGCGCCATGCACCTGGGTTTCTCCGACTTCACCTGGTTCATGCACCGCCCGCTGCGGGACCGTTTTCTTGGCACCACGCCGGCCAATGTCATGATCGGCGGCCAGAACGCCTTGGTGCTGGGCTTCTTCGATCATTATCTGAAAGGCGCCGATAATGGCTTTCCCCAGGCTCAGATAGAGAAGTACCCCCAGTGGCTGACGCCGCTGGACAATGGCTATGTCCGCCAATGGTGGCTGGCAAAATCAGAGGCGCAACGGGCGAGGATCAGGGAACGCATCGTATCGAGTAAGGCCACTGGCATTCGCTGAGGTTATGGTACTGCTTACTGTCCATTGGTATGCTAGCCAAATGATCAGTGCAACTCGTCCACATACCGCCGATCTTGCCGATCCGCTCTACTACCTGCACAACTTCCAGACCGTGCTGGATTGGGTGGGGGAGCGCCACGGCGATCTGCTGGCGCCGGAGGAAATTGAATTCCTGGAGGCCTTTCGCGCTTTGCCGGAGCCCAGCCGTGCCTTGCTGGCGCGGATGGTGATGCGCAAGGGCGAGTATTTCCGCGGGGACCGGCTGGGCTACCGTGAAGTTGGCGACACGGCTGTCGCCATGGTGCCGCTGATCAGCGCGGGCTGGGTTGATGGCGACCCGCTCCTGACATTGGAGACGCTGTTTGCCCTCTGTACCCGTGATGAGTTGAAGTCGGCTTTGCGCCAGCGTCTGGCGGAGCGGGGCCTGGCGCTGTCGGCGCGCAAGACGAGTTGGCTGGCGGCGCTGCGGGAAGACGGCGATCAGGCCCGCACCGCGAAGGCGTGGGGCTGGGACGGTGTGTCGGTCTATCGGTTGCGCATCCGGCCCCTGTGCGACCGCCTGCGATTGATGTTTTTCGGCAATCTGCACCAGGACTGGTCCGAGTTCGTGCTCGCCGAACAAGGCACCTTCCTGTATGAAACCGTGACCTTGTCCCGCGCCTCACGCCCCTTTCAGTGTCGCGAGGAGGTGGATGCCTATCTCGACCTGGCCGCTTGCCGGCAGCAGTTTGACGGTGATGGCGATCTGACGGCGTTGGAACAGGCGCTGCTGCCGCGCCTGGAAGCGTTGCCGGACAACCCGTGGTTGCGTGAGCGCGGACACAAGTTGTTGTTCAAGGTGGCGCGGGAGAGGGAGCGGCGTGGCGAGGAACAGGCCGCCCTGACTTTGTATCAGCGATGCCATTACGCCGAGGCTCGTGCCCGTGAGCTGCGGGTCCTGGAAAAAACCGGCCGCTATGACGAGGCTTACCAATTGGCCCGGAGCGCCGAGGCACAGCCTCGTAACGAAGCGGAGAGGCAGCAGGTGCAGCGGGTGCTGCCCCGTCTGCAACGTAAACTCGGACAGCCCGTGCGGCGCGCCGGGGCAATACCGACGCATGATGAGTTCGAATTGACGCTGCCCTATTATCCATGGGTGGAGCTGGCGGTGAGGAACCATATGCGGACCGCCTCGGAACCGGTCTACTACGTGGAAAACACCCTGATCAACAGTCTGTTCGGGCTGTTGTGCTGGGAGGCGCTGTTCGCGCCTCTGCCCGGTGCCTTTTTTCATCCATTTCAAAGCGGACCGGCGGACCTGTACCGGGGTGACTTTTTCAGTCGCCGCCGGGAGCTGTTTGAACGGGCGCTGGCCTGTCTGAATGATGGCAGCCATCGTGCCGTGATCCTGCAACGTTTCGAGGAAAAGCAGGGACGTTTGTCACCGTTCCTGTTTTGGGACGCGCTCGATTCGGAACTGCTGACTCAGGTATTGGACTGCATTCCCGCTGAGCATCTGCGCCTCTGCTTTGAGCGCCTGCTGGCCGATCCACGCGCCAACCGCTCGGGATTGCCGGATCTGATTCAGCTATGGCCGCGCCAGCGCCGTTATCGGATGGTGGAAGTAAAGGGGCCCGGTGATCGCCTGCAGGATAATCAGCGGCGCTGGCTCGACTATTTTCAGCAGCACGATATTCCGGTGGCGGTGTGTCATGTGCGTTGGCGGGAGACGGGGTGAGCCGCTACACCGTGGCGGTACGCGCCCTGGCGGAATTCACCGCCAAAAGCGGCGACCTGGATTTGCGTTTCACTCCCTCGCCCACCGCTCAGGAGGGCATTGCCGGACATACCACGGTCACCGGCCGTCGCGGTGAGCATTATCAACGGGAAGTACTCTTGGCCGGTGACTACCGTCATTTGCGTGTGCGTGGCCGGGCCGATGGTTACGATCCCCGGCGTAACCGCCTGGAAGAAATCAAAACCTTTCGCGGTGATCTGGAACGGCAGCCCGCCAACCACAGGGCGTTGCATTGGGCACAGTTGAAGATATACGGCGCTTTGCTGTGTCGTGAGCGCGGCCTGGACCAGGTGGAACTGGCGCTGGTTTATTTCGATGTGGTCAAGCAGAAGGAAACGCCGCTGCGGGAAGTTCATGAGGCAGGGGCTCTCAACGGTTTTTTTGAACAACACTGTGAACGCTTCCTGAAATGGGCGGACCGTGAACTGGCCCATCGTCAGGCGCGGGATCAAGCCTTGACCGCATTGGCTTTTCCGCATGCCCGGTTCCGTTCCGGCCAGCGTGAACTGGCGGAATCGGTATATCAGAGCGCTTGCACCGGCCGGCCATTGTTGGCCCAGGCTCCCACCGGTATTGGCAAGACCCTGGGGACCCTGTTCCCGTTGTTAAAGGCGGCGCCGGGGCAGGCGTTGGACAAGGTGTTTTTCCTCAGCGCCAAAACGCCGGGGCGGAAGCTGGCGCTGGACGCGGTGCGCACGCTTACCAGTGACGGCACGATTCCGTTGCGTACGGTGGAAATGATCGCCCGGGAGAAAAGCTGTGAACACCCGGATAAGGCGTGTCATGGAGAATCCTGTCCGCTGGCGTCGGGTTTTTATGATCGTCTGCCCGCTGCCCGGCAGGCGGCTGCCGAGTCCCCGATACTGGATCGGCGGACATTGCGCGAGGTGGCCCTGGCACATGACGTCTGCCCGTATTACCTCAGCCAGGAAATGGCCCGCTGGAGTGATGTGGTGGTGGGAGACTACAACTACTACTTCGATCTTTCCGCGCTGTTGCATGGGCTCACCACGGAAAACCAGTGGCGCGTGGCGGTGCTGGCGGATGAGGCCCATAACCTGGTGGACCGCGCCCGTGGCATGTATTCCGCCGAACTGGATCAGATCGCCTTTCGCCGCGTGAAAAAGCAGGTGCCGAAATCCCTGAAAGGCGCGTTCGAACGCATCCACCGGCACTGGAACGCGCTTAATAAGGAGACCGAGGAGGCCCAGCCCGACACCGACTATCGCGTTCATGATGATCCGCCCCAGGGGTTTCTTTTCGCCTTGCAGCAGGGCGTGGCGGCGATCACCGATTTCCTGGCCGAACAACCGGAAGCCCTGGACAGCGATCTGATCCGTTTCTATTTCGATGCGTTGCATTTCAATCGGGTGGCGGAACGGTTCGACAGTGATGCCTTTCTGTTTGACAGCCATTGGCGCGTCCCGTCCCGTGGCCGCCCCGGTTCGTGTTTGTGCTTGCGTAACGTGGTGCCGGCGGCCTTGCTGGCGCCGCGGTTTGAAAGCGCGTCGGCGGCGGTGCTGTTTTCCGCCACGCTCAGCCCGCCCCGTTACTATGCCGATCTGCTCGGGCTGCCGGACACCACCGCCTGGATGGATGTGCCGTCGCCGTTCCGGGCGGAGCAATTACAGGTGCGCATCGGCCATCGCATCTCCACCCGTTATCGTGACCGCCAGGCTTCTCTGGCGCCAATCGCCGCCTTGATCGGTGATCAGTTCCAGCAGCGCCGTGGTAATTACCTGGCGTTCTTCAGCAGCTATGAGTACCTGGAAGGCGTGCTCTCGGTATTTCGCCGGGCCCATCCGGACGTGCCGGTCTGGTCCCAGGAAAGGCGCATGGACGAAGACGCCCGTCAGGCGTTTCTGGATCGTTTTGAAGAAGGCGGGAAAGGGATCGGGTTCGCGGTGCTCGGCGGCGCCTTCGCCGAAGGCATCGACCTGCCCGGCCGACGCCTGATTGGCGCTTTCGTGGCGACGCTGGGGCTGCCGCAGATGAATCCGGTGAACGAACAGTTCAAAGCGCGCCTGGCGGTGCTGTTCGGCGACGGCTACGACTACACCTATCTGTATCCGGGGCTGCGCAAAGTGGTCCAGGCCGCCGGCCGGGTGATCCGCACCGGTGATGACGAAGGCGTGGTGCATCTGATCGACGACCGCTTTGCCCTCCCCAGGGTGCGAGCGCTCCTGCCGCGGTGGTGGCGGTGCGGCTGATGCTTGCCGTTCGGGCCAGGGCTGAGTAGCGTTTTCCGGCGCGGTGGTGTCCCGGAGTGCCCGGAGGCTCGATCGTCAGCCGTCCTCCAGAAACCGCGCCCACAACGCTTTGGCTCTGACCTGATAGGCGCGGACCTGATCGATCAGGTGATGACGTTCATCACCGCCCATCAGGGCCTCGGGCAGCAAGGGATCATGGATGATCAGGCGGATGGCGGTGCGTCCCAGCAACAGACTGTCGCGAGCGGCTTGATCCAGCGGCAGGGTGTCCAGATTCGCCTCGCTGGCTTGCAAACGTCGGCCAACGTCCTGATAGGCCTGGATCATCGCCCGGGTATCCCATTGTGCCCGGATCCGGGTTTCATCCCGCCCGGATAGCGAGTTGACGCCGAACACCCGCGCCGCGGGGGCCAGTCCCAGACGCTTCAGGTCCTCCCGCACCGCTGACACACCGCCGACCAGATTATCCGGACGGAGCCACAACCCGCTGTTTTCCAGAGCACGAAATCCTCGCAACGTCAGGGCCCGTTCATGACGGCGCCAGGCCACTTTTTCCCGTCGTGGCACGGCGGCGTCGATGACACCGACCCAGCCGCCATCCCAGGCCACCGCCTGCTGCTCCTTGCGCAGCCAGTTGCGGACGTCTCCGATCAATGTATTACCCGTGGCGTCGAGGGCATAGATTCCACGGGCCGGGCTGATGACCTTGCCTTGACGCTGCAAACGGTTCACCGCCACCCGCACGTTCTGTGGCTGCAAGCCGCAGGCTTCGCCGGCCCGGCACAACGCGGCGATCGACAGCTCCCGGGCATCGTGGGTGGAAAGCAGATCAAGCACCAGATCCGAAGCCGTCAGTTCCGTGCTCTCAAAATAACAACAATTGTCTTTATTGGACATTTTCAGAAATATATCCTATTTTTTCAAATATGGATCATATTTGTAACAAGATGGCGTACCGCACAGCCCACGAATCAGGAGGCAGCCCATGTCGAACTCACCGGTCATCACCCATACCGAGGGTGCCGTTCGCACGATCATCATTAACCGTCCCGATAAACGCAATGCCGTGGACCGGCCCACCGCCGATGCCCTGCGCGCGGCTTTCGAGGCGTTTGAGCAGGACGACAGCGTCCATGCCGCGGTACTGGCCGGTGCCGGCGGCAATTTCTGCGCTGGCGCGGACCTGTCCGCCATGGGCGACGATCAGCGCCGCAACGAGGTGGAGCCTGAAGGCACCGGCCCGGGCCCCATGGGCCCCTCGCGCATGCTGCTGAGCAAGCCGGTGATCGCCGCCGTGTCCGGCTATGCGGTGGCGGGAGGCCTGGAGCTGTCCCTGTTGTGCGACATGCGCGTGGCGGAGACCTCGGCGGTGTTCGGCGTGTTCTGCCGTCGCTGGGGGGTGCCGCTGATCGACGGCGGCACCGTGCGGCTCGCTCGCATCATCGGTCAGGGGCAAGCCCTGGACATGATTCTGACCGGGCGCCCGGTAGCCGCCGACGAAGCACTGCGCATGGGGCTGGCCAACCGGGTGGTGGCGGATGGCGAGGCTCTGGCCACCGCCCAGGCGCTGGCCCGGGATATCGCCGCGTTCCCGCAACGCTGTCTGCGCGCCGACCGGATCTCCACCTACCAACAGTGGGACCACGACCTGGCGGAAGCGTTACGACGGGAAGGGGCGGGAGGGTACCCGATTGTGTTCGCCGAGGCCATTGATGGCGCCGCCCGTTTCGCCGGTGGAGCGGGCCGTCATGGCCGCTTCGATGACCACCAATAACGATAAACCACAGGAGAGAATGCATGACCACGACGTATCTGGATCTGATTCACCGGGGCGCTGGTTATTATCCGGACCGGACCGCCCTTGTTTTCGGTGACCAGAGCCTGACGTTCGGCGAAACCCAGAGCCTGAGCAATCGCCTTGCCCATGCGCTGATCGAACGGAATGTGCGCCGCGGAGACCGCGTGGCGTTGCTGTTGAATAACGGGTTGTACAGTGTTCCGGTGGACTTCGCCTGTGTGAAAGCCGGAGTGAACCGGGTGCCGCTCAACGCTCGTCTGTCGTTGGACGAGCACCGTAAAATGCTGGAAGAAACCGGTTGCGCGCTGCTGCTGTATGGCGAGGATCTGGCGGAGCGGGCGGCACAACTGTGTGATGCCGTATCGGGACTGCGGGCACATGGCATCGGCAGTGCCGCTGGCGGCGGTGAGGATTTGCTGCGGGCCTGTGCTGCTCTCAGCGATAGCAAACCGGCGGTGCCGGTAGCCGACGACGACGTCATTCTTACCCTGTTTACCTCCGGCACCACCGGGACTCTCAAGGCGGCACAGCACACCCAGGCTTCCTACGCCGCCGTTTGCAAGAACGTGTTGATGAATCTTCTCGCGGTGGAGCAGGACGATGCCATGCTGCATGCCGCGTCGCTGATCCACGCCAGCGGCGTGTTCGTGCTGCCGTTCTGGCTGCGTGGCGCTCGCACCGTGATCATGCCGGCGTTCGACCCGGATGCTTTTCTGACGCTGATCGAGAAACAGCGGATCACCATGGTGAATCTGGTGCCGACCATGTTGCAAATGTTGCTCGGGCACCCCCGCTTCGCGACAACCGACGTGAGCCGTTTGCGGCAGGTGATTTATGGCGCGTCGCCGATGCCGCGTCCGGTCATTGAGCAGGCCATGGCGCTATGGGGGCGAGAAAAATTCTGGCAATACTACGGGCAGACCGAATGCCCGCTGACCCTGGCCGTGTTGCGGCCGGAGGATCATACCGAGGCCCTGCTCGGCGCTTGTGGCAAGCCGTCCGTGGAAGTGGAAATCCGCCTGGTGGATGATGCCGGTAACGATGTCGCGGAGGGCGAGGCCGGTGAGATCGCGGTACGTGCCCCTTCAATGATGGCCGGTTATCACAATGCGCCGGAACTGAATCGGGAGATGTTCATGGACGGTGGCTGGCTGCGTACCCGTGATGTGGGCCGTTTTGATGATAACGGCTTTCTGCACCTCAAGGACCGCACCTCGGACATGATCATCACCGGCGGCTACAACGTTTATCCCAGGGAAGTGGAAGATGTGCTGAGCGCCCATCCGGCGGTGGCGGAGTGCGCGGTGATCGGCCGCAAGGATCCGCAATGGGTGGAAGCGGTGACCGCGGTGGTGGTGCTGAAGGCCGGGGCGCGGGCCGAGGAGGACGAACTGATCCGGTTTGTGGCGGATAAAGTGGCGTCCTACAAGAAACCGCGCAGTATTATTTTCACCGACGGCATTGCCAAGACCGCGGTGGGTAAGCTCAATCGCAAGGCATTGCGGGATCAGTTCGCCTGAGCCCCGTTGTTACCACCCCGGGTGGTTCCGCTACCCGGGTTCCAGGTTCGGCCAACATCGCCGAGGCCGGCATGTCTCCGGCTTCGGCGATGCTGGCAGCGAAACCTCAGGGTTTGTCGGCCAGATCCCGCTGCCATTGCTCCAGGGTGCCCGGGGCCCCGAGGCGATAGCCGTTCACGGTTTTTCCGTAGTAATCCATCGCTCGGTTGCCATGAAAGTCTTTAATGGTGGCCTCGAGATCCCCTTTGAAGCGCGGGTCCTGCGGCCTTGGCTGACTGGTGATGAACGCGGCCAGGTCCCAGGCCTGCTGCACCGACAGACTGCCCGGTTTGCCCAACGGCATATTGGCGTGGATAAAGGCGGCGGCGGTGTTGACCCGGTGCATGCCCGCTCCCCAGTTGAAGGCCTGGTCGCCCCACAGCGGTGGGAATTGATAGCGGTGCTTCGTCAACGCCGTCCCCTGGCCGTCGTTGCCGTGACACAGCGCGCAATGGTCCGCGTACAAGGCCGCTCCCCGCTCCGGTGAGAACGGCTGCGCTGGTTCGTCCAGCTCCGGATAGCCCCGGCCCGGCAACACTTCGCCGGTGGGGGTGCCTTTGGACTGCCAGAACAGGAAGCTCATCAAATCAACGATGACCTGACTGTCCGCCGCCGGTGCCTGTCCCGCTTCGGAGGCCTGGGCGTTTTGCGAATAAGTGAAGCAGCCCCGCAGGCGTTCCGCCATGGTATTCACCTTATGGTTCTTGCCGCGCCAGGCCGGGTATTGTCCCCAGGCGGCCCACATTGGCGCGGCGTTCGCCTGGCGGCCGTTGTTCATGTGGCAGTTGACGCAGCTCTGGCTATTGCCCACATAGCGGCCGGCTTCGGCATCGGAGCTGGTGTGGCGGAAAATGTCCGCCCCGCGCCGCACCGAGGCGCCGAATTCGTTATCGGGCAGATCTTCCAGCAGTGGCGGCTGGAAGTAATCGTTCAGGGCGTCGGCGATACGCGGTGCCGGGTCCGGCCGGGCGTGCTCCGGGACCTCCCCGGTGGCGGGCAGAGCGGCGAGATAGGCCGCTACTTCCTTGATTTGTTGCTCGGTCATGGCGTTTGCCACCGCCGCCATCACAGCGTTGGCGTCGTTCTTGCGCTGTCCGCTTTGCCAGGCTTTGAGCTGGGCTTCCAGATAACCGGCATGCTGGCCGGCCAGCGCCGGAAACTGATCGCCCACCCCGCGGGCACCATCACCGTGACAGGCGATGCAGGCGGGTTGATTGGCCTGCCAGTGGCCGTTCACTACCCAGTCGCGGCCGGGGAACTCGCCGGGTTTGGCGTCATCATCCTGGCCGGATCCTGCGTCGAGGCCAGCATAATACGTCGCCACCGCCTGGATCTGCTCGTCACTGAGCGCCTTGGCGATTGGCGCCATGATCGGATTGGCGCGCTGGCCGCTGGCGAAGTCATGCAGTTGCTTGGCTTGATAGTCGGCGTCAAGGCCAGCCAGGGAGGGGAAACCACCGGCCGCGTTGCCGCGTCCATCGGCGCCGTGACAGGTGACGCAGGGAGGGGCGCCGCCGGCGCCCTGGCGGGCCAGGCTCTCCCCGGACTCGGCGCCGTGGCCGGCGAGGCTCAGGCCAAGTAGAAAGAGTATCAAGCCGCGGCGTAGCGCCCGCTTGCTGACGGATGAAGCTGGCATGGCGGAACTCCCAGGCAGGCGGTTCGGGCAAGGGCCTGACCGAAAAGCCCACAATGAATGTATTGATATAAGCTTATATTAAAACGTCATTAGTGTTGAGGCAAAAAGTTGGGACATAAGAGCTGAGGCAAAACTCGGGTCGGGAGGCTCTGGTTCCCTCCGCGCGGCGCTACGGAGCCGCTGTTGAGCCCGCCTGCTGACGAATACGGCCCTTCAGCGTCGAACCCGTCGCTGGCAAGTAATTTTCCACGGCGGCCTTGTAGTGGGATGCCCAAGACCACGGGGTAACAGTCAAAAAAGGTTCATCGCGGCTTATCGGGAAACGGTCTTATCTTCCATCAGGGACAGCGGAGCCGTGTTACGCCTTTGCGGGAACGCCGTGAAGCAGGTTCCGTAAAGGCGTAACACGGCTCCGCTTCGAGGTAACCGAGGAAGACGGATGTCCTTTCCACCCCACACCGGGATGGAGGGCATCCTCCGTGCGGACCCGTGCCTCCGATGGAGACTCACATTCCCGGTAATCCGCGATGAACCCATAAAAAGCCCCCGGCGAACCCGATGTCACGGCCGTGGAGAGGACGATGGCGGCGCCATCACCGTGACGTTGTCCCTGGCGCGTAGTGGACACGCGGGGGACGACGGGTCGTCGGAGTAAAGGAAATGTTAAGGGCCGGCCCTACAGCGCCTCCAGGATGGTGGCGATGCCCTGGCCGCCGCCGATGCATTGGGTGGCAAGGGCGTAGCGGGCCTTTTCCCGCCGCAGCAGGGCGGCGGCTTTACCGGTGATGCGCGCGCCGGTGGCGCCCAGCGGATGACCAAGAGCCAGCGCGCCGCCGTCCAGGTTCACGGTGTCCGGGTTCAGTCCCAGATCGCGGATGCAGGCCAGCGCCTGGGATGAGAACGCTTCGTTGATCTCCACCACATCCAATTGTTCGACGTTGAGACCGGCCCGTTGCAGCGCCTTGCGGGTGGCGGGAATCGGACCCAGCCCCATCACCGCCGGATCGCAACCGGCGGTGGCCACGGCACGGATGCGGGCGCTGGCCGGCAGATTGTGGCGTTGGGCGAAGTCGTCGCTGGTGACCAGCACGACACTGGCGCCATCGGTGAGCGGCGAGGCGGAGCCGGCGGTGACCACGCCGTTTTCGTCAAACGCCGGCGGCAGCTTCGCCAGCGCTTCCAGCGAGGTGCCGGGGCGGATGCAGCCGTCGTCCTCGATCCGGTTCGCGCTCGCTCCCGCATCGATGGCGATGATTTCATCGCGCAACAAACCACCTTCCCGGGCGGCGGCGGCCTTGCGGTGGGAGATCAGAGCCAGTTCTTCCTGCTCCGGACGGCCGATTTCATAGCGTTGCGCGACGTTCTCGGCGGTGCGTCCCATGGACACGTAAGCGTCGGTGTGTTCCCGCAGCCAGGGGTTGGGGGAAAAGTTGAAACCGCCCTGGGGCACCATGGTCATGCTTTCCACGCCCACGCACAGATAGGCATCACCGATACCCGCCTCGATCTGGGCGGCGGCGATATGGATGGCGGACATGGACGAGCCGCAAAAGCGGTTGATGGTCATGCCGCCGATTTCCAGGGGCAGGCCCGACAACAGCCCGACGATGCGCGCCAGGTTGTTGCCCTGGGCGGCCTCCGGGTAGGCGCAGCCAAGAATCACGTCCTCCAGCAGCGACGGATCCAGATCGGTACGCGCCAGTAACCCCTTCACCACCTGGGCGGCGAGATCATCCGGGCGTACTTCGGCGAGCGCCCCTTTGCGGGCGAAGTGGAACGGGGAACGGGCGTAGCCCGCGATAACGGCTTTCATGATTATCTCCTGATCAGCCAGGGAATACTGTTAACCATCGCCAGTGCCACCAGGGAGGCGGCCATGACCGCGCACAGGGCCACCAGATCGCCGGGGAACAGCGTTGTTGTCAGGGTGCCGCCGATGCCAAGAACAGCGAGGCGGGTGAGGCTGGCGGCAATCGGCCACCGCATGCGGCCGACGCCTTGGGAAGCGAAGTACAGCGCCATACCGACACCGAAGAAGCTGTACACCGGCGCCACCGTGCGCAGGTAAACGGCGCCGGTGGCGATCGCTTCGGCATCGTCGGTGAACAGGCCGAGCCAGGCGTTGGGGAAGGTGGCGGCGAGCAGTCCCACGGTGCCGGTGGTGGCGGCGGTGAGGGCGGCGCCGACCCAGGCGATGCGGCGGGCACGCTGGATCTGGCCGGCTCCCATGTTCATGCCGACCATGGCCACCAGAGCGGTGCCGAAACCGAAGCTGAGTGGGATCTGCAGATATTCGATGCGGATGCCGAGGCCGAAGCCGGCCAACGCCGTCATCCCGGTGCGGGCGACGAAGAAGGTGGCCACCACCACGCTTAAGTTGGAGAACACGGTGTTCAGGGCGGACCACAAGCCGACGCCGAGGATCTCCGCGAACAGGGATTTGCGCAACGGCGCGCGCGGATCCAGCCGGACGCCGCCATGGCCGCGTAACAGGGCCACGGTAAGAATCACCGTGGCGATCAGATAGTAGGCCGCCAGAGCCAGCCCGGCGCCGGTGATGCCCAGGCCCGGCAGCGGGCCGATACCGAAGATCAGCAGCGGTGACAGTACCAGCAGTAGCGGCACGCCGCCGGTGAGCACCAGCGCCGGCATCAGCATATTGCCGGCGCCACGCATGACCGCCGACAGGCCATTCATCAACCACAGAAAGGTGACCCCGGCGAACAGCGCGTTGGAATAGGCGAGGGCGGCGTCCAGGGCCTGGCCGCGGCCGCCGAGCAGGGTGTAGAGCGCGGGACCGGACCCAATCACCACCAGTGAGCAGAGCAGGCCAAGCACACCAGTGATGACCACCGCGTGCAGCGCCAGGGCATTGGCCTTGTCGGTATCGCCGGCACCGAGGGCGCGCGCCACCGCCGACGAGATCCCACCGCCGATGCCGCCGCCGGACATCATCATCATGAGCATCACCAGCGGGAACACCAGGGCGGCCCCGGCCAGGGCGTCCACGCCGATCAGGCCGACGTAGTAGCTTTCCAGAAAGTTGGCCAGGGCCTGGGCCAGCATCACCACCAGATTGGGCAGCGCCAGCTTCAACAAGGTGGGAAGCACCGGTGCATGCAGGATCCGGCGCGCCCGCTCCCCGGCATCCGGCCGGGAAAGGGGCCGTGGTACGGTGGCGATGGCGGCGCGATTCATCGGCGCTTACCGCTGCATCACCAGCAACGTCGAGGTGGCGCTGGCATAAAGGCGGCCCTCGGCGTCGGTGAGGCGGGCCTCGGCGAACGCCAGGCGGCGGCCCATGGTGATGATCTTGCCTTCCGCGCGTACCGGGCCGGTGTCCTTGGTCATGGCCTTGTGATAGGCCACTTTCAGCTCCGCGGTGGTATAGGCCTGATCCACCTCCAGATTGGAATGCACGGCACAGCCGCAAGCGGAATCCAGCAAGGTAGCGGCGTAACCACCATGGACGGTGCCGATCGGGTTGTAGACTTTTTCGCTGGGCGAGCCTTCGAACACGACCCGTCCCCGCTCCACCTCCACCAGTGTGAAGTCCATGGTCTGGCCGATGCCGGCGCGCAGATCCTTCTCCATCATCAGTAGCAGTGTTTCCAGGCCGGTCATGGCTTTCATGGCGGTATTGGACTGACTCACGGTTTACTCCTTGGCGGGCTTCCCGGAGGAAGCCCGGGTTGTAGAAGAAGAGGTTGCGGAAGCGGTGGCGCCGAGCAACTGCTGGCGCACCGCGTCGAGAATTTCGCTGGACAGTTCCGGGTCGTCCACGGCGCGGGACAGCACCAGGGCGCCGACCAGACTGGACGCCGTGGCCAGGGCCCGGCGCCGGCGGTTGGCGCGGCGGCCGGGGACCCAGTCGGCGATCATGTCGACGAACTTGCGGAAGGTGCCGGTGTAGGCGCGGCGTACCTCCTGCGTTTGTCGGGCGGTATCCACCGAGAGCGCGGCGAACAGGCAGCCGTGGCCGGGCTGGTCACGATGGCGCGGGCTCAGGTATTGCTCCACCAGCACCTGAAAGGGCGGTTGCTGGCGTTTGGCGGTGAGACGCTCCCACCGGGTACGGATATCGCCGGAGGAGGCACAGGTTTCCGCCATCAGCGCTTCCTTGGACTCGAAGTGCCCGTAGAAGCCGCCGTGGGTGAGGCCGGCGCTTTTCATCAGGTCCGCCACGGCCACGCCGTCGTAACCTTTTTCCCGAAACAGACGGGAAGCCTCGGTAACGATTCGGCGCCGGTTGGCGGCGGCCTGTTCTCGGCTGACACGCATGGCGGTCCTCCTTTTTTAATGATGGGTATAATTTATAAATGAATGATGGGTGTCATGTAAATGATTTTTTTGACCGCTGTCCGTGGCGGTTACCCTCCGGGCCGTCGCTGAAGCAACGTTAAAAGTCGTTCCCGACCATTGCTGTCCCACCGTTGTGGAACGGGCCGCTAACACGCCACACGCCGGCACGCCAACACGCTTTGAAAACACTCGGGCATGACGGGGTTGTGTTGAATTGGTGTCCGCAAGGCTGGCAAGCGGGCCTTGGGTTTGGCGTGCCGGCGTGTGACGTGTCAGCGTGCCAGCGGATTGTGGGACACTAATCGTTCCCGACGATTTTTCATCGGCACCGTGGCGAGCGGTGGTCACGGTTTTTGTCACGAGCATCTTTCCTTCGTTGCGGGAAACCCGTTCAATATCGGTACATCACCGATTAACAGAGGACGAGGAGAACGCCATGAACCATCCGGATCTGGGGAAGCTGATCCTGCGCTTGAGCCTGGGCGGCATGCTGCTATTGCACGGGATCTCGAAAATGCTGCATGGCGTGGGCTGGATTGCCGGCTCGCTGCAAAGCATGGGAATGCCCGGTTTTTTTGCCTATGGGGTGTTTATCGGCGAGGTGATCGCGCCGCTTATGATTATTGTTGGTTATTACACCCGGGTCGGGGCTGCTCTGATCGTTGGCAATATGCTGGTGGCGTTGGTGCTGGTGCACATGAACGAGCTGTTCGCGATCAACGATAATGGCGGCTGGGCGATTGAGTTGCAGGGATTCTATTTGTTCACTGCCGCGGCGTTGTTCTTCCTCGGTGCCGGCAAGTACGCGATGAAAAATTAATACCCGTCGCGGCTCATGAGCACGGAATCCATAGTGGTGGCCAGTCTATTGGTCTTGGAGATATGAATTGGTGTCGTATTCGCCGCCAAGGCGGCTTCCCACAGCGGCTTCGTGGCGCTCTCCGTGGGAAGCTGCCTCGGCAGCGAATCGACGTTCAGGTGTGCCAGCGGGCTGTCCCATACCTGTGGGACAACAGTAGCGCATGAACTGCGAGTTCGGTTAAGCCCAGCGCTTGCGGCTGTTGGCGGTGGCGATCTGTTCGTTGAGGGTGAGGAAGTCGTAGAGAATCCCCAGCCCGAACAAGCCCAGAGTCAGCAGGTAGATCAGCCCGGTCACCCATTTGCCCATATAGAAACGGTGCAGGCCGAAGACGCCAAGAAAGGTCAGCAGCAGCCAGGTGATGTTGTAATCCACCGGGCCGGAGACATAGCGATGATCGGCATCGCGGTCCATGGACGGGATCAGGAACAGGTCGACGATCCAGCCGATGAAAAACAATCCCAGAGTGAAGAACCAGATCACGCCGGTGATTTGCCGGCCATAGTAGAACCGGTGTGACCCCATGAAGCCGAAGATCCAGAGGGCGTAGCCAATGATCTTGCTGTGGGTATCGTCAATCCGCGGGTTCATAGACTTACCTCGATATTGGTAATCACGGTATTGGCTTTGACTCTTGCGCTTTCGATGCTATCCGCTTTCGCCAAGGCCACGCCAAGGCGACGGCTGCCATGCACTTCCGGTTTGCCGAACAGACGCAGGTCGGTGTCCGGCTCCGCCAGTGCCTGATCCAGATTGGCATAGCGCATGGTTTCCGAATCGCCTTTTACCAGCAGTACCGAGGACGCGGACGGACCCCGCTGTTCGATGTTCGGTATCGGCAGCCCGAGAATGGCGCGGGCGTGCAGCGCGAATTCGGAGTGGTTTTGCGAGATCAAGGTTACCAGACCGGTATCGTGAGGGCGTGGTGACACTTCACTGAACCAGACCTGGTCCCCGCGCACGAAGAACTCCACGCCGAACAGTCCCCAGCCGCCCAGCGCCGCGGTGATGGCGCCGGCCTGGCGGCGGGCTTCCTCCAGGGCTGTGTCGTTCATCGGTTGCGGCTGCCAGGATTCACGGTAGTCGCCGTCCTCCTGGCGGTGGCCGATGGGCGCGCAGAAATCGGTGCCGTCGCGGTGCCGTACGGTGAGCAGGGTGATTTCGTAGTCGAACTCGACGAACCCTTCGACGATGACCCGGCCCTGGCCGGCGCGGCCGCCGGATTGGGCGTACCGCCAGGCGGCGTCGATCTGGTCCTCGGTTTTCACCAGGCTCTGACCCTTGCCGGAGGAGGACATCACCGGCTTGATCACGCACGGCAAGCCCACCGCCTTCACCGCCGCCAGGTATTCGTCCTGGTCACCGGCGAACCGGTAGGGCGAGGTAGGCAGGCCCAGCTCCTCGGCGGCGAGGCGGCGAATGCCCTCGCGGTTCATGGTCAGCCGCGCTGCCCGGGCAGTGGGGATCACGGTGAACCCTTCCTGCTCCAGAGCTTCCAGTTCGGCGGTGGCGATGGCCTCGATTTCCGGCACGATCAACGCCGGGCGCTCTTCTTCCACCACGGCCCGCACCGCGTCAGCGTCGAGCATGTCGATTACGTGCCAGCGCTGCGCGACCTGCATGGCCGGCGCCCGCGGATAGCGGTCCACGGCGATCACCTCGCAGCCCAGGCGGATCAGCTCGATGGCCACCTCCTTGCCCAGTTCACCGCTGCCCAGCAGCATCACGCGGGTAGCGTTGTCGGAATAGGGGGTACCGATGGTGGTCATGCCGTCTCCTCATCGAACAAATCGTCGAAACAATGGCTTCCGCGGGGGCCAACCCCGCCTGGATGAACAGGATTGTAGCGAAAAGCGCCGCCATCGCGAGGGAAGAGTTTCACCCCGGCGCCGTCGCGCCTACCATTGGCGACGAAAGCATCCCAATCAACCCCGGGCGGACAAGTGGACGATCAATATTGGATGGCGCGGGCTCTGGCCCTGGCGGAACGCGCGGCTGAGCAGGGCGAGGTGCCGGTGGGCGCGGTGCTGGTGCGTGACGACGAGATCATTGGTGAGGGCTACAACAGGCCAATTCTCAGCCATGACCCCTCCGCCCATGCGGAAATTGGCGCATTGCGTGATGCCGCCGCCCGCGCCGGTAACTACCGGCTGCCGGACAGCACCCTCTACGTCACCATCGAGCCGTGCACCATGTGTTTTGGCGCCATGATCCACGCCCGGGTGGCGCGGCTGGTGTACGGTGCCCGCGAGCCCCGTGCCGGGGTTTGTGAAAGCCAGTTGGGGCTGCCGGAAAGGGACTTCTACAACCACCGCCTGGAAGTCACCGGCGGGGTGCTGGCGGACCAGGCGTCGCAACTGATGCGGGATTTTTTCCGGCGCAAACGATGAGAGAGCAGTTGACAGTTGATAGTGGACAGTTGACAGCGGAAAAGTGAAAAGACAAAACAGCCTGATCTTTAGCCGCTGTGGGAGCTTGCTTGCAAGCGAATGGCCCTGTGCGACAAGAATTCGCTTGCAGGCAAGCTCCCACAGAGAACGAATAGATTGTTTTTCGCTGAGGGGTTATTCGGCCGCTGCCACCAGGGTAGGGCGGTGGCGTTCGGAGTTTTCCGCCCATACCAGCAGATCGTAGTAGCCGCGGACGTGGCGCACATAGGCCACCGCCTGGCCGCCACGGGCCGGGCCGTAGCGTAGCTGACTGGCGTAGGCCGGCTTCGCCAGCAGCGGCAGCCGTTGTTTCACATCCTGCCAGCGATCCGGGTCGCCGCCCTGTTTCTGGGTCAGGACACGGGCGTCTTCCAGATGGCCGAATCCTACATTGTAGGCGGCCAGGGCCAGCCAGGTGCGGTCCGGTTCGGCGATGCGCTCGGGCATCCGGTCGTGCAGCTTGCGCAGATAGGCGGCGCCGGCGTGGATGCTCTGGGCCGGATCGGTACGATCAGTGACGCCCATTTCCCGTGCTGTCTGGTTGGTCAGCATCATCAGTCCCTGCACGCCAGTGGGAGAGATGGCGCCGGCGTCCCAGAGGGATTCCTGGTAGGCCACCGCCGCCAGCAGGCGCCAGTCGAAGCCGGCGCTTTCGGCGGCATCGCGGAAGGCATTGGTGTAGTCCGGCAGGCGGTCGTCCAGATGACGGATGAAACTGCGCGCGGAATACAGGTCGAATCGTTCCACATGGCCATAGAAGCGCTTGGCCAACTGCTCGGTGGCGCCAATGGCGTTTTGCTGAGTGAGGTAGCGCTGGGCGGCCTGATACAGGCTGCCATCATTGCCCGGGGCGAAGGCCCAGGCCAGCCCCTGATCCGCGCCGATGGTGAAGCCGGCCGCCAGATCCGGGAACAGACCACGATGGATGGCGTAATCGTTGGAATTGATCAGGGCGTAGTCGACTTCGCCCTCCTCAACGCGGGCCAGGGTCTGCTCCACGTTGGTATCGGTATGGACGTCCAGTTTCAACTCGGGCTGGGTGGCGCGGGCCTGCTCCAGCAGGTCGGCGTTGCTGGAACCGGACACCACGGCAACGCTCTTGCCGTCCAGATCCTCGAGAGCATTGGGGCGCGGCTCGCCAAGCCGGTACATCACCAGTGTGTCGACTTTCTGGTAGGGGGTGGTCAGCCGCAACTGCTGGCGGCGCTGCTCGGTGATCACCAGTCCGGCGGCGGCGAAATCGGCCTTGCCGGCCAGCAGCAGCTTCTGCACGGTTTCGAGGTCATCGGCTTCCAACAGGCGCAACTCAACGCCCAGCCGCTCGGCAAAGCCTTGGGCCAGTTCGTATTCCATGCCAGTGGAACCATTTTCATCGCCGTAAACAGTGGTCAGGGACGGGCGTGTGACCACCACCAGCTCGCCGCGGGCCTGGATCCGTTCCAGGGCGGTACCGGATGGGCGCACAAACAGTCCCAGGATCAGTGTGGCAAGCAGCACCAGCGGTGCCCATGCCAGCTGTTTACGGTGAAACCGTATCGTCATGTCCTTGCTGCCTCCTGGGGTCGCCAGATAGGTTGGAAGCGCCCATGACTTGATTCCAGGAGGCTTCCCCGGTTCCGTAACAGTCCTTGTTGCCGGAAGCAGGACATTCGAAACCGTCGCCGGAATGCGCTTTGGCGATCCGGGATTGAGACGGCTTGGAATGACCTTTAAAATTACCGGGAGCGTTTTTCTGACGTCGCTCCCGGGACGGTCCGAAAGGTGCCCGCCGTGGACGGCGGAGCACAAAAAATCGTCGGGAACGATTTTTGACGTCGCTCGCGACGGCCCGCAGGGTGCCCGCCATGGATGGACGGGCACACAAAATAAGCGATCCTTTTACAATTGGGGGCGAATTTACCATTCGCAACCCCCTGGCCGCCAGTTTTTTGTGCCCGCCGTCCATGGCAGGCACCCTCCGGGCCGCCGCTGGAAGCGACGTTGAAAATCGCTCCCGGCGATTTTTTGTCCAACAATTGCCGCTATCGGACCGGTTGATGACGGTTTCCACCGTGTCGTGACCCTTTCGTGATAAAGGCGGGAAACCGGGTTCGCGCCCTCGCGCCGCCCCCCAGGAATCCGGTATCATTGCGGCTTCTTCCAATCCCCCGTCGATCCAAAGGAAAAGCCAGCCCATGCTGATCCTACCCGGTAGCCCGGCTCTCTCCGCATTTCGTAAGGAAAAATTGCTGCGCGCTTTGCCTCGGGTGGAGGCACTGTCCGCCCGTTTCGTTCATTTCGTGGAAACTTCCGCGCCGTTGTCCGCCGAGGAACAGGCGGTACTCGACGGCTTGCTGAGCTATGGCCCGACGATCAGCGAGGAACCGGTGGAAGGCCGCCGGTTCCTGGTGGTGCCGCGCCCCGGCACGATCTCCCCCTGGTCTTCCAAAGCCACCGATATCTGCCACAACGCCGGCCTTGACAAGGTGCTGCGAGTGGAGCGTGGCATCGAATATCAGTTGCGGGCGGATCAGGACGTGGCCCGGGCGGAGCTGGTGGCGCCGCTGCACGACCGCATGGTGGAAACAGTGCTGGATCAGCCTGAACAGGCCGAGGCCCTGTTCAGCCATCACCGGCCCAAGCCGCTGACCACGGTGGATGTGATCGGCGGCGGCCGCGAGGCGCTGGCCACCGCCAATGGTGAGCTGGGTCTGGCGTTGGCGGACGACGAGATCGATTACCTGGTGGAGCGCTTCACCGCCCTGGGACGCAACCCCAGTGACGCGGAACTGATGATGTTCGCCCAGGCCAACTCCGAGCATTGCCGGCACAAAATCTTCAATGCCGACTGGACCATCGACGGTGAAGCCCAGGAACTGAGCCTGTTCGGCATGATCCGCAACACCTACAAACACGCCAGTGACGGCGTGCTCAGTGCCTACAAGGACAACGCCGCGGTGGTGGCGGGGCCGGTGGCGGATCGGTTCTTCACCCGCCCGGACGACACCGAGTATCGCTACATCAATGAGCCGGTGCATATGCTGATGAAGGTGGAGACCCATAACCACCCCACCGCCATCGCACCCCATCCCGGGGCATCCACCGGCGCTGGCGGCGAGATTCGCGATGAAGGCGCCACCGGCCGCGGCGCCAAGCCCAAGGCCGGGCTCACCGGGTTTTCGGTATCCAACCTGAGCATTCCGGATTTCGTGCAGCCGTGGGAAGAGCACTACGGCCGCCCCGGTCGCATCGCTTCGGCGCTGGATATCATGATCGAGGGGCCGCTGGGTGGCGCCGCCTTCAACAACGAGTTCGGCCGACCGAATCTGTGCGGCTATTTCCGCACCCTGGAAATCGAAGCGCCGGGCATCAATGGCGATGAGCGGCGCGGTTACCACAAGCCGATCATGATCGCGGGCGGCCTCGGCAACATCCGTGACGGCCATGTACAGAAAGAGGGCATCCCGGCCGGTGCCAAAATCATCGTGCTGGGCGGACCGGCCCTGCTGATCGGCCTCGGCGGCGGCGCCGCCAGTTCCATGGCCAGCGGTGAGTCCGACGAGGCTTTGGATTTTGCTTCGGTGCAGCGCGGTAACCCGGAAATCGAGCGCCGGGTGCAGGAAGTGATCGACCGCTGCTGGGCTCTGGGCAACGACAACCCGATTGTCTCCGTCCACGACGTCGGTGCCGGCGGCCTCTCCAATGCCTTGCCGGAACTGGTCCACGATGCCGATCGCGGAGCCAATCTGGAATTGCGCCGGGTGCCCAGCGACGAACCGGGCATGAGTCCGGTGGAAATCTGGTGCAACGAAGCCCAGGAACGTTATGTGCTGGCGGTGATGCCGGACAATCTGGCGCGTTTCGAGGCGTTGTGTCTACGCGAAAGAGCCCCATTCGCGGTGCTCGGCGAGGCCACCGAAGAAGAGCACCTTAAAGTGTCCGACGAGCACTTTGGCGATGCGCCGGTGGATCTGCCCATGGATTTGCTGTTCGGCAAGCCGCCGAAGATGCAGCGCGCCTTCGACCGGGAAGACTTCCAGCGCCAGACCTTCACCACCGACGACATCGAACTGCGCGATGCGGTGGATCGGGTGCTGCGGCTGCCCACGGTAGCCTCCAAGAGCTTCCTGATCACCATCGGCGACCGCTCGGTGACCGGTCTGGTTCACCGGGACCAGATGGTGGGACCCTGGCAGGTGCCGGTGGCCGACTGCGCGGTGACCGCCACCGGTTTCAATCCCAACCAGGCCGGCATTACCACCGGTGAAGCCATGGCCATGGGAGAGCGCACCCCGGTGGCTCTGGTGGACGCCGCCGCTTCCGGCCGAATGGCGGTGGCGGAGACCATTACCAATCTGGCCGGCGCCCACATTGGCGGCTTCGGGCGGATCCGCTTGTCCGCCAACTGGATGGCCGCCGCCGGCCATCCCGGTGAGGATCAGGCACTGTTCGATACGGTCAAGGCGGTGGGCATGGAACTGTGCCCGGACCTGGGCATCGCCATCCCGGTGGGTAAGGACTCTCTCTCCATGCGCACCGTGTGGAATGAGCGCGGCATCGACAAGAGCGTCACCTCGCCGCTGTCGCTGATCGTCACCGCCTTCGCCCAGGTCAGTGACATCAATCTGACCGTGACGCCGCAATTACGCACCACCGAGGCCAGCGAGCTGCTGCTGGTGGATCTGGGCCGAGGTCGTAACCGGCTGGCCGGCTCGGCGCTGGCGCAGGTGTTCGGCAAGGTCGGTGACGTGCCGCCGGATCTGGATGACGCCGCCGATCTGAAGGCGTTCTTCGACGTCACCCAGGCGTTGCTGGCGGAAGGCAAGCTGATGGCCTACCACGATCGCTCCGACGGTGGTCTGTTCACCTCCCTGGTGGAAATGGCGTTCGCTGGCCGGGTCGGTATCGACATCGTACTGGATGACATCGCCGGTGATGGCCCGGAAGCGGTGGCGGCCCTGTTCGCCGAGGAACTGGGCGCGGTACTGCAGGTGCCGGAAAGCGAAGCGGAGGCGGTGCGGCAACGCTACGCCGAGGCCGGGCTGGCCGGCTGCGTGCACGCCGTGGCGCGGCTCAATGTGGATGATGTGGTGCGGGTCCGTCTGGGTGGTGCCATCCTGATGGAACGGCCTCGTCGCGGTCTGCAACGGCTCTGGTCGGAAACCAGCTATCGGATCCAGGCGCTGCGCGACAACCCGGACTGCGCCCGCCAGGAGTTCGACGCGATCCCGGACAGCAACGATCCGGGCTTGAATGTGCGGCTCACTTTCGACATGAGCGAAAATGTGGCGGCGCCGTTCATCGGTGGCAACCGGCCCAAGGTGGCGATCCTGCGCGAGCAGGGCGTCAATGGGCAGACCGAGATGGCGGCCGCTTTCGATCGTGCCGGCTTCGCGGCGGTGGACGTGCACATGAGCGACCTGCTGGCCGGTGACGCCAGTCTGGACGACATGAAAGGCCTGGTGGCCTGCGGCGGGTTCTCCTATGGCGACGTGCTTGGCGCCGGTGGCGGCTGGGCCAAGACAGTGCTGTATCACAACGGCCTGCGTGACGCCTTCAACCGTTTCTTCTTCCGCGAGGACACTTTCGCCCTGGGCGTGTGCAACGGCTGTCAGATGCTGGCCCACCTCAAGGACCTGGTGCCCGGCGCGGAACATTGGCCGCGCTTTGTACGTAATCTGAGCGAGCAGTTCGAGGCCCGCACCTCGCTGGTGGAAATCGGCGATTCGCCGTCCATCTTGCTGCGCGACATGGCCGGCACCCGCCTGCCCATCGCCGTGGCTCACGGCGAAGGGCGGGTGGAGATCAGCGATGCCGATTTGGCCCGCAATGTGGAACAACGCCTGGTGGCCCTGCGCTACGTGGACGGCATGGGCAATGCCACCGAGCAGTACCCCGCCAACCCCAACGGCTCCAGCCAGGGCGCCACCGGCTTCACTACCCGTGACGGCCGCGTGACCATCATGATGCCGCACCCGGAACGGGTATTCCGGGTGTTGCAGAACAGCTGGATCCCGGACGACTGGCGCCGCTTCGACAACGCTCCCTGGTTCCGCATGTTTGCCAATGCGCGCAAGTGGGTCGGGTAAGAGGCAGTTGACAGTTGATAGTGGACAGTTGACAGCGAAAGGCAAAAGCGAAAAGCCAAAGAAAGCGCTGTGGGAAGCTGGCCGGGCGGCGCTCCGCTTGCCAGCGAATTTGCGTGTGGGCAAAACATTAGTAGCAGGCTGATCAGAAACGAATATGACGGAAGAAAAGTACCATTATTTTGATATGCCGCTCGGCGAGCTGCCGCAGCCGACGCCGGTGTCGGCGCGGCGCCGGGAGTTGGCCCGGGAACTGGCGGCGATCAATGAGCAGTTGGTGCGTCTGGATGCGGATGAAGCGGCGCTGGCCGCCGCCACCGAACAGGCGAGGGCGTTGCGACAGAGCCTGGAAGGCTTCTCCCATCGCAGTATGCGCGACATCCTCGGCCGTCTGATCGTCGGCCAGGGCAGCCGTCAGGACGCCCTGGATATGGCGGATTTCGAGATTCTGTCCGGCCCGGCCAATGCCATGTCGCCACCAGTGACCTTCTGGCTCGACGGCGATATCGTGCGCGCCCGCGCCACTTTCGGCCGCGCCTTCATGGGCCCGCCAGGCAAAGTGCATGGCGGCGTGCTGTCACTGGCTCTGGATATGTTGCTGGCCAAGACCCAGGATTTTGTCAGTAATGTCGGGATGACCGGCACTCTCAAGGTGCGTTACATGGCGCCGACCCCGCTGCATACCGAGGTCAGTTTCGAGGCACGTCTGGTACGTCTGGAAGGGCGCAAGCTGTTCAGTGAGGCGCGAGTCTTCGCCGACGGCGTGCAAACCGTGGCCGCCGACGGCATCTGGATTTCCTCCCAGGGGGATTACCGCCTCAAACCGGAGTATGCGCACCTGACCGACGACAGCGACGTGGCCTGAATCGATCATCAGGAGGACCGATGACGACGCTCTACAAGCTTTGTTTCTATGTGCCGGTGAGTCACGTGGAAACCGTCAAGGCGGCGGTGTTCGACGCCGGGGCCGGCCGCATTGGTGACTACGACCGTTGCAGCTTCCAGGTGCTGGGCCAGGGCCAGTTCAGGCCCCTGGACGGCAGCAATCCTTATCTGGGCAGCCAGGGGCAGGTGGAGACGGTGGAGGAGTACCGGGTGGAGATGATCTGCGAAGCGGATTGTCTGAGACCGGCGGTTCGTGCCTTGCGCGACGCCCATCCCTACGAGGAGCCGGCCATCGATTTGTGGCAACTGGCGCCGCTGCCGGTTTGACCGACTGCCAGGATGCTATTCGCTGCTTTAACAGCGAATAGGCGCCAATCTAGATATTCTCATCCAGCGCCGGTTTGCGCTTGAGCGGCGGAATGTCCTGGGTGCGTACCGGGAAGTCGCCGGTTCTCAGATCCTGAAAATAAAACTTGAGGGTACGGCCGATGGTGGGGAAGGCCAGTTGATCCCAGGGGATCTCGTCCTCCGTGAACATCCTGGCGTCGGAACTTTCCTCGCCCACGCCATAATCACTGTTGGCCATGTTGCCCAGGAAAAAGACATAGACCTGGTTGATATGGGGCAGGTTGAAAATCGTATAAATATCCCCAACCTCTACCGTGGCGCAGCCTTCTTCCCAGGTTTCCCGGGCGGCGCCTTCCTGCAGGGTTTCCCCGTTTTCCATGAAGCCGGCGGGCAGGGTCCAGTAGCCCTTGCGGGGCTCGATGGAGCGTTTGCAGAGCAAAATGCGGCCTTCCCAGACCGGGATGGCGCCAACCACGATTTTCGGGTTCTGGTAGTGGATGGTGCCACAATGGTTGCACCAATAGCGGGGCCGGTTGTCTCCTTCGGGAACCGAATACAACACTTCCTGCCCGCAATGGCTGCAATACTTCATGATCGTTCTCGCCGTGGTGAAGTACGCCAGCCTACTGGCTCGCCGGAACCCTGGCAATCCGAAAGCGGCGCCGCGCCCTTGCCCGTTGCGCGGGTGATGGTCAAACTGAGTCGTAAAGAAAGGGGAGTAAGAGAGTGAAGCAGTGCAGTGAAGGTCCAATCAATACAGGGCCGCGGGAGAAACGCGGATGACAGACCTGGAACGCTTGCGCAGGCGGCTGCCGGACTACCGCTTGATCGAGTTGCCTCTGGATCTGCCCGAGGCGGCGGTGCTGATGCCCTTTGTCGACAAGCCCGAGCCGGAATTGATACTCACCGTGCGCTCCCGTTCGATGCCCACGCACGCCGGTGAGGTGGCCTTCCCCGGCGGCAAGCGGGATCCCTCCGACCGTAATCTGATGATGACAGCGCTGCGCGAGAGTCAGGAAGAAGTAGGCCTGGTGCGGGAAGCGGTGGAAGTGCTGGGCAACCTGTCGCCGATCCCGTCCCGTTTTGGCATGAAGGTAACGCCTTTTGTCGGTGTGGTGCGCCCGGAGGCGGAGTTGATACCCGAGCCCGGTGAGATTGATTCGATTTTCAACGTACCGCTGCGTTTCTTCCTGGAGCAGGAGCCGGATCTGACCGCGCCGGTGGAAGTGTATGGGCGCCGGTTGCGCATGCCTAACTACTATTTCGAGGACAAACGCATCTGGGGATTGACCGCGTTCATGATCCTGGATCTCATCAACCACGTTTACGATACCGATATCCGTTTCGACGTCAGTGACGACTGAGACGGGCCAGCCAAGGATAAGAAAATGATTTACACGATTAACGACCGCCAGTTGGAATTCCGTGGCGGGGGGCAGTGGATTGCGCCCAACGCCACTCTGATCGGCTCCGTGGTGCTGGGTGAAAACGCCAGTGTCTGGTTCGGTGTGGTGATCCGCGCCGATAACGATGTCATCGAAATCGGAGACAACAGCAACGTACAGGAAAATTCGGTGCTGCATGTGGATCCGGGCGTGCCGATGAAGATCGGCAAGAACGTCACGGTCGGCCACAAAGTGATGCTGCACGGCTGCACCATCGGTGATAACACGCTGATCGGCATGAATGCGGTGGTGCTGAACGGTGCCAAGGTAGGGAGCAACTGCATTATTGGCGCCCATGCTTTGGTGCCGGAAGGCATGCAAATCCCGGACAACTCTTTGGTGATGGGCGCGCCGGCCAAGGTGGTGAAGGAAATCACCGATGGCCACAAGGCGATGATCACCATGGGCAGCCAGCACTACGTGGCCCATGCCCGTCATTTCTCGGAGCATCTGCAAGAAGATGAGCGTTTCAAATAATCCCAAGCCGGTATCGCCATGCGTGTCGATCTGCGCGCTGGACGGTGACGACGTCTGTGTCGGCTGCTTCCGCACCGGCCAGGAAATCAGCCATTGGGGGCGTCTCGATGCCGACCGCCAGGTGGAAGTGTTGCGCCGGTGTCAGCGGCGTATGGCCGGTGAGGCGGCGTCCTGTTTGATGGATGAAGTGGTACCCGGATGAGTGCGGAACAGGAGCCGGGCACGTCGTCGACGCCGCGTCTGGGGCTGGCGCTGGGCAGTGGTTCGGCGCGCGGCTGGGCGCATATTGGCGTGATCCAGGCCCTGGAAGACATGGGGATTCGTCCGGACGTGGTGGCCGGTACCTCCATCGGGGCGCTGGTGGGTAGCGCATACGTCAACGGTACCCTCAATGACCTGGCGGACTGGGTGAAGACGCTGACCACCAAGGATGTGTTCGGCCTGATGGATTTCACCCTGTCCGGCGGCGTGGTCAAGGGCGAAAAGCTGTTCGGTTTCTTCGAGCAACGGCACAGCAACCCCAATATCGAGGATCTGGAGCAGCGTTTCGTCACCGTCGCCACGGACATGAAGAGTGGTCGTGAGATCTGGATCAGCAAGGGGCCGATTCTGCAGGCGGCAAGGGCTTCCTGCGCGTTGCCGGGGCTGTTCACGCCGCTGGAGCATCAGGGGCGCTGGATGCTGGACGGCGGTCTGGTGAATCCGGTGCCGGTATCCGCCGCCCGGGCCTTTGGCGCCGATGTGGTCATTGCCGTCAATCTCAATGCTCAGTTGGTGGGCGCCCACCTGTCCCGGCAGAAACCGCCGGGAGAAAACGGCGTCACCGAGGAAGAGCACAGCCTGTGGCAGAAAATGGCGAATTACTTCACCAGTGGTGACGGCCAGGCTCCCGGCTTCTTCGACGTCATCGCCTCCAGCGTCAACATCATGCAGGACCGTATCACCCGCTCCCGCATGGCCGGTGACCCGCCGGAAATCACCTTGATCCCGCTACTGGAGGACTTTGCCCTGATGGACTTCCATCGCGCCAAGGAAGCCATCGACGAAGGCCGTCGCCTGGTCGAGCGCCATGCCGGCGATATTCGGGCGTGGTTGGGGGGGAAGACAGTTGACAGTTGATAGTGGACAGTTGACAGCGAAAGGAAAAACAAAAGAGGTCATCTTTAGCCGCTGTGGGAAGCTTGCTTGCAAGCGAATGGGGTTCGCTCAGGCGTTTAGCAATATTCGCTTGCAAGCAAGCTTCCCACAGCAGTTCAAACCCCTTGTTTCCACTTCAACTGTCCACTGCCTTTTTCCTGACTCTCGCCGCCTTAACCATATTGTCCTTTACCTGCAGGATTTCAATCAGGTAGTCCTCCACCCGCAATGAAATGTTGGCGTCGGGAATCGACTGCAGGTGTTCCAGGATCAGGCCGTTGAGAGTGCGTGGTCCGAGGATAGGCATGTCCCAGTGCAGTGCCCGGTTGATGTCGCGCAGGTTGGCGGAGCCGTCGATGACGAAACTGCCGTCTTCCTGGGGCAGGATGTCCGGATTGGTGGTGGCGGCCTGGTCGGAAGTGAATTCGCCGACGATCTCTTCAAGGATATCTTCCAGGGTCACCAGTCCCATCACGTCACCATATTCATCCACGACAATGCCGATGCGACGCTTGGCATTCTGGAACTGGATCAACTGGCGGTTCAGCGAGGTGCCCTCGGGCACGAAGTAGGGCTCCACCGTGTACTGCATCAGTTCCGCTTTGTTGATTTCTTCCTTGAGCAGCAAACGGCTCAGTTTGCGCAGGTGCAGCACACCCAACATGTTGTTGGGGTCGCCGCGGTAGACCGGCAGCCGGGTATGTTGGCTGGTGCGCAATGTGTTGAGGATGTCGTTCATGTCATCGTCCAGATCGATACCGACCATTTCGTTGCGCGGAATCATGATGTCCTCGACGGTGACACTTTCCAGATCAAGGATGTTCAGCAGCATCTTCTGGTGCTTTTCCGGAATCAGGCCACCGGCCTCATTGACCACGGTGCGCAGTTCCTCGGGGCTGAGGTGATCCTCCTCGGCGTTGTCGGCGCGTACCCCGAACAGACGCAGGAACAGGCCGCTGACGCCGTTAACCAGCCACACCAGTGGCGCCAGCAGCCATTGCAGTGGTTGCAACACAACGCTGGCGGGGAAGGCCACCCGTTCCGGTTTCAGTGCGGCGTAGGTCTTCGGCGTGATTTCGGCGAAGACCAGCATCACCAGAGTGATCACCACCGGCGCCACCGCCGCGCCGGAGTCGCCCAGCCAGCGGATCGCCAGGATCGCCGCCACCGTGGCGGCGAAGTTGTTGACGAAGTTGTTGCCAATCAGGATCACCGACAACAGCCGGTCGGTACGCCGCAGCAGTTTTTCCACCCGGCCGGCGCCGCTGTGGCCTTGCCGGGAAAGGTGACGCAGCCGGTAGCGGTTAATCGCCACCATGCCGGTTTCACTGCTGGAGAAGAAAGCGGAAAAGAGGATCAGAATGATCAGGGTGGTCAATAACCACCCATCCGGGATGCTGGCCAAGAGACGGTCGTTTGGTTGCTGTTTGGCTCGCTATTGTTCGGTGCCGGGTTCCGGGGTGTCAAGCACTAGGGTGAACAGGCCCTAACCGCGCCGCCGGGATCAGCGCCGCAGGATCACTTCCAGTACCAGCTGCGTGCCAAAGAAGGCCACTAGCAGCACGGCGAAGCCCACCAGGGTGAAGCGTACCGCGGTGAGGCCACGCCAGCCACGCAGATGACGGCCAAACAGCAACACGGCGAAAATCACCCAGGACACCAGGGTCAGAACGGTTTTATGGACCAGATGCTGGGCGAACAGGTCATCCACGTAGAGGAAACCGAACAGGATCGCCAGGGTCAGCAGGCATTCGCCCAGCCACAGGGCGTCGAACAGCATCGACTCCATCATCTGGATCGGCGGGAACAACCGCATCACGCCGCGGATGTGGCCATCCTTGAGCTGGCGGTGCTGGATCCACAGCAGCACCGCCTGGCAGGCGGAAAGCGCCAGCACCGCATAGGCGACGATAGACAGCAGTACGTGCATGCCGATGCCGTGTTCCAGCGGATGGGCCACATAGCCGGTATGCAGCCACAGCGCCGCCGGGATGGTGGCGGCGGCGAACGGAAACACCAAGGCGCTGACCCACTGAAACGGCCTGAACAGGCTGGACAGCACCACCAGGGCGGCGCCCACCAGCGCCACCGCCGAGGCCACGGGGAACAGGCCCAGCAGCAGGCCACTCGGGGTGATCATCTGAGCGTACAGGGTCAGCGCATGGGCGATCACCGCCAGGCCGCCCGGCACCAGGATGGCCATTTTTGAAGGCGAGGCTTGCCCCCGGAACTGGCGGTACACCAGTATGGACGCCAACACGTACAGGGCGGTGGCGGGTAAGCCGAAGGCCAGGGCAGGAGTCATAGGTTCCATGGTGGTTTTCCGGGAAAAGCCGCCGAAGTCTGGCACAGCTGCCCCGGCTTTTGAAGCGTTCGCCATGACGGCGGTGGGGTGCCTGCCCTATAATCGCGCCCTGTCGCCGTTTTCCGGGCTGGAGAGCGGCCACCCGATTCAGGAGGTTGATGATCATGTTCGAGAATCTCACCGAGCGCCTGGGCCAGTCGCTGAAGAACCTGGCCGGTCAGGGGCAGCTCAATGAGGACAATATTCGCGATACGTTGCGCGAGGTACGCAAGGCCCTGCTGGAAGCCGACGTGGCGCTGCCGGTGGTCAAGGAATTCGTCGAACAGGTCAAAGAGAAGGCGTTGGGGCAGGAAGTCCTGCAAAGCCTGAACCCCGGCCAGGCGTTCGTGAAGATCGTCAATGACGAGTTGGTCCACACCATGGGCGACGCCAACGACGCCCTTGATCTGGCCACCAAGCCGCCGGCCATCATCCTGATGGCCGGCTTGCAGGGGGCCGGTAAAACCACCTCCGTGGCCAAGCTGGCGCGCTTCCTTCAGGAACGCGAAAAGAAAAAGGTCATGGTGGTGTCCGCCGACGTCTACCGTCCGGCGGCGATCGAGCAGCTGAAAACCCTGGCCGGGGAGGTGGAGACCCACTTCTTCCCCTCTACCGGTGATCAGGACCCGGTGGATATCGCCAATGCCGCCCTGGCCGAGGCCCGCCGCCGCTATATGGACGTGTTGATCGTCGATACCGCCGGTCGTCTGCACGTGGACGACGACATGATGGCGGAGATCAAGCGGCTGCACGCCGCCATCGAACCGGCGGAAACGCTGTTCGTGGTGGACGCCATGACCGGTCAGGACGCCGCCAACACCGCCCAGGCGTTCAATGCGGCACTGCCGCTCACCGGGGTGATCCTGACCAAGGCCGACGGTGACTCCCGCGGAGGGGCGGCGCTGTCGGTGCGTCATCTCACCGGCAAGCCGATCAAGTTCATCGGCATGGGGGAGAAGACCGATGCCCTGGAACCGTTCCACCCGGACCGCATCGCCAGCCGGATTCTCGGCATGGGCGACGTGCTGTCCCTGGTGGAAGAGGCCGAGCGCAAGCTGGACAAGAAGAAAGCCGAGAAGATCGCCAAGAAGTTCAAGAAAGGCAAGGCGATGGACTTCGAGGATCTCAAGGACCAGTTCCAGCAAATGCGCAATATGGGTGGCATGGCCGGTCTGTTGGACAAGCTGCCGGGCATGGGCAATATGATGCAGGCGGCGCAGGATCCGGCGGCGCTCAAGAACATGAAGCACATGGAAGCGCTGATCGACTCCATGACGCCCAAGGAGCGCCGCAACCCGGATCTGATCAAGGGGTCCCGCAAGAAGCGGATCGCCACCGGCGCCGGGCTGGAGATCCAGGACCTCAATCGCCTGATGAAGCAGCAGAAGATGATGGCGAAGATGATGAAGAAGATGCGCACCAAGGGTGGCATGAAGAACATGATGCGTGGCCTGGAAGGCATGATGGGCGGGCAGGGTGGCCCCGGCGGCGGAATGCCGCCGGGTGGCATGCCTCCCGGGGGCATGGGCGGCGGAGGCGGCTTGCCGCCGATGTAACACGTCGATGGTCTCCGGATCACGGCTGTCCCATACAAATCCGACACGCTGATTCGTTGCCAAGGCAGCTCCCACAGCGGCTTCGTGGTTCGGTCCGTGGGAAGCTGCCTTGGCAGCGAATCAGCGTATTGCTAACCGCGCCGCGTTTTGTCTGGCTCTGTTCTTGCCTTCCCCTCCAACCCCGCGTAAAATCTGCGCCCTTCGCGCCCTCCGGCCCATTCCGGGGGGAATTTCAAGCGGATACGATGGCCGGGCGATGAGCGCTCGGCCGGGACACCGGATTGAACAGGACTGAAACATGCTGGTTATTCGTCTCGCCCGTGGTGGCTCCAAGAAACGCCCTTTCTATCAAATCATTGCCACCGACAGCCGCAATGCCCGTGACGGCCGCTTCATCGAGCGCCTGGGGTACTTCAACCCGATCGCCCGTGGCGGTGAAATCCGTCTGAAAGTGGACCTGGAAGCCGTGGACCAGTGGGTTCAGAAAGGCGCCCAGCTGTCCGACCGGGTCAAGACCCTGGTCAAGGAAGCGCGCAAGAGCGAGAGCGCTTGAGCATCCTGACTCTCTGATCTGAATCCATGGGATCCCAATCGGACAAGGTGGTGGTGGGCCGCATAATGGCGGTGCACGGCATCAAAGGCTGGGTAAAGGTCTATTCCCATACGGATCCCATGGAAAACATCTTCGAGTACCAGCCCTGGTATCTGAGCAAAGGCCGGGATTGGGAAGAAGTGAAGCTGGTCGGCGCCCGGCCCCAAGGCAAGGGTCTGGTCGTCGCCATTGACGGTATCGGTGACCGCGAGCAGGCCGCGCGGGAGCTGGTCGGTCGGGAAATCGCCGTGGCGGAATCCCTGCTGCCCCGTTCCGGAGAAGGTGAGTACTACTGGCGGGATCTGATCGGTCTGCGGGTGATACTGCCGGACGGCCGTGATCTGGGCCGGGTGGATCGGCTGATGGAGACCGGCGCCAATGATGTACTGGTGGTGATCGGCGATACCGACAGCCTGGACCGCCGCGAACGGCTGCTGCCCTGGGTGCCGGACGACGTGATTGTCGACGTTGCCCTGGAGCGTGGTGAGATTCGCGTGGACTGGGACCCGGAGTTCTAGAACCGCGGCGGATCGCGGACAGGGAGGCGCTCAATGCGAATCGCGCTGATGACGCTGTTCCCGGAAATGACCGGGCTGGTGACCGGCTTTGGCGTGACTCGGCGGGCCATCGAGAATGACCGGCTGAGTCTGGAAGCGGTCAATCCCCGGGATTTCACCGATGATCGCCACCGCACCGTGGACGACCGCCCCTTCGGCGGCGGACCGGGCATGGTGATGAAAGTGGAGCCTCTGGAGCGCGCGCTGAGCGCGGCCCGGGAGCGAGTGGGGCCGGCGCGAGTGATCTATCTTTCACCACAGGGTCGGCCACTGACCCAGCGCAAGGCCCAGGAGCTGGCTGCCGAGCCGGCCTTGATCCTGGTCGCCGGCCGCTATGAAGGGGTCGATGAGCGCTTTATTGAGTCATGGGTGGATGAGCAGGTATCCATCGGTGATTACGTACTCAGCGGTGGCGAACTGCCAGCGCTGGTACTGGTGGATGCCGTGGCACGCCTGTTACCGGGTGTGTTGGGGCACGAGGATTCGGCGGCCCAGGATTCGTTTTCCGGTGAATTGGAAAACCTGCTGGACTGCCCGCACTATACGCGGCCCGAGGAATACCAGGGTCGGGTGGTGCCTGAAGTCTTGCGTAGCGGCGATCACGAGAGGATTCGTCGCTGGCGTTTGAAGCAGGCACTGGGGCGCACCTGGCGGTGGCGTCCCGACTTGCTCGAAGCCCGCCGCGAGAGCGGCTGGAGCGAGGAAGAAGAGCGGCTTCTCAATGAATACATTGAGGAGTACGAGCAGCAATACAGCGATCAATGAACCAAGGAGCACGCCATGAGCGGCAAGAAACCCCTGATTCAGGAAATCGAACAGGCACAGCTGAAAAGCGACGTGCCGGTGTTCGGTCCCGGTGACACCGTCACCGTGCAAGTAAAAGTGAAGGAAGGCACCCGTGAGCGTCTGCAGGCGTTCCAGGGCGTGGTGATTGCGCGTCGCAATCGTGGCCTGAACTCCAATTTCACTGTCCGTAAAGTATCCCACGGCGTGGGTGTGGAGCGAGTATTCCAGCTGCACAGCCCGCTGGTCGATTCCATCGAAGTCATCCGTCGCGGTGATGTTCGTCGCGCCAAACTGTACTACCTGCGTGAGCGTTCCGGTAAATCCGCGCGTATCAAGGAAAAAATCCGGTAATACGCGATGCGCTCCGGTTGCGAGCTACTGTCGCTTCAGCCTTTGCTGTAGGGCATTCGGAAGCGACCTCTGGCCGAGCAAGGATGCTCCCACCGGGCACAAACAAAAAGGCCGCCCCCTCCAACGGACGGGGCGGCCTTTTTATTTTGCGGCGGAGGGTTAGCGTTTGGCTAGTAACCGGTACAGGAACAACAGCACTAATGCGCCGACGATGGCGGTGATGATGCTGCCAATCGATAACGAATTTGATGCCGCTCCCGCGCCGATTCCCACCAGGGAACCGAGCCAGCCGCCGACGAAAGCACCGGCGATACCAATCAGAATGGTAATAATGAAGCCGCCCGGATCCTTGCCCGGCATGATCCATTTTGCGATCACTCCGGCGATCAGACCCAGTACGATCCACGAAAGAATTTCCATAGGGCACTCCTTACCTCTGGTAACTCAAAGCCCTTCGAGTATGCCCCGTATGAGGGCGCGGCCCTGGTAATAAATAGTAAAACCCTGGCCATACTAAGTCCGTTGGTCTTGGAGGCGTGAATTCCCGCTGTATTCGCTGCCAAGGCAGCTTCCCACAGTGGCTCCCGTGACTTTCCGTGGGAGGCTGCCTTGGCAGCGAACAGGCTTGCCGGCAGCGATTCCGGCGGACAGAATTCCGGAATGAAAAAACACACCATGAATGCATTACCCGAATCCCAACAGCGGATAGTGGACGCCTGGCTCGACAATCAATGGCTGGAACGGGGTCTGAGCCGCAATACCCTGGAGAGCTATGGACGGGACCTGCGCCAGTTCGGCGAGTGGCTGGGCCGGGAAGAGCATACCGCGCTGGAACGGTGTCAGCGTTACCAGCTGTTGCAGTTCCTGGCTCACCGCCATGAACAGGGGTTGGGCGCGCGGTCCGTGGCCCGACAGCTTTCCGCGTTGAAGAGTTTTTTCCGCTGGTTGAAACGGGAAGGGCGCATCGACGAGGACCCCACTTTGAACGTGGCGCGCCCGAAAACCGGCAGGGCTCTGCCAAAGAGTCTCAGCGAGGCCGATGTGGAAGCGCTGCTGGCGGCGCCAGACCTGGACGATCCGCTGGGGCTGCGCGATCGAGCCATGCTCGAGGTACTGTACGCCTGTGGCCTGAGGGTGTCGGAGCTGGTTGGCCTGACCCTGGGGCAGGTCAATCAGCGCCAGGGTTTGGTGCGAGTGGTGGGAAAAGGGGACAAGGAGCGTCTGGTGCCTCTGGGAGAGGAAGCATTGTACTGGCTGTCGCGTTATCTGCGGGAGGCCAGACCCCTGCTGATTCACCCGGATCAGGATGTGGTGTTCCCGAGCCGGCGCGGGGAGCCGATGACGCGCCAGGCATTCTGGTACCGGATCAAGCAGATCGCGATCAGCGCGGGGGTGCAAAAGGCGTTGTCACCCCATACACTGCGCCATGCGTTCGCGACACATTTGCTCAACCATGGGGCGGACCTGCGGGTGGTGCAGTTGTTATTGGGGCACAGTGATTTGTCCACCACGCAGATCTATACCCATGTGGCGCAGCAGCGGTTACAGACGCTTTATGAGCAACATCATCCCCGGGCGGGAACTTGAGGCGTCCGTTGCCACTCAAATAACGATAGTCGCCGCAGGGGGCGGCGTACCATTGGAGAATGTCATGAAAAGGATAATGATGGCGGCCCTGGGATTGGTCGCGGCCACCCTGGCGGTGGCGGATTCGGGGGTGGATGAGAAGGCGATCAGGAAGAGCTTCGCCGGCACCTTGCCCCAGTTTACGATCAGCAAAGTCGAGCCGGCGCCAGTGCAGGGCATGGCCCGGGTGGAACTCAAGGGCGGCGGTGGAAGCCAGTGGGTCTATACCAGCGGCGATGGCCGTTTCGTATTTACCGGTGATGTGCTTGAGCTGCGGGACGGCAAGCCGGTGAATCTCGGGGAAGAGCGCCTCGAGAAGGTGCGCAAGGCCGGCCTGGCCAAGGTCGACAGCAAACGCATGATCACCTATGCCGCCGATGATCAGAAGGCGGAAATCTACGCTTTTACCGACATTACCTGTGGCTTCTGCCGCAAGATGCACGAGCACATCGAAGAGTACAACGAGGCCGGGATCACCGTGCATTATCTGGCCTTCCCGCGCGGCGGGCCGGCGTCCGAGGCGGCCGAGGACATGCGCCACATCTGGTGTGCCAAGGACCGCGCCGCCGCCCTTACCGACGCCAAGCTGAAGGACAAGATCGTCGAAAATGCACTCGGCAGCTGTGCCGGCCAGGTGAACGACGAATACGCCCTGGGCGTGGAGTTCGGGGTACGCGGCACGCCGGCGATCTACACCGCCGAAGGCACCCAACTGGGCGGTTATCTGACTCCGGCGCAAATGCTGCAGCGACTGCAGCTTTAAGCGGGCTTTCCTGCCCCCGGGATACATTGACGGCGCCTCCTGGCGCCGTTAATGTGTCCGGCTTCCAGTAACCCCGCCACGGCCCGTGACGTGCCTGTTTCGGTACGGCCCCGGACCGCGCCATCTTTTTTGAAGGATTCAGCCGTGGAAGCCGATTTTCAGCGTATTCGCCGTTTGCCGCCTTATGTCTTCAATATCGTTGGAGAGCTGAAGAAAGCGGCGCGAGCGCGGGGTGAGGACATCATCGATTTCGGCATGGGCAATCCGGACCAGCCGACCCCGCCGCACATCGTGGAAAAGCTGGTGGAAACCGTGCAGCGTGGCGATACCCACCGTTACTCCCAGTCCCGTGGCATTCCCCGTTTGCGCAAGGCCATCACCGACTGGTACCAGCGCCGCTACAATGTGGCGCTGGACCCGGAATCCGAGGCCATCGTCACCATCGGCTCCAAGGAAGGACTGTCGCATCTGGCGCTGGCCACCATGGGGCCCGGGGACACGGTGATGGTGCCCAATCCCAGCTACCCGATCCACCCCTATGGCTTTGTCATCGCCAACGCGGATATCCGTCATGTGCCGCTGGTGCCGGGGGTGGATTTCTTCGAGGAACTGGTGCGGGCGATCAAGGAGGCCTGGCCAAAGCCGAAGATGCTGGTGCTGAATTTTCCCGGCAATCCCACCGGCCAGTGCGTGGAGCTGGATTTCTTCGAGAAAGTGGTGGCGATCGCCCGGGAGTACGGTATCTGGGTGGTGCACGATATCGCCTATGCCGACATCGTTTTTGACGGCTATGAGGCACCGTCGATCCTGCAGGTGGAAGGCGCCCGCGAGGTGGCGGTGGAATTCTTCTCACTGTCCAAAAGTTACAATATGCCGGGCTGGCGGGTCGGCTTCTGCTGCGGCAACAAGGAGCTGATTCACGCTCTGGCGCGCATCAAGTCCTATCTGGATTACGGCACCTTCACGCCGATCCAGGTGGCTGCTATCGCCGCTCTGGAAGGCGACCAGAGCTGTGTCTCCGAGATCCGCGATCTGTACCTGAAACGCCGCGACGTGCTCTGCGATGGCCTCAATGACCTGGGCTGGACGGTGGAAAAGCCCCGCGCCACCATGTTCGTATGGGCCCGTATTCCGGAACCCTACCGGGCGCTGGGATCGCTGGAATTCTCCAAGAAGCTGCTGTCGGAGGCCGGCGTGGCGGTCTCTCCAGGCGTCGGTTTCGGCGAATACGGCGACGACCATGTGCGGTTCGCCCTGATTGAAAACGAGCAACGTACCCGCCAGGCGCTGCGGGGCATCAAGAAGATGTTCCGCGCCGACGGGCTGATAACGGGCTGACATCGTCGGCCCGGTGCACTACGCGCACCCTGGATTACATCTATTCTGGAGAGGACCAAGTGAAGTCGATTAAGGTTGGGATCGCTGGCCTGGGCACGGTGGGCTCAGGCACCGTCAATGTACTCAAGCGCAATGCAGGCGAGATTGCCCGGCGCGTGGGGCAGCCCATTGAGATCGCTCACATTGGTGCGCGGCGTGAAAATCCCGCCTGCGACATTACCGGTATCCGGGTGTCCCGGGATGTGTTCGAGGTCGCCAACGACCCGGACGTGGATATCCTGGTGGAATTGATCGGCGGCACCGACGTCGCCCGCGAATTGGTGCTCACCGCCATCGGCAATGGCAAGCATATCGTCACCGCCAACAAAGCGCTGATCGCCGAGCACGGTAATGAGATCTTCCAGGCTGCCCAGGAGCATGGCGTGGATGTGGCCTTCGAGGCGTCCGTGGCGGGCGGTATTCCGATTCTCAAAGCACTGGGCGAAGGTTTGGCGGCCAACCATATCAATTGGGTGGCGGGCATTATCAATGGCACCGGTAACTATATTCTCACCGAGATGGAGCAGGGGGCCCGTGGTTTCGACGAAGTGTTGGCGGAGGCCCAGGCGCTGGGCTACGCGGAAGCGGACCCCACTTTCGACGTGGAAGGGGTGGACGCCGCTCACAAACTGACGATCCTCGCCTCCGTTGCGTTCGGCATCCCGTTGCAGTTCTCCAAGGTCTATATGGAGGGCATCAGCCGCATCACCATCGAGGACGTCAATAGTGCCGCCCAGTTCGGTTATCGCATTAAACATTTGGGGATCGCCAAAGACACCGGCAGCGGTATTGAGCTGCGTGTGCATCCCACTCTGATCCCGCAGGAAGTGATGCTGGCGGGGGTCAATGGGGTGATGAACGCGGTCATGATCGACGGCGACGCGGTCGGCCCGACCCTTTACTATGGCGCCGGCGCCGGCGCCGAACCCACCGCCTCGGCGGTGGTGGCGGACATCATCGAGCTGGGCCGTGAACTGACCGTGGATCACCACGAACGGGTACCTTATCTGGGCTTCCATGCCGATCAGATGTCCGACGAACCGGTGTTGACCATCGAGGATATCTCCTGTGGTTACTACTTGCGGCTGCACGTCCAGGACAAAGCCGGCGTGCTGGCGGACGTGACCCGCATTCTCAGCGACAACAACATCAGTATCGAGGCCATGGTGCAGAAGGAAGTGGACGAAGGGTTGGTGCCCATCGTTATCCTGACTCACCGGGTGCGCGAGGGTGACATGAACGAAGCACTCAAGCGAATCGCTGCCCTGGACACCGTGGATAACGATATAATGCGTATTCGCGTCGAGACCCTGGACGCCTGAATGAACAATGCCGGCGGACTGCTGCCCGCCGGCTACAGCGTGATGCGTGCAAGCGTGTTGCGTGCTAGTGAAACAAAGAGAGAGCAACCATGCCATTCCGTGACCGCTACACAGGCCTGATCAACCGTTACCGCGACCACCTGCCGGTGAATGACGACACGCCGATCATCAGCCTGGGCGAAGGCAACACCCCGCTGATCCGGCTCAAGAATATCCCGCGCCTGCTCGGCAAGGACGTGGATATCTACGTCAAGTACGAAGGTCTGAACCCCACCGGGTCGTTCAAGGATCGCGGCATGACCATGGCGGTGACCAAGGCGGTGGAAGAGGGCAGCAACGCCATTATCTGTGCCTCCACCGGCAATACCTCGGCGGCGGCGGCGGCGTATGCCGCGCGGGCCGGCATTTCCGCGTTCGTATTGATTCCGGAAGGCAAGATCGCCATGGGCAAGCTGGCCCAGGCTATGATGTACGGCGCAATGATCATGCAGATCCGCGGCAACTTCGACCAGGGCATGGAACTGGTCAAGCAGGTGGCCGAGAAAGCGCCGGTCACCATCGTCAACTCGGTGAACCCGTTCCGTCTGCAGGGTCAGAAAACCGCCGCTTTCGAAATCGTCGAGGAGCTGGGTCGCGCACCGGATTATCACTGTCTGCCAGTGGGCAACGCGGGCAATATTTCCGCCTACTGGATGGGCTACAGCGAATACCACAAAGCCGGTATCGCCGGCAGCGTACCGCGCATGGTCGGCTACCAGGCCACGGGCGCGGCGCCGTTCCTGCGCGGCGCGGCAGTGGAAAACCCGGAAACCGTGGCCACCGCCATCCGCATCGGCAACCCGCAGTCCTGGGACAAAGCCTGGACCGCGCAGAAGGACTCCGAAGGCTGGTTCGACGAACTGACTGATGAGGAAATCCTCGCCGCGCAGAAACTGCTGGCGCAAAAAGAAGGGGTCTTCTGCGAACCGGCGTCCGCCGCCTCCATTGGTGGCGCCATGCGTGACATCAAAGCCGGCAAGATCGCTGAAGGCAGCACCATCGTCTGCACCCTGACCGGTAACGGGCTCAAGGATCCGGATACCGCCATCGCGCAGTGTCAGCAGGAATTGTCCTCTGGTGCCCGTATGGTCACTATCGACGCCGAACTGGACGCGGTGAAAAAAGCCATTCTGGATAATCTGTAACTTTCTCCTGAATCGGCGAGGGCAGGGCCTTCGCCGATTTTCACTGTGTTTTTCGGGGCCTTCACGCGGCCCGGCAAGACGCGCCTGACGTGACCTTACCCGTTTGATTGTGATACACCCTTAGGGGTTCGACCCCGGTTCGCCTTTCAGCGTTGACGCTGATAGCGGCGGCGGGCACGTCGTAATCCGAAAAAACAGGCAGCAAGGAACGAATCCTTACTTCAATCAAAAGTTCTGACTCGACTGGGGAGAAGCCGATGGCAGACAACAAACGGGCCCTGCCGGCCCTGGCGCTGGGCGCCATATCGCCTTTGTTGCTGGTGCAAAATGCGCAGGCGGGCGCTGAACTCAGCGCTGGCGTCTGGTGGGTGTACCAGTACGTGGACAAATCCGATTTTGGCGGTCCCAATTCCGCCTTTGACGCCGACCTCGACCGGGAAACCGGCGGCAATTTCGCCGATCCGGCGTTCATTCTCTACGCCGATGACGACGGCGGTTACGGTCCCTGGCGGTTCAGTGCCGAAGCCCGTATCGGACGAGGTTCCTTCACCGACGTCAACAACAACAGCAGTGGCGATACCTTTGCCATGCACAAAGCCTGGATCGGCTACGAATTCAACGACCACACCTTACTTAAAGTGGGTAAAAGCCAGGTGCCTTTCGGTTGGAAGACGGGCAACTTCTGGCCTGGCGACGGCCTGCAGGGCGGTTATGGCGATCAGATGGATGTCGGCTTCAAGCTGAGCGGTGACGCCGGCGATTTTCACTACGACGCCGCCTATTATCACCAGGACGACTGGGGCGAGGACAGCACCGATACCCTGGACGACAACGGCCACTGGGGCACCAGTGACAGCTACCGCAAGCTGAAAACCGGTGTTCTGAATCTGGACTGGCGTTTCCTGGAAGGCCATACCATGGGGGCGTCGGTGCAATACGGACGGATGCAGGACCTGACCGCGGACACCGCCTCCGGCCGCAAGGCCGACGGCGAGCACGTGGCCTATGATCTTCACTACCTGTATCAGCGCGGGCCCTGGAGCTTCAAATACCGCTTTGTCGACGCCCGCCGTGACTTTGGCGGTCTCGATGCCTTCCTGGCCTCCGATGCCGCGCCCGCGGACGAGGAAGTGAAAACCCAGCGGCACGTGGCCGAGGTGATGTATCAGAATCGCAACTGGGCGTACTACCTGGACGGCGGCGTGGCCAGCACCGACACCCGTAACAATGATGCCGGTGATGTCCAGTTTTACGCTCCGGGTATTCGTTACAAGTACGGTCCCGGCTGGCTCTATCTGGAATACCTGTGGTCCGACGGTGACATCGACGCCAACGGTGATGTCTACGAAGGTAATTTCAACGCCGCCTACGTGGCGTTTGATTTTTATTTTTGAGGGCGGGTACGCCTGCACGCAACACGCTGGCACGCCAAATCCAACGCCTGCTTGCAGCTCTTGGAAAAACGTCATGCCGGACTTGATCCGGCATCTTCCTCTACGCGGCGATGCGCCCTCCAAAGTGTGTTAGCGTGTCGGCGTGTTGCGTTTTACGCTGTATGCCGGTTAATCGCCATCTGTAACTTCAACAATGCCGGGAAATGCCGGCCCAGCGCCGCCTTGCCGGTGGTCAGCAGGGCTCCGGCAAGATCCCGGTCCCGATCCGCCCAGCAGTAAATGCTGATGAAACCCAGATGCCCGAAGGCGTTGCTGGTACCGGGCCCGTACAGGCTCAGGGCGCGGGCACCGAGCATGAAGCCCGGCGAGAATGCCAGCGGTACCATCAAGGTACGGTCCAGCCGGCCGCCCTTGGTGGCCGCCCGTCCCGTGGCGAAGCGCACGGTCTCCGGGCGGAATAACCGCTGGCCCTGATAGCGGCCGTCATCCAGCAGCATCTGGAAAAAACGGCCGGCCTCCTCGGCGGTGGCGTACAGGTTGCCGGCGGGGATGGTGGCGTCGAGAAAACGGGGATCGTTGGACAGGTCCACCACCTGGTCCAGCGGAGCGCCCACGGCGTGGGTAAGAAAGGCGTTTACCGGTGGTAATTGCAGGCCGGTTACGGCGCTTTTCGCCGGCGCCACCGCCGGCTCCCGCAGTCCAAAGGTGAAATAACGCATCCCCATGGGGCGCCGGATCACCCGGTCCAAAAGGGCGTTGATGCTCTCCCCGGTGACGCGCCGGATCACCTCGCCAAGCACGAAGCCGGCGGTAATCGCGTGATAAGCCTGCTGGCGCCCGGGGTTTTCCGGTTTGGCGCGGCACAGCAACGCCATGATGCGGTCATAGTCGAACAGGTCCTCCGCCGCCACCGGCTCATGGATACGCGGCACCCCGGCACGATGGGTCAGCACGTGCATCAGCGTGGTCCGGTGCTTGCCCATGGCGCCGTATTCGGGGATGTAATCACACACTGGCCGGTCCAGATCCAGCTCACCTTGTTCGGCCAGATGATGCACCAGCATGGCGGTGACCGCCTTGGAGGCGGAAAACAGACAAACAGGCGTATCGGTGGTGAGGCGGCGCCGTTGGTCGGCATCGGCGTAACCGAGGGTGCGATTCAGGAATACTTGTCCCTGGCGGCGCAGACACAGGGCGATGGCGGGATTCATACCGGTACGGTAAAGCCCGCGGGCATGGCGCCAAATGGTGGCCACCTGTTGAGGCCGCAGCCCGGCCTCAATGGCGGCGCACTCGGCTCCCCGGTCGGTGATCGGTGTCAGATGGTCGGGAACGGCGATGGCGCTGGTGCTGAAGCCGTTGAGCAGGGAAAGGCTGGGCATGGTCATGGGGTCCCTATCGCGGATGGCCCGATCAGGGCTGTTGTATGTGCCCGGCTATGGTGGACAATGGAGACATCAGATGGCTTGGCGCCGCTGCCCTGGATCCCTGACCCCAGGGCCATCGGCGGCGTCGGGCGCAACCGAACAGGTGACGCTATGACGACGGTAAAACAATCTGATTTCCAGAGCTTCGCGGAGTTCTATCCCTACTATCTGCAGGAGCATACCAACCCGACCTGCCGGCGCCTGCACTTCATCGGCACGCTGTGTCTGTTCGCGCTGTTGTTCGGTGTGCTGCTTTCCGGTAATTGGTGGGGGCTGCTGCTGTTGCCGGTGGTGGGCTATGGGTTCGCCTGGGTGGGGCATTTCTTCTTCGAGAAGAATCGGCCCGCCACCTTCAAGCATCCATGGTACAGTTTGGCCGGCGATTTCGTGATGTTCAAGGATATCCTGACCGGGCGTATTCGCTGGTGAGTGAACGGCAACGGGTACGGCTTTTTCAGCCCGGTATCGCCGAACAGAAGGCTGCTTCCGGCAGGCCGGATCTGGACAGCCCGGAGCGGATCGACCGCATGGTGTCACTGTTCTATCAGCGGATCCTCGAGGATCCGCTGTTGGCGCCGGTGTTTCTCGACGTGGCGCGGATTGATCTCGATGAGCACCTGCCGCTGATCGCGGCTTTCTGGAAGAAGCTGTTGCTTGGCGATGACCGTTACAATCGGCATATGATGGCCAAACATCGGGCGGTGGACGACAAGGCGCCGCTCACCGGCGCGCATCATGAGCGCTGGCTGGCGTTGTTCGTGGCCAATCTGGATGAACACTTCGAAGGCCCGCTTACCGACCGCGCCCGGCACCTCGCCGCGCGCATCATCGACAATCTCTACGAGCAGCTGTCACAGCGCCGTTGAGTCGTTCCCCTTTTCTCGACCTCCACTACGAAGCCGCTGTGGGAAGCTTGCTTGCAAGCGAATCTTCTGCCCCGATAGATCATTCGCTTGCAAGCAAGCTTCCCACAGCGGTCTCGCGGAACCTATGTTGCATTCAGGCCCGCGCCGTTATCCCAGCACGCCCTCGTCCCGCAGCGCCTGAAACTCCGCCTCGGACAGTCCCAGTTCCTCACGCAGTACCGCTTCGGTGTGAGTGCCGGCCTCGCCGCCGGGCCAGCGGGTGCCGCCGGGTGTGTCGGCAAGGCGGGGCGTGATGGCGGGAATTTGCAACGGCTTGCCGTTGATCTCCACCTGCTGGAACAAACCGCGCGCCTGGAAATGCGGGTCCGCCAGCATATCGGCGGCGCTGTAGATTGGGCCACAGGGGACCCGCGCCTCTTCCAGCCGCGCCAACACCCGGGGGCTATCCTGGCCGGCGCACCAGTCGCCGATGATGGCGTCCAGCTCCGCTTCGTGCTCCACCCGCCCCGGGTTGTGAGCCAGACGCGGGTCATCGGCCAGATCGTCACGGTCCATGGCCTGCATCAGCCGTTTGAAGATGGAATCGCCATTGCCGCCGATGATGACGTATTTGCCATCGCCACAGCGGTAGGTATTGGTGGGGACAATGCCGGTGACGGTGGAACCGGACGGTTCACGAATCAGGCCGGCGCCATCGAATTCGGGGATCACCGCTTCCAGCAGATTGAACACCGACTCGTACAAAGCCACGTCCACTACCTGGCCCTGTTGGCTGCCGTGCCGTTCCAGCAGGGCCAGGGCGATGCCAAGAGCCGCGTGCAGGCCGGCGATGGTGTCGCCCAGAGACAGGTTCGGGCGCACCGGGCGTTCGCCGGGAAAGCCGTTGACGTAGCGCAGGCCGCCAACCCCTTCGCACACCGAAGCGTAGCCGGGTTTGTCGGCGTAGGGCCCGTCCTGGCCATAGCCGGAGATGCGTGTGTACACCAGCCCGGGGTTGCTTTGCAGGAAGCGTTCCGGGCCCAGTCCCCAGGATTCCAGCGTGCCGGGCCGGAAGTTCTCGATCAGCACATCGGCGCGGTCGATCAATTGGCCGGCCAGCTCGCGGCCGCGGTCGGTCTTCAGGTCCAGCGTGATCGAGCGTTTGTTGCGGCCCAGACTGCGCCACCAGAACGACGTGCCGGTGTCATCCAGGGACCGCCAGCGGCGGATTGGATCGCCACCCGGCGGCTCCACCTTGATCACATCGGCGCCAAAATAGGCGAGTAGCGTGCCGGCAAAAGGGCCGGCCAGCAGTTGGCCGAGCTCCACCACGCGGATGCCGGCCAGGGGCAGGGAACGTTCGCTCATCGGGTCATCCTTATTCTGTTGGGTGCATTGTGCCCGACAACAGAGGGTGGGCGAACCCCGTGCTACAATCGCGCTTCGCCAATAACAGGAGTCCCCATGACCCCGGAACGCTATCGACGGTTGCTGGATACGTTGAATCGCCGCCAACCGGATCTCACCGTGATCATGGAAGGGGTGCACAAACCCCATAACATCGCCGCCGTGGTGCGCACCTGCGATGCCGTTGGCATCCTCGATGTGCATGCGGTGCTGCCGGAAAACCGGGCCAAGGTGGCGGCGGGTACCGCCATGGGCTCGCAACGTTGGATTAATTTGCACAAACATAAGGACGGGGTGAGCGCCATCGAGCAGGCGCGTGCCCAAGGCATGCAGGTGCTGGCTGCCCATTTTTCCGATACCGCGCTGCCGTATCGGGAGGTGGATTTCACCAAACCCACGGCGTTGTTGCTGGGCACCGAGCGCTTCGGTGTCAGCGAAGCCGCCGGCGCCGCCGTGGATGGGCATGTGATCGTGCCGATGATGGGGATGGTGGCGTCGTTCAATGTCAGCGTGGCGGCGGCGATCATTCTGTCCGAGGCCTGCGAACAGCGGCGCGCGGCTGGATTCTATGATCAGCCCCGGTTGGACCCGGAGATCTACCGGAATACGTTGTTTCGTTGGGCCCATCCGAAACTGGCGGGCTATTGCGACCGCTATGGCGTGCCCTATCCGGAGCTGAACGACAGTGGGGAAGTGCGCCATGCCACGCGCTTCAACGCGGAGCTATCCGCCGCCAAGGCGCGGCAGGAAGCTGCCTCGTGAGTGCGCCTGCGCCGCTGGCGCTGCAAGCTCGTCTGAACGCCTTGCTGCCCGAAATCCAGCTCCGTGCCACGCCGTTGCCGCTGGTGCCGGAGCTGTCCTTATGGCTGCTCGACCGTCTGCTGGCGGATCAGCGTCTGGATCAGGAGGTGGCCAATGCGTTGATGGAAGCACCGCCATACTGGTCGTTATGCTGGGCTTCGGGGCAGGTGTTGGCGCGCCATCTTCTGACCCATCCGGAATGGGTGAAGGATTGCTGCGTGGTGGACGTGGGGCCCGGTTCCGGCGTGGTGGCGGTGGCCGCCGCCCGGGCCGGCGCCCGCCGTGTCATCGCTTGCGATCTGGACCCGGACGCGCTGGCCGCCAGCGAAGCCAACGCCGCCCTCAATGGCGTCAGTCTGGAACTGAGTGATGATCTGGACGCCTGTCTGGCCCTGGCCGACCGCGTTACCGCCGCCGATATTCTCTACGACCGGGATAACCTGCCGTTGCTGGCCCGTTTTCGCCGGGCTGGCGCGCCGGTGTTGCTGGCGGACTCCCGTATCGCCGGGTTGCAGCCGCCAGGGTATCGTCCGCTCGGGAATTGGCATGCCACCACCTGGCCGGATCTGGGAGAAGCCAGTGAGTTCAATCAGGTGAGGCTGTTTTTATCGGAACCCTGAAGGCCGGGCGGCGGTCGAAGCTTCACGATTCAGCAACCTGGCCGTCATGTTGATCGCCAGTTCAAGCCCGACTAAGTTAGTGCCCAGGTACAGGAGGATGTGGCCTTGTACGCACCATTGAAATCCTATTATTCCTTTATTTGCGCGCTTTGCGTTGCTCTGTTGTTGACTGTCGCGGTACCGGCCCGGGCGGCGCTGCCCGTGGCGCAAGGGGAGTCGTTGCCGACGCTGGCGCCGATGTTGGAAAAAACCGCGCCGGCGGTGGTGAACATCGCCATCGAGACGCGGGTGCGGACCGCCCGCAACCCGCTGTTGGAAGATCCGTTCTTTCGCCGTTTTTTCAATGTTCCCGAACAACAGCAGCCTTCCACCCGGCGTGCCATCAGCGCCGGCTCCGGCGTTATCGTCGACGCCAGGCAAGGCTACGTGTTGACCAATGCCCATGTGGCCAAGAACGCGGATAAAATCGAAGTGACACTCACCGATGGTCGCGAATTGAGCGCGGAGCTGGTGGGGCTGGACGAGGAAGTGGACCTGGCGGTGCTGAAACTGGACAAGAGCGATGATCTGACCCAGATCCGTATCGGCGATTCCACCGGGCTGCGGGTGGGGGATTATGTTCTGGCGATCGGTAACCCCTTTGGCCTTGGTCAGACCGTGACCTCCGGTATCGTCTCCGCGCTGGGCCGCACCGGTCTTGGCATTGAAGGCTACGAGAACTTCATCCAAACCGACGCTTCCATCAACCCCGGCAACTCCGGTGGCGCGCTGGTCAATCTGCGCGGTGAACTGGTCGGGATCAACACCGCGATCCTGGCACCTTCAGGAGGGAACGTCGGTATCGGCTTCGCCATCCCAACGGAAATGGCGGTGAATGTGATGGAGCAGCTGATCGAACATGGCGAGGTGCGCCGTGGTGTGCTGGGTGTGACGATTCAGGATCTGACACCGGAGCTGGCGGACGCCTTCCAGGTGGAACAACGGCAGCGCGGTGTGGTGGTCACCAATGTGATGGAAGACAGCGCCGCGGACAAAGCGGGTCTCAAGGCCGGTGATGTCGTGGTGGAAGTGGACGGCCAGCCGGTGACCCGGGCGGCGGATTTGCGTAACAAGGTCGGGTTGTCACCGGTCGGTGAGAAGGTACGGCTGAACATTATTCGCGATGGCGGTAAGCGCCAGCTGGTGGCGGTGATCACTGAATCCGATCAGCGTCAGGCCGGCGGCGACGCCATATCGAAATTCCTGCAGGGCGCCAGCCTGCGCGATCTGCGCAAAGGCGAGCTGCGCCACGCCGACAGCGGCGTGCTGGTGGAAGCCGTGGAACGTAACTCCCCGGCCTGGCGTGCCGGCCTGCGGGGTGGTGACGTGATTATCAATGCCAATCGCCAAAATGTGGTCAACATGCAGGAACTGGAGTCGGCCGTCCCCGACGCCGATGCCGCCCTGTTGTTGCGTGTCAATCGTGACGGCGGCGTGTTCTTCGTGGTGGTGCGCTGATTCAGGACCGCCGCGGTTCGGGCCTGTAAACGGGCTGTCCCATCATTAAGGGGCAGCCCGCCCGGCCTTCGCTAACGTGCGGGAAAGGCGGTCCAGCGATCCAGCCAGGTGGCACTGGCCCCGGGCCGTACCGCGCCGAGGTAGACGGCCGCCTCGTCCCAGAATTCCCCCTGAGGCACCGGCACGGCGCCGCGTGTCGCCGGTGACCGCAAGGCGGGCGTCACAGTAGGGTGGTATGGGTTGATCACATCCTGATTGAAATGGGGGTCTTCGCCGAAACGGATGCCGCCCAATCCCCGGAAAAAGGCGTCCTCGTCGAAGCCGCCATCATCGTCCGCCTCTCCTTGCTCCGTCTCGAAATAACTCAGGCCGCGCGGGCCGATGCCATGCATCAGCATGCCCTGAAACTCCAGAGCACCGGTATCCAGATTGCCCACCGTGGCGGTGTCGCGCAGGTCGATGGCTTCACCGGAAAAACCGCTGATCAACAGATTGCGGAAATGGCCACCGGTGCCTTCGCGCAGAGTCATGGCACGATGATGGCGGGTGCTGCTGCGCGGCGACACCAGGGTGACGTTGTACATGACCGGTTCGGAGCGGGGGCGTGCCTGGTGATGCGCGCCGTTGTTGTCCGCCTCGAAGGCATTGTCGCCGGTGTCCTGGTGCGGTTGCACCACCAGGAACTGCACTCTGCCGCGCCAGCCCAGATCCCAATCCAGGCCATCGTCGCCGGCACCGGTAATGACGATATGGCGCAGGTCGACGTTGCCGCCAAACACTTCCACGCCGTCGTCCAGGGGCCGGTGCACCTGCACATGGCGGACGATGGTACCGCTGCCGCAACCACCCAGGGTGAGACCGTTCAGTTCATTGTTGGCGTAAACCTCGAAGCCGGCGAACTCGATCCGGGCGTATTCCAGTACGCCGCAACTGCCTTGCGGGTTCTGCCCGCCATAGGCGCCGAGCGGATCGCCGGCATCAATGCCTTCGATCTGAGCGTCGGGTTGGTTGACCGGAGCGTCCCCCAGCAAGACCAGCCCGCCCCAATCGCCGGCGGTCCTTTTCCCTTCAGGCTGGATGCTGGTGAAAACGATGGGGGCATCCTCGCGGCCGGCGGCGTGGAGACGGGCTCCGCGAGTGACGACCAGCGCCGAATCGGCGCGGCCGAGAATGCGGGTGCCCGGCTCGATGGTCAGGCGCACGCCGGGCATTACGTACACCACGTCCCCCAGTACCCAATCACGGTCAGCGGTCCAGGTCTGGTCCTGGTCGATCACCCCGGTTATGACCTGGTCGCCTTGCAGGTAGGACAGAGCCAGCCACCAGAATAGCAGCAGGAACAGCGACAAGGTGCCAATGACCAGAGGCCATGCCAGCCGCCGGTAAGTGAAACGGGAAGAACCCGTGGAGGTCGCTTGGGGACGGGCGTTATTGACCGCGTCGGCGTGGTCAAGGCGCGCCAGTTCCTCTCCCAGATGACGGATGTGGCTGTGCGGGCTGTGACATGCCCGCTCGATAATTTCCGCCCGGTAGCGGGCGTCGTTCAGCAGGGTGTTGAAATGAATGAAGCCAAGACCTGTATCCCCGGCACGGTCGTAGTTTTGCTTTAACTGCCAAAGCAATTCCACCAGACGCGCGCGAGCCGGCGTGTCGTCGCCCATGGTAGCCCCCCCAGATGTTTATGTTTAACAACCCAAAGGCGCCAGTGTGGAAGTGAAAAATGACAGTCGTGCTAAGGGGCGCCGTGGGAGGGTATCGTGGCTCGTGGACCACCGCTGTCCCACAGTTGTGGGACGGGCGGCCTACACGCGACACGCCTTCGTTGGCAAGCCAGCTTCCCACAGCGGCTTCGTGGCCCTTCTGTGGGAAGCTGGCTTGCCAGCGAATTTGGGCACCGGTGGCTCACGAGCCGCGATAGCCCTCCTGTATCACGCCAGGCCGAGGATATCGTCGGCGGCCTTTTCGGCGATCATCACCGTTGGGGCATTGGTGTTGCCGCCGATCAGCGTTGGCATGATGGAGGCATCCACCACCCGCAGATTTTCCAGGCCGTGCACGCGCAGTCGCGGATCCACCACCGCCATGTCGTCGACGCCCATCTTGCAGGTGCCCACCGGGTGGTAAATGTTGTCGCATTTCTCGCGCAGGAAAGCGCGGATCTGATCGTCGGACTGCACCTGGCTACCGGGAAAGATCTCATTGCCGCGCCAGGGGCCGAGGGCTTGCTGGGCCATGATCCCGCGCATCGCCTTGACCCCGCGTACCATGCCTTCCATGTCGTCCTCATGTTCCAGGAAACGTGGATCGATCAGCGCCGGTGAGCGCGGGTTGGCGTCGCGCAGCCGGATGTCGCCGCGGCTCTTGGGGCGCAGGATGCAGACATGGCCTGAATAACCGTGCCCGATACTGAACGTCCAGTTCAGGCCATGGTTATCCAGCTTGGCGGCGGTGAGATGCAATTGCAGGTCGGGGATCGGTTCCTCCGGCCGTGATTTGATGAAACCGCCGGCTTCGGCCACGTTGGAGGTCAACTGACCGCTGCGGCGATAGAAGAAATCCCAGACGCCACGCAGGCCGGAAGTGGGCAATTCCCAGGGCGACAGTGTCAAGGTGTCGCGTTTCAGGTTCTGGTGCACCACCAGCACGTCCGGATGGTCCTGCAGGTTCTCGCCGACGCCGGGCAGGTCGTGGACCACGTCGATGCCATGCTGCTCCAGTTCCTGGCGCGGACCGACGCCGGACAATTTCAGCAACTGTGGGGAATTGATGGTGCCGCCGCAGAGAATCACCTGGCCGGCGGACAGCGTTTGCACCTGCCCTTGATGCTCCACGTCCACGCCGGTGGCGGTGCGGCCGTCAAAGCGCACCCGGTGCACCAGAGCGCCGGTCATCACGGTCAGATTTTCGCGCTCCAGGGCGGGGTGCAGATAGGCGCGGGCGACGCCGCAGCGTTCGCCGTCCTTTTGCGTTACTTTATAAAAGCCGACCCCTTCCTGGGTGGCGTTGTTGAAATCATCACTGGCCGGATAGCCGGCTTCCTGAGCGGCGCTGACGAACGCCTCGCTGACCGGGTGCCGGAAACGCAGATCGGCCACGTTGAGACGCCCGTGGGTGCCATGGAAGTCGTCTTCGCCGGCTTCGTAGTGCTCGGAGCGCTTGAACAGAGGTAGAACATCCTGGTAACCCCAACCCGGGTTGCCGAGGGATTCCCAATGATCGTAATCCCAGGGATGGCCGCGGGTGTAGCACATGGCATTGACCGCGGAGGAGCCGCCCAGGGTTTTACCACGGGGAATGTAGATCTGACGGTTGTTGAGCGCCTTTTGTGGCACGGTGTAGTAACGCCAGTTCCGGCGGTTGGAACGCATCAGCAGGATGATGCCGGCGGGGATGCGAATAAAGAGGCTGTTGTCCGGTGGCCCGGCTTCCAACAGGCACACCCGGTTGTTGGGGTTCTCCGACAGCCGGTTGGCCAATACACAGCCGGCGGAACCCCCGCCGACAATCACGTAATCGTATTGCATGCCGCTCGCCCTTGGTTGTTATCGGCTCTCTGACCGGTCCGCTGCCCCCGGCAGTGAACCGTGGGGGCGTCCTGTCTCACTATCCTCGCATACTAGTCCCGCCGCGCCTCGGTGTTATTGGCCGAATCCGGACACCGCCAGGCCGGCAAAGTCAGCGACAGCGCGCTTGCGGGGGAGCGGAGCGCTGTTTATGATCAATACAACTTATATCAACAGTACAACTTTTGCGCAGCTTGCCGCGAGGCACTGCTTTCTGCTTAGCCGATTCGGGTCGGTTAAGCAGAGACCAGGGTAACGGAAGTTCTCCGCGCACATCCCCTGTAAGGGGAGCGGGCCACGACCCGCCGACATTTTTCCATTCCCTGTCGCAGAATCGTCACGATAACAGGCTTTCATGGTCCCGCCACAGCGGGAGAAGTTTGTCGAACAGGCGAGGGTGCCTATGAGTGAGCGCATTCTGCGATTGGACAAGGCCGGCACGCCGGTGGAATGGCTGGACTGGCAGGCCGCTGCCACTTTGTACGCGCGAGGTCTGGTGACCTGGACGCTCGGGGATGTGATCTATCGCCTGCGCGGTGGACTGTGCCGCGTCACTGGCGATCGGTCCCGTTTGTCCCTGCATTCCATCATTGCCTGCGATGGCCTGGCCAGCCCGCGCCGCCGTACCCGTCCGCCGCTGACCAATCGCGCGCTGTTTCGCCGGGATCAGCATGTTTGTCTGTATTGCGGCAAGTCATTTCCCGAATCCCAACTGACCCGTGATCACATCTGCCCCACTTCCCGTGGTGGCCGCGACCACTGGCTCAACGTCGTGGCCGCCTGTCGCCGCTGCAATCAACACAAGGGCAGTCGCCTGCCGGAGGAAATCGGCATGGAGTTGCTGGCGCTGCCTTATGTGCCGAACATGGCCGAGTATCTGGCGCTGATCAACAGCCATCGTATTCGTGGTGACCAGATGGCGTTTTTGCGGAATCAGTTCGGTAAGGACAGTCGTCTGCTCTGATTAACATCTGGTTTCCACTCGCCGCACAGACTGACGTTTTTTTCATGCCGTCTCTCTTACCTTTGGCGCGCAAGTATGTTGGTATCTATAAGGAACTGGATACTAATAAGTGCAACGGAGCCTCTTTTCCCCGATGTTGGCGCGGCTTTTCTTCATGGTTTTTTTATGCGCGGTGGCCGCGGGCTTGCGGGCGCAGGTGCCATCCGCGGCGTTTTATTATGGGCCAGAGGTTCCCTGGGACGAACTGGCCGCTTTTGACATGGCGGTGGTCGAGCCGGCGCAGGCTCCTGTCCCTCCGCCAGATCGGGTTGGCCAGGTGTATGCTTATGTCAGCCTCGGTGAAGTGCTGCCCTCACGGGACTATGCCGCTGGCATTCGCTCGGAGTGGATCCTGGGTGATAATCCGGATTGGCGGACCCGGGTCTTGGATCTGGCCGAGCCGGCACTGAGGGATTATCTGATTGAAAAGGTGATCCGGCCGCTATGGCGCCAGGGATATCGGCGTTTTTTTTTCGATACTCTGGACAGCTACCAACTGGGTGTTGAAACGGACACGGAACGGGCCGCTCAGCGTGAAGGGCTGGAGACCCTGATCCGGCGGGTGGGGGAAACATTTCCCGGGGCCCGCTTCATACTTAACCGCGGATTCGAATTATTGCCGGTGGTTCACCGCTATGTGGATGCGGTGGCGGCGGAGTCCCTGTACCAGCGCTGGCGCCCTGACAGCGGGCGTTATCAGCCGGTGTCCGGCGAGGATCGTGAATGGTTGCTGGCCCGTTTCGAGGAGGTGCGGCAGCGCTATGGTCTGCCCACCATCGCCATTGATTACGCTCCTCCTGAGGACAGGGCCGGGGCCAGAAGCATCGCACAGCGGATTCAGAGCCATGGTGTCGTGCCCTGGGTCAGTAATCCAGCACTGGACATGCTTGGCGTGAGCAACCTGGAAGTTGTTCCACGCCGCGTGTTGATGATCCATGACGTCGCCCAGGACGGCCTCTGGGAGCGTTCGGAAATGGTCCGCTATGGCCTGATGCCGGTGCAGTTTCTCGGTTTGGTCCCGGATATCCGATATATGGGCGAGCCGATGCCAGCGGGTACACTGAACGGTCGTTACGCCGGTATTATCACTTGGTTCAATGATGATACCGGAGTACCACCGGCCTTCCGGCACTGGCTGGCGCGGCAGGCCCGTGCCGGGGTGCCGGTGGCCATGGTCGGGCAATTGCCGGTGGACCCGGGGGATCCCGACGCGGAGGTGTTCGGGCTGCGCCAGCATCCGGAGCCTCAGGAAAGTCCGAGGGTGATAACAAAAGCGCCGGGGATCGGCTTCGAAACGCCGCTGCCGGCGCTGCTGGAAGTGTCATCTCCGATCAGTGCTGACAATGCCGAGCCCTGGCTGACCCTGGGGGCGGGTGGGGAGGATTATATGCCGGTGGCCATCACCGGTTGGGGGGGATACGCGCTTGATCCTTATGTAGTACGCTCGATTCTCCCTACGATCAGCGATGCGGATGTGACGGACCGGTGGGTGATTCAGCCGCTGGACTTTCTGCGTCAGGCATTGAAGTTACCACCGATGCCAATCCCCGATGTCACCACGGAAAACGGCCGCAGACTGTTTTTTGTGCATATGGATGGCGACGGGTTCCCCAGTCTGGCGGAGGTGAGGGGGTATCGCGATCAGGCCGCTGGCGAGGTTTTGCTGCAGGAAATACTGAAGCGTTACCCCGTACCCACCACCATCTCCGTGGTTGAGGGGGAAGTGGCGCGGACCGGACTCTACCCGGAGAGGGCCGAGGAACTGGAGGACATCGCCCGGCGTATTTTCAGGTTGCGGCATGTGGAAGCCGCTACTCACACCTATTCACACCCGTTCTATTGGTATGAAGCAGCGGCTCATCCATCGGAGACTCAGGGCTCCGAAGGGGCACTGCGGTTGGCTGTGCCGGATTACACCCTGGATCTGGAACGAGAATTGGCTGGCTCCGCCCGTTATATCGAGGAAAATCTGTTGCCGCCGGGCAAAAGGGTGGAAATGGTGCTCTGGAGTGGCGATACCAACCCGCCGGAAAAAGCGTTGGAACTGACTCGCAAGGCCGGTCTTCTGAATATGAACGGCAGCGACACGGTGATCACCGAAAGCGCGTCTACCTGGACGCTGATCAAAGGGATCGGCGTGCCCAAGGGTGACGAATATCAGGTGTTTGCTCCGAACCAGAACGAGAATCTGTACACCGGAGAGTGGCTCGGCCCGTTTTACGGGTTTCAACGCGTCATTGAAACGTTTGAGTTGACCGGAGAACCGATCCGCTTCAAACCCATCGATATCTACTACCACACCTATATCGCCAGCAAGAAGGCGTCCCTGGCGTCGCTGAAAAAGGTTTACGACTGGGCGTTGAGTCAGCCGGTCAATCCCGTGTTCGCGTCCGACTACGTGAAAAAGGTGCTTGATTTCAATCGCATGGTGGTGGCGCGCCAGGGAAACCGGTGGCGGGTTCTGGGGGCAGGGGAATTGCGCACCCTGCGTCTCCCGGAAGGCGTGGCATTACCCGATCTTCGAACCAGCCAGGGGCTGGCCGGCTATCAGAGCGGCGGCACCGGGCCCTACCTTCACCTGTCCGGAGGCCGTGCCAGCTGGCAGCCCGGAACGGAGGGAACGGCGCCGGGGATATGGGATGCCAACGGACGTTTGACGGCGTTTGAACGCGATGCGGGGGGCATCACTTTCTCGCTGAAAAGCGCGCTGCCGTTGTTGTTCACTCTGCAGCAGCCCCCCGGTTGTGAATTGCGCCAGAACGAACGCCGTATCAGGCCCGTGTCCCGCGAAGGTGATCGTTATCGTTACAGGAGTGACCGCAGTGAGCTCAACGAGCTACGGCTACAGTGTCGCCCGTGATCGCTGGCGAATAGTGGGGCCGCCGGAACTGCTGGCGCTGGTTCTGTTGATCGGCGTGGTGTGCTGGCTGGTTTTCCCAAGGGATCTCGCTGGCTCGCTGCGCAGCGCCCGCATGGATGCGGTGACGTTGTCCTACACCAACGCCTGGTTGCGGGCCAAGCCTGATGATTTTGGCGTGCGTCTGGTACTGGCGCGCAATCTGATGGACCTGGGGTTGCTCCAGCAAGCCGAGGAACAACTGGACCATCTTTCCCGCCATGCCAGCGATCCATCGACTCTCGCGACACAGGCCTGGTTACGCTCACGGCTTCCGTTTGTGGCGCTGATGGAAATTCCAGCCCGGCAGCGCCGCGATGACCCGCTTTGGGGGCAGTCTCGCGCTGCCCTCGAGCGCGTTGACCGCACGACTTTGTCGTTGCGACAACTGGAGCGATACGCGGAAATGGCGCTGATACTCGACCTGCCTGACGCGGCGGTCCAGGCCTACCGCCAACTGGCGGCCCGGCAGGCGTATCCGGGGGCCTGGTATGCCCGGGGAGCGGCGGCTTTGCTTGCCCGCGGACAGTATCGGGAGGCGGCGGATGAGTACCTGTTGGCAATGGCGTCACAAGAGAACCATTATGGTCGCCGCCGTTATTTCCTGGCCGCGCTATCGAGCCTGGAGAGTGGAGGCCTGATCAGGGAAGCCGCCGCCCTGGGGCAACGTGAGGCGGCGCCGTTTCTGAACGACCAGAAAGTGCTGTATCGACTGATGAACATGGCTCGGGCCGCTGGCGAATATCAGTTGGCGGAACGTTACGCGATCCTGTTGCTGAAACTGGATCAAGGGTTGGGAACACCATGAATGGACGCTGGTTGATTCCAACCACTCTGTTGCTGATGCAGTCCGTGGCAGCCAGTGCACAGCCGCCGGCGCCGTATGAGCACCGCTACTACGAAGGCGGTTACCAGGTGTTCGTGGGCAGTGGCAACCTGCCCCGCGCCAGACAGGTAGTCGAGAACGCGTTGTATTGGCGCCCAGACGATCCGCTCTGGATTGAACGGATGGCGCTGGTGACCGGGTGGCAGGGGGACACCGAAGCGTCTCTGGCGGCGTGGTTGCGTTTGGCGGAGGAAGGACATGATGCGGAGGCCTGGCGCCATGTTCTGACCCTGGCGCCGCAAACTTTCGATTTCGAACTGCTGCTCAAGGCCCGGCGCCGTATGCTGCGCGCTGATCCGGGTAATCCCGATCTGGTTGGAAAGGTGGTGCGGGAGTACGAATTGCTGGGTCGGCCGGAAGAGGGCTTCGCGTTTTTGAGGCAATGGTACAGTTCCCATCCGGGGCGTGCGGTGCTGAAGGAATTACAGCGGATAGCGGAACACATCGGACACGATGACGCGGCGGCCTCCTATTACCGGCGTTATATGGATCGGTATGGCGTGGAGTCTGAGATGGCGACGCGGTTAGCGGACTTGCTGTGGTTGCAGGGGAAACGGGAAACGGCCTACCGGGGATTGCGCGCGGATGCCGGAGCCTTGCCCTACGAGGCCGGGGTTACCCGGCGGCTGGCGGTAATGGCGATGGATCTGGGCGATTGGGAAACCGCTTTGCACTCCTACCGGCGTCTGGATGATAACGGCGATGCTTCGGTGGCGGACTATTACCAGTACATTGCTCTGGCGCGTTTCCATGCACCGCGCCGGGTGGCCGCCATTCTGGAACGGCTCTGGAACCGGACCGGGCGTCCGGACATGGCCGTGGGTATGTTGGCGGCCCTGGCGGCCCGGGGCGAGCGCCAGGCGATTGATGACTTCTTCAACAATCTGGATTCCACGAACTTCGAACGGCTGGCGGCAAACCCGGCGTTTTTGCGGTTCCTGGCCGATTATCGGCAGGGCCGGGGGGATCTGGAGGGCGCCCGGGCGGCGCTGTCGCGCGCCCTGATTCTGGACCCGGACGATACGCAGACCCGGGTGGCCTGGCTATGGATAAATGTCAGCGACGGTACTGATGAAGCGCTGGCCGGGTTACTTGAGCGCTGGGAACCAAGTGCCCGCCAGGATGAACGGTTCTGGATGCCACTGGCCGCTGCCCATATGGCGCTGGATCAGCCGGAGCAGGCGCTGCGTTATGAATTGGCCATGCTCGGGCGGGCGCCGCGACAGTGGACCCGCCGCTGGTCCTACGCCCAGGCACTGATCGCGTCGGGGCGTGAGGATCAGGCTTGGCCGGTGATGCGTGAGTTGTGGCGTTCTCCCCCTGTTTCGGAAGACATGACCTCCGCCGAGACCCTGTTGTTCGAGGAAATGCGGTCCGCGTTGGCGGCCCGCTTCGCCAGCGCGGATGAACAGCTGCGGTTTCAGCAGCGGGCCTGGGCGGATACCCCGCCTGAGATGAAGGCGGCCCGGGCGGAGTGGTTGGCGCAATGGGCATTATCGGTGGACGCCCCGGAGCTGGCCCGCCTCTGGTATCTGCGTGAAGGTCGGCTACTGGGGCGGCCGTTGCCGCCGGGCTCGGCCTTGGCATTGGCTTACCTGGATAGCGACCATGGTGCAATCAGGACACTGCGTGACGACGCGGCTGACCCCCTGACCGCCGGCGAGCGGCTGGAAGCGGATAACACTCTGGGCCGGGAGCGATGGGCCGCGGCCCAGTTGGCGCGGCAGCAGTACCATGCCCCCGAAGTGGCGGACCGCCATCCGCAACAGGAATCGCTGTTATTGCCCGCGTCTCATAAAGTGGCATCGAGTGTTGAGCGGCGTCACCTCGGCCCGTTGGATGTGGATCTGTTCCAGGTGGGGCAGAGATGGCCCGTCGCTGAGCGCTGGCATCTGGATTGGGAGGGCTCGCGGCGCCGGTTCAGTAGTAACGACCAGCAACAATTGCAGGTCGCGGAGGACGAGCAGCGGCTCACCGTGGCTGTCGCCTATCAAGGCAGGAAACGGGCACTGAGCCTGCGGTTCGGACATCGCTCCTTGTTTGGCTATAACCGCCAGGATTTGGAGTTCAGTGTCAGCGGAGAACCCTTTCGTGACATCGACTGGCGTATCGAGGCCCAGTGGCGGGCTCCCACCGATGAGACATCTGAATTATTGCTGATGGGACAGCGTTCCGGGGTTGCCTTGGAAACGAACTGGCGTCCCATGGCGCATTGGTGGAACGGTGTTTCCCTGGCTCATTACGATTATCAGGATCTGCGTGACCGGGATCTTGGCGAGGGTACTCTGGTCTCCGCGTATACCAGTTGGAGGCCATGGTTGTCGCGCTGGTCACCGGGGGTGCGTCTTCGTCATTCCCAGGCGGGTTTTTCCGGACAGCGCCCGGTTGATCCCGGAATCGATGTCATACACGCCACTGGTAATCCACTGGCGGTGCCGCAAAGCTATCATGAGACCGAACTGGCGTTTTTGCTGGGTATGCCGGATGTTCATATACGGCCGCACCGTATACAGGCCTGGGGCGAATTCGGTGTCACCGATAACAGCTTGTCAGGCACCGGTTTTGTCGCGCGAGTCGGAGCGGAAGGGCCGTGGCTGGGCCGGGATGCCTGGAGACTTTATTTCGAACGGGGCCTGAATACCGGAGGCGGTCAAGAAGACAGCTACCGGTTGGGGCTGGAATATCAGTTCTACTATTAGGAGAAACCGCCATGAAATTGCCACTGCTCGCCTTGTGTGTGGGGTTGGTCATGCTGACAGGGTGCGGCACCACCCATGTGCGTGGAAGCCAGGATGTCCAGCTCTCCCGCGATGCCCACTGGTTGGTTCTGCCGATGGTGAACCGAACCACCACTCCTCAGGCCGGGCTTCGGGCTCAAGCGATCACCGAGGCGGTGCTGGCGCAACATGGCGTCTCTCAGGTGGAAAGCTATCGCCAGCAAGATGGGGATGGTTTGTTGTTCGAGGCGGCTTCCGAGGCAAGCCAGCGCGCCATGACGCAATGGGCCTCGCAGCGCGATGGTGACTATGTGGTGTCCGGTGTGGTGCATGAGTGGCGCTATAAGACCGGGGTTGATGGTGAGCCCGCGGTGGGCGTGATGCTGGAGATTCGTGATGGTAAAGGGGCGCTGTTGTATAGCGGTACCGGCTCCCGGGCGGGTTGGGCGCGGCAGTCGCTGGGTGAAACCGGACAACGCGTGATTGATAAACTGCTTGCACCGGTACTGGACTGATGCTCGGTAAACTCCGGGACAACCGCTTCGTCCGTTTCCTGGCGCCGCCGGGGCCGGGCGTGCTGGCCTGGCTGGAAGCGCCTATGGTGGTACTGGCGGCCACCGCCATTGGTTTTCTGGTGCGCGCGGGGGATCCGTTGTTTCTCACCGGGGGGATCCGTTGGAGCCTGGTGGCGGCGATGCTGGTGGCACTGCGTTATGGATCGTTGCTTGGGTCGCTGGCGATGTTGACCCTGCTGGCAGTGTGGTTTGGCTGCAAGTCGGTAGGGCTGTATCCGGGACTTGAATTTCCGGAACTGACTTTTCTTGGCGGCTACATCATTGTCTTGATTACGGGTGAATTCGCGGACATGTGGCGAACACGGTTGCGCCGTGCCGAGAGTGAAGCCGGATACGCATTGGAACGCTTGCGCAACCTCACGCAACGGCATGTGCTGTTGCGTCTTTCCCATGACCGTCTTGAAGAGAATCTGCTGACTAAACCGTACACCGTGCGCGACGCATTACTGCGGTTGCGTACCGTGGTCATGGACGGCAGCCGGGAGCAAAGTCTGCCCGGCGGCGAGGAATTGCTGAACATGCTCGCGGAATACTGTCAACTGCAGCGCGGCGCCGTATATCAGTTGGCGGGGGAGCACCTGGAGACCACGCCTGTTGCTGTTCTTGGGGATAATCAACCGCTTGATCTGAGTGACGGGCTACTTCGTTATGCTCTGGACAATCGCACTCTTGCCCACGTGCAAATGGGGGAAAGCACGGATCGTTACGACGGCAATTACTGGGTCTGTGCTCCGGTTATCAACAGCAGTGGTGAGCTGGTTGGCGTGGTGGTGGTCGAGCGCATGCCTTTTCTCTCGATCACGCATGAGAATCTGCAATTGATGGGGTTGTTACTGAACTTTTATGCCGACATCGTGCAACACGGGCCCGAGGTGGAGGCCTTGTGCCGCGAATGGCCCAGTCTGGCGCCCGTGTTCGGTCGTGAGTTGGTGGCGCTGAACCGTCTGGCGGCTGCTGGTAAGGTGGACACGGCGATGGTCATGTTCGTGCCGAACGAGACCGACAAGGCCCGGCAAATCGTGGAAGCGCTGAATCGAACCCGGCGCACCATGGACGGGTACTGGTGGGTGGACTGGGAGCGGTACCATCTGGTGTTGCTGATGCCGATGACCGGTGTGCACGGTTTCGAGAGCTTCCAGCGTCGTGTCGATGACTGGTTGCGGACCGACTACGATGTGGGGTCCCTGGCACAAGCGAGTGTGGCATTTTCGTACCGCTTTTTGGATGGGCGCCCGGTTGGGGAACAAATACGGGATGTGCTGGAGGCCTCCCATGCATGAGCCTCGTTTTCTGATTGTCTATGCTCTGCTGTTGGAAGCGGGTGCTTTCGTTTTGTTGTTATCCCGCTCCAGTGACGATCTGTTGCTGATCAAGTATCTGGGATTGCACGCGGTGGCATCCTTACTGCTGGCCAGTGGCGCCTGGGCTCTGTTGCCCAGTGGATTCCGTAAACCCAGGATCTGGTCCTGGGTACTGACATTCTGTCTGGCCTTTTTTGTTCCGGCCTTCGGGCTGGTCGCTATTCTCGGCGGTGTTCTGGTTGGCTATTTTCTGCCCGCGGCGTTTCGCAAGGAGCCATTTGTAACCGTTTCCGCGCCGGCTTTCAATCCGGTGCCGATGCCCGCGGGCGGCGGTTTCCGGCAGGAAGACCTCAAGACGCTGTTGCTGTCTTCCGATTCACCGACGGAGCTGCGCCTGCAGGGCATGATGACGGTACGGCGCATGCCCACCCGTTCCACCGGAGAAGTGCTGAGGGACACCCTGGATGATCAGGTTGATGACATCCGGCTGCTGGCCTACGGCATCCTCGACCAGAAAGAGAAAGCCATCACCCGGCAGATCGACCGTGCCATGCGGCTTTTGGACTCCGCCACGCTTTCCCGTAAATATCGTCTGTATCGCCGTCTGGCCGAGTTGTATTGGGAATTGGTGTATCAGGACCTGGTACAGGGAGACATCCGCCAATTGGCATTGGATCGCGCTTACCACTATGTGGATGTCGCATTGAGCGAAAAGTCGGACGATGGCGGTATGTGGCTGTTGCAGGGACGGATTTGTCTGGCGCAAGGGCGGCTGACGGAAGCGGAACAGAGTTTCATGTCCTGTCGCATGCTTGGATTGCCTGCCTCACGTGTCAACCCCTGGCTGGCCGAACTGGCCTTGTGGCGGGGACAGTATACCCGTGTGCGCAAGCTCATGGGGGCCATCGCGGATAACACACGGTCTTCGTCCCTGAATCAGTCAGCCCGATACTGGAGACGCGCATGAAGCTGCCCCACGCTGACAGCGCCGATATCTGTCTGTTACTGGAGGGGACCTTTCCATTCGTCAGCGGCGGCGTTTCCAGTTGGGTCAACCAGATTATCCGCGGGTTTCCGGAGTACCGGTTTGCTTGTTGTTTTGTCGGCAGCCGGAGGGAAGATTACGGCGAAATGAAGTACGAACTTCCGGAAAATGTGGTGCATCTGGAAGTGCACTATCTCCATGACGCGCATCGTGAAGTCAAGAAGGCGCCGCTGCGTGGGAATCCGGAGATGTTCGAGAAGGTCGACCGTTTCCATCGGGCGGTACGCAGCCGGAGAGTAAGCCGAGACCGGAACCGTCTATTCTCCGAGCTGATTGCAGAGTTGGGGGATCATGGCGCGCTGTCGGAGCAAGCCTTCTTGCGGAGTGAAGCGAGTTGGAACCTGATCTCCGACAGTTACCGGCGTTATAGCAGGGACCCTTCTTTTGTTGATTACTTCTGGACAGTGCGAATCATGCATGCGCCGATCTGGACGTTGCAGCGCATCGCTGAAAACCTGATTCCAGCCGGTATGTATCACAGTATTTCCACTGGTTATGCGGGTTTCCTCGGCGCGATGCTCAAGCGCCGGACCGGTAAGCCATTGCTTTTGACCGAACATGGTATTTATACAAAAGAGCGTAAGATCGATCTGTTCCAAAGTGAGTGGATCAGCGATAACCGTGGGTTGGCGGAGCGCAATAATGCGGAAATGGCCTATTTCCGCGAAAAATGGATTCACTTCTTCGAGGAACTGGGCAGGGAATGCTATCAGGCGGCGGATCAGATCGTCGCGCTCTATGAAGCCAACCGGCTGCGGCAGATTCAGGATGGCGCACCCGCGGAGCGCACCCGCAATATCCCCAATGGCATCAACCTGCCGGCCCTGCAGGCGATACGGGCGCGGCGCGGTGAAGCCATTCCAGCGGTGGCCTGCCTGATCGGCCGGGTGGTGCCGATCAAGGATGTGAAGACGTTCTTGCGTGCCATGCGTACCCTGGTGAACCGGCTACCCGCTGCGGAAGGCTGGATCGCCGGCCCTGAGGATGAAGACCCGGAGTACGCGGAAGAATGCCGGGCATTGATCCAGAGCTTGCAGTTGGAAAATCACGTTCATTTCCTCGGTTTCCAGAAAATTGCCGATTTGCTTCCGAAGGTCGGGGTGGTGGTACTCAGCTCCATCAGTGAGGCGCTGCCGCTGGTGTTACTGGAAGGGTTCGCCGCTGGTGTGCCGGCGGTATCCACGGACGTCGGTTCCTGTCGGCAGTTGGTTGAAGGTTTTGGCGAGGAGGATCGGGCGCTGGGTAAAGCCGGGGAAGTTGTCAGTATCGCCAATCCGGAGGCATTGGGAAACGCCGTGGCTGACCTGCTGGGAGATCCGCGGCGCTGGCGGGCGGCTCAGCGGGCCGGTATCCGTAGAGTGGAGAGATTCTATACCCAAAACGTCATGTTTGATGCTTATCGACAGCTTTATGGTTCCTTGTTGAGCCCCACCGGAGGCATCCGGTCCGTGAACGGAGAGGATTGCTGATGGCGGGGATCGGTTTCGAACTGCGCAAGCTGATGCGCCGGGATACTCTGCTGGGGATGTTGCGCGCCTATGCCTACGCCGGAGTGATCGGCTCGGGACCCTGGGTGCTGTCGATTCTTGGCATCTTGATCGTTGGTCTGATCAGCGTGTCGGTGGTGTCGCCGGCGACGGCAATCAGTGAGTTTCAGGTCACTGTTACCTACATTATCGCCTTCAGCCTGATTCTTACCGGTATCCTGCAACTGGCCTTTACCCGTTTCTGTGCTGATCGTATTTTCGAGCAGCGGGAATCCATGGTGCTTTCCAACTTCGGCGGGGTAACGCTGGTCGTCACAGCGGCAGCCGGAGTGTTGTCGATGCTGGTATCGGTGTTCCTGTTTCCTCAGCAAAGCGTGTTGTTCCGGATCGTCGCGGTGGCCAGCTTCGTAGTGGTCAGCAATATCTGGATCGCCACCATTTTTTTATCCGGTTTGAAGCAGTACCGATCGATCGTTTTGCTTTATGCATTGGGTTATGCATTGACCGTTGGAGCGGCATACCTGCTGCGTTTCATGGACCTGGAGGGGCTCATGTTGGGCTTCCTGGTTGGCCAGGTTTCGCTGCTTGGCGGTATGTTGGTGTTGATCGTGCGTGGCTATCCCACCAGCCGTTCGGTGGCGTTTGACCTGTTTGACCGGCGCTGGCTGTATCCGAGTCTGATGCTGGTGGGACTGTTCTTCAACGCGGGAGTGTGGGCTGACAAGATTATTTTCTGGGTGGCGCCATCCACCGGCGGTAATGTGATCGGACCGTTGCGGGCCTCGCTCATTTACGATATCCCGGTTTTCCTCGCCTATTTGTCTCTGATCCCTGGCATGGCGGTGTTCCTGGTGCGTATGGAGACTGACTTCGTGGAGTACTACACCAATTTCTACGATGCGGTGCGTGAAGGGGGATCACTGTCCTATATCGAAGACATGCGTAACCAAATGGTGGCGACGATTCGTCTCGGTGTGTTCCAGATCATCAAGATACAGGCGATCGCGGCCCTGTTGATCATGGTGGCGGCGCCGGACATCTTTGTCGCGCTGGGTATCTCCGAGCTTTACTTACCGTTACTGCGGGTGCAGTTGGTGGCGGCGGGGCTTCAGGTGGTGTTCCTGGCCATCATCAATGTGTTCTGCTATCTGGACCAGCGCCGGGTGCTGGTGTGGCTGACGGGCACGTTCCTGGTGCTGAATGTGGTATTCACTCTGATCAGTCTGAAGCTGGGGCCGGCCTTTTTTGGGTATGGTTTCCTGCTGGCACTGGGGGTATGTGTGGTGGCGGGATTGTGGCTGGTGAACCGCAGCATGGGCCGGCTGGAATACCAGACATTTATGCTGCACTAAAAAAAAACGGCGCCCATGGGGCGCCGTGAATCGTTTGGCTCGGGAGAGCTATCACGGAGTACAACTCCGATGTCAACAGATGGGACCTCGTTGACGGCTTTGAGTATGGCGCGGCTGAAATGCAAAAACATTTGCTTTATCGCCCGGGATTTCGGCTTGAGTGGTCAATTCTTGTGCACAGACGACAGCGTGGGGCCGGGTTTGGAAATATGCTAATTTAGCGTCATTACACCATCCAATAAGGTAGGCAAGGAATGCAAAGCTCCGTTTTACGCCTGATTGGCGTGTCTCTGCTCCTGTTCGGTTTATGGGCTTGTGACACTTCCGACGACCCGGCGCCCGGCGCCAAGGATAACAGTGAGCAGGCCGAGCCCGTGGCCGCCGCCGACAGCGAGCCCGATCCCCGTTGGCGTACTCACCTGGACAGTTGGCCACGGGGCGAAACCGGTGCCCGTTCCCCCCTGGTATTCCGTTTCACCCATCCGGTGGTGGAGCAAAGCGAGCTCAATAAGCCGCGGACCGATGCGGTGAAATTGCGTCCGGAGCGGTCCTTCACGGCGGTATTCACCGCTCGGGACCGGCTTGAAGTGCGGCCCCTGGAACCCATGCGCAGTGATCAGAGTTTCACTGTCACGTTGTTCCCTCAAGGGCTTTCCGGCATTGATGACAGCCTGCCTCCGCTGGAGACCACGCTGACCGTACTGCGCCAGCAACTGACCATCCGGGTCGAGGCGCTGGCGCCGGCGGAGGGCGCCGACACCATGGTTCTGAGGGGGCGCATCGACACCCTGGACCTGGTGGATAACCAGGCGCTGGAGTCCGTGCTCTCCGCCCGCCAGGGCGAAACGTCACTGCCGGTGGTGTGGGAACACCCGTCCGGCAGTCTGACTCATCGCTTTGAGGTAACCGGGGTCCGCCGTGACGTCGGAGAGGAGGTCCGGCTGGCCTGGGACGGCGAACCGGTGGGTGAATCGGGATCGGGCGAGCGTAGCTACACGGTGCCTCAGCCCGGACAGTTCGCGATTACCTCGGTCCGTTCCGAGAGCTTCCCCGACCGCCATGTGGTGGTGCAGTTTTCCGAGGCCCTGCAGGCCGGGCAGGATCTCCTGGGGATGGTGGCCCTGGGCGGCAAGGGCGCCCGGGTGCAGATCGACGGTTCCCGGTTGCTGGTGTACCCCAGCGACGAGGTGGACCAGGAGGCGGTATTGCAGATCGCGCCGGGCGTGGTCAGCGCCGCCCGCCACACCCTGGAGACGGGGTATAAGCAATCCCTGGTATTGAGCATGTCCAAGCCCGCCGTGCGGTTCGTCGGCGAGGGCGCCATCCTGCCACGGGGCGAGGTGCTCAGCGTGCCGTTCGAGGCCGCAGCGGCCGGCGCCATCCAGGTGCAGGCGTTCGAGGTGTTCGAGAACAACATTACGTCCTATCTGCAATCCCGTGATCTGGACAACCCGCACCCGGATACCCGCTCCGGTCGTTATCTCTGGCAGAAGACCCTGGAGTTGCCGCCGTCCGAGGAACGGGACTGGCAACGTTACCGGCTCGACTTGACCGAGCTGATGGCCAAACACCCCAATGGCCTGGTCCTGCTCACCCTCAAAGTGGACCCGCGGAGCATCCGCTACCAATGCGGCGATGGCGGTCCGCGGCGTGAGAACGAACTGCCGGACAACTACGAAGGGCCGGGACAGGACGACGAAGTAGGGCGGTATTACCACGATGCCGGTTATCTGCGCTGGGATGAACGTGACAACCCCTGCAGTGACAGCTACTACGCCTACAACGATCAGGCCGAGACCTCCCGGGCTTTCATCGCCTCCAATTTGGGGCTGCTGGCCAAGCAGGGGGAAGACGACCATATGCTGGTGGTCACCACCGCCCTGGACAGCAACACCCCCTTGGCGGGAACCCGGGTTACCGCCTACAACTATCAACACCAGTCCCTGGGCAGTGCCAGCAGTGGTGACAACGGCATCGCCGAATTGAAGCTGTCCGGCACGCCTTTCTATCTGGTGGCGAAAAACGGCAAGGAAAAAGGCTATCTCAAGGTGGCCCGCAATCGGGCCTTGCCTTCCAACCAGTTCGACACCGGCGGTGAGCGGGTGCTCGATGGTCTCAAAGGCTTCTTTTATGGCGAACGGGATGTCTGGCGGCCCGGCGATGACGTTCATCTGACGTTCGTGTTGGACGATCCGCGGCAGCGCATGCCGGCGGACCACCCGGTCACGGTGGACTGGTTTGATCCGCGCGGCAACAAAGTTGCCAGCTACACCAACAACGAGCCCGTGAACGGGTTCTACACCTTTACCCTGAAAACCGAGGAAAGTGCTCCCACCGGTAACTGGCGGGCGGTGGCGCGCCTGGGTGAGCGGGACTTCGATACCCGGTTGCGGGTGGAGGCGATCAAACCCAACCGGTTGCGTATCGAGTTGACCGCGCCCGGGCAGGTTTTCGCCGGTCAGAGCACACCGCTGGCGCTGCACGGACAATGGCTCAACGGCGCCCGCGCCAGCGCCCTCAAGGCCGATGTGAAGGTGCGCCTGCTCAACGGCGCCGACCCGTTCCCGGGGTACGCCGGCTACACCTTCAAGGATCCGTCACGCACGCTGCAGGCGGAGCCGTTCACCGCCTTTGAGGGCCGCCTGGACGATGCCGGCGACGCCACTGTCAATCTGGCGGTGCCGGCGGTGACGCCGCCGGGCATGGCGTCAGCGCTGGTGACCACGCGTATTTTCGAGAATGGCGGCGACTACAGTACCCAGGTACAGCGGGTGCCGGTGGCACCGTACCGGCATTGGGTCGGGTTGCGGGTTCCGGATGGCGACGGCTGGGGCGGAGCCCTGGGACGTGATCAAAACCACAGCCTGGACCTGCTTACCCTGGATCAGGAAGGGAAGCCGGAATCCCGTTCCGTCACCCTCAGCGTTTATCGTATCGATTGGCGCTGGTGGTGGGACCGGGGCGCCAACGATCTCGCCAATTTCATCAGTAATCCACACACTCGCAAGGTGAAGTCCTCCCAGCTCACCACCAATGACAAGGGGCGGGTCCAGTGGCGGTTGAACGGCCCGGACTACGATTGGGGGCGCTACCTGGTGCGGGTATGTGACGATAAGGGCGGTCATTGCGCGGCCCGGACCGTCTATCTGGGCTGGAGCGGTCAGCGCGGCGGCGGTGGCGATGCCGCCTCCCGGCTGGCGTTGTCCACTGACAAGGAGCATTACCAGGTGGGCGAGATGGCCCGGGTGAAAGTGCCGGTGTCCGGCGCCGGCCGCTTGCTGGTCAGTCTGGAAAGCGGGTCGCGGGTTCTGCGTCATTACTGGGTGAAACCCGGGGATCAGGAGAATTTCACCCTGGAGATTCCGGTGACCGCGGATATGACGCCCAATGTTTATGTACACGCCACTCTGCTGCAAGCGCACAAGGACCGGGACAATGACCGTCCAATCCGTCTCTATGGCATCGTGCCGTTATTGGTGGAGGACCCGGCCACCCGCCTCGAGCCGGAGATCCAGGCTCCCGAGGAAGTGCGTCCGGAAAGCGAACTGACGGTGACCGTGTCCGAGAAGCAGGGCAGGGCGATGACCTATACCCTGGCGGTGGTGGACGAAGGTCTGCTCGGCCTGACCAATTTCCAGACGCCGAATCCCCATGAGGCCTTTTACCGACGGGAAGCACTGGGCGTGCTCACCTGGGACCTGTTCGATCAGGTGGTGGGTGCCTACGGTGGGGAGCTGGAGCGGATGCTGGCGGTGGGTGGCTCGGAGGGCCTGATGGACGGCTCCGAGGCTCAGCGCCGCCGGTTCCCGCCGGTGGTGTACTTCGCCGGGCCGTTCGAACTGAAAGCCAAGTCGGAGCAGGAACACAGGGTTCAACTGCCGGCCTATATGGGCGAGGTACGGGTAATGGTGGTGGCGGGCCAACGCGACGGCCAGCTGCGCGCCTATGGCAACGCCGACAGCCCGGTCACCGTGACCCAGCCGTTGACGCTGTTGTCCACGCTGCCACGGGTGCTGGGGCCGGGAGAATCCCTGCAGGTGCCGGTGAATGTGTTCGCCACCGATGACACCATTACCGATGTGGATCTGAACCTGCGGGCCGAGCCGCCACTGAAAGTGATACGCGACACCGCCAGGCTGACCTTCAAGGAACCCGGGGACAAGATTGCCACGCTGTCATTGGAAGCCGGTGACCAGGTGGGGGTCGCCCGGGTCACGGTGTCGGCCAAGGCGGGTAAGGAGCAGGCCGGGGAGCAGGTGAACCTGCCGATCCGGACCGCCAACCCGCCCACCAGCCGGGAACAGCGCAAGGTGTTGGAACCCGGAGACAACTGGGCTTTGGACTGGCGCCCCCATGGTCTGCCCGGCACCAATCAAAGCGCCCTGACGGTCAGCAGTCTGCCCGCCATGGGATTGGAGCGGCGGCTGGAATACCTGATTCGCTATCCTCACGGCTGCGTCGAGCAAACCACTTCCACGGTGTTGCCGCAACTGTACCTGCATCAATTGGTTGGCCTCAGTGACGCCGAGAAACAGGAAGTGCAGAACAACATCGCCGGCGCCATTGACCGGCTGCGCCGCTTCCAACTGAACGACGGCGCCTTCAGTTACTGGCCTGGCAGCGGCCAGGCCAGCGATTGGGGCACCTCCTACGCCGGTCACTTCCTGGTGGAAGCGCGCCGTCTCGGCTACGCGGTACCGGCGCGGATGATCGACGGCTGGCTGAGCTATCAGCGCCGGCTGGCCAGCGACCCCGGTCAGTACGCCTGGCAATGGGCCAGCCAGGCCTACCGGCTCTACACCCTGGCTCTGGCCGGGGAACCGGAAGTCGGTGCCATGAACCGTCTGCGCGGTGCGCTGGCGGTCAGTGACAGCCGCAACCAGCATGGCCGTTACACGGCACGCTGGTTGTTGGCGGCGGCGTATCAGCAAATGGGACTGACCGACGTGGCTGGTGAATTGATCGCCGTCGATGGTGACGTCGGTGACTACGATGAGCCCGGCCCCACCTTTGGCTCCGCCCTGCGTGACCGTGCCATCAGCATGATGGTTCTGGAAGCCCGCGGAGATCAGGCCCGGGCCTGGGATGAAGCCCGCGTCGTGGCGGATGACCTGGCCTCCGACCGCTGGTACTCCACCCAGAGCCTGGCCTGGTCGCTGATGGCGATGGCGCGTTTTGCCGGTAACGACAGCGCCGAGGACGGTTATGATTTGGCCTGGCGGCGGGGTGAAGGCGATTGGCAGGAAACCCACGCCACCAACCCGGTGTTCCAGCAGCCATTGGCGATTGATCAGGATGGCGAGTCCATCGTGGTCCGCAACGACAGCGACCGTCGCTTGTTCGCCACCATGACCACCGTGGGCACCCCGGCTCCGGGGCAGGAAAAAGCGGTGTCCGAGGGACTCGACCTGTCGGTGGCCTTCCTGTCGATGGATGGCTCGCCGCTGGATCCGGCACAACTGACCCAGGGCACTGATTTCCGCGCCCGGGTGAAGGTGACCAACCGCACCAACCGCCACCTGGAAAATCTGGCGCTGACGCAGATCGTGCCGTCCGGTTGGCAGATTGCCTCGCGGTTGTCATCCGCCGGCGTGGACGACGCCGAGGACGAGGAGGACGCGCCCTTGGATTATCAGGACGTGCGCGACGACCGGGTGTTGAGCTATTTCTCCCTGAAACCCGGCGCCACGCGAACCGTGAATGTGGAACTGAACGCCTCGTTCGCCGGCCGCTTCTACCTGCCGGGCTGGCAGGTGGAAGCCATGTATCAGGGCTTTATTCAGTCCCGTGAACGTGGCCAATGGGTGGAAGTGGTGGCCGAATAGCCCCCGCGAGCCGGGCCACGGACGGCCCGGCTCTTTTGCCTGACACTGCCGGAACATGCCTGGAATGCGATGATCAAACCGTCTCTTTCCCGCCGCCGCTGGCGTGTCCTGGCGGCGTTGCTGCTGGTAGGGCTGGTGGCGCTGGCGTTGTTGCAGTTCTCGCCCTTACCGGCGTCGCTACAACGGACCGACTATGCGGTGCTGATGCTGGATCGCGGCGGTCGGCCCCTGGCCGCCCGTATCGCCGCGGATCAGCAATGGCGTTTCGCCCCGGTGGAAGCGCTGCCGGACAAGTACCGTGAAGCCTTGCTGACCTTCGAGGACCGCCGTTTCCGTTGGCACCCTGGTGTCGATCCGTTGGCGCTGGCCCGGGCCACCGTGGCCAACATTCGCGCCGGCAGGGTGGTCAGTGGCGGTTCCACCCTGACCATGCAACTGGCCCGGCTGTTGCGGGACGATCCGCCCCGCACCTTGTGGGAAAAAGCCCGCGAGGCGTTGCTGGCGTTGCAACTGGAATGGCGCCTGGGCAAGTCCCGCATTCTGGTGGAATACGCCAGCCGGGCGCCGTTCGGCGGCAACACGGTGGGACTGAGAGCGGCGGCGTGGCGCTATTTCCAGCGCGCGCCGGACGATCTGAGCTGGGCGGAAGCGGCGCTGCTGGCGGTGCTGCCCAACAGCCCGGCGCTGATCCACCCGGGGCGGCAGCGCCAGCAATTGCTGGCCAAGCGGGATCGTCTGCTTGGCGCGCTGCGGCAGAGGGGGCTGATCGATGCGGACGAGTTGCGGTTGGCGCGGTTGGAACCCTTGCCGCATACCGCGCGGCTGCCGTCGCTGGCACCGCATCTGCTGGATACCCTGGCGGCCAACACCAGCTCGCCGTTGATTCACACCACTCTGGACACCGGGCTGCAACGGAGGGTAAATGCTCTCAGCGGGCAGCATGGGCGGCGTCTGGCCAAGGAGGGGGTGCATAATCTGGCGGTGGTGGTGATCGACCATCGCCAGCTGGCGGTGCGCGCCTATGTGGGCAATGTCACGCATGGCAACCGCCGCGAATACGGCGCGGCGGTGGATATCGCCGGGCGTCCCCGTTCCACTGGCAGTGTGCTCAAGCCGCTGTTGTACGGTCTGATGCTGCAGGAAGGGCTGCTGCTGCCGGATACCCTGGTGCCGGATTTGCCCACCAACTATGGCGGTTACAGTCCGGAGAACTTCGACCGCGAATACCGGGGCGTGGTGCCGGCCCACGAGGCCCTGGCCCAGTCGCTGAATATCCCCGCCGTGCGCATGCTGCGCCAGTACGGCGTGGCCCGCTTTCACGACCGGTTGCGCGCCATGGGCATGAGCACCCTGTTCAGGGATGCCGAGAACTATGGTCTGACTCTGGTGCTGGGCGGCGCCGAAGGCAAGTTGATGGAACTGACGGCGCTGTACGCCCGGCTGATGGCCAGTGCCCGCGACGGCCAGGCGGCGCCGGTTACGTTGCTAAGTGATGTCCAGCCGCTGCCGGAGCCGTTTCCGATCGGCGCGGGGGCGGCCTGGCTGACGTTGGAAGCACTGCGCGACGTGGCCCGGCCTGGCACCGCCCGGCAATGGCGGCTGTACCGTTCCAGCCAGGCGATCGCCTGGAAGACCGGTACCAGCTATGGCTTGCGCGACGCCTGGGCGATCGGCAGCAACGGCCACTATACGGTGGGCGTCTGGGCCGGCAACGGCAACGGTGAGCCGGCCCCGGCACTGGGTGGCGCCACCACCGCGGCGCCGCTGATGCTGGATCTGTTCAGCCTGCTGGGGCCAGCAGAGTGGCCTCAGGCGCCGCTGGGCGATCTGAAGGAACTGCAAGTGTGCCGTGACGATGGTTATCTGGCCGGTGGGCAGTGCTCGGCGCGTACCGTGCTGGCGCCGCTGGACAGTCATTTCCGGACGGTGACGCCGCATCATCTGCGCGTGCATGTGGATGATCAGGGACGGCGGGTGCACAGCGGCTGTGAGAATGTCGCCGCCATGAGCGCCCGTGACTGGTTCGTGCTGCCGCCGGCGCAGGCCTATTTCTACCGCTTCCGGCACCCGGAATACCGGCCTCTGCCGGCCTGGCGGGAAGACTGCGCCGCCGGCGCCCGGGCGCTGAGCTCACGGGCGCCGATGGCGGTGATTTATCCCCATGCGGGTTCGGCGCTCTATCTGCCGGTGGAACTGGGTGGGCAACGCGGCGGGGCGGTATTCCGGGTGGTGCATGAACGCGATGACACGGAGCTGTTCTGGCACCTGGACGACCGCTATCTGGGGCGCACCGCCCACTTCCATGAATGGGCGATCCAGGCGGCGCCAGGCTGGCACACTCTCACCCTGGTGGACGATCAGGGCTTTCGCCTGCGACGCCGCTTCCAGGTGCTGTCCCATTAGTGAACCGCAAGCCGGTTCGCGAACCGGGGGCGGGGCTCAGGGCTGTTCGATCTCAAGCAGGAAATGACGCAGAATCCGCCGGCTTTGCGCCAGCTTTTCCGCCTTCTGGTCGGCCAGGCGGATCTGCTCATGCAGGACGGTGCGAAGCTCGTCGCAGGGCTCGAAAACCGGGCCTTCGCCGCGCACGCACGGCAGGAACTGGCGAATCGTCGCCAGAGTCATGCCTCCGGAGCCAAGCAGCTTGATCCGTTCGACGGTGCGTTCCTCCGCGGTATCGTAGTCACGGTAGCCGCTTGCGGCGCGCCTTGGTTTGAGCAGCCCTTCGGCTTCGTAGTAGCGCAGCATGCGGATGCTCACGCCAGTACGTTTCGACAGCTCGCCTATTTTCATCCCATGCCCTTGACTCTGACAGCGTTGTCACAGTTTAAGGTGCTGGCTCACTCATGTGAAAGCACTCAGGAGCAGCGTGGCATGTCCATTGAAAATCGTCCCTATCTGGCCAGCATCAACGGCCACCCGGTCACCATCGAAGAGGTGACGCCGCTGGCGTTCGCGGGGTTCGCGCACTTCACCGCGATGCAGGTGCGAAGCCGAAAAGTCAAAGGCCTCGATCTGCATCTGACCCGTCTGCGTGAAGCCTCCATCGAGTTTTTTGGCGCGGCCGTGTCCGATCAGCGGATGCGTTCCTATATCAAGGCGGCCATCGATGCGGGACCGGAAGATCAATCACTGACGGTCACGGTTTTTGTTCGTGATGGTGAATTCAGCGGGCGCGGCATGAATACCGAGCCGGAGGTGCTGGTGCGCACCGGGGCTCCGGCCAAGGGCCCCAGAGGGCCGCTGAGATTAAGCGTGGTGGAGCATGAGCGTCCCCTGGCGGCGATCAAACATGTTGGCGAAGCCGGCAAGACCTGGTATCTGCATCAGGCCATCCGCGAGGGCTTCGATGATGCCGCTTTCGTGGACCGGCAGGGACGATTGAGTGAAGCCACTATCTGGAATCTGGTGTTCTGGGATGGCGACGCGGTTGTCTGGCCCAGGGCGGCGATCCTGCACGGCACCATGATGGGCATGGTTCAGCGGCAACTGGATCGACTTGGCATTGCCCAGCGCCATGAAGAGATCACTCTGGAGCGTCTCGGCGATCTGGCCGGGGCGGCGGTAATGAACTCATGGACGCCGGGTATCGCGGTCACCGCCATCGGCGGGAACACGATTCCGGAGGCGGAGTCCTTCATACGCTTGCTGCACCGGTGTTATGAAGCCGAACCGGCCGTTTCCCTGGCAGTGCTGTATCAACAGGTCTCGGGAACATGAATGCAGAGGTTGCTACAAGGCCGCTGTGGGAAGCTTGCTTGCAAGCGAATTCTTCGGAAACAGGAGCTTGATTCGCGGGCAAGCCTGCTCCCACAGCGGCTTCGTAGTCGTCTCCGTGGGGGTGATCCGTCAGCCCGGCGGTGTACGGTTCACCGTGGTCAGGCGCCGGCGAATCTTTTCCTCCGGTGCCAGATCGGTGAATTCCTCCGCTTCGAACGGGTCGCCGCCCACCGGCGTGCCTTCATTGCGGTGATACAGGTCCAGCAGCATGTTGCGGCGGTCCTCGCGCAGTTCCCGTACCAGCACGATCACCATCAGGAACAGCACCAGGGCGAACGGCAGGGCGGCCAAAAGCGCCGCCGATTGCAGGCCTTTCAGTCCGCCGGCGGATATCAGCGTGATGCAGATGGCGGAAATCAACACGCCCCAGGTCAGGCGTTTTTTCAGCGGTGGATTGAGAGAGCCCTGATCGGTCATCTGCGCCACGATGTAGGTGGCCGAGTCCGCCGAGGTGACCAGAAAAATGAACAGCAGCACCATGGTCAGGCCGCTGAGCAAATGGCCATGGGGCAGAAGTTCATACATTTTGAACAAACCGCTGGGAACGTCGTTGTGAACCACGGCGGCGAGGCCGGCGTTCTGAGTCAGGTCCAGGTCCAGCGCCGTGCCGCCGAATACGGCGATCCAGGCGCAGGCCAGCAGCGGTGGTATCAGCAGCACGCCGAACACGAATTCCTTGATGGTGCGCCCGCGCGACACCCGCGCCACGAAGGTGCCGACGAACGGCGACCAGGCGATAACCCAGGCCCAATAAAACACGGTGAAGCGGTCCATCCAGTCGCCGCGCTCGAACGGCGGAATGGTCAGGGCCATTTCGATGAAGTTGCCAAAGTACGCGCCCAGGCCGTTCACGAACACGTCGAAGATCCGCACGGTGGGGCCGGTGATCAGCATGTAGGCCATCAGCGTCAGGCACAGCACCATATTCAGATTGCTGAGCATGCGGATACCGCGGTCCAGGCCGGTGTAGGAAGAGGCCATGTAACACAGAAACATGGCGCCGAGGATGCCGGCCTTGCTCCACACGTCATTGGGCCAGCCGAACACCGATTCCAGGCCACCATTCATTTGCAGCACACCGAGCCCGAGAGAGGTGGCGACGCCGGTGACGGTGGCGATCACCGCCATCACGTCGAGGGTGTCGGAGGCGACCTGACGGCGCGGCAGGTCGCGCAGAGCCGGCTCCACCATGGTCGACACCAGCCCGGGGCGGTCCTTGCGGAACTGGAAAAACGCGATGATCAGGCCCACCAGGGTGAAAGCGGCCCACTGATTGACGCCCCAGTGGAAAAAACTGTATTGGATCGCCAGGGCGGCGGCTTGCCGGGTGCCAGGCTCGGCGAGACCGTGGGGCGGTTCCTGTAAATGCAGCATGGGCTCGGCCATGCCGTAGAACACCAGCCCGACACCGAAGCCGGCGGAGAGCAACATGCTGAGCCAGGAAAACAGACTGTAGTCCGGAGTGCTGTCCTGGGGGCCGAGGCGGATCTTGCCGTACTTACTGAACGCCAGCACCAGCAGGAACACCACGAACACGAAGACGCTGAGCAGGTAGAACCAGCCGAAGTAGCGGCTCAGGCTGGATAACAAGATGGCGGCGGTGCTGGCGAAGGCTTTGGGGAAGGCGGCGCCGAGGGCGACCAGGGAAACGATGATGGCGGCGGAGGTCAGGTAGACCCGCTGAGTCGATAGCATAGCCTCGTCCTTGGGGCGGAACGAACAACGAAAACCAGTCCCCTAGGGTGGCAGATCCGGCGGGGGAATGCATCCCGCCGGATCTCCGGGCCGGTCAATCCCGCTGGCGGTCGTCCGGCTCTTCCGGCTCTTCGTCCTCCACTCCGGTGTCGGCGGTGGTCGGTTTTCCCGCCGCCGCCGCCGGTGCGGTCGAAGCGGGCGTTTCTGAATGCTCCGCTTTCGCCGGTGAGTCACTGCTCGCGGGTTTCTTGCTCTGTGCCTGTTCCGCCTTGGCTTCCACCTCCTCCGGGGTCTGTTCCTCACCAAGCCGGTAAGCGGCGAAGCCGGCGTGCACCACCTGGTTAATGGCCATGCCCAGGATGCGGCCGTCGTAAGGGGCGATGATGGCGCTGCCGGTGTTGGTGATGGGGTCGGTCACGGTGCCGAGGATTTGTCCTTTCTTCACCTTGTCATTGAGTTTGACCTCGGACAGCAGGATGCCGCCCTGGCCGGCGCGGATCCACTGCGATTCATAGAACACCGGCTGAGGCGCGCCCCAGAACCGGCGCGCTTTGCGCATGTCCAGATTTTCCAGCAGGGTTTCCAGCGCCTGGACACCATAGCTGACCGCCTCTTCCTCCAGACGATTGGGGCCGCCGGCTTCCATCGTCACCGCCATGATGCCGTCGTCCACCGCCGCCCGTCGCAGAGTGCCGCGGGCGCCACGGCCGTGCAGCACGGTCATGCCACCGAAGTGTTTGGCGAAGGCGAGAACGTCCGGATTCTTCAGATCAGCACGCAACTGCGGCTGGTTGATGCGCTTGAGTGAACCGGTGTGCAGGTCCACCAGATATTCACAATGCCGGATGATCTGGTCATAGAGGGAATGGGCCACCCGGTCGGCGGCGCTGCCGGTGCCGCGTCCCGGGAAATGGCGGTTGAGATCGCGACGGTCGGAGAGATAGCGGGAACCGTTGCGGAAGCCTTCCAGATTGACAATGGGCACACCGATCAAGGTGCCGGAGAGGGTTTCCGGTTCCAGGTCGTACATCAAGCGCCGCACCATCTCGATGCCGTTCAACTCGTCGCCGTGGACGGCGGCGGTCAGACACAGGCGCGGACCGGGCTTCTTGCCGTGGGCCACCAGCACCGGCACCGGCGTGGCGATGGAAGCGAAGGACTGATCCGGCGTCCAGTGCAGCGTGGCGAAGCTGCCGGGCACCACCGTTCGGCCCAGCAGGGAGAGCGGTGGCACCGTCGGCGGTTGATCCGAGGCGGTGGAAGCGGGCGCCGGTGGGTTATCCTCGTCGGCGTCCGCCGTGTCCACCAGCGGAGTGTCGTCGACAACCGGTTTCGCGGGAGGATTGGCCGGAGCGGCGTGCGCCTCCGGTTCGGTGTCGTCGACCGGGCTTTCGTCGGCATGCAGTGCCGGCCAGGGAGTCAGGGCGGCCAACAGGGCGATGGTCAGGGACCAGCGTGCGGTCATGGTGATGTCTCAGCTGTTGAGCTGGTCGAGCGCCTCCCAACGGGCGTAGGCCTCGGCCAGCGTTTGTTCCAGTTCGGCGAGCCGTCTCTGTTCGGCGGCGATGGTGTCCGCGGTTTCCTTGTAAAAGGCCGGGTCCGACATCGTGCCCTGCAACGTCTCCAGTGCCGCTTCCAGCTCCTCGATGCGGGCCGGCAAATCGCGCAGCTCAAGCTGTTCCTTGTAGCTCAGCTTTTTGCGCGCCGGTTTCGCCGTTTCGCTTCGTTCCGAGCGGGGGGCGGGCTTGGCGGCTTTGACGGTTTCCGGAGCGGTCGGTTCCGGACGTTGCCGTAACCAGTCCTCATAACCGCCCACATACCAGTGTGGATCGCCGCCTTCGAAGACCAGTGTGGAGGTCACCACATTATCGATGAAAGCACGGTCATGGCTGACCAGAAGCAGGGTGCCCTGGTAATTCACCAATTGTTCTTCCAGCAACTCCAAGGTTTCCACGTCCAGATCGTTGGTGGGCTCATCCAGCACCAGCAGATTGAATGGCCGGGTGAACAACTTAGCCAGTAGCAGGCGATTGCGTTCGCCGCCGGACAGGGATTTGACCGGCTGGCGGGCACGGCCCGGTTCGAACAGGAAATCCTGCAGGTAGCCCATGACATGTTTTTTGCGACCATCGACTTCGACCACGTCGGAGCCTTCCGCCAGGTTGTCGATCACGCTTTTTTCGCTGTCCAGGCTGTCACGCAGTTGATCGAAATAGGCCACTTGTAATTGCGTGCCTTGTTTCACCGTGCCGCTGTCGGGAACCAGCCGGCCCAGCAGAATCCGGATCAAGGTGGATTTGCCGCAGCCGTTGGGGCCGAGAATGCCGACCCGGTCGCCGCGCAGCAGGGTCAGCGAGAAGTCCCGCAGCAGTGTCTGCCCGCCCACCGCATAGCTGAGATGCTCGGCTTCGATCACGGTTTTACCGGAGCGGTCGCCCTGCTGGATGGAAAGGGCCGCCGTGCCCTGGCGCTGGCGTCGCTGCGCGGCCTCTTTACGTAACGACTGCAAGGCTCGCACCCGGCCTTCGTTACGGGTGCGGCGGGCCTTGATGCCCTGACGAATCCAGCGTTCTTCCTGGGACAGCTTCTTGTCGAACTCGGCCTGGTTTCTTTCTTCCACTTCCAGCGCCGCCTGTTTTCCTTCCAGGTAACGATCGTAGTCCCCAGGCCAACTGGTCAGTTGGCCACGGTCCAGCTCAATGATGCGGGTGGCCAGGGCGCGGATAAAGGCACGGTCGTGGGAAATGAACACCAGGGTCGCCGGGTAGTCGCGCAGGAAGCTTTCCAGCCAGCGGATCGAATCGATGTCCAGATGGTTGGTCGGTTCGTCCAGCAGCAGCAGGTCTGGCTCCTGCACCAGGGCACGGGCCAGCAGAACGCGGCGCTTCATGCCGCCGGAAAGGCCGGCGAAACGCTGCCCGCCATCCAGTTGCAGTTTGGAGAGCACGGTCTCTACCCGCTGGAACAGCTGCCAGGCGCCGGCGCTTTCAATACGGTCGCCGAGCTGCTGGAAACGGGCCATCACCGCATCGTCTCCGTCATTGAGCCGATGGCTGAGGCGGTCATGTTCGGCCAGCAGCCGGCCAAGCTCACCGAGGCCCTGGGCCACCATCTCCTGAACGCTGTGGTCCTGGTCCTCGGGGACTTCCTGCTCCAGGCGCGCCACCACCAGTCCCTGGGCGCGCTCGATCTGGCCGTCGTCCGCCTGCACCTGCCCGTCCAGCACTTTCAGCAAGGTCGACTTGCCGGAGCCGTTACGGCCCACCAGGCACAGCCGTTCGCCGGCCTCGATGGTCAGGTCCAGGTGATCAAGTAGCGGCTGGTCGCCGTAATCAAGCTGCAGGTCGCGCAGAGTCAGCAATGGCATGGTGTCCGGGTACCGTGGTGTCGGGGAACGGGAGTCTAGCATTTTCCCGGGGTGTCATGGATGGGGGCGCAAGCGAGACCGAGATGGGACAATACCCAGTCGCGGCGTTCTGCTATCGTCCCCCGGGGTACCAGGAGAGGGCGGTAGCCCTGATCGAGGTAGGTGTTCCATAACACCTGGAACGTACGCTCGGCTTCCGCCAGTGTCTGCTTGCGCTCCTGGTCGTTCCGGTAGATGTCGGGCCAGGGCGGCAGCATCAGCACCTCAGGGGCATAGCGGTGGCGCCGCGCGGCCCAGTGCATGGCGGCGCTCTCCCGCAGCCGTTCCAGGCGGGCGTAACCGAGTACATCCACCACGCCCCGGTCGAAAAACACCGGCCCGTCCCGGTTGGCGTAACGCCGGTATTGACGGCGGTCCCGGTCCAGCATGGCGGCGGCGAAGGCCTGTCGGTTTCGCCAGGGCAGGGCCTCGCCGCCGCGCGCCTGCTGTTGTTGAATCACCGCCCGACCGGATTCGGCGACGGTATGGTATCCGAACCCGGACAGGGCCCGGAGCAAACTGGTCTTGCCGGCGCCGGGGCCGCCGGACAATACAATAGCCCCGCGATGGAGGCCGCGGTGAATAAACATGATGGGGTTTCCTGTTAGAGAAGAGGAGTGGTTAGTCGTGGTTTAGAGTGAGCCGCGGCACTTTGAGCTCCAGCAATGTCGACCGCTGGTACAGAAAGGGCTACGAAGCCGCCGTGGGAAGCTTGCTTGCAAGCGAATGGGCTTCCGGCGAAAGGTCGCCTTCCCACAGCGGCTTCGTAGCGGACGCCGAATTTATGTCTCCAAGGCCGGATTTCAGGCGTCCGTCGTCGGGTCGCCGTTTCCGGATTCGCGGCGCTCGCCGGGGATGGTCATGTTTTCGCCGCCATTGATACTGCGAATGTGAATGTCCATCTGGCTGAAAGCGATTTCCACGCCCTGTTCCCGGCACAATTGATCGATACGGCGATTAAGTTCGTCGGTGGTGCTCAGGCGGTCACCGATTTCCTTCACATAAACCCGCAACTCATGGTCCAGGGTGCTGGCGCCGAAGCCCATGAACAGGATCATCGGCTCCGGGTCCTTCATCACTTTCGGATGGTCTCGGGCCACGGTCTGGAGAATCTCACGACAGGTGTTCAGGTCCGAACCGTAGGCGAAGCCGACTGTGATGATCAATCGCGTTACCGTGTCACTCAACGACCAGTTAATCAACTGTTCGGTAACGAAGGTCTGGTTGGGGATGATGATTTCCTTGCGGTCGAAATCAATCACCGTGGTGGCGCGCACCCGCACCCGGCTGACGGTGCCCGACAAGGTACCGATAGTGATCACGTCACCGATGCGAATCGGCCGTTCGAACAGAATGATGATACCGGAAACAAAGTTGGCGAAGATCTGTTGCAGACCAAAACCCAGCCCCACGCCGAGGGCGGCCACCAGCCATTGCAGTTTGTTCCAGGTCAGCCCCAGCGAACCGAGCACTACCATGACGCCCAGGGCGATGATCACATAGGATAGCAGCGTGGTGGTGGCGTAGCTGCTGCCTTGCTTCAGGTTCATCCTCGATAGCAGCAGCACTTCCAACAGGCCGGGCAGGTTGAGGGCGAGCATCATGGTGACCACGCCGGCGGCCAGAGCGAACATGACATCGCCGAGACTGATCGGGATCGAGGTGACGTTGTTGCCGCTGCCTTCGGTGGTTTCCCACAGCAGAATGTTTTCGGTATAGGAAAAGGCATTGAGAATGTCCGCCCAGACCCAATAGAACAGCAGGCCAAATACCACCACCAGGGCCATGCGGATCAGACGCAGAGACTGCTGGTTGACCCGCTCCAGATCCAGTTGCGGTTCTTCCACCTCGATCCCTTCCACACTGGTTTCCTTGGCGTCGCTGTCACGTTGCGCCAAGGCTCTTTTGTAGGCCAGTCGTTGCGCCGCCACGGCCAGGCCACGTACCGCGGTCGCGTCGATCAGGGTCCATAGAAGCAGCAGGTAGAAGCTGTCGATGATGCGACCGGACAAACGCACCGTGGTGTAGTAGTAGCCCAGACCGATCACCACGATCAGGGCGAAGGGCAGGCCGCCGCACACCAGCGCCGCCATGGCTTTGTAAGCGGTGGAGAAGCGGGTGATGGGGAAGTGCAAGGCTACCCGGGTCAGCATGACCCCCATTACCGCCAGCCCGAACACCATGATGACCAGGCCGATACGATCATTGTTGAGCTGGGCCGGCCACTGCTCGCCGAAAGCAATGATCAGCGTCATCGGCACCATCGCCAAGCCGACCGCCAATAACCGCCGACGCAGCTTGGTGTTGCCGTCGGCGGACCAGCGGAAATGCCGCTGCGCGATACCGTCCCGGGCCAACAACCGATAGCACATCTCGAACACCAGCCATAGCAGCGCCACTTTTGACAGCGCGGCGCCCAACACGGTGGACAGCGTGCCGGGCTGAATCCAGAGACCCCAGGCCAGCAGACTCAATACCAACGGACCGGGCAGGCACATCAGCGTGGTCAGCAGAATCGCCAGAGGGGTATGCAACTGGCTGTCCCGGCGCAGGAAACCAATATCGCTGTTGAGTTTGCGGATCCGGGTACGCAGGCGTTTGCGCCAGAACAGCAGGGCGACGGCCAGGATCGCCGGGAGCAGTAGCCAGGGCCACTTGTCTTTCAGTAGCGCGGAGGCGTCCTGGCCCATCTGCATCCAGGGCATGTCCGTCATCTGATCCCGGACCTGGGCCGGGAACTCGCGCAACCAGGACAGATTGATCGGCTGGGTGCTGGGCATCCAGAAGGTCTGTTCAGAGATGGTGTCGTGGAGATTGCGGGAGACGTCCACCAGTTGATCCTGCACCAGATTCAGCCGGACCAGCAGATTCAGCTTGCGCCCCAGTTCGGTGTCCAGCTGATTGAGCAGTTCCACATGAATGTCATGCAGACTCCCCAGAGCATCCTGCAGCGCGACCCGATCCTCCGGAGAGATGTCCTGGTCTTCCAGGCGGAGGGTGGCGGCTTCTGTTTGCTGGCGCTGCTGGCCGATTTCAAACTGGCGCAGACGGGTGTCACCGATGGCCTTGGGCAACCCTTCCCGGGGTTTGAAGTCCGGTAGATTTTTTTGCTGCTCATAGAGAATCCGCGATAACAGCAGGCTGCCGTCAAGCATGCGGATCTGATCGTTGACCGTGGCGGACAACGCCCGCACCCGGTCCAACTGGGTCTTGGTGGCCACGTTTTCACGCAGCAGATCATTGACGTCTTCACTGGTCTGAATCAACTGTTTGCGCAGCGTCTTGTTCCGCTCTTCCGCTGCCGCCAACTCGGGGTGATCGGCCACTTCGGCGGGCAGGTCCACGGAGGCGGCCTGCAACTCATCCTGCAGTTGCTGTTGGCGCCGCCGGTTGAGCAGTGGTTGCAGAACATCCAGTTGTCGCTGGATCAGCTCCGCGTCGGCTTCCAGAACCCGTTGCTGCAGGCGGGAGCGCTGCTCGTTGGCGCTGGCCACGGCCAGTTCCTGGTTGCGCAGTTCAATACGGGAGTCCAGCGCCGCCAGTTTTACCTGCAGATTCTGCACTTCCTCCTCGCTCAGCGCCTCCGCCACCGACGGGCGGTTCAGCTGTCGGCGAATATCATCGGCCTCCGCCAGACTGTCGCTGATGGTATTCTGCGCCCGTTCCGGCAGGGTCTGGGAACTGGTCACATCACTGGCCGCGTCCGCCAGTTTTTCCTGATTGCGCTCCAGTGCCTGCAGTTTCTGTCCCAATTCCTCCGCCAAGGCGGAAATGGACAGGCTCTGATAGTGCTCGGCCCAGTCGACGGTGCTTTCGCGGCGAATTTTTTCCAATTCGCCCTGAAGCGAGGCTCTCTCGCGCGGCAGCGCGCTTTGTTGCTGCTCAAGCTTTTTGATCCGCTCGTGGTTGGCGTCGATTTCCTTGCGCAGCTTCAGCGTTTCTTCCAGAAGGGCGCGCTCCGGCGTTGCTTCGCCCTCCTTCCGGGGCTGGCCATCGGCGCTGTCGTCACCGCCGGTAAGTTGTTTCTCCAGATCTCCGATACCGGGCAGGGAAAAGCCGCTGCTTTGCGCCGCGGCCACACCACACAGCATCCACGAGAGCAGCAGGGAAAGCAGTAACCGTGATCGACCGGGTCTCATAGGGAAGCGGGTAATCCATTGTCAGAGAATGAACGGGAGCTTAGACAATAGCGATAAAACGGAAATGACGCCATTTCCCACGCACTGTTCAGGGACAGCCGGCACCGTCGGTGATTTCGGCCACGCTACCTTCGATGTTGGTGTCATCCGGCGCCAGCATGTGGGCCCGGCACACCGCTTCCCGGGCGGCCTCGGTGTTGCCCTGGTCGAGACGGGCGTAGGCCAGGTTATTCCAGGCTGGAGCGAGGGAAGGGGAGAGTGTCACGGTTTTTTCGAAGGCCGCGAGGGCGTCCGCTTTGCGCTCCGCCTGCCACAGCGCGTTGGCGTAGGCGAAATGGAGCTTGCCGTCGTCGGGGAACCGGGACACCGCGGTTTGCCAATGAGGCAGAGCCTCTTTCTTTTGCGGAGCGAGTGCGTGCAGAAGAGGGCCGGGGCGGGCGCTGGCGGGCAGTTCTCCGGCGGGCAGCAACACCATGCCCCAATAGTCGGCGCGCGCCCAGGTGCGAATGAAACGGTTCCAGTGGCTGGTGGTGGCTTCGCGGGTGCCGCTGTGCAGAATCAGCCGGTCGCCGCCATCGCGGTAGCCGGTGACCACGGCGAAGTGCCATTGCGGCCAGCGCTTCAACGCGAGGTTTTGCAGAATCAAGACCGGGTGGCCGGCTTGCAGCTCACTGAACAAAGCATCCGGTCCGTTGACCGGATACGCCAGCAAACCACGGGCGCGGCCGGCCGCCATCAGTTCGATGCCCAGACTGCCTTGACGCTCCGGCAGCCAGACTTCGTCCACCAGCGCCTCGGCATTACCAGGCAGCTTGTTCCATTGCAGCATCATGCCCAGAGCGGCGGGGCCGCACTGATATTTTTCCTGGGCGATGAAGGGAACGGCCAGTTGCTGGCTGGCGGGTTGCCGGGCTGACTGTGGCGGGGGCAGTGTCTGACACCCCGCCAACAGCAGAACCAGCCCGGCGATGATGGCGCGAAAGCACACGATCAGTTGATCGGATGGATAGCCGGGAACACGTTGGTGGCGCCCAGCAGATCAAGCAGTACCAGAATCAGAATGATCGCCAGAATCACGCCGATGACGCCCTGGCCGGCGGGCAGCTCATCGGCCTGTTCGGCCAGTTGGGTCAGTTCCTGGTCGCTGAGCCGGTCCAGGCGATCCTTCACTTGTTCCGGGCTGACACCATTATCCGCCAACACCTTGGCGGCGGCTTTGTGTTCGAGTAACGCAAGGACCTTTTGCTCCATGGCCGCCCGTTGTTCGCTGGCTACCAGGGTATCGGTGCCAATCATGGCGGCGTGGGCCATGGGGACGAACAGGGCCTGGGTGATGAGCAAAACGGCGGCGGTGAAAACGCCGGTGAGACGCTTGTTCATGGGCTGTCGCTCCCTGTTTCAGTGATGCCGGCAGATTAACACGGGGCCCCTCATCGCAGCGTGATGGTGGAGGAGGCTTTGTGATTTTTTACAAGGGTTTCACCAATCGCGATGGCATCGACGCCGGCCCCGCGCAGGGCTTCCAGAGTCGTATCGAGACATTCCCTGGTCACTGCCAACAGCAGGCCGCCGCTGGTTTGCGGATCGGTGGCGGCGACCAGTTCCGGCCGCTCGCGCAGGGCTGGGGCGATATTGCAGTAGCCCAGTACCTGATCGTTGCTGTCCCGCAATGTGCTGTGAATGCCTTGGCGTATGTGCTCCAGGGTACCGGGCAGTATGGGCAAAGTATCCAAACTAATACGGGCACTCACCTGACTGTCCTGGCACAGCTCCAGCAGATGCCCGAGCAGTCCGAAACCAGTGATGTCGGTACAGGCCGGGAGGGGCAGGGACGATAGCGCGGCGCGGGCAGGGCCGTTGCTTTGCAGCATGGTTGCCAGGGTGGCGTCCAGGTCGGGACCTCGATGGACATTGCGCATCCAGGCCGCCAGTTGAATGCCGACGCCCAACGGTTTGGTGATAATCAGAACCTGCCCGGGCCGGGCGCCGTTCTTGCTCCAGGCCGCGCCGGACAGAGCGCCGTTGATGGTGAAACCGGCGGCCATTTCCGGCCCTTCAATGGTATGCCCCCCCACCAGTGTGCAGTGCGCCCGATTCAGCTCGTCCACCGCGCCGGCCAGCAGGCGGCGCAGATCCCGGCCCTGCAGACGCGGGTGATGGCGGGGAATGCACAGAGTGGCCAGCGCCGAATGGGGGTCGGCGTTCATGGCGTAGATGTCACTGAGGCTGTGCAATGCCGCCACCCGGCCAAACAGATAGGGCTCGTCCATGAAGGCGGGAAAATAATCCACGCTTTGCACCAGCCGGTATTGTCCGGACCAGCGGATGATCGCCGCATCATCGCCCTGGGCCACGCCGGCTTCGATGTCCTCGCGGACCTCTGTCCGAAGCGCATCCAGCGCATGACTGAGCGTCGTGGCGCCAACCTTCGCCCCGCAGCCGGCGCAGTGCATGGCGTCGTCGTTGGCGGGCGCGGCTGGCATTGGCGCCGGCAGGTTGTCAAAGCGCTTCATGAAGGCCCGGTCGATGCGGTCCTTCCAGCGCCAGACCCAGGGGCCGGCCAGCGCTGGCCAGGGCGGCCTGGAGGCCACCGCGTCACCGGCCCCCGCGGACAGCAGGGACAGAAAACGCCGCTGCGGGCGATAGGGGCGTTTGCGGCCACCCCGGGCGGCGGCAAGCAAATTATCGGCCAGCACCGGCGCCTGACGCACCGCGTAGACACCGGCCTTGGGCAAGGGCGAGGGAAATGAAGCGCAGTCTCCAGCGGCGTGAACGTGCGGGCTGCCCAGGCTGGTCAGGGTTGTGTCCACGCGCAGGAAACCGCGTTCATCGCAGGGCAGACCGCTGGCGGCGAGCCAGGCCGGCGCGCGGGTGCCGGTACACCAGAACACCAGATCCACCGCCTGGGACCGGCCGTTGTAGTGGAGCTGCCCTTCGCTGACCCGTTGCACCGGGGCGTGTTCCACGATGTGCACCCCGGCATCCCGCAGCCGTGTTCGCATCAGCGAGCGTGCCCGCGCCGGATAGCCGGGGAGCAGCTCGCCCGCGCTGATCAACCCGATCCTGGTGGTGGCGCCAAGCCGCTGAGCCAGAGCGGCGGCCAACTCGGTACCGCCGGCGCCGGCTCCCACCACCGCCACCCGGCGCGTCGCGGCGGGATCGGCCAGCAGGTCGCGCCAGCGTTGCTCGAAAGTAGCCACCGGTTTTACCGGTACCGCATGGGCCCGGGCACCGGGCACGCTGTCCAGGTCCGGGGTGGCGCCGACATCCAGGCTGAGTGTGTCGTACTCCACCTGATCGCCGTTATCCAGCTGCACGCGGCGCTGGGTGGGATCCAGATCGAGTACGCGTTGTGGCAGCCAGCGGGCACCGGCGGCGCGGCTCAGCCGGCTCAGATCAATGTGGGTTTCCTGCCGCTGGTAACGGCCGGCCAGCATGCCGGGCAGCATACCGGAATAGGCGGTCAGGCTGTCGGGGGAAATCAGCGTGAGGCGCAGCCCGGGGACCGGCCGCATGCTCAGACGGCGCAGTACCAGCGCGTGGCTGTGTCCGCCTCCCACCAGCACCAGATCATGGTGCGCGGTCGCCGCCATCACCGTGGGCGGCCCTCCGGCCGTCCCTGCCCCCGGCGTTCCCATTCTTGCAGGGTGGCGATGACCTGGTCGCGGCTGCCGCGAAAGTACACCGGCCCCTGACGATGGCTCAGCATGTAGTCGTACATCGGGTCGTAGTAGTCGCTTAGCAGGGCGCGTATCCAGCGGCGGTGTTCGCCGCAGCCATCGCCACGGCGATGCTGTTCCAGCGCCCGGGTCATGGTTTCACGCAGGGTCTGGTGCCGGGCGCCTCCGAGGCGCTTGCGGATCCGGTCCAGCGCGTCGAGCAGATGCTCGGCGAACAGATTCCGGGCTTGCTGCTCGTCATGGCCGTCGAGAAATTCCCGCAGCGGTGTCAGGACGTAGTCCTCCAGAATCACTTCCACCCGGCTTTCCAGCGGTTCCTGAATGTCGATGCGCGGCATGTTCCTCAGTTGCTGGTGGAGGGGCAAGGGCAAAGCGCAACGGCCGATCAGACGCCCTTCGTCCTCGACCAGAACCGGTGTCTGGTTCCCGAGCTTCAGCAAGCGGATCGCCAGGGCATTTTCAAAGTCGATTTGCGCTGGTTGTCCGCCGGGCCGGTGGCCGAAGGCGGAACCGCGATGGTGGGCGAGCCCTTCCAAATCCACCGCCCGGTACAGTTGATGCAGGACGCGGGTCTTGCCGCAGCCGGTGCGCCCGGTCAGCACCCACAACGGTCCCTGAAGCACATGCTGCTCCAGGTGCTCCAACAGAAAACGCCGCAGGACCTTGTAACCACCAGTGACCAGGGGCGCGTCGATACCAGCCTGACGCAGCCAGTCCTGGGTTGTGCGGCTGCGCAGACCGCCACGAAAACAATAGAGATAGCCGTTTGGGTGCGCTCGCCACCAATCGTGCCAGGCGCGCAGACGGCGCTCCTTCACCTCGCCACGGACCAGCTCATTGCCGAGATCAATGGCTGCCTGTTGCCCTTGCTGCTTATAACGCAGGCCGATCAGATGGCGTTCCTGGTCGTCGATCAGAGGAAGGTTGGTGGCATGGGGGAACGCGCCCCGGGCGAATTCCACCGGGGCGCGGACATCCAGGAGCGGCGTGTCGTCCAGGAACAGCGCTGCGTAGTCGTTGGTGTCGTCACGGGTCATGGGCGGCAGTGTACACCGCCCTTATTTGTGGTTCATCGCGGAATGACGGGGATGAGCCTCTCCATCGGGGGCACGGGTCTGCACGGAGGCCTCCCCGGATCGCCCCGGTATGGTGGTTTGCTCGCGGTCGCCGGTCACTTCGAAGCGGAGCCGTATTACGCCTTTGCGGAAACCTGCTTCACGACGTTCCAGCAAAGGTGTAATACGGCTGATGGAGGGTAAGGAAGGCTGTTTCCCATTATTTGAGCAGATAGCGATTGAGCAGACCGGACGCCGGTTTAGTCGCTGACCGGACGCGCTGTTCCGCTCAAGTGGGGCTTGACGCCGTCGGCGGCCAGCAACTGAAAATCGATGCCGTCATCCTGACGAGTACGGACAAACTTTACCTTGGCCGGAATGAACATGGGCAGCTTGAAGCGCACATCCACGGTGAAGGCCTGCTCCGGCAGTTCCGGTTGCAAAGCCGCCAGGCAGCGAGCCTTGGACCACATGCCATGGGCGATCTGGCGTTTGAAACCGAAGGCCTTGGCGGTCAGCGGGTAAAGATGGATCGGGTTACGATCTCCGGACACGCTGGCGTAGCGTCGACCGGTGTCGCCGGGAACGTCCCACTCTTCGATCAGATCGGGAGCAGGGGCAGTGGTTTGAGCGTCTCCAGACGTGTCCCGGGCCTTTTTCTCACCGTGGCCGCCGCCGCGATGGAAATTCACCGATTCACTCTGCCAGACCCGTTCGCCGGCGGTGCTGACCACGGTGAAGATGGAGAACTCGTAGCCTTTCTCCACCTGGGTCAGATTGCCGGTATAGCATTTGATATTGAGCTGCTCGCGTTCACCGATCGGACGGAATTGAGTGATGCGGTTGCGCACATGGACCAGCCCCATGGCCGGGAACGGAAAACCGTCGCTCAGGATCAGCGCCATGTGCAATGGAAACGCGTGCATGTGTGGGTAGGTGATAGGCAGATGACCGTCGGCGCTGAAACCGCATACCTGGCGGTAGGCCGCCAAATGGCGAGATTTCTGAGCCACATCGTTGAGCCGCAGCCCCTCGGCGGGCAGCACCGGAGCGCTGCCCGGGCGTACCCGTGCGCGCAGCACTGCTTTGGCGAAATTCACCGCCATGGGCGGCGCGTGACGCAGCTCCTTGAATCGAACCTCACTCATAAGGACACCCTTCTCCCACGAACATTTAGCGCAATGTCGTGGCAGTATAGGCAGAGCGTCGGAGAGGCTGATTGGCCGTATCGCCGAGGGCTCAGGCAATCCTGTCGGGTTCGGAGCGCCACTGGGCTACCCCGAAGTAAATCAGACGAACCTGTTTTTCCGCCATGATCAGCATTTCGTTCTGGCCGGCTTCGTCGTCCTCGCTCAGCTCCAACATTTCCTGTGTCAGTGCCACCACGCTGTTGACCACCAGCGTGGCCATCATTTGCAGATCCTGGGAACTGACATTGATAAGGAAAGGAAAACGCGCCATGTCCATGGCCAGTTCACTGACGAACAGACGGATTTCCCGGCGGATCGCCTGCCGCATGGTGGCGGAGCCGCCGTACAGTTCCTTGGAGACAAAAAGAAAATAAGTGCGATTGTTGCGCACATAATTGAAGTAGGTCTCCATGGACCCGCGGATCATCTGTTCGTTGGGCAATTGATGCTGGCGGACCTCGCGCATCATCTGCCGCAGAGTGCGAAATGACTCATCCAGCAAGGTCAGGCCGAGCGCGCTCATGTCGGTGAAATGACGATAGAACGCCGTGGGCACCACACCGGCTTTCTTGGTCACTTCCCTGAGGCTGAGGGAAGAAAAGGGGGCCTTTTTCGCCACCAGATCCAAGGCCGCGTCCATCAGCGCCTGGCGAGTCCGTCCCTTTCTGGCTTTCCTTCCCCGGGGGGCGGTTTCTCTGGTCATGTGTCAGACAGTCTCCCGAATTGTTGTTTTAACCAACGAATCAAATCTAACCAATCAATAAGCAGTGATACGGCCTGGGTATTGTCGTTGCGCTTTTTGTCCCCGGCTCCGGCGGCAATGGTATTCAATTTCCGCTCCAGGATATAGCAAACCACTTGACAACTCCGTTCACAATTATTTTTGTGAACAGGTGTTGACTATAAAAACAGCGCCCTGTAAAAAGTGTACAACTGTTCACATCAATCATAGGAAGTGCCGCATGCAGACCATCATCGAGCCTCGCCGGGGCTGGTTTGGCCGCCTCGGCCAGGCTCTGACAAGCCCGTTTCAGCCGGAAGACTACCTGGCGCTGATCAACCCGGTGGCCTCGGCCCGGGAAATCCGCGCCCGCGTCACCGCTGTTCACCGGGAAACCGGGCAAGCGGTTTCCCTGACGTTGCACCCGAACCGCCTGTGGCCGGGGTTTCAGGCCGGCCAGCATGTGATGCTCGGCATCGACGTGAACGGTGCGCGGCAATGGCGCTGCTTTTCCCTGTCCAGTGCCCCGCAATCGGGAAGCCTGACCATCACCGTCAAGTGTCACCGGGCCGGCGGTGTGACCGAACATCTGCTTGAGCGTGCCCGCCCTGGTGACGTGGTGACGCTCAGCGAGCCCGCCGGTGAGTTCCTGTTGCCGGCCCGAATTCCGGACCGGTTGCTGTTCCTGACCGCCGGCTCCGGCATTACACCCGTTCACAGTATAGCAAGATACCTGAAAAACACCTCCTTTGCCGGTCAGGTGGAATGGCTGCACTTCGATCGCCGTTATGAGGATGTGATCTTGTTGGCATCCTTGCGGGAACTGGGACGCCATTCCCAACTAAACGCCCGTGTGGTGCTGGGGCATCAGGCGCCGTTGCCCGGCGATGAGCAGGGCCGCTTTGACGCCGCGTTGCTGACGGCTCTGGTTCCGGATGCCGCCGAGCGCCAGGTTTACGCCTGCGGGCCGGCCGGCTTCCTCGACGCGGTCAGTGAATGGCACCGCGCCGAAGGCCGGGCGCCGTTGTTGCATGAGCGGTTCCAGCCACTGACCAGAAATGCCGGCAACGGTGGTCGCATCCGCTTCTCCGGCAGTGACCTGGACACCGAGGCCGGTGGCGACGAAAGCCTGTTGGATGCCGCCGAGCGCAGTGGGCTGAATCCGGCCCATGGTTGTCGCATGGGCATTTGCCACACCTGCCGGTGTTCGGTGCGGGGGTCGGTCCGCGACCTGCAGACCGGGGAGAGCCGGACAGTGGACAACCAACTGGTAAGACTGTGTGTCCATGCCGCCGAAGGCGACGTGGAAGTGGCGCTGTAAGAGCCTGTTCACGATCTTTACGTCACCGCGTTGCCGCCGGAAAAGCCGCCAGAGGGCGTTGGGGTCTGCAGGCTCTGGTGGTTCCAAAGTCAAAGGCCACAGCGTCGTCTGGCGGCTTTTCCAGCGCAACCCGGAGGGCCGGGCCCCACTTTCTTTAGGTGGAGAGTCCGTCAGGCTGCGATTACGCTTGTTTATGTAGATTGACTACACGGCACAATCGGAATCACAACCTGACGACACTTTCTACCAGGTGAGAAGGGAACTCCGGCGCGGCGGCGTAAAGATCGTGAACAGGCTCTAAGCGACGCAAAAACAAGGAGTTGAACAAATGGGATACGCAATGCAACAAGAGCACGACCCAATCGTCTTTCAGCGCGACGGTGTCAGCCTGACCCGTTCCCAGGTGGACGCTTTCGGCGAGGAAATCGAGGCGCTGCGCCAGCAGGTGATGGCGGATCGGGGCGAAGCCGACGCCCGCTATATCCGCCGTGTGGTGCGCTTCCAGAAAGGCTGCGAAGTGGCCGGCCGGGGCCTGCTGTTCCTTGGCTTCCTGCCGCCGGCATGGCTGGCGGGAACCGGTCTGCTGGCGCTCTCCAAAATTCTGGAGAACATGGAGATTGGCCATAACGTGATGCACGGTCAGTGGGACTGGCTGGGCGATCCGAATCTGGACTCCGCTCATTACGATTGGGATAACACCTGCCCGGCCGAGCAATGGAAACATTCCCACAACTATATGCATCACACCTACACCAATGTGGTGGGAAAGGACCGTGATGTTGGCTATGGCATCATGCGCATGTCCGAGCACCAGAGCTGGAACCCCGCTTATCTGTTCCAGCCGATCTATAACTGGGTGCTGGCGCTGCTGTTCGAGTGGGGGGTGGCGTTCCATGATCTGGAAATCGAGCGAGTGGTCCGTGGCGACAAGAGCCGTGAACAATACCGCAAGGAACGGAACCTGATCCTCAAGAAGGTGCGCCGTCAGGTGCTCAAGGATTACGTACTGTTCCCTTTGCTGGCGGGGCCGTTTTTCCTGTTCGTGCTGTCCGGTAATTTCACCGCCAATATCCTGCGCAATCTGTGGTCCTACCTGATTATTTTCTGCGGGCACTTCACCGAGCGCGCGGAGATGTTCACCGAGGAAGAAGTGGAAGGCGAGAGCCGTGGGCAATGGTATCTGCGTCAACTGCTCGGCTCGTCCAATCTGGAGGGCGGTCGGTTGTTTCATATCCTCAGCGGCAACCTCAGCCATCAGATTGAACACCATCTGTTCCCGGATATGCCGTCCAACCGATACCAACAGGTGGCGCCGAAGGTGCGTGAGATCGCCGAGCGGTACGGCTTGCACTACAACACCGGCAGTTTGCGCCGCCAGTTCGGCTCGGTCATGCGTCGTATTCACCGTTTGGCGCTGCCTTCCCGCCGTGGAGCAGCGGCGGTGAATTGATGCTGTTCCGGCCTCCCCAGGCATGTGCTACTCTCGCTCGTTGATACCAAAAAATTCGGGGAAGTCGCGAAAGGATGGCAGAGCTTACCGACTCCGGCGTGCTGTTGCGCATGGCCTACCGGGCCATGGTCAACGCAGGCATTGATGCAGACGCGGTTCTCGCTGAAGTGGGCGTGGACCGCGCTATTCTCCAGGTACCTGACCTGCGTACGCCGCATGATGCCCAGGAATGGTTCTGGCAGGCCGCGGAAAAGGTCTCCAAGGACCCGCACATTGGCCTGCATCTGGGCCAACACATGCCGGTCTATAAAGGTCAGGTCCTGGAATACCTGTTTCTCTCCAGCCCCTCATTCGGGGAAGGCTTGAGGCGGGCGCTGAATTATCAGCGCTTGCTGTCCGATGCCGCCCGCGCGGAGTTGATGGAGGAGGAAGGGGATCGTGCCTTCCTGCGCCAACCGTTCTGGGGTCGTCGTCTTGCCCATCTCAACGAGTGCGTGATGGTGGGGGTGATCAAATTCTTTCGTTTCGTTACCGATGGCGCCTTTGAGCCACTGGAGATTCACTTTGCGCATGAACGTCATGCGGACCCGAGTGAGTATGAACGAGCCTTCGGTTGCCCGGTGAAGTTCGAGATGAACTCGGTGGGGGTGTACTTCGATGCCCGTTTGATGGCTCTCCCGTCGGCCCATCACGAGCCGGAATTGCTGCGCCTGCACGAGCAACTGGCCAGTGAACAGGTAGCGCGCCTGGAAAAACAGGATCTGGTGGCTCAGGTGAACCGCCTGATCGCCGAACTGCTGGAGTCCGGGCACGCCAATCTTGAGGAAGTGGCGGAACGTCTTGGCATCAAGGCGCGTCAGCTGCGCACCCGGCTGGCGGATGCCGGCACCAACTTCAATCAGTTGGTGGCGGATTACCGTTGCAAGCTGGCCAAGCGCTTGCTGGCCGGTACCGACGAGTCCATCGACGAGATCGTCTATTTGACCGGTTTCTCGGAGCCTTCCACCTTCTATCGGGCCTTCAAACGCTGGGTGGGCATGACGCCCATCGAATACCGCAAGATGAAAGCCGAGGAGGACGCCGCCGCTCGCGGTTGACGCGGGCGGTGGTGACGGTGCCTTCGCTCTGGAACCATCCCCGGAAACATCTCTCTAAGCCTGTCCTGACGGGAGTGCGGTTTTGCACCTCGCATGAATAGGGTGGTGGCGCTTTATGGGGAAACTCTCCTTCAATCGTCGTTCCCGGCGCGCCATAAAAGCACGCTGGTGGCTCGGTGGCGCGCTGGTGTTGACGCTGCTGGCCGGTGTGGCGTATTGGCGGCATTGGTATGAGCCCCTGTTTTTCCATCTGAAGGAACGGATTGAAGGGCCGCGGCAGGGCGTGCGGTTGGAACAGTACCGGGTCGTTATCGAAGGCAAAGCGGTGGCCGGTGTGAGCCGCAATCTGTCCGCGATCAGCTATGACAGTGGGCGTGACCGGCTGCTGGCGGTGACCAACGACCCGCCGGTGATGTTGGAGCTGGACCGTCAGGGCGAAGTGTTGGGACGCTATCCGCTGGAAGGGTTCGGTGACATCGAGGGCATCGCCGCTCTGGGCAACGGTCGCGTGGTGGTCGTGGATGAGCGTCGTCAGCGTTTCAGTGTGTTTGCTATACCGGAACCCGGTGCGGCGGTCGATCAGGAGCGGGTCCAGTCGTTGTCCCTGGGCATGGAAGAAGACGGCAACAAGGGGTTTGAAGGCATTTCCTACGATGCCAGGGGAGACCGTCTGTTCGTGGTGAAGGAAAGTCGTCCGCGCAAGCTCTATGCCATTGAGGGATTCGGCGCCAGTCTGGAGCAGGGCCTGTCCCTGCACATTCGTGATCTGACCGGCTGGATTGAGGGGCTGGTGTTCAACCGGGACCTGTCCGATGTGTTTTACCATGGCCCCACCGGCCACTTGCTGTTACTGAGTGACCGCTCTCATTCCCTGGTGGAGCTGGATCACGAAGGGCGTTACGTCAGCTACCGGGCCTTTCTGCGCGGGAATGAGGATATGCAACGGGACGCGCCGCAATTGGAAGGCGTGACCATGGACGATCAAGGCGATCTTTACCTGGTCAGCGAACCCAATCTGTTTTACCGGTTAAACAAGACCGGCCCCTAGGATTCTTCTGTAAAACGTCATGCCGGATTTGATCCGGCATCCCCCGCTTGGAAGTAGTGCGCCCTCCTGGGGAGATCCCGGGTCAAGCCCGGGATGACGCGGTATTTTTCCGAGATTCTTAGCTCCGCCGGTTCTGGTCATGCCCCAGCGGGTCGCGACTTTCTGTTTCTTCCCGGGCCTCGCCATCGATGATTACGCCGTTGCCCTGACTGTTACCCTGATGATGGCGGCCGCCACCGAACGGGCCACCGTTGAAGGAGCCGCTCTGATAGAAGAACGCGGAGCTCTGCTGGCTGCTGAAGGCTTGCAGGGTACCCCGGCGAACCAGCATGGCGGCCAGCCGGCGGCGGCTGAGCGGCACCAACATGAGAAAACCGACAATATCACTGACGAAACCGGGGGTGATCAGCAGCGCGCCGCCGATCAACAGCAGCAGACCTTCCACCAGCTCCTGGCCGGGCATCTCGCCGGATTGCATGCGCTGATTCAGGCGCGTCCAGGTTTTCAGACCCTGGCCGCGGAACAACCAGGAGCCAATGATGGCGGTGGCCAGGGTCAGGATGATGGTGACCGGCCAGCCGATCACATCGGCCACGGCGGCCAGGACCAGTACCTCCAGCAAGGCGAAGGCGAAAATTACGAAAAACAGGCGGCCAAACGTCATGGGGACCTCTTGGTGACGGCGTCGCAGCCGGGAGACGTGTCGCGGCATGGCTTGGCCCTGCCGACGACGACCTGTCCCAAGAGATGGCGGTGAAGGGAGAAAATTCAACCCTGGGGGCAGGCTGCTAACACTCAACACGCTGGCACGCTTACATGCCGATTCGCTGCCAAGGCAGCTTCCCACCGCGGCTCCGTGGTCCTTTCTGTGGGAAGCTGCCTTGGCAGCGAATACCACCAAAATTGGTGGCACGGCAGTGGTTACCGGGTTCCGAAAGGCCTCCGTACAGATCCGTGCCCCGATGGGGACACCGGACCGGGGAAGCCCCCCGGTCCGGTATTGGATCAGGCGCCGAGCATCATCTGCCCGCATACCCGGACCACGTTGCCCGTCAGGCCCTGAGCGGCGGGGCTGGCGAAGAAGGCGATGGTTTCCGCCACGTCCACCGGCTGGCCGCCCTGATTCATGGCGTTCATGCGCCGTCCGGCCTCGCGGATGGTGAAGGGGATCGCCGCGGTCATCTGCGTTTCGATGAAGCCCGGAGCCACCGCGTTGATGGTGATGCCCTGGTCCGCGTAGTCCTCGCGATAGGCGTCCACCATGCCGATCACCGCTGCTTTGGAGCAGCCATAGTTGGTCTGGCCGGTGTTGCCGGCGATACCGGCGATGGAACTGATGGAGACGATGCGGCCGCCTTCGCCCATGGCGCCGTCCGCCAGTAATTGCTCATTGATGCGCAACTGGCTGGCGATGTTGATGTTCAACACCATGTCCCAGAGGTTTTCCTGCATGTTGCCGAGCATCTTGTCGCGGGTGACCCCGGCATTGTGCACCAGGATATCCAGCCCGCCGTGCTCCTTGGCGGTCCGGGCTATCACCCCCGGCGCTTCGTCGCTGGTGATGTCCAGTTCCAGGGTGTGGCCGCCGATTTCGCCGGCCACTTTGTTGAGGTCCTCCGCCATCGGCGGAATGTCCAGCACGATCACCTCGGCGCCGTCGCGGGCCAGGACCCGGGCGATGGCGGCGCCGATGCCACGGGAGCCGCCGGTGACCAGTGCTTTCTTGCCGGCCAGCGGGCGCTGCCAGTCAAAACCCCCGGCATCGAAGCCGGCCTGGCGGGCGCGTACCACCTGACCGGAAACATAGGCGGATTTCGGCGACAGGAAGAATTGCAGCGGCGCGGCGAGCTGGCTCTCGGCCCCGGCTTCGGCGTAGACCAACTGAACGGTGGCGCCGCGTTTGATTTCCTTGCCGACCGAACGGGTAAAGCCTTCCAGGCCCCGTTGGGCGACCCGGGCGGCACCACTCAGGGTTTCCGGGGTGCGGCCGATCACCAGCACGCGGGCGCATTTATCCAGTTTCTTGATCACCGGGTGGAAAAAGGCCCACAGTGCTTTCAGTTGATCCGGGTTCTCGATACCGGTGGCGTCGAACACCAGCCCCTTGAAGCGGGCGTCGTCTTCACGGGTGGCGGTGTAATTGTCGGCGTTGACACCGGCGGCGGCCGCCTGCTTTTGCAGCTCGCTGGCGTTGCCGTTATTGGCCAGTACCGCCAGTTGCGCGCCGGGAGCGGTTTTCAGGGTGGTCAGAATGGTCTCCATGGCGCTGCCGCCCTCGGCGGCACCCACCAGCACGCGGCCATCGATGAACGACGCCTGGCCGGGCCGCCAGCGCTCCAGGATCACCGGGATCGGCAGATTGATGGCGTTGAAAAGGGCCTTGCCCACGGAAGAGTTGGCAATCGTCTGATAGGTATCGTTCATGATCCTGTCCTTCGCCGTGCGATATGCGGAATGTCGACCCTTGGAGCGGAACACGCTTGCGGGTCACTGTTGGCTGCGTATTGAATCACCCGTCCGTGACACGCGGATTGACCCGCCTGGGAAGCGCCAGGGGCGCCGTAGCCAATGAGGCGCGTCAACGGAACGATAGACTGCGCTCATCTGTTAATCTTGGCGGAAACGCCATTGTGGAGGATTTGACTATGCTGGCAGGCGACGCGGTTCGCAAGGTAGCCGTGGTGGGGGGCAACCGGATTCCCTTTGCCCGTTCCAATACGGTGTATTTCGGCGCAAGCAACCAGGACATGCTCACCGCCGCCCTCAACGGCCTGGTCGATCGCTTCAAGCTGCAAGGCGAGCGGGTCGGTGAAGTGGCCGCCGGCGCGGTGATGAAGCACTCCCGGGATTTCAATCTGGTGCGCGAGTCCGTGCTGGGCTCCCGTCTGGCGCCCGAGACCCCGGCCTATGACCTGCAGCAGGCCTGCGGCACCGGTCTGGAAGCGGCCATCCTGGCGGCCAATAAGATCGCGCTGGGGCAAATCGACAGCGCCATCGCCGGCGGCGTGGACACCACCTCCGACGCACCGCTGGGTGTGAACGAGGACGCCCGCAAGGTGTTCATGAACATCAACAAGGCGAAGACCAACGGCGAGAAAATCAAAGCGGCGCTGAAACTGCTCAACCCGAAGATGATCGTGCCGGACATCCCCCGTAACGCCGAGCCGCGCACCGGCCTGTCCATGGGCGAGCACCAGGCGATCACCGCCGCCGAATGGGGCATCAGCCGCGAGGATCAGGATGAGCTGGCCTGGCGCTCCCACCAGAATCTGGCCAAATCCTATGAGGAAGGCTGGCAGGAAGACCTGATCACGCCGTTCCAGGGCCTGGAGCGCGACAATAACATGCGTGGCGATTCCACCCTGGAAAAACTGGCCACCTTGAAGCCGGTGTTCGGCGGGCCGGAAGGCACCATGACCGCCGCCAACTCCACACCCTTGACCGATGGTGCTTCCGCGGTGCTGCTGGCTTCCGAGCAGTGGGCCGAGGAGCGCGGTCTGCCGGTGCAGGCGTACATCACCCACTGTGAAGTGGCGGCGGTGGATTTCGTCGGCAAGAAAGAAGGGCTGCTGCTGGCGCCGGCTTACGCGGTACCGCGCATGCTGGCCCGTGCCGGCCTGACCCTGCAGGATTTCGATTTCTATGAAATCCACGAGGCGTTCGCCTCCCAGGTGCTGAGCACTCTGAAAGCCTGGGAAGACGAAACCTTCTGCAAGGAGCGGCTGGGATTGGACAAGCCGCTGGGCAGCATCGATCGCAACAAGCTTAACGTGAAAGGCTCTTCACTGGCCGCCGGCCACCCGTTCGCCGCCACCGGCGGACGGATTCTGGCCAATGCCGCCAAGCTGTTGAACCAGAAAGGCTCTGGCCGCTGCCTGATTTCCATTTGCGCCGCCGGTGGGCAGGGCGTGGTGGCGATCGTCGAGAAGTAAGAATGCGGGCACGTCGGCACGCAACACGCTGGCACGCTAGGAAGAAGGATGGCGCGGTCTGTTGACCGCGCTATTTTTATCGGGTTGGGCCTTGACCTGACTCGCCTTGGTAACGCCTTATGTTGCGTGTTGCGTGTTGCGTGTTGCGTGTTGCGTGTTTGTCACATCTTCCGCATCAACCCTTCCTGGGCCACCGAGGCCACCAGCTCCCCCCGCTGATTGAAAATCTGACCGCGATTGAAGCCGCGGCCATCGGTGGCGATGGGACTGTCGCTCTGGTAGAACAGCCAGTCATTGATATTGACCGGACGGTGGAACCACAAGGCGTGGTCCAGGCTCGCCATCTGATGATCGCGGGTGAGGAAACTCAGGCCATGGGGCAGCATCGCCGTGCCCATCAAACTGTGATCACTGACATAGGCGAGAATGCACTGGTGCAGTATCGGGTCCTCCGGCAGTGTTTCCGGCGCGCGCATCCATACCTGGCGCAACGGCGGTGCCGGCTCCGGGCGCAAAGGGTGGCGTTTCACCACCGGCCGCATCTCCAGCGGCTTTCTTCTCAGCATGGCGTTGCGGAAATTCTCCGAGATATCCTCATGCTCCAGATACTGCCGGTTCAGTTCCTGCTCGGTGAGCAGACCGTCCGGGCCCTCGGGAATCGGGGCATCACATTGGTGCGCGGGGCCTTCCGCCGGCAGGGTGAAAGACGCGGACAGATCAAAGATCGGGCGGCCGCGTTGCTCCGCGATCACCCGGCGGGTGGAAAATGTCTGACCGTCGCGCACCCGTTCCACCCGATAGATAATCGCTTCCCGGGCGTCTCCGGGGCGTAGAAAATAACTCTGCAAGGAATGGGCGGTGCGGCCGGGTACGCTGTGGCAGGCCGCGCGCAATGCCTGACCGAGCACCTGGCCGCCGAAGATACGGGGGCCAACAATGTTGCGGCCTTCGCCTTGATAGAGATCGGGTTCCAGTTCGGTGAGGTCAAGCAGTTGCAGCAAATCGGAAAGATCGGTATGCATGGAATCGCTCTTGTTCTTTGACGGTCTGGACAGCGGCATGGCTGCCGGAAAAGGCTCAAAGTGACCGGATGCGGCGGATATTGCAAGAGGGTAAAGGGGGTTGACGGTGTTAATAAAGGGTTAAGATTCCATTCAGGGAAGGTTAAGCGGTGGTGAATAAAGTGATTCCCGTACCCCAACGGAAGTGACTCAAAGGAGATAACCCATGCAAGCCAAGAAAGCGATTCTGACCGCCCTGTTTCTCGGTACCGCCACTCTGACCGCCGGCGCCCATGCCGACGACGTGGGCCCCGACCAGGCGATGAAACTGGTTCAGGAAGGCAAAGTGAAGTCCTTCGAGGAACTGAACAAAGCCGCCCAGGCCCAGCATCCCAACGCCAAGATCGAGGAAACCGAGTTGGAGAAGGAGTTCGGCGGTTACGTCTACAAAGTGGAGCTGCGTGATCAGGACAACGTACAGTGGGACGTTGAACTGAATGCCGCCAACGGTGAAGTGATTCGTAACGAACGGGACGACTGATGTCTTTACCCCTCCGCGGGGCGGCCACGGCCGCCCTGCTGGTTTTGAGCGGTTCGGTGCCGGCGTTGGATGTGGGGCACGATGAAGCCTTGCGCCTGAGGCAAGAGGGCCGCATCCAGCCGTTTGAACGGATTCTGGCCGAAGCGTTGCGCCAGTACCCCGGCGGACAATTGCTGGAGGCGGAACTGGAGCGCGAGGATGGCCACCTGATTTACGAGATCGAGTTGCTGACCCCGGATGGTGTGGTGCGGGAACTGGAACTCGACGCCCGTACCGGCAACATTCTCAAGGATGACGTGGACGACTGATGCGCCTGCTTTTGGTGGAAGACAACGTGGCCCTGGCCGACCAGCTCAACCCGTTATTGCGTGATCACGGTTACGCGGTGGATTGGCTGGCGGATGGCCGCGATGCGCTGGTGCGCGTGCACGATGACCCTTATGACCTGGTGATTCTGGATCTGGGACTGCCCGGCCTGGGCGGCCTGGACGTGTTGAAACAATGGCGCCAGGAAGGCGTCACGGTGCCGGTGCTGATCCTCACCGCACGCGACAGCTGGGCGGAGCGGGTGGACGGTCTGCGCGCCGGCGCCGATGATTATCTGACCAAGCCGTTTCATCCCGAGGAGCTGCTGCTGCGAGTGCAGGCGGTGCTGCGCCGCAGTCATGGCAACGCCAACCAGACCTGCCTGAACGTGGGTGGCGTGGAACTGGACGAGGAGCGGCAAAGCGCCGTGCTGGAGGGCAGGGAAATAGCACTGACCGGTGCGGAATTCCGGCTGCTGCGTTATTTCATGCTGAACGCCGGCAAACTGCTGTCGCGGATGCAATTGGCCGACCATCTCTATGACGGCGAGAGCGAACGGGACAGCAACGTGCTGGAGGTTCATATCAACCGGGTCCGGCGCAAGCTGGGAGCTCCGGTGATCCAGACCCGGCGCGGGCAGGGGTATGTGTTCACGGGATTGCACCGGTGACCTCCATTGCCGGCCGCCTCGGCGTCAGTTTGTTCGTTAGCCTGTTGCTGGCCGGCATTCTGGTGGGGCAGGGCGCGCTATGGTGGCTGGACCAACGCCAACGGCAAGTGATGACCGCCAGTTTGCGCGATGAAGCGGTCAGTGTGCTGGCCGCGATTTCCCAAGGGCCTTCCGGGCTGCAGTTGGAGCAGCCGATGTTGGACCCGGCCTATCGCCAGCCGTTTTCCGGCCGCTATTTCACCGTGTCTTTTGATGACCACATCTGGCGTTCGCGGTCGCTGTGGGATCAGCGCATGGCGGACACTGAAAGTCTCGGCCTCGACAACGAACTGGTGCCGGGTCCGGATGGTCAGCAGTTGCTGCGCTATCGCGGCGACTACGAGATTCATGGCCGCAAACTGGCCATCGTGGTGGCCCAGGATTACACCCCGCAGCTTGAAAATTTCCGCAATACCCGCTCGGTGAGCCTGCTGGCATGGGTATTGATCCTGTCCGGCTTGGCGGCGGCGCAGCTTTGGTTGATCCGCCGGGGACTGCGGCCCCTCAATGAGGCCCGCCGCCAGATCGAGCAGTTAGGCGACGGGGAACGCACCGAGCTGGATTGCGACGTACCCACCGAATTACGGCCGCTGGTGCAGGAGGTGAACCGACTGTTGGGGCACACGGACCAGCAGTTGCGCCGTTCCCGGCACGCCATTGGTGATCTCGGACACGCATTGAAAACGCCTCTGGCGGTGCTGCGTAACCGCTGCGACGCCAACCTGCTGCGTGACCATCCGGATCTGTACCGCTTGCTGGACGAGCAACTGGCCCAGGTGGAGGACACCGTGCGCCGGGCGCTGAACCGGGCCAGGGTGGCCGCCGGCGCCACCCCCGGCACTCTGTTTCATCCGGATCAGGACCTGGTGGCGCTGCGGGATACCATGATCCAGGTTTACGGCGATCGTTGCCGCATCGAACTGATCGGCACCGAGCTACCACCGCAGCCGGTGGAGCGGGATGACATGCTGGAAGTGCTGGGCAACCTGATGGACAACGCCTGCAAGTGGGCCCGAGGACGGGTGTTGGTACGCTTGTGGCGGGAGCCGGACGCACTGTGGCTGAGTGTCGAGGACGACGGCCCCGGCATTGAACCGGGGCGCCGTGATCAGGTGATTCGCAGAGGCGAGCGTCTCGATCAGCGCGTGGCCGGTCACGGTCTCGGGCTGGCCATCGTCAGCGACACCGCCGAGGCCTATGGTGGAGAACTGACTCTGGGGCACAGCGCGGCGCTTGGCGGTCTGATCGCCCGTGTGTGCTGGCCGCTCAGGTAGCGTCCTCGCCGAGGCGCAGGCCGGCGATCATCAGATCCACCGCCTGGTCGCTCACCGCTTCCATGTCATCCTGGTTCAGATAGATGCCGTCCAGCAGCAACCGGCTCAGACCGTGCAGGGTGGCCCAACTGGCCTGGGCCAGGCGCAGCGGATCCATGCCCGGCGGCAGGCGGGTGGCCAGCGGCGGCCGGTACATCAGATCGATATAGCGGCGAAAACAGCCATGGGCCACCCGGGTCAGCGATTCGGTGGGGCGTCCGGTCTTCCACAGAGTACGGCCGAACATTAATTCGTATTGCTCCGGGTCCTCGCTGGCGAAGCGCAAATAGGCGTGCACGAAGCGGCGCAGGCCGCCTACCGGTTCCGTTTCCAGATCCTCTTCCTCCATCAGCGTTTCCAGCTTGCGGAAGCCCTGTTCCGCCAGCGCGCACAGCAGCGCGTTCTTATCCTCGAAATGATGATAGGGCGCGGTGCGCGAGACCCCGGCCCGTTCCGCCAGACGCCTCAGTGACAGCCCCTCGATGCCCTGTTCACGCAGTAGCACGGCGGCTTCGCGCAGCAGCGTGGCATGCAGGTCGCCGTGGTGGTAGCGGGCGGTTTGGCTCATGGGGACTCCCGGGTATCTTGACAGTGTCAAGACAGTATCCTAACTTGACGGCGTCCAGATCAAGCCGCCGCCAATTTGGAGAGCCCTGATGAGCGATTACTCGCGACTGCTTTCGCCCCTGGACCTGGGGCACACACAACTGAAAAACCGGGTCATCATGGGGTCCATGCACACCGGACTCGAGGACCGTTTCTGGCAGTTTCCAAAGCTGGCGGCGTATTTCGCCGAACGCGCCCGCGGCGGTGTCGGTCTGATCGTCACCGGCGGTTTCAATCCCAACCGGCGTGGCTGGTTCTATCCACTGGCGGGTACCTTCAACAGCCGTCTGGATGTGCGCAATCATCGCCTGGTCACCGACGCGGTGCATCGCGAGGGCGGCAAGATCGTGCTGCAGGTATTGCACGCTGGCCGCTACAGCTACCACCCGCTCTCCGGTTCCGCGTCGGCGATCAAAAGCCCGATCAATCCCTTCAAACCCAAGGCCCTGTCCACCCGCGAAGTCCGCCGCACCGTGCAGGACTTCGCCCGCACCGCGGAGCTGGCCAAACAGGCCGGTTACGACGGTGTCGAGATCATGGGGTCGGAAGGTTATCTGATTAATCAGTTCACCGCGCCGCGCACCAACAAGCGCACCGACCAGTACGGCGGCTCGGCGGAAAACCGCCGACGTTTCCCGGTGGAAATCGTGGCGGAGACCCGGCGCCGCTGCGGTGATGACTTCATCGTCATGTACCGACTGTCCGCCATCGATCTGGTGCCGGACGGTTGTACCCGGGAAGAAGTGCTGGCACTGGCGCGGGAAGTGGAAGGTGCCGGCGCATCGTTGATCAATACCGGTATCGGCTGGCATGAAGCGCGGGTACCGACCATCGTGACCTCGGTGCCCCGGGCCGCGTTCGCGGAGGTGACCAAGCAGATCAAGGATCAGGTGTCGATCCCGGTGGTGGCCTCAAACCGTATCAACGACCCGGATGTGGCCGAGAATATCCTGGCTAATGGCTGGGCCGATGCGGTTTCGATGGCGCGGCCGATGCTGGCGGATCCGGAGTTCGTGCGCAAAACCGAGCAGGGGCGGGTGGATGAGATCAACACCTGTATCGCCTGTAATCAGGCCTGTCTCGATCACACCTTCGAATTGAAACGGGCGTCCTGTCTGGTCAACCCGCGCGCCTGCCATGAAACCGAACTGGTCTACCTGAAGACCGCCAACCCGAAGCGCATCGCGGTGGTGGGGGCCGGGCCCGCCGGGCTGTCCTGCGCCACGGTGGCGGCGGAGCGGGGGCACCGGGTCACGCTGTTCGATCAGGCGGATGCCATCGGCGGCCAGTTCAATATGGCCAAGCGAATCCCGGGCAAGGAAGAGTTCTACCATACGCTGCGCTATTTTCAGCGGCGTCTGGAGGTGACCGGCGTGGAGCTGCGTCTGGGCGGGCGTGTCACCACCGAGGAACTGCAACAGCAGGGCTTCGATGAAATCGTCGTGGCCACGGGCGTGGTACCGCGTACGCCGTCAATCCCGGGGGTCGATCATGCCAAGGTGGTATCCTACGTGGACGTCCTGCAGGGCAAGGTTCAGGTGGGAGAGAAAGTCGCCATCATCGGTGCCGGTGGTATCGGCTTCGATGTGGCGGAATTCCTCGCCGAAGCCCCCCGTGAAGGCCATCAGCCGTTGCCGGAATGGATGGAAGAGTGGGGCGTGGATTTCACCTCCGACGCGCGCGGTGGCCTGGTGGAAGCGGAACCTCCGAAGCCGCAACGGCGCCTGTACCTGTTGCAGCGCAAGGACAGCACCGTGGGCAAGGGGCTGAACAAGACCTCGGGCTGGGTGCATCGGGCCACACTGAAACAGCGTCAGGTGGAAATGCTGCCGGGTTGTGATTATCAGAAGGTGGACGATCAGGGGCTGCATCTGACAGTGAAGGGTGAAGCGCGGATACTGGATGTGGACCACGTGGTGCTGTGCGCCGGCCAGGAACCGCTGAAGGAACTGTACCGGGAAGGTGAAGAGAATCTTCACTTGATCGGCGGCGCGCAACTGGCGGCGGAGCTGGATGCCAAGCGAGCCATCCGCCAGGGCGCCGAACTGGCCGCCTCGTTGTAAAAAAGTCGCGGTCCGTGGACCCGGGCTGTCCCATGCAATGCGCTTACACGCTTACACGCTTACACGCTGGCACGCCAACATCGCCCTTCGCGGTTAAAGCGCTAAAGCGGAACGCCGCCCGGATGCTTCCCACAGCGGCCTGTAGCGCTCCCGTGGGGAGCGTGTTGCGTGTAAGCGTGCCAGTGAAACAGTGGTCCACGGACCGCCACATGTCACTTCAGCTCTTTCGAACTCAATCCCAGCACCCGTCGGGCGATCACCAGTTGCTGGATTTGCTGGGTGCCCTCGAAGATGTCGAGAATCTTTGAATCACGGGCCCATTTTTCCAGCAGTTCGTCCTCGGTGTAGCCGAGGCTGCCCGCCAGTTCCACGCAGCGTAGAGTGATATAGTTTCCGACCCGGCCGGCCTTGGCTTTGCTAATCGACGCTTCCAGCGTATTGGCTTTCTTGTTGTCCGCCATCCAGGCCGCCTTCACCGCCAGCCAATAAGCCGCTTCCCAGTCCGCTTCCATTCTGTAGATTTCCGCTTCCACCGCGGAGCAGTTGTCCACCGGTTTGCCGTAATCGTAGCTCATCTGTTTTTCGAGCAATTCCTTGATACGTTCCAATGAGGCCTTGGCGCAACCGATGGCCATGGCCGCCACCAGTGGGCGGGTGTTGTCGAAGGTCTCCATCACCCCGGCGAAACCTTTCTTGGTATCGATCTCCGGGCTGCCAAGTAGATTTTCCGCCGGCACCCGGCAATCCACGAAATTGATGGCGGCAGTGTCGGAGGCGCGGATGCCCAGCTTTTTCTCCAGGCGGGCCAGTTCCATGCCCGGTGTGCCCCAGTCCACCACGAAGGACTTGATGGCGGCGCGGCCCAACTGTGGATCCAGGGTCGCCCAAACCACCACGCAGTCGGCGCGCTGGCCGGAAGTGACAAAGATTTTCTCGCCGTTGAGAACGTAGTGATCGCCGTCCTTTTTCGCCGTGGTGCGAATGGCGGCGGAATCGGAACCGCAGCCCGGCTCGGTGATCGCCATGGCGGCCCATTTGCCCTTGAACCGCTCCAACTGTTCGTCATTGGCGACGGCGGCGATGGCGGCGTTGCCGAGCCCCTGGCGGGGCATGGCGAGCAAAAAGCCGGTATCGCCATAGCACATCTCCATGGCGCCCAGGCAAACACCCATGTTGGCGCCGTTTTTCACACTGCCGCCGTCCTCCACCTTGCCGCTGCCGGTGGTGGCGGCACCAGCGGAATTGGCCGGGTCGCCTTCGTTGAAGCCGTCCAGAACGGCGGCCAGCATATCCAGCTCCTTGGGGTACTCGTGTTCGCCGCGGTCGTACTTGCGGGAAATCGGGCGGAGGGTACTGCGCGCCACCTGGTAGGCGTTATTGATCAGCGGTTTGAACTTCTTCGGAATCTCGATATTCATGTGGGTTTCCCTCCTTACAGGTGCAAGCCGCCAAAGGCGACGCCAACGGCACGCAAATCACGGTACCAGCGCTCCACCGGATACTCCTTGGTAAAGCCGTGGCCGCCGAGCAGCTGAACGCCATCGGTGCCGATTTTCATGGCTTTGTCCTTGACCAGAGTACGGGCCAGGTGCGCCTCGCGGCGGAACGGTTTGCCCTGTTCGGCACGGCACGCCGCCCGGTAGGTGAGCATGCGCATGGCATCCAGTTCAATGGCCATGTCGGCGATCATGAAAGCCACCGCCTGGCGGTGGCTGATCGGTTCACCGAAAGCGGTGCGTTCGTTACAGTAAGGAATCACATAATCCAGCACCGCCTGGGCGGTGCCGATCGCCAGAGCGCACCAGGCCAGAGTGCCCAGGTCGACGAAGGCGCGATAGTCAAAATCCTCGTCGCCCAGACGGTTCTGTTCCGGGACCCTCACTTCATCGAGGCGCAGAGGACGCTGGGCGCTGGCGCGAATCCCCATGGCGGGGTCCTCTCCCACGGTCAGGCCTTTGCTGCCGCCTTCGACGATGAACACCGCCGGTCCTTCATCGGTGGCCGCCGCCACCAGAAACAGCTCGGCTTCCGCGGCCAGCGGAACCAGGGATTTCTCCCCGCTGATGACCCAGTCGTCGCCATCGCGGGTGGCGTGGGTGTTCAGCAGCATGGGATCGAACAGCGGGCGGGGCTCCGTTACCGCGATGGTGGCCAGTGGCGCTTGTTCCTCGGCGAAGCTGCCCAGGTACTTGTCCTGCTGCGAGGCCGTGCCCCAGCGGGTCAGCGCATTGGCGACGCCCATGGGCGCCAGAATCGCCACCGCCTGACCCATGTCTCCCCAGCCCAGATCCTCGGCCACCAGCATGCTGGTGACGGTGGTGCTCTCGTTGGCGGCGCCGCCGAGTGCTTCCGGGACGGCGAAGAAATTCAGTCCCAGTTCCCGTGCCTGGCTCAGCACTTCCTCGGCGGTGCCCTGGTCATGGTCGGCCTGCTCCGCCTGTTCTCTCAGCACTTCGCCGGCGAAGGCCCGCACGCTGTCGCGGATCATCTGCTGCTCTTCGGTGATATTGAGATCGAACAGGTCGGTGGTGGTGCCCGGCGCGTTCAGGCGCTCGGGCCGGTCCGCTTTGCGGGTGGACTTGAAGGTGCGGGCGGAGGTGGTGAGTACCTGGAAACCGCCCTTGGTCAGGCGATAGGCCAACCGCTCGGCGGTATGGCGCATGCCCAACCGGTCCAGCAGTTCGGAGGACGCCAGACGGTTAAGGGCGGTGAGTGCGTAGCCAATAGCATCTTTGGCCATGAGAATCCCCGTGGTCGTTATCGAATGATCCGATTATGGGGCAGACGGCCTTTCAGCAATTGACTGCCTCGACCAGAGGCGGCGGCAGCGCAGTCATGATCGTGACCGGGCAGTCTTGACGGTGATGGATTTGGGGTTGCCGGGTAGAGGGATGGGGACTCCATCAGGGGCACGGGTCTGTACGGAGGCCTTCGTACAGACCCGCTTCGCTCCGAGTTTGGACTCCAATAACGTCGACCGCTGGCACAGAAGGGGGCTACGAAGCGGCTGTGGGAAGCTTGCTTGCAAGCGAATGGGCTTCAGTCCCTCAAGATTCGCTTGCAAGCAAGCTTCCCACAGCGGTGTTGTAGCTGCCTTCGAATTTATGTCTCCAAGACCAGAAGGACATCCGCACTTTTCGGTTACCTCGAAGCGGAGCCGTGTTACGCCTTTGCGGGACCTGCTTCACGACGTTCCCGCAAAGGCGTAACACGGCTCCGCTGTCCCTGATGGAAGGCAATACGATTTCCCTCCATACCGCGATGAACCATAAAAAAGCCCGGCGCGAGGGCCGGGCTTTTCCAGGAGTCGAGAGACTCTCTGTTTGAAGCGGTTCCGATTAGTCCTGGAACTGAGCTTCCTTCACGGTCGCTTTCATGATCGCTTCCACGCGACGGTTCTGAGCGCGGCCTTCGCGAGTGCTGTTGTCAGCAATCGGCTTGGCTTCGCCGTAACCTTCCACGGAGATGCGGCTGGTGTCCACGTTGAAGTGATCAACCAGTACGTCTTTCACAGCATTGGCGCGCTGCTGGGACAGTTTCTGGTTGTAGCCTTCCGGACCGGTGCTGTCGGTGTGACCTTCCAGAACCAGGTTCGCGGACGGGTACTCGCGCATGCGGGTAGCCAGATCTTCCAGCTCGGGGTAGGAGGTTTGACGAACAACCGCCTTGTCGAACTCGAACTCCACGTACAGGGTTTCTTTAATGTCTTCGGTCAGGTAGAGCTGGCAGCCCACCTCGTCGACTTTGGCGCCTGCCGGGGTGTTCGGGCACTGGTCAGCGCTGTTCGGTACGCCGTCGCCATCGTCGTCCAGCTCACAACCGCGGGCATCAACTACCGCGCCGGCCGGAGTGTTCGGGCATTGATCACGATCATCCGGAACACCGTCGCCGTCGCTGTCGGTGGCCACATCGGTTACCGGAGCCGGCTTGGCAGCGCTGGAAGCGCCGATCAGCAGGTTCAGGCCGGCGTAAACCTGGCCGTCCCAACGCTCACTGCGGAAGCTGTAGGTCGGGCGTGCGCCTACGTCCAACAGGAAGTTGCGAGCCAACGCGGTTTGCACGCCGAATTCAACACCACCAACGGCTTCTTTGAAGTCGTTGCTGCTTTCGCTGTTGAACTCAGTACGGGTTTCACCGGCGTTCAAACCGACATAGGTTTCGAACGGGGAAGCGTCACCACGGAAGTGCTTACGCAAGCTTACGAAGTTGTTGCGCAGGTCCACGCTGTTGTAGTTGTTGCGTTCCCACCATGCCTGGATGGACCAGTCACGGTTGAAGCGGTAACCCAGTTGCGCGCCCGGCAGGGTCACGGTGTCGGTGGTAACACCGGGAACGTTGTCGTCGATATACCCGTCACCCTCATAGTGATCGCCGATGTCCATCCAGCTTTGGCTGACGTGACCGCCGAGGTAGAAATACCGGTCGGGGATATCCGCGGCCGTGGCGACGCTCGCCACGGAGACGGAGGCCAGTGCAATGCTGGAGGCAAGAAAACGTTTAGCGTCCATAACTCCTTCCTTTTTATCGTGTAGGCAGAACAAACACGGGAACAGTTTGTCATGCATATTTTAGGAGTAAATGGGGCGGCGCTTATTAATAAGAAAATTTACAAACACATGTCATACAGCGACATGAAAGGCGTCACTTTGTGAATTATTGGTACTAAATGGTTGTGTTTTGTATAGGTAATAAGGGTTAGTTTTGACTGGTGCGTTGACGGAGATCATTCCGGCTTTGATATAGCGTGTAATCGGCTTCATTCAGTAGAGCATTGAGACTGGGGCCGGTGTTCTCCGTACTGGCCACACCGAGGCGAACTTCAAACTGCAGGCCTTCCTCGATCCCCGGCACCTGTATGCTGGTGACCAGCGCACGCAGGCCTTCCGCCATGTGGAGGGCGTCGTGCTGGCTGGTATGAGGCAGTACCAGAAGGAACTGGGCGCCGTCGATGCGTCCGAACAGGTCGCTTTCGCGAATCTTGTCGCGGATGCGGTCAGCGAACACCCGCAGCAACCGGTCGGCGGCGCGCCGGCCGTAACGGTCAGCCAGATCGGTGAAATCGGCCACATCCAAAAGTAAAACGGAAACCACATAATCGTGGCGCTGACTCAAGGAAAGTTCCCGCTCCAGCATGCTCAATAAATGCGGGCGATTGAACAAGCCGGTGAGGTGATCCTCGCGTACCTGTTGCTGCAGGGTGCGGTTTTCCCGCCGCAGGGAGGAAACACGCAACAACAACGGATAGCCGAGCGGCGGCAGCAACAGCAGGGGAATCAGCAACGCCAGGCAGATCGCGGACAGCCAGTCCCGTTCGCCGGTAAGCAAGACACCGATACTGGTGATAAGGGACGATAGCAGCAGACCGCAAAAAGTGATCAGGGCGGTCATGCGCAGGGCGTAGAAGCGGTCTCCGGTTCTGATCGGTGTCGGCGAATCCGAATGATCACTATGAACCGACGCCATGATATCCCCCAGAAAAAAGATTAATTCTTAGAAGCTGAGAGTATCCGGGCAGGCGGGGGCGGGTGCAAGTTCCCGGGCTTGACCCGGCATCTCCCCCTGGATGGCGCGCTACTTCGCAGAGGGAGATGCAGGACACCTCCGGCATGAGGTTTTTCAAAGGCGCCCTAATGGACCGCGCTGTGCAGCAGCACCTCGGGTTGGAGAACGCCGGAATCGAGAAGCAGGGTTTCCGGTTCGCACACCACCGATAGATCCTTGGCGGCAAGTGCGTCGAGAATGCGCGCGCGCATGCGCAGACTTTGCATTATGGAGGTTTCCGCCAGCAGCACCGCGAACTGGCCATGGCCGAGGTAGGCCACCATATCCTGTTCGCGCACCAGGGCGGCCAGGGAGTCGGCCAGTCGCTGGCGGCGGTCGCGGCGTTCCAGACCGGTGCCACGCAGACGCAAAATAGTGGCGCCGAGGCCGTAATTGCGGCAGCGTTGGCGTTCTTTCTCGAGCATCCGGGACCAGCCGGTAACATCAAGAATACCGGTATCCGGATCACGGCCGTCATCGTCGAGAAAGTCGCTGACTCTTTGCTGGTTGAGCAGCGAAAGATTCCACGACAGGGCGGTTTCCAGCAGGAACGCTTGGCGTTTCAGGGAGGGCAGTATGTGATCGGTCAGATGGGGCTGCGGTTCCGGATCCAACGCGCAAAGCACCGCCAGCAGGCGATTCTCGTCGCCATACAGCGGTAGCCGCAGACAGGCGCCCACTTTCATCGGCCGATTCAACGGGTAAGGAGGTGAATGAGCCTGGGTGTCCAACAGAACGCTTGCGTCGGCGTGGGTTGACGAACCGGTTCGGCCGCGGGCCTCCGGCCATCTGAAGTGCTCGCCAATGGTCAAGGCATAGCCGCTGCCGTTGCTGCGCAGCAGGCGCCAGTCGTCACCGGTTTTACGAATCAGCATCCACAGGGACAGGCCATAGCGTTCGCGCAGATCCCGTAGCTGAGTGTCAACAAACCGATGGAATGAGTGTGTTTTCCCCCACAACATATTTAAACACCGCTTGCTTGTGATATTTTTTGTATATTGTGGGGCGGAAGCCATTTTCTGACAACCGTCACCTTTGGTCTTCGCGAAACGCTTGGCCTGGTGGCGGCGATATTATCCCCGCCAGCCGGATACTCGAAGCCGCGTCCCCCAAAATGCGTCGCGTTCATTCTCGAAGCCAAGGATCCGCCTACCCCACAACACCCGTTTTAAATTCGGCATCGTTCATGCCGCAAACATCGCCGTTCCCGGGAGTATTTTCCTGGAACCGGACCGGATAGTGGCAAAAACGAGCGCCTCCTGCGCCGGGCGGTATCACAACTTCCACCAATTCGGAGATGCGCACCGACGTTAGCCGCTTTCCCCGGCGTTCTTACGGAAATAACGCCGCGCTGCCTGGTTCACCTTGGGGGCCAGCACGAGAGAAGCGGTCATGGTGGGAATCGCCATGAGAGCGTACATGGTGTCCACCACACTGATCACCGTATTCAGCGATGCAATGGCGCCGAGTACTATTAAAAAAAGGTAAAACCATACGTAATGATGCTGATGCCGGGCTCCGATCATGAATCCCAGGCATTTACTGCCGTAGTACCAGAATGTCAGTACCGTACTGAAAGCCAATACACTCACGGTGAGTGCCATGACCACCGATCCGGCCTCGTCGAACAGACTGCCGAAGGCCGCGGCGGTCAGCGAGACGCCGTCATTGTCGCCGCTGGTCCAGACACCGCTGATCAGAATCACCAGGGCGGTGCAGGTGCACACCACCAGGGTGTCGATGACCGGGCCGAGCATGGCCACCAGGCCCTCGCTGACCGGCTCGCGGGTACGGGCGGCACCATGGGCCATGGCTTCGGTACCGATGCCGGCCTCATTGGAGAACGCGGCGCGCCGGAAGCCGGTGATGATCATCGCGCCAATGGCGCCACCGGCCACCGCCTGCCCGGTGAAGGCGTCGACGACGATCAGTTCCAGAGTGGGCAGAATCTGCTCGCTGTGGCTGATCAGCACCACACCGGTGAGGCTCAGATAGCTGAGTACCATGGCCGGCACCAGGGTGGCGGTGACCCGGGCCAGACGCGGCAGTTTACCGGCCACTACTCCGAGCACCAGGATCGCCAGCACCGCCCCGAGTCCGAGGTCGAATAAAAAGTGTTTATCATCGGTGGTCCAGCCGGCGGGAGTGGCGATTACGTCCCGTACCACCTGGGCCAGTTGATTGACTTGGAAGATTGGCATGGTGCCGAGCAGGCCGGCGAAGGCGAAGAAGTAGGCCAGCGGACGCCAGCGCCGTCCCATGCCTTCGCGGATAATGTACATCGGCCCGCCCTGAAGGGCGCCTTCGCTGTCCTTGCCCCGGTACATTACCGCCAGAGTGCAGGTATAGAATTTGGTGGCGATACCGAGCAGGGCGCTCATCCACATCCAGAAAATGGCACCGGGACCGCCAGTGGCGATGGCGACCGCCACCCCACCCACATTGCCCATGCCCAGAGTACCGGACAACGCCGTGCTCAGCGCCTGGAAATGGGATAGTGAACCCTGGTCGTCACGGTCCGGTGGCTTGAACAGCAGCCGCAGACCATGGCCGAGGTAACGATAGGGTAGCAGGCGGGAATAAAGCAGGAAGAACAGGCCACCGCTCACCAGCAACGTGACCAGTGGCGGGCCCCAGACAAAGCCGACGATCTTCCCCAGTACCAGCTCGAGTTGTGATTGTGGTTCATCCATGAAGCTTCACTCTAAGGGCCTGTTTGCGATCTGTACACCGCGGTGCTGGCGTACCGATCGCAAACAGGCCCTTGGAATGAAGCCTGGAATCGCGGGTCTGGATCAATCGCGCAGGGCGCCGACGCGGGCGAAACGCTGCCGGTAATGGCTTGGTGACAGGCCGGTGTGGCGCTTGAACAGGCGGGAGAAACTGCTCACGTCCTGATATCCGACTTGTTCCGCCAGGGTACCCAGGTTGGTGGCGCCACGTTCCAGCATCTTGCGCGAGGCCTCGATCCGTACCCGCTGCAAATATTGCAGGGGCGGCTCGCCGAGGGCGGCGATAAAGCGCCGCTGCAACTGCCGGGGGCTCAGATGCACGCGCTGAGCCAGATCGGCCAGAGTGGTGGGATCGGCATAGTGCTCGTGCAGCCAGGACTGCACCAGTTGCACCTGCTCGTCGCGATGATAGGTCTTGGCCGGCAGGCCGGCGTAGATGCTTTGCGGGTCGTTGCGCACGTCGATGACGAACGACTTGGCCAGTTCCCGCGCCATATCGGCACCGCAATAGCGTTCCACCAGTAGAATGGTCAGATCCCGCCAGGCGGTACCGCCGCCGGCACAGAAGATATTGCCATCCCGGGTGATCAGCTCGCGCTCGTTCAGGTTCACTTGCGGGTAGCGTTGACGGAACAGCGGACTGTAGCCCCAGTGGGTGGTGGCGCGGCGGCCGTCCAGCAGACCCGCCTCGGCGAGCAGAAAGGCGCCGGTGCAGTTACTGGCCAGGTCGGCACCGCCGGCATGCAGGAAACGCAGCCATTCCAGGGTGTCTTGTTCCGCTTTGAGTACGCTGGTGATCTCGTTGCCGATGGTCGGTACCAGCACCAGATCGCTGCTGTCCACCCGCTCGATGGCGTTATCCACCGCCAGCCGCAGCCCGGCGTTGCAACGCACCGGCTGACCGCCACGGGAGACCACCTGGACCTTGAATTGCCGGTCCAGAGGCAGACCATGGATGCGGTTCCAGGTCACGCCAGTGAGATTGAGCAGATCCACCACCCCTGCCAGGGCGGAGGCGAAAACGCCGTCATAGGCCAGGACGCTGACTTGATACATTGTTGTCCTTGGTAGGTTTGTCGCGAATCACCATAAATAAGTCATAGGCGACAATACCAGCCCTGGAGGAAGGGTGCCATTATTACTTCGATTACTCCTGAATCCTGTGGTCATGGCCGGGCGACGTTGCTGGAAGCCGGCGGTGACCTTGCCAACAGGCGCTGATTCAGCCGGGCCTTGCCCGCGCAAGTCGTATATCGTCATCAGGCTCGGGAGCCTGCTTCGCAGGCATGCTATGACGGTACTTCAAACCCCGGACCTCAAGGTCCGGGGTTTTTTTTGAACTGAACAGGCTAACCGTGATTTGTGGACCACTAATGTCCTGTCTCATAAATTTAAGAGGCTTTGGCGCCCGAATGCCAATTCCTTGGTGGTGGCCAGTTCGTCGGCGTAGGGGGCATGAATTCGCGCTGTCTTCGCAAGCCAGCTCGCTTCCCACAGAGGGGCTATGAAGCCGCTGTGGGAAGCTGCCTTGGCAGCGAATCGGCAAGGCGAGCCAGTGTGTTGCGTGTAAACGGGCTGGCGGATAGTAGCGGTCCGGGGCCGCGGCAGCTCACAAATTCTCATAGCGGTTCAGGTCCAACACCCCGGCCTGGATCGGCTCATGCTCCCGCAGGTAGTCCCCCAGATCGTCAAAGTAACGCCAGAATTCAGGATGGGTGCGGCGCACGCCGAAACGCCGCACCAATTGCTCGAAGCCGTCCTCGCCATCGGCCTGTTCCATCGCCTGAACGAAGTCTTCCAACTCGCCCTCCCGCAGATGGAACATGAAATTCGGATAGCTGGCGAGAACGCCGGGGTACATCGTCACGGTGTCCAATTCGGGCTGATAGCGCAGCGATTCGCCCATCATGAACGCCACGTTACTGTGGGCACGGTTGCGCAGCAGGGTGTACACCGCCAGGTCGCCGTTTTCGCCACGCACCTGCAGCAGGGACACTTCCGGCAGGTGATCGATCACCGGCAGGTCGTCGGCCCGCCGCGACGCCAGCACGCTCAGCGCCTGCTGCACGCGCTGTTCCAGACCGTTGGTGCCGGGCAGGGCGCAGTGCTCGTCCTGGCAGCGGTTCAGCGGGTCCGGGCGGGCATTGAGATGGGCGAAACGGGTCAGCAGCTCGCCGTCGAATTCCTGCTTGGGCGTGCTGGTGCCATAGTCGATGCCGGTGGGGGTGTCGGTATCGACGCTGGCGTAACTGATAAAGAGTTTGAGTTTGCCAGTGTTCTGGTACCAGTCATCGAGCACCGGTTTGCGCGCCGCCGGCGGCAGGTAGCGCAGCATGTTCTGCTCGGAGCCATTGCGGATCAGGTCGAAGTACAGGCGGGTCTGGGCCTGGTGGGAAACCGAACCGAACACGTCGAAATTCACCACCAGTGCATAGTAAGTGCGTTCGAACAGCGGGTAATCCATGACCCAGGTGGTCAGCGGCAGGTCGCCGATCAAACCACGGCGCACCGAGGCGCTGTCATGGTGGCGGAAGATGGTCAGCAACGCGTTGCTGTTGTCACCATCGCCGTCCCAAATGGTGTCCCAGCCAGGGCCGCCGGGGGCGTATCGGGCATAGGCCTGTTGACGCTCGCGCAGGTAGCGATTGCGTTTGTGCTTGTACTTGAGCCACTGTGGTCCCAGCGAAATCAAATCGTCGTGCTGGCCGGGCAGGCCCAATAGCGGTGTGGCCTGACGTTGATAGTCGGCGTCGTCCACATAAAGGTCGTGGTCCGGATCCTGGAACACCGCCCAGAACTGGTCGCGGATCACATCGGTGGCGATTTGTCCCCGGCAGACCGGACCGCGAATGAAAGTACGCACGAAGTACTCGGCGTCGTCCAGCATGATCTGGTAACGGGCACGGGCGGGAATGGCCTGGAACGTTTCGAAGGGATTGGCGCGGGCATCGGCATCATAGCCGGGCAGCGTTTCCAATTCCCACGGCGTATCGAAGAACAGAGACTCCATGCGCTCGCGTTTGGCGTCGTTGAGCGCGTAGGTAATGTGGGTCTTGTGGATGATGGTCTCGGTGATCGGTTGCAACCGGTACCAGAACGGACCGCCGGGATCGCCGTTGGGTCGGCGTGTGGCCACCGGCTCTATCGGTTCGCCCGGGGGGGTATGTGAACGCACCAGAGAAAAGAAGTGTCGCGGGCGGTTGGGGCCGTGGTTATCGAAATAAAGATGGGCCAGGAACAGGTGCTCGTAAACCCAGCGGGCGACCAGACGTTGGCGCGGACGGTCCCGGTTAAGCCAACCCTCCCAGGCCCGGATCCGGTTCTGTTCCTCCAGTGTCAGCTTCACCGGCGTAGCTTGCAGCGGCGCGCCCTGGGCCAGCCAGCGTGTCAGCAGATCGAATTCCCGGTCGCTCAACGCCGGCAGGCCCAGAGGCATGCCTTCCAACGGGTGTTCGCGGGCGTAGTCCGCCATGTCCTCCGGTGCCGGACAAACGTTGGTGCGCCCCAATCCCAGTTGAATGTCCTCGGGCAGTTTACCGTTTGGCTCGAAGCGCTGGTGTTGGCCCAGTACCAGCATCTGATAAAGCAGCCCCTCGTCCATGGTCTGGCTGCCTTCCAGCACCGAGAAGAAGCCGCGATTGCGCCATTCACCGGAGCTGCCCGCGTCAATGAACAGACGGGACGGCGTCGCCGCCGAGGTGCGTTGGCCGTTATACACCAGTGTCTGGCTGGCGCCCCGGGCCAGCCCTTCCGGCGATTCCAGTTTCAATTGGCAGGGGGCGTCATAGCAGCCGTGGCAGGCGATGCAGCGCTGTTCCAGAATCGGTCTGACCTGCTGTTGAAAGGAGACCGGCTGAGTCGATCCGGAGGAGGGCGTGGTGGCGCCAATGCTGATCAGAGGCGCGAAAAACGCCATGGCTCCCAACAGAGCCTGTTGCAAATTTGCCACCTGGGTTCCCTCCGGTCGTGATTCGTTCGTCGCTCATCGCCAGTCTAGCGGATCGGAATATTGCCTGACCACGGTGACGAAAATGTAAATCAGCGGCGGCCCGGCCGATCGGGTGGATTGATCGCCGGCATCGGAACCGGAGTGAGCTCTTTCGGCAGGTACAGTGGGTGAGCCGGTTCCCCCGAGCCGTTCATGCGCAGACAGTGCAGGGTGTCGCCGAGGCGGTCGCGCACCTGGGCGGCGCGATTTCGGTGACGGCCATGATTGCCCCAGCCGGCCACTATCAGGCTGGCGTCGCGGGCCAGCTTGCTCAGCCATTGGTCGTTGCGCGGGCCCACCGGATCGTCGGCGGCGAACAGATCGCTCGGATAAGTGGCCCGGTAGGCGAACAGGTTGGCCACGCACAGCGCGGAATAGCCCCAGTCCCGGGCAAAACCGATACAGCGGCGAATGGTCGGGTCATCGCGGCGATGATCGGCGGTGGACGGGTTCAGCGCCACCAGCAGCACATAGTCATCGCCCTCGGCCCAGCGGCGCCAGAGGGCATAGCGGTATTGGCGGCAGCGGGAAAAATGGGCGCTTCGTTGCATGGCGGTTGGGGGAACTGATTTCCGGGCCGGCGATTATAGCGTCAGGAGTGAGCAATGCCGAATTGGCAAGTCTGCCATCCGTTGCCAAAAGCCGCTTTCCCGGACCAGACTACAACAGCCCTGTAGAGACCTCTGACGGCATGTCCGTGTGCTTTGACCTTGATGGCCTTTGGGGTTCACCCTGAAACGGAACAGATGGTGTGTTTAAGGAGGACCTTATGAGCGAGCATGTTTACAAAAAGCTGGAATTGGTCGGCTCATCCAAGGACAGCATTGAGGGCGCCATTCACAACGCCATTGCCGCTGCTGATAAAAGCGTCAAGAACGTGGAATGGTTCGAAGTCCAGGAAACCCGGGGCCATGTGGAAAACGGCAAAGTCGCCCATTTCCAGGTGGTGGTGAAAGTCGGCTTTCGAGTTGATGTCTGAGCCGGCCTGAAGCACACGCCAACGGGAAAGTCCGTTGGCGTGTGTTGGCATTAGACGGCTTCCAGCGACAGCGGTCGCTGACAAACGCGGGTGCGTTTGAGAATGTTCAACTGCTTGGCGGTGAGATCCTGCGGCAGTGCCACGGTGCTGTGATCCTGATGAATACGGATGGCGCCGATCAGGCGGCTTGGCAGGCCCGCTTCGTTGGCAATGGCACCGACCAGGTTGCCTGGCCGCACACCGTGGGCATGGCCCACTTCCACCCGGTAAACCTGCATGTCAGCGTTGGCCTCGCCATCGCCACTGGCGGCACGGCGGCGATTGTTGGCCGGACGGCCTTCCTTGCGCGGATGGTCCTTGCGCGGGCCCTCTTTGTGGGCGCGCGGCGGTTTGCCCACCGGGGCCGGCTTGAGAATCACCGGTTCCTTGGCCACCAGCAACGCGGCCAGGCCCAGAGCCAGTTGATCGCCTTCCAGATCCAGTTGTTCGCGCAGCGCTTTCAGCACGGTCTCCGCTTCTTCGCGGTGCTTGCCTTCCAGGCCCGCCACCAGTTGTTCCTGCAACTTGGCCAGACGCTTGCTGTTGAGCGCTTCGACACTGGGCAGGTCCATGGCTTCCAGGCGCTGACCAGTGGCGCGCTCAATGGCGCGCAGCATGCCCCGCTCGCGGTGTGACACGAACAGAATCGCCTCGCCGTTACGGCCGGCGCGACCGGTGCGGCCGATACGGTGTACATAGGCTTCGGTGTCGGCGGGCATGTCGTAGTTGATCACATGGCTGATGCGCGGCACGTCCAGGCCACGGGCCACGACGTCGGTGGCGATCAGCAGATCGAAACGGCCTTCACGCAGGCGGGCCACGGTTTTTTCCCGTTGTGCCTGGGGAATGTCGCCGTTCAAGGCTTCCGCGCGCAGACCACGACGTTGCAGCTGTTCGGCCAGCTCCAGGGTGGACTGCTTGGTGCGGGCGAAAACGATGACGCCGTCATGGGGCTCGCCTTCCAGAATGCGGCACATGGCATCCAGCTTGTTGAGGCCGGAAACCGGCCAGAAGCGCTGGCGGATGCCGTCGTTGGTGGTGGTGTCGCTTTCGATGCGAATCCACTTCGGCGACTTCAGGTGACGCTCGGCCACGCGCCGGATCACATTCGGCATGGTGGCGGAAAACAGCGCAAGTTGCCGTTCTTCCGGGGTGTGTTCGAGGATCCATTCGACGTCGTCGATGAAGCCCATGCGCAGCATTTCGTCGGCTTCGTCCAGCACCAGCGCCTGCAGGCGCTCCAGATTCAGGCTGCCGCGCTGCATGTGGTCCATGATCCGGCCGGGGGTGCCCACCACCACCTGGGCGCCGTCTCGCAGCGCGCGCAATTGGGTGCGGTATTCGCTACCGCCGTATACCGCCACGACCTTAACGCCGCGCAACTGGCGGGCGAAGGTTTCCATGGCGTCGGCCACTTGCAGGGCCAGTTCGCGAGTGGGAGCGATCACCAGCAGCTGTGGGCAACGCTGCTCCGGATCGATACGGGCGAGCAACGGCAGACCGAACGCGGCGGTCTTGCCGGTACCGGTTTGTGCCTGACCGAGCAGATCATCGCCGTCCAGCAGGACGGGGATGCTACGCTCCTGGATCGGCGACGGGGTTTCAAAACCCAGTTTGCCGATGGCATCAAGAAGGGGCGCGGGCAAGCCCAAAGCGGCGAACCCGGAATCGCTATGCAACATGAAGGGGACCTTTCAGTGAAAAGGACGCAGGCCAGTATGGCGGGGGGCGTGGACTATACGGTAAATGGCGGGAGAATGCACCTTTTTATTTGTCGGCACGCCTGTCTTCGCGAGCAAGCCCGCTCCCACGGCGGCTTCGAGGGCCGCTCCGCGGATGGTTGTGAAAGCGAGCTTGCTAGCGAATGGCGCGTGAGCGCTGGTTTACAGCGGCAGCACTTCGAAAGTCCCCAGGTACCCCAGGCGCCGGCTCTCGGCCTGTTTGTCGCTGGTGTTCTGATCCGTGGTTTCCGCCTCCATGAAGAAACGGCCGGCGTGGGGCCAGTCGATCGCCACCTCGCCATTGTCGTCGCTGGTGACGGTCCAATCTTGCTGGGCGTCGCGATAACGGGTGCCGGCGGGTAGCAGGAGCACCTCCAGGCCGGCGGCGGGCTTGCCATCGATGACGAAACGGAAACGGGCGGTCTCACCGGTGTAAAGATCATTTGGATGGGTCAGCGGCACCAGTTCCAGGCCCTTGCCGGTGACGGCCAACGCAGCGGTATCCGGAGCACCGACGGAAGCGAAGGTCTCGATGCGGCTCACCGATTCCACCAGGCGCACTTTGTCCGCACCTTTCGGCACTTTCTTCAGCAGCGCTTTGATGTTCTCGCCGAACACTCGCTTGCGTTCACCGTCCTGCTCAAAGAAGGCGAGGAAGAAATGGCCTGGCAAGGCAATGCGATAACTGCCGGTTTGCGCCAGATTGACGTCGAAGACACTGCGCCGGTGCATTTCCAGAAGATGGTCGGTTTCCGCCGCTTTGCCATCCGGGCCGGTGACTTGCAGATTGTCCAGCGGGTAGGCGCGATCCGGATAGAAGATGTCATTGGAAACACTGGCATCGACACTGATCCACTGCGCTTCCGAAACCACGCTATGGGTCGGCAACAGCCAGCGTTTGTGGGCCTGGGCAGTGGGAGAAAGCAGTAGCAGTGCGGAGACCGCGGCGGCGGCCAGGGAAACGGGTTTCATGGTTTGGCTCCTGTCATTGGCAGCATTCAAGGGGCAAGGGTCAGAGTGACGTCATGCAATTCTTCCGTGCCTTCGGCACGGAGCTGTTGGGCGCTGGCGGGAGGCCACTGGAACGGAATCCGCACCACTTCGCGGCCACCCACCTCGCGGGCGGCCTCCACCACCAGCTGGTAGTCGCCGGCGGGCAGTTCGGCCATCGCCGGCAGCTCGGAAAAGTCCACGCTGTGCTTGCCCGGTGAGCGGGTGGCGCCGGTGAGGCCGTCATAGGGCGCGCTTTGGGAGCGGCCGGTGCGGCGCCACCACTGGCGCAGGTCCTTGAGCCATTTCTCCTGGTCGTCGTACCAGAGTCCCAGCGGGGTGGCCACGGTGTTCTCCGGTGTCTCGATCCAGAACGCCACATAGGGCGCGTGGTATTCCGCTACCCGCAACCGTGGCACTTCCACCTCCACCTGGAATTGGGTCGCCTCGGCGGCGAGGGCCAGGGCGGACAGCATCACTATCGGGATCAAACGCATGACCATCTCCTAATGCATGAAAAAGGCAATCAGCAACCACGGCAGCACCAGCCCCAGTGCCGTGACCGGCCAGGTGGCGGGGCGCCGACGGGCGTGCAGAAACATCAGGGCCAGGCCGGTGAAGGCGAACAGCAACGTGGCGATGGCGAAAATATCGATGAACCAGCGCCATACGGTGCCGGTATCACGGCCCTTGTGCAGGTCATTGAAAAAGGCGATCCAGCCCCGGTCGGTGTTCTCGTAAAGCACCTCGCCGCTGCCGCGATCAATCGCCAGCCAGGCATCGCCGCCGGCCCGGGGCATGGCCAGATACACCTCCTGGCCGGACCATTCCGCCTCGCGGCCATCCACCCCGATATCCAGGTCCCGCTGGAGCCAATCCCGCAACGACCGGGGCAGGGCACCCTGATCCCGGCCGTTCAATTCGGCCAGCAGCGCTTCCGGCAGGGTGGCGGTGACTTCTTCCACCGCCGGTTCGCCGTCGATCTGGGCGGCATGGTTGAGAGTGATGCCGGTGACACTGAACAGCACCATGCACACCAGGCACAGGGCCGAACTGACCCAATGCCATTGATGAAGCTGCTTGAGCCAGCGCGCTTTTGCTTTCTTGTCCAAGCCGGAGATCGTCCACTGCCCTGGGATGACGGATGGTGGGCATGTTATTGCGAATGGTTCGCACTAACAATGAAAGGAACGGGTAAAGAATGTAAGAGCCTGTTCACGATCTCTACGCCGCCGCGCCGGAGCTCCCTTCTCACCTGGTAGAAAGTGTCGTCAGGGCGTGATTCCGATTGTGCGGTGTAGTCATTCTACATAAACAAGCGTAATCGCGGTCTGACGGCGAAAGGGGCCCGGCCCTTCGGGTTGCGCTGGAAAAGCCGCCAGAGGACGCTGTGGCCTTTGACTTTGGAACCACCAGAGCCTGCAGTCCCCAACGCCCTCTGGCGGCTTTTCAAGCAGCAACGCGGTGGCGTAGAGATCGTGAACAGGCTATAAGCAGGGAACCTGGCGGCCGGATCGGGGACGAACCAGCCATTCCCTTTGTGAATGATAATTCTTATTCTTTACGAATGACCGCGATATCTCCCTGTCCGGCCCGTCTGCTGGTAATCGAGGACGACGCCGTATTATGCACCCATTTACAGGACTTCCTCGCCTCCCGGCAGCACCATGTGACGGTGTGCCGGGATGGCCGGGCCGGCTTGCAACAGGCGCTGGATCAGCCGTTCGACCTGGTGTTGCTGGATATTCTGCTACCCGGCATGAATGGCCTCGATTTGCTGGCGGAACTGCGTCAGCGCAGCGCCGTGCCTGTGATCGTGCTGTCCGCCCTGGGCGACGAGCAGGATCGCATCAGCGGCCTGATGAAAGGCGCCGATGACTATCTGCCGAAACCCTTCAGCTCTGCTGAACTGGCGGTGCGGGTGGAAGCGGTATTGCGGCGGGTGACGTTGGAGCGGCGTCAGGGCCAGGGCGTGGCGCCGATGGGTGCACTGATCCTGCGCACCGAGGATGAAAGCGCCCGCTATCGGGACGCCGATCTGGGGCTCACCACCACCGAATTCCGCCTGTTGCAGGTGTTCCTGGAGCATCGTGACCAGGTGCTGAGCAAGGCGTTCCTGTATCAGGCGGTGCTGCATCGCGGCTATGGCCGTCATGATCGCAGCCTTGATCTGCATGTCAGCCACCTGCGCCGCAAACTGCGTGATGCCGGCATGGCGGAGCAACCGCTGCGCACGGTCTGGGGCCAGGGCTACACCCTGGTGTCCGAGGCGCTGTAATGCCCGGCCGTCATTCGCTGTTCTGGCGCCTGGCCCTGGTGCTGTGTCTGAGCGCGGTGGTGATCGTGGCCTGCAGCCGCTGGGTGACGATCTGGGTGGCCAACCAGGTAGTGCTGCTCAGTGATCAGGCCAAGGCGGAAATGCTGGGCTACGCTCATGAGGCGGAAGCGGCCTGGCTGGTGGGCGGAGAGCAGGGCGTGGCGGTCTGGCTGGCGGAGCTCGACCGGCGGGTGCCGGGGGAGGCCATGGTGGTGGACACCGCCGGACGTTCCCTGAGCGGCACCCCGCTTACCGAGAGCCAGATCGCCGGCTTTCGCTTTCAGCGCGAACTGGATTGGCGCATGAGTTTCCGCTACCGCGATATGCCGTTCATCGGCATGCCGTTTCCCGGCGCGCCAGACCAGGGGCGCCTGGTGATGCAGCTACCGCCGGAACACATGCCAGGCGGCGCCTGGCCGCTGCAACGCACCCTGATTCTGACCTTGCTGCCCGGCATCATGGCGCTGCTGGCGGTGATCCTGATCTTCTGGCGCATCATGGTGCCGTTGCGGGCGCTGGAAGCCCAGGTGCAGCGGTTCCGCGACGAGCCCGCGTCGCGGGTGGAAACCACCCTGACCGAACGGCGCGATGAATTCGGGGAATTGGGGCGCAGCTTCAACAGCATGGCGGAGCGGGTGTCCGGTTTGCTGGCCAGCCAGCGGCAACTCCTGCACGACATGTCCCACGAGCTGCGCACGCCGCTGAGCCGGTTGAATGTGGCGCTGGACAGCCCGCTGGACGAACCGGCGTTGCGCCAGCGGGTCGCCACGGAAGTGGACAAAATGCGCACTCTGGTGGACGACACCCTGGCTCTGGTGTGGCACGACACCGAGCAGCGCGGTTCGGAGATCGGCCCGTTGTCGGTCCGGGAAATCTGGGATCTGGTGGTGGACGACGCCGCTTTTGAAAGCGGCTGGGACCGATTGCGGTTCCGTTGCCAGTTGCCCGAGCACGCCACGGTGCTTGGCAATCTCAACGACTTCGCATTGACCCTGGAAAATCTGGTGCGCAATGCCATCCGTCACTCCCCGGAGAACGGCGAAGTGGTGCTGCACGGCAACCGGGAGGGCGGTTATTGGCATCTGTGGCTGGCGGACCAGGGGCCGGGAGTGCCGGAGGAACGCCTGGAATCGATTTTCGCGCCGTTCGTGCGGCTGGATCCGGCCCGCACCACCGACAGCGGCTTTGGACTGGGGCTCAGTATCGCGCGCCGCGCGGTGATCCGGCAGGCCGGCGAGTTGTGGGCGGAGAATGGCCGCCCCGGTCTGCGGGTGCATGTACGACTGGCGGCGGCAGAGAATGTATAAAGTGTAATCCTGCCTTTTTCATCAAATAAGAATCTATATCATTCCTGTTCGCAATTTTACGTCCGGGATCGGGTCTTTGGACGCCATTGGGAAACTGCGGGAGTTCAGGAATGAAATTACGTTGTGCCTTGACCGGGGTGGTACTCGGCTTGGGGGCGGGTTCGGTGATTGCCGATGACACCGTCAACCAGATCGAACGGGTCACGGTGACCGCCGCGGGACGCATTCAGCAGTTGGAGGACGCGCCGGCCTCGATCAGCGTTATTGATCGCGAACAACTGGAACAGCGTTTCTACAAGGACGCCACCGACGCGCTGCGGGATATCCCCGGTGTCATCGTTACCGGCGGCGGCGCCGGTGACAACGGCAACGACATCGTCATGCGCGGGATGCCGGCGCAATACACGCTGATCCTGGTGGATGGCAAGCCGGTGTCTTCCCGGGAAAGCCGCCCCAACGGCAGCGCCGGTTTCGAACAGGACTGGTTGCCGCCGCTGCAGGCCATCGAGCGTATTGAAGTCGTGCGCGGTCCCATGTCCACGCTGTACGGTTCCGATGCCATTGGCGGCGTGATCAACATCATCACCCGCAAGGTCGCCGACGAGTGGGGCGGCGGCATGCAGCTGGATACCATCATTCAGGACGACTCCCGCTCCGGGGACATGCAGCAGGGTAACTTCTTCCTCAACGGTCCGCTGAAAAAAGACCTGTTGGGTTTGCAGCTCTCAGGCAAGTTCAGTAACCGTGAAGAGGATCGCTTTGCCAACGGCTTCGAAGATAAAAGTCTGCGCAGCCTCACCGCCAAACTGGCGTTCACGCCCACCGCCGATCACGACTTCACCCTGGAAGCGGGGGAAACCCGTCAGCGCCGTCGTGGCCATGTGGGTGAGAGTGTGGATCCGGACGGCTGCCGTGGCGGTTGTACCGATAGCGACGACGAGTTTCGCCGCGAAGTGCTGGCGTTGACTCACACCGGCCGCTGGGCCATCGGTACCTCGGACAGCTATGTGCAGCGGGAAGAGACCGAAAACGAAACCCGCGAGATGACCATCACCAATACCACCGCCAAGAGCAGCCTGATGGTGCCGCTGGGAGACCATATGCTGACCGTGGGCGCGGATTTCGAAAAGGAAGAACTGTCCGACAAGACATCGAATCGCATCTCTGACCGCACCCGGGTGGACGGTTCCAAATGGGCGATGTTCGTCGAAGATGAATGGATGCTGCCGCACAATGTGAGCCTCACCGGTGGCGTGCGACTGGACGATGACGAAAATTACGGCAGCCAGGTCAGCCCGCGTCTCTATGCGGTATGGGGCTTCGCGCCGCGCTGGACCATCAAGGGGGGTGTTTCCACCGGCTACCGTTCGCCGAACCTGCGTGAAATCACCCCGGACTGGGGGCAGGTCAGCCGGGGCGGCAACATTTACGGCAACCCGGATCTGGAACCGGAAACCTCACTGAACAAAGAACTTGGCCTGTACTTCAATGCCGGCCGGGTACTCACCGCCAGCGTTACCGTGTTCCATAACGACTTCGAGGATAAAATCACCCGGGTAGCCTGTCCGATCACCATTTGCACCGATGGTCCCAATGATTTCGGTGCCGACCCGACCTACCGTATCAATGTGGATGAAGCGGTGACCAAAGGGGTGGAAGCGACCCTGGCCACCACCCTGTGGCGCCAACTGGATCTGACCTTCAGCTACACCTACACCGATTCCGAACAGAAATCCGGTGAGTACAAAGGGCAGCCGCTGACCCAGATTCCGGAACACCTGGCGTCCCTGCGGGCGGACTGGCGCGCCACTGATCGGATTGCCCCTTGGACCTCCGTGCACTATCGCGGCAAAGAGAGCCAGCCGGTGACCGGGCCGTCCAGCAACACCACGACCGCGCCGTCGAATACCTTGATGGACGCTGGTGTGGCTTTCCGTCTGTCACCGCAAACCACGCTGAACGCCGGTATCTACAATCTTACCGACAAAGAAATCTTTTATGATGAGTACGGCTATGTGGAAGATGGCCGCCGTTACTGGCTGGGCATGAGAGTGACGTTCTGATCGAAAAGCCGTGTCTCTGAAGGCGGAAGAAAAACAAAAGGACCGGCATTCGCCGGTCCTTTGGGGTTATGGACGTTGCTTTCCGGGCAGAGCCGTTACTGGGACTCGATGCGCTGGCGCAATTCGTTGTCGTACTGGGCCAGTTGAGCGATCTGGTTGTACTTCTGAACATCCATACCGCTGTCCTGCACCGCCTGCACCATCTCCTGTTGCGCCTCCTGCTGTATTTCCATGGCTTTCCGCGGATCCTGGGCACTCTCCTGCAATTTGCCCTGGTACTCCTGTTTGATGTCGTTCACCTTGCCCTGGGCTTCGGCGAAGCGCTGCACGTCCTGATCGGAAATATCGGTGCTTTGCGGCATGGCGCCTGGCTGTTGCGGGGCCTGCTGCGCGGCGCCGGCCGGTGGCGCCGACGGGTTTTCGGTGGTGTGCTGTTGCGCCAGCGCGAGGCTGCTGGCACCGGTGGCTAGAACAAAGGTGGCCACTGCGACCATCGGACCCTTGAGCGAAGCTTTCATGGTGTTTCCTCCTGATTGCTTCCGTGACAACGGCATGCTTTCCAGGCATGCCACAGAAGAATCCGACAGCGATCCAGAGGAAGGTTCGCGAGTGGTTTCCGGAATGTGATGGGTTTATCTTTTTATATTTCAGTTGAGTATAAAAGTAGCACTATTTATTTCTTTATAATGTTTACAGCGTCCTTATCATGGCCTCTCCAGTTACCTGAAGCGACTCGAGGTACAGCGACGTCATGGGCAATGCACAACTGATTACACGGGTAGGCGACAACAGCGCCGGTCTGTCCCGGGAGACCCTTGCCGACCTGAACCGGGTCTACCGTTCGCTGAGTTTCGCCGAGCGCATTCAGCGCGTGTATCAGGATTTCGCCCCGGACCGGATCATGGTGACGTCGTCCTTCGCCGCCACTTCCGCGTATTTCTTGCATATCATTTCCACCATCCGGCCGGAACAGAAAGTCCATTTCATCGATACCGGGTATCACTTCCAGGAGACCCTGGAATACAAGGATTACCTGGTCGAGCGTTTCAATCTGGACGTCATCGATGTGACCCCGGATCCACAGCACCATGAGGTATCCCAGCAGGAACGCATGTGGCAAACCGACCCGGATCTGTGCTGTCAGGTGAACAAGGTGACGCCGCTGGAAGAGGCCAAGGAAAACTACGACCTGTGGATTTCCAGCCTGATGTCCTGGCAAACCGAGCATCGCGCCGGCCTGGAGATCTTCGAGGAGCGTCGCGGCATGATCAAGTTCAACCCGATGATCGATGTGACCCGGGAAGAACGTGACGCCTACATCGCCGAACACGACCTGCCGTTCCACCCGCTGGTCCAGGAAGGCTACCACTCCATCGGTTGCAGCCATTGCACCTGGAAAGGCGAGGGCCGTGAAGGCCGTTGGCAGGGCAAGGCCAAAACCGAGTGTGGCATCCACCTGTAACCGCGTAGAGGTGGTCGCGTACCGACCGCCGCTGTCCCTCCGTTCGCGGGCAAGCCCGCTTCCCACGATCGCTTCGTAGCCCGCTGTGGGAAGGGGCTTGCCCGCGAATTCATACCCTTCATACTCTCACACCCGAACGTTTTTTCTTGCCAGGATCGACGGGGCGATGACCGGAGCCGATCCGGGTTACCCTGTTTTACGGTTCTGTCTTCCGTTTTCAGGCAACTTGTTCTGTTCCCGTGGGTCTATGCCTGAGTAGCACACGGATGAACGGAAAAGGATGACGATGAGACGCATTATTAAGCCCTTGTTGGCGTTGTTGTTGCTGGCGGGGCTGGTGGCGGTGTTTCTGTGGCGCAATGCCAGCACCCCCGAACCGGTGGACGGTCTGGCGGTGGCCCTGGATCGGGACGGCGACACCGAGGTGATGCGGGTGATTCTGCATGACGCCGATCAGCGGGTCCGTTGGCAGGGCAAGGGCGATAACTATCTGGTGGACGCGCGCCGGGACGGTGGCGATGTCTACCATCTGATCGTGGTGATGGTGGACGAGCGCAAACGCTACCGGGTCAACTCCACCGTTCGTTTGGAACCCGGCAGCCACACCGTGGTGGCCAACTTCGGCCCGGAAACCCGGGTCAGCCAGGATGGCAAGGTCCAGATCAGCGGCGGCCGCCGGATCATCGTCGAGCTGCGCTGATCCGGGTGGCGCGGCGCCGCGACAATATGCCGCATTTTCTTCTTCCTCCGTACCGCTAGGCTTGCGCGCTAAAGTGTCCGCGTTCGCCTGGAGGTTTTCTTGTCGCTGCCGTTCCCTGTTTTTCCACGTTACCTCTCTCCACGACGTTATATCTCTCCGCGTTACGCCCTGTCCGGTTGTTTGTGCTGCGCGGTCCTGTGGCCGGGAGCGGTCTGGTCACAGCCGGAGCCCCATGTATTGGAGTCGGTGGAAGTGGGCGCGGACATCGAGGCCCAGCCCCGGCCGACCACCACCGCCGGGCGGCTGGGCCTGGAACCCCGGGAGGTGCCGGCCACCGTTAACCGCGTGGACCGCGAGGACATCGAACAACAGGGCCTGCGCAACCTGATCGAGCTGTACCGCAGCGCCCCCGGCGTCAGCGCCGGCAACATCCCCGGTTCACCGGCTTCCGCCGTGATGCGCGGCCTCACCGACGTGGGGTATCTGTTCGATGGCGTGCGGGTGGCGGATCCGGGCATGGTGGCGCGCAACCTGGACACCTGGAACCTGGAGCGGGTGGAAATTCTCAAAGGGCCAGCGTCGGTGTTGCACGGCACCGGCGCGCTCGCCGGCAGCATCAATCTGGTGCCGCGCAAGGCCAGCCTGGCAGGGGACAGCCGCGAAGGGATGATCTCCTACGGCAGTAATGACACCGTGCGCCTGGGTGTCGGTGGCAACAAAGTGGTGAGCGAGCGGCTGGCATTGCGCGCCGATCTCAGCCACGGCGAGAGCAACGGCTACATCGACGACACCTCGTCCCGCACCAACGCCCTGACCACCAGCCTGTTGTTCCAGGCCACCGAGCGGCTCACCCTCAGCGCCGCCTTCGATGTCTACCAGGACCGGTACACCACGCCCTACCAGGGCGCGCCGTTGCTGCCGGCCGCGGTGGCACGGGATCCCAGTGACGTGGTGTCCGGTGGTGATCTGGTGCTGGACGAATCGATCCGCGACCACAATTACAACGTCCGTGACGGCGCCATGACCGCCGACAGCCAGTGGCTGCGCACCAAGGTGGATTACCAACTGACCTCCACCTGGCGGCTGATCAACGAACTGGGGCTGTACAACGCCAACCGCGACTGGGCCAACTCCGAGGATTTCACCTATAACGATGGCACCGGATTACTGGATCGTGGCACCAGCCGCATCAACCACCATCACCGCTTCGCCTCCGAACGGGCCTACGCCGCCTATGACGGGTACTGGGGCGAGCGCCGTCATCGCTTCACCGCCGGCGTCGAATACCAGTACACCGACTTCGACACCCGCCGCCGCTTCGGCACCACCACGGCGGTGGACCCGTTCAACCCGGACCGGGGCTATCTGCCACCCAATTCGCCGGCGGATTACACCTCCCGGGTCAACTACGACAGCACCGTGTCCGGCCGCGCGGTGTTCATGGAGGACGCCCTCAACCTGACGCCGCGCTGGCTGATGGTGGCGGGGCTGCGTTACGAGTATCTGGATCTGGACCGGGGCATCGACGATCTCGACGCCGGCAGCCGCGAGACCTTCGGCCAGACCTTCGAGGATCTGTCCTGGCGATTCGGCACCGTCTATGACCTCACCAACGCCACCCAGGTGTTCCTGCAATACAATCGCGCCTCGGCGCCGGTGGGCGGCCTGCTGCTGAGCAACGTCACCAATGCCCGTTTTGACCTGACCTCGGGCCGTTCCGTGGAAGCCGGGATCCGCGGCCGGTTGTGGGGTGACCGGTTGACGCTGATGACTTCGGTGTACCGCATCCGCCAGGACGACATCGTCACCCGCGATCCCAACAACCCCGGCCTCTCGATCCAGGGCGGCAGCCTGGAATCCAGGGGCGTGGAAGTGGACCTGACCCTGCGACCGCACCCGCGCTGGTGGTTGAACCTGAACGGCGCCTTCAACGACGCCGAGTACACCCGCATGACCAGCAGCGGCGGCGCCGACCAGTCCGGCAACCGGCTCACCAACGTGCCGGAGAAAACCTGGAACCTCAGCAGCGCCTATACCCTGGCGTCGTTGCCGGTCACCGTCGGCGGCGCGGTGCGCTACACCGGCGACTTCTTTACCGGTACCGCCAACCAATACCGGGTGGCCAGCCGCACTTTGCTGGACGCCTGGGTGGGCTATCCGCTGGCCGGCGGCACCCTGACCCTGCGCGGGCGCAACCTCACCGATGAGTTCTACGCCGAGTGGTCCGGCTACAGCCCTACCCAGGTCTACATCGGTGAACCGCGCACCGTGGAACTGGGCTGGATCGGCCGCTTCTGATGGCGCGCAACGGGTACGCCACGGTGTGGCGCTGGCACTTCTACGCGGGGCTGTTCACGGCCCCGTTTCTGCTGATCCTGGCGATCACCGGCGCCATCTACCTGTTCAACGACGAACTCAATGACCTGATTTATCCGCAACTGCGCTTCGCCCCCAGCGGCGACACCGTGCTGCCCGCCGGCGATCTGGTGGCGGCGGTGCGGGAGGCTTATCCGCGCGGTACCGTCACCCGTATCGACATGCCGGTGAGTCCCGGCCGCACCGCCATGGCGTTCGTGACGCCGGAGCAGGGCGAACCGCTGCGCGTGTTTGTCGACCCGGGGGACGCGGGGGTGCTGGGAGCGTTTGTTTATGCCCGCACTCTGGTGGGTTTCGCCGATGTCATGCACGGCTCGCTGCTGATAGGACGCGGCGGCGACGCGCTGGTGGAACTGGCCGCCAGTTGGGCGCTGGTGCTGGTGATCACCGGGCTGTATCTGTGGTGGCCGCGCGGACGCCGGGGCAGGGGGTTTACGTTTGACCGGCGCACCCGGGGCCGCAAGCGCTGGCGGGAAATTCACCGTCTGGTGGGCGTGTACACGGCGGTGATGATCGTGTTCCTGATCGTCACCGGTCTGCCCTGGGCGTCGTTCTGGGGTGACCGCGTGCTGAGCCCGGTAAGCAACGCCCTGGGGCTGGGTTACCCGCCGCAACTGCGCCATCACGGTGGTGGGGAAGTACCTGCCGAGACCACCCTTTCCGACACAAACCCCTCAAAAACAATGCTGGAGACTCTCGGTGACGCGCCCTGGGCTTTACAGCAAGCGCCGTTGCCGGACGGCCGCGATCATCACGGCCACCTTCATCACAAAGAGCACGACGGTGAATTGGATACCTCGGCGGCGGCGATCAACCGCGTCCATGCGCTCCTTGCCGCTCAGGGCTTGCCTTACGGTTACCGGCTGTCGATCCCCGCTGAAGCGAGCGATCCCTACAGCGCCTACACCTACCCGGACCGCCCCCAGGGCCAGCGCACCCTGCACATGGACAGTGGCGCTCAGCGGTTGCTGGTGAACGTGGGCTTCGACGATTACGGCGCCATCGCCAAGGCGGTGGAACTGGGCGTGGCGCTGCACATGGGCAACTACTTCGGCCGCGCCAATCAGATCGTCATGTTGCTCACCTGCGTCGCCATCGTCGCGTTGGTGATCACCGGCACTGTCATGTGGTGGCGCCGACGGCCCGCCAGTGGCCTCGGCGCGCCAGACTCGCCGCCGATCCGCAAACGCTATTGGCTGGTGGTCACGCTGACGCTGCTGGCGCTGTTGCCGCTGGCGGGGCTCAGTCTGTTGCTGGTGTTGGCGCTGGAAAAAGGAAGGGCGCTGGCGCGGCGCCGGTCAGTGGCCGGCTAACCGATCCTCCTTGCGGACATGGACCAGCAGGGCGTCGAAAGCGACCTTGAGCGCCTTGAAGTCCCGATAATCCGTCACCGGCTGATGCGAAAACCAGTGGGCCTCCCGCCGCTCCCGCTGGCGGCTGTCCGGCCAGATACGGAGTTCACAGGCGTCGCCGATCACCACCAGATAGAAATCGCGCTGTCCATCGGTGAAGGCAATGTGCCGTGGAATGTAAGCCTCCACATCGCAGGGCAGGGTGTAATGCAAGGCCTCGCTACGCCACATGATGTTGCCCATGGGCGCCTTCACCGAGCAGCCGAAGGAGTTGTGGTGGTTGTGGAGCACGCGGTTGATGTCGTCCAGGGGAAACGCTTCCCTGGTCCTGGCCCGGCGCGGCCGCTCGAACAGCCGGTCGATCCAGTTCTGCTTCTCCCCGTTTCCGGACAGGCCGCCGCACAGGCGCTCCTCTCGGTAGTAGATGTTCATCGCGGTGATGCTCTCCTGGCCGGGTGTTCTGGCTTCCGTCTAAACACCGGGGCAACTTATAAGGGCCGGGAAAGATTGTCCACGGACATCGAGGTCCGTGAATCGTTGCCGCGCCGCGATTCGTTGCCAAGCGGAGCGCCGCCCGGACATCTTCCCACGGCAAGGCAGCTTCCCACGGAGGGAGGCCACGGAGCCGCTGTGGGAAGCCGCCTTGGCGGCGAATACACACCCTGGCGGTGTGACCCGGGCCGGCCTCTGTGCCATAATCCACGCCGCTTTTCACTCTTTCCTCTCCATTCGCTCTTCGATCCGGAATCCGACCTTGCTGACCACCGCCAATATCACCATGCAGTTTGGTGCCAAGCCGCTGTTTGAAAACGTCTCCGTCAAATTTGGTGACGGCAACCGCTATGGACTGATCGGCGCCAACGGCTCCGGCAAGTCCACCTTCATGAAGATCCTCGGCCGCGACCTGGAACCGTCCGCCGGCAATGTCTCCAAGGACCCCAACGAGCGCATCGGCAAGCTGCGCCAGGACCAGTTCGCCTACGAGCAGTATTCGGTGGTGGACACGGTGATCATGGGCCACGAGGAACTGTGGAAGGTCAAGGAAGAGCGTGACGCCATCTACTCGAAAGACGAGATGACCGAGGAGGACGGCATCCGTGCCGGTGAACTGGAAGCGGAATTCGCCGAGCTGGACGGCTACACCGCCGAGTCCCGCGCCGGCGACCTGTTGCTCGGTGTCGGTATTCCGGTGGAGCAGCATGTCGGCCCCATGAGTGAAGTGGCGCCGGGCTGGAAACTGCGCGTGCTGCTGGCTCAGGTGCTGTTCTCCGATCCGGACATCATGTTGCTGGACGAGCCCACCAACAACCTGGACATCAATACCATCCGCTGGCTCGAAGACGTGCTCAACCAGCGCCAGTGCACCATGATCATCATTTCCCACGACCGCCACTTCCTCAACAGCGTGTGCACGCACATGGCGGACCTGGATTACGGTGAGCTGCGCGTTTACCCGGGCAATTACGACGAGTACATGACCGCCGCCACCCAGGCGATCGAGCGCAAGCGTGCCGACAACGCCAAGAAGAAGGCGCAGATCGCCGACCTGCAGCAGTTCGTCAGCCGCTTCTCCGCCAACGCCTCCAAATCCAAGCAGGCGACCTCGCGGGCCAAACAGATCGACAAGATCAAACTGGAGGAGATCAAACCCTCCAGCCGTCAGAACCCGTACATCGTGTTCGAGCAGGAGAAAAAGCTGTTCCGCAACGCGCTGGAAGTGAAGAGCCTGGCGAAAAGCTTCGACGAGGAATTGTTCTCCGGACTGGATCTGCGTGTGGAAGTGGGCGAGCGCATTGCCATCATCGGCCCCAACGGCGTCGGTAAATCCACCTTGCTGCGCTGCCTGGTCGGCGACCTGGAACCCAGCGCCGGCGAAGTGAAATGGTCGGAAAACGCCACCCTGGGCTATTACGCCCAGGATCACGCCGCCGACTTCGAGGAAAAGCTGAATCTGTTCGATTGGATGGCCCAATGGGGCAAACCCAGCGACGACGAACAAGTGATTCGCGGCACCCTGGGCCGGCTGCTGTTTTCCTCCAACGAGATCAACAAAACCGTGGACGTGATCTCGGGTGGCGAGCAGGGCCGCATGCTGTTCGGCAAGATCATGCTGCAGCGGCCCAACATCCTGCTGCTGGACGAGCCCACCAACCACCTGGACATGGAGTCCATCGAGTCGCTCAACCTGGCGCTGGAAAACTACCCCGGCACCTTGCTGTTCGTCAGCCACGACCGCGAGTTCGTGTCCTCCCTGGCCACCCGCATCATCGAACTGACGCCCACCGGCATCGTCGACTTCCACGGCAACTACGAGGACTACCTGCGCAGCCAGGGCGTGGTTTGATCCAGCAGGTACCCCATTCGCTGCTGAAGCAGCTTCCCACAGCGGCTACGTAGTCCGGTCTGTGGGAAGCTGCCTTGGCAGCGAATAGAGCGTTACTTCGTATCTCCAAGACTAATGGACTGGTGACGATTCTGGACCGCACCCTCAAACCACATCCACCAGCACCACCTCGCTGTCCGCCTCGGCGCTGACCGTCAGCCGGGTTTCGTCCTCGATGGCCAGACCATCCCCAGCTTCCGCCAACATACCGTTGACCCGCACCCGGCCCTTGGCCGGCACCAGATAGGCCTTGCGCCCCGGCGCCAGCTCGTAGACCGCCTCCTGGCCGTGATTCAGGGTCGCCGCCACCACCCGGGCGTCGGCCTGGATCGGCAGCGCGCCGTCTTCCGCCGGCTCCCCGCTGGCCAGCGTCACGAAGCCGCCGGCCCGATCACCCTTGGGAAACGGCTTACTGCCCCAGGTGGGCGGCAGGCCCGTGGCGTTCGGGATGATCCAGATCTGGAAGATGCGCGTCTCGGTCTCCTCCAGGTTGTACTCGCTGTGGGTAATGCCGGTGCCCGCGGACATCACCTGTACGTCCCCGGCCTCGGTGCAGCCCTTGTTGCCCAGGCTGTCCTGGTGGGTAATCGCGCCTTCGCGGACGTAGGTAATGATCTCCATGTCCCGGTGCGAATGCGGCGGGAAACCGGTCCCCGGGGCGATGGTGTCGTCGTTCCACACCCGCAACTCGCCCCAGTGCAAATGCTCCGGGTCGTAGTAATTGGCGAAGGAGAAATGATGCTTGGTATCCAGCCAGCCGTGCCGGGCACCGCCCAGTTCATTGAAGGGTCGCAGTCTGATCATAATGTCCTCCTTATGTCCTCCTAAGTGGACACAGGCGTGGGTGCCTGGCCACTCGATGACGTCACTCTAGGATTGGATCGGCCGATAAAAAACAGGGAAAAGTGGTGACATTGAATCGGATTATTCGATGAACAGGCTCGCTGCGCTGCCGTTGTCGAAATGGCCGGCCGGCAGCCGACTAACCGGCATTCAGAGATCAAAAAAGGAGAACACCCATGTCCGGCAACACCGTTCGTCTGCACCGCGTCCTGCGCGGCACCCCCGACCGCGTCTACCGCGCCTTCATCGACCCGGACGCCATGGTCAAATGGCTGCCGCCCCACGGCTTCACCGGCAAGGTTTACGACATGGACGCCCGCGAAGGCGGCGGCTACCGCATGACCTTCACCAACTTCACCACCGGCAACAGCCACGCCTTCGGCGGCCGCTTCGTCGAACTCAAGCCCAACGAACTGATCCGCTACACCGACCAGTTCGAGGACCCCAACTTGCCCGGGGAAATGCAGGTCACCGTCACCCTCAAGCAAGTGCTGTGCGGCACCGAAGTGCACATCACCCAGGAAGGCATCCCCGACGCCATCCCGTTGGAGTTCTGCTACCAGGGCTGGCAAGAATCCCTGATCCAATTGGCGCAACTGGTGGACCCGGAAATCCCGGACGAGGGCTGAGTTGAGCAACCCGTCCACTCGCTCCCACGGATTACTCTACGAAGCCGCTGTGGGAGATTCTATGGTGCCCTGCAATGCTTAAAAGAGCTTTGCGGGGCAATATTCTTGTTGCTGCTTCATCAGGGCGAAGGCGGTGCGGGCGATCTTCCGGGCCAGGATGACCAGCCTGCTGGCAAATTTCCTTCCCGGAGAGCTGTGATTCGCCAGCAAGACACTCGCAGCTTCGTACCAACCTCTCCATCACTGTGGGAAGCTGCCTCGGCAGCGAACGCCAAGCGCATCCCGCCTCAATGCCGTCCCGAACTCCCCATGCCTGCCCTCCCACCGGATGTGATAGCGTTCGTGAAGCGCCCGCTCACAGGAGGCCCCATGTCCAACGCCCAGCACCCGCCCAACGCAAAAGAATGGCTCCAAGCGTTCATCGGCGGTTTCATCGCCACCCTGTTGTTCCACCAGGGCGTCATCGCCCTGTTCTGGCTGGCCGGCCTGATCCCGGCGGCGCCCTGGAATATGAGCCCGGTGCCGCCGTTCGGCATTCCCAAAGTCCTGTCCCTGGCGTTCTGGGGTGGCGTCTGGGGCCCCCCGATCTGGTGGCTGATCCGCCGCTGGCGGGGCCCGCGTCATTGGCTTGGCGCCCTGATCGCCGGCGCCATTGGTCCGACCCTGGTGGCCATGTTGGTGGTGTTTCCCCTGAAAGGTCTGGAGGTCAGCGCCAACAAGGTGGTGGGCGGCCTGATCGTCAACGGCGCCTGGGGATTGGGGCTGGCGGTGTGGATGCGGCTTGTGTTCACTCGAAAGGTGGTTTGAGAAAGAGGATTTTTGCGGCGAAAAACGCCGCAAATTATTTGACTTTCAAACTTCAAACGACAGAATGGTTTAGTGTTCTTCAAATTTGCGTCGATTTTCGCCGTAAACAGGAATAAGGGTAAACCATGAGTCTGTCTTCCCCCTCGGAATGGGCCGCCAGCCTGCCCATGGGCCAGGTGGCCACCCGCCAGTGGCTGCAGGCCCGCGGGGCGTCCCGCCATGCCCTGGACAATGCGCTGAAATCCGGACGTCTGACCGCGCCGGCCCGCGGCCTGCTGGCGCGTCCGGGCCTGCCAGTGACCTGGGAAGGTGTGGTCGCCTCACTGGACCGCATGATGCCAGACCCGGTCTATGTGGGCGGGCTGTCCGCGCTGGAACGGTCAGGCCTGGGCCATTACGTGACCATGGCTTCCCGGGTTCACCTGTATTCGCCCGGGCCGGCGCCGGCCTGGCTGACGCGGCTGCCGGTCGGGGTGGACTGGGTGTGGCACGTCACCACGCGGCTGTGGGACCAACAGGCCCTGCAAGACAGCGGCAGCGTTCGCGAACAGCGCACGCCTACCCTGGAGGGCTGGCCCATGGCCTCCCCGGAACAGGCGTTCCTGGAAGTGCTGGCGGACGTCCCCGAGAGCGTCAGCTTCGAGCACGCGGATAATCTGATGCGCGGCCTGAGCGCCTTGTCGCCACGCCGGCTGGACACCTTGCTGCACGCCTGCCGCCACGTGCGGGTAAAACGTCTTTTCTTCTTCTTCGCCGATCGCCATCCCTATCCCTGGCGCAAGCGCCTGGACCCGGCGGACTACGACCTGGGCTCGGGAAAACGCAGTGTGGTCAGGGGAGGGCGGCTGGACCGCACTTATCTGATCACCATCCCGGAAGCCTTCCATGGACAGGAATAATCCTTAGAGCCTGTTCACGATCTCTACGCCGCCGCGTTGCTGCTGGAAAAGCCGCCAGGCGGCGTCGCGGACTGCAGGCTTTGGTGGGCCAAAGGCAAAGGCCGGGGCGTCGTCTGGCGGCTTTTCCAGCGCAACCCGGAGGGCCGGGCCCCTTTTGTCGCCAGGCCGCGATTACGCTTGTTTATGTAGAATGACTACACTGCACAATCGGAATCACGCCCTGGCGACAAAATGAGCTCCGGCGCGGCGGTGTAGAGATCGTGAACAGGCTCTTACTACCGGCAAGTGGCGTTGCTGCTGCAAGTGCTGCCCTTTGTGTTCCTGGAATCCTGTTTCGCCCTCAAGGGCGGCACCGCCATCAATCTGTTCGTGCGCGACCTGCCACGCCTGTCGGTGGACATCGACTTGGTCTACCTGCCGGACGGTGACAGAGAGCAGGCGCTACCGGCCATTCACCAGGCCCTGGACCGTATCGCCGACGACCTGGAACAGGGACTGGCCGCCACCGTGACACGCAGCTACCGGCACAAAATCGACTCGCTGCATCTCACCGTGGAACGGAACAACACCGCCATCAAAGTGGAGCTGTCCCCGGTGATGCGAGGCACGGTTTTCCCCGTCGCGAACCGCGAAGTGGTGGCGACCGTGGAAGACGAATTCGGCTTCGCCGAAGTCCCGGTGTTGGCGCTGGCGGACCTCTACGCCGGCAAACTCTGCGCCGCCTTCGACCGGCAGCACCCAAGGGACCTGTTCGATGTGATGCTGCTGCTTGAGAACGAGGGCATTGCCGACCAACTGCGCAAAGCGTTTCTGGTCTATCTGATCTGCCACCCCCGGCCGATGGAAGAACTGCTGCAACCGCATTGGCGGCCCATGCAGGATGTCTTCGACGGCGAGTTCAGCGGCATGACACTGCGCCCGGTCACCCTGGAGGAATTAAGAAAAGCCGGAACCCAGGCCTTGAACCAGCTCCTTGCACAACTGACCGACCCGGAAAAACGCTTTCTTTGCAGCCTCTACCAAGGGCCTCCGGATTGGACTGCGCTGGGCATCAGTGGCATCGAGAAGCTGCCGGCGGTGCAATGGAAGGTGCGCAATATCGAAAAGATGACGCAAGAGAAGCGGCGCGGCGCGCTGATGGCGTTGCGGCGTGTGCTTTCGATGGGGGAGCCTTGGGAGGATACGACTTGACGATACCCATTTTGGGGATGATAGTACCCAAAATGGGTCTTAAAGAGGCATGCAATGGCTCTGACACTGGGCGATGCCCTGTTTACCAAAACACAGCAGCGCGTGCTGGGCCTTTTCTTCAGCGTGCCCGACACGCGCTTCTACACCAACGACATCCTGCGCCGGCTCGAAATGGGGCGGGGTACCGTGTTGCGTGAACTCGATAAACTGGCCCAGGCGGGCATCCTGTCGCGGACCCGCGAAGGCAATCAAAACTACTATCAGGCCAACACGGACTCCCCGGTGTACCCGGAGTTGCTGGCGATTGTCCGTAAAACCTTCGGTGTTGCCGAGGTATTGCGCGGAGCTTTGCAACCGATTGAAGATCGGCTGGTGCTGGCGTTCGTATATGGATCGCTGGCCAAAGGGACGGAAGATAAGAACAGTGATATTGATCTGATGCTGGTGGGGCAGGGTCTGGCCTATAGCGAGGTGATGAACTGTCTGTTGCCACTGGAGTCTGAACTGATGCGCCCGGTCAATCCCTCCATCTATACACCGGAGGAGTTGAATCAGAAGCGGAAGCAGGGGAACAGTTTTATAGAACGGGTTATGGAACAACCTAAATTATGGGTGAAGGGAAGCGACGATGACATGGACGGCATTGGATAATCTGGTGAAAACCGGCGGCCTTAAACAGGAACCGCCCGACCAACAAGAATTCGATGGCATGGTGCAAGCCGCCCGGCGGCGCCTTCAGGATGCACATCTTAGTGGGTTGTCGGAGGAGGGCAAGTTCAGCCTCGCCTACGGCGCCGCCCATGCCTTATCGCTGGCCGCTTTGCGCTGGCACGGTTACCGCTCCGGCAATCGCTACCTGGTCTTTCAATGCCTGGAACATACCCTCGGACTGGAAAGCAGCCAATGGCGACTGCTCGATCTGTGCCACAAGCGGCGGAACCAGGCGGAATATGAGGGGCATCTGGATATTTCATCGCAACTGATCGACGACCTGCTGGCGGTAACTCGGGAGGTTCTGGAACGGGTCGAGAAGTTGGGCGACATCAAGGAATGACCCAAACAGCCGCTTGCATTTATTTTCGCCGCCGGTAAATTCGGACTTGGATCACAAAAAAGGCGTCGCACCAGCGGCGTCCTGGAAGGAGACCGCCTTGGAAGGCGGCCGCCAGAAACCGACGTCTTGAATAGGGCGGCGTAAAACCAAAAAGTGGGGGAAGGGATGTCTTCCTGTTGCTTTACCCAGAGGCCTTTTGGGGGGCTTCGAAGTATTACCTGCCATAGCGCTGACCACTGTGCGGTGGGCACGCGTCTGCCATGCCGTTGGCTTCCCTGTGAGATCCTTCTTTTTGAGATCATAAGGGAGCGAACCGTATGGCAACGGTAATCCCCAATCTCAGCGCCATCCGTAACATGACCCAGGGTGAGCGGCGGCTCGGTCGGCGTTTGGAAAGCCTGCTCGAAGATGACTACACCATCTGGTACGACGTCCCCGTGGGGCGGCAGCAGCGCTACCCCGACTTCATCATTCTCCACCCCGGTCGTGGCCTGCTGTTTCTGGAGGTGAAGGACTGGAAGCCGGATACGCTCAAGCGCATCACCCCACGCGATGCCGAAATCCATACTCCCGATGGCCTGAAAACCGTCAGCAACCCGCTGCTACAAGCACGCCAGTGTGCCCTGGTGGCGATCAATCGCCTGCAGCGCGATGAGCACCTGCAGCAAACCTCGGAACACTTCAAAGGCAAGCTGTGTTTCCCGTGGGGGCATGGCGTGGTCTTCCCCAACATCACTCGCAAACAGTGGAACGCGCTCATCAGCGAAGAGCATCAGGAACTGGTGCTACCGGCCCATCGGCTGATCTGCAAGGACGAAATGCTGGCCACCACCGACCCGGAAGCGTTTCAGGAGCAACTGTGGGGCATGTTTGAGTACGCCTTTGGCGAGAAGCTCACCGTCCCACAGATCGATCGCATCCGCTGGAACCTGTTCCCGGAAATCCGCATCAACGCGCCCCAGCAGAGCCTGTTTGACGGAGAGGAGGACGGGGAAGACGGAGAGGAGGGTGGCCAGGAAGAGCAGGGCGAAAACTCGCACGCCAGCGCCGAACCCAAATACAACGCCATCCCCGACATCGTCCGCGTCATGGACCTGCAACAGGAACAACTGGCCCGCAGCATGGGCGAAGGGCATCGGGTTATTCATGGCGTCGCCGGGTCCGGCAAAACGCTGATTCTCGGCTACCGCTGCCTGCATCTGGCCCAGGCCGTCACCAAGCCGATCCTGGTGCTGTGCTTCAATATCACCCTGGCCGCCCGGCTGCGTAGCTTCATCGCCGAAAAGGGCATCGAAGAGAAAGTACAGGTACACCACTTCCACGAATGGTGCGGTCGGCAACGCAAAACCTACAACGTGGACCTTATCGAAGGCGACGCCCCCTACTGGGACCGGGAAGTGGAAACCGTTATCCAGGGCGTCGACAAAGACCAGATCCCCCGGGCCCAATACAGCGCCGTAATGATCGACGAAGGCCACGACTTCGAACAGGACTGGCTCAAACTCATCGTCCAGATGATCGACCCGGACACCAACTCCCTGCTGCTGCTCTACGACGACGCCCAGTCCATCTACAAAAAACGCAACCTGAAGTTCCCGCTCTCCAGCGCCGGCATCCAGGCCCGCGGCCGCACCACCATTCTCAAACTCAACTACCGTAACACCCGCGAAATCCTCAGCTTCGCCTACGACTTCGCCAAGGACTTCCTGCAAGCCCAGGACGCCGACGACGACCATATCCCCCTGATCGCCCCGGAAGTGGCCGGTGCCAGCGGACCGGAACCGCAGTTCCGCAAGTTCGACACCTTTAACGACGAAGCCCACTACATCGCCCGCTGCATCCGCAAATGGCACCAGAACGGCCAGCCCCTCAACACCATCGCCGTGATCTACGGCCACCACTGGCAGGCCGAAACCCTGCAACGGGCTCTCAAAGCCGTCGACATCCCCAACGCCTGGCTGAAAAGTGCCACTGATAAAAAAGCCTACGACGCCAACGCCGAAAGCGTGGCGCTGCTAACCCGGCAAAGCAGCAAGGGACTGGAATTCGACACCGTGGTACTGGCGGGCCTGGGTGGATTGAAGGATGACGAAGACGGTTTGGAGAAGGAGGTGCGGCTGTTGTATGTGGGGATGACACGAGCGCGGCAACAGTTGTTGCTGACGGGGAGTGGGGAGAATTGGGCCGTGTCGCGATTTGAAATGTCGGTAGGTAGGTGATCATGATTTTTAGGACAATAGGAGGTCGAACTATTCCCATGCCCGGCCTAAATGAGAATGGTACATACGAGTACCAAAAAAACGTGATGTCACCTCTTGCGATGAGTGACCATAGGAGGCTTTTAAGGGAGGTGCTTTTTTGGCCAGACGATAGATGTAAAACCTGTGGGTATCGCGTATGGGTCTGTATATCAATTCACGGAGAGAAAAAAATTCTGGATGAGCTGGGGCCGAACTGGCCTATTCACGTTTGTAAATCGGAGATTCCGTTGCCGGATAGGGAAAGGCAGTTGAATTGCCAAGCGTCTACCGAGCTTTTCAAAAAGAAGACCAACTTAAATTGGTGGGTAGGTGGGTGGAGGCCAATTTTTGATATATCTTTGGAATATTCTGTATTGCCAGAAATGATGGAGGTTAGCTTTTATTGGAACAGAAGAAGAGAAAGTTTAAAGGTTGAGAAGAAAAATATATTGATGAATTGGACTGATCTAGAGGATGCTCGCGATAGGATTCATCAGTCTGTTGCCTTTCTAAGAATAAATAAGGCCTCGTCTGGGTTTGATGTTTCGTTGCTGGACTGTCGATTGAAAGTTTCTAATTTTATTTGTTATAAGTAATGCGTGTTATTTTTTTGGTGTAAAAAATGGGACCGCGAGGTCAAGTCTTGCCTCTTGTGCTTTGGTGGATAGGTCAGCTAGATAGCTAACTAGACCACAAAGAGTTGATCCCCTCCTCACACAAAGAAAACCCCAGCGAATGGTCGGGAGGGTATGTTTCCAATCCCGCACTTGGGAGGCTGGGCTGGAAATCGGATCGGGACGCTAGGAGCCCTTTTTGTGCATATCTCACACGAAGTTGAAAGGACTTAAACCCGCTCAATCACCGTAGCAATCTCCTAACCCAAGCCAATGCCCGTGGTCGCCAAGCCGAGTTGGACATCTTTCCACTGCATGGTGCTCAGCAGCGGACATCGATATACGGAGCGAGCATCGGAACAGTCCAGAGGGTACCCAAGGCGATGGTGCCGTCGTCTACAGATTCAGTTTTTCTTCCACACGGTTCAGCAGCTTTCGGCCTTCGGGTCCGGAGTGGATATCTGATAATGGCTATTGGCTCCTTGGATTCGATAGCTGTGTTCACTTGCAGTGATTTCATTGCATGAAATTCTAAGACTAAAGCATGAAATTGTCTTTGATGGATTGACCATCTTTTGATCTGAATGTACATATGTAGTGGTGTTGGCGTAGAAAAATACTAAATATGGTGCTTTATGGATCCGGCGATTAAACAGTACATTGGACTTCAGGCCAGGCAACTTCATGGGCAAATATGGTCACAGAGGGAGAGGTTGTTTCCTAATGGCGACTGGACGCCAACTCAGCTTTGTGACCCGCGTATTGCTTGTGAGGTCCTAGATATTAGCTACGAGGAGCTTCCCTACATTGACTCAAGGTTCGCACGAGCTGATGAAGGTAAGGTGCTTGCTGGTCTTATCGATCGCCAGGCAGGGCGAATTGTCGTTAGTGACGCTCTGCCTGATCCGGTTATGAGATTTACTGCAGCCCATGAAGTCGGACATTGGTGTCTTCACCCTGGACACATTTTACATCGGGATATGCCTGTTAGTGGGTCAGATGTGCCTTCTCTGCGATCGGAAATTGAACAGCAGGCAGATTATTTTGCGGCATGTTTCTTGATGCCGAAAAAATCTATCATTAAGGCTTTTCAGAATAGGTTCAGAGTGCAGTTGCCATTGCATTTTACTGATGTCCTAGCTTATTGGCTGTCCCCTAATGATGCAGATTCATTAATATCTGCTCCTCAGAGTTCCTTGGCAAGGGAAAAAGCTTTGGCTCAGTGCACAGGCCTTACCAGTCAACGATTTCAATCTTTAGCAGATGAATTTAAAGTTTCAGTTGGAGCAATGGCCCTCCGTATTCGTGAGTTGGGCCTTGTCAGTTGGCCATGAATGAGCGTTTGAGAACGATGGATAGGAATTAGCCCTTGCCTTTCATCCCATTCGGGACAGGTCTTGACTCTTTTGCCTTGATGACTAGGCGGCAAAGAACTGATGCCTCCGATGCAAAGAAAACCCCGGCGGATGGCCGGAGTTTTTTTGATTTTCAGTCCCATCCTTGGGAGGTGGAGCTGGAGATCGGATCGAGGCGCTAGACGCCCTTTTGGGGGAGGCGTATCCACACGAAATAAAGGACTCAAACCCTCTCAATCACAATAGCGATCCCCTTACCCAACCCAATACACATAGTCGCCAGGCCGAGCTCGCCGTCTTTCCATTCCATGACGTTGAGCAGGGTGCCTCTGTTGGTAGTCGGAGCGGGCACCGGAGCAACCCAGAAGGTGGCCGAGGGCAAAGCCTTCGTTGAGTTCAACGTAGTCGATGTTGTCCATGGTCAGGCCGGTGCGGGCCTAGCCGCGAAGGAAGCAGACTAATGATCGTTCAAAGATGTCGCGTAACGTCCTGTCTGGCGTGAAGAATTCGAATGACTTGCAATTCTTGCTGGTGAATTCGATAGAAAATGATATGACTGGAAACGGAAGCGCTGTATACATCGGAGGATAGCTCAGGTCGCGCCTTGCCGGTCTTCGGTTGCCGGAGCAGTTGCCAGAGTTTGGCTTTGAGCGAGTTCATGTACTCGTCCGATCTGGTCATGCCCCAATGGCGCGATCCGTATTGGTGGATGGAGCGCAAATCCTCGCGGGCGGCGGGCGAGATGATCAGAGAAAGCGTCATCAGGTATTGATGTCTTCAAACAGGCGGTCGAGTCCGGCCTTGCTGTCAACATGGATGCCTTGGCCCTGGTTCAATTGCAGGATGCCTTCTTGAAGCTGTTCGCGTAGTCGAGCCAGTTTGAGTTCGTTGACCCATTCCTCGTGGGTTTCCACGAACCGCAGGGCTTCCCGGACCACCTCACTGGCGTTGTTGTATAGGCCGCTGTCCACTTTGGCTTTGATACGGGCTTCGAGTTCGGGGGTTAGTGAGACGTGCATGCCCACTCTCCTGAGGGTGAGGGTATCGTTAGATACTAGTCCTGCTACATAGATTGTCAATCTATGGATTGCCTGATGTGGCGATCTATTTGAAGGGCTCCGTGCGGTTGGAAGTCTTTGACCCATGCTACATAGAGGTTGAGACGAAAAAAGCCCCAGCGGTAAACCCGCTGGGGCTTTTGGGCTCTTGGCAACGGTGTAAGAGAGGGCGATTAAACCCGCTCAATCACCGTAGCAATCCCCTGACCCAAGCCAATGCACATGGTCGCCAGGCCAAGCTGGCCGTCTTTCCATTCCATGACGTTGAGCAGGGTGCCGGTGATGCGGGCACCGGAGCAGCCCAGGGGGTGGCCCAGGGCGATGGCGCCGCCGTTGAGGTTGACCTTCTCTTCGACTTTGTCGATCAGTTTCAGGTCCTTCAGCACTGGCAGGGATTGCGCGGCGAAGGCTTCGTTGAGTTCGACGTAGTCGATGTCGTCGATGGTCAGGCCGGCGCGGGCCAGGGCTTTCTGGGTGGCCGGTACCGGGCCGTAGCCCATGATGGCGGCGTCGCAGCCGGCCACGGCCATGCTGCGGATTTTGGCGCGCGGTTTCAGGCCCATGGCCTGGGCTTGTTCGGCGCTCATCACCAGCATGGCGGAGGCGCCGTCGGACAGTGCCGAGGAGGTGCCGGCGGTGACGGTGCCGCTGACCGGGTCGAACACCGGGCGCAGTTTGGCCATGTCCTCGATGCTGGCGCCGGGGCGGATCACTTCGTCGATTTCGCACAGCACTTTGTGGCCGTCGGCGTCGTGGCCTTCGATCGGCACGATTTCGTTTTTCCAGCGGCCTTGTTCGGTGGCTTCCCAGGCTTTCTGGTGGGAGCGCACGCCGAACTCGTCCTGCTGTTCACGGGTGATGCCGTGCATGCGGCCGAGCATTTCCGCGGTCAGGCCCATCATGTTGGAGGCCTTGGCGGTGACCTTGGACAATTCCGGGTTCAGATCGATGCCGTGGTCCATGGCGACGTGGCCCATGTGCTCCACGCCGCCGATCACGAACACCTCGCCGTTGCCGGTCTGGATCGCCTGGGCCGCGGAGTGCAGCGCCTGCATGGAGGAGCCGCACAGGCGGTTCACGGTTTGCGCCGCGGTGGTGCGGGGCAGGCCGGCCAGCATGGCGATGTTGCGGGCGATGTTCATGCCCTGTTCCTTGGTCTGGTTCACACAGCCCCAGATCACGTCCTCGGTTTTGCTCAGGTCCCAGCCCGGGTTACGGGCTTGCAGCGCTTCCACCAGCAGGGCGGACAGCTTTTCCGCGCGAACGTTGCGGTACTGGCCGTTTCTGCTTTTCCCCATGGGGGTACGGACAGCGTCGACAATGACTACGTCTTTCGGATTCAAACTCATAAATAAATCTCCTCTGCCCGTGCCTTACGCGAAGAAGGACTCGCCCTTGGCGGCCTTGTCCTTGAGCATTTGCGGCGCTTCATAAAGGGCGCCCAGGTGTGCGTACTTGTCGCACAGGTCGGCGAATGCCTTGGTACCGATGCTGTCGATGTAGCGCAGCGGCCCGCCACGGAACGGCGGGAAGCCGATGCCGTAGATCATCGCCATGTCCGCTTCGGCGGCGGAGCCGACGATGTTGTCTTGCAGACAGCGGACGGTTTCGGTGCACATCGGGATCATCATGCGGGCGATGATCTCTTCGGCGTCGAATTCCTTGCGCTCGGCGGCGATCGGCTTGAGCAACTCGTAGCTGCCTTCGTCGGCCACTTTCTTCGGTTTGCCCTTCTTGTCCTGCTCGTAACGATAGAAGCCAATGCCGTTCTTCTGGCCGTAGCGCTCGTTCTCGAACATGATTTCGGTGGGGTCCTTGAAGTCGTGCTGCATGCGATCCGGGAAGCCTTCCGCCATCACTTTGGCGGCGTGCACGCCGGTGTCGATGCCGACCACGTCGAGCAGGTAGGCCGGGCCCATGGGCCAGCCGAATTTCTGCATCACTTTATCCACTTGCTGGAAGTCGGCGCCGTCGCGTACCAGCATGCCGAAGCCGGCGAAGTACGGGAACAGCACGCGGTTCACCAGGAACCCGGGGCAGTCGTTGACGACGATCGGGTTCTTGCCCATTTTCTGGGCGTAGGCGACCAGGGTGGCGATGGTTTCGTCGGAGGTTTTCTCACCACGGATCACTTCCACCAGGGGCATCATGTGCACCGGGTTGAAGAAGTGCATGCCGCCGAAGTTTTCCGGTTTTTTCAGCGCTTCCGCCAGGGTGGTGATGGAGATGGTGGAGGTGTTGGAGGCCAAAATAGTGCCGTCCGCCACTTTCTCTTCCACTTCCGCCAGCACGGATTGCTTCACCTTGGTGTTTTCCACCACGGCTTCGACGATCACGTTGACGTTTTCAAAGTCGCCGTAGTTGAGGGTCGGGCGAATGGAGGAGAGCACCTTGCCCATCTTGGCGGTGTCCATCTTGCCTCTGGAGACGCGCTTGGCGAGCAGTTTGGAGGCTTCGTTCATGCCCAGGTCCAGCGCCTTGTCGGCGATGTCCTTCATGATGATCGGGGTGCCTTTGAGGGCGGACTGGAAGGCGATGCCGCCGCCCATGATGCCGGCGCCCAGTACCGCGGCCTGCTGGATCTCCTTGGCGGTCTTGGCGACCTTGCCGTTGGCCTTCTTCACTTGCTGGTCGGCCAGGAACAGGCCCACCAGGGCGGTGGCTTGCGGGGTCTTGGCCACTTTGGCGAAGCCCTGGGCTTCCACGTCCAGTGCTTCCTCGCGCTTCATACCGGCGGCTTTCTGCATCACCTTCACGGCTTCCACCGGTGCCGGGTAGTTCTTGCCGGCCTGCTGCATGACCATGGCGGTGCAGGTCTGGAACGCCATCATGTTTTCCATCGGCGGCAGCTTCAGCGGCTCCAGCTTTTCCTGGCGCTTGGCGCGGAAGTCGATCTTGCCGGCCAGGCACTGCTTGACCAGATCGATGGCGGCGTTGTGCAGGTCGTCGTGCTTGACCACCGCGTCCACCACGCCGTCTTTCAGGGCTTTTTCCGGTCTTTGCTGGGCGCCGGTGGCGATCCACTCAACGGCGTTGTCCACGCCCACCAGACGCGGCATGCGCACGGTGCCGCCGAAGGCCGGGAAGATGCCCAGTTTGACTTCCGGCAGGCCGATCTGCGCCTGCTCGCTCATCACCCGGAAGTCGCACACCAGGCACATTTCCAGGCCGCCGCCCATGGCGAAGCCGTTGATCGCGACCACCTTGGGAATGTCCAGATCCTCGAAGGCGCTGAAGATGTTGTTGGCTTCACGGGACCATTTGGCGATCTCCGCTTCTTCCTGGGCGAACATTTCGGTGAATTCGGTGATGTCCGCGCCAACGATGAACACTTTCTTGCCGGAGGTGACGATCAGACCCTTGATCTGGTCGCTGCCCTTGATGGCGTCGATGGCTTTCTGGAAGTCTTCCAGGGTAGCCCGGTTGAACTTGTTGACGGACTCGCCCTGAAGGTCGAACTTCAGCTCGGCGATGCCGTCGTCAAGCAGTTGTACGCTTACGGCGTTGCCTTGATAGATCATAAGATTGCTCTCCAGTCCCAAAGTCCGCGGCGTGTCGCCGCATTTGGTGAGCCTGCTTCCGCCTCCGTGGAGGCCCGTGTGCCAGCACGTGAGTAAACACTCACATGAATGGCGAAACCATGAATCCGGATGCCGTACCCGATGGTGCGTGGCAGGCGAGTTCCAAAGTGCGCCCGATGTTCTCGGGCCGCGCCGCGCCAGGCCGGGGCCTGGTCCAGCGACACGGGGGCGTCGGGCGCGCTTTGGGGCCGCCTGATGCGTGCCAAGCATGGGCATCTCTGTGCCACTTGTTAACACCTCCAGCGACGTAATGTCCTGAAGCCCCCGGATTAAATCGTCATTCCGCGTGCTGGTGCGGTATCCGGATTGGGCGCCAAGTATAGGAAAGCGGGCGCGGTTTATTTAGCCCCTTTTGTGACTTTATGGTCGGAGAAGGGACTTTCATGGTTGCCGCCCGCGCCCTGGCCCTTTAAATGCATTGACCCAGTATACCCGTCGACCCTGTATACTCAGCCCCCGCTTCAAATTGATGAAAGGGTGTCCGCCGTGGTCCGTGCTTTCCCTACCATTCGCCGCCGTCATGTGGAAATCCCCGCCGGTCTGGCCGAGGTGCCGCCGTTGCTGGCACGCATCCTGGCGGCGCGGGGCATGAGCGGCGCCGAGGAGCTGGACCTGAGCCTGAACCGCCTGCCGCACCCGCGTCAATTCGGTGGCCTGGAGCAGGCGGTGGCGCTGCTGCTGCAAGCGCGGCGCGAGCATTGGCGGGTGTGCGTGGTGGGCGATTACGACGCCGACGGCGCCACCGCCACCGCCGTGATGGTAAAGGGCCTGCAACAGCTCGGCTTCGTCCGTCCCGACTATTTGGTGCCGGACCGCTTCGAATACGGTTACGGCCTGTCGCCGGCCATTGTCGACCTGGCCCGGGAGCGTTACCAGCCGGATTTGTTGATCACCGTGGACAACGGCATCGCCAGTATCGATGGCGTGGCGGCGGCCCGGGCCGCCGGCCTGCGGGTGCTGATCACCGACCACCATTTGCCCGGCGACACGCTCCCCGAGGCCGACGCCATTCTCAACCCCCGTCTGTGCGAGGAGGGCTTTCCCGCCGCCAACCTGGCCGGCGTTGGCGTGGCCTTCTATGTGTTGATGGCGTTGCAGAGCGCGCTGGAACTGCGCGGCCGGGTGGTGGACCTGCTCGATCTGGTGGCGCTGGGCACGGTGGCGGACGTGGTGGTGCTGGACGGCGCCAACCGCATTCTGGTGGAACAAGGGCTGCGGCGGCTGCGCGCCGGCCAGGGTTCACCGGGCGTGCGGGCGCTGCTGCGGGTGGCCGGCCGTGATTCGTCCCGTGTGGTGGCCGCTGATCTGGGTTTCGCCGCCGGCCCGCGTCTGAATGCCGCCGGGCGCCTGTCGGACATGAGCCACGGCATCGAGTGTCTGCTGGCGGAGAGCGATGCCGAAGCCGAGCGCCACGCCCAGGAATTGGACACCATCAACCGCGAGCGGCGCGGCATCGAGCAGGGCATGCGCGAGGCCGCCATGGCCGAGGTGGCGCGGCTCACCGGACCGCCGCCGGCGGCGCTGTGCCTGCATGGTGACGACTGGCACGAAGGGGTGGTGGGCATTCTCGCCTCGCGGGTCAAGGAGGCGCTGAACCGGCCGGTGATCGCCTTCGCCCCGGCCCGGCAACAGGGCCTGCTGAAGGGCTCTGGCCGTTCCATTCCCGGCCTGCATCTGCGCGATGTGCTGGACGCGGTGGCCACCGGCCATCCCGGTCTGCTGCAGAAGTTCGGCGGCCACGCCATGGCCGCCGGGCTGACCCTGGAGCGCCGTCATCTGGCCGAGTTCACCGAGGCGTTCCAGGCGGCGGTGACGGCCCAGGCCGACGAGGATGTGTTTCTGGACGTTATCGACACCGATGGCGAGCTGGGCGAGGTGGATATCACTCTGGCCAACGCTGAACTGCTCAGCCACCGTTTCCCCTGGGGCCAGGGGTTCCCGCCGCCGCGTTTCGACGGGGTGTTCGAGGTGCTTAACCACCGGGTGGTGGGGGAGCGCCACCTCAAGCTGACCCTGGGGTTGCCGGACGTGGGCGCGGCGGTGGACGGTATTTTCTTCAACGCGCCGGTGGCGGACCTGCCCACCCGGATTCAGCGGGTGGAGGGCATCTACCGGCTGGAAGTGAATGAATTCCGCGGCCAGCGCAATCCGCAGTTGCTGTTTGAGCATTTGCAGGTGGTGTGAAAAGGCGCTTGCACGCAGCACGCTCGCACGCGAATGAGGAGGCGGCCATTGGCCGCGCCTTCAATGAAGGACAAGGCGTTGACTGAGAGAAAGAGGCCACAACGCTTTTCGCTGCGTGTTGCGTGTTGCGTGTTGCGTTTCAGGTGTCTCCCCCCGGGGACTTTGCTAGCATTGCTCTTCGCGCCTGACCGCGCCTTAACGATTGCGCGCCCCGCCGCCTTCGCGGCTTGGCGCTAACGCCGGCCCAAAAGGCCGGATTGACCATCCCCCGGCGGCTATCGCCATCCCGGGGAGCAGCGACCCTTAACGGAGGGGAGACATGAAAACAATTCACAAGCATCGCCTGGACATCTCGAGCCAGGTGCAGGAGCTGCGTTTGCCCGAGGACGGCACCGTTCTGCGGGTGGACTACGTGGCCCAGGAAGCCTTGATTTATATGTGGGTGGAAGTGGACGCCGACACCGTCATCGACACGCCGAAGGAAACCCGGCGCTTCAAGGTGTTCGCCACCGGCAGCGGTATTCCCGACAACGCCCGCTACATCGGCACCACCCTGGATACCCTCAAACCGGAGGCGTATCACGTTTTTGAGTTGAAGGATTAGACGACGCTTACACGCAACACGCAACACGCAACACGCAACACGCAACACGCAACACGCAACACGCTGGCACGCTGGCACGCAAAGACAGGAGCCCGGCTGATGGTAGGCATCATGGTGATTCACTTTCCCGGGTAATCCGGCCTTTCCAACAGGCCCCGGGGCCGGCAAGTATGGCGTGCCGGCGTGTTGCGTGTAAGCGTGCCCCTCGTCAGTCGCCCCACAAACCGCTAAAATCCCCGCCTTTCCCCATTCATTTGAGACGATTCGAGTAGACGCCTTATGGAAGTCAATCCGCTGCGTACGCACCTTTCCGACCTGTCCGAGCGCGTGGAAGCGCTTAGGGGGTATCTTTGACTACGCTGTAAAAAGCGAACGACTGGTCGAAGTAGAAAGGGAACTGGCCACCCCGGACGTGTGGAATGAGCCGGAGCGGGCCCAGGCCCTGGGCAAGGAGCGGGCGCAACTGGAGTTGGTGGTGAAGACCCTCGATGAGGCCACTCAGGGCATCGCCGACACCGGTGACCTGCTGGAACTGGCGGTGGAAGAGGGTGACGAGGCCACCGTCCAGGAAGTGGAAGCGGACCTGGAGCGGCTTGAACGGCAGGTGGCCGATCTGGAATTCCGCCGTATGTTCTCCGGCGAGATGGACACCAGCAACGCCTATCTGGACATCCAGGCCGGGTCCGGCGGCACCGAGGCCCAGGACTGGGCGGAAATGCTGCTGCGCATGTACCTGCGCTGGGGCGAGGCCCACGGTTTCAAGACCTCCCTGGAAGAAGCCTCCGCCGGCGACGTGGCCGGCATCAAATCCGCCACGGTGCGTTTCGAGGGGCCCTATGCCTACGGCTGGCTGCGTACCGAAACCGGCGTGCACCGGCTGGTGCGCAAGAGCCCGTTCGATTCCGGTGGCCGCCGTCACACCTCGTTCAGCTCGGTGTTCGTGGCGCCGGAAGTGGACGACAACATCGACATCGAAATCGATCCCGGCAAGTTGCGCACCGACACCTACCGTGCCTCCGGCGCCGGTGGTCAGCACGTTAACCGGACCGACTCGGCGGTACGTCTGACCTATGTGTTCACCGATCCGGACACCGGCGAGGAGCACACCGTGGTGACCCAGTGCCAGTCCGAACGCAGCCAGCACCAGAACCGCGACAAGGCCACCAAGATGATGATGGCCAAACTCTACGAACTGGAAATGCAGAAACGCAATTCGGCCAAGCAGGCGCAGGAAAACGCCAAGTCGGATATCGGCTGGGGCAGCCAGATTCGCTCCTATGTGCTGGACGACGCCCGCATCAAGGATTTGCGCACCGGGGTCGAGAACCGCAACACCCAGGCGGTGCTGGACGGCGACCTGGACCGCTTTATCGAAGCGTCCCTGAAAAGCGGGTTGTAACAACGCTTGAAGCCGGACGCCAGACGCCGGATGCTGAGCCACAATAGCGTCCGGCGTCTGACGTCCAGCGTCGGGCGCTTTATCGGAACTGAAATGCTATGAGTAATGACGATATTTCCCAGAATGCCGCGGCCTCCCAGGCCGATGAAAACCGCCTGATCGCCGAGCGCCGCGCCAAACTGGCGGCCTGGCGGGAAGAGGGCGCCGCCTTTCCCAATGATTTCCGCCGCGACGCGCTGGCCGCCGATCTGCAGGCGCAATACGGTGAGCTGAGCAAGGAAGAGCTGGAAGGGCAGGACATCCAGGTGGCGGTGGCCGGCCGCCTGATGCTGGACCGCAAGGCGTTCAAGGTGCTCCAGGACATGTCCGGGCGGATCCAGATCTACGCCAGCAAGGACGTGCAGAAGGACACCAAGCACTGGGACTTGGGCGACATCGTCGGCGTGCGCGGCAAGCTGTGCAAATCCGGCAAGGGCGACCTGTACGTGATGATGGACGACTACCGTCTGCTCACCAAGGCGCTGCGGCCGTTGCCGGAAAAACACAAAGGCCTCACCGACACCGAGGCCCGTTACCGTCAGCGTTACGTGGACCTGATCGTCAACGAGGACAGCCGCCGCGCCTTCCAGATCCGCTCGCAAGTGGTCGCCGGTATCCGCAACTATCTGGTGGCGCACGGTTTCATCGAAGCGGAAACGCCGATGCTGCAGGTGATCCCCGGCGGCGCCACGGCGCGGCCGTTCATCACCCACCACAACAGCCTGGACCTGGACATGTACCTGCGCATCGCGCCGGAACTGTACCTCAAGCGGCTGGTGGTGGGCGGCTTGGAGAAGGTGTTCGAGATCAACCGCAACTTTCGCAACGAAGGCCTTTCCACCCGGCACAATCCGGAATTCACCATGCTGGAGTTCTACCAGGCCTACGCCGGCTACCAGGACCTCATGGACCTCACCGAGGACATGCTGCGCAGCCTGGCGCGGGACGTGCTGGGTACCACCGAGATCCCGTACCAGGGCGAGGTCTATGATTTCGGCAAGCCGTTCGCGCGGCTGTCGGTGTTCGACTCGATCCTCCAGTTCAATCCGGATATGGACGCCGCCGAGCTGGCCGACGAGCAGGGCGCCCGCCGCATCGCCGAAGGGTTGGGCATTCCGCTCAAGCCGATCTGGGGCCTGGGCAAGGTGCAGATCGAGATCTTCGAGAAAACCGTGGAGCACCGGTTGAAGGACCCCACCTTCATCACCGATTACCCCACCGAGGTATCGCCGCTGGCCCGGCGCCGGGATGACAACCCGTTCGTCACCGAGCGTTTCGAGTTCTTCGTCGGCGGCCGCGAGATCGCCAATGGCTTCTCCGAGCTCAACGACGCCGAGGACCAGGCTGAGCGCTTCAAGCAGCAGGTGGCGGAAAAGGAAGCCGGCGACGACGAGGCCATGTTCTTCGACGAGGACTACATCAACGCCCTGGAACACGGCCTGCCGCCCACCGCCGGTGAGGGCATCGGCATCGACCGGCTGGTGATGTTGTTCACCGATTCGCCGTCGATTCGGGATGTGATCCTGTTCCCGCACATGCGGCCCCAGGGGCGTTGACAATTGGCGGGACGGACGAGTCTGGTCACGAAGCGTTGCAAAGTGAGGCCTTACTAAGCTTACACCGGCTGGTAAGCTGGAGAGGCCATCATTAGCAGAACAACGAGTCGTCCCATGACCACGACCATTCAATACCAAGGCCGCAAGGCCCGCCGCGCCGGCAGTGAGCAACGCCGGCGCGCCATTCTCGAGGCTGCCCTGACCATCATCGTTCGCGACGGTATCCGCGCCGTGAGGCACCGGGCCGTGGCGCGCGAGGCCGATGTGCCGCTGTCCGCCACGACCTACTATTTCAAGGATATCGGTGACCTGATCGCGGATACCTTCACCTTGTTCGCGGAACGGGCCCTCAGCGACGTGATCGGGCCGTTCCGGGACCAGGCGTTCGCGCTGATCCGTCAGCTCGACGGGGCGCCGGTAACCAACGCGGCGCAAAGGAGCCAGTTGATTGACCAATTGGCGGACCTGACCACGCGCTTTATCCTTGATGAGCTGCAGAACCGGCGCGAGCACCTGATCGCCGAGCAGGCGTTCCTGCAGGAAGCCATCCTCGATCAGCGGCTGCGGAAGCTGGCGGATCTTTATTTGCAGCAGCAAACCGATATTCTGGTGGAGGCTTGCCGGGCCTTTGGCTCGGACCAGCCGCAATTGGACGCGGAACTGATCCACGGCCAGATCATGGTCATCGAGGTGCGGCTGCTGGCGCACCCCGAATGGGTGGATGAGTCGTCCCTGCGTAACCGGACACGACATTTACTGGACAGGTTGGTACCCCATGTCTGACGCCAAGGCCGCCCTGGAACCGGGGTGGATGAACGTTCTCGGAGCGGAGTTCGACAAGGATTACATGGCGCGCCTGAAGGCGTTCCTGCGTGAGGAAAAGCAAAAAGGCGAGACCGTGTTTCCGCCGGGCCCGGACATCTTCCGGGCCTTCAACGACACCCCCTTCGAGGACGTCAAGGTGGTGATCCTCGGCCAGGACCCGTACCACGGGCCGGGCCAGGCCCACGGCCTGTGTTTCTCGGTGCAGCCGGGCGTGCGGGTGCCGCCGTCGCTGGTCAATATTTTCAAGGAAATCGAACGGGATCTGGGGATTCCCGCCCCGGATCACGGCAATCTCGAGCCCTGGGCCCGGCAAGGCGTGCTATTGCTCAACGCGGTGCTCACCGTGCGCGCCGGCCAGGCCGCCTCCCATCAAAAGCAGGGCTGGGAAGAATTCACCGATCAGGCCATCGACCACATCAACCGCGAGCGTGAGGGCGTGGTGTTCATGCTGTGGGGCAGTTACGCGCAAAAGAAAGGACGCCTGATCGACCGTCAGCGCCACTGTGTGCTGACCGCGCCGCACCCGTCGCCGCTGTCGGCGCACCGCGGTTTTCTCGGTTGCGGGCATTTTTCCCGCGCCAACCAGTATTTGATTCAACAGGGCAAGACGCCGGTGGACTGGGCCCTTTAACGGCTTTTTGCAACACACGGGTGCTTTCCGTGGTTTGATACTTGCTATGGCGATTGTTTCTCCAATCGATTCTTTTTCGATCGGGATTTCTATCGGAAAAAGGAGCCCGTGCCGGCATGACCGACACCGTTCTGTTTCAGGAATTGCCCACCGCCTCCGGCCATGTGATCGGCCGCGCCACCCTTAACGCTCCCGCCGCCCTCAATGCGCTCAGCCTGGACATGATCGAATCGTTGAGCCGGCGGCTGGACGACTGGCAGCGCCGTGATGACGTGGTCGCGGTCTGGCTGGACGGTGCCGGTGACAAGGCGTTTTGCGCCGGTGGTGATGTGGTGGCCCTGCACCGGGCCATGGTGCGCCACGCGGGCAAGAACCGTAATCCGGAAGTGGAGGCTTACTTCGCCGCCGAATACCGGCTCGACCACCGTCTGCACCGCTCACCGGTGCCGGTGATCTGCTGGGCCGATGGCCTGGTGTTGGGTGGCGGCATGGGCCTGATGCAGGGCAGCACCTTCCGGCTGGTGACGGCAAACAGCCGGCTCGGTATGCCGGAAATCAGCATCGGTCTGTACCCGGACGTGGGCGCCAGTTGGTTCCTCAATCGTCTGCCGGGGCGTACCGGTTTGTTCCTGGGACTCACTGGCGTGCATTTCGATGCCCGCGACGCCTTGAATCTGGGGCTGGCGGACCGCTGCCTGGATCAGGACGCGGAACATCTGCTGGACGATCTCGGTGGCCAGAGCTTCACCGGTGAGCGCACCGCCGACCACGCTCTGCTGTTTCGTTTCTTTCGTGACGCTGCCCATTATCCATTGCATCTGGACGGCGCGGTCAGCGCGCGGCGGAATCTCATCGACACCTGGTGCGACGGCGCGGATCTGCCGGAAGTGGTGGACACCCTGCTGGCGGCGAAAGAATGCGACAGCTGGCTCGACAAGGCTCGCGCCAACCTCACCAACGGCTGCCCGCAAACCGCTTTCCTGGTGTGGGAGCAACTGCGCCGGGGGCGTTATCTGTCGCTTGAAGACGTGTTCCGCATGGAATGGACGCTGTCGGTGCAATGCGCGCTGCACGCGGATTTCCGTGAAGGCGTACGGGCGCTGCTGATCGACAAGGACGGCAAGCCCCGTTTCCGCCACCGCGGTGTTCATGATGTGCCGGCGGGGTACATCGATGCCTTCTTCGAAAACCCGGCGCCGCGGCATCCGCTGGCGGATTTGGGGTCCTAGCGGCGAAAATCGCTGGCAAGCCAGCTTCCCGCGGCGGCGTCGCAGCCCCGTCCGTGGGAAGCTGGCTTGCCAGCGAATCGGCGTTCAAGCGTGTCCGCACTTTCCCATAAATACCAGTGATAATGAGTATGCCCGCGTTGTGCTGGTGCCCCGCGCCGCGCGGCGTTAGGGTTAGGTTCCTTCTTCGTTCCAAGCAGGGAGCCAGGCATGTCTTTCCAGCATTACAACTTGATTCAAGCGCCCATGGCCGGTGGTATCAGTGGTGCCCGTTTCGTCGCCGAGGCGAGCCGTGCCGGAGCGCTCGGTTCGGTGGGCGCCGGTTATTTGAGCGGCGCCGTGATTCTGGAGTCGGCGCGTGGCGTGCGTGATGCCGGTGGCGATGCGTTCGCCATCAATCTGTTTATTCCACCCTCACAAACGCCGGACGCCGAACAAGTGGTGCAAGCAAAGGCGGCACTGCGCGCTTGCTATGCCGCCGCCGATGTACCGATGCCGGAACAGTTCGCGCCGCTGCCGTCCTTCGATGAGCAGTTCGAAGCGGTGCTGGAAACGCGCCCGGCGGTGTTCTCCTACACCTTCGGCCGTCTGCCCAAGGACCGCATGGACGCCTGCCGCGCGCGCGGTATCGCCCTGGTGGGTACCGCCACCAGTGTGGCGGAGGCGCAAGCGCTGGCCGAGGACGGCGTTGACGCGGTGGTGCTGCAGGGCGAGGAAGCCGGTGGTCATCGCGGCAGCGTCGATCCGCTGGCGCCGGGCATGCCGCTGGATGATCTGCTGGCGGCCTGCCGGCAAGCGGTGTCGCTGCCGTTGATCGCCGCTGGCGGCCTGATGGACGGCGCCGACATGGCGCGGGTAATGCGCGCCGGTGCCGCCGCCGCGCAATTGGGCACGGCGTTTCTGCGCTGCCCGGAAGCGGACACCGCGTCAGTCTGGAAACAACGGCTGGCCGAAGCGGGCCCCGACGCCACCGGCGTCACCCGCGCGGTCTCCGGCCGCTGGGCACGGGGCCTGGCCAACGCCTGGATGGACGAACGCGCCCCCCGGGACATCGCTCCCTACCCGGAACAGCACCGCCTGACCTCGCCCTTGCGCAAAGGCGCTGGCGCCGACTGGAAAAGCCTCTGGGCCGGCACCGGCGCGCACCGTTCCCGGGAGATGCCGGTGGCGGAGCTGGTACGGACGCTGGAAGAAGAATGGAGAAGCAGTTGACAGTTGATAGTGGACAGTTGACAGCGAAAAAACAGAAAAAGCCCGATCTTTAGCCGCTGTGGGAAGCTTGCTTGCAAGCGAATGGGGGGGCTTCAGCGTTTGGCAATATTCGCTTGCAAGCAAGCTTCCCACAGCGGTTTCGTAGCATGATCTGTGGGAGCCAGCCTGCTGGCGAATGGCGCGCGCAAATGGAGTTTGCACTTCCGCATTTTTCTTTTCGCTGTCAACTGTCCACTATCAACTGTCAGCTTGTTTCGGTAGCTCATAAGGCAAATCGAGCGGCGTTACGTTCAGCGCCTGATCGTCAGCGAACAATTCCCCCTCATGGTCCAGGCGCACCACCGCGAGCAGGCGCGGGGAGGGGATGCCGCGGGCGCTGTCGACGACTTCGCCGACGGCGCGGCCGTTGCTGTCGCGCAGGGGCTGGCCAGGGGAAAGGCGCGGGCCGTGGTGGGTGAAAGCGGCCATGCGTTGTTTGAGTTTGCCTTTGAAGTGCATGCGCGCCACCACTTCCTGGCCGGTATAGCAGCCCTTGTTGAAGCTGACGCCGCCGAGCAGGTCGTAATTGAGCACTTGTGGCAGGAACAGGTCCTCGGCGCCGGGATAAATCTGTCCCTCGCCGGCGCCGATATCGAGAAAACGCCAACCTTCACTATCGATCACGGTGCGATTGGCGCGGTCCAGGCCGGCCAGCGTGGCGGCGTCGCCAATCGCCAGCAGTTGCTCGGTGAGTGGATAGCGCAGCAGGGTCAGGCCATCGTCGTGGCGGCCATGGCCGGGTTCCGGCAACGCCAGACCGGTTTGCTCCAGCGCTCCGGCCAGACCGGCCACCAGCAGGTCCCCGGCCACTTCGAACGTCACTTTGGCGCGCAGACGGTATTTTTCCAGGCAGCGGATCACCGCTTCGGTCATGGTCGCCGGACACAGAATCAAATAGCCCGGGTCATCGCGGACCAGGCGCAGGCTCACCAGGCCGCGGCCTTTCAGTGACAGATGCATGGCGGCATGGTGCTCGCCCTGGTCGATCCGTTTCAGGTCGCAGGTGAGCTGCCCTTGCAGATAGGTTCCCGCTTCCTCGCCGCGCACCCGCACCACCGCCAGATGGTCGCAGATTGCGAAGGCCGGTGTGGTCACGCCGCCGTTGGCGGGGGAGAGTTCCGCGATCAAAGAGGACCAAGCGCTCATAGTGTTCCCGGTTATTGGCTGGTCACACATGATAGGGAATTACACCGGGTGCTGTCAGCCATGGCCCATACCCTCCGGCGAGCCGCTGACATACAATTGCGGTTCGCTTAATCGTTGGGGAAAGACATGTCGCTGGCCGATCTGAAACGTCGTTATCGCTGGCAGTGCCGTCGTGGCGCTTCCGAGGTGGAGGTGGTGCTGTACGGCTATCTGGATCACCACTTCGAGCAGGATAGCGAGGCCAACCGGGCGCTATTCCCGCAACTGCTGGAATGCGCGGACGTCGACATGCTGGAGTGGTTCACCGCCCGTTCGGAACCGCAAGACCCGGAGTTACGCGCCTATGTCCACCACATCCTGGGCCTCGTTTCCGCCCCGTCTTGAACTGCGCCCCTCACGCTGGCCGCGCCGCCTGCGTCTTGCTGCTCTTCTGATTGCCGTGCTGGCACTGTGGCACAGCGCGGTGCCGGTGTGGGCGTGGCCGTTGCTGTTGGCCGGGTTGGTCTGGGGGGTGCGGCGATGGCGGCCGCCAGTGGTGACGGCGGTGGCGGTGACCGCCACGGAGGTGACGCTGGTGTTGGGAAATAGGGGCCTGGAGGATCGGGGGTTGGAAGAGCGCCGGGTCACCGTGACCGCGCCGTTCCGTGCCTGGACGCCCGGGCCCTGGCTGGCGTTGCGCTGCCCCGGCCGGGGCTGGGTGTGGATCTTCGCCGATCAGGCCGGGGAGGCGGCGCTTACACCGCTGCGCCAGGTGCTCTGGCTCAATCGGCGGCGCTGACCGGGGAAAGGGCGCCCTCGTGCAAGGGGCTGTTGTCCGGCACCAGTACGCTGTCCCGTGGCGGATCCTGGGGGCCGGGAAACTCGCGCATGAAATGCAGTCCCCGGCTTTCCCGGCGTTGCAGCGCCGAACGGATGATAAGGTCGGCGATCACCACCAGGTTGCGCAGCTCCAGCAGGTCATTGCTGATGTGGTAGTTGCTGTAATACTCACTGATTTCCTTCCGCAGCAAGTCCACCCGGTGCTGGGCCCGCTCCAGCCGTTTCACCGTGCGTACGATGCCCACGTAGTCCCACATGAAGCGCCGCAGCTCGTCCCAGTTGTGGCTGATCACCACGTCCTCGTCGGAGTCGGTGACCAGGCTGTCGTCCCATTCCTCGGCGCCGCGTGGCAGCGGCGGACCGGGCAGGTGCTCGCTGATGTGGCGGGCCACGGAGCGGCCGTACACCAGGCATTCGAGCAGGGAGTTGCTGGCCATGCGGTTGGCGCCGTGCAGACCGGTGAAACTGGTCTCGCCCAGCGCGTAGAGGCCGGGCAGGTCGGTTTCGCCGTTCTGGTTGATCATCACCCCGCCGCAGGTGTAATGGGCCGCCGGCACCACCGGGATCGGGTCGCGGGTGATGTCCAGGCCCAGTTGCAGGCACTTGGCGTAGACGGTGGGGAAGTGCTCGATAATGAAGTCCGCCGGCTTGTGGCTGATGTCCAGATACAGACAGTCGGCGCCCAGGCGTTTCATTTCATGGTCGATGGCGCGGGCCACCACGTCCCGGGGCGCCAGCTCGGCCAGTTCGTGGAAGCGCGGCATGAAACGCTCGCCGTTGGGCAGCAGCAATTTGCCGCCTTCGCCGCGGATCGCTTCGGTGATCAGGAAGCTCTTGGCCTTGGGGTGATACAGGCAGGTCGGGTGGAACTGCATGAATTCCATGTTCGCCACCCGGCAGCCGGCGCGCCAGGCCATGGCGATGCCGTCGCCGGTGGCCACGTCCGGATTGGAGGTATACAGGTACACCTTGGACGCGCCGCCGGTGGCCAGCACCACCGAGCGGGCCAGAATGACATCGGTTTCACCGCTGCGGATGTCATGCACATAGGCGCCGCAGCAGCGCCGCTCGCCATCGTGCACCTGGGTGATCAGATCCACCGCCACCCGGTGTTCGAACCGTTCCACGTTGGTCTTTTCCTTGACGCGGTCGATCAGCGTGCTGGAAATCGCCACGCCGGTGGCGTCGGCGGCGTGGATAATGCGCCGGTGGCTGTGGCCGCCCTCGCGGGTCAAATGGTAGGGCAGGGGCGCGTCCTGGCCGCCGGGCATGCGGGTGAAATCCACCCCCTGTTCAATCAGCCAGCGGATCGCTTCCGGGCCGTTTTCCACCGTGAACCGCACCGCGTCGTCGTGGCACAGGCCGGCGCCGGCCACATGGGTATCCTGGACATGGCTGTCCATGGAATCGGATTCATCCAGCACCGCCGCCACGCCGCCCTGGGCGTAATAGGTGCTGGCGTGGGTCAGTTCGCCCTTGGAAAGCAGCGCCACCCGGGCATCGTCGGGCAGGCGCAGGGCCACGGTCAGGCCGGCGGCGCCGGAACCGATGATCAGAACGTCGTAATGAAAGGTTGCCATAGCTATCCGCGGTTATCCGCGCTGCCGGCTTGACACCGTGACCGGGGACGGTACGCAAAGCGGCGCATTATGGAGGTGAATTGTTGAACCATTGTGAAAACCGGCCATGTTCAGGGAGGCCAGTATAGCGGTCCAGGCAACTCCTGTTACAATACCGCGCTTCAATCCTGGCTGGCGGGGGCCAAATCCGCTCCGGCACGGCCAGGGCAAGGCGAAGATCGCGACGTTCCGGGGGGCACAGTGCTTCTGCAACACCAGCTCACGACGGGAAAAACAGGGCCATCGGCGCCTGGTCGGTATGCGCCGCGCGTGCCGTGCCGACGGGATGTCGCCGCTCGTCTTGCCACGACCACCCCGAAGGAGTGCTAGGTGCCCGACGAACAGTTGGTCAAAAAAGCCAAAAATGGTGATCAGCGCGCCTTCGAAGTGTTGGTACTAAAGTATCAGCAGCGTATTTTCGCTCTCATCAGCCGCTATGTTCGTGACCAGGACGAGGTCCAGGACGTGGCCCAGGAAGCCTTCATCAAAGCCTGGCGCGCGTTGCCGCGGTTCCGTGGTGACAGTGCCTTCTATACCTGGCTTTACCGCATCGCGGTCAATACCGCCAAGAACCATTTGGTGGCCCAGGGGCGCCGTCCTCCGGGCACCGATCTGGATGCCGCCGAGGCGGAGCAGTACAGTGGCGCGGAAATCCTGCACGAGATTGGAACCCCTGAGTCCCACGTGTTGTCCGAGGAATTGGAGGCAGTGATCCACCGGGCCATCGAGGAACTGCCCCAGGAACTCAAGACCGCCGTGACCCTGCGTGAATTCGAGGGCCTCAGCTATGAGGACATCGCCGCGGTCATGGAATGCCCGGTGGGAACGGTGCGTTCGCGCATCTTCCGGGCTCGGGAAGCCATCGACGAGGCGGTGCGGCCCCTGCTAGGGTCGCAACGTGGAGACAAAGGGTGAGGTCATGAAACGGGACTTTGAAGTGTTGTCCGCCCTGCTGGACGGTGAAACCAATGAATTCGAGACGCGGCGGGTGCTGCGGGATCTGGACGATAAGGGTCTGGATACGCTGGCCCGTTGGCAACTCACCCGTGATGTGATGCATGGTCAGGCGGTTCGGCCGGTGCCATCGTCCTTTAACGCGCGTTTGTCCGAGGCGCTGGCGGCGGAGTCGGCGCCGGCGCGCCGGTCCGGCCTGGTGGGCGGTTTCGCCCGGGTGGCGGTGGCCGCCTCCGTGGCCGCGGCCACCGTGGTGGGCTGGCAGTACTGGAGCGGGCCCTCCGGCTCTTCCATGTCTCCCGGCGCGCCGCAAAACACCCTGGCCGCCAATGATCAGCGTATGAGCCGTCCGTTCGGTGATCTGTCTCTGGTGTCGCAAAGCGCCCGTGGCGGTGCCGGCGCGGTGCCGGTGCAGGTCAACGCGGCCCAGCCGCGGGTCAACGCCATGCTAATGCGGCACAGTGAGTTCGCCGCCCGCCACAGCGGTCAGGGTATGATGCCCTATGCTCGCCTGGTGAGCATGGACGCCCGCAACGGAGCACGCTAACGAATGCTGCGAACCCTCGCTTTTGGCCTGACCCTGATGGCGCCGCTGCCGGCGCTGTTGCTCGCCCCGCCGGCCTCGGCCCAGGAAGCCCCCGCGGCAACCCTGCTGCAATCCATGTCCGAGGCATCCCGGCAACTCAACTATAAAGGCCGTTTCCTCTATCAGTTCGGGGCCGAAGTGAGCACCATGGAGGTGAGCCATGCGATCTTCGATGGCCACCAGTATCAGCGTCTGACCCATCTCGATGGCCGTCTGGTGGAGGTGTTGAGGCGCGGACCGGAACTGGTCTGTCTGCATTCCAACGGCACCCTTACCCGAATTGACGACGCCAATGGCTCCCCACTGGAATTCCAGGACCGGCTGGCCAGCGCGATCCCTTCCCAGTACAACGTTCTCCTCGACGGTGATGGCCGGGTCGCCGGCCGCCCGACCCTGCGCGTGCGCGTGGCGCCTCTGGACAACCACCGTTACGGTTACCGGCTGTGGCTGGATGGCGAAAGCAAGCTGCTGCTCAAGTCGGAAATGGTGGACGGCAATGGCCTGGCGCTGGAGCGGGTGGAATTCGTCACCCTGGACCTGAATCCCGGGCTGCGGCCCGAGGACTTCAACGTGCCCGAGACCCACAGCGAACGGGCCCTGGAAAACGTGGCGTCTTCCCGGCCCGGCAACTTCGTCATCGAGGCGCAGTGGCTGCCCGGCGGTTTCGAGGCCGTGGATCAGGACTGGCGCCGGGTCGACACGGTGGCGGACCCGGTGGCGGCACAGAGTTACAGCGATGGTCTCGCCACCTTCACCGTGTTCGCCGAAGCCACCGATAGCGCCAGCCCGGAAGAGGGCGTCAGCCGGGTCGGGCCCACCGTGGCGATCAGCCGCCACACCCAGAACGGCCCGGTTACCTTCCTTATGACCCTGGTCGGTGAGATTCCCCAACCCACCGCCGAACGGGTCATGCAATCAATACAGGTCTCCACGGCGCAATGATCGAGGAGCACGGGCGCGTGGTGGCACGGGAGCCCGGCGCGATCTGGGTGGAGACCGTGCGGGCCGGTGTCTGTGATGCCTGCCAGGCCCGCAAGGGTTGCGGCCATCGTCTGATCAATCAAAGCGGCGGGCAGCGGGCCCGTCTTCGCGTGCTCACCCCCGATACGTTCCAGGAAGGCGAGGAAGTGGTGGTGGGGATTCCCGAAGGCGCTTTGTTGCGCGGTGCTTTGTGGGTTTACGCTTTACCCTTGGTTCTACTGTTCGCGGGCGCTCTGCTCGGCGGCGCCCTGCCGCTGCCGTTCGACGGCGCCGCGCTGTTCGGGGTGCTGGGCCTGCTGCTGGGTTTCATCATCAATCGCTGGCGCGATCACGGTGATCGCGGCCGGGCGTATCAGCCAACGGTCCTGCGCCGCTGTCCGGCGCGGGAGGAAGGGGCGGTCAGGATGCTTTCTCCATAGCGGTGTCAGTACAAGACACACTGACCGGAGTTTGTTTGGGGTAGAGAAGCCCTTCAAGGGTGGCAAGAGACTCCATCGATGCACAGGGAGCTTTCCATGGGAATGATTCAACACTATTTGTTGCCGCCGCTGCTGGCGGTGGGACTGGTGGTCGCTGGCTGCGGTGGTTCCGAGCAACAGGAGGCGCCGCCGGAACAACCCAAAGCGGCCGCGCCAACCCAGGCGCAGCCGTCTTCCCGGCCGCTGGTCACCGGCTTGCCGGACTTCACCGCGCTGGTGGAGAAAGAGGGGCCGGCGGTGGTCAACATCAGTACCGTTACCCACCGTGACGCCAGCGACCAGCAACAGCAGATGGAGCAGCTGCCGGAATTCTTCCGCCGCTTCTTCGATGAATTCGGCGGCGGCATGCCGGAGCAGGAGGATGTTCGCTCCCTGGGCTCCGGCTTCATCATCTCCAGCGACGGCTATGTGCTGACCAACAATCACGTGGTCGCCGACGCCGACGAAATCGTGGTGCGCCTGCAGGACCGCCGGGAACTGGATGCGGAGCTGGTGGGCGCCGACGAGCAGAGCGACCTGGCCCTGCTCAAGGTGGAAGCCTCCGACCTGCCGGTGGTCAATATTGGTTCCTCCGAGGATCTCAGGGTGGGCGAATGGGTGCTGGCGATCGGCGCGCCGTTCGGCTTCGACAGCTCGGTAACCGCGGGCATCGTCAGCGCCAAGGGGCGCAGCCTGCCGTCGGACAACTACGTGCCGTTCATCCAGACCGACGTGGCCATCAACCCGGGCAACAGCGGCGGGCCGTTGTTCAACCTGAACGGCGAAGTGGTCGGCATCAATTCCCAGATCATCAGCCGCTCCGGCGGGTACATGGGGCTGAGTTTCGCCATCCCCATGGACATGGCCATGGACGTGGTGGAACAGCTCAAGGACACCGGCAAGGTGAGCCGGGGCTGGCTCGGCGTACTGGTTCAGGAAGTGGACCGGGATCTGGCCGAGTCCTTCGGCCTGGAGCGGCCCATGGGCGCGCTGGTGGCCCAGGTGGTGGACGGTTCTCCGGCCGCTGCCGCGGGCCTGCGGCCCGGTGACGTGATCATCGAGTTCGATGGTCACCAGATCGAGCGTTCCGGCGACCTGCCGAAGGTGGTCGGTACCATCAAACCGGACAGCGAGGTGGATCTGACGGTGATGCGTGACGGCGGCGAGAAAGACCTGTCGGTGACCGTGGGCCAATTGCCCGAGGATCCGCGCCAAGCCGCCGCTGGTGGTGGCAGCGAGAGCGCCCAGGGCGGCGTGCTCGGCCTGCAGGTGCGTGACGCCAGTGCCGCCGAGCTGGCCCGCGCCAAGGCCGAATCCGGTGTCGTCGTCGCTAAGGTGGAAGAGGGCCCGGCTCGCGCCGCCGGTGTCCGTAATGGCGATATCCTGGTGTCGCTGAACAACCAGCCGGTCAAGGACCTCGACACCTTGCAGGAGATCGTCAAGAACCTGCCCGAGAAAGGCACCGTGCCGGCTCTGGTCAATCGCGGCGGCAACGCCCGGTTCATCGCCCTCAAGTTGGGGCAGTGATGTGACCATCGCGGTGCAGGGACCACTGCTGTCCCACCATTCGCTGGCACGCTTACACGCAAACACGCCGGCACGCCAAGGCCAAAGCTGAATAGCCGGCCTTGGCGATATGAGTTGGCACTGCGCGTGTCAGCCCGCTCCCCACAGGGGGCTACAGGGTCGCTGCGGGAGTGGCCGGGTGCTCCGCTCGCGAGCCGCGATTGGCGTGTTAGCGTGCCCGGTGACCAACAACTTTGGTTGCCGGGTGCATAATCCGCTAGAATCGCCCTCCATCGTTTCGTTCCTTGGCGGCAATCTGTGACCGACATTACCCATATTCGCAACTTCTCCATCATCGCCCACATCGATCACGGCAAATCCACTCTGGCGGACCGCTTCATCCAGACCTGTGGCGGTCTCAGTGATCGGGAACTGAAGGAGCAGGTTCTCGATTCCATGGACCTGGAGCGCGAGCGCGGCATCACCATCAAGGCGCAAAGCGTGACGCTGCACTACACCGCTCGCAATGGGGAAACCTACCAGCTCAATTTTATCGATACCCCCGGCCACGTGGACTTCTCCTACGAGGTGTCGCGCTCGCTGTCGGCCTGCGAGGGGGCCTTGCTGGTGGTGGACGCCGCCCAGGGCGTGGAAGCGCAGTCGGTGGCCAACTGCTACACCGCCATCGAGCAGGATCTGGAAGTGCTGCCGGTGCTGAACAAGATCGACCTGCCGCAGGTGGAGCCGGAACGGGTCATTGAGGAAATCGAGGAGATCATCGGTCTCGACGCGGTGGACGCCTGCCGGGTATCGGCCAAGACCGGTATCGGCATCGAGGAGTTGCTGGAGCAATTGGTGGAGCGGATTCCGCCGCCGGAGGGCGAGCGCGACGGCCGCCTTCAGGCGCTGATCATTGACTCCTGGTTCGACAACTACATGGGCGTGATCTGCCTGGTACGGGTCAAGCACGGTCGCCTCAAGAAAGGCGACAAGATTGTGGTCAAATCCACCGGTCAGACCCATGTGGTGGACAGCCTCGGTATCTTCACCCCAAAACGCACCGAGACCAAACAACTGGAAGCCGGTGAGGTGGGCTGGGTCAGCGCCACCATCAAGGACATTCACGGGGCGCCGGTGGGCGACACCCTGACCCACGCCAATACCCTGGACGTACCGGCGTTGCCCGGCTTCCAGAAGGTCAAGCCGCAGGTTTACGCCGGCATGTTCCCGGTCTCCGCGGACGACTACGAGGATTTCCGCGACGCGCTGTCCAAGCTGGCGCTGAACGACGCTTCCCTGTTCTATGAGCCGGAAACCTCGGATGCCCTCGGCTTCGGCTTCCGCGTCGGTTTTCTCGGCATGCTGCACATGGAAATCATCCATGAGCGGCTGGAACGGGAATACGACATGGACCTGATCACCACGGCGCCCACCGTGGTGTACGAACTGATGCTCAGTGATGGCAGCCTGCTTTACGTGGACAACCCGTCCAAGCTGCCGGAAGGCAACAAGATCGAGGAATTCCGCGAACCCATCGCCCGCGTCAATATCCTGGTACCCCAGGAGTATGTGGGCAACGTGATCACCCTGTGCGTGGAGCGGCGCGGCGAGCAGAAAGGCATGCAGTACCTGGGCAAGCAAGTGTCGCTGGTGTACGACATTCCCATGGCCGAAGTGGTGCTGGATTTCTTCGATCGGTTGAAATCGGTAAGCCGTGGCTTCGCCTCCCTGGACTATGCCTTCGAGCGCTTCCAGGCCACCAAACTGGTGCGTGTGGACGTGTTGATCAATGGCGACAAGGTCGACGCGCTGGCGATGATCTGCCATCTGGATCAGTCCGCTCACCGTGGCCGGGTGCTGATCGAAAAGATGAAGGAACTGGTGCCTCGACAGATGTTCGACGTGGCGATTCAGGCCGCCATCGGCAGCAAGATCATTGCCCGTCAGACGGTCAAGGCATTGCGCAAGAACGTGACCGCCAAGTGTTACGGCGGTGACGTGTCTCGTAAGAAGAAGCTCCTCCAGAAACAGAAGGAGGGCAAGAAACGGATGAAGCAGGTGGGCAACGTGGAAATTCCCCAGGAGGCCTTCCTTGCCGTGCTGAAGGTGGATGACTGATGGATATAGATATTGGCTTCTGGTTGACCCTGGCGCTGCTGGTCACCGTGGTGGTATGGATACTCGACCGGCTGTTCAAACTGCGTCAGAGAGGCGGAAGCCTGGCCAGCACGGTGGAGACCTCGAACTCGTTGATTTCGGTGTTCTTCGTGGTGCTGGTGATCCGTTCTTTCGTGGTGGAACCGTTCACCATTCCCTCCGGGTCCATGCTGCCGACCCTGGAAGTGCACGACTTCATTCTGGTCAACAAGTTTTCCTATGGACTGCGCCTGCCGGTGACCAACACCAAGATCCTGGAAACCGGTGAACCGGAACGCGGCGATGTGATGGTGTTCAAGTTTCCGGAAAACCGCGCCCAGAATTTCATCAAACGAGTGATCGGTCTCCCCGGTGATGAAGTGGAAGTGCGTGATAATGTGGTGTACGTCAACGGTGAGGCGGTGCGGCGCGACCTGATCAAGAACGGCAGCAACAGCCAGGCCTGGCGCCGTGAGTACATCGAAATGCTCGGCGAACACCCGCATCTGATCCGCCAGGAAGGCCCGGTCAATCCGTACACCGGGGACAAGGTCATTCCCCGTAACACCCAGGGCAAGTGGCAGGTACCCGAGGGGGAGTACTTTGTCATGGGTGACAATCGGGATAACAGCAACGACAGCCGTTTCTGGGGCTTTGTCCCCGAGGAACTGGTGGTGGGCAAGGCGTTCCTGATCTGGATGCACTGGGAACCGCTCTTCTCGCTGCCCAGCTTCTCCCGTAACGGCGCGATCGACAAAGTGGAGACATAACAAGATGAAAGGGCGCGCACGTCAGAGGGGGCTGTCCCTGTTGGGCTGGATCGTGGTGCTGATCGTTCTGGCGGTGTTTGGCACCGCCGCGTTCCGCATGGTGCCGGCGTACATGGAATACAACACCATCAAATCGGCGGTCGTCTCCCTGCTCGGAGACAGCAAGACCGCGCTGATGTCGGAGCGGGAAATCCGTGACGCGCTCAGCAAACGTTTCACCATCAACCAGGTCAACGCGATCAGCGCCAACGATCTGGCGGTGAGCAAGGAAGGTGGCCGTGTCGCGGTGGCGGTGGACTACGAAGTCCGTGAGCCGCTGTTCTACAATGTGTCCGTGGTGATGACGTTTCAGGATACCTTCAGCAAATCGGCGGCGCCGTGATCGAACACCGTGAGCGTTTGGAAAAAGCCCTGGGTTACCGCTTCAGTGACGGCGAACGGCTGGAACTGGCGCTGACCCATCGCAGCGTCAGCCGGCGCCACAACAACGAGCGGCTGGAATTCCTCGGTGACGCCCAGCTCAGCCAGATCATTTCCACTGAGCTGTTTCATCGTTTTCCGGACGCGGCGGAAGGGCAGCTGACCCGCATGCGCGCCTCGCTGGTGCGCGGCCAGACGCTGGCGGAAGTGGCCCGTGAACTGGGCCTGGGGGAATACCTGATTCTTGGTGGCGGCGAGCTGAAGAGCGGCGGCCACCGGCGTGAGTCCATCCTGGCCGATACCCTGGAGGCGCTGATCGGCGCCATGGTCATCGACGGCGGTGAAGAGGCCTGCCGCCGGGTGGTATTGAATTGGTTCGAGGCACGGCTGGCGGCGATCAGCCCGCAGAGCGTGCGCAAGGACGCCAAAACCCGCTTGCAGGAATGGCTGCAGGCGCGCAAATATGAATTACCCGTCTACGGCGTGCTGTCGGTGACCGGCCAGGCGCCCAAACAATCCTTTGAGGTGGAATGCGATCTGAGCGGCTTGAAGAAAACCTTCCGTGCCAGTGGCCCGAGCCGCCGGCGTGCCGAGCAGCAGGCCGCGGAGCAGGCTCTGGACTGGCTGGAGCAGACTCATGAGTGAATCCCGCCGCTGCGGCCTGGTGGCGATCATCGGCCGCCCCAATGTGGGCAAATCCACGCTGATGAACCATTTGATCGGCCAGAAAGTGAGTATTACCTCGCGCAAGCCGCAGACCACCCGTCACCGTATCCACGGCATTCTCTCCCGGGATGACTATCAGATCGTGTTTGCCGATACCCCGGGCATCCATACCGGTCAACAGCGGGCGCTGAATCGGGCCATGAACGAGGCGGCCATGTCGGCGTTGTCCGACGTGGACGTGATCTGTTTCATGGTGGACAGCGACAAGTGGAACGAAGGTGACGAGCACGTGCTGTCATTGCTGGCCCGGGCCGGCGACATCCCGGTGATCCTGGTGGTGAACAAAGTGGATCGCCTGGACGACAAAGCCGCCATGCTGCCGTTGCTGGACAAACTCAACCAACGCCATGAGTTCGCCGAAGTGATCCCTGTGTCGGCGCTGGGCGGGCACAACCTGGACGTGTTGGAACAGGCGCTGGCCTCGCGTTTGCCGGAAGGCGACTTCTGGTTCGACGAGGATCAGCTCACCGATCGCAGCTTGCGATTCATGGCGGCGGAAATCATCCGTGAGAAGGTGGTGCGGCAACTGGGTCAGGAAGTTCCGCATCAGGTCACCGTGGAAATCGATCTGTGGGAGGACGGTCCCCGTGTCACCGACATCGCCGCCACCATTCTGGTGGAACGGCGTGGCCAGAAAAAAATCCTTATCGGCGACAAAGGCGAGCGCATCAAGAGCATTGGCACCCAGGCCCGCCGCGACATCGAAAACCTGATCGAGCGCCGCGTCATGCTCAATTTGTGGGTAAAGATCAAAGCGGGCTGGTCCGACGATGATCGCGCCCTGCGCTCCCTGGGCTATGACAACTCGCGACAATCCTAACGGTCTCGAACCGGCCTGGTTGCTGCATCGGCGGCCGTTCCGCAACACCAGTCTGATTCTCGACCTGTTCCTGCCCGGCCGCGGCCGGGTCGGCGCGGTGGCCCGTGGCGGCCGTCGCAACCCGGCGCTGGCCCCGTTCGTGCCTCTGTGGGTACAACTGCAGCGGGGCAGCGGCGATCTCCATACTCTGCGTCAAGTCGAACCACGTGGCGCCGCCGTGGTCTTGACCGGCAACGCCTTGTATTGCGGCTTCTATCTCAACGAGCTGCTGATACGCCTGCTGCACCGTGACGATCCCCATCCGGACCTGTGGCCCGCCTATGAATACACTCTGAGCGAATTGAAAGGCGACACGCCCCTGGACGTGACCCTGCGCCGTTTCGAAATGGTGCTGCTGGAAGAAGTGGGCTATGGCCTGGTGCTCGAGCACGATGGCGAAGGGCAACCGCTCTCGCCGGAACTGCGCTACGGCTGGGTGCCGGACCTGGGATTGATACCCAACAAAAACGGCCACTCCGGCGCCGACCTGCAAGCCCTGGCCGAAGACCGCTGGGCCCCGGCGGTACGCCGCATGGCCAAACAACTGCTGCGCGAAGCCCTGGCCCCGCACCTGGGCGGAAAGCCGCTCAGGAGCCGCGAACTTTTTCGCGGCTCCAGCTGATAGTTGATAGTTGGATAGTTGACAGCGGAAAACAAAAGTCAAAAAACTCAATCTTTAGCCGCTGTGGGAAGCTTGCTTGCAAGCGAATACTGTTAACGCCTGAGTTGCCCCCATTCGCTTGCAAGCAAGCTTCCCACAGTAGCTAAGGAGACCTGTTTTTTTCGCTGTCAACGGTCCACTATCAACTGTCAGCTATTCTTTATGATGTCCCGCATCTCCCGCACCGCCTCGTGCAGGCCGCTGATGACCGCTTGGGCGATAATGGCATGGCCGATGTTGAGTTCGTTGATGCCGGGGATGGCGGCGATGTCACGGGTGTTGTGGTAGTGCAGGCCGTGGCCGGCGTTGACGATCAGTCCGGCATTCAGACCCAGCGCCACGCCTTCTCGCACCCGTTCCAGTTCCGCCCGCCGGGCCGCTTCGTCAGTAGCGTCGGCGTAATGCCCGGTATGGATCTCGATGGCCGGGGCGCCACAGCGCCGGGCGGCTTCGATCTGCGCCGGGTCGGCGTCGATGAACAGTGACACTTCGATGCCCGCGTCGCCCAGGCGGTCACAGCACGTCTTGATCCAGGCTTCGTTGCCGACCACATCCAAACCGCCTTCGGTGGTCAGTTCCTCGCGCTTTTCCGGCACCAGACAGCAATGGGCCGGACCAATGCGGCGGGCGATGCCAACCATTTCCTCGGTGGCCGCCATCTCCAGATTCATGCGTGTCTGCAGCGTCCGCGCCAGCAGTTCCACATCACGATCCTGGATATGCCGCCGATCCTCGCGCAGGTGCACGGTGATCCCATCGGCCCCGGCTTGCTCGGCCACCAGCGCCGCCTGCACCGGCTCCGGATAACGGGTGCCGCGGGCCTGCCGCAAAGTGGCAATGTGGTCGATGTTGACGCCGAGAAGAACGGAAGAAGGCATGGGGATGAGCACCGTGGGTTGGAAATGAACCGATATGATAACGGAAAAGACAGTGGGCAGTTGATAGTGGACCGTTGACAGCGGAAAAAACAAAAAACTCAATCTTTAGCCGCTGTGGGAAGCTTGCTTGCAAGCGAATGGGGGTTCGCTCGGGCGTTTGGCAATATTCGCTTGCAAGCAAGCTTCCCACAGCGGTTGAAGATCGAGCTTCTTTGTCCTTTCGTTTTCCGCTGTCAACGGTCCACTATCAACTGTCAGCTGCTCTTCCATGTTCTTGCACTCGCTCAATCTCCGCCAGCAATTGTCCCACCAGAGTATCCAGTTGAGCGTCCGGCTGGTGCCCCTTGAGGCCTTCCTCCAGGCGGCGGGCGGCTTGTTCCAGGCGCGGCGTGCCGCAGTAGCGGGTGGCGCCGTGGAGGCGGTGGACTCGCTCCAGCAGCTCTTCCTGGTCGCCGCTTCGCGCCAGATCACGGATGCCGGGGCCGTCCTGTTCCAGATTGTTGAGCAGCATGTCGAACATGTCGCGGGCCAGGGCGTCGCGGCCGCCGGCGCGCTTGCGGCCCAGTTCCGGGTCCACCACCGGGGTATCCGGTTCGATATCGGTGTCGGCGATGTTGTTTTCCGGTTGCGCCGGCGTACGGCTATGCTGGCCGAGCACCCAGCGTTCCAGAGTATGGCGTAGCTGCTCCTCGGTAATCGGCTTGCTCAGATAATCGTCCATGCCGGCGGCGAGCAGGGCGCGCTTTTCGTTTTCCAGGGCGTGGGCGGTGAGCGCGATGATCGGGGTGCGCTGGCTTTCGCCTTCCCGCTCACGCAGGGCCAGGGTGGTTTCCAGGCCGTCCATGCCGGGCATGTGCACGTCCATGAAAATCAGGTCGAAGGTGCCCTGGCTGAACGCGTCCAGGGCCTCCTGGCCACCGGCGCAGGGCACCACCTGGGCGCCCAGTTCCTCGAGAAAAATGCGCGCCAGTTTGAGGTTGCCGGGATGATCGTCCACCACCAGTACGCGGGGATGGCAGCCCAGGGGCGTCAGCAATTCCTGATGGCGGGCGCGGTCGCCGCCCAGGCCGCTCAGCTCCAGCAGGGCGTCGCGCAAGCGTCGGCGGGTGGCGGGTTTTCCCAGCACCCGGCAACGGGGCTGGTCGGCCAGTTCGTCCGCCAGATAGTCGCCGTTGTTGGCCAGCACCAGCACCGGCGCCTGACTGTGCCGTGCCAGTCGCTGAATCAGTGGCGCCAGGCCCACCGGGTCCCGGGTCATGGCCGGTACCCCGACCACATAGAAATCGGTGTCCGGCAGGTTCTCCGCCGCCAGCTGGGAATCCAGCACCTCCAGGCCCTGGATCTCGCTGACCCGCATGCGCCAGCCGGAAAACATATGGTACAGGCCGAGACGGGCGTATTCGCTGGCTTCCACCAGGGTGACCGACAGCCGGGCCAGTTCCGCCGGCGGTGATTCCGGACGGGTGCCCACATCGCGCTCACAGCGCAGCGTGAACCAGAACGTGGAGCCCTGGCTGGGGGTGCTGTCGATGCCGATCTCACCGCCCATGCCTTCCACCAGGCGTTTGGAGATGGCCAATCCCAGCCCGGTGCCGCCGGCACGGCGGCTGGCGCTCTGGTCGGCCTGGGTGAAGGCGTTGAACAGGCTGCGCTGCACGTCTTCGCTGAGCCCGTTGCCGGTGTCGGTGACGGTGATCTTGACCACCGCCTCGGCGCCTTTCTGCTCCTCGAGCATGGCCCGTACCACCACCGAGCCGTGCTCGGTGAATTTGATCGCGTTGCTGACCAGATTGGTGAGCACCTGACGGATGCGCAGCGGGTCGCCGAGCAGGTGGGAGGGCAGATCGGAATAGATGATCGCCGCCTGCTCCAGGCCTTTTTCCTGGGCCAGCGGTGCCAGCATGGTCTGCACGTCCTCGATGATGTCGTGCAGATTGAGAGGAATGTGTTCCAGCGACAGGCGCCCGGCCTCGATCTTGGAGAAGTCGAGGATATCGTTGATGATCGACAGCAACGCCTCCGCGCTCTTGCGGATGGTGTTCAGATAATCCTGCTGACGGGGGGACAGATCGGAGCGTTCCAGCAGGCGGGTGAAGCCGATGATGCCGTTCAGCGGCGTGCGAATCTCATGGCTCATGTTGGCCAGGAACTCGGATTTGATCTGGCTGGCCTTGAGCGCTTCCTTGCGCGCCATATCCAGTTCGATGTTCTGGATTTCGATGGTCTCCAGGGTTTCGCGCAGGTCCTGGGTGGCCTGGTCCACGTTCTTTTGCAGCTCCGCCTGGGCATCGTCCAGGGCGCCCACCATATTGCGCAGGCCGTCTTCCAGATCGGCCAGCTCACCCAGCGCGCCGGTTTTCGGCGGTGGGCTGAGGTCGCCGTCACGGACCCGGCGCACGGTGTCCAGCAGACCGCCGATCGGCAAGGTGACCTGGCCGGCCAGCCGCGACGCCGGAATCAACGCCAGCGCCATCAGCAGCATCACCACACCGAACATGGTGAGCACGGACTCGAGGATTTCCACGTACTGACCCTGGCGGGAAAACTCCACCGTCAGCAATTGGTTGGGCCGACCGGGCAGGGGGCGGACCAACTGCCAACTGGAGTCGGTGACCAGCCGGGCGCCGCCCACCTCGTTGGTTTCGCTGCGTTCCACCGGTCGCAGCCGGGGACCGGCGTGTAAATGCCAACCGGCACGGTGATCGGCCAGGCTGGCGGCGCGGACGTCCGGCTGCTCCAGCAGTTCGCGCAGCAGCTGATCCCGAGAGGTGTCCGGCATTCCTTCCAGGGCGGCGAGTCGGGCGGCGTAGCTGTCGATGATCAGTTGCTGACGCAGCGCATCGTCCACGCGCAGCTCCAGAATCCGGTTGATCAGCGCATAGCCGCCCACCACCAGCGCCGCCAACAGAGCGGGCAGTGCGGTCATCGCCATGATGCGGGTGCGCAGGCTGGAATGGGCCATATTCGCCTTATTACTATTCGGTGGCGGTCATTATGCCGGAGTTTGCGGTGGCTGCCAGTGGCGGGAGGGATTGTTCGCCTGCACGCAACACGCTTGCACGCCATGCTTGCTGGCCTTGTAGCGAGACGGGGAGGGCGGATTGCTTGGGAAGTCAGTCTCGTGGGTACGCAAACACGCTTGCTATTGTTTGCTGACGATCAGGCTTTCGGGTTTAGCGTGTTGCGTGCCAGCGTGCCAGCCAGCTATGGGCCCGCCATCGGGCTTGGGCTACAATGCCGACCATGAACTACAAAACCATTGAATCCACGGTTGGCAACACGCCGCTGGTGCGGCTGCGGCGGCTGCCGGGGAACACGACGAACACCATTCTGGTCAAGCTGGAAGGCAATAATCCCGCCGGTTCGGTGAAGGATCGCCCGGCGCTCAACATGATCCGCAAGGCGGAGGCGCGCGGCGAGATTCAACCCGGTGACACGCTGATCGAGGCCACCAGCGGTAACACCGGCATTGCCCTGGCGATGGCGGCGGCCATGCGCGGCTACAAGATGACATTGATCATGCCGGCCAATCAAAGTCAGGAGCGTCGCGACGCCATGGCCGCCTACGGCGCCGAGTTGATCTCGGTGAGCGCCGAGGAGGGCATGGAAGGCGCCCGGGATCTGGCCCAGGCAATGCAGGCGCGCGGTGAAGGCAAGGTGCTGGACCAGTTCGCCAACCCCGACAACCCGCTGGCCCACTATGAATCCACCGGGCCGGAAATCTGGCGCGACACCGGCGGCGGCGTCACCCATTTCGTCAGTTCCATGGGCACCACCGGGACCATCATGGGCTGCAGCATGTATCTCAAGGAACAGAATCCGGAGATCCAGATCATAGGCCTGCAACCCACCGACGGCGCCTCGATCCCGGGCATTCGCCGCTGGCCCAAGGAATATCTGCCGAGCATCTACGATGACGCGCGGGTGGATCAGGTCATCGATATGACCCAGGAGCGGGCCGAGGCCATCATGCGTCGTCTGGCCCGGGAAGAAGGTATCTTCTGCGGGGTGTCCTCCGGCGGCGCGGTGGCCGGGGCGCTGCAACTGTCCGAGCAGTTGGAAAACGCCGTGATCGTGGCGATCATCTGTGACCGGGGTGACCGCTATCTGTCCACCGGTGTGTTTTCCTCCGGTCAGGAGTAAGCGGACATGAACGTACTGGTTTTCGATATCGAGACCATTCCGGACCTGGAAGGCGGCCGCCGTCTCCACGATCTGGAAGGGCTTAACGACAAGGACACCGCCAGCGCGTTGTTCAATCTGCGCCGTCAGGAAAACGGCACCGAGTTCCTGCGTCTGCATTTGCATCGGATCGTGGCGATCTCGGTGGTGTTGCGCTCCGCCCAGGGCATCAAGGTGTGGTCCCTGGGAGATGAGGACAGCAGCGAGAAAGAACTGATCGAACGTTTTTACGACGGTATCGAACGGTTCACGCCGCAGATCGTGAGCTGGAACGGCGGTGGCTTTGACCTGCCGGTGCTCAACTATCGTGCCCTCAAACATGGCGTGGTGGCGCGCCGCTTCTGGGAGACCGGCAACGAAGACACCAGTTTTCGCTTCAACAACTACATCAGCCGCTTCCATCAGCGCCACCTGGATCTGATGGAACAATTGGCTATGTTCAATAACCGCGCCAACGCGCCCCTGGATCAGATCGCTTCCTTGCTCGGTTTTCCCGGCAAGATGGGCATGAGCGGCGCCAAAGTGTTCGATGCTTTCCAGGAAGGCGACCTCAAGGGTATTCGCGATTACTGCGAGACCGATGTGCTCAACACCTGGCTGGTGTTCCTGCGTTTCCAGTTGATGCGCGGCGAAATCGACGCCACCGGCTACGAGCAGGAACTGACCTTGCTGCGCGACTATCTGCGTGACCAGAACCGCCCCCATTTCCAGGCGTTCCTGGAGACCTGGGAATCCGTTGACAGTTGATAGTGGACAGTTGACGGCGCAAGACGAAACAGCCTGATTATTAGCTGCTGTGGGAAGCTTGCTTGCAAGCGAATGGGGTTTGCTCGGGCGTTTGGCAATATTCGCTTGCAAGCAAGCTTCCCACAGCGGCTGAAGATTGGTTTTTTTTTGACTTTTTTCTCGCTGTTAACTGTCCACTATCAACTGCCCACTCAATTGCATTTATGGCCCCACGTCGCAAGAAAAAGCTGCCGGAAACGCCGGTGGCCGCCACCATTGAATCCCTCAGCCACGATGGCCGGGGGATCGCCCGTCTGGACGGCAAAACCACGTTCATCGACAACGCCCTGCCCGGCGAGGAAGTGATGTTCAAGTTCACCTACCGGCGGCGCAAGTTTGACGAGGGCCGGGCGGTGGAAATCCTGTCGCCCTCGCCGGACCGGGTCACGCCGCCCTGCGAACACGCCGGCCTGTGTGGCGGTTGCAGCCTGCAGCATGTGGCGCCGTCCCGGCAGATCACGCGCAAACAGGCGGTGCTGGAGGAACAACTGGCGCACTTCGGCGGTTTGACGCCGGAGCGATGGCTTGATCCTCTCACCGGACCGGTCACCGGCTATCGTGCCAAGGCCCGCATGGGCGTGAAGTACGTGGAGGGCCGTGGTGAGACGCTGGTGGGGTTCCGCGAGAAGCGCAACAGTTTCATCGCCGATCTGCGCCAGTGCGAAGTGCTGATCCCGGAGGTGGGGCACCGCTTCATGGAATTTCGCGCCTTGATCGATGGCCTCGAGGGGCGCAGCCGTATTCCGCAGATCGAAGTGGCCCGGGGCGATGGCCCGGTGGCCCTGATCGTGCGTCACATGGACCCGCTCAGCGAGGCCGACCGGCAGCGGTTGCTGACGTTCTGCCAGCAGTGCGATTTCCATCTGTACCTGCAGCCGGGCAACGAATCCACCGTGCACCGGATATGGCCGGAACAAGGGGAAGAGCGCCTTTACTATCGTCATGAGGATCCGCGTTACCCACAGGCGGATGTGGAACTGGCTTTCCACCCCACCGATTTCACCCAGGTCAATAGCGATATCAACCGGCAAATGGTGCCCTTGGCATTGGATTTGCTGGAGATCGCCCCGGACCATCGGGTGCTGGACTTGTTTTGCGGCCTGGGTAACTTCACCGTGCCAGCGGCCCGCCGTGCCGCCCACGTGGTCGGCGTGGAGGGCAGCGAGGCGATGGTGCGGCGCGGTTACGAGAACGCGCGCCGCAACGGTCTGGACAACCTGGAGTTTCACGCCTGGGATCTGTTTCAGGCGCCGGAGGGACAATCCTGGGCGCAACAGCGGTATGATCGTGTGTTGCTTGACCCTCCACGCAGCGGCGCGCTTGAAATGGTGCGGCTTATGCCCCAATTCGGTGCGCGGCGCTTGGTGTATGTATCTTGTAACCCGGCGACTCTGGCCCGTGATGCCGGGGAACTGGTGGGCCGGGGTTACCGTCTTAACGCGGCGGGTGTGATGGATATGTTCCCCCACACCGCCCATGTCGAATCGATCGCGGTGTTCGACCGCGATTGAGGGCGCGCTGGCCGGGCCGGCGACGACAAATCGATTAGATGCAAATCGGCGCATGGTTCCGGTTTGCAAGACCAGGATCCGAGGGCCCGATAAGGGTGATCGGATCGGCGGATTGAGAGCGGGACGGCCAGGGCTGGTCCGTCCGGAAGAATGCGCGGTCATGAGCGGGCCCCTCCGAGGTGTGTTATCGGGGCGGTGGCCGGCGGTGATCCGGCGCCAAGACATCACGGAGGTATTCCATGGTCACCGTACGGCGGCAGCAGCCCCTGGAAACCCCGAGCCATGACTGGCGAGCATGGCTTGAGCAGTTACAGAAGCGCACCGTGGTGCGCGATGTGGAAACCCTGGCGCAGGCCTGCGCCCGGGCCGAACAGTGCGAGCTGGCCGGCAACGCGGCCGGAGCCCACTGGCCCTACGGCAAGGGCTGTCTGACCATCGGTTTGGAAATGGCGGACATCCTCGCCGATCTCGGTGCCGATACCGAAACCCTGCCGGCGGCGGTGCTGTACCGGGCGGTCCGGGAAGGGCAGATGTCCCTGCTGGAAGTGGACAAGGAGTTTGGTGAGCGGGTAGCGCGGCTGATCGAGGGCGTGCTGCGCATGGCCGCCATCAGCACCGTGCTCAACCCCACCCGCAAGGCGGTGCTCGGCCAACAGGACGGTCAACTCGACAATGTCCGCAAGATGCTGGTGGCGCTGGTGGACGACGTGCGCGTGGCGCTGGTCAAACTGGCGGAGCGGACCGTCATCATCCGGGCGGTGAAGGAGTCGGAGCCGGAGCGTCAGCGCAAGGTGGCGCAGGAGATCTTCGACATCTACGCGCCGCTGGCCCACCGTCTCGGCGTCGGTCACCTGAAGTGGGAGCTGGAGGACCTGTCCTTCCGCTACCTGCAACCGGGGGCCTACAAGAAGATCGCCAAGCTGCTGGATGAGAAGCGGCTGGATCGCGAGCACTACATCGAAAAAGTAATCGAGGATTTGCGCGGTCATCTGGAACGCAGCGGCATCCGTGGCGCCCAGGTGTATGGCCGGGCCAAGCACATCTACAGTATCTGGCGCAAAATGCAGAAGAAGCACCTGGAGTTCGGCGAGGTTTATGACGTCCGCGCCGTGCGGGTGCTGGTGCCGGAGGTGCGGGACTGTTACGCCGCCCTGGGGGTGGCGCATTCGCTGTGGAAGCACGTTCCCAAGGAGTTCGACGACTACATCGCCAGTCCCAAGGACAACGGCTACCAGAGCCTGCATACGGCGGTGGTCGGTCCGGAACGCAAAATGCTGGAAGTGCAGATCCGTACCTTCGATATGCACGAGGAAGCGGAACTCGGCGTGTGCGCGCACTGGCGCTATAAGGAAGGCTCCAAGGCGCGCCGTGGGCAGAGCGACTACGAGCATCGTATCGCCTGGTTGCGCCAGGTGTTGGAATGGCAGGAAGAACTGGGCGACAACGCCAAGAGCGTGGTCGACGAGCTCAAACATGGCCTGACCAGCGAGCGGGTTTATGTGTTCACCCCGGATGGCCATGTGGTGGATCTGGAAGCCGGCGCCACCCCGGTGGACTTTGCCTACCATATTCACACCGAGGTAGGGCACCGTTGCCGGGGCGCCAAGGTCAACGGCCACATCGTGCCGCTCAACTACACCCTGAACACCGGCGAGCAGGTGGAAATCCTCACCGCCAAGGAAGGGGGCCCCAGCCGTGACTGGCTGACGCCGTCACTGGGCTACGTGGCCGCCTCTTCCACCCGGGCCCGGATCCAGCAGTGGTTCAAACGCCAGGACCGGGATGTGCACATCGCCCAGGGCAAGGCGATGCTGGAACGGGAGATGTCACGGCTGGCCCTGGATCGCATCGACCTCGATCTGCTGGCGCCGCAGCTCAATCTGAAAAGCGGTGACGATGTGCTGGCGTCACTGGGGGCCGGCGACCTGCGCCCGGGCCACGTGGTCAACCAGGCCCAGGCGTTGTCGCCGGACAATCCGCAGCAGGAACTGGCGTTCGTACCGGCCCGTCCGCGTGCTTCGGAGTCCGGAGATATCACCATCCACGGGGTCGGCAATCTGCTCACGCAGATGGCCAAATGCTGTCAGCCGGTGCCGGGTGATCCGGTGATGGGCTTCATCACCCAGGGCCGTGGTGTCACCGTGCACCGGGCGGACTGCCCGAACCTGCTGGCGATGCAGGGGGAGGATCCGAACCGGGTGATCGAAGTCAGCTGGGGCGAGGCGGATCGGATCTTCTATCCGGTGGACGTGTTCCTGCGCGCCTGGGACCGCCAGGGGCTGTTGCGCGACGTGATCGCGGTGCTGTCCAATGAAAAGGTCAATGTCACCGCGGTGCATACCCAGTCCCACACCGAGGACAACACCGCCACCATGCTGCTGACCCTGGAGATTGCCTCGCTGGGCAACCTGGGCAAGGTGCTGGCCAAGCTGGACCAGCTCAAAGGGGTGCTGGAAGTGCGGCGCTATAAGAAGTGAACGGCTTGCACGACGAAACACGATAAGGCCGGTCTCCAGGCTTGGAGTGCGGCGATGTTTCACCAGGAGGTTTTCTTGAGCACGGACAATAACGCGACCAGCGCCATCGCCCAACTGCTCGACATCATGGCCCGTTTACGGGATCCAGACGGCGGCTGCCCCTGGGATCTGAAACAGAACTTCGACACCATCGCGCCTTATACCATCGAGGAAGCGTTCGAGGTGGCGGAGGCCATCGCCCGGCGTGACTATGGCGAACTCAAGGAAGAACTGGGCGATCTGTTGTTGCAGGTGGTGTTTCATTCACAGATGGCCAGGGAAGCGGCGTTGTTCGACTTCGAGCAGGTGGCGCGAACCCTCAGTGAAAAAATGATTCGCCGCCATCCCCATGTGTTCGGCACCGACCCGGCCGCTGATGAGCAGGCGGTGAAGGTCAACTGGGAGGCGATCAAAGCGGAGGAGCGGCGGGCGAAAGGGCGTGAACACGACAGCGCGCTCGACGGCGTGCCGGCCGGGCTGCCGGCTCTGCAACGTGCCACCAAACTGCAAAAGAAAGCGGCTAAGGTAGGGTTCGACTGGCCCGGCCCGGCGCCGGTGCGGGCCCAGGTGGAAGCGGAATGGGCGGAGCTGGATCAGGCCCTGGACGGCGATCATATCGACGCCGTGGAGGATGAGTTCGGCGATGTGCTGTTTTCCCTGATCAACCTGGCTCGCCATCTGAAACTGGATCCGGAACAGGCGCTCCGTCGCGCCAACGCCAAGTTCGAACGTCGTTTCCGTTACATGGAAACCGCCAGTCCGTCCTCCCTGGACGGGCTGAGTACTGACCAGTTGGAACAACTCTGGCGCCAGGCCAAGGACCAGGAGTAATTCCCTCGGCGCCGCTAATGGCGGTGCCCCGGGGACATCGTCATTTGTCTGTCACGTCCCACCTCCCGATCGTGAAATAAAAACTTCACATAAAAGCAACTTTTCCGTCATTCGCTCTCCCCATACTCCGCCCCCAAGCAACCAGGATGTTCGCGCGGCTTCCGCTCGACGTCTTCCGTGCTGTTTTTAACTTGCCTGATTGATAGGAGATGCTGCGATGAAAAAGAATTTGCTCGCGATCGCTGTGGGGGCGGCCGTCGCTCTGCCTGGCCTGGCCCTGGCGGACGGTCCTACCGTCTACGGTAAAGTGAACATTTCACTGGAAAACCAGGAAAATGAAATCGGTCAGACCGGGAGCGTGGACGACGACTGGTCCTTGAACAGCAACGCTTCCCGTATTGGTATCAAAGGCGACTTCGACCTGGACTTCGCGGGTCTGAAGGCGATCTACCAGGCGGAATACCAAATCTCCGTTGACGGCGATGATGACGAGTTCAGCCAACGTAACATCTTCGGTGGTCTGGCTGGCGACTTCGGTGTGCTGAAAGCGGGTAAGTTCGACACCCCGACCAAAGTGGCCCAGGGTAAAGTGGATCAGTTCAACGATCTGCAGGGCGATATCAAAAACATCATGGCCGGCGAAAACCGCGCCGGAAACATCATCCAGTACAGCACCCCGACTCTGGGTGAGATGGTCACCATCCACGGTGCTTTCATCCCGGGTGAAGGCGAGGATCTGGACGGTGACGGCCAGGAGGAAAACGATCTGGCGGATTCCTACTCCGTCGCGATCGTCGCGGAAAAAGGCATCTTCTACGGTGCCCTTTCTCACGACGCCGACATCGAAGACGAACTGGTTGTCGACGGCACAGGTGGCACCACCCTGGACATCACCCGCGCCGCGGTAATGCTGAAACCGGGTAACGTGGAACTGGGCGCTCTGTACCAGATCGCCGAAGAATCTGAAGCCGACGGCGAAGACCAGTCCTTCCTGGTTAGCGGTGCCTACAAGATCGATCGCTGGAAGCTGAAAGCCCAGTACGGCATGACCCAGGGTGACAAGAGCGACGACGAAGCCACTCTGATGGCGCTCGGTGCCGACTACAAACTGGCCAAGGCCTCCAAGGTTTACGCCTACTTCTCCCAAGTGTCCTACGAACCGGATGCCGGTGATGACCGTGACGATACCACCTTCGGTGTTGGCATGGAGCACAAGTTCTAAAGAAAACGGATCGGGGCCCTGAACGGGCCCGCGTCCTGAAGTTTCCTCGAAGCAAGTGACAGCCTTGCCCGCCTTCCTGGCGGGCTTTTTTTATTTGACGCATACACGCAACACGCCCAACCCATGGCTCGCTTGCGCAGCCTTGCGGACATGAAGGTAAACCAATTCGCTGGCAAGCCAGCTTCCCACGGAGGGGCCCCGGAGCCGCCGTGGGAAGCTGGCTTGCCAGCGAATCAGTATGCTTGCCAGTTGTGAGACAGCAGCGATCCACGGACCGCGATACGGTTCGTTGACCCCATTCATTGGTCCTGTCATTAAATCGTCATATAGTGTGCTCCCATTTTTTATGTGAGGGAGCTGGGATCATGAACACCGTACACCGCAAGCTTGTTCCGGCATTGCTGGTTTTCCTGCCGGCGTCGACGCTGGCCGCGCCGCAGTTTTATGGCCGCATCGATATCGCGCTGGAAGGCACCGACGACTATCCGACCCGTTCTTTGTCCTCGGCGCTCAACGACATGAGCAGCGGCGATTCGCCGCTACGTGATGGCTGGTTCGTGGAAGCCTACAACTCCTATCTGGGCGTGCGTGATGAGGTGCCCCTGGATGTGGGCGGTCTGTCACTGATCTATCAATTCGAAGCCGGCTACGACGTCGACGGCGACAGCAGTGACACTTTCACTACCCGCAACAGCTACATTGGTCTGGCCACACCCTGGGGCCGGATTTTCGCCGGTCGCTACGACAGCCTGGTGAAGCAGGCGGAAGGCAAGCTGGACCAATTCAACAATACCGGTGCCGACATGCAGACGGTGTTCACCAGTCAGTACCGCAACGACAACACCTTGAACTGGGTCAGCCCGAAGCTGGGCAATCTGGTATTGAAAGCGCAGATCGCGCCGGGTGAGCAGGACGACCTGGGCACGCCTCCCTACGATGAGACCAAGGACGGGCTGGCCGACATCCATGCGGTATCCGCCATCTGGAACAGCGATGCTCTGTACGCGGCGCTGGCCTACGAACATGGCTACACCGAGCGAGCGCTACCGGCGCCGGTGAGCCTGAATGTGCCCGCCGACCGGGATGTGCTGCGCGGGGCCTTGGGGATGCGGGTAGGTAACCTGTCCCTGGGCGCGATCGTTGAGGAACTGCGTCTGGATCCGGATTATCCCGGTGCCAGCCGTCTCGACGGCACTTCCTATTTGCTCAGCGCCGGTCTGGCCATGAGTCCGCGTCTGACCCTCAAGGCGCAGGGTGGCCGCTTCGACAGTGACGATCTGGGGTACACCCTGACCACCGGCACCGTCGGCGCGGACTACAAACTGGGTGCCCAGACCACGGCCTATACGCTGCTGTCGGTGTCCGACGCGGACGTGGACGACAGCGCCGCCGGTTATGACGATGGTAAAGGCGGGCTGGTGTCAGTAGGGTTGGCGCACAAGTTCTGATACGCACCGTATTCGCTGCCAAGGCAGTTCCCACAGCGACTTCGTGGCCCGTCTGTGGGAAGCTGGCTTGCCAGCGAATTGGTTTGCCTTCATGGCCGCAAGGCCACCAAGGGTTTGGCGACCGCTTCTGATCAGCCCTGCCAGCGTTGCAGCGCCAGGGTGGCGTTGGTGCCACCGAAACCGAAGCTGTTGCTGATCGCCAGATCCGGGGCGCGCTCCAGCCGTTCGGTCAGGATCGGCAGGCCATCGGCTTGTTCATCCAACTGCTGGATGTTGGCGGAAGCGGCGGTGAAGCCGTCGCGCATCATCAGCAGACAGTAGATGGCTTCCTGCACGCCGGTGGCGCCCAGGCTGTGGCCGGTCAGGCTCTTGGTGGAGCTGATGCCGGGCACGGTGCCGCCGCCGAATACCTCGCGAATCGCTTTCAACTCCGCCACGTCACCCACCGGAGTGCTGGTGCCGTGGGCGTTGATGTAATCCACCGGGCCTTCCACCGTGGACAGGGCCTGACGCATGCAGCGCGCCGCGCCTTCGCCGCTGGGCGCGACCATGTCGTAGCCGTCACTGGTGGCGCCGTAGCCCACCACTTCCGCGTAGATACGGGCGCCGCGGGCCTTGGCGTGCTCCAGCTCCTCCAACACCACCATGCCGCCGCCGCCGGCGATGACGAAGCCATCACGGCTGGCATCGTAGGCGCGGGAGGCGGTTGCCGGGGTGTCGTTGTACTTGGTGGAAAGCGCGCCCATGGCGTCGAACAGGCAGCTCAGGGTCCAGTGCTCTTCCTCGCCGCCGCCGGCGAACACCACATCCTGCTTGCCCATCTGGATTTGCTCCACGGCATTGCCGATACAGTGGGCGCTGGTGGCGCAGGCGGACGTGATGGAGTAGTTGAGGCCCTTGATCTTGAACGGCGTGGCCAGACAGGCGGAGACCGTGGACGCCATCACGCGTGGCACCATGTACGGACCGATGCGTTTGACGCCGCGGGAGCGGGCAATGTCCGCCGCTTCCACCTGATTCTGGGAAGAGTGGCCGCCGGAGCCGGCGATCAGACCGGTGCGCTCGTTGCTGACCTGATTGTCTTCCAGGCCGGAATCGGCGATGGCCTGTTGCATGGCCACATAGGCGTAGGCCGCGGCATCGCCCATGAAGCGGCGGCTTTTGCGGTCGATCAGCGCTTCCAGATCAATGTCGGGGCTGCCGGCGATCTGGCTGCGCATGCCCTGAGCCTGATATTCCTCCTTGAAACGGATGCCGGAGCGTCCTTCGCGCAGCGCAAGAGAGACGGTATCGGTATCGTTGCCCAAACAGGAAACGATCCCCATGCCGGTAATAACGACGCGTCGCATAATGACTCCTAGAAACCTTCCGTCGAGGTGAACAGGCCCACACGCAGGTCGTCGGCCTGGTAAATGGGTTTACCGTCCACGGACACCACCGCATCGGCGAGACCCATGGTCAGTTTGCGGGCGATGACCCTTTTGATATTGATCTGGTAGGTCAGCTTCTTGGCGGTGGGCAGCACCTGGCCGGAGAACTTGACCTGACCCACGCCGAGGGCGCGTCCGCGACCGGGGTGGCCGAGCCAGCCCAGATAGAAGCCAAGCAACTGCCAGGTGGCGTCCAGGCCGAGACAGCCGGGCATCACCGGATCGGTTTCGAAGTGACATTGGAAGAACCACATATCCGGGTGGATATCCAGTTCGGCGACCACTTCACCGCGATCATGGGCACCGCCGGTCTCGGCAATGCGGGTGATGCGGTCGACCATCAACATGTTGGGCAGCGGCAGACGGGCGTTGCCCGGGCCGAACAGTTCGCCATGGGCGCAGGCGAGCAGCTCGTCGCGCTGATAGGATGATTGTCTTTCCACGTTCGTGTTACTCAAATCTCTGACTCTCCACACAGGCCAATTCGGCAATGGCATCCCAGCGGGAAAAGACCGGCGTCCATTATTGTTGAGCTAGTATGTTGTTGAGCGAGTATATGGACACCCGATGACTGTTTGACTGCAGAATTAAGACATTTTGCCATGCAGAGTCACCATACTAGCAGACCCGAAATGACCGGGACGGACGCAAGCGTCTCAAAATATGTCCAGCAACGCCGGCCTGAGCGGCCCGTCACGCCGGGTGCCGGGCTTGCATTGCGGCGGCGTTGTGCCGATCATGCGCCGGCGGCGTAAGGGCTCCACGGGGCCGGCCGCCAGTCTAATCTATTGTGGGGCAGGACCCGGTCGTCTCAAGGTGTCATCTTCGGACATTCGGTGGTGCGACTGACCGACCCGGACCCGATAAACGGATCAGCCAAAAGAATGATCCGTGACAGGGCAAGGGGGCCGATTTCAGGGAACCCTGGGGCGGCGCGGTTATCGAATCCCCTCGGTGCCGTGAAACGGCAACGTGAAACAACAACAGAGCGCGCGGCCGTTGGTTCGCGGATGGCCGTTCGGGCCGACCCTTCCCAGGCGTGTCTCAGGAGGTAACTGGTGGCGGCGGAAATCGGACATCTCTCCCTGTGGGTGGCATTGGCGGCTTCTCTGGTGCTGGCGATCTTTCCTCTGATCGGCGTCCACCGTGGCGTATTGGCCTGGCAGCGCTATGCGCGGCCCTTGGCCTGGCTGCAATGGATGGCCATGACCGTGGCTATCCTGGCGTTGGGCTACAGCTTTTATATCAACGATTTTTCCATCACCTATGTGGCCAACCACAGCAATTCCGAATTGCCGCTGGGCTATCGCCTGTCCGCGATTTGGGGCGGGCACGAGGGCTCGCTGTTGTTGTGGGGCTGGATGCTGGCGGGCTGGACCGCGCTGGTCGGGTTGTTGAGCCGCACCGTGCCGCTGACCATGGTGGTGCGGGTGCTGTCGGTGATGGGCATGATCGCGGTGGGCTTCCTCGCCTTCATGCTGTTCACCTCCAATCCCTTCGACCGGGCCTTGCCCTGGTTTGTCATGGACGGCGCTGATCTGAATCCGCTGCTGCAGGACCCTGGTCTGATCGTCCATCCGCCGATGCTGTACATGGGCTATGTGGGGTTCGCCGTGGCGTTCGGCTTCGCTGTCGCCGGCTTGCTGGAAGGCAACCTGGATCCGGCCTGGGCGCGCTGGGCCCGTCCCTGGACCACGGTGGCCTGGTGTTTCCTCACCGTCGGTATCGCGCTGGGGTCCTGGTGGGCGTACTACGAATTGGGTTGGGGCGGCTGGTGGTTCTGGGATCCGGTGGAAAACGCCTCATTGATGCCCTGGCTGGCCGGCACCGCGTTGATCCATTCCCTGGCGGTGAGCGAGAAGCGCAACCTGTTCCGTGCCTGGACCGTATTATTGGCGATCGTCACTTTCTCACTGAGCTTGCTCGGCACCTTCCTGGTCCGCTCCGGGGTGCTTACCTCGGTACACGCGTTCGCCAATGATCCCAGCCGTGGGGCTTTCATCCTCGCTTTCCTGGTGGTGGTGGCCGGCGGCGCGCTGACCTTGTTCGCTTTGCGCGCCGGCCGGTTGTCGGGGCAGGGCGGCTTCAGGGCGATGTCCCGGGAAAGTTTCCTGCTGGGCAACAACCTGGTTCTGTTGGCCGCCACTTTCGTGGTGCTGATGGGAACCCTGTTCCCCCTGCTCGGTGAGGCCATGGACATCAAGGTGTCGATCCGCAGCCCTTACTTCAACGCCTTCTTCGTGCCGCTGACCTTGCTGCTGATCCTGCTGCTGGTCCCCGGCATGATGAGCAATTGGAAACGTCAGGCCGGCAAGCCACTGGTGCGGCGCCTGCTGTGGTTGGCGCCGGCGGCCCTGATTGGCGGCTGGCTGGGCGCGCGGCTGCCCGGCGCGACGCCCTGGCCTGGCACGCTGGCGCTGATCCTGGCGCTGTTCCTGGTGCTTGCTCACCTGGATGACGTGGTGCGTCGTGCTCTGGCCTACAACCGGGGGCTGTTCGCTGGGCTGCGCAAACTGACCCGTTCCTATATAGGCATGGTGGTGGCCCATTGCGGGCTGGCGGTACTGGTGGCCGGGGTCACGGTGGTCAGCTTCCATGAGATCGAGAGGGATGTTCGCATGAGTCCTGGCGATGTGGCGGAAGTGGGTGGCTACCGTTTTGAATTCGAGAGCCTCAGCAGTCCCGTGGGACCGAATTATCAATCCCAGAAAGCCCATTTCCTGGTGAGCCGGGATGGCCGACCGGTGACCGAAATGAATCCGGAGAAACGCACCTATCGGGCTTCCGGCCAGGTGATGACGGAAGCGGCCATCGACGGCCGGTTGATGCGCGATCTGTATGTGGCGCTGGGCGACCCTCGCGGCGAGGACGCCTGGGCGGTGCGCATCTATCACAAACCGATGGTGCGCTGGATCTGGCTGGGCGCGCTGATCATGGCGCTGGGCGGCGCCCTGGCGCTGTCCGACCGACGTTACCGCAAACCCATGGGAGGAGTGGCTGGTGAACAGGCGTGATCGTGATGAGCCGCGCCGTCAGCGTGGTGTCAGTTTGTGGGTGTTCCTGCCGCTGGCGGCTTTTGTGGCCCTGGCGGTATTGCTGGCCAGCGGCCTCGGCCGTAACCCGGAAGAGCTGCCCTCGGAATTGGTGGGCAAGCCGCTGCCGGCGTTCCAACTGCCTTCCTTATTAGGTGAACGGACCCTCACGCCGGCCTCCCTGCGGGACCAGAACTGGAAACTGCTGAACGTCTGGGCGACCTGGTGCCCGACCTGTTATGTGGAACACCCCTATCTGCTGGAATTGGCGGCCCGGGGCATTCCCATCATCGGGCTCAACTACAAGGACGAGACCGACGCGGCGCGGGACTATCTGGCCAATCTGGGCAACCCCTACAGTGAGGTGGTGGTGGATCATGACGGCCAGTTGGGACTCGACCTGGGCGTTTACGGCGCGCCGGAAACGTTCCTGCTGAATCCGGAAGGGCGGGTGGTGTTGCGGCACGCCGGTGACCTCAACCAGCGGGTCTGGGAAGAAAAATTCCAACCCCTTCTCGATCAGGCCAAGGCCGGGGAAAACAGAAGCGGGGGAGAAGACTAATGCGCGTGTTGTTATTGCTCATGCTGGCGCTCTTGGGGCAGGGCGCCATGGCCGCCATTGATGTCTACCAGTTCGACACGGAAGAGCAGGAAAGCCGTTTCCGCGTGCTGACCGAGGAACTGCGCTGCCCCAAATGTCAGAACCAGAGCATCGCCGACTCCGATGCCGGGATCGCGCAGGACATGCGCGAGCGGGTGGCGCGCATGATCCGGGAAGGGCATGACGACCAGGCCATCGTTGACTATTTCGTTGACCGCTATGGTGACTTCGTCAGTTACCGGCCACCGGTGAACGCCCGGACACTGGTGCTGTGGCTGGGACCGGCGCTGCTGCTGCTGTTGGGCGGCGGCGCCATCGTGATATTGATCCGGCGGGCCAGCCGTCAGGTGGAGGATGAGGAGCAATGACTTTCCTGCTTGCGGTGCTCGGCGCCGCCCTCCTGATCGCCCTGCTGTCCATGTTTTTGTTGTGGCGGCGGGAAACCCGCCGTGACGGCGACCAGGCTTCCTGGTCCGGTCTGGCGCTGCCGTTGCTGGTGGTGGTGCTGGGTGGGTTGGGGTATCTGACCTTGGGTTATCACCCGGAAACCGCTCAGTGGTTGAGCGACCGCCGTGAATTGAGTGACGCCGCCCGCCAGGTGATCCGGGGTCAGCCACCGGAAATCAGCGATGACAAGTTGAGCGCCGCCGCCTTTGCCCGGGTGTTGCAATCCGAGGTGGTCCGCGAGCATCAGACCATGGACGGCTGGTATGCCCTGGGACTGCTGTACGATCAACTGGGAGCTCCGGCTCAGGCCGAACAGGCGGCGCGGCGAGCGTTGTTTCTCGAACCTGACGACAGCGCTGCCCGTTTGCTGTTGGCACGGTCACTGATTCAGGCCAACGAAGGGCGCCTCACCGCCGCCGCCGAGGCGGAAATCCAGAAGGTGCTGGAGGCCTATCCGCGGCATGATGGGGCCTGGATGCTGCAAGCCATGGCGGCCAGTCGTGCCCGTCAATATGAACTGGCGCTGCGATCCTGGGAGGCGTTGCTTGCCCGTCACGGCGAAGGGGAGGCCGGCGATCTTCTGCGGCAAGGTAAAGCCAACACCGAGCGGCAATTGGCCAAAGCGCGGCAGTTGGACGATCTGAGCATCACGGTCAACGCCGCTGATGTGCCCGCCGGCGGAACGCTGTTCGTATTCCTGCGTCAGGGAGAGCAGGGTGGCCAGCCATTGGCCGCTCGCCGGGTGCTGGTGGAGCGGTTTCCGGCCACCGTGGTGTTGCGCCGCGATGACTGGCTGCAGTCATACCCGGCGGACCTTTCCGATTTGCGTGCCGGTGCCCGCTATACCCCGGCGCCGGGTTCCAGCGTCGATGAGGCCGGGCTCAGGGTGGCGCCAGAACCGCTGCGTGGCTCGCCTCTGGAGGCGAAGCTGACGCTGGGACAGTAGTTGCTCGGACGTATCCAGGACTTGAGACGGAAGCGGCCTGTACAAAGGTCGCCCTTGTACGCCGCTGACCCGCACGGTAAAGTTCCCGACCTTTGACAGGCCATGAAAGTACGGCCTGGACTGGCGACTCCATCGGATCGTCAGCGCAATCAAACGCCGCAAGCGATTGATTTTCCATGTCCCTCTTGGCGAAACAGACCGTGGAGAGGGGCTTGAAGAAGCCACGGTCTGGCTTTTTCGACACCTTATTGAGGGTGCCCCTTTTAGGCACCCATTCGCGGTAAGAAGGGAGATTCCTATGCGTGTCATCCTGCTTGGCGCGCCCGGTGCAGGCAAGGGCACTCAGGCGCAGTTCATAAAGGACGCTTTTTCCATTCCCCAGATTTCCACCGGGGATATGCTGCGGGCCGCCGTCAAGGCCGGCACGCCACTCGGCCTTGAAGCAAAAAAAGTAATGGACGCCGGCGGCCTGGTTTCCGACGACATCATTGTCGGCCTGGTCAAGGAACGCATCGCCGAGGATGACTGCGCCAATGGATTCCTGTTCGATGGCTTCCCTCGCACTATTCCGCAAGCCCAGGCGCTGGTGGATGCGGGGATCGACATCGACTATGTAGTGGAAATCGATGTGGATGATCAGGAAATCATTGATCGTCTGAGTGGGCGTCGGGTGCACCCGGGCTCCGGACGTGTCTATCACGTCACACATAATCCCCCCAAGGAAGCGGGTAAGGATGACGTGACCGGCGAAGAGCTGGTGCAACGTGACGACGACAAGGAAGACACCGTGCGCAAGCGTCTGGAAGTGTATCAGGCGCAAACCCGCCCGCTGGTGGATTTCTACCAGGATCTGGCCAAGAGCGATGCCGGCAAGGCACCGGCCTATGTGCGCGTGCCTGGTGTCGGCTCGGTGGAAAGCATCCGGGACAGCATCTTCAAAGCGCTGGGCAAATAACACACGCCCGCGAACCTCTCTCATGAGAGTGGAAAAAGGAGCCGCACGGCTCCTTTTTTTATACCCGCCGTTCATGACGGTCACCCTTCGGGCGGCCGCAGTGCAACATTAAAAAATGGCTCCGGACCCTCTTTTTATGCCCCGCGGATATCGGGCTTCTATCGCACGAAGCCGCTGTGGGAAGCTGCCTTGGCAGCGAATCCGTTGTTCCATGACGATCGGCGGAACGGCCAGGCTGTGTTTATAAGGGCGCTTATCGGCGGCGTTCGCCAGATTAATCAACGCGGTTGTCGCATTTGCCTTTCCGGTTTCTTTGCTGTCGGTATCACGGTGATTCCGGTGGGGATGTTGGTTTCTCTTTATTCCTCTCCACCTTCGAGTGCCCCCTTTGTTCCGTTCGCCGGCTCGCCAGTGCCACTGGCGGTAACACTTCGTTGCGTTCCGTAAAGCAAAGCGGACGCGTGTCGTCATCCGACAATCCGACGGCAAAATGAAATGCGAGCGGCGTGATATTCGATCCACCGCCGAAGCTGATTTTCGTTATTTTCAGCGGAGAAGTAATGCCAAGGGCAAGTGCTCCTTCCACCGCTGAAGAGCGATGGAAATCTTCTTTTGTTTTCTTTTTACGCGGTCGTGCGTCGATCTGATTAAATAATGTACCAAGTGATTTTTTTTTATGCTATTTTCCGATTGTCGAAGTAAGTGACGTCATAGGATTAGGAGATCGATCATGGCACAAGCAAAGAAAGTCGCAGCGCGGAAGAAAACAGCGACCCGTAAAAAGGCCGCTACCGCTAGCAAGGCACCGGCGGTTCCGAAGTCCGTAAGCAATGCGGAAGCGAAAGCCAAACTGCAGGAAAAAGCGGTCGGCCAGGCAGAGAAGAAAGTTGCCCAGGCGCAGATCAAACTGGATCGCCACAAGAAAAAAGTGGATACGGAGAACGGCAAGCTGGCCAAACTCCGCACCGATCTGGCCGCCAAGCGCGATAAGGTAAAAGCAAAAGCCACCGCCGCCGCCAAGCGCGCCGTCGACACCGCTCGTGGCAAACTCAATACCCAACGTTTGAAGCTGCAGGACCTGCGCGGTGAAGCGAAACTGATTCGCGCGGAAATCCAGGCAGCCAAAAAAGTGGTGACTCGCGAGAATAAAAAGCTGCGTACTGCTCAGCGCAATCTGACCAGCAAACTGCGTGAGTACCAACGCAAGCTGGCGAAGAAAGAGAAGGCCGAGCAGAAGAAAGCGGAGCAAAAAGCCAAGCGCGCGGCTCGCAAGACCGCCGCGAAAGGAACCACCGCTCGTAAGAAGACCACCACCCGGGCCAAAACCAAAAAGGCAGCGACCCGTAAGAGCGCCACTCGCAAGACTCCGGCGCGCAAGAAAGCCGCTCGTCGTGCTCCGGCCCGTAAGAAAGCCGCCACCGGCAGCGCAAGCTAAGTCCCTTCGATCACTCCGGCCCCGTCTCAATGACGGGGACCGGAGCTCCCTTCCGAGCCTGATCTCTCCATAATCCGATCTCCGTTCCGGAACCGGCTGCAACCGGAGCCGGGGCGAACAGGCGGCGAAATGCCGGCCAGAATCGCTCCAAACGCACGCCCACGAATCCGAGACGTTTGCCGCGCTGTTTTTGCACTATTCTTGTGCAATAATTAGGGCAAATAAACGTGTTGATAATAATTCGCATTAGGGTTAACCTGCTTTCCAGAGATTGAGGAGTAGGTGTGGTATGTACGTTTGTCTCTGCAACGGCATCACTGACGGTCATATACGGGAAGCGGCCATGAATGGTTGCGACAGCCTGCGTGATCTTCGTCGGGAACTTGGGGTTGGCAGTCAGTGTGCCAAATGTGCCCGCCACGCCCGTCAGGTACTGCGTGATACCCGTAGCGCGGTAGCGGCGACCTCCGTCTCTGTTTCCTCCGATCAGTCGGTTGCGGTGCAATATTGGCCGCAGCCGGCTTGATCTCATGAGCAAGGTCGGCAAAGACTGATTCTCATTTGTATAACTACTTGTATTTATTGGAATTTTTTTCGATATCCCTTGCCCGTGCCGGGCTATTGCTGAACAATATTGGCACCCCAAATACCGGCACGGAGACCACCCATGAAAGGCGACAAGAAGGTTATCGAGCACCTGAACCGGGCGCTGGGTAATGAGCTGATTGCGATTAACCAGTATTTTCTGCACGCCAAAATGTACAAGGATTGGGGACTTCACGCTCTGTATGAGAAGGAGTACCACGAGTCCATTGATGAGATGAAACACGCGGACTGGCTCATCGAGCGCATTTTGTTCCTGGAAGGGGTGCCGAACCTGCAGGATCTGGGCAAGTTGATGATTGGTGAAAACACCAAGGAAATGCTCTCCTGCGATCTCAAGCTGGAGCATCTGGCGGTACCGGATCTGCGTGAAGCCATGGCGTATTGCGAGTCGGTGCAGGATTATGTCAGCCGGGATCTGTTCCGCCGTATCCTGGAAAGCGAGGAAGAACATATTGACTGGCTGGAAACGCAACTGGGCCTGATCGACAAGGTGGGTCTGGAAAACTACCTGCAGAAACAAATGGAAACCGCGGAAGACTGATCGCGCAACTTTTAAGCGCTCTTCCCTTGACTCTCAAAAGGGCTTTGGGAATAATGCGCAGCCTCTTGAGGCGACACGCTTCAAGCACGATCAAAGCGCTGGTAGCTCAGTTGGATAGAGCATCTGGCTACGAACCAGAAGGTCGGGGGTTCGAATCCTCCCCAGCGCGCCATACAAACGAAAACGGCTCCCTTTAGGGGGCCGTTTTTGTTTGTATCGTACCGCGGGAGTTATTCAGCAGAACCCCCCGGTTCGACCAGCCCGGCTTGCCGGGCGCAGGGCGTCATCGCTTGCGATGACGGGGCGCAGCCCCGAGCCGCCATGGCGGCGAGCCTATCCTCCCCGCACCACGCCTCCCCGCACCACGCCTCCCCGCACCACGCCTCTTCGCTTACACGCACCACGCTGGCACGCTACACGCGATTCGCTGCTAAAGCAGCTTGTATGTTGGCGTGGCAAGTCGATAGTAGGCAGAGAGACTTGTCGGGGTGGCGGGACCTAGGCAGCTTCTGACCCCTTCGGGTACAGACCGTGGGAGAAATGACCCCACCCCGCACCTACAAGC